>CAVRGT010000007.1:0-250610 GCA_963720805.1 uncultured Solirubrobacterales bacterium | reverse complement strand
TCTTGCTCCACGCCTTCGAGAAGAACACGGGGCGGTGCCCGGCGCCTCCGAAGAAGACGCATGGCGAAGCGGAGGATGACTCGACTTCAAACGACGCAGCTGTACGTCTGAGCCAAGAGACCCCTCCCCGCGGGCCCGCAGGCAAGGGTCTCCTGCATCGTCCTTGATTCATTTGATCGATATGGATAAACTGTTCGCATGAATGCGAGAAGTAATGGCAGTGTCGGCCCTCGAGGGGAAAGCGGTTGCCGCGGCAGCTCGGGATCGGGACTCGACGCAGGGAGGGGTATCGAGAGGCTCGCGGCGAGTACGCGGAGATCCCGCGAAGCTGGCCGGGCGCGCAGCGGGAACCGGGATCGCCGCCCATATTCCGCGAGCGACGGTACGAGCTCGACCTGACCCAGAGAGAGGTCGCCGATAGGGCGGGAACCTCGATTCCTTCATTTCGAAGGTGAAGGCGGCGATCACATGCCGACGATCCCCGTGCCTGGATGCGCATCCTCGCCGTTCTGGACGAGGAGCTACTGATCGGCATCGAGCGTCAGGTACCCGACGAGGAGCCTGAGCGCGAGTTGGCGCTGGCCAGAGCTGCCGCCGCCTGATGCAGCGCCCGGAGGCTCAGCAGCGCCTCATGGTTCAAATACCGTCCGTCAGGCCGACAGCAGGCTTCGGCCTCAGCTCGGCGGCGTGGATCTCGTTCTCGCCGCCGCTCGGCAAGAGGATTGCTGCGACCAGGGCGCAGGCCCGGGCCGCCAGTCCGGCGGCGGCGACGCTGAGGGCGAGGCGGCCGGAGCTTTCCGAGGCGACAGACAGCGAGCGGCGATGGCCTCGCTGGCGATCAGAGCGAGCAGGGTCGCCACGGCGTAGCTGCTTGCCAGGGGCTCGGCGCGCGCCGGGGTGGCGGAACAGGGCTTTGACGGCGTTCCGGCAGCTGCGCGGTTGGGCGAGAAGCAGCGCAGCTCGATCGCGAGGGCGAGGATCACCACCGGCATGATCTGGCTCACCGCTTCGTAATAGGCGATGCCGGCGTGGCCTTTGACCAGGACGATCACGAGGACGAAGGCCAGCAGTGGCGCACCGAAGAGGATCACGGTGATGATTGGCGCGGCTCGCGCCTGGATCCGATGCGATCATTCCGCGATCGTAACCTGGGGAGCCGGAGCGGAGCGCTACTTCCGCCGAGCCGCCGGGTCATGTGTTGGAACGTATGCGCAGACTCCTGCTGATATTCCGCTCACCGCCGCGCTGCTGGCGCTGACCCCGGCGATCGCCGGGTCGCTGCCGCTGCCGCCGCACGGGTTCATCGGCATCTCGCCCCAGGGCGCGACCGACGAAAACGACTACCAGCTGATGAGCGAGGCGGGGATCACCTCGGTGCGCCTGCCGATGAACTGGGCGGGAGTTGAGCCCGAAGCGCGTGACCGCTTCGCGCCCCGTTGGGAATGGCTGGACGAACAGGTCGGGTACGCCGCCGAAAACCACATGCGCGCATTCATGTTCGTCTGGGGGACCCCGTCCTGGGTCTCGCCGAAACTCGGCGCTGAACCCGTCGCGACGGCGCGCCAGCGCCATGCCTGGCTGCAGTTCCTGCACGCGGCCGTCTTCCGCTATGGCCCACGAGGGAGCTTCTGGCGCGAACATGGCGACCTGCCCCGGCTGCCGGTGCGCCAGTGGGAGATCTGGAACGAGGAGAACATCGTCACCTTCTCCAAGGAACCGGATGCGGCGCGGTTCGGTCGCCTCGTCCGCATCTCCGGAGCTCTGCTGCACCGCCAGGAGCCCGGCTCGAAGGTGATTCTCGGTGGCCTCTTCGGGCGTCCGCTGCAGGTCCCCCCGAACGTCCCGTCCAGTGGCTTCCTCGCCGGCCTCTACCGCGTGCCCGGGATCAAGCGCTTTTTCGATGGCGTTGCCCTGCACCCTTATGTCGCCGACGCGGGTGCGCTGACCGGGGAGATCGAAAACCTGCGCCAGGTGATGAGCTTCAACGGCGACGCCGCGACGCCGCTCTACGTGACCGAGATGGGCTGGGGGTCGGCCGGCTTTGAGTCTCGCTGGGAGCGCGGGCCGCGTGGCCAGGCGCGCGAACTCAACCGCTCCTTCAGGTTGCTGAGCGAAAACCGTCGGCGCTGGCGCATCGGCGGCGTCTGGTGGTTCTCCTGGACCGATGCGGCCGGCTCCTGCCAGTTCTGCGACTCGGCCGGCCTGCTCACCAGCCGCCGCGAAGCAAAGCCCGCCTGGTACCGCTTCAACGCCTGGACCGGCGGCGACGCCGCCACCGTCCCTCGCGCCTCGGGCCGGGCGCTGCGCAGCGGTCCCTGACGGTCCGCAGGCGCCAGGCCGGCGCCATTCCTCGGCCTGGCGGGGTATGGACTTATTAGTTCACCCGAGCTACGTTGTTTTCGGTATCACTGCAACGGGGGAACGATGACCTGGATCGACATTTCCATGGTGGAGGCGACGCTCGCCATCTTGTGCGTCGTGCTGGTCGTTGTCCTGCTCCTGCGGGCGCGTCGCTCGCAGCGCCGCTTCGAGATCCTCGGCAGCGTCGCTTCCGCTTCTGAGCCGAGCGATTCGCTCGCAGGGAACCTTCGAGAAGATCTGCGACATCCTCGTCCCCGAGATCGCCGACTTCTGCATGATCGACTTGATCGAGGATGGCGAGCCCAAGCGCGTCGCCGTGCGGGTCGCGCCCGGCGGGAGTGCCCGGGCCGAGCAGGGGCTGAAAGAGCGCATGCCCTCGCTGCCGGAGCGGATGGTCCGCGGCGAGGACGGCTGCGCTGGAACCGCGCTTCTACGAGCGGATGTCGGAGGGCGATCTGCGCGAGATCGCCCACGACGAGGGCGACGACCTCGACTTCCTGCGCAGCCTCGGCATGCGCTCGGCGATCACGCTCGCCCTGCAGACGCGCGGCCAGGTAAAGGGCACGCTCACCCTGGGCGTGGCCTGGTCGGGGCGCCGCTACCGCCGCGACGACGTGCGCTTCGCCTGGATCCTCTCCGGCAGGGTGGCGCTGACCCTCGACAACAGCGGCCTCTTCTCCGAGCTCGAGCGGGCCGAAGCGGCGCGCGCCGAGATCGCCGAAACGCTGCCAGCGTGGCCTGATGCCGCCGCCGCTGCCTCACATCCCGGGCTGGTCGCTGGCGGCGATGTACCGGCCGGCGGGGGCGGAGAACGAAGCGGGCGGCGACTTCTACGACGCTTTCCCCGTCGCCGACGGCTGGATGCTGGTGATCGGCGACGTGACCGGCAGGGGCGCCGAGGCCGCATCGATCACCGCGCTCGCCCGCTACACATTGCGCACGGCCGCGGTCCTCACCAACGACCCGCAAATCGCCCTGGCGACGCTCAACCGCGCCCTGCTCGCCCGCCACGACACCGCGCTCTGCAGCATGGCGGCGCTCACCCTCAGCGACGACCCGCGCCAGCCGGTGCGCATGGCCGTCGCCGGCCACCTGCCGCCGCTTCTCGTCGACGGCGAGGAGGTCCGCGAGGCGACCGGGAGCGACCAGGTGCTCGGCGCCTTTGCCGACGGCGAGTGGCGGATCGGCGAGAGCATGGTCGGGTCCGGGCAACAGCTGGTGATCACCACGGATGGCATCGTCGAGGCTGAGGGTGACGGTGGCCGCTTCGGCGAGCGGCGGCTGCGTGCCGAGCTGGCGCGGGGCGGGCAACCCGGCGGGGGCGGTTCAGCGCCTCGAAGGAGCGCTTCGCGCCTTCACCGCGGACACGCTTGACGACGATGTGGCAATCCTCGCGGTCTCCCGCTCGGAGGGTGGCGCGGTCCCCACGGCCCTGGTCGCTGGATATGACGTCCGCTCAGATGGCTGAGTCGCCGGAGACCCTGGTCGGGAGGCTCTTCAACGCCTTCAACCAGCGCGACATCGAGGAGATCGTCGCGCTCTGCTCGCCGCGCATGGAGTTCTTCGCGATTACGGCGGAGGAGGTGGGGCGCGGCGCTCCATATGTTGGGCCTGACGGCCTCCGCGACTACCTGGCGGACGTCGAACAGTTCTGGGAAGAACTGCTGATCACGCCCGGCAGGCTGGAGCGCCGCGAGGATCGCCTGCTCGTCGTCGGACGGGTCTTCGTCCGCAATCGCGAGCTTGGCATCCGCGACATGCCGGTTGCCTGGATCTGGCAGGTGGAGGACGGACTCTTCGTGCGGGGCGAGGTCTTCGCCGATCCCGACGAGGCGGTCAGCCGCTTCGCGCCTGCGCCGGCCTGAGCGCTCCGCTCCGTCGAAGAGCCGTTTTGTGCTTGGGGCCCACGGGTAGCGTTGGCCTAAGACGAGACGGTTATGCTCGCTGTGCGCGGGGAACAGGCCCTCAGCGGGAGACGACGCGACGATGCCAAACGGTTCCACCACCAACGAGAAGCCGACTGGGCTTCAAATCAGACTTCCGGCAAAGGCCGAGAACGTCGCCGTGATCCGCCATGCCCTGGCCGGATTGGCCGAGCAGATCGGTATGGACGAGGCGGGGGTCGCCGACCTGAAGACGGTGGTTACCGAGGCAAGCATGAACGTAGTCGTCCACGCCTATCCCGATGGCAGCCCGGACCGCTTGTGGTCGAGGCCGAACCCGACACCGACGGCCTCACGGTCAAGGTCAGCGACAGCGGCGCCGGAATCAGCCCGCAGGCCAATTCCGAGCGCGACAGCCTCAAACTCGGCCTCTCGCTGATCGCCGCCCTCTCCAGCAGCTTCAGCATCTCCGGCGGCCTTGACCGCGGCACCGAGGTGATGATGCGCCTGCCGCTCAGCGGCGGTGGCGCCAGCGGAGTCCTGCCGAGCAGGAAATCATCGGTCGAGGTGACCGGCACCGAGGTGACCGTTGGCAAGGCCGAGTTGCTCGAGCCGGTATTGGCGCGCCTGGTCGGAGCGCTCGCCGCCCGCCGCGAACTCTCGGTCGAGCGTGTCTCCGATGCGGTCCTCGTCACCGACGCGATCGCCGATGCCGCCCCGGGGCGCTTTGCCGATGGCTGCGTCCGAGCTCGGACTCGGCGAGAGCGAGGCCGGCTTGGAGCTCAGGCTCGGACCGATGGACAAGGCGGCGCCGCTGCGAAATCCGCGGCGAGCTTGAGGTACCGGATCTGGGTGGCTCGCTCGAGGCCCTTGCCGACGAGTTGGCCGTCGAGGAATCAGAGCGATGGCGATTACCTGATCGTCCGCTTCGCCGGCATACCGGCCGCCTAGTCGCGCCCGCCACCCAGGCCGCGTTCCTCCTCGATCCGTTCGCGGACTCGGGCCAGGGCCCGGCGCAGGATGCGCGAGACGTGCATCTGGGAGTGGCCGATGCGCTCGGCGATCTGCGACTGGGTCATGTCCTCGACGAAGCGCAGCCGCAGCACCACCCGCTCGCGCTCCTCCAGGTAGGGCAGCGCCGCGTCGAGCGCGATCCGGCCCTCGACCAGCTCGAAGCGCTCGTCCTCTTCGCCGATCCACTCCGAGGGCGGCGCCTCGTCGGAGTCCTCGGCGCCGGATGCCGGCCGGTCGAGCGAGAGCGGGCGGCGGTTGTGGTTTGCCTCCATCACCTCGAGCACGTCGGTCTGCTCCAAGCCGAGCCGCTCGGCGATCTCGCCGACCGAGGGCGAGCGCTGCAGTTTTTTCGTCAGCTCGGTGGTCGCTTTGTCGACTTCGGCCATGCGGTCGTGCAGACCGCGCGGGACCCGCACGGTCCAGACCCGGTCGCGGAAGTGGCGCTTCAGCTCACCGAGGATCGTCGGCGAGGCGAAGGCGGTGAAGGGGATGCCGCGCTCGGGGTCGAAGCGGTCGACCGCGCCCAGCAGACCGAGGTTGGCGACCTGGAGCAGATCGTCGAAGGACTCGCTGGCGCCGCGGTAGCGCAGGGCGAGGCGCTTGGCAAAGGCCATATTGCGCCGCACCAGCTCTTCGCGCACGGCCGGCTCGCGGTCGCGGGCGAAGCGATCCCAGAGCTCGCGGTCGCCGATCAGCTGCTCGCCTGCCCCCAGCGGGGCCGAGCTTACGGCGCTGTCGTCGGTATCGCGTTTAGCTGCCATCGGTTTGAACCAGGGTGGTCTGGCATCAACTCGCTACATGCCACCCTCGAGCCCCCTCCCAGGCCGTGCAGCTACTCCTGATACAAAGCTATCAGGGCTCTTTCGGCGCGTACTGGTCATGGCGCAATCGCTGCGTGGTTGCCCGTCTACCGGCCGGGTACGCAAAGCGTGACGGCGTTAGGCTCCCGCCGACCTTCCGAATATCGACCAAAGGAGACGCCAGATGGCCTTTTCGGTTCCCGACCTTCCCTACGCGTATGACGCGCTCGAGCCTCACATCGACGAGGCGACGATGCGCGTCCACCACGACAAGCACCACCAGGCCTACGTCGACAAGGCGAACGCCGCCCTGGAGGGAACCGAGTGGGCCGACCGCGAGGTCGAGGACGTGCTGCGCAACCTCTCCAGCCTGCCCGGCGACAAGCAGGGCCCGGTCCGCAACAACGCCGGCGGCCACTACAACCACTCGCTCTTCTGGCAGATGCTCAGCCCCGACGGCGGCGGCGAGCCGAGCGGCGAGCTGGCCGCCGGCGATCGAGCGAGGCCTTCGGCTCCTTCGACTCCTTCAAGGAAGAGTTCAAGAACGCCGGCATCGCCCGCTTCGGCTCCGGCTGGGCCTGGCTGGTCAAGGACAGCTCCGGCCTCGCCGTCGTCTCCACGCCGAACCAGGACTCGCCGATCTCCGACGGCAGCGTGCCGCTGCTCGGCTGCGACGTCTGGGAGCACGCCTACTACCTGAAGTACCAGAACAAGCGTCCCGACTACATCGACGCCTTCTGGAACGTCGTCAACTGGGACTACGTCAGTGAGAGGTTTGCCCAGTAGCGGACGCTGCAAACCGACGCACTCGGGTCTTCGGTCGTCCGGATCGGGTCACGCACCAAGTGCGCTCCCCTCACCGTCCTCCCTGCACCCCCGACCGCTGGTTTTCGCGCCCGTCTAGGGACTAACAGCGAACTGCTGGCCGCGCTGCCTCGGGGAGGTGGCGCGGCTCTGAGCCCTCCTTTGGCGGGATCAGGCTCATCGCGTGCTCGGCCTTGGCGGTGATTGTCAGGCTCGGGTTCACGCCCGGGTTGGCCGGTATCGCCGCGCCGTCGCAGACGAGCAGGTTCTCGTAGCCGAAGACGCGGTTGCCGCTGGTCGACGACGCCGCTCTCGGGGCCGTCGCCGACGACCGCGCCGCCGAGGATGTGGGCGGTCGAGGGGATGTTGCGGACCGACTCGGTGACGGCGCTCTGGGCGACGCCGCCGGTGCGCTTGGCGAACCAGCGCGCGACTTTCTCGGCGGCCGGGATGTAGGTCGGGTTGGGTCTGCCCGGGTCCTGTTCGAGTCTGCAGGCGCACGCCCCCGCCAAAGATCTTGCGCTTGGGACGGAAGTGCATCGCGGCGTCGACGGTCTGCATGACCAGCAGGATCACCGTGCGCTGCGACCAGCGGTGGGGGATCAGCATCCGCGCCGTGCGCAGCGGGTGGCGCAGGATCGCGGCAAGCCACTTGATCGGCCGGGTCAGCTTTGTGCCGGGGCCGGTCATCGCGGTGAAGGTGCGCGGACATCGCGTCGCCCGCCGTGCCGTAGGTGACGACCTCGATGTGGGTGTCGGGGTCGGGGTAGATGCTCGACGTGATCGCCACCGAGCGGCTGAAGTCACGCTCGTCGTCGGGCGCCGGTGACCGACTGGATCGACTCCGAGTTGGTGCGGACCAGGTCGCCGAGGCGGTCGGAGATCCGCGGCAGCGCGCCGCGATGGCGGCAGTTGGCGAGCAGGTTGTTGGTGCCGAGGGCGCCGGCGGCGACGATCACGCCGCGGGCGGTTTGCGTGCGCCGGCCGCTTGCGCAGCCAGGAGCCGGAGCGCTCGCTGGTCACCGCGTAGCCGTCGGAGCCGTCGGCGGCGCCGAGCGGGCGGATCTCGGTCACCTGGCGCTCGGGCTGGATCTCGACCCCGAGCTTCTCGGCGAACCAGAGGTAGTTCTTCATCAGCGTGTTCTTCGCCCCGTGGCGGCAGCCGACCATGCAGCTGCCGCAGCGCATGCAGCCGGTGCGGTCGGGTCCCTCGCCGTCGAAGAAGGGGTCGGCGACCTCGACCCCGGGCTGGTCGAAGAAGACCCCGACCCGGGTGTTGGTGAAGGTCTCGCCGACGCCGATCTCCTCGCCGTATTCCTGCAGCAGCTTGTCGGCGGGGCCCGATGCCCTCGTACTCGACCACGCCGAGCATCCGCTCCGCCGTGTCGTAGTGCGGCGCGAGCTCGCGCTCCCAGTCTGCCCAGCTCGACCCACTGCGGGTCCTTGAAGAAGGCGGGGCGAGCGCGGTAAAGCGTGTTGGCGTAGCCGAGGCTGCCGCCGCCGACGCCGCTGCCGGAGACGATGAAGACGTCCTTGAAGAAGGTCATCCGCATGACCCCGCGGAAGCCGAAGCTTCGGCAGCCAGAAGTAGCGGCGCGGATGCTTCAGATTCGACTCGGCGAAGTCCTCGTCTGCGAAGCGGCTGCCGCACTCCAGCACCGCGACGGAGTAGCCCTTTTCAGCCAGGCGAAGCGCCGAAACGGAGCCTCCGAACCCGGACCCAACTACCATCCAGTCGTAGTCGTAGTTCACGCCGCGGCCCTTCCTCGGGAGCAGGCTTACGCCTCGCCGGGCTCCAGGGGCCGGAAGTCGCGAGGTCCGGCGCCGCAGACGGGGCAGAACCAGTCCTTGGGGATGTCCTCGAACTTGGTGCCGGGCGGGATGCCGCCGTCGGGGTCGCCGATCGCCGGGTCGTAGATGAACCCGCAGCTCTCGCAGATCCACAGCGTTGCTCGGTGGCTGTCGTCATGACAACAAAGGTTAGTAGCTCGGCCTCGGCCTGGCGACTCAGTCTTTGCTCGAAGCTCGACCGCGACCGGCTCGCGATCGGCGGCGTCTTCGATCTCGAAGTACTCGCGTTTGGTGAAGCCGCCCTGGTTGGCGATGATCGAGCCGGGGAACTGTTCGATCGTCGGTGTTGTAGGACTGCACGTTGGAGTTGTAGATCCGCCGTGAGGCCTGGATCTCGTCCTCGAGCTCGGAGAGGTTGCGGCTGAGCTGCTGGAAGTTCTCGGTGGCGCGCAGGGTCGGGTAGTTCTCCGCCACGGCCTTGACGTCGGCCAGCGCCCGGGTCAGCTGCTGCTCGGCCTTGGCGGTTTCCTCGACGCCCTGGGCGGCCATTGCCGCGGCCCGCGCCTGGGTCGTCTTCTCGAAGGTCTGGCTCTCGTGCTCGGCGTAACCCTTGACCGTCTCGACCAGGTTCGGCACGAGGTCGTGACGGCGCTTGAGCTGCACGTCGATCCCACTCCAGGACTCGTCGACCCGGTTGCGCGAGGCAGATGATCGAGTTGCGCTTGGCGATGTAGTAGAGGACCGCGATGACGATGATCGCGACGACCACGATGATGGCGACATGATCATTGCCGCCATCCTAACTGGCTGCACCGGCCAACTGCATAGGATCGATGCCCGATGAGCGCCAAGCAGGAAGCGCGAGGAATGGGCCGGGATCGTCAGCACCTACGGCGAGCGGCACGAGCTCAAGTACGAGCCGGTTGGGGGGATCAATCCCAAAGACGGGCCGGTGGCGCTTTGCGTCGGCGGCAGCCAATCGGCTCACCGGGCAGCTCAGCGAGGGCTTCTGGGGGTCGTGCTGCGACGCCGATGAGAAGGAAACCGGCGGGCTCTTCAGCAAGGCGGTCGCTGCCGACGGCGATGCTCGCCAAGGCGCACATGCCCGACCTCGCCCAGGTCGTCCCGGCCTTCAACGTCGAGTCGATCGAGGGCCACGAGCACGTCACCCAGCGTTTCGCCCGCAAGGTCGAGTTCGAGTCGATCGACTTCAACAAGCGCTTCTCGGCGACGGTGCCGAAGGAGTACGACCCGGTCGCCCTACGCGAGCTCTTCAGCCCCGGCTTCCTCAGCCTGGACGACGACGATGACCGGCGAGGTCGACTTCGGCATCAACGATCGCCAGCTCTGGTTCCTCTGGCACCTGCGCGAGCGCAGCGCCGAGGAGCTGAAAGCGGCGCTGAAAAACGCCGGTGAGCTGTTCAAACGCCTGCAGAGCGAGATGGAGGAGAGCGGCATCCATACCTATCCGCCCGGTCCCTGGCATGCCGGCCTCGAGCCGTTTCCCGACTGCCTAGGTTCGCTAGTACAAACGTCCAGGGGGACGCACATGGGTCCAGCTCGCGTTGTGCCTTCGGCCCGCCCGCCGATGGGTTGATGTGAGCGCACTGGCAGGCACAATCTCCGCACCAATCACCGTCAGGTTCGGCGGCCTTGTGGCGGGGCGAGCGCTCCATTCTCTGCTCTCGCTGCTGGTCGCCGTCGCGCATCCTCGCCGTCGCCCTTCCCGCGGCCTTCGGCAGCCGGCGCCCAGAGGGCCGGGGTCAACCCGGCACAGTCTCTCCTCGAGCCCGATCCTGGCGCCGGATACGAGTGGCGGCGCCCAGCTCTCGGTCTCGGGACTGGTTCCGGGGCAGAGCCGCACGGCCCTCGTCCGCGTCGCCAACCCCGGCTCGGCGGCGGCTTTCCAGCTCAGCACGAGCTTCAGCGACAGCGTTGGCGCCGCCGGAGTGCCGCTCTCAAGCGTTCTGCGGATCGAGATCGCAACGGCCGGCGCGGGCAAGGCCCTCTACAGCGGCCCCCTGGCCGCCCTGCAGCGCCTGCCCCTCGGTAGCTTCGCCGACGGCGCCCAGCGCGCCTACCGCTTCACCGTCTCACTGCCGGCCGGCGCCGGCAACGCGGTCGAGGGCTCGGCACTCAGTGCCGCCTTCGCCTGGAACGCCTCCTGATCGCCCTCGCCGGCATTCATTGCGGTCTTCTACCTAGACGAGCTTTCGACCCCTGATTGGTGCCCGGGGCTCAGCTTTCCGTCTGAAGCGCCGATGTGTGAGGTGCATGGAAGCGATTCAAGGCAAATCCGTCGTGAGGCGGAGACGCAAAGCTAGAGGTCTCGGCGTGAGCCGAGACAGCTCGGCTGCCGCTTTCGGAGCCCAATACCCGAGCCCCGAAGGAGGCATTTATGTCTCGCATTTCCGTGATCCTCTCGAGTCCTCGCCATCTGCTGGGAGCGCTGCTCGTTGCGCTGCTGGCCCTTGGCGCGGTCGTTGGATCAGGCGCGAGCTTCACCTCGAAGTCCGCGAATCCCAGCAACACGTTCAGCGCAGGCAACCTCGCGCAATCCAATTCCAAGGAAGGCACTGCGGTTCTGACCGCTGCAAAGATGGTGCCGGGAACCTCTACCAACGGCACGGTGATGATCGCCAACAGCGGCAACGTTGATGGCACGTTCACCCTCTCGAAGACCAGTCTCACCGATACGCCGGGCGCCAATGGCGGCCAGCTCTCCGGCGGCGCTGGATCTCTCGATTCAAGACGTGACCAAAGCGGGTCGCCAGTCAGCGTGTACTCGGGCAAGGTCGGCGCGATGGGTGCGCAATCGCTTGGCAAATTCGCCGCGAGGCGAAGCCCGCACCTACAAATTCACGGTCGACTTCCCCGACGGCGGGACTCCGGCGTCGCTGACGACCGGGGACAACGCCTACAAGGGGTCGGCGATGAGCGTCGGCTATCAGTGGGATGCCGCTTCCTAGCGGTTATCCCCACGGGGAGCCGGGGCCGGCATGGTCGCCGGTTCCGGTCTTCCCGTCAGCTTCTTCGCAGGGGCGAGGTCCGATGGATGAGGCGCCGGCCGGCGCGCGCCGGGCGCTCGCTGGGCGGGGATGGGCGCGACGGTTCTCTGCCTCGCGCTGGCGGCGATCCTGCTGATCCCCGCGCGCTCTGGCTACCAGCGCTACGTGATCGTCAGCGGCTCGATGACGGGGACCTACGACCAGGGCTCGATCGTCTTCGACAGGGAAGTCCCGGTCGCCGACCTGAAGGTAGGCGACGTGATCACCTACCAGCCTCCCGCCCGGCACCTTCTCCCGAGAATCTGCTCACCCACCGGATCGCCTGGATCGGCGCACAACAAGAGGGCGAACGAGATCTTTCGCACCAAGGGAGACGCCAACCCCAGCGCCGATCCCTGGACCTTCAACCTCGAAAAGCCCGACCAGGCGAAGGTCGACTTCTCGATTCCCTACGTCGGCTTCCTGCTCGCGGCGCTCTCGATCCCGATCGTGCGGATGCTGGCGATCGGCATTCCCGGCCATTCTCGTCGCCTTGCTGATCCTCGCCGGCATCTGGCGCGACGCCGGGGAGGAGGCGCGACGGCGCCGGGACACGGAGGCGAGCCGGCCGGCCCACAATGGACCGGCTAAGCCTGATGGTCCACTCGCGCCGCTGGCTGCTGCTGGCAGCCCTGGCGCTGGCTCGCTGGCGCTTGGCTCGGCGATGTTCAGCGGCGCCGGCTTCAGTTCGAAAAGCGCCAACACAGCTTCGCTGGCGGCCGCCAGCATCAAGCTCAGCTCATCGAAGCCGAACCAAGCGATCGTCAGCCGCCGCGGGGATGGACCGGGCGGCTTCGAGGGAAGGGACGATCAAAATCGGCAACGAAGGCGACGTCGCCGGGAACGGTGGCGCTGAAGACAAGCGGGCTGACCGGGGCCGCGCTCGCCGCGGTGATCGACCTCAAAATCGAGGACGTCAGCGGCGGCACGACCCAGAAGTGGAGCGGCAAGCTCGGTTCGTTCAAAGCCTCGCGCTGGGCACCTTCGAAGCCGGCGTTACGCGCACATATCGCTGACGCTGAGCTGGCCCGTCGAGCGCAGAAGCGGCCTCGCTGCAGGGGACGTCCAGCTCACTGACCTTCAATGGACGGCAGCTCATGAGGCCGCGGGCTCAGATCGGCGCTTTCGCTTGTAGGCGCTGGCCGCCTGCGTGCTGGCGGTCGCCTTCTCGGCGGCCAGCTTCACCGACTCCAAGCAGAACCCGCAGACGGTCAGCGCGGTCGCGGATTGGACGGCGCCGAGTGCCGAAGCGAGCGTGATCGCCGAGCGAAAGTGGCGTCGCCGGAAGATCGCCCCCGGAGACAAGTACTACGTCTACGCCAAGGTCAGCGAGTCCGGCAACCCCGCCAGCGGGATCGCCTCGGTCAAAGCCAACGTCTCGGCGATCACCTTCGGGCGGCACGCAGTCTCGCTGACCGCGGGCTCCTACAGCGCCGGCGGCGTCGTCCTACAACTATCGCAGCGCCCAGCTGACGGCGGGCAGCACGCTCAAATCCGGAACGCTGGAATATGCGCTGACGCTCGCCGATGCGGCCGGCAACTCGCGCGAGCAGGGCTTCTCGGTGACGGTCGAAAGCGCCACCCCCTTCGCCGGGGCCGATTTCGCCACCGAAAACGGCCGGAAAAACACCGAAGGCAAGCCCGAGGAAGGCGACTCGATCTTCTACACCTTCACCAACGCGCCCAAACCGAGCTCGATCGTGCCCAAATGGGACGGCAGTGGCACGGCGAGCGTGACCGTCTCAATCGAAGACGAAGCGTCAAATGTCGTGCTGACGGTCAGCGGCGCGACGATCGGCGAGGTGACGATCGAAGGCAATTACGTGGCGAACAAGAAGACCGCCGTCTTCACCAAATCGAACTCTCGCTCAGCGGCTCGGTGGTGACGATCGTGCTCGGAACAACTCGTCGAACGCGAAAAAGGACACGAACAAAAGTCCCGTCCTTCTGGACTCCGGTCTCCTCGATCCTCGACCTGGCCGGCCACGCTTGCTCCACCGCCACCGTCACCGGCAGCAAAGAACGCCAGTTCTGAGTGCCGCTCAGGCCGGGTAGTCGGGATCGCCGGGCAGGACGACCCGGTTGCTCCTCGGCGGTGCCGATCACCTTGGGCAGGATCGGTTGGACCTCGGCGTCGCGGTGAGCGGCCAGCGCCTCGTCGGAGCTGCGGAAGGGCAGCAGCGCTTCGAGCTGCTTGATCGTCGGGAAGGCGAGGGCGATCTCGCCTGCGGCTTGGGCCTCCAGGGCGCCGGTCGGCTCGAACCAGCCGGCGTCGGTGGTCTCGACCCCGTCGGGGCGGGGCGGGGTGTGGGCTGGGGCGAGGGCGAGGAAGAACCAGGCGTCGAAGCGGCGCGAGACCACCTCGGGCGTGATCCAGCGCGAGAAGAGCACCAGCTCCTCCTCCGCGGGGAGGGCGATCCCGGCCTCCTCCTCCAGCTCGCGAACCGCGCAGGCTTTGAATCGCGCTTCGTCCTCGCCATCGCCGACGTCAACGGCACCGCCGGGAAAGACCCAGACGTTGGGCATGAACCGCGCCTTCTCGGTCCGCTTCAGCAGCAGCACCTCGAGCGCCCGGTCAGCGTGCTTGCCGCCGCGCCGCAGCAGCACCACCGAGGCCGCCGGCCGCGGCTCCGAGGGCTCACCAAGATTGGGTGCCTCGGCCGGTCCCCGTTGTCTCTCCTCGCCCACAGATCCACCATATCGGCACGAATCCGCCCCGGTCTCCGGTGCGCCTTATGCGGTCTGTACCCACATAAAGCGCACCGGAACGGTGGTCGGCTACGCGTCGAGGGCGCGTTCGCGACGGCTGCGAAGCCAGAGGCGGTGGGCGAGCCAGGCAAGGAGGAGGAGCAGGGCGAGCGGTGCGATCACGGCGAGGCCGACCACGGTGACGCCGGCGGCGATGCCGAGGATGCGGCCGGCATCGCCGAAGGCATTGCCGATTCCCCAGGCGCTGCCCGAGTCGGTCGAGGCGCCGCTCTGGATCCGGACCAGGACGCGGGAGTAGGTGGTGCGCTGATGGAGCCTTGCCAGTTGGTTGCGCAAGCGAGCCGCGTGGCGACGCTCGCCGTGTAGCTCGGTCTCGATCGCTTCCCTTTCCGATTCGACTTCCGCACCGGAGAGCTGGGCGAGCAGGCTGTCGACCCGCGCTCGGGAATCCCGCAGCTCTTCGCCGGAGCTGACCGTGGGCTTGGTGATGTCGTCGGTCGCCTCGTGGCGGCTGCTGACCTCGTCGATCGAGGAGAAGGCGGCCAGGGCATCGCCGAGCCTGGCGCTGGGGATCAGCAACTCGAAACGGGCGCTGCCGTCCCTGCCCGAGCTGGTCGTCGAGTGCAGGACGATGCCGTTGGCGTCGTGGACCGCGGCGAAGACCTTGGCCGAGTCCTCGGCGATGTCGGCGGGCGCGGCGAGCAGGCCGATCTCGGCGGAGCGTTCGATCTCGCGATGGTGGGAGAGATTGGCGAGGCCCTCGGCCTTGAAGGATTGGTTGGAATGGGCATATTCAACGCCGCTTTCCGCCTCGGACGAGGGGGCCGCCGCGGAGTTACTTGCTCGATCGAGACCGGATGACTCGGGGGCGGCGGCCCGGGGAATAACTTCGGAGTACTGCACGCCATCTGCCTGCGCGTGAGCCGCGCGACCCTCGCCGCCTGCGTCGGTGGGGTTCGGGTGGTCGAGCGCGATCTGGACCCGTTGTGGGTTGGGGTCATTGCTCGCAACCACCACCGTGGCGATGGCGATTGCCGCCAGCGCGGCGGTGCCGCCGGCGAAGAGGAGTCGCTGGGGCGCGATTGCGCGGACCCGCCCAGCGAAGCTTGCCAAGGGCGAGTTGCCAAGGCGCCGGCGCCGCGGAAAGTCCGCGCCGACGCGCTCGTCCAACTCCTGTGTGAAGGCGTCGCGGGGCGCCGGGCGGACTTCGGCCAGCGCTGTCGCGATCTCGTCGTGGTCTCTAGAGCGCTCCATCACATGCCTCCCTGAGCTTGTCCATTGTTCGGTGCAGCCTGGTGCCGGCGTTCGAGGTGCTGAGCCCGGTCACACGGGCGATCTCGCCGTTGGATAGGCCGGCAAAGAACTTGAGCGCGATCAGCTCGCGCTCGCGGGCCTCGAGCTTGCCCAGCGCTCCGTCGAGGAGTAGGCGGAGCTCGTTGCGCTGATCGCCTCTGTCCGGCACGGTCGCGGCGTCGACCGGATCGGTATTGAGCTCGGCCTGGCGGCCGCGGCGCCGAAGCTCGTCGAGAGCGGCGTTGCGAGCGATGCCGAAAAGCCACGCGCGTGGGCTGCCCTTGCTCGGATTGAAGCGTGAGCGCTTGCGGTAGGCGCGCTCGAAGGCTGCTGCCGTGACGTCCTCCGCCGCTGCGCGGTCGCGCAACAGCCCTGCCGCGTAGGCGTAGACGTCGTCGCGGCTGGAGCGGTAGAGGCGCTCGAAGTCGAGCTCCCCCTGGTGGGGACTCTCAACGTCGGCAACGGCTGCCTCGCTCATGTCTTTACTACGAGCGAGCCTCGGATCCATCACACCGCAAAGCTATGCGGGCGGAGATCAGGCCGCTTGGGCGAGCGGCGCCGGAGCCGCGGCCGCGCAGGCGGCCTCGATCGACTCGCGGGTGATCTCGAGCAGGCGGCGCAGGTCCGACTCGGAGATCGAGAGGGGGGGCATCAGGACGACGACGTCTGAGAGCGGGCGGATGATCGCGCCCCGCTCGCGCGCCTCGAGCGTCACCCGGTGCCCCATGCGCAGGGCCGGGTTGTGCTCGCCGAGGTCGATCGCGGCCATGAAGCCGCGGCCGCGCACCTCGGTCACCTCCGGCATCGCTTCGATCTCCGCCAGCGTCTCCCGCAGCAGGGCGATCTTCGGCTGTAGGCGCTCGATCGTGCGCTCGCGCTCGAAGATGTCGAGGCTGGCCAATGCGGCGGCACAGGCGAGCGGATTACCGGTGTAGGTGTGGCCGTGGAAGAAGGTGCGGTACTCCTCCGGGGCGCCGAGGAAGCCCTCGTAGATCCGCTCCGTGGCCAGGGTTGCGGCGAGCGGCAGGTAGCCGCCGGTCAGTCCCTTGGCCAAGCAGAGCAGGTCGGGCGCGACGTTCTCGTGCTCGCAGGCGAACATCTTGCCGGTGCGGCCGAAGCCGGTCGCCACCTCGTCGCAGATCAGCAGCACGCCGAAGCGGTCGCAGAGCTCGCGGACCTGGTGCAGGTAGCCGGGCGGGTGGGTGAGCATGCCGGCGGCGCCCTGGACCAGCGGCTCGACGATCACCGCGGCGATCTCCTCTTCGTGGCAGGCGAGGACCCGCTCCAGGTCGGCGGCGTCGCCCGGCTCGGCGGCGTGGGTCTGGAAGAGCAGCGGGCGGTAGGTGGAGTGGAAGAGCTCGATGCCGCCGACCGCAACCGAGCCGATCGTGTCGCCGTGGTAGGAGTCGCGCAGGTGGACGAAGGAGGTGCGGCGGCGGTGCTGGCCACCGCGCTGCTGCTGGAACTGGAAGGCCATCTTGAGCGCGATCTCGACCGCGGTCGAGCCCGACTCCGAGTAGAAGACGCGGCTCAGGCCCGGCGGTGCGATCTGGACCAGGCGGCTCGCCAACTCGGCGGAGCCGGGGTGGGAGAGGCCGAGCATCGTCGTGTGGGCGACCTTCTCGAGCTGCGCGGCGACGGCGGCATCGATCTCGGGATGCCCGTGGCCGTGGACCGTGCACCAGAGCGAGGAGACGCCGTCGAGGTAGCGGCGCCCGTCGCTTGCCACCAGGTGCGAACCGGCGCCCGCCTCGATCATCAGCGGCTCCTCCGCGCACCAGCCCTGCTGCTGCGTGAACGGGTGCCAGACATGGTCCCGATCGAGCTGCGCATGATCCACCGACGTCACCGAAACCGAGACTAGCCTGGCCTCCGGCCAGAAAACCACCGCTGACTTCCTGTTTTTTCGCGCTATCCGCCAATAACCAGGAAGTCAGCCTCTGGGGGCCTGCGTGACTGTGGTCACACGAACAACTATTACTTTTGCGAAATAGTTGTTGATCTGCAACTATCTTGGACATGCAAGCGAGCGACATCACGGCACTCGTGGATGAGGTCAGTGCTCCGGACGTCAGCGCCGAGGCGCAGGACACGGCGGCGCGGATCAGCGCCCTGTTGCGTCACCTCTTCCTCTATGACCGCGGCAACGTGCTGCGGGTGATCGAGGAGAGCGGCCTCTCGATGACCCAATCCAAGGCTCTGCTGGAGCTGGGGGGGCTGGGAGAGGCCGGCGAGGCAAGGCAGGTGAGCGAGCTGGCCGAGGCACTCGGCGTCTCGGTGCCCTCGATGAGCCGGGCCGTCGACGGCCTGGTCCGCAAGCGGCTCGCCAGCCGGATCGAGGACCGCGAGGACCGCCGCGTGCGCCGCGTCGCGATCACCGCCAAGGGCAAGAAGCTCGTCGACACCCTGGTCGTCGTGCGCCAGGCCGGGATGGAGACCTTTGCCGCCAGCCTCACCGCGGCGCAGCGCCGCAAGCTCGACGCCGCCGTCGACTCGCTGATGGACCGCGATGACATCGCCGAAGCTTTCGCACACCTGAAGGAGGTTGGACCAGCTTGACTCGTTACGCCCACCTGATCACCGATGAGAATCGCAAGTGGTGGACGCTCGGAGCGATGTGCTTCGCGCTGTTCATGATCATGCTCGACAACACGGTGGTCAACGTCGCCCTGCCGTCGATTCAGAAAGACCTCGGGGCCTCGATCTCCGGCCTGGAGTGGACGATCAACGGTTACACGCTCTCCTTCGCGGTGCTGCTGGCGACCGGGGGGCGCCTTGGCGACATCTTCGGCCGCCGCCGCATGTTCCTCTTCGGCGTGATCATCTTCGCCCTCTCCTCGGCGACCGCCGGGCTCGCCGCCAACCCGACCGATCTGGTCGCCAGCCGGGTCGTGCAGGGCGTCGGCGCGGCGCTGATGATGCCGGCGACGCTCTCGATCATCACCGACGCCTTCCCGGCTGGAGAGCGCGGCAAGGCGATGGGGATGTGGGCGGGCGTCTCGGCCCTCGCCCTCGCGGTCGGCCCGGTCGTCGGCGGCGCCCTGACCGAGCATGTCAGCTGGCGGGCGATCTTCTACCTCAACATCCCGGTCGCGATCGGGGCGGTTACGGCCTCGCTCTTCGCTGTGCGCGAGTCGCGCGACAACACCGTCGGCCGCGAGGTCGACTACGCCGGCGTCGCGCTGCTCACGGGGTCCCTGACGGCGCTGATCCTGGCCCTGGTCGAGGGCAACGAATGGGGTTGGGGCTCGACCGAGATCGTCGCCCTGCTGGTCGGCGCCGCCGTTGGCATCGCCGCCTTCGTCGCGGTCGAGCTGCGGGTCAAGGTGCCGATGGTCGAATTCCGCTTCTTCTCCGATCGCAACTTCCTCGGCGCGGTCGTGGTCGCCCTGATCGTCTCCTTCTCGATGCTGGGCGTCTTCTTCTTCCTCGCCCTCTACATGCAGGACATCCTCGATTACTCGCCGCTCGAGGCGGGAGTGAGGTTCCTGCCCTCGACCCTGATGATCGTCGGCGTGGCGCCGGTCGCCGGCAGGCTCGCCGATCGCTTCGGGCCGCGCTGGCTGATCGCCGCGGGGCTCGGCATCGTCGCTGCCTCGCTCTACAGCTTCAGCGGCATCGCGGTCGACTCCAGCTACCTCGACCTGCTGCCCGGCTTCATGCTGCTCGGCATCGGCATCGCGCTGACGATGTCGCCGATGACCAGCGCCGCGATGAACGCGGTCGCGGTTGAGAAGGCCGGGATCGCCTCGGGCGTGCTCTCGATGTTCCGCATGGTCGGCGGCAGCCTCGGTGTCGCCGTCACCGGCGCGATCTTCCAAGGCTCGGTCGGCACCACCAACTTCGCCGAAGCGAGCCCGCAGCAGTTCGTCGACGCGCTGGGGCAAGCGATGACGATCTGCTCGGTCGTTGCCCTCACCGGCGCCGTGATCGGCGCGGTCACGATCCGTTCCAAGCGCGACACGCTGAGCGGTGAGGCGGCCGAGGCGGCGGTCAACTTCGGCGGCGAGGAGCTGGCCGGGGCTGAGGTCGTGGCCGGGCGCGAGCCCGTTGCCGCGGGCGAGCCGGTTGCCTGAAAAGCTGCCGCGCGATGAGGATCCTGCTGCCGCCCTCCGAAGGCAAGGCCGAGCCTGAGGGCGGCGAGCCGGTCGACCTCGACGCGCTGGTCTTCGCCGCCGAGTTGCGCAAGCAGAGGCAGAAGCTGCTGCGGGCGGTCGACCCGAAGCTCCGCAAAGCGCCCGCTGCACCGGCGGCCGAGGTCTACACCGGCGTGCTCTACCAGCGCCTGGACCTTCCCGGGCTGGGCCCGGCCGCCAGTCGCAGGGCGGCGAAGCGGGTCCTGATAGCCAGCGCTCTCTGGGGCTTCGTCCGGCCGACGGACCGAATTCCCCACTACCGGCTGCCGCCGTCGACCAAGCTCGACGGCATCGGGCCGCTCTCCGCCTGGTGGCGAGCGGCCCTCGCCGCGACGATGCCCGACGAGCCCGGCGAGACGATTGTCGACATGCGCTCCGGCGCCTACACGAGCGCCTGGAAGCCGCAGCGCGCCACGCTGCTCGCAGTTCGAGCTTTCCGCGAGGAGAGCGGGGAGCGCAAGGCGGTCTCCCACATGGCCAAGGCCGTGCGGGGCGACGTGGCGCGGGCCTTGCTGCTCGCCAAGCGTGAGCCGAAGAGCCCGGACGAGATTGCCGCGATCACGACCGCGGCCGGCTTCGAGGTAGAGCTGACCCCGGCGAGCCTCGACGTGATCGTTAGCGATTGATCGATTGACCACCGGATACGTGGGTCAATCCATCAATCGATCTCGAGCTCCGGCCAGCTTCCCGGTTCGCTCAGATCGAGTTGTCGCAGGGTCCGCACCGCCACCTCGCCCAGGCTCTCGATCGTTTCCTGATTCGAGCGCTCGATCGCGCCCGGCTCTTCGGGCCAGGGGGTGAGCACCACCGCGGCGACGCTCAGTCCGGCGGCCCGGGCCGACTCCAGGGTCAGCAGCGTGTGGTTGATCGTGCCCAGCCCGGGCGCGGCGGCGACGACGAGCGGCAGCCCCAGATCGACCGCGAGATCGCGCACGAGGTAGGGCCTGGCGAGTTTGTCTCGCATACCGGAACAAACTCGCCCGACGAGCGGGACGAGCAGGCCGCCGACGCCCTCGCAGACGATGCATTCGGCGCCGGCCGCGGCGGCGCGCGCCTCGTTGCGCAGGCGCTCCGGGTCGATCTCCTGGCTGGCCTGGGCCGCGGCCAGGTGCGGCGAAGCAGGAGGGCCGTAGCGGTAGGGCGCGATCTCATCGTCGCTCTGCCCCGATTCGGCGGCGCGGCGCAGCAGCGCATGGTCTGTCTCACCAGGTTCGTCCAGGCCTGTCGCCGCCGGCTTGAAAACGGCCACGGTCGATCCCTTTCGCCGCAGCGTGTGCGCCAGCGCTGCCGCCACGACCGTCTTGCCGACCTCCGTGCCGGTGCCGGTGACGAAGAAGCCCTTCGCGGCGGCCATCAGGCAGCTAGCTGAGCGACCGCGGAGCGACTCACGCCAACGCCCAGCTCGCGTGCCGCGCTGCCTACCACCTTGGCGGCGCGCTCCAGCTCTTCGCGGCGATGCGTCGACATCACCGTGAAGCGCAGCCGCGAGGAGCCCTCGGGCACCGTCGGCGGGCGGATGCCCTGGGCGAAGACGCCGCGCTCAAGGACCCGCTCGCAAAGCTCCATCGCCGTCTCGGCGTCACCGACCGGGACCGGCACGATCTGGGTCTCGGAGTCGCCGAGCTCGAGGCCCTCGTCGGCGAGGGCGCGGCGCAGGGTCGTCGCGTTGGCGCCGAGTCGCTCGACCCGCTCGGGCTGGGACTCGAGCAGCTCCAGCGCTGCCAGGCCGGCCGCGGCAACCGAAGGGGGGAGGGCGGTCGAGAAGATGAAGGAGCGGGCGGTGTTGAGCAGGTAGTCGGTCGTCTCGCGGTTGGCGCAGACGTAGGCGCCGTAGGAGCCGAGCGCCTTGCCCAGCGTCCCCATCACGACATCGACGTCGCCGCTCAGGCCGGCCGCCGCAACCGAGCCACGACCCCCCCGGCCGACCGCGCCGGTGGCGTGGGCCTCGTCGACCATCAGCCGGCATTCGTGCCTCTTGGCCAGCTCCGACAGCTCGACCAGCGGCGCGACGTTGCCGTCCATCGAGAAAACTCCGTCGGTGACGATCAGCGCCGCCCGCCCGCCCGCCTTGCGCAGGCCCCAGGCGAGGTGCTCGACGTCACCGTGTCGGTAGACGAAGGTCTCGGCCCGCGAGAGCCGGCAGCCGTCGATGATGCTGGCGTGGTTGAGCTGGTCGGAGAAGACGACCTCGCCCTCTTTGGCGAGGGTCGCGATCGTGCCGGTGTTGGCGAGGTAGCCGGAGCCGAAGAGCAGGGCCGATTGGTACCCCTTGAAGGCGGCGAGCCGCTTCTCCAGGCGCGAGTGCGGCTGCATGTTGCCCGAGATCAGGCGCGAGGCCCCGGCCCCCGCGCCCCAGCGCATCGCCGCCTCCGCCGCTGCCCCGCGGACCTTGGGATGGTTGGCGAGGCCGAGGTAGTCGTTGGAGCAGAGCAGCAGAACCTGCTTGCCGTCGAGGGTCACGCGCGGTCCCTGGGGACCTCCGATCAGCCGCAGGCGCCGGTGGAGCCCCCGCTCACGGAGCTCGTCCAGCCGCTCCGCGATCTCGCTCACGAGAGAGCCGCCCCCGGACGCGGAAGCGCGGGCGCGTGACTTCCGGTGATCATTAGCGTGCCCGCGCGGGAGCGGAGGAGGCGGCGTTTGATTCCGGATACGGCGGGGGCTTCTTAGTCTTCTTGATCACCCGCAGCTGGGTCGAGGGATCCCAGAAGTTGGCCTCGTCGCGGTGGTCGATCAACTCGTCCATCGGCGTCGCGGGCGTCTCACCGTCGAGCCAGCCGTCGCGGTTGTCGGGCCGCGGGTTGGCGCCGTTGTCGGGCTGGCGGGCGACGTTGAGCCCGAGCTCCTCGAACATCGCCCGGTCGTCCTCTGGCTCGGCCCCGAGCGTGGTCAGGAAGTTGCCCATCATCACGCCATTGAGGCCTGCCTTGACCGCCAGCGGCTGCAGGTCGCCGAGGTTCTCGACCCGGCCGCCGCAGAGGCGGAAGAGGGCGCCGGGGATGATCAGGCGGAAGATCGCCACCCACTGCACGACCTCCATCGCGTCCATCAGCGGGCGGTCGCCGAACTTGGTGCCGTCGCGCGGGTTGAGCAGGTTGATCGGCACCGATGTGGGGTTGATCTCGGTCAGCTCGAAGGCCATCTCAACCCGTTGGCGCGGCGACTCGCCGAGGTTGAGAATGCCGCCGACGCAGGTCTCGAGCCCGGCCTCCTTGACCGCCTGGATCGTCCGCAGGCGTCCCTCGTAGCGGACCGTCGAAGAGACCTCGGGGTAATAGGAGCGGGCCGACTCGACGTTGTGGTGGACGCGCTGGATGCCCGCCTCGCGCAGCTTCTTGGCCCGTTCGCCCGACATGTGGCCGATCGAGGCGCAGCGCTTCAAGTTGGTCTGCTCGGCGACGAGTTCGGCGCCCTCGAGGATTTTCTCGAAGTCGCGCTTGGAGAGCCCCTGGCCCTGGGTGACCATGCAGAAGCGGTGCGCGCCCGCAGCTTCCGCGGCCTTGGCGTGCTCGAGGATCTGCTCGGGCTCCATCATCGCGTGCATCGGCGTGTCCGCCTCGGCGTAGCGCGACTGGGCGCAGAAGCCGCAATCCTCAGCGCAGCCGCCGGACTTGGCGTTGACCAGCGAGCACATGTCGGTCGAGTCGCCGAAGTTCTCGCGCCGCACCGCCCAGGCGCGCTCGACCAGCTCACCGATCTCCTGGTGGTCGGTCAGCTCGCCCAGGGCGAGCGCTTCCTCGAAGGTGATCAGAGAGGGCATTCGGGCGCAAGGCTAGGCAGCCGCCCGGACGCCTGGACGTGTCTGCCCCCGGCGCTCCAAACGGCCCCATAAGGTCAGGCGCGTGAGCGGGCGGCGAACCAGGCGCGGGCGAGTGGCGATCGGCGCGATCGGCGGGCTGGCGATCGCCGCTTTTGCCTTTGGCGCCGTGCTCAGCGATCGCGGCGCTCCGCCGCCGGCCCGCCCGGCGTCGCAGCTTTCGGTGGGTCGGCTCGCCGGGCAGCGGCTGGTCGCGGGCTTCCCCGGGACGACCGTCCCCCCGCTCCTGAAGCGGATGATCCGGAGTGGTGGCCTCGCCGGGGCGATCCTCTTCGCCGGGAATCTGCCCAGCCGCTCGGTGGCTCGCGACCTGGTCGCGGAACTCGAGTCGATCCGGCGCCCCGCCGGGCTGCGTGACCCGTTGCTGGTCATGGTCGACCAGGAGGGCGGCCTGGTGAAGCGCCTGGCGGGCGCGCCGAGCGCCTCGGCGGCGCAGATGGGCGCGGCCGGCGCGAGGTTCAGCCGCGAGCAGGGCAGGGCCGCCGCGGCCAACCTGCGCGCGGTCGGGATCAACGTCGATCTGGCCCCGGTGCTGGACGTCGCCCGGCCCGGCGGGACGATCGCGGAAACCGAACGGGGCTTTGGCGCGAGTGCCGGCGAGGTCGAAGCGACCGCGGTGCCGTTTGCCGCGGGGTTGCGGGAAGGCGGCGTCGCGGCGAGCGCCAAGCACTTTCCGGGCCTCGGGGCCGCGGCCGAAAACACCGACTTCGCCGTGCAGCGGATCGATCTGTCGCGGCAGGAGTTGCGCGCGGTCGATGAGCGTCCCTACCGGCGTTTCGCCGCCGCGGGCGGCGAGCTGGTGATGCTGAGCACGGCGATCTACCCGGCCTTCTCACCAAGGCCGGCGGCCTTTTCCCGGACGATCGCGACCGGCGAGCTGCGACGGCGCATCGGGTTCGACGGCGTCTCGATCACCGATGCGCTCGAATCGGCGGCGGTGCGGAGCTTCGGCGGCCCCGCCACGGCGGCGCGGGCGGCAACCGCGGCCGGCACCGACCTGCTCCTTTTCACCGATTACCGCGCCGCAATTGCCGCCGAGCGCGCCCTGGTGCGCAGCTTGCGCGCCGCCCCGAGCGTTCGCGCCGACTTCGAAGTCTCGGCCGGCCGAGTCCTGCGCCTGCGCCGCGCCTTGGCGCTCAGCGAGTTTCAGGGACGGTGATCTTCACTTCGCCCGACCGAGGCTCCGGGGTGGCCTCTTCGAACGTCTTCAACCGATCGCGCCCGGATCCCTTCGCCGCGTACAGCGCCGCATCGGCCCGGTCGAGGACCGTTTCGTAGCTGAGCCGCTCGCCGACCCCGAAGACCGCGATGCCGACACTGGCCGTTATCGGCGGTACCTCCGGCTCGGCGCTCATCCGCTCGCGGATCGCCGTGATGATCTCGCCGCCGACGGCTTCGGCCTCCTCGAGCTCACAGCGGGGCAGCGCGATCGCGAACTCGTCGCCGCCGATCCGCGCCAGAACGTCGGTCTCGCGGGCGCGGCTGCGCAGCACCGCGGCGATCTCGGCGAGGACGCGGTCCCCGGCCGGGTGGCCGAGGGTGTCGTTGACCTGCTTGAAGTGGTCGAGGTCGAGCATCAGCAAGGCCCCGGCAACGCCGTAGCGATGGCTGCGCGCCAGCTCGGCCCGCAGGTCCTCCTCGAAGCGTCGCCGGTTCTTCAGTCCAGTGAGCGGGTCCTGGCTGGCCTGCAGCGCCAGCTCCTGCATCCGTTCGTGGCGGCTCCAGACCAGGACCAGCGCCGCAAGCAGCGCCGCCAGCGAGAGCCCGACGAGGGCGATCATCACGGCCAGGTCGACACCCGGGCGGCTCGGGTCGCGGACGACGAGCAGCCAGCTGCGATCGGCGATGCGGATCGGCGCGGTGGCGCTTTCGTCGCGGGAAAGCCGCGGTCCGCTCACCCTCTTGCCACGCTCGATGAAGGAGGCGTCAACGCGATCTGGCAGGGCGGCGGTCGCCGCCGCAGCCAGGTCCGGGACCCGGAAGGAGCCCGCGGCGAAGCCGACCAGGGCGGCGCGACGCTCGGCGACGGTCCGGGTCGGCGCGCCGTCGCGGAAGACCGGGCGGAAGACGTTGATCCCGGTGCCGCCGACCGGCAGCCGCAGCGCCGGCGTCGCCGCCGGTATGCCGCGGTCGCGGGCTCGCAGCAGGTAGGCGCCGCGAAGCTCGTCCGAGCCCAGGTCGTATCCGATCGGGGCCTGCACCGTGAGGCCGCGGGCAGCGACGTAGATGATCGGGAAGTAGTGGCTGCGCGCGCCGGCCGGGCGCAGGTTGCCGAGCGGCCCACGTTCGAGGATCTTGATGCCGTGCGTGCGTTCGAAGCCGGCTCGCTGCGCGGCCGAAACCGAGCCGATGAAGGCGGTCGCCCTCAGTGCTCCGGGGCGCAGCAGCGAGTCGGCGACCACGTTGAACTCGTGGTGACCGAAATGGCCCTCGGCCTGGTAGAAGGCCGCGGCGCTGGAGAGCTGGCCGACCGAGAGGGAGGCCAGGGCTTCGGCCTGGTGGGCCGCGCGCTGTGCCTCCCCGTGCTGTCGCCCGTCGAAGCTGTCGCTTTCGCGCCCGTGGACGACCAGGGCCACTGCAATCGATCCGATCGCGATCGCGGCGACTACGGCAAAGCCGAGCAGGAAACGGAGGCGCATGGTTCTATTGTCGGCTGCAGGGCGCCGCGGCTCAATCCACGGGCGCATTTGCAAGCGACTCCCACAGGTACAGGGAGGCGAGGCTGCGGTGCGGTCGCCAGGGCTCGCCGATCTCCAGCACCTTGGTCGGTGGCGGCATCTCCTCCAGGCCGTACTCGATCTGCACCGCCTTGCGGATGCCGAGATCACCGCCGGAGAGCACGTCGGGCCGTTCGAGGTGGAACATCAAAAACATCTCCGCGGTCCAGACACCGAGCCCGCGCACCGCGACGATCTCCTCGATCACCTCGGCGTCATCGAGCCGATCGAGGCGCTCGAGCTCGAGCTCGCCCTCGATCACGTGCGAGGCGAGGTCGCGGACGTACTCGACCTTGCGTCCGGAGAGCCCCGCCCCGCGCAGGTCGGATTCCTCGGCTTCGAGCAGCTGCTCGGGGGAGGGGGTGGTTCCGTCAAAGAGGTCGAGGATGCGGCCGTAGATCGTTCGCGCCGCCTTGGTCGAGAGCTGCTGCCCGACGATTGCCCGCAGCAGTGCACCGTAGGCGTCGTTGGGGTGCTCCTCACCGCGCCGCTTCAATCGGGTCGCCAGGTCGATCTTGCCGAGGCGCTCGATCAGCGCCGCCATCGTCGGGTCGCTTGCGGCGAGCTGCTTGCGCGCCGCTGCGTTCATCGGCCCTTCCACTCGGGCTTGCGCTTCTCGGCAAAGGCCTCGATGCCCTCGCGGAAGTCGGCCGAGCTGAAGCAGGACTCGCGCAGGGCGATCAAGCCGGCCTCCTGCTGATCACTGAGGATCGGCGCGGCGGCGAGCAGGTCGATCGCGCTTTTGTTGCCGCGCATCGAGAGCGGCGCGTTGGCGGCGATCTCGGCCGCTAAGGCGACTGATGCTTCCTCCAGGCGCTCAGCGGCGACGACTTCGTGGACGAGACCGATCTCGGCGGCCCGCTCCGCCTCGAAGTTGCGGCCGGTGAGGAACAGCTCCTTGGTGCGGGCGAGGCCGACCGTGTCGAGGAACTTGCGCAGGCCGGTGTGGCTGTAGACGAGGCCGAGCTTGACCGGCGGCATGCCGAGCTTGGCGCCGGTGGCGGCGATCCGCATGTCGCAGGTCACTGCCAGCTCGAGCCCACCGCCGACGCAGGCGCCGTTGATCGCCGCGACCGTCGGCCACGGGTGGTTGGCGAGCGCCTCCATCGCGGCGTGGAAGGGATGGGCGACGAGGGCCTCGGCGTCGCGCTCGAAGGTCTCGCTCGGGATCGCGGAGATGTCGTAGCCGGCCGAGAAGACAGGCGGGGCGCCGGTGATCAGCAGGCAGCGAGTCGCGATCCCCTGGTCGAGGCGGGGCAGCGTCTCGGCGAGCGCGTCGAGGATCTCGTGGTCGAGCGCGTTGCGGCGCTCAGGGTTGGCGATGCGGAGCCGGACCACCGCCTCGGCCGGCGAGTCGAGCAGCAGCTTGCCGCCGGCGAGCTGCTCGTTCACTCCAGCACTACGAGGACGTCGCCTTCGCTGACCGACTGGCCCTCCTCGCAGCGAATCTCCTTGACGGTGCCGTCGTCTTCGCTCTCGACCGGGATCTCCATCTTCATCGACTCGAGGATCACGACCGTGTCCCCGTCCGCGACGGTGTCCCCAACGGCGACCTCGATTTTCCACACGTTGCCGGTGATGTGAGCCTCGATGTTCATGGCGGGGGACAATATCCATCGCTGCCGATTCCGAATTAAACCCCTCAAAACAGATAGGTTCTTGGTTGTCAATCACCCAATTTGCTATGTTTTTTTGGGTGAACGACGGTCAATTGAGGAGGCTTCTCACCGATCGCTCCAGCTGGTGGCGAGATGAGCGGTGGCAGCGCGAGGACCCCGACCTGCGCGATGCCGGAGAGGCGCCTTTTCTCTATGAGCCGGGACCGCTCGCGGGCCTGCGCCCTGCCGGGCTCTACACCCTGCGCGGCCCACGCCGTGTCGGCAAGAGCGTCGAGATCAAGCGTGCCATCGCCGCCCTCATCGCCGCCGGTGCCAATCCCCGCCTGGTCTTCTTCTGCTCGTGCGACGGCCTCAGTGCCCAGGACGTGCGCAGGCTGGTCGCCGTGGGCCAGCGCGACACAGCGACGCTATCCGGGGAGCGCTACTGGTTCCTCGACGAGATCACGGCGGTGTCGGGCTGGGCGCCGGCGATCAAGGAGCTGCGCGACGGCGATCCTGTCTTTCGCCGCAGCTGTGTCGTCCTCTCGGGCTCCTCGGCCCGCGATCTGCGCGAAGCCACCAAGGCACTGGCCGGCCGTCGTGGCGACATTGCCGAATCGGACCGCCTGTTGCTGCCGATGGACTTCCGCTCGTTCTGCAAGTCGATCGGCGGTTTCGATCGGGTGCCGGAGCCGGCCCTGCTGCCGCGGGACATCCTCACCGGGGCCGGCGAAGGCGCGCTGTCGGACCTCCTTCCCTTCTTCTCCGACCTCGACCACGCCTGGCAGTCCTATCTGCGCATCGGTGGGTTCCCCCGCGCGGTGCGGGACTTCGCCGTCCAAGCCGATGTCAGCGAGGGCTTTGCGCAAGCGCTTTGGGACGTGATCGCCGGCGATGCGTTTCAGCGCCCCGGGATGAGCGATGGCGAGGCGATGTCCTTTCTGGAGCGGCTCGTGGCCGGTCTGTCCTCGCCGCTGAACGCTTCGGCCGTTGCCCGCGACGTGGGCCTGTCGGACCATCATCGCGTCGACGACCGCATCGACTCGCTCGGTTTCGCCCTGATGGCCTGGCGCTGTCACCAGTCAAGGAGCGGCCTGCCCAACCTGAGGGCGCAGGAGAAGGTCTACCTCGTCGATCCGCTGATTGCTCGCCTGCCTCATCTCAGGGACGCTCGGAGGCGCGACCCCGACGATTCGCAGCTGAGCGAGCAGCAGCTCGGGATACTTCTGCTCCGCGCCGCCGGTGGGCAGGGGCCCGGCAAGCTGCTCGATGCGAGCACGGTGATGTACGAGAAGACCGCCAGCGGGGCCGAGATCGACTTCGTCGGCCAGGATCTGGGGATCGCCTTCGAGGGAAAGTACGTCGACGGGCCGTGGCGGCGGGCCGCCGCAACCGTCCGCGCGGGGGGCGGGGGGATCTTCGCCACTCGCACCGTTTTCGACCTCAGGGACGGGCTTGAGCAGAGCCCCGTTTGGGCTGTTCCGGCGGGGATGCTCGGCTGGCTGTTGCAAGCGCCCGAGCGGGCGTCGTGACAACTGGAGCCGGGGAACGGCTGGCCGTGATCGTCGCCGCCCACAACGAGGCCGACCGGATCGGCGAGACGGTGAAGGCCCTGCGGGAGGCCTTGCCCTCCGCCGTGGTCTGGGTCGCCGACGACGCCTCGAGCGACGGCACCGCCGAGGTCGCAATGAGCGCCGGCGCCCGCGTCGTCAGCCGCGGCCGCTCGCACGGCAAGGGCGGCAATGTCACGGCGGCGGCCGAGGCGGTGCTGAGTGACGACGATCCGCCCGCCCTCGTCCTGCTCTGCGACGGCGATCTCGGCGACTCCGCGGCCCGGCTCGCGCCGCTGATCGCGGCGGTCGAAGCGGGGGAGTGCGACCTCGCAGTGGCGGCCTTCGGAACCCGCGTCGGCGGCGGCTTCGGCCTGGCTCTGGGGTTCGCCCATTGGGCGATCCGCCGCCGCTGCGGCTTTGAGGCCAAAGCGCCGATCTCCGGTCAGCGAGTGATGCGCGCCGACGTGCTGCGAGCGGTGCTGCCCTTCGCCCGCGGCTACGGCATGGAGCTGGGCATGACCGTCGACGCCCTCCGCGCCGGCTACCGCGTCGCCGAGTACGAACTCGACCTCCATCACCGCGCGACGGGCCGCAGCTTCGCCGGCTTCCTCCACCGCGGCCGCCAGCTACTCGACTTCACTCGGGCATACCGCACTCGCTCCTAACGCTTCCGATGCGCTTTATCCCCCTAGACGGGGAAACCGCGCACTGGAACGAGTTGGTGCGTCGGGGGGTGGGTCTCCGGGAACTCCCGGCCGAAGGCCGGCCCGGAGACCCACCCCCCGACGCCCCCTCCGCATTCGGTGCCGCGGGCGACCCCTCAGGAGGGTGTCGGCCAGCCGCCCTCGGCCCGCTCAACCTGCCCCGCGAGCGAGAGCAACGTCGCCTCGTCGTTTTCGCGCCCAAGCAGCTGGGCGCCGATCGGCAGCCCCTTGGAAGTGAACCCAGCCGGCACGCTGATCCCGGGCCAGCCGACGACGTTCCAGGCGAAGGCGAAGGGGCAGGTGGCGCTGGCGGTGTTGCCGGTCTTCCAGTAGCCCTCGCCCTCGAGGGCGCCGATGCGGGGGGGCGGCTTTGCCGTGGTCGGGGTGAGGACGACGTCGCAGCGCTCGAAGACGCGGCCGATCCGGCGGCGCAGGCTGGGCTCGGCGGCGCGGGCGATGCGCAGCGGCACGCCCTGCAGGGCCCGGCCGATGCGGGCGGCGGCGCGGGTGCGCGGCTCCAGGGCGGAGCGGTCTTCGCCGTGGGCGCAGAGCCATTCCTCGACCGCGGCCTCGCCGCGGGCGACGATCGTCGGGCCGACCAGGCCGTAGTCGGGATCGACGCGGACGATCTCGTGGCCGAGCTCGCCGAGCCGCTCGGCGAAGGACTCGATCGCCGCCCGGTGCTCGGCGTTGACCTTGGCGGGGACGCCGAAGGGCGTGGCGAAAGAGATCGCGATGCGCAGGCTGCCGGGCTCGCGCGCCGCCGCATCCGAGAAGGACTCGCCTGCTGCGGCGGGTCGGTGCAGGTCGGCGGGGACGTTGCCGTGGACGGCGTCGAGCAGCAATGCCGCGTCGGCCGTGCTGCGCGCCAGCGGGCCGTAACAGCTGAGCCCGTTGAAGGCCTCGGGGTCGGGCCAGGTCGAGACGCGCCCGCGCTGTGGCTTCAGGCCGACCAGTCCGGTCCAGGCGGCCGGGATGCGGATTGAGCCGGCGCCGTCGGAGCCGATCGCCGCGGGTACCACGCCCGCAGCCACCGCCGCGGCAGCGCCGCCGCTGGAGCCGCCGGGAGTGTGGTCGGTGTTCCAGGGATTGCGGGTGGCGCCGTGAAGCGGCGTCTCGGTGAAGTGCCAGAGCCCCACCTCCGGCGCGTGCGTCTTGCCAATCGGGATCGCGCCCGCCTCGCGTAGCCGCCGCACCATCTCCGCGTCGCGGACTGCGGGTCGGCCGCCGCCACAGCCGAAGGGGCTGGTGTGGCCGGCAAGGTGGACGTCGTCCTTGATCGCGACCGGCACGCCGAGCAGCGTCGGCCGGTCGTCCTCGCCCAGTCGGCGATCCGCCTCGTCGGCCGCGGCCAGCGCTTCCTCGGCGCAGATGATGCGGAACGCGTTCAAGCTCTCCTGGCTTGCCTCGGCTCGCTCCAGCGCCGCCTCGACCAGCTCTCGCGATGTCGTCTCGCCGGACCGCAGCAGCTCTGCCTGCTCCTGCAGTCCGCCGGGTGCGGTTTTCGTTGTCGTTGCGGATGCCATTTTCGCCTCTCCTTGTGCCTCGCCGCCTGCTGTTCGTTCGAACGAACGATAGGTCAAGGGGGTAGGCTGGCGCTTCTTGGCCACCGTCGCCTCCTCCGATACCCGCGAGCGAATTCTCCGTGCCACGGTCGAGCTGATCGGTGGCGAGGGGGTTCCCGCGGTCACCAACAGGCGCGTCGCCGGCGCCGCCGGGGTCGCTCTCGGCTCGCTCACCTACCACTTCCCCAGCCAGGTCGATTTGCTGCGCGAGAGCCTGCTGCTCTTCGTCGGCGAAGAGGTGGCGCGCCAGGAGGAGATCGCGGCGGAGCTGCGGCGCGGCGAGCCGAGCGTCGAGCAGGTGGCGGCCGAGGTCGAGCGCGTGGTCGAGGAGTCGAGCAACCGGATCCAGCAGCTGGCCGAGATCGAGCTGCACCTGCAAGCCGCCCGCGACCCCGCCCTGCGCGAGGCCTCGTTGCGCTGCTTCGAGGCCTACGAAGGGGTCGCCGCGGCGGCGCTGGAGATGCTCGAGGTGCCCGAGCCGGGACGCCACGCGCGCACGATCGTGGCGCTGATGTACGGGATGGGCCTGCGTCGGCTCGGTACTGGCAGCGAGGACGCCAGCGGGGTGGCGGAGGGCCTGCTCACGGTCGTACGCGGAGCCACCTCCTGATCCTGGCGATCGACCAGGGGACGACGGGGACGACCTGCCTCGTCTTCGACGATGGGGGGCAGGTCGCCGGCCGCTCCTACTCGGAGTTCGAGCAGCACTTCCCGCGGCCCGGCTGGGTCGAGCACGACGCCGCCGAAATCTGGCAGGTGAGCCGCCGGGTCGCGGTCGAGGCGATCGTCGACGCCGGCATCCAAGGCGCCGAGCTCGACGCGATCGGGATCACCAACCAGCGCGAGACCGTGGTCGCCTGGGATCCCGCGAGCGGCGAGCCGATCCACCGAGCGCTGGTCTGGCAGGACCGGCGCACGGCCGCGCGCTGCGCGGAGCTGCGCGCCGCCGGCCACGAAGGGCTCGTGCGCGAGCGCACCGGCCTCATCATCGACCCCTACTTCTCGGCGACCAAGATCGAGTGGCTGCTGCAAAACGCCGCGGGAGCAGAGCGGGCGGTCTTCGGCACGATCGACTCCTGGCTGCTGTTCAAGCTCACCGGCCGCCACGCGACCGACCAGACCAACGCCTCGCGCACGATGCTCTTCGACATCCACCGCCGTGCCTGGGACGAGGAGCTCTGCGGCCTGCTCGGGGTCGACCCGGCGAGCCTTCCCGAGGCGCTGCCCTCGGCCCACGTCTACGGCACCACCAGCGAGTTCGGCGGCGAGGTGCCGGTGGCCGGGATCGCCGGCGATCAACAGGCGGCCCTCTTCGGCCAGGCCTGCCACCGCCCCGGCAGCGCCAAGAACACCTACGGGACCGGCAGCTTCGTCCTGCTCAACACCGGGCCCAAGGCGCCCGAGCCGGTCGAGGGATTGCTTGCGACGATCGCCTGCGGGACCGACGCGGCCCCGGCTTACGCGCTCGAGGCGACGATCTTCGTCACGGGGGCTGCGGTGCAGTGGTTGCGGGACGGGCTCGGAGTGATCGAGCGGGTGGGGGAGAGCGAGGGGCTGGCCGCCTCGCTCGATGGCAACGACGGCGTCTACTTCGTCCCGGCGCTGACCGGGCTTGGCTCGCCGCACTGGGATCCCTACGCGCGCGGCACGATTGTCGGCCTCACCCGGGGCAGCGGCCGCGCCCATCTCGCCCGTGCCGCCTTGGAGGCGATCGCCTACCAGACCGTGGATGCGGTGCGGGCTCAGGAGGCGGCAGCCGGCCGGCGACTGGAGGCGCTCAAGGCCGACGGCGGCGCGGTGGCCAACCACTGGCTGATGCAGTTCCAAGCCGACGTGCTCGGTTGCCCGGTGGTCGTTCCCGAGATCGCCGAGACGACCGCACTCGGCGCCGCCTACCTGGCTGGGATCGCGACCGGCCGCTGGAGCTTGGACCAGGTCGGCGAGATGTGGCACGAGGCGGCGCGCTACGAGCCGGCGATGGGGGAGGACGAGCGCGAGACGCTGCTGGCCGAGTGGCGCCGGGCGCTCGAGCGGGCCAAGGGCTGGGCCCCGCCCGAGCCCGGCAAAGAGGAGCCGTAACCCTCGCCGCCGGCGGGGGTACCGCGTAGCGACGGCCGCAGGCCGTCGCCCCCGATGACAGAGATGAAGCCACAGAACTACAAGGACGACCGTCCGGCCGAGTACTTCGACCAGTTCCACGCCTCGGCCCGCAAGGGGGTCGGCTGGACCTACACCTTCGTCCGCTTCATCGTCTCGCTGCCGACCCTGTTGATCTACCGGGTGCGGGCGATCGGGGTCGAGAACGTGCCGAAGGACGGCGCGCTGATCCTCGCCCCCAACCACTTCAGCCAGATGGACCACTTCTTCATCGGCCTCTACCTGCGCCGCAAGGTGCGCTTCATGGCCAAGTCGCAGATGTTCGGCCCGCCCGTGCTCACCTACATCTACAAGCACGGCGGCGTCTTCCCGGTGCGGCGCGGTAAGCAGGATGAGGAGGCGATCCGGACTGCCACCACGATCCTCGCCCAGGGCGAGATGCTGCTCGTCTACGCCGAGGGCGGGCGCTCGCGCAGCGGCAAGCTGAAAGAGGTCAAGCCCGGGATCGGCCGCATCGCGCTCGAATCCGGCGCGGCCGTGGTTCCGGTCGCGATCCAGGGCTCGGAGAGGGTCCGTCGTTGGAAGCGGCTCAGCTTCCCCAAGGTGACGGTGCGCTTCGGCGAGCCGCAGAGCTTCCCGACCGAGGCCGGGCCGAGCCGCGAGCGCCAGCTCGAGGTCGCGGAGCAGATCTTCGCCCCGGTGCGGGCGATGTACGAGGAGCTCAGTGGCTCGCGTTAGCCGCTACTCGTAGCGAGCGTCGAGCCCGGCGAAGAACTCCGCGTCGTGGCCCGGGGTGACGATCGCGTCGGGGTACTCGCGCCGAAACAGCTTCAGCTCCTGCAGCGAGCGGCGGTAGTTGTGCTCGTCGAAGGGGCGCGGGGCCAGCGGCGCGTCGCCGTCGAGCTGGGCCTGGGTGTAGGTGGCGTCGCCGCCGATTACGAAGTCGCGCTTGCCGAGGTGGGCGATCACCGACATGTGCCCGGCGCTGTGGCCCGGCGTATAGGCCAGCCGCAGCGAGCCGTCGCCGAAGAGGTCGAAGCAGCGACCGAAGGTCGCGTAGGAGTCGATGCCGGCGCGGTCGAAGTCGACGGTGCGGTAATCGAAGGCGTAGTCGTAGTGGGGGTGGCGGTAGCCGTTGAGCAGCGGCCGGGGGCCGCTCGCCGCGGCGTGCCACTCCTTCTCGCTGACGACGAAGGTCGAGTTGGGGAACTCCGAGATCGCCGAGGTGTGGTCGATGTGCATGTGAGTCATCACCACGATCGGGATCTCACCGGGGTCGAGGCCGTGCCCCCGCAGCTGCGCCGGGATGTCTTCGCCGGGCTCGAGCGAGGGATTGCCGAAGCGGTTGGCCATACCGCCGAAGTTCTCCTGGCCGTCGGTGGCAATCGAGGGATGCAGCCCGGTGTCGACCAGGATCGCCCCGGCGCTGGGGTGGCGGATCAGGAAGGCGGGGCAGGGGACGGTGGCGGCGGGGTTGCCGCTGAGCAGGGCGCGCAGCAGCTTCAGGGTCTCGAGCCGTCCGCCCGGCCGTTCCATCATCGTCCGCGGCCAGGTGACGTGACCGGCGACCATCGGCTCGACCGTGACCGTTGCGCCGGGGGTGCCGCCCGCCAATGGCTCGTGCAGTGGTTTTGGCTCTACGCTGACCTTCATTGCCGCTGAGGTTACGGTGAGCGCTCGTCTATAGGGTTCTGCCTCGATGTCTGAAAGCCCGCATTCGCGCATCTTCAGGGAGGGTTTGCTCGACGGCGAGGTCTGCGTGGTCTCCGGCGCCGGCAGCGGTCTGGGGCGCGAGACCGCCCTCGAGCTGGCCCGGCTCGGCGCGATCGTGGTCGGCTGCGGCCGGCGCGAGGAGCCGCTGGCGGAGACGGCCGAGCTGGCCGCCGGCTTGGCCGGTTCGTTCACCCACGGGACGATGGACATCCGCGACGAGGAGGCGGTCGACGGCTTCTTCGACCGCGTGCTGGCAGACCACGGCCGGATCGACGTGCTGGTCAACAACGCCGGCGGCCAGTTCCTGGCGCCGGCCGAGTCGATCACGCCGAAAGGCTTTCGCACCGTGATCGAGCTCAACGTCGAGGGCACCTGGCTGATGACCCACGCGGCCGCGACCAAGGCCTTCATCCCGCAGGGCGGCGGCAAGGTGCTCAGCGTCACCCTCTCGCCCCACAACGGGATGCCGGGGATGGTCCACTCGGGAGCGGCCCGCGCCGCGGTCGAGAACATGATGCGAACCCTTGCGGTCGAGTGGGCCCGCTTCGGGATCAGGACCTGCGCCCTTGCGGCCGGCCAGTTCGCCACCGAGACCCTGCTGACCAAGTATCCGCAGGTCGTTGTCGACAACCTCGAGCGCTCGATCCCGATCGGCCGCGCCGGCCGCGCCGAGGAGATGGCCTGGCTGGTCGCCTACCTCGCCTCTCCGGCCGGCGACTTCGTCTCCGGGACGACGATCACGATCGACGGTGCCCGCGACAACTGGGCCGGGCCGTGGCCACCTGACGCCATTGCCGATAAATCCGGTGATCCGGTTGCCGAGGAGCGCAGGCCGAAGTAGAGGTACGGCGCCCCTCTCCCAGAGACCGTTGCGCAGCAGATCGCACGCTTGGGTTCCTGCGTGGTCCCTGAGCCTCTGGGAGAGGGGCGCCGTACCTCTATTCCGTCAGCGCGGCTCGAGGATGACCAAGGGGATTTCGCGGCCCTTGCTGCGGGCGGCGTAGTCCTCATAGCCGTGGTAGGACTTGACCGCCATCGGCCAGAGGCGCTCGCGCTCCTCGGACGTGGCGGGGCGTGCCCGGACCGGAAGCTGGTGTGAAGCGACCTGGACTGTCGTGTCCGGATTGGCCTTGAGGTTGTGAAACCAGGCGGGGTGTTTGGGGAAGCCGCCCTTGGAGGCGACGATGACCAGGTCCTCGCCGTCCCTGAAGTAGAGCAACGGTGAGGTGCGCTTGGTGCCGCTCTTGGCGCCGACGTGGTCGAGCAGCAGCATCTTGCCGGGGACGCCCGGGATCTTGTGCCCCAGGCGCCCGCCGGTCGCCTTGTAGAGCGCCGTGTGGGCGCCCATGAAGCGGCGGGTGGCAGGCCAAATCCTGTCCGCGACGTCGAGGTATCGCGGAGTGCGCCTGCCACCTGTCGCCTCGGAGCTCAGGTGTACATCCCCCCGAACATACCGCCGGTGACGTTGAGCACCTGGCCGTGCACGTAGTTCGCCAACGGTGAGGCGAGGAAGAGGACCGGGCCGGAGGCCTCCTCGGGCGTGGCCGGACGGCCGAGCGGGATGATCGCCGAGGCCATCGCCCGCATCTGCTCGGGGATGCCGAGCTCGATCTTCTCCCCACCGGGGGCGGTCATCTCCTCGCCCTCCTCCTTGGCGGCGGTGAGGCGGGTTTCGACGAAGCCGAAGGCGACGGCGTTGACGTTGATCTTGAACTGGCCCCACTCCTTGGCGAGGGTTTTGGTCAGGCCGACGACGGCCATCTTCGCCGCCGAGTAGTTGACCTGTCCGGCGTTGCCCATCGTGCCGGAGGTGGAGGAGACGTTGATCAGCTTGCGGAAGACCTCTTTGTCTTCGCCGCGCTCGGCCTTGGCCGCCTCGCGCCACTGGGGAGCCAGCGCTCGGGCGACGCGGAAGGGCACGACCGTGTGGATGTCGATCATCGCCTGGAACTGCTCGTCGGTCATCTTGTGGGCGACGCCGTCCCAGGTGTAGCCGGCGTTGTTGACGACGATGTCGATCGCGCCGAAGGCGTCGATGCCGGCAGCGACGAGCTTGTCGGCGGCCCCCGGCTGGGTCAGGTCACCGGCGTGGACGGCGGTTTCGCCGTTGATCTCGCCCGCGGCCTGTTCGGCGACGTCGGCGTCGAGGTCGTTGATCAGCACCTTGGCGCCCTCGCCTGCAAACATTTCGGCGGTTGCCCGGCCGATTCCGCGCGCCGATCCGGTGACGATCGCCGCCTTTCCGTCAAGAAGTCCCATCAGTTGCTCTCTCCTTATGGATTCAGTGAAATTCGGCTCGGGAGGCTACAAGGAACCAACCGTCCTGGTTGACTGGCCAGTCGGGCGCGCCCACCCGGGGGGAGAGAATCGTTCTCCCCTGGCCTTGGGGAGTGATGGAGGCGGCATATGGCACCATGTATGGCGTGAAACGCACGACCGTCTATTTGGGAGACGACCAGAAGCGCCACTTGGAGGAGATCGCGGCGCGCACGGCTCTCAGTGAGGCCGAGTTGATCCGGGGGGGGTGTCGATCGTGTGATCGAGGAGCACCGGCCTCGGCGGCGTAAGCCGCAGGCGCTTTTTGCCCTCAACGACCCGTTGCTCGACGACCCCGGCCGGGTCGACGAGGCGCTTGAGGGGTTTGGTGAGGATTGATCCTGGTCGACACAAACGCGGTGCTCCAGATGGTCAGCTCGACCGCGCGGCACCATGACGAGGTCAAGCGCGTCGTCGATGAGGTCAGCGGTCCGTTTCTGCTCTCGCCGTTCGTGCTCGCCGAGCTGGATTACATGCTCCCCGAGCGCCACGGCCAGGGCGCGCAGCTTGCCCTCCTGGCCGAGATTGCCGACGGCGCATACGAGCTTGCCGAGTTCGGCCGGTCCGATGTCGAGCGGGCCGCGGCGGTCATGCGCCGCTATGCCGACCTCCGCGTCGGCCTCGCCGACGCTTCGATCGTCGTTCTTGCCGAGCGCCACGGAAGCGCCGACGTGCTCACCTTCGATCGGCGCCACTTCCGGGCGATGCGTGGACCGGGTGGGCGCCCGTTCCGGCTTCTTCCGGACGACTACCCGGTCTGAGCGGGTCCGGGGACGAATCGCGCGGTCAGGGCTCCGGCGAGAGGAACATCCGATAGTCAAAGGCGGTCTCGTAGCCCATCGCCTCGTAGATCGGCTTGCCCATCGGCGATGCCTGCAGCGAGGCGACGTCCGCGCCGAGGTCGAAGCCGGCCTTGGTAGCGGCCACGGTCACCGCTCGGCCGAGACCCTTGCCACGAGCCTGCTCGAGGCTGCCTACCCAGTAGATGCCGGCGACGGCGTGGCTGACCATCGTCATCGCGATCGCGGCCGGCTCGCCATCCAGCAGGGCGAGGAAGGCGACGACATTGTCGGCGAGCAGGCCGGCGTGGTTGGTGTAGCCGCTGAAGACCTCGGGCGGGAAGCCGATGCTCGAGTAGGAGGCCTTGGCGACCTGCCAGAAGTCGGGCGCCTGCTCGACCGCGGTGAGCGGGCGCAGCTCGACCCCGGGCGGAAGCTCGGGCGACTCCGGCTCTTGGCCGAGCGTCATCTCCGGCATTTCGTAAACGAGCTGGAAACCGGCCGCCTCCGCGGCGGCGAGGAGATCGTGGTCCGCCGCCTGCTCTCCCCGCACCCAAATGCTGAAGCGACGCTCCTGGGCGGCGAAGAACTCCGTCGCCCGGGCGACGAACTCGTTCGCGTCGACGCCCTCGTCGCGACGGAAGGCAGCGTTTGAGATCACCGGGTGGGTCGAGCAACCGGCGCCGAAGAGCCAGCCCGGCTCGGCCTCGATCGCGGCGCCCGGGTCGAGCTCGAAGAACCGGCCTGAGCTGTCGATCAGGTTGAGATGGGCGCGCTGTAGCGGGTTAGCGGCCAAGCTCGATGCCGCCCCAGCGGAGCGCCTCGTAGAAGCGGCGCGCCCGCCCGAGGTCACCCACGCCGAGGGTGATCAGGTTGACGCGCTGCTTCACGGGTAGTTCAGGCCGGTCCGGCGGGCGGCGGGCTTGAGGGCGGCTCTGTTCCCTGTCGCTGCTCGGGCTGCGGCGGGGGCATATCGCTTGGGGACTGACTCTGGGCCGGTGGCGGTGGTGGCGGCATCGTCTGCCCGAGGGGTGAGGTCACGCTTAGGTTGCCCTTCCCGTCGGGCCCGTCACCGTACTTGTTGGGCGGTCCGGAATCGATGCAGGCGAAGACGATCAACACGATGGTTCCTATCAGTGGAACGAATCCGATTAGGACCCACCACCCGCTGCGATCCGTGTCGTGGAGGCGACGTATGAGGATGGCGAGGGTTGGGAGAAAGAAGGCCAGCACCGCGAGGCCGGTCAGGATTGGGCTCTTGATGGCTGCGTCGAGGATCGACGCCCCGAATAGAACGAGAACGTAGAACAGGTAGAACCACCAATAGCCGGAGCGCGAGGTGCGTCCGCTGAATGTCGCGTACTTCGAGAAGCCGTCGCTTATCGCTTCACCAAATGTCACGTGTCTCTCACTCCTGTGGGGTCGAGGGCCGGGACGAGACTGGAACGGAACTGTCCTTGCTCGGACGGACGGACCGACCGATCGCGATACAGATGAACGCGATGAAGACGACGGGAGACAAGGGGTTCGACCTGATCGCCTCCCTCAACTGGCCGCGCCACAGGAGCACGAAAGCTCGGGTCATCCCACAGCCAGGACAGTTGCGTCCGGTCGTCCTGTGGATCGGGCAAAGGTCGGGCAGAGGGTGGCGCAAGACCGTCAGCGGCTCGCCGGCGGCGGGCTCCTGAGTCGCGGCGGACAACAGCGCGCTTGCCAGCAGGACTCCGCTGGCGGCAGTGCTAGATCTTGCCGAGCTTCTGCCAGAGGACATTGCCGAACTCGTCCACCACCACCATTTGCCGCGACTCGCCACCGGTGCCCGCAATGATCGCCCAGACAATCCCCCAGAGCAGGCAGGTGAAGATGGTGAGGATTGCGTGCAGGGTGTGGTTGACGGGTTTGCCCTCGACCAGGACCGCCTGGAAATCGCTTTGCGACTCGATCCGAAGTCCGCGCGCCGCTGCTGTCTGCAGTTGCTGGGAGAGCATGACCTTTCGTTCATCGGCCGTTCGCCGCGTGGTGCTGACCTCGGTCCCCCCTTGAACGCGTTCGGTCCAGGCGCCGCCATCCCAGTAGCGCATCAGGTTCGCGCCGCCGGCGTTTGGGTCCGGATACCAGCCTGGTGGGGTGCTGGTGGGTGCGTCAGAGCCCGCGGAGTCCGGAGCGGGTGACTCAGGACTGGGATCAGGCTCGGTGGCGTTGGGAGTGGAACCCTCGGGCTCAGCTGCCGACGGAGCGGAGGTTTTCGACTCGGGAGTTGCCTCCGGCTCAGGGGTTTCGGATGAATCTGTCACGGCTGACCGGAACCTATGTCTAATCCGAGGCGGCTGTCAACTCAGGGTCAGCTGATCTTTACCCGGGCATTCTCAGGCGGTCGGCCCCGCGGGCGGCGGGTCGCCGGCCGGCGGCTCGGTCGCCGGCGGCTGCTCGGCGACCGCAGTCTCGGTGGGCAGCGGCGGTGGCATCGCGTCGGCGGGCGCGGGGGGCGCGAGTTCGCCCTCGGCCGGCTCAGCGTCTGCTTGCCAGACCTTGTTCAGTTCGGACTGGACGTAGAACCACAGCGCCGGTGAGAGAACCACGAACAGGATGATTGCGATCCAGCCGTTGAGTGGCGCCAGTCCGGCGACCTTCGAGGCGCCCATGACGCGCTTGGTCCCGCGCCAGTAGGTGATCAAGGCGGGCACGACGATGATTCCGCCTGGGAAGAGCGCGAGCGTCGAATTGGTCGGGTTCTGGCCGAGGTCGTATCCCTTGGCCTTGCCGTAGTCGCGCAGCTCGCGATTGATCTTGTACCACCAGACCAGGTGATAGATGCCAAGAGTGATGTACGGCAGAAGCGCCGCTGCCCAAGGGCTGCGGATCTTCACTTTGTCCTGGCTTCCCCGGAGCTGCATTTCGTACGCCATCTAACCCCTCGTTTCTCCCCGCGTCGGATAGGTCGAGGAGACCCTACTCGACGTTTCAACGCTTGTTCACGCGATGGCAACGGAATCGACTCAGGATCGACACATCGAGGTCGCACCTCGTTAACCGGCTGCGGCGTCTGGCTTTTTAGCGTCGCCTCACCAGTTACCGGACAAGCCGGTGTCACTCGAAAAGGAGATGCAGGTGATACGACGCAAGCAGGTGGTTGCGCTGCTCGCCGGCGGCGCACTGTCGCTGAGCGCGGTGTTCGCGGCAAACGTGGCGGCCTCGCCGTCGGGCGGGCTGAACTTGACCAGCGTGCCCAGTGCCAACACGCGGTCGGACGGATACGCGCCGGCAAGCAGGCTCTCGCCGGAGCTCACGCAGACGACCGTCGCCCAGGGTTCGACCCTGATGGAGAACGGCTCGCCGCTGACCTCCTTCTACGGCTACGACAACGACGTGCTCAATTCCGCCGGCTTTCCCCAGATGGTGCCGATTCCCGCCAATCCCACCAAAGAGGCACACAAGACCGAGCCCGACAAGAACACCTACCTGGTCTTCAAGCACGGCCTGGACGGAGCGGACCCGGGCTACGACTACGGCAGCCACTTCCTCTTCCAGGGGCACGAGAGCGGCGTTGGCGGTGCCGCCGACATCACCCGCATCAACCTCGACGCCAATGCCGAGCACCGGGTGACGCTGCTCGCCACGACCGACGTGAACGGCAAACCGATCGCGCCGATCGACGGCTCGACCTGGGACCCGTGGGCAAAGCGGTTGCTGCTGACGGCTGAGAACACCGGTGCGCCGACCTACGCGGCGACGCCGAACTTCCCCTCCGCCGTGACCGATGTCTCCGGCGCGCTCGGGCGCGGCGGCTACGAGGGAATCCAGAACGACGACGACGGCAACATCTGGATCGTCGAGGACGTCGGCGGCTCGAGCAAGCCGGGGACGACGGCGAAGCGACCGAACAGCTTCATCTACCGCTACGTCCCCAAGCATCCGGGTGACCTCCAGAACGGCAAGCTCCAGGCGCTGCAGGTGCTGAACGAAGGCGGCGAACCGATCACTTTCGCCAGCCAGGAAGCGCTCAACAGCCCCGATCAGCTGGCGTTGCACACCTACGGCAAGACGTTCAAAATCCGCTGGGTGACGATCCACGACACAGCGGTCGATGGCAACGCGCCGTTCGTCGCAATCGATCTCGCCAAGGCGACCAAAGCGACGCCGTTCAAGCGGCCGGAGAACGGGCTGTTCCAGCCGGGCTCGCACTTCACGAAGTTCTTCTTCGCGGAGACCGGTGACACCAACGCGACCAGCCCCGAGAACGGCGCCGCGGGCGGTTGGGGCTCGATCATGAAGGTGAGTCAGAGCGGGGCGAGCGCCAACACCGGCACCCTCTCGATGCTCTATCTCTGCGACGAAGCCCACAGCGGCCTCGACAACGTCGCGTTCCTCTCGCGTGACCTGGTCACGTTCGGCGAGGACGCGGGCGACACGCTGCACGGTCAGCGCAACGCCCTCGACTCGGCGTTCGTCTGGAATGTCGGCAGCGACTACTCGAAAGGCAGGCTGCCGGTTCGCTGGCTGGCTGAGGGCCGCGACCCATCGGCGACGCTCGACGCCGCCAACGGCGGCTTCGGCAGCAACGAGGGTGACAACGAGATCACGGGACTGCACGTCTCCGACGGCGATACCGGCACCGACGGTGTCCTCGGTGCTGACGTCCCCAATCTCGACAACAAGAAGTGGCGCTGGTTCTACACCCAGCAGCACGGTGACAACCGCACCTACGAGGTCACCATGAAGCACGGGCGCGACGACTAGGTTCGTCCACCTCGAATTCGTCCTGCGGGGCTCGGGAGCGATCCCGGGCCCCGCCGGCGTTTAAGGAGTGGGCCGGCTCGTGGGCGCCGCGGCGGCGATCGCCGCCAGATCCTTGGGGCGGAGCAGGGCGATCAGGGTGCTGCCATCGACGATCGCCAGGCCGCCCTTGCGCAGCTTCACGCTGGCGCCAGTGAGTCGTGCGACCTCGGAAGAGAAGTCCGGCTCGTGGCCGACGAGGAGGACGTCGCCGCGGCCGACAGCAAGGTCGACCGAGTCGAATGGGCCACCGCGCAGTTGCTCGGCGATCTCCGGCTCGAGGCCAAGCGCCTCGCAGGCGAGCTTGGCGGTGTCGGCGGCGCGGACCTTGGGACTGGTCAGGCAGGCGTCGGGAGCGATCGCCAGCGTGGCCAGAGCCTTGCTGGCGAGGCGCGATTGGCGCTCGCCCTTGGGCGTGAGGCGTCGCGCCGCGTCATCGCCGAGGCCTTCCTCCGCGTCGCCGTGTCTGAGCAGGTAGATCACCCGCCTGATGCTACGAAGTCGGGCCGCTCTACCATCGAACGCTTGCCGCTCTTCGCCTTCGGTCGCCACCTGCTCTTCCGCGAAGCCTCGAAGGGAAGCTGGGTCGCAATCGTTGCCGTGGTCGCGATCGTCCTGTTGCTGCGCTTCTGGCCCCAGATAGTCGCCTGGATCTCTCAGCGATGGAACTCGCGGTGACGCTCAGCAGCCACCGAGCCGGTTCAGCCGGCGGCGGTAGGTCTGCATCGAGGCGTGGCGCCAGTCCCCGTGGGTCTGCCGGCGCAGGCTCGCGACCCGCTCACGGTGGTAGGGCGAAGAGAGGCTCTCGTTGTGGCCGATCACGTTGCGCAGCTTGATCTGGAAGCGACAGCGCAAGTAGCGGGTCAGCGCCAGCGAAGCGCGCATCTCGCGCGGGTTGCCCAGCACTTCCGCATCGCTGAAGCCCGTGTGCTCGATCCCGATCGCGGTCCAGTTGAGCCCAACCGTGTGCCGGCAGCGAACCCGCGTCGAGACCAGCTGGTAAATCCGCCCCGACCCCGAGACGACGAAATGCGCGCACACGTTGGGCAGCTCGTGCAGCTCCGGGTCGGGATGGTCGGGCGCAAACGTGTTGTAGACCGAGGCGGCAGTGCCGGCTTCCGCCCAATGCTCGACGATCACCCGAGGGTGCGTAAGCCGCCAGGTGCGTTCCCCGTAGTGCCGCTCCGAGTAGGCAGCCATCTGCCGCTTGCGCTTCGGGCCGAAGGGGATCAATCGCTTGATGACGTGCGGGCGGGGAACGAGGGCACCGCCGGTTGTCGCGCTCCGATCGCTGGAGCCGGCTGCCGCCGAGTGCGCCATAGCTCCACCGGTGAGGACGGTGAGTAGAACGAGGAAGTAGAGGCCGACGTTCCTCATGTCGCGAGGAGATCGAACCTTATTCACTGGATGAGCTATATTCACAGGTGTTGTGAAGAATGATCTTCAAGTAAAAATAGAGGGAGGCTTCGACGCTCGGGTTGGACGGCTTCTCGGCGGCCTCCCGGATGTCGAGGTGATTCCACGGAAGGCGAGCGGGCGGCCTGGCCGAGTGACCGACGCCGTGGTCCGCTATGCGGGATCGAAGACCTCGGTGGTAATCGATGCGAGGAAGCGCCTCAATGCCGCCGCCGCCCGGCAGGTCATCGCTCTTGCCGAAGAACGGGATGCGCCGGTTATCGCGATCGCCGAGGAGATGACGGCCGACGCGCGAAGGATCCTCGTCGACCACGGGATCGGCATCGTCGATGGCCTCGGGAACGCCGACCTCCGGTTGCCCGGGTTGTGGATGCGCCTGGAAGGGCATCCTGAGCGAGGCCGTCTAAAAGTGCCGGCGAATGCGCCGCCGAAAGCTCGCCTCTCCGGCAAGACGGGCGTCGCGGTTCAGGCCCTGCTGCTCGAACCCAAACACGGATGGAAGGTTCGCGAGCTGGCCACGCGTGCAGATGTTTCCAGCGGCCTGGCACATCGGGTGCTTGTGCGGCTGGAAGACGAAGGGCTGGTGAGGGCAGAGGGGCGCGGCCCCGGCAAGGTTCGGACGCTGACCGATCCGGCTGGTCTCTTGGATCTGCTCGCCGAGGAGACGGCTGTCGGGCGGCTGAGGACGCCCGCTTTCCGACTGGCCCAATCGCCAAAAGCTCTCATCCGTGGCGTCGCCAAGGCGCTCGAGGACAGAGAGATTGACTACGCGCTGACCGGAGCCGGCGCTGCGAGCCTGGTCGCGCCCTTCGTCTCGGCCCTTCCGATTGTCGAGGTATGGGTCAGCGCCCACCTCATGGCTGACCGGGTGCTTGGGGAATTCGGCATGGAAAAGGCTGAGACCGGCCAGAACGTCGAACTCCTGCAGGCGGACGACGACGGACCGCTGATGTTCCGCCAACGGCGGAAATGGGCTTGGGTAGCGAACCCCTTCCGTCTCTACATCGATCTGCTGCACGACCCGCGCCGGGGGCGCGAGCAGGCTGAGGTCCTGCGTAAGGAGGTGATCGGGTTTTGAGCAGGCGTCGCCGCTATGACGAATACGACGAGGCGACGACCGAGCGCTGCGAGCGGGCATTGATCACCCTGACTCTGCAGGAGAACCTCAAGAAGTCGGACTTCAAGCAGAGCGAACCGAGCTTCCAATGGACCCGGGAGGTTGAGGGCGTGAGCGTCAAGATCGAGTTCCTCTGCGAGACGGATCAGGTCGAGCCCGGGCGGATCTTCAAGCCGAAAGGCGAGAGCGCAGGAGCCAAGTTCGCTGCCTTCAACATCCGCGGGGCCCAACTGGTGCGGGAGGACTTTGTCGAGATCGAACTGGAGGGCGAGCGACTCGACGAAGGTGGCCGCTCTCGAGTCTCTGTCCGAGTGGCGAACATCCTCACCTACACCGCGTTGAAGATCTTCGCCTTCCAAGACCGCCACGACAACAAGGACGCTTACGACCTCGTCTTTACGCTGCTGAACGCGGAAGACGGTCCTGAGCACGCGGGCGTTCGCGCCCGCGTGAGCCCGATCGCCGGCCGTGAGCAGATCGCGGAGGCGCTTGTCCTCCTCGAAGAGCGCTTCGCCGACGTCGACCAGGACGGTCCAAGCGCTTACGCCGCCTTCCTGACTCGCCCTGGCAATGAGGAGAACGCAGCCAGACTCAGGCAGGAGGCGGTGGCGACAGTTCGTGCGTTCCTGCGAGGCCTCCGGGGCTGATGACCACTCGCGGCCCCGCGAGCTGCTCGAATCGGTGGTGCTATCGACACTCGGGTGAGCGACGCCGACCTAGCTTCGTCACAACCCCATCAGCTTGCCGAGGATCTCCTTCATCACCTCGTCCGTCCCGCCGCCAATCGGCCCCAGACGGGCGTCGCGGACGGCACGCTCGATGCCGTACTCGCGCATGTAGCCGTAGCCGCCGTGGATCTGGAGGGACTGGTCGGCGATCTCCAGGACGGCTCGCTGGGTGACCAGCTTGGCCATGGTCACGTCTTGGATGCAGTTTTGGCCTTCGTGGAAGAGGCGGAGGGAGTTGTAGGTGAGGGCGCGGGAGGCCTCGGCCTTGGTGGCCATCTCGGCAACCTGGTGGCGGATCGCCTGGAACTTGCCGATTGGGCGGCCGAACGCTTCGCGCTCGAGGGCGTAGGAGACGGTGGTCTCTATAAGCCTTTGCATCGCGCCGACGGCGCCGATCGCCATCAGCAGCCTCTCCCAGGCGAAGTTGGCCATGATCAGCTTGAAGCCTTCGTTCTCGCCGCCGAGCAGGTTCTCCTCGGGCACCTCGACGTCGGTGAAGGCCAGCTCGCCCGTGTCGGATGAGTGCCAGCCCATCTTCTCCAGCTTCTGTGCCACCTCGTAGCCGGGCATCTCGCGCTCGAGCACGAGGAAGGAGATGCCGCCGTGGCCGCCCTCTTTGGTCGTCTTCACCGCGCAGACGAGGAAGTCGGCGCGGACGCCGTTGGTGATGAAGGTCTTCGAGCCGTTGACGACGTAGCCGCCGTCGACCTTCTCGGCGAAGGTGGAGATGCCGGCGACGTCGGAGCCGGCGCCGGGCTCGGTGATTCCCAGCGCGCCGATCTTCTCGCCGGCGATGCCGGGCACCAGCCAGCGCTGCTTCTGCTCCTCGGTGCCGAAGTTGAAGATCGGCGGCATCGCGATCGAGGTGTGGGCGTTGAGGCCGGCGGCGACGCCGCCGGAGCCGCCGGAGCGGGCCAGCTCCTCGACCCAGATCGCGTCGTGCAGGTGGGTGCCTCCCTGGCCGCCGAGATCCTCGGGGAACTTGAGGCCGAGAAAGCCAAGCTCGGCGCAGCGCGCGTAGAGCTCGCGGGGGAATTCGCGCGCCGCCTCCCACTCGTCGACGTTGGGCGCGATCTCCTTGACGACGAAGCGGCGGACGGTCTCGCGCAGCTCCTCATGCTCCTTACCGAATGGCGGCAGCGTTGCGCGCGTTCCCGTGTCCTTGATTACGGTCATCGTGCCTCGCGGCACATCATCCCTCAAAAGCTATGGACCACACGACCCTCAGCCTGATCACGATCCCGCTCTTCACCGGGGCGATCGGCTACGTCACCAACCTCAGCGGGGTCTGGATGCTCTTCTACCCGGTGCGCTTCGCCGGGATCAAAGTGCCGGGCCTGGCACCGCTCGCCAACGTGATGCCGCGGCGCATCCAGCAGATCCCGGGCCTCGGCCAGGGCGGCCTCGGCTGGCAGGGGATCGTCCCCTCGCGGGCGGCGAAGATGGGCTCGATCGCGGTCGACAAAGGGATCTCGAAGCTGGGCAGCCCCGGCGACTTCTACCGTCAGCTCGACCCCGAGGCGATCGCCGAGCAGATCCTCGAGACGGCGCGCGGCGAGATCTACGACGTGGTCGAGCGGATCATGGAGCGCGAGCGCCCGCAGCTCTGGCATGACCTGCCGCCGCGCGTGCGCGCCGCCGTTCACGCTCGCGTCGAGGAGCAACTGCCGCAAATCGTGCGCACGATCACCGACGAAATCGGCACCCACGCCGATGAGCTGATCGACGTCAAGCTGATGGTTATCCGCCGGCTCGAGGCCAATCCGGCGCTGGCCAACCGGATCTTCCTCGAGGTCGGCCGCAAGGAGCTGCGCTTCATCGTCAACTTCGGCTTCTTCTTCGGCCTCCTGCTTGGCATCCCGACCGCCTTCTTCACCCAGGAGGTGCTGACCCAGTGGTGGGTGCTGCCGATCGCCGGCGTGCTGATCGGCTACACGACCAACCTGCTCGGCATCCGCATGATCTTCGAGCCGGTGCGCCCGCGGCGGGTCGGGCCATTCGAGGTCCAAGGGCTCTTCCTCAAGCGCCAGCCCGAGGTGGCCGGGGTCTACGCCGACATCATTGCCGAGGACGTGGTGACGATGACCAACGTCGCCGAGGACCTGATGCACGGGCCGAACTCGGACCGCACCCGGCAGCTGATCGAGGACTCGCTGCGACCCGCGATCGACCGGGCGCTCGGCCGGGCGCGCTCGGCGGTGCGCGTCGCGGTCGGCAGTCGCGACTACGAGACGATCCGCACCTCGCTCGCCGCCGAGGCCGCCGACTACGCGGTCGCCCCGCTCGCCGACGAGGAGTTCAACGCCAGGCAGCGCAGCGGCGTGCGCGAGTTCGTCGCCACGCAGGTGCGGGCGATGGGGCCGCCCGAATTCTCGGAGATGCTGCGCACGGCGATGCGCGAGGACGAGTGGCTGCTCTACCTGCACGGGGCCGTGCTCGGATTCGGCGCGGGACTGCTACACCTGGCGATCTTCGGATGAGCTTCGACGACGACAGGGGAGAGGCGGAGGGGCGGCCGCGGACGCCGCCCGCGAGCGGGCAGCAGGCAGTCGAAGAGCTGCTGCAGGCGGCTCCCGGTCTGGCCCGGATCGCCGCAAACATGGCCCGGCAGGGGGCATCGGAGATCGCCAACGCCTATGTCGAGGGTGCCTCGCGGGTGGTGCGCGCCGCCTCCCAGGGCGAGTCAACCGCGGACGCGGTCCAGGAGACGACCGCTGAGCTGCGCGCCTACCTGCGCGAGCTGATTGGGGTCGAGGAAAGCACGCGCTCGCAGCCGTCCGGTGATTCCTCGGCGGAAGCGTTGCGCAGTCGCGGTGAGGAGTTGCTGCGCCGCTCGGCCGACGTCAGCGTCGACGTTGATTCCCACCCTGCCTACATGCGGATCCTCGACGCCCTGGCGCCGGATGAGGCGCGCATCTTGCGCTTCCTGGCCCGGGAGGGCGAGCAGCCCTCCGTCGACGTGCGGGCGGGTCTGCCGTTCGCCTCGGAGCTGGTCGCCCAGGGCTGCACGATGATCGCCGAGGAGGCCGGTTGCCGCCACGCCGACCGCGTCTACGCCTACCTCAACAACCTCAACCGGCTGGGGCTCGTCTGGTTCTCACGCGAGGCGCTGCGCGACGCCCGCCGCTACCAGGTGCTGGAGGCCCAAACGGAGGTGACCGACGCCCTCGAGAAGGGCGGGCGCACGGCCCGCACCGTGCGCCGCAGCATCGTCCTCACCCCGTTCGGCGAGGACTTCTGCGCGATCTGCCTGCCGCTGGACTAGGGAGACGCGTCACTCCCGTCCGCGAGGTGGGCCCTCAGCGACGTTTGATCGATTGCCCACCGAATCCGTGGGTCAATCGATCAATCGCGCCGAGACCTTTTTCTACAGCCCGTAGCTGCGTCCGATCACGTCGAGCATGACCTCGTCGGTGCCGGCACCGATTCGGTTGAGGCGGACGTCGCGGTAGGCGCGCTCGATCTCGTACTCCTTCATGTAGCCGTAGCCGCCGAGGATCTGCACGGCGTCGTCTGCCACCTCGCAACAGATGCGGGAAGCGTAAAGCTTGGCCATCGTGATCTCGCGCACCGGGTACTCGCCGTTGGCGAAGCGCCAGGCCGTTGCGTAGGTGAACTGCTTGGCGGCCTCGGTCTTGGTCGCCATCTCGGCGATCTTGTGGCGCAGGGCCTGGAATTTGCCGATCGGGCGGCCGAAGGCTTCGCGCTCCTTGGCGTACTCGATCGTCTTCTCGATCATCCGCTCCGCACCCGCGTGGCAGCCGGCGGCGGCGACCAGCCGCTCGCCCTGGAGCTCCCAGGCGATGTGGTAGAAGCCCTTGCCGACTTCGCCCAGCACGGCGTCGGCCGGCACGCGGACGTCTTCGAAGGAAAGCTCGCCGGTGTCGGAGGCGTGCATCCCCATCTTCTCCAGCTCGGCCGAAACGGTGAAGCCGGGCACGTGGTTGCCCTCCTCGTCGCGCAGCGGCAGGACGAAGAGCGTGATGCCCTCGTGGCGGGCACTTGGGTCGGTCTTGGTGACGAGGACGATGAAGTCGGCGCGGGGACCGTTGGTGATGAAGGTCTTGGAGCCGTTGATCACGTATTCGTCGCCGTCGAGGATCGCCGTGGTGCGGATGCCGGCGACGTCGGAGCCGGCGCCCGGCTCGGTGATCGCGATGCAGCCGACCTTCTCGCCCTTGAGTCCCGGTTCGAGGTATTTGCGCTTCTGCTCCTCGGTGCCGAGCAGGTGGATCGGGGGCAGGACCATGTCGCTCTGGACGGCGAAGCCCATGTTGGTGCCGCCCGAGCCGGAATAGCTCATGCACTCGGCGCGGACCAGGGAGTAGAAGTAGTCGCCGCCCTGTCCGCCGTACTCCTCGGGGAAGCAGAGGCCGAGGAAGCCGAGCTCGCCGGCGCGCTTCATCGCGGCCGAGTCCCAGTAGGTGTCCTCCCACTCGTTGCGGTGCGGCCACAGCTCCTTCTGCACCCACGACTGCATCGACTCGCGCAGGTCTTCGTGCTCCTGGCTGAAGATGAAGTGCTTGCGCCCGGCCTCGTGGTCGGGCTTGATGACTTTGGAGCCGTTGGTCGTCGCGGTCGCCACTGTCTCTCTCCTAGTTCGCGGGTTCGTGATGGGCGGCGCGGCCGCCGGAAATCCGCCGTGGACAGTAGCACTTCCTACTTTCAGCGCAGTTCGGCTATGGTCCCGGCCGATGGACTACGAGGTCGTCAAATACGAGGTCGCCGAGGGCGTCGCCACGGTGACGCTGAACAACCCGGAGAAGCGCAACATGCTCTCCGGCCAGATGCTGACCGAGCTGGTCGACGCGATGAAGGCGGCGCGCGACTCCGAAGAGGTGCGGGCGGTGGTGCTGACCGGGGCGGGGGACAAGGTCTTTTGCGCCGGCGCTGATCTGGGCGGTTTCGCCGCCGACCTGCCCCTGGTCGCCAAACACTTCGCCTCAGACCTCTTCCTCGAGTTCTTCCGGCTGATGCCGCGCCTCGGCAAGCCGAGCCTCTGCGCCGCCAACGGCCACGTGCTGGCGGGGGGGATGGGGCTCGCCCTCTCCTGCGACCTGCTGATCGCCAAAGAGGGCGCCACCTTCGGCACGCCGGAGATCAACGTCGGCGCCTTCCCCTACATGATCATGGCGATCATCTACCGCAACGTCCCGCGCAAGAAGGTCAACGAGATGATGCTGCTGGGCGAGCGGCTCAGCGCCGAGCAGGCGGTCGAGTACGGGCTCGCCAACAAGGTGGTTCCGGCGGCGGAGTTCGACGCCGCGGTCGCCGATTGGGCGACGAAGCTGGCCTCGAAGAGCCCAGTGTTGATGCGGCTCGGCCACGACGCGATGTACCGCCAGCAGGACATGGCGGTCGATGACGCGCTCGACTACCTGCGCTCGCAGCTCTCGCTCACCTTCACCACCGAGGACATCGTCGAGGGCGTCACCGCATTCTTCGAGAAACGCGACCCGCAGTGGAAAGGCAGATAGTGGCCGAGCAAGTCGAGCAGAAGCACCTCTTGCCGGGCACCGCCCCGCTGACGGAGCTGACCGAGCAGCTGCATGAGCGCCGTGAGAAGGCGCGGCTCGGCGGCGGCGAGGAGAAGATCGCCAAGCAGCACGAGCGCGGCAAGCTGACCGCCCGTGAGCGGATCGCCCTGTTGGTCGACGAGGGCACGTTCGTCGAGATGGGCATCCACGGTCGCCCTCATTTCGCCCAGCGCGCGATGGACGGCAAGGACGCGCCGGCCGACGGCGTGATCACCGGCTGGGGCGACGTCGACGGCCGCCCCTGCTGTGTCGCCGCCTACGACTTCACCGTGATGGCCGGCTCGATGGGGATGACCGGCGAGCTCAAGGTCACCCGCCTGCGCGAGATGGCGCTCTCCAAGCGGATGCCCTTCATCTGGCTGCTCGACTCTGCCGGCGCCCGCATCCAGGAGGCCGCGGGCTCGCTCTTCGCCGGCTCCGGCCACCTCTTCCGCGAGGAGGTCGAGATGTCGGGCGTGATCCCGATGGTGGCGGCGATGATGGGGCCCTGCGCCGCCGGCACCGCCTACATCCCGGCGCTCGCCGACTTCGTGCCGATGGTCTCCGGCCAGGGCGCGATGGCCCTCGCCGGCCCGCACCTGACCAAGGCCGTCACCGGCGAGGACATCACGATGGAGGAGCTCGGCGGGGCCAAGGTGCACTGCCGCAAATCGGGCGTGGGGGACCTCGAGGTCAAAGACGACGAGGAGTGCATCGCCGCGATCAAGACCTACCTCTCCTTCTTCCCGTCCAACTGGGAAGAGAGGCCGCCGCTGTGCGACGTCTCGGATCCGATCGAGCGCCAGTCGGAGAAGCTGATGGAGATCGTCCCCGACTCCTCGCGCCAGCCCTACGACATGTACGACGTGATCAGCGAGATCGTCGACGACGGCGAGTACTTCGACCTCAAGCCGAAGTTCGCCAAGACGCTGATCACCTGCTTCGCCCGCTTCGGCGGCCAGCCGGTCGGGATCGTCGCCAACCAGCCCAAGCAGCTGGCCGGCATCCTCGACAACGACTCGGCAGACAAGGCCGCCCGCTTCATCAACCTCTGCGACGCCTTCAACATCCCGCTTGTATTCCTCCAGGACGTGCCCGGCTTCATGGTCGGCGCCAAGGTCGAGCACGCCGGGATCATTCGCCACGGGGCCAAGATGCTCTACGCGGTCAGCCGCGCCACCGTGCCGAAGGTGACCGTGATCGTGCGCAAGGCCTACGGCGCGGGCTACTACGTTATGTGCGGCAAGGCCTATGAGCCCGACCTGATCGTTGCCTGGCCCGGAGCCGAGATCTCGGTGATGGGCGCCGAGGGCGCGGTCAACATCATCGGCCGCTCGGTGATCGAGGCCTCCGACGATCCCGAGGCGACCCGAGAGGCGATGCTGAACGCGGTCCGCGAGCAGATCGACCCCTACATCGCCGCCGGCAATGCCGTGATCGACGACGTGATCGACCCGCGCGAGACGAGGCCGACGATCGCGAACGCCCTGAAGATGGCGAGGAACAAGAAAGTCCAGAAGCCGAGGAAGCGCCACGGGGTGATGCCGGTATGACGGGGGGCTTGGCGACTTTCCCGTCAAATACACGGGTAACTCGCCAAGGGGGCGTGGAAGATGAGCTCGTTCGACAATCCGGTGGTGATCAGCTGCTCGATCAGTGGGGTGATCGCCAACCGCGATCAGTGCCCGGCAATCCCCTACACGCCCGAGGAGTACGCGGCGGAGGCGCGGCGCGCGGTCGACGAGGGCGCTTCGCAGCTCCACATCCACGCCCGCAAACCGGACGGCACCCCCTCGTATGAGGTCGATGACTTCCGCGCGATCACCGAGGCGATCCTGGCCGAGGTCGGCGACGTGATCATCAACTACTCGACCGGCGCGATCGGCATCCCGATCGAGAAGCGACTCGAGTACCTGCGTGAGCTGAAGCCCGACGTCGCCGCGCTCAACATGAGCTCGATGAACTACGCCAAGTACAGCTCGCGGCGCAAGGACTTCGTCTTCAAGGCGGTCTTCGAGAACAGCTTCGACACGATCATCGAGTTCCTCGCAGAGATGAAGGAGCTGGGGATCAAGCCCGAGCACGAGTGCTTCGACGCCGGCCACGTCGCCAACCTCGACCCACTGATCGACATGGGCCTGCTCGACCGCACGCCGCTGCAGATCTCGCTGGTGATGGGGGTCAACGGCGGCATCCGGCCGACGCCCCGCAACGTCACCTTCATGTCCGACCAGGTCCCCGGCGGGGCCGAGGGCGAGAACCAGTGGCAGGTGATCGGCATCTCGCGCGACCAGTGGAAGCTGCTCGGCGCGGCGCTGGTCCTCGGCGGCAACGTCCGCGCCGGAGTCGAGGACAACCTCTATCTGCCGAACGGCGAGATGTGCCGCTCCAACGGTGACCTGATCGCCAAGGCACGGCAGATGGCCGAGGACATCGGCCGCCGCGCCGCCACGGTCGCCGAGGCGCGTGAGCTGCTGGGAGTGCCCAAGCGTGAGCGCTCTGCCGCTTAGCGACGTCAAGGTCCTCGACCTGACCCGGCTGCTGCCGGGGGGCTTCTGCTCGCTGCTGCTGGCCGACCTCGGCGCCGAGGTGCTCAAGGTCGAGGACACCGGCATGGGCGACTACATCCGCTGGGCGCCGCCCTACTACGGCACCGACGAGCAGCAGGAGCTCGGCACGCGCTCGGCGCTCTACCTCTCGCTCAACCGCGGCAAGCGCTCGGTCCGGCTCGACCTCAAGAGCGACCGCGGGCGGGAGGCGCTGCTGCGCCTGGTCGCGCAGCACGACGTCGTCCTCGACGGCTTCCGGCCCGGCGTACTCGACCGGCTCGGTGTCGGCTACGAGCGCATGCGCGAGGCCAACCCCGGCGTCGTCTTCTGCGCGATCACCGGCTACGGCCAGGACGGCCCCTACACCCAGCGCGCCGGCCACGACATGAACTACCTCGGCCTGGTCGGCCTGCTCGGCCTGACCGGCGCCAAGGACGGGCCGCCGGTGCAGTCCGGCGGCCAGATCGCCGACCTCGGCGGTGGCGCCCTGATGGCCGCCTTCGGCGTGATGGCGGCTCTGCACGAGCGCCGGCGCTCCGGCGAGGGTCAGATGGTCGACATCTCGATGGCCGATGGCGCCCTCTCCTGGCTGGCGATGGTCGCCGGCCGCTACTTCTGCGACGGCGAGGTGCCCAAGCGCGGCGAGCAGCAGCTCGCCGGCGGCCTGCTCTGTTACCTGCCGTATGAGGTGAGCGACGGCTGGATCAGCTGCGGTGCGCTCGAGCCGAAGTTCTGGGCCGCCTTCTGCAACGGGGTCGAGCGTCCCGACCTGATCGAGGTCCAGTTCGAGGCGCCTGGGCTCCGAGGCATGGGAGAAGGTGGCCGAGGTCTTCCGCTCCCGCACTCGCAACGAGTGGAAGGCCTTCAACGACGAGCACGACTGCTGCATCGAGCCGGTGCTCGAGATGGACGAGGCGCTCGACTCCGAGCTGGTCCGCGCGCGCAAGATGGTGGTCGAGATGGAGCAGCCGGGCCTCGGCACGGTCCGCCAGCTCGGCCACCCGGTGAAGCTGAGCCGCACCCCCGCCGACCCCACTCGTCCCGCCCCCGCCTTCGGCGAGCACACCGAGCAGGTCCTGCGCGAGGCCGGCTACTCCGACGAGGAGATCGCCGCGATGCTCGAGTCCGGCGCCGCCGCCGGCCCCAGCGCCGACGGCGCGACCACCTTCCGCGTATGACTGCCGAGGCCGAAGACGGGACATATCGACACGTTTTCGGCCCGTCGGCCGGATAGTGACGCTGCTGCGGATGGGGGAGTTGGCGGAGGCTTCGGGGGTGCCGGCGCCGACGATCAAGCACTACTTGCGGGAGGGGCTGTTGCCGGAGCCGGTCAAGACCAGCCGCAACATGGCCTACTACCCACCGGAGTTCGTCGATCGGATCAAGCTGATCAAGCAGCTGCAGGAGGAGCGCTTCATGCCTCTGAAGGCGATCAAATCGGTGCTCGACGAGGACCCCGAGCGGGCTCGCGCCCTGGTCGACCTCGAGGACCGCATCCTCGACCGCGCCCTCGCCGGCGAGCGCACCCGCACCAGCGCCGCCGAGGTGCGCGAGCGCTACGGCATCCCCAAGGAGGTCCTCGACCGCCTCGAGGAGATCGAGGTGCTCAGCCCCAACAGCCGCGGCTACTCGCCCTCCGACATCAAGATCATCGAGGCGATCAGCCGCTTCCGCGCCGGCGGCTACGACGAGCAGATCGGCTTCACCGTCTACGACACCCTGCGCTACAAGAAGGCCGCTCGAAGAGCTGGTCCGCGAGGAGGTCGGCATGGTGATGGAGCGCCTCGCCGGCGAGGTCTCACCCGAGCGCGTGGTCGAGATGCTCGAAACCGGCGCCCAGCCACTTCAAGACCTGATTGCCGCCCTCCACACCAAGCTGATGGTGGCCGAGCTCGAGCGCCACCGAGCCAGTCGACGCTGACTCTCGCCGAGTTCCCTCGCTTCGTCTGAGTAGACGGATGTCTATATCGATACTCAGAAAGTTCTGAACCAGGCCTCTCGTTGAAGTCGATACCTATGACTCCAACGATCAGCCTTCCGTCGTCAGCGAAAACGTCCTGGCAATCACGGTTTTCCAAATATTGGCTGCCAATAAAAATTGGTGCCCAGCGAACCGTTCGCCTCTTGGACACGATCCCTTTTGCGCGCGAGGCGGTGGTCCCAGCCGCTTTTGTGACCCTATACGCACTGCTTGGTCAGCGTCTCCACTTCGCGGGGCACGGAGCCGGGGGAGAGATTTTTGGGGGAATTATCGCGGCCGTTCTTGGCTATGGGGTGGCCTACACGGTACGTATGCGTGGCTTTCGAAAAGGTGTGAGAATAATTCGGGAGATCGCCGATCACGCCACGCTGAGTCCCGGTCGTCCTCTCTACATACAAATGATCCTTGATCGACTTGTTGAAGCGAGGGACATTGTCGACGGATTTCAGCACGACACCTACACGGTCAGTTCCCCAGAGCAACTCCAGGGTTGGATCGGAACGTTCTTTGAACTTGGAGAAGGTGATTACACTGGGGTCGATAGTCACGCACCATCCCAGTATTGGTCCGACTACTCATGGTTCCTGGAAGCGCACGCGAAATCGCTCAAACAAAGACGTGAAAACGGCATCCCATCACAAGATGTCCGGGTGCTGGCCCTCGACAGAAAGATGCTCGAGGACGAGTGGTTCAATCGCGAGACGGCCCCGGACTATCGAAGGTTCGTGGAGTGGCATGAAAAAAACGAAGTCGAGCTCCGGACGATCAGCACAGCGGCACTGGCTGAGATCCGGAAAGAACACGAGCTAAAGACCGCTGATGACGTAGCCCTCTGGACGCGGTTCGCCGTGCTGTTCACGGGTCAAGGCGACCGGGACGATGACGAGGTCGCGATCAAGCTGCGAGTCAAGCGCGATGTCGCGGCTGGCCCGGACTACGACTCGCTCCGCGCCTTTATGGCTGCCGTTCGGAAAGAGTCGTCGCTTCTAAATGACGACGCACCCGGGGTCGAAATGGGGAGTGCGTCTCTGATCGACCAGTGGGACGACTACGTGGCGCCGGAGATCCGCTGGCTGGAGGGTGGTGCTTATCGACGGTTCATGCAGAGCGTGTTGGAGCCGAATGACAACGTGCTCGATGCGGCGGCTGGCTCTGGGATAGACAGCGTAAACCTTCTATCGATGAACTATTCCGTCACCTCGAACGAGGTCGATTCGAGATTGGCGGATCGGGCCAAAGAATTCGCCGCTCGTAAAAAGGTCCCGCTGGATCTCGAATTCTCCCGCTGGGAGCAGCTCTCCCTGCGCGGCAACCCTCGCTTTGATGCTGTGTTGGTCCTGGGCAACTCGCTCTGCCTGGTTCTGTCAGAGGAGAGGCGACGTCAGGCGCTGGAATCGTTTTGGGATGTTCTCCGTCCCGGGGGACGTTTGATCATCGATGAGCGAAACTACGAGTACATGCGTCGCAACCAACGGGAGATCCTTGCCGACCCGTTTGTCTACTGGCAGAAGGCGCGCGATGACGTCATGTACCCGGGGACGGACCTCATCGGCTTCCCCAGTGCAATCGAAGACTCGCTCGTCGAGTGGTCGTTTGCCGAGAACGCGCCGCCGGTAAAGGGGAAGGAGGAAATGTTCCGGCGGTCAGAGATGTTCAAGCCCCTCGAGCTCTATGCATTTGACTTCAAAGAGCTTTACGACGATTTGACTGACTGTGGCTTCCGTGTGAAGACTGTGTGCGGTGACCTGAGGGTCCTCAGCGCCGATGGGACCATGCCTCCCTACGAGAAGACCGAGGACGTTGGTTTCCTAACTTACGTCGCCGAAAGGCCGCGCTAGCCCGAACGGGTCGGTTAGGCTGGCTCGGGTGAAATCCGTGCTCATAACCGGCGCTTCGACTGGCATCGGCCGGGCGAGCGCGCTGCGCATGGACGCCGAGGGCTGGCGGGTCTTTGCCGGCGTTCGCAAGGAGGAGGACGCCGCGAGCTTGCGCGACGCCGCTTCCGAGCGGCTCGTGCCGCTGATGCTCGACGTGACTGAGGCGGACCAGATCGCCGCGGCGGCCGAGCGCATCGGCGAAGCGGTGGGGGGAAGCGGACTCGACGGCCTTGTCAACAACGCCGGCATGGCGGTGATGTCGCCACTGGAGACGATTCCGCTCGACGATCTGCGCAAGCAGCTCGAGGTCAACCTCGTCTCGCAGGTCGCGGTGACGCAGGCCATGTTGGCCCTGATCCGCACCGCCCGCGGTCGAGTCGTCTTCCTCAGCTCGATCGGCGGGCGGATGGCGATGCCGTTCGGCGCTCCCTACCACGCCTCGAAGTACGGGATCGAGGCGGTGGTCGACTGCCTGCGCCAGGAGCTGCGGCCGTGGAAGATCGACGTGGTCGCGATCGAGCCGGGCTCGATCGACACGCCGATCTGGCAGCGGGGGGAGGGCGTCGCCGACGAGCTCGCCGGGCGGGCCCCGGCGGCTCAGGAGGAGCTCTACGGCGAGACGATCAAGAGCTTTCGGGCCGCCGTGCGGCGTACCGCCGATCGCGGCATCCCGCCCGAGAAGGTGGCCAACGCGGTGCAGCACGCGCTCACTGCCGGTCGTCCCCGCACGCGGTACCTGGTCGGCGCCGATGCCCGTGGCCAGGCGCTGCTGTCCCGGCTCCTGCCCGACCGGGTGATGGACCGGATCGTGGCTCGCGCCATGGGGATCTGAGCGGCTTTTCTTCCTAGCGCAGGGCGCCGAGCGTCGCCCGCGTCGTTTCCACTGCTTCCAGGCTGATCATCGCGCCGGTCCCCCTGGCCACCTCGGCCGCTTCGTCGAGCGCCTCCCTGGCACCGTCGCGGCCGAGCGCGGTGCGGGCGATCGCCGCGGCTTGCAGGGCGAGAGGCAGCGACCAGAGCATGCCGCGCTCGCGAGCGATCTCGGTTGCCCACTTCGCCAGCTCCAGTCCCTCCTCGGCGCGGCCGACCCCGGTCAACGCCTCGGAGCGCAGGGCGCCGCGCCAGGCCTCCATCTCGTCGCCATCGCTGACCGCCGCGCGGTAGACGCGTTCGGCCTCTTCGAGCGCGTCGAGCGCGTCCGCGTACTCGCCGGCAGCGATCTGCGCCCCGCCCAGATTCGAGAGGGCGAGGCTGCGCGAGAAGACGTCGCCAAGCCGCTCGGTCAGCGCGCAGTTGCGCCTGGCGGCCGCGATCGCGGCATCGAGGTCCCCACGCATCGCCAGCATCAGCGACTGGTTGCTGCGGGTCCAGCTGGCGATCTCCGGATCGCCCTCCTCGGTGGCGATCTGAAGCGCCGCGTTGAACTGCCTTTCCGCCTCCTCAAGCCGGCCGCGCTCACGCAGCACCAGTCCCTTCGCCATCGTCGCCCAGGCAACCGGGCTGCCGATCACGATTCCGGCCCCGGCGCGCCGGTCATCGCCCGCCAACTCGAGCACTTCGTCGAGCGCCCGGTCGAAGCCGTCCAAGTCACCGGCGCAGAGGTGGGCGTAGGAGCCGGCGGCGCGAATCGCGATGCGCAGGTGCAGATCGCCCGATTCGTCGGCGAGATGATTGGTCTCGGCGACCGCCGCGAGCCAGGCATCGGCGTGGTGGGGCATGCCCGGCCGGGTCGAGGTCGCGGTGCGCAGCAGGGCGAGTGAGCGCAGATCGCCGGTCTCGGTCGCGATCTCCTCAGCCTCGGCAACCAGGCGGGCTTCCTCTTCCTTGTCCATGCCGAGGCGCCAGGCGTAGTCGAGCTGCAGCAGGCGTGACATCATCGCCATCGCGGTTGTCTCCTCGCTCTCCTCCACTCCTTCGATCAGCTCCATGACCTTGCGCCAGAGCCGCAGCGCGTCCTGGGGCCGGCTGCTCCCGGCCCAGTAGGCGGCTCGCCCGGTCCAGCGCGCGGCCTCGAGCCTCTCGCCGCCCGCCTCCATGTGGTTGGCGATAAGTGCGGCCAGCTCGTCGTGGCGGTCGGGGTTGAGCACGACCAGGGCGTGGGCGGTTGCCGCATGGGTCGCCGCCCGCTGATCGGCCAGCTGGGTGTTGTAGGCGACCTCGCGGGTCAGCGGGTGGCGGAAGGAGAAGACCCGTTCGGGGTAGACCTCGGTCTCGAAGAGGAAGCCGCCGTCGGTCAGCTCGCAGAGCGCCGCCCGGTAATCCTCGCTCTCGCTCTGCCCGGAGACCATGCCGAGCGCCCGCTCGTCGATCTCCTTGTTGGTCACCGAGGCGGCCTGCAGCAGCTGCTTTGCGATCGGGCCGAGCCGGTCGATGCGGGCGGCGAGGACCGTCTGCACGCTCGCCGGCACACCGGCGTCCTCCACCGGCCGCGCCAGCCGGTATGCGCCGCGCTCTCCCTCGAGGTTGCCGGCTTCGGCCAGGCCGCGGACGATCTCCTCGGTGAAGAAGGGGTTGCCGGCGGTGCGCTCGTGGATCAGGTCGGCGAGCCCGTCGAGTGAGGGATCCTCGCCGGCCAGATCGCGCAGCAGCTCGCGGCTGCCGCCGGGCCCCAGCGGTTCGAGCGAGATGCCGCGATAGGTACTCGCTCCGGCCCATCGCCCGGCGTTGTATTCGGGGCGGAAGTTGACGATCGCCAGGGTCTTGGTCCCCTCGACCGAGGAGATCAGCTCGCCGAGCAGGGTCGCGCTGCCCTCGTCCATCCAGTGCAGGTCCTCGACCAGGGCGACGATCGAGCTGCGCCGGTTGGGCGCTCGCACGAGACGGCAGACGGCGCAGCGCAGCGCCCGCTGGCGCGCCTCGGCGCTCAGCTGCGGCAGTGGTCGGTGCGGGTCGGGGACCCCGAGGAAGTCGAAGAGCAGCGGCAGGTCCTCGGCGAAGTCGGGATCGAGCAGCAGGGCGCGGCCGGCGATTTTCTCGCGCACGATCCGCTCCGGGTCGCCGTCGGCGATGCCGAAATATGAGCGCAGCATCTGCAACACGGGCATGAAGGGGATCGATTGCCCGTGCGCCTGAGCCTGACACTCAAAGACCTCGATCCCGCGCTCGCGACAGCGTTCGGCGAACTCGTGGCAGAGGCGGCTCTTGCCGACGCCGGGTTCGGCGACGATGCCGACCGCGGCGCCCTCGCCCGCCTCGGCCCGCGCCAAAGCCGCCTCCAGCACCGCCATCTCCTTGTCGCGGCCGACGAAGCGGGAGAAGCCGCGCTCGCGGGAGAGATCGAGCCGCGAGCGGGCGGCGCCGATCCCGGCCAGCCCGAAGACCCCGACCGGCCGGCTGGCGCCCTTGATCTCGAAGTGGCCGAGGTCCTCAACCTCCATGTATCCGTGGGCCAGCTCCGCCGTGCTCTCGGTCATATACGCCTTGCCGGGCTCGGCCAGTGCCTCCATCCGCTGCGCCAGGCCAACGGTGTGGCCGACGGCTGTGTAGCCGTCCTCGCCGACCTCGGCGGCGACCACCTCGCCGGAGTTGATCCCGATCCGGGTCGAGAAGTTGAGCCCGTGCTTGCGCCGCAGCTCAGCGGCGTACTCGCCGACGTCGTCGAGCATCTTCAACGCCGCATAACAGGCCCGTCGTGCGTGGTCCTCGTGGGCGACCGGAGCCCCGAAGACGGCCATGATGCCGTCGCCGGTGAACTTGTCAACGGTTCCCTCGAAGCGGTGCACGGCGTCGGCGAGGGTGGAGAAGAAGCGCTGCATGATCGTGTGCCACTGCTCGGGGTCCTGGCCCTCGGCCATGTCCATCGAGCCCTGCACGTCGGCAAAGAGCACGGTGACCTGCTTGCGCTCGCCGCCGGCTTGGGCGATCTCACTCATACAAACTCAAGCTTACGCATCCACCTATACTGAGCAAACCGATTGACTGGTCAGTCAACCAGGGAGTCCAAAAGGAAACTTTGCGCGCAGCCGTCGTACAGCTCAACTCCACCGGCGAGAAGGCACGGAACCTCGAAGCCGCCGAGCGGCTGGTGCGCGCTGCCGCGGCCGACGGCGCCGAGCTGGTCGCGCTGCCGGAGAAGTGGAACCTGCTGGCCGCCGGCGAGGAACTGCTCGCCGGCGCCGAGGCGCTCGACGGGCCGAGCCTGAGCGCCGCCCGCGGTTGGGCCCGAGAGCTCGGCATCCAGCTGCTCGCCGGCAGCATCGCCGAGAAGGGACCGGCCGAGAAGGCCTTCAACACGTCGGTCTTGATCGACGCCGACGGCGAGGACCTCGCCGTCTACCGCAAGATCCACATGTTCGACGTCGAGGCCGGCGGCGTCACCTACCGCGAGTCGGCCGACGAGGAGCCTGGCGAGGAGATCGTTACCGCGGCGCTCGGCGAGATCACCGTTGGCCTCAGCGTCTGTTACGACCTGCGCTTCCCCGAGCTCTTTCGCATCCTCGCCGTGCGCGGCGCCCAGGTCCTCACCGTGCCCTCGGCCTTCACCCTGGCGACCGGCCGCGACCACTGGGAGGTGCTGCTGCGCGCCCGAGCGATCGAGAACCAGGCCTTCGTGCTCGCGCCCAACCAGGTCGGGGCGGCGCCACCGCACTTCAACTCAAACGGCCGCTCGATGATCGTCGACCCCTGGGGCGTGGTGCTGGCAACCGCGCCCGACGAGGAGTGCTTCGTCGCTGCCGAGCTCGACTTCGCCGCCCAGGAGAGCGTTCGCGAGACGCTGCCCTCGCTCGCCAACCGCCGTCCCGGCGCCTACTCCTGGCCGCAGCTGAGCGAGGCGCGCGCCTGATGGCCAAGGCGCCGACAGCGGCGGTGGACAAGCGCCGCCAGATCCTCGACGCGGCGGTCCGCGTCTTCGCCCGCCAGGGCTTCCACTCGACCCGGGTCTCCGACATCGCCGACGAGGCCGGGGTCGCCTACGGCCTCGTCTACCACTACTTCAAGTCCAAGGACGAGGTCCTCAACGAGCTCTTCCGCGAGCGCTGGTCGCTGCTGATCGCGGCGATCGACGAGGCCGATCGCGAGGGCGACTCGCCGCGCGCCAAGCTGGAAGCCGCCGCCGGCTTCATCGTCGACTCCTACCGGCACGACCCGGAGCTGATGAAGGTGATCATCGTTGAGGTCACCCGCGCCGCCAACTCCTTCGGCCGCACCCACCTGGCCGAGATCCGCCGCGCCTATGACTCGATCGCCAAGATCGTCGCCGACGGCCAGGCAGCCGGGACGTTCCGCCGCGACATCGACCCCACCTTCGCCTCGATGGCCTTCTACGGGGCGGTCGAGCAGCTGCTCTCGGGCTGGATCTTCGAGGTGATCCCGGCCGCCGACAGCGACTTCGACCAGGCAAAGACGTTGCTGGTGACGACGATCTGCGACGGTCTCGAGCCCCGATAGGTATGGTCGAGAGCAATGGATAACGACATCGCCAAACGTCTCGTCTGGAGCGGTGTGCTGGCTGCCAGCAGTGCCCTGGCCAGCATCGCCGCCACCCGCATCGCCGCTTTCGTCTGGCGCCGGGTGTTCGAAGAGGACCCGCCCGAGTAGCGTGGCCGACGGTCCCGGAATACCGCCGCACTCCGAGGACGACCGCTCGGTCAGTGAGCTCGTCTTCGACGTCGCCGAGAAGAGCTCCTCGCTCGTCCGCGAGGAGATCGAGCTGGCCAAGACCGAGATCTCCGAGAAAGTCGGCAAGCTCCTGCGCGGCTCGGTCGTCGGCGTCGCCGCCGGCATCTTTGCCTTCCTGGCGCTGATCCTGGTGATGGAGGGCGTCGCCTGGCTGCTTGCCGAAGAGGTCTTCGACGGCAACGCCTGGCCCGGCTTCTTCGTCGAGGCAGCGGTCTTCCTCCTGGTCGCGGCCGCGGCGGGCTTCATCGCCTACCGCTCGGTGCAGGCCGGCGCCCCGCCGATGCCCGCGCAGGCGATCGAAGAGGCGAAGCTGACCAAGGAAACGCTGGAATCCGGAGCGAAGGCAGGCAGCGAATGAGCGCGCAACCCGATCCCGTCCGTCCCTCCTCCGTCGGCAGGCCGGGCCGCTCCGCGGCGGAGATCCGCCACGACATCGATCTGCAGCGGCGCGACCTCGGCAGCTCGGTCGAGATCCTGCGCGGTCGCGTCACCGAACTCACCGACTGGCGCCGCCAGGCCTACGAGCACCGCTCGCAGCTGATCGCGGGTGCCGCGATCGCCGGCTTCGCCCTCGGCGGCTTGATGATGCTGCGCCGCCGTCGCTAGCTGACGAGCCCAGGGACGTTCCGAACGCCATGAGGTAGATCCGGGCCTACCGAGAGGCTGTGGGTGTCAAAGCTCACGACCTCAAGGAGGCCCGGATGCAACACGCTAACTCCCCGCTCACCCCGAAGGGCAGGCACCGCATGGTCCTGCTCGTCGAAGAGGAGGACTTCACGTTCGAGGCGGCCGCGGCCGCCTCGAACGTGGCGAAGTCGACGGCCCACACCTGGGTCTCGCGCTGGCGGGAGGCCGGCGAGGAGCAGCGGCGGGACCTGAGCTGCCTGCGCGACCGCTCCTCATGCCCGAAGAACAGCCCCGCGCAGGTCCCCGAGGGGGAGGCGAAGAAGATCTGCGAACGGCGCGAGAAGACCGGCTGGAGCCCCCGCCGTCTGGCCGACGAGCCCGACATCGCCCGCCCCCACTCGACCGTGCACCGCGTCCTGCGCCGCGGCGGCTGCTCGCGCCTCCCCAGGCCAAAGCCGCCGGCGGTGATCCGATACGAGTGGCCCTGCCCGGGGAACCTCCTGCACATGGACGTCAAGAAGCTCGGCTGCTTCACCGAGCCCGGCCATGCGCTGACCGGCGACCGGCGCCGCCGCTCGCGGCGAGTCGGCTGGGAGTACGTGCACTCGATCGTCGACGACTGCTCGCGCCTGGCCTATTCGGAGATCCACGACGACGAGCAGGCCCCGACCGTGATGGGCTTCACCCGCCGGGCCTTCGAGTGGTTCGAAGAGCGCGGGATCGCGATCGAGAGATTGATGACCGACAACCACTTCAGCTACACGAAGAGCAAGGCGCTGGCCGAACTGCTGGACGGCAGGGCGGTCTCCCACCTGAAGATCAGGCCCTACACGCCGCGGACAAACGGGAAGGTGGAGCGCTTCCACCAGACACTGATGCGGGAGTGGGCCTACGCGCTCGAATACGCCTCAAGCGACGCTCGCGGCGAGGCGCTGCCACACTGGATCAAGCACTACAACGAGCGGCGCTCCCACTCAGCGCTCGGCAACCGGCCGCCTATGAAGCGCGTTCGGGACGTGTTGGGGTTCGACAGCTAGCTCGCGCTGTTCTCTCAGGTCGCGGTAAGGCGACGAGCGAGGAAGTCGACCTGGTCGGCCGCCATGCGTTCCAGGGTCTCGCCGTGGAAAGGGGCGAAGTGGCCGCCCGGGTATGTCCGCAGCTCGCCGAACGGCGCTCGCCGGGCGGCCTCCCTGCCGAGCGCCGGTGGATTGACGTCGTCGTCCTCGGTGATGCAGTAAAGGATCGGGATCGGAATCCGCCGGACCTTTCGTGCCAACCGGTACGGCGGCGCGACGAAGGTGCGGGCGCAGGCCTCGTTGCGCCAAGCCGAACCCGACTGCGTGACCGATTCGAAGCCGCTGAGGCCTTCCGGGCTGCATATGACCGCGCCAGAGTGGGCTGGGCCGGCGGCGGGGACGCGATAGGGCTCGGCACCGCGCAGGTCGCGGAACCAATCGCGGGCCCCGGCCAGGCCGAGCCGGGCGAGGAGGGGAATGCCGCCCATGTAGAGGAGCGTGCGAACGCCGTCGACGAGCGGGGCGACGCTGATTGCCGCGCTGATGCCCGGCTCGGTCCGGGCGAGCTGCTGAACGTGGCCACCGCCGGCGGAGAAGCCCCAGATCGCGACGCGGCGCTCGTCGACCCAGCCGAGCGAGCGCACGAAGGAGAGCGCCGCGCGCCAGTCCTCGCACTGACGGCCGGCCAGCACCAGCTGCCGCGGCTCGCCGCCGCTCTCGGCGAAGTAGCGGTAGTCGAAGGCGAGCACGGCGAAGCCGGCGGCGGCGAAGGGCTCGGCGAAGCGGTCGAGCCCTTGGTCGCGAACGCAGGAGAAGCCCGACGCCATGACGACGCAGGGCACGGGGCTCGCCGCCTGCGCCGGTCGGTAGAGCCAGGCGGCGCACTGATCCGTCCCGGATGCGAACTCGACGTCCTCTCGTCCCACGGGCAACGATCCTACGCGGCGCCTTCCATACAATCGCGCCGTGCCCGCAGACCTGGCAGAAATTGAGCGGATGATCGAGTCGGCGCTGCCCGGCGCCGCGGTCGAGGTGATCGACGAGACCGGCACGGGGGACCACCTGCGGGCGACGGTCTCGGCCGCCCAGTTCGATGGCCTCTCGCGCCTCGATCAGCACCGCCTGGTCAAGGCCGCGGTCAAGGAGCGCTTCGACGACGGCACGATCCACGCCCTCTCGCTGAAGACCGGGCTGCCGGGATAGCTACTCTGTGCCAATGGCCGACGCCGAGCTGAAACAGAAGATCGAGGAACTGATCGCCGCCAACCCGGTGCTGCTCTTCATGAAGGGCACGCCGGACATGCCGCGCTGCGGCTTCTCGATGCGGGTCGTGCAGGTGCTCGACTCGCTCGACGTCGAGTACGGCGCGATCGACGTGCTGCCGGCGCTGCAGCCATTGCGCGAAGTCACCGCCGAGATCTCCGACTGGCAGACCTTCCCCCAGCTCTACGTAAACGGCGAGCTGCTGGGCGGCGCCGACATCATCGAAGAGATGTTCGACTCCGGCGAGCTGGCCGAGGCGCTGGGCGCCGAGCAGCCCGAGGTGGCACCGGTCGCAGCTACAGCGCCTCCGGCGCAGTCACCGCCCCTGCAAATCGAATAGTCGCGCAGGTCAGGCGACGGCCGGTGCTGTCTCGGCGTCGTCCTTGACCTGGAAGGACGAGCCGCAACCGCAGGCCGCAACCACGTTCGGGTTGTTGACCTGGAAGCCGGCGCCCTGCAGGCCTTCGACGTAGTCGACCTCGGAGCCGAAGACGAACTGCATGCTGACCTTGTCGACGATCACCGAGACGCCGTCGACCTCAAAGACGTGGTCGTCATCCTTGACCCGGTCAAAGGCGAGCGCGTACTGGAATCCGGAGCAACCACCACCCCGCACAGCGACCCGGAGCGCCTGGCCTGCGGAGTCTTCCTGAGAGCCGAGCAGCTCGGCGATCTTTCCGGCCGCCTTGTCAGTCAAGGCGATCGCTGTCTGCGAAGTGTCGCTGGTCGCGTCAGTCACTTCACAAAGTGTAGCGACCGGGCAGTGGGGCAGTGGGTCAGTTTGAAATAGGACGCCATTGGTCCTAGACGCCCCCGCCCACTTGCTCTAGCTTCGCCTCGTCCAGATCAAAAGTGGCGAGAGCGCTGCGCTAACAGCCTCCCGCCTGGCACGAGGAGGCGAAGCTCCCCGTGCAGGCAAAGCGTATTCGGCATGCGCCGAGAGACCCCGAACGCACCGAGGGTTCGGCTTCACGGCCAGACGATCCTCGTGACCGACGCCGGCCATGTCGCTAAAAGTGGTGTAACGAGCAAGGCCGCATAGGAGCCGGGCAGAAGTTCCGGCCACCGCGGGCCCCAGACTCGTCGGTTGACCTGCAAGTCGACTGACGAAAGGAACACCACGATGGCCGAGAGCCAAAGCATGACGAGTGCCGGGGTCGTAGCCAAGGCGCTGATGGACGAGCACTCCGACTTCCTGCGGGAGTCGGTGGCGACGATCGCGGCCCAGCTGATGGAGGCCGAGATCGAGCGCCAGATAGGCGCCGGCAAAGGCGAGGTCTCTGAGACCAGGAGCACGCACCGCAACGGCTACCGGCCCAGGCCCTGGGCGACCAGGGTCGGCGAGATCGAGCTGGCCGTGCCCAGAAAGCGCTCGGGCGAGAGCTACTTCCCGAGCTTCCTGGAGCCCCGCAAAAGAAGCGAGAAGGCGCTGCTCGGAGTGGTCATGGAGGCCTACGTCAACGGCGTCTCGACCAGGAAGGTCGACCACCTGGTCTCCGAGCTGGGCATCCATATGAGCAAGGACCAGGTCTCGCGCATCTGCGGTGAGCTCGACGGCCAGGTCGAGGCCTTCCGCACCCGCCCCCTAGAGGGCGCCTACCCCTACCTCTGGCTCGACGCCAAGCACCTCAAGGTCAGGGACCGCGGCCACGTTCACTCCAAGGCGCTGATGGTCGCCTTCGCGGTGCACGAGTCGGGACGACGCGAGGTGATCGGCATCGAGATCGCCGAGTCAGAGACCGAGGCCGGCTGGGCGGCGTTCCTGCGCGAACTGGTAGCCCGAGGCCTGGAGGGGGTGAGGCTGGCCGTCTCCGACGACCATCTCGGCCTGAAGGCGGCGATCGCAAAGGTCATCGGCTGCCCCTGGCAGCGTTGCACCGTCCACTTCATAAGGAACATGCACGGGCACTGCAAGAAGGGCCAGCGCAACATGGTCGCCGCCGCCCTGCGCGAGGTCTTCAACGCCGAGGACCTCGCCGATGCCCGGGAGCGCTCGGCCTCGGTGATCGAGCGCCTCACCCCGACGGTGCCCAAGGTGGCCGAGCTCTTGGCAGGGGCCGAAGAGGACCTGCTCGCCTTCTACCGCTTCCCGGCGGCCCACTGGCCGAAGCTGCGCTCGACCAACAACATCGAGCGGGTCAACAAGGAGATCGCCCGTCGCTCTGACGTCGTCGGCATCTTCCCCAACGACGACTCGGTGATCCGCTTGATCGGGTCGCTGCTGATCGAGCAAAACGACGAGTGGCTGCTCACCCGCGGCTATCTCTCGCAGGAGTCGATCAGTCTGGTCCTCGAGGACCAGACTGATGAAAGCGAAGGCGAGGTGGCTGCTCTGGAGCGATGAGAGAAGTGCCGGCGAGTCCCGTTACACCACAACTCGCGACTTGACTCCGACGCCGCCTACCACTGTCATCGACTGGACGCCCTGTGAGCGCCGCAGACCAGTTCGCAGCCAACCTCCGCCGTCATCGCAAGCTGGCCGATATGTCGCAAGACGAAGTGGCCTACCGGGCTTCAGTCGACAGGACCGAGATTAGCCAGCTTGAGCGTGGTCTAAGGCATGCCCGCGTCGACACAGTCGCCAAGCTGGCAGCCGCGCTCGAAATCCATCCCGGCGAGCTATTCGAGGGCATCGTGTGGGAGCCGGGAGACCTTCGCCGCGGCCAGTTCAAGCCCGACGACACCGCTACGCTCTGAGCATGGCCAATCAGTCTAAGAAGCCTGCCGATCTCAATCGGCTAGCGGCTGCCATCGTCGATCATGCGACGACCGAGGAGGCACCCAAGCCGGAGAGCCAGCAATCGCAAGCTGGTCGCGCTGGGGGCCGCAAGGGAGGCAAGGTCAGGGCGGAACGAATGACCCAGGAGGAGCGCTCGGCCGCAGCTCGCCGCGCCGCTGAGGCGCGCTGGGGCAACTGATTCAAGCGCTCGGGAGACTCAACTGCTCCCCGCTACGAACGATGTTGAAGGGATCCCGCTCCTCGCGGGGTGCTCGCTGCGCGCGGATTTTTTCCCGAATGTTCTTCAGTTCCTCAGTCGCGAGGTAGTGGCGGTTACGCCGCTCGCCAACGGGGACGAGCAGCCCGTTCTCAACCATCGCTTTCAGATCACGGGAGGCGGTCACGTCGCGAACCTCTTCAGCCCATGAGAGCCGCGCCGCGTTCTGGTAGCTGCGCCGCCGCACCCGGAAGCCGTAAGCAGCATCCATCAACGCGGCGGTGCAGCGCTCAGGGAGTTTGTGTTTCTCCACCAGCGCGAAGCAGGCCAACCACACGCTCTCGATCTCTTCACGCCGGCGCAGCAGAGTGCGGGCCTGTAGGAAATGAGCGCGAAGGCAGAAGCGCACCCACTGACGGGCATCGTTTCCCGGTTGCCAGGAACCCTGCCCCACGTCCCCCAAGACCTCGTAGTAGGTCTGGGTGTTGCGCCCCAAGAACTCCTCGATGCTGGAAAAGACCGGAACGACAATCTGATCGCGTGCCAGCACCAACGTCTGCAAGCACCTAGCCATGCGGCCGTTGCCGTCACTGAAGGGGTGGATCATCACCAAATTCAGGTGGGCCATCGCGGCCTTCACGACGACGTGGCAGTCTTCTTCGTCTAGCTGGCCCAGCATTTCTTCGATGAGGCCGGGAATGAGTTCGTGGTCGGGCCCCTCATAGACGATCTCGCCGGTAGCTTCACGTTGGACGTAGATCGCCCCCGGTCGCCAACGACCTGGATTCTTGGCAAGGTCGTGTTTGAGCATCATGAAGTGGAGGCTTTTCAGCACCCCTTCATCGACCTTCATTACTTGGTCGTCAGCGATCTGGAGGACATAGGTCATGGCGTCGCGATAGCCGACCAGGGCCTCCTCGGTTTGAGCATCTGCGCCGACGGTGGGCTCTCCGTCCACCGCCGCCACAACGTCATCCAGAGAGGCGTCGTATCCCTCGATGCTGTTCGAGCCCTGGACTGCCTTCGCGAAGCTCATGCGGCGCAGCGAGCCGTTCCAACGTTTGGGCTCGGCCACGCGGTCGCGAAGCTCCTCTCGGAGCTTGTCGATGAGGGCTAGAACCTCTCGCTCATCGTTTCCAAGTGTCGGTGCTTCGAAGACGGCCATGACACATTGTTATATATCATTGCGTCATTGACTACTCGGCTGTTGCCTGTAAAGGGTCGCTTTGCAGGGCCAAATCGTGCGTGCAAGACAATGATTCATTTCTAAGTTTCATTGAATCATCCATCTCTGTTTTGCTGTCTGATCGCTCAAGCATAATGGTCAGTATGAACAGGCTGTCCACTGAGAAGCGCGCCCAGATCATCGGCTGCCTCGTAGAGGGCAACTCGATCCGGGCCACGGTGCGGATGACCGGCGCGGCAAAGAACACGATCACCAAACTGCTGGTCGATCTCGGGGAAGCCTGCGCCGAGTACCAGGACGGCGTCCTGGTCGACCTCCCCTGCAAAGTGGTTGAGGCCGATGAGATTTGGGCCTTCTGCTACTCCAAGAAGAAGAACGTCCCGGAGCAGTTCAAGGGCACCCCGGGCTATGGCGACGTTTGGACCTTCGCGGCGATCTGCGCCGATAAGAAGCTTGTGGCGTCCTGGTTGGTCGGCGAGCGGACCTCCGACGATGCCGAAGTCTTCCTAACCGACCTGGCGAGCCGGATGGCCGACCGCATCCAGCTATCGACAGACGGGCACCGGATGTACGAAGGGACCGTGTGGCCGTCTTTCCGCCATCAGGTCGATTGGGCGCAGATCCACAAGATCTATGCCTCGGGTGGGGAGCCGGGCAAATACAGCCCGGCGGTCTGCACGGGAGCGAAGCGCCTGACCCGGAAGGGCGACCCCGACCCGGATCGGATCTCAACCAGCTACGTCGAGCGCCAGAACTTGACCATGCGGATGGGGATGCGGCGCTTCACTCGGCTGACCAATGGATTCAGCCGCAAGGTCGAGAACCTCTCCCACGCCGTTTCCTTGCACTTCATGCACTACAACTTCGCCCGACCGCACCAAGCGCTCAAGGAGCGCTACCCGCGCACTCCGGCGATGGCGGCGGGGGTCACCGATCACGTTTGGTCGCTTGAGGAGATCGCGGCGCTGCTGGATTAGCACAGGCCGGGAGAGCAGGTCCCGGCTGCGCCCCCTTGAATCAAGGAGGCGAGGCGTCGAGCCTCGCTTCTGCCCGCCGCCCCGCTCAGCGGGTGAGGTCATCCCCGTTTTCGTTGACCTCGCACCACCAACCCTGCATACCCGCTGCCACAAGTTCGTTACTGAGACCGACCCGGCGCTACGACTCGCCGAGTCCAGGCGACTCAGCCCAGCAGCGCCCGAGGGCGTCGGGGTCCGGGGCATCCGGCCTCAAGAACGGGGTTTCATCTGGGTATGCTCGCGGCTTTGAGGAAGACTTCTAAGGTAGGGGGAGGTTCGGGTGGAGGGAGACGGAGAGGTTTCGCCTTGGGCGGGCGAGAGGGATTTGGCGGCAAAGGAGAGCGTCCAAGCTGGTGAGGGAGACAGAGGGTCCGTGCCTGGCTGGTATGAGCATGAGGGAGAGCGCCGCTACTGGGATGGAGAGCAATGGGGCAAACGCTGGGCCGATCCCCAGGTCGCAGGTTGGCATTTGACCGAGGGCACCCTTCGCTACTTCGACGGGGCAAATTGGACCGAGCACATCGCGCCCCCGGCGAGCCTTTCGAGCGGCAAGATCGCGGGATCGGTGTGTGTCGGCGTACTTGCGGCCTTCTTCATCATTTGGCTCGGAGCCCAGATCAGCCCCGAACATATCTATCTGCCGGTGAAGTTCGTGGTCAAAGAACTGCCGAGCTTCCGCTAGCGGCATCCGTGCCGGAGTCGTTGCTGCCGCTCAGTTCAAACTGACCAGCGGCGTCTGCGAGAATCGCTTTGCTTGACTCCTCCTGCCGATACTGCGGTTGTCTGCGACACGACGGCCTACTTGCCGAGTGAGCTCGTTGCCTCGCGCGGGATCAAGACGATCAGTCTCTATGTCTCGGTCGATGGTCATCAGGAGCCGGAGTCGGAGGTCAGCGATTACGCCGGTTTCTACGAGCGGCTGCGCGCCTCGGAGGGGGGCGCGACGACCTCGCAGCCCTCGATCGGCGACTTCGCCGCGGTCTATGAGCCGCTGCTCGACGAAGGGCGCGAAATCGTCTCGATCCACATCTCCTCGGGGATCTCTGGGACCTTCGAGGCCGCCGGCCAGGCTCGTGAGCGGCTGGTCGCCGAAGACAAGGGCGGCGACCGGATCCATCTCTTCGACTCGCGCTCGGCCTGCGGCGGCATGGGCCTCCCCGTCGTCGCCGCTGCTGCCGCGGCCGCATCCGGGGCGGACGCGGCGGGGACGATTGCACGGGCTGAACGGGCGCGCGAGGAGCTGAAGATGTGGTTCGCGATCGACACGCTCGAGTACCTGCGCCGCGGCGGGCGGATTGGTGGCGCCCGCGCCTGGATCGGCTCGGCGCTGAAGATCAAGCCGATCCTCACCTTGGAGGAGGAGATAACTCCGGTTGAGCGCGTCCGCACCCGCGCCCGCTCGATCGAGCGGCTGCGCGATTACGCGCGCCAACGTCACGAGTCCGGCCTCGACGCCTGGGTCGTTCAGCACATCCAAGACCCCGAGACGGCCGGGGCGCTTGCCGACGACTGCCGCGAAATCTTCGGCTGCGAGCCCGCCTTCATCTCCGAGATCGGACCGGTGATCGGCGCCCACGTCGGCCCCGGCCTGCTCGGCGTGGGCAGCGTCTCGAAGGACGTACTGAGCTAGGCGCGAACGCCTGCGCGAGTCCCGGACTCGCGCGGCACCGGGTGCGGCTTGAGCCGCACTGGAGTGGTGGAGAGGGCCTGCACACGCAGATCGCTCCAGGTGAGCCCTTCGCGAACGAGGGCCGGCAATCCCAACCCGACGGCGGTGGCGATCTCGACCGCCTGCAGGATCACGCCGTAGGCGAGGGCGTCGGCGGTGCTGACGCCAAAGCCGGTGTGCAGGACGCTGATCACGGCGAGCTGGAAGACGCCGATGTTCGAGGGCGTCGCCGGCACGACGGCGGTCACGTTGACGGCGAATAGGACCGCGGCGGCGGCGCCAATCCCCGCCTGGTCGCTGAGCCCGAGGGCGGCGAGCAGCGCCCAGCAGGCGGCGAGCTGGATCGCCCAGGCGCCGAGCTGCGCGGCCGCGGCAGCGGCGCCGCGGCGCGGGTTGCGGAAGATCCGCAGGCCGGCGCGAACCTGCAGCAGCGCGGCGTGCATGCCGGCGCCGAGCCGGGCGAGGCGGCCGTTGCCGTTGCGCCGCATCAACGGCGGGCCGAGCAGGACGACGAGCAGCAGCAGCAGCGGCACGAAGCTGAAGGCGAAGAGCTTCTGGGTGCCCGAGTGGAAGAGGTCGGTGGTGGAGACGATGATCACGCCGAGCAGGGCGAGGGCGACCAGGTTGAGCATCGTCTGCGAGACCACGGTGCCGAGCAGCACCGGGAAGGTCTCGCGCATTCGCCCTATGCGGCGGGCCAACGACATCGCGCGGGCCGGCTCGCCGAGGCGGGCCGGCAGGGTCGCCGACATCAGCACGCCGATCATCGTCGCCGAGGTGACGTCGCGGCGGCGGACCGGCGCCAGCGGCAATGCCGCGCGCACGATCCAATACCAGGAGGCAGCGCGGAAGAAGAGCGAGAGCGCCATCAGCCCGCAGGCCAACCAGACCCAGCTGAGATCGGAGCGGACGATGCTTTCGACCACGTTGTCGACGCCGATCTTCTGCGCCGCCAGCGCGGTCAGGCCGACCCCGATCACGCCGGCGGCAGCAAGGCCGACACGGCGGGCGATCTTGCGCTTGCGCTTGCCGGGCTGGGCGGGCGCTGGGTCGAGTGTGGGAAGTCGCTGCGCGGGTTGGGGTGGCAAGCCGTCGGAGGGCTGGATCCCCATCCAGCGGGCGGCTCGCTCCAGGTTGTTGGCCGGCTCGGGCACCGCCAGCGCCCGCTCGTAGACCGCTGTCACCCGATCGGCGACGTGGAGCCAGGCGTAGCGCTCGGCACTTTGGCGGGCGGCGCGGCCCATCGCCGCCAGCCGCTCCGGCTCGTGGTGGGCGCGCTGCAGCTCCTCGGCGAGGCGCTGGGCGTCGCCGGGGGGGACGAGCACGCCATCGACGCCATCGTTGACGACGTCGCTGTAGCCGGCGATCGCCGACGCGATCGCCGGGGTGCCGGCGGCGAAGGCCTCGGTCAGGACCATGCCGAAGCTCTCGCCGGAGAGCGACGGGGCGCAGAGCACGTCGGCTTCGTGCAGGGCGCGGTGCAGCGCCTCGCCGGAGACGCGGCCGCGGACGTCGATCGACTTCATCGTCTCGGGATCGGCCAGGTAGCGCAGCACATCCTCGCGCTCGGCGCCGATCACGGTGAGGCGGCTGGGCACGTGCTCGATCAGGGCGCCAAAGGCGGAGAGCAGGATCGGCAGGCCCTTGCGCTCCTCCGGCCGGCCGACGAAGAGGACCCGCAGCTGATCACTCGCCGGCTTTGGCTCGCTCGGGGCGGCGGCGACATCGACCCCGTTGGGGATCACCTCGTAATGGCCGCCAAACCAGCGGCGCCCCGTCCAGGCGGCGGCCTCGGAGACGGCGATCCGGGCGGAGAGGCGGTTCAAGACACGCCGGCCCCCCAGCGCCGAGGCGGTGTAGTTGGGCACCGCCTTGGTCGAGTAGGCGTGGAAGGTTCCGACGGCCGAAGCATTGGCTCCCAGCGCCGCGTTCCAACCGACCAGCGGAACCACTGGCTCATGGATGTGGACGACGTCGAATTTGCCCCGGCTCAACTCACGGCGTGGGGCCACGACCCCGCCGGCGGGAAAGGGCGCGAGGTTCGAGATCGCCCCGTTTGAGGGAAAGCCCGCCGTCCGGCCCAGTGGGATCAGGTAGTCGGGTATCTCGCGCGGCTCCGGCGCGGCACGGTGCAGCACGCGGCTGACCCGCCCGGGCGGGTCAAAGGGGGCGAGCACGCGAACGTGATGGCCACGGCCAAGAAACTCCTCGGCAAGCGACTCCACGTGCCGGTTCACGCCGCCCTGGTAGGACCAGGAATATGGCGAGACGAGAGCAATCCGCACGAATCACAAAGGGTAGTTGATTCCCCAGAGGTGATTCGTTGCGTGAGTCACGCGGATTGCTCGCTCCAGGCATAGGCGAGGAAGACGAGGATGAAGGCGGCGCCGATCTCGAGCAGGAGCGCTCCCGAGTCGTTGGCGAGCGTCCCGATCACGGTCGCGGCGAGGGCGCCGAGCAGGCCGGCGCGCAGGGCCGGGGTGGGCTGCAGCCACCTGCGCAGGCGCGCGCGCTGCCAGATTGCGAGGGCGGAGAGGATCGCGATGATTGGCAGGAAGAAGGCGACGATCGGGCGGATGAAACTGTGCGCGGAGAGCTGCAGGCGCCGCTGGGCAACATCGGCGAGGTCACCCAGGCCACCGGCATCCAGCACCGAACGCGTCAGGTGGGCGTTGGCGCCGCTGAGGAGGTCGGCGAGGGCGATCAGCGCCAACACCGCCACAGGCGCTGCGATCACGAGCAGGGCGGTGCGTCGCCGCCGGGCGGCGATCGCGGCAGCGGCAACGGCACCGCCGACCGGCAGGACGATCGCGGCACCGACATCGGCGCCGAAGCGGCCCGCGGCAAAGACGATCGCGCTGAGCAGGCTGATGGTGAGGAAGGCCGAGGCCGCCCGGCGCTCTGTCAGCCGTGGCCAGAAGCCCGCCAGGGCGGCGCCGGTCCCGGCGACGACGAGGACACCGAGCAATGCCTCGAGCTCGTTGCCGATCCCGTAGAAGCGCACGCCGAGCCCGGGGTTGGGGCCGAGCAGCGAGAGCGAGGTGAGCGGCGAGCCGGCGATCGCGTCGATCGCGTAGGCGAGGACGACGAGGCCCGAGGCGACGGCAATCGCCCGCAGCCCCCCCAACAGAAAGAGCGTCAGCGCGGCGAGCAGGGGGGCGCCGAACATCACCAGCAGCTGTTCGGTGTCCTGGCCGGCTTCAAATGCCGCCCCCACCAAGAGCAGCAGCGGCAGGTAGACGACGCTGAGAGCGGCGAGCCGAACCGCAACCCGGCCAACCCGATCGGAGCTGACCAGGGCGGCCAAGCCGAAGATCACCAACCAAACCAGCAGGCTGACTCCGATCACCGGTCCGCGCCGCCCCGAGATCACCGCCATCCGCTCCCCCAACGATTCGATCGCCGCCGCGTCAGCCGACCCCTCTGCACGAATCGCCTGTCCCGACATCTGCGACGGCACCGCGATCCCGTACCGCGCCAGAATCGTCGGCGCGATGTCGGTAGAGAGCACATACCCATCGGTCCGCGTGCTGTCCGAAGTCAGGTCCCCGTTGAACCCCCGCCCCGCAACCCCAATCGCCAGCGCCCCGTTCTTAGCCGGCGGTGCCCGCCCGATAGCGATCAAAAGGTCGTTGCCCCTGAGCCCCCGAACCAGCCCCGAGAGCCCACCGAGCCCAACAGATCGCACCTCGCACCTCTGACCGTGCTCCGCCAGTGTCGCCGCCAGCAGCCCGGGAACGATCTCCGCCGGAGCCGATTCCGCCCGTTCCACAACCGCCTTCGGGTAGGCCGGTCCGCAGATCCCTCCGCCAACCTCTCGCGGAAGCTCCGAGTCATAGAGCGAATCAAACACCCGATTCCCCTGCGAAATATCGAGATAAGTCTGCGCCGCCGGCACGCTCCCAAGCCCAGCGCTCATCAGCCCTGGCGAGACGCCCCGAACCCTCGCAAGCCGCTCCACCTCGGTCCCTCGGGGCACGAGAGCAATCGTGACCTTCGTCGACGGGTGTGGGGTGGGGGCCGAAACGTCTTGCACTTTTTCGGCAGACGAAACTCGGTCAGCCGCTGCGGTCCCACCGAAAAAGTTAAGTGAAGGTCCCCACCCCACACCCGCCACAAGGCCAAGGCCAATAGCTATCGTGACCCCAATGGCCGACCGCACATTTGCAAAGTTCACGATGTTCAAGGTCAATCCCGCCTGGCGCCGCTTGAACGCCGAGCAACGCGCCTCCGACAAGCAAGAGTTCCTCGCCGCCTGCGAGGACTTCGCCCTCGACCGCTCGTTGCGCGCCTACTCAACCATAGGAACGCGCGGCGACGTCGACCTGGTCCTGCTCAGCCAGAGCCCCAACCTCGACGACCTGCACACCTTCCACGTCGTGCTCGGCCAGAGCGGCCTGGCGAAGTGGGCCGAGACGCCCTACTCGTTCCTCTCGATGACCAAGCGCTCTCCCTACTCCGAGGAGCAGGCACGGCCCGAGATCTGCGTCTCGGAGCGCAAGTACATGTTCCTCTACCCGATGGTCAAGCAGCGCCGCTGGTACGGGCTGGCGCCCGAGGAGCGGGGCCGGATCATGAAAAGTCACATCGAGGTCGGTCGCCGCTACCCCGAGATCACGATCAACACCTCCTACTCCTTCGGCCTCGACGACCAGGAGTTCGTGGTTGCGTTCGAGGGCGATGACCCGGGCATGTTCCTCGACCTGGTGCAGGAGCTGCGCCCGACCGAGTCAAGCGAGTTCACCGAGCTCGAGACCCCGATCTTCACCTGCGTGGCGCTCTCGTTGCGCAAGGCGCTGGACGCGCTCGACGGCGTCCCCAGCGCCATCGCCGCCGGAGCATGAGGACCGAAGCGCTCAGCTATGCGATCGACGAGCACGACCACCTGATCAAGGTCGACGAGGGCTACTACTCCTTCGCCGAGGAGAACGGCTGGCCCGAGGCCGGCAGTAGCCTCGGTCGCTCGCTCTGGGACTACGTCTCGGGGCGGGAGCTGGTGAAACTGCAGCGACTGCTGGTCCGCCGCGTCCGCGACGAGGTCGGCGACGTCGAGCTGCCCTTCCGCTGCGATGCGCCGGCCGTGCGCCGCGAGATGGACATCCGCATCGTCGCCCGGCCCGGGGGGCGGGTCGTGCTCTTCTCGGCACGGCTGCGATCCGAAGAGGAGCGCGACGTCCCCCAGCCGCTGCTCGACACGGAAGTGCCGCGAAGCAAGGAAATGATCGACATGTGCGGCTGGTGCGACCGCTTCGAAGTCGATGGCGAGTGGGTCGAGGTCGAGGAGGCCGCCAAGCGGTTGGAACTGTTCAACCGCCCCCGGTTGCCCGCCCTGAGCCACGGCATCTGTCCCACCTGCAACGAGATGTTGCTCGCCGCGTAGGCGCGCGAGGCCCCGAGTTCCCTATTCTTTCGCGCTCGCCATGAGCAAGATCGGAACTGAAGAGAATCCTCTGCGCGTCGCCATCGTCGGCGCCGGCCCCTCCGGCTTCTACGCCGCTGAGCACATCCTCAAAGACGGCGATCTGCACGCTCAGGTCGACCTCTTCGATCGCCTGCCCTCGCCATTCGGCCTCGTTCGCGGCGGCGTCGCCCCCGACCACCCGAAGATCAAGTCGGTCATCCGGGTCTACGAAAAAACCGCCGCCCGCGAGGGTTTTCGCTTCTTCGGCAACGTCAAGATCGGCCACGACCTCGAGGTTGAGGACCTCGAGCGGCTCTACCACGCGATCGTCTTCACGGTCGGCTGTGAGACCGACCGCCAGCTTGGGATCCCCGGCGAAGAGCTGCCCGGCAGCCATGCGGCCACCTCATTCGTCGGCTGGTACAACTCGCATCCCGACTACGCGGACGACGAGTTCGACCTCTCCGCCGAACGGGCCGTGGTGATCGGCAACGGCAACGTCGCGATGGACGTCGCCCGCATGCTCGCGCTGACCGATCACGAGCTGCGCCAGACCGATACCGCCGACCACGCGATCGAGTTGCTCGACCGCAGCCAGATCCGCGAGATCGTCGTGCTCGGGCGCCGCGGCCCCGTGCAGGCGGCCTTCACCAACCCCGAGATCAAGGAGCTGGGGGTGATGGAGGACGCCGAGGTGATCGTCGACCCCGCCGACGTCGAGCTCGACCAGGCCAGCGCCGCCTTCCTGGAGTCCGAGGAGGCCGACAAGACGACCCGGGTCAACGTCGAGACGCTGCGCGAGTTCTCCCAGCGCCAACCAAGCGGCAAGCAGATTCGGATCGTCTTGCGCTTCCTCGCCTCGCCGGTCGAGATCAAGGGCGATGGCAAGGTCGAGAAGATCGTGATCGGTCGCAACGAACTGGTCGAGGAGGGCGGCACCCTGCGTGCCAAGGACTCGGGTGAGCGCGAAGAGCTCGAGTGCGGCTTGGTGCTGCGCTCCGTCGGCTACACCGGCGTGCCGATCGAGGGTGTGCCCTTCGATCAGAAGCGCGGCCTGATCCTCAACGACGGCGGTCGCGTGCTCGACTCCCACGACTCCGGCCACAAGCTCGGTCACTACACGGCGGGTTGGATCAAGCGTGGCCCCTCGGGCGTGATCGGGACCAACAAGAAGGACGCGCTGGAGACGGTCCAGCACCTCTTCGCCGATGTCGAGTCGCAGGCCCTGCTCGCCCCGCAGAGCCCGGATCCGGTGGCGGTCGAGTCGCTGCTCGCCGAGCGCGGCGTGCGTTACGTGAGCTTCGAGGACTGGCAGGCAATCGATCAGGCCGAGATTGGTCGCGGCGAGCCGCACGGCCGCCCGCGCGTCAAGTTCGTTCGCGTCGAGGAGATGCTGCAGAGCCTCGGCGAGCGCATCTCTGGCTAGCAGACAGTCTGTCTGCATAGCTCCGGGCGGCTTCACTTCCGGCGAGGCGGGCCGCCGTATCCAATAGGGTGCGGGTAGCTGACGGCAGTTTTTTTAGAAAGCTTTTCGAGTACCAGTAGCGCCGACGATGGACGCCGACAGCACAACTCTGCCTGCCCCGGTTCGCGCCGGCGGCACGGTTCTCGCGCTGATCGCAGCGCCGCTCAGCATCCCAATCTTGCGGGCCCACCTCGAGGGCCCGATGCGCCTTCCCGATCTGCGCGAACGGATTGGCGGCGCCGCGCAGACGACGTTGCGTGGCCAGGTCGGAAACCTGCGCGGAATCGGCGCCCTCGAACGCCACGTACGCGGCGGCATGCCCTACACGGTCGAGAACGAGCTGACCCCTGTCGGGAAGGGGGTTCTGGCGGTTGTCGAGACCGTCGAAGCCTGGCTCTCACGGGCGCCCCAGGGCCCGATCGTCTTGGGCAGCGAGTCGGCCAAGGGCGCGATCCGTGCGCTGATCGGGGGCTGGAGCTCGACGATGTTGCGCGCCCTCGCCGCTCGCCCGCTCTCGCTCACCGAGTTGAGCAGCGTGATCAACGACCACTCCTATCCGGCCCTCGAGCGCCGCCTCAGTGCGATGCGTGCCGCCCGGCAACTGGAACCGAGGCCAAACGGAGGCAGGGGAAGCAAGCCCTACGGGGTTACAAAGTGGACCCGCCAGGCCGTCGCGCCGATCGCGGCCGCCGGGCGTTGTGAGTGCCGGCACCTCGCTCAGAGCACCAACCCGCTTGCCCGCCTCGACATCGAGGCCGCTTTTCTCCTCGCGGTGCCGCTCGTTGACCTCGAAGTCACCCGCTCGGGTTCATGCTTGCTCGCGGTTGACACCGGTTCGGCGGGCTCGGCTCAGGCGGCCGACCGGCTGGCCGGGGTTGGGGTCGAGGTTGAGCAGGGGTCGATCGTGGCCTGCAACTCTCGCTTCGCGGACAGCCCGAAAACCTGGGCCCTGGGCTCCGCCCGCGCTTGGGTCGATGCCCTCCTCGAGGGTCAGGCGGATCGCCTGCGGATCGGTGGTGAGCAGGTGGAGCTGGCCGAGGAACTGATCCGCCGGCTGTATTTGCGCCTAACCGCGCGCGCGGCACTTTGACGTGCTGCAAATTGCAGGCCAAAGCTCCATCAGCTTCAACCCGATAGTTACAGTTCAGTGTGAATAATCTGTAACACTTGACCGCGAAATCGCGGCCTGTTATTCAATGCACGCCCGAGGCCACGAAGGGGAGCCGGCCAAAACGGCCGGCGCCGAACGAACGGACTTGCGGCGCGATCTTACTCCCGGTCCAGCGGAGAGCTGGCAAGCCGGGCATACGGCGAACAGCCAACGGTCGACCCCCCATCGTCGTCAGCAGGGGGGCGAGCAGCGGGTGCTGGGGCGGAGCCTGTTGGCTTCGCCCCCCCGCCGCGCGCCAGTAGATGTCGCGCCGAGGTCCCCAAGTGAGAGGAGGGACCCCGGCGCTAACCGTAACTCAACGCCAGCGGACCAAGGCCCGCGTGGCTCCTAGATCATAGAACGCAAATAGCGAAGTTTCCACTAAATGCAGACAAAACTCGTCCTACTTTGCGGGCTCGCTGGGTGTTAGTTCGCCGCCGCGCTCGGTACCGGCAATGAGTTCGTCGGGCGTGGGGTCCTCCGGGATGAATCCGGATTTCATCCCGAAATACACGGCTTGGGGGTGGTGGGCGACGATCGCAACCGTCGATTGCTCGGGTGTAACGGCGTAACCGTCAGAAAGTCCCATACCGATCGATTCGAGGTTGAGCAGGCGCCAAACCTTGGTGTGCTCCGATTGATCGGGACAGGCGGGGTAGCCCCAGGAGTAGCGCCGACCCTGGTCCCGTGCGATCCCCAGCTCAGCGCGCACCTGTGAGTGCAGCCACTCCGCAAGTCCCTCCGCGGACTGAACTCCAAGACCGTGGACGAAGAGCTGCTCGGCGAACTCTCCTTCTTGCTCGAGGCGCTCGATCACGTTCGTCACCTCCGCTCCAACCGTCACGCCCTGCAGGGCAACCAGGTCCCGTTCGCCCGACTCGAGCGGGCGGAAGAAGTCGGCGAGGCAGATGCGATCGTGACGGGGCTGGCGCGGGAAGCTGAGCCGCTCGAGCTCGCGCTCGGGATCGTCGGGGTCGAAGACCACCAACTCGTTGCCGTCTGCGTTGCAGGGGAAGTAGCCGAGCCGGGCTCGCGGCTGGAGGTAGTCCTGCTCACGCCACATGCGCTCGAGGCGGGGGCGAACCCCTCCTCCTCGCCGTTGCCCTCGATCAGTTCGCGCCAGGCCTCACCCTTGACGCCGCGACCGCCCCAGTGCAGCTTGAAGAGCACGTGGCGATCGAGGTAGGGGAAGACATCGTCGAGATCGATCTCGACCTCGCGCGCACCGAGGAAGGGCGGCTCGGGGATCGCGACGTCGGTGCGCGCGGCCGAGCGCACGCTGGCGTCGCTCGTGGGTGGCCCGGTGTCGGTGAGGACCGGCTTCTCGCGCAGCTCCTGCGCCTCTGCCCTGATCCGCTCGACCAGGGCGTCGCGGGCCTGTTGGTCGACCAGCGCGTCCATCGTGTCAAGTCCCTGGAAGGCGTCCTTGCAGTAGAAGACGCCGGGCTCGTAGACCTCATCGGACTCTTTGCCCTTGGGGTAGAGGGTGCGCCGGCCGAAGTCGCGGTTGATCGCGGCGCCGCCGATCAGCACCGGGAAGCCGAGGCCGCGCTGGTGCAGTTCCTGGATGCAGATCGGCATCTGCTTGGAGGTGGAGACGAGCAGGGCAGAGAGCCCGATCGCGTCGGCCTCGTTCTCGACCGCTGCCTCGATGATCGTCTCAACCGGGACCTGCTTACCGAGATCGATCACGGTGTAGCCGTTGTTGGTCAGGATCGTGTTGACCAGCGACTTGCCGATGTCGTGCACGTCGCCGAAGACGGTCGCGATCACCACCTTGCCCTTGGTGTGACCGTCGATCCGGTCGAGGTAGTTCTCAAGCCGGGCGACGGCGCGCTTCATCACTTCCGCCGACTGCAGGACGAAGGGCAGGATCAGTTCGCCGGCGCCGAACTTGTCGCCGACCTCCTTCATCGCCGGCAGCAGCACCTCGTTGAGGGTGGGGACGGCGCCGATCTTCTCGACCGAGCGGTCGATCCAGTCCTCGACCCCGTCCTTCTTGCGCCGCAGGACGTGCCAGTGCAGGGCCTCCTCGGGCTCCATCCCCGCTGTCGGGTCCGCCGCCTCCTCGGCCTCCTCCTCGCCCTTTGACTCGAAGTGGGCGATGAAGAGCTCCAATGCGTCCTCGCGCCGGTTGAAGACGAGGTCATCGGTCAGCGCCCGCTCTTCCTCGGAGATCTCGGAGTAGGGCGTGATGTGGTTGGGGTTGACCATCGCCAGGTCGAGCCCGGCCTCGACGCAGTGGTGCAGGAAGACCGAGTTGAGCACGGCGCGCGGCCGCGGCGAGACGCCGAAGGAGACATTGGAGACGCCCAGCGAGGTCTTCACACCCGGCAGCTCGGCCTTGATCCGGCGGATCCCCTCGATCGTCTCCACCGCCGAGGGCTTCCACTCGTCGTCGCCGGTGGTCAGGGTGAAGGTGAGCGCGTCGAAGATCAGCGCCTCGGGATCGAGACCATGCTCCTCGCAGGCGATGTCACGCAGCCGCTTGGCGATCTCGACCTTGCGCTCCGCCGTCTTCGCCATCCCGACCTCGTCGATCGTCAGCGCGATCAGGGCGGCCCCGTGCGCCTTGGCCAGCGGGATCACGAGATCGGCCTTGTCGCGGCCGGCCTCGAGGTTGATCGAGTTGACGATCGCCCGGCCCGGGATCTGCTCCAGCGCCGCCTTCAGCACCTCCGGCTCGGTTGAGTCGACCTGGATCGGCGAGGGCTGGGTCAGCGAGATCCGCTTGACCACCGCCGCCATCTGCTCGTCCTCGTCGGAGCGCTCGGTCAGGGCGACGCAGACGTCGAGCACGTGGGCGCCGCCTTCGACCTGGTCTTCGGCGACCTGGACCAGGCCGTCGTAGTCGTCGGCGAGCAGCAGCTCCTTGGCCTTGCGCGAGCCCTGCGAGTTGACCCGCTCACCTACCAGCGTCGGCCGCGGTTCCTGGACCAGGGGGGTGGAGGTCATCATCGAGGAGACCTCGATCGGCCCCGGCGCCGGGCGCGCCCCCGGCACCTTGCCGTCGACCCGCTCGCGGATCGCGGCGATGTGCTCGGGCGTGGTCCCGCAGCAGCCGCCGACGATGCCGACGCCGTAGCGCTCGACGAACTCGCCCAGGCTCGCGGCCAGCGGCCCGGGCTCTTCGGGGAAGATCGTCTCGCCGTCGGGCCCCTGCAGGGGCAGGCCGGCGTTGGGGATGCAGTGGACCGGCAGCGGGCTGTGCTCGCCGAGGAAGCGGATCGCGTCGCGCATGTCCTCGGGCCCGGTCGAGCAGTTGAGCCCGACCACGTCGACGTCGAGCGCGGTCAGCGTCGTCAGTACCGCCTGGATATCGGTGCCGAGCAGCATCTTGCCGCCGTTGGGCAGCAACGAGACGCTGATCTGGATCGGCAGCGTGCGGCCGGCCTCGGCGAACGCCTCGCGCGCCCCGAAAATCGCCGCCTTGACCTCAAGAATGTCCTGCGCCGTCTCGATGATGATCAGGTCGGCGCCGCCGGCGACCAGCCCACCCGCCTGCTCGGCGAAGACCTCCACGAGCTTGCCGAAGCTGATGTTGCCCAGGGTGGGATCGGTGGATGCCGGAAGGAACCCCGTGGGGCCAATAGAGCCCGCCACAAACCTGTCGGGTCCCGCGGCCTTGCGCGCAATTTCAGCCGCCTTCGTATTGATCTCCAGCGTGTGCTCGCCGAGCCCCCACTCCTCGAGCTTCAGCCTCGAACCTTGGAAGCTGTCGGTCTCGACGACCTCAGCTCCAGCTTCAAGCATCGACGTGTGAACGCCCTCAATCACGTCAGGCCGGTTCAGCACCAACGCCTCGTGGCACTTCCCCTCAAGCCCGCCGTAGTCCCCCTGAGTCAGCTCAAACTGCTCAAGCGTGGCACCCATCCCGCCGTCAAACACGACGACGCGCTCTCCGACCGCGGCTATGAAATCTCGCTCAGACATGAACCTAGAAGGGTAAGGGGTCGGGGTCGCCCTGCCCGGAAGGCTTCGGCGACCACGCTTCGCACCCTGCACAACGATCTGCTGCGCAACGGTCTTCCGGGCAGGGCGACCCCGACCCCCTGCGCCCCTGGATTCGGGTCAGCCGCGTAGGCCCAGGCGGCGCTTCCAGTCGCGGGCGTTGAAGGCGGTGAGGACCCGGTTGACCAGCCCACGGCGTCCCTTGGTGTAGGGATACCAAGACGGTTCGTTCTTGCCACCGAAACGAGTGACGACGATTGACTCGGGGCGGCAGTACTTCTTGATTCCGTAGTCGCCGTGGCGGAAGCCGATGCCGGACTGCTTCCAGCCGCCCATCGGGACGCCCATTGCCAGCATGTTGGTGATCACGTCGTTGACGTTGACCGAGCCGGCCTCGATCCGGCGGGCGATGGTCTCGGCCCTTCCCTTCTCGCCGAAGACTGAGGCGGCGAGGCCGTAGCGGCTGTCGTTGGCGAGGCGTATGGCCTCCTCGGAGTCGCGCACCTTCATCACGCCGACGACGGGGCCGAAGGTCTCGTCGCGCATGACTTTCATCGAGTGGTCGACGTCGACGAGGACGGTGGGCTCGAAGTAGTCGCCCTGTCCGCTGGCTTTCTTGCCCCCGGTCAGCGCTTTGGCGCCATTGGCGAGCGCGTCGTTGACCTGCTCCTCGACGATCGTCGACTGGTTGGGCGAGGTCATCGCGCCGACGTCCTTTTCCGGCTTGCGACCGTCGGTGCCCTGGCGAAGGCCGTCGACTTTCTTGGTCAGCTTGGCGACGAACTCGTCGTAGACGGGCTCCTCGACGTAGATCCGCTCGACCGAGAGGCAGACCTGGCCGGCGTTGTACATGCCGCCCCAGGCGGCGGCGTTGGCGGCGCGATCGACGTCGGCGTCGGCGAGGACGATCATCGGATCCTTGCCGCCGAGCTCAAGGCTGACCGGGGTAAGCGTCTCCGCTGCGCGTGCCATGACCTTGCGCCCGGTCCGGTCCGAGCCGGTGAACTGGACGTAGTCGACGTGGTCGACCAGTGAGCTGCCGGCCCCGCCGGTGCCGAGCACGCAGTCGAAGACGTCCGGAGCGCCGATCTCCTGCTTCCAGGCGTCGATCATCTGGATCAGGCTCAGCGGGGTGAACTCCGAGGGCTTGACCACGACCGCGGCGCCAGCCTGCAGGGCGGGGATCGAGTCGCCCAGGCCCATCGCGAGGGGGAAGTTCCAGGGACTGATCACGCCGACGACGGGATGCGGCCGGTATCGGATCATCAGCTTCTTCGAGGCCATCAGCGGCGAGTGGGGGCGGACGTCTTCGTCGCCGATGAACTTCGCCGCGTTGGCGCCGTAGAAGTTGATCAGGTCGGTGACGTAGAACAGCTCGGCCGCGATGTCGCCGCGCACCTTGCCGGTTTCGGCCTGCACGGTGTCCGAGATCTCCTCGACGTTGTCGAGGATCCAGTCGCGCAGCTTGCCGATCCAGTGGTAGCGGCCCTCGATGCCGATTGCCTCCCACTCGGCCTGGTTGGCCCGGACGCGAGCCACGGTCGCGGCGATCGTCTCGGCCGTGTCGACCTGGATCGAGCCGACCACGCTGCCGTTCGCTGGATTGAGAACCTCGATCTGCTCGACCGGCGGCGCGCCGCTGCTTCCGTTCGAACCGTTGATCTCCGTCGTGCTCGTCTCGACCGTTCCGCTCTCCACCTTGTTCCTCCTCGACCCTTTGGCTGGTCAGCCAACTGTAACCGCTATCGGCCGGTCAGCCTGAAAACCGGGCCTTCCTGTGAAGCGATGTAGATGCGGCCGCGATCGTCTTCGCCGAATGAGGAGGGGGAGGAGACGGTGAGGCCGGTCTTGCGGTCGTTGCCGGCGCGGTGCAGGTGGGGGACGAGGCCGCGGATGATGCCGGAGCAGTAGTCGGCGTAGAGGTAGCGGCCGCGAAGGGCGGATGGGCCGCCTGGTCCCACAACGTAGCCCCCGATGATCGAGCAGCTGCCGCCGTCGCGGCTGTGGGGGTAGGTCAGGATCGGCTTGGTCGTGCGGCCGGGGTCGGCGGTGCCGCTGTTTTCTTCTTCGTAGGGGTGGAAGCCCTCGAGCGCGTCCCAGCCGAAGTTGGCGCCGGAGGCAGCGGCGAGGGTCGCGTAGTCGATCTCCTCGAATTGGTTCTGGCCGACGTCGCCGATCGCGATCCGCGGCTGCCGGGCGCTGGTCGTGTCGAATGAGAAGCGGAAGGGGTTGCGCAAGCCGTAGGAGTAGATCTCATCGCGGCCGGGCCTGCCGACGAAGGGGTTGTCGGCGGGGACCGAGTACGGCCGCCCGCCGCTTGGCCGCGGGTCGATGCGCAGCAGCTTGCCCAGCAGGCTCTCCTTGTTCTGGGCGTTGTTGGGCGGGTCCCCGCCCGAGCCGCCGTCACCGGTGCCGAAGTAGAGGAGGTCACCGAAGAACTGCAGCTGGCCGCCGTTGTGATTGGAGTTGACCGGGTGGTCGATCTCGATCACATTGCGGCGGGAGCTGCGATGCGGCTCGGCTCGTGCTCGTGCGCCGGAATTCGTCGATCCGGATGTTGCCGGCCCTGTCGGTGTAATAGACGTAGAAGTTGCCGCTCTGCTTGTAGTCGGGCGGGAAGGCAATCGACAGCAGCCCGCGCTCGCCGCCGGAGCCGACCAGGCCGCTGATGTCGAGGAAGGGCCGGCTCAGCTCGTGGCCGCCGCGCAGCACCTCGACCTTGCCTGCTTGCTCGACCACGAACAGCAGCTTGGGGTATCCAGGCGCGCCGGTGACGTAGGTCGGGTTGTCGAAGTTGCCGATGCGCTTCAGCGCCAGTTGGGGCGAGGCCTGCTTGGCCGAACCGCAGGCCGGTAGGCCGAGCGCAAGCAGGGCCGCGGCGAGGGCGGCCCGCCTCACTTTTCGACGACTTCGCCGCTGTCGTTGACTTCGGTGTTGCGTTCGGCTGAGCTGACTTCGACGGTGAAGGAGCCGCCCGGTGCGGCGCCGCCGCCGGTCTTTGCCTTGGTCGCGTCGCTGAGGCCGGCCTCGACCGCGTAGACGACGGTGTAGGTGCCGGGCTTGACCGCGCTCAGCTTCCAGACCACGTTGGCGCTCGCGCCGTTCTTCAGCGGGCCGAAGTCGAAGGTCTTCGGGTTCGAGGTTTCGGCGCCACCGTTGGCCGAGGAGCCGGCGAACTTGGGGTAGTGGGCGGCGAGGACCCAGACCGGTCGGTCGGGCTGCGCCAGTTCGGGTTGGGGGTCGCGGATGCCGAACGGCAGGCTCGAGCCTTCGCCCTGCTTGCCCTTGATCGAGACGTTCACGGTCAGGGCCGGGATCGTCTTCTCGCCGGTGTTGCGGACGCCGAGATCGAGCAGGTAGGTTTGGCCCAGGTGCTGCTCGGTGGGGAAGGCCGCTTCGGTCGACCTTGACGTCGGTAGCTGCCTTCGGCCTCGTTCGCGTCCGATGAGGAGCCGCCGCCGCAGGCCACGACCGAGAGGGCCAGCAGCGCGCTCAGGACAGCGGCAACCGCAGCCCGTAGGCGGTGACGCGAGACCTGTCTGGCGTGCCCCCCCAAAGCGGCCGGAACATACCACGGGGTTTGCCCTGCTCCCGAGCGCGTTAGCCCGAACTCAACAGAGCCCCCCGGCGCATCGCATAGACTCGAATCAGGAGGAGGATGATGGTCGGAACCGCGGTCAACAGGGCATTCCTGCCCGCCAAGTCGCTGTTCGAGCAAGTCGGGGACATGATGATCCTCACCGCTCGAACGCTTGTCTCTGCCGTCAAGCCGCCCTATCCCTACGGCGAGGAGTTCATCGGCCAGTTCCTCTTCGCCCTGCAGCTCTGCTGGTTCCCGCTGCTGATCTCGACCGTGGCCTTCGGCTTCGGTGCGCCGGGCCTGCAGGCCTCTAACTTCCTCTCGCTCTTCGGCGCCCTCGACCGGCTCGGCGGCTTCTTCGTGCTCGCCTCGATCCGCGAGTTCGCCCCCTTCGTCACCGCGGTCGTCGTCGCCGGCGTCGCCGGCACCGCGATCACCGCCGACCTCGGCGCCCGCAAGATCCGTGAGGAGCTCGACGCCTTGCAGGTGCTCGGAGTCGACCCGATCAAGAACCTGGTCGTGCCGCGCTTCCTGGCGCTGATGCTGATCACCGGCCTGCTCGACATCTACGCCCTCGTCTTCGGCATCACCGGCGGCATCGGCGCCGAGTTGCTCTACCACCAGTCGCTCGGCGGCTTCTTCGCCACCCTCTTCTCCAATGCCTCGATCACCGACCTCTGGGGCTCGGTGATCAAGTGCACGCTGTTCGGCGCGATCATCGCCGTCGTCTGCTCATACAAGGGGATGACTGCGTCCGGAGGCGCCGCCGGCGTCGGCCGCGCCGTCAACCAGGCGGTGGTGATCGCCTTCATGGGCGTCTTTGCCTTCAACTACGCCTTCACCCAGACCCTGCTCGCGACCAACCCGGAGCTGCAGACAATCCGATGAACGCCTGGTTGGAAGTCCCGCGCGGCTGGCTCGACTCCTTCGGCGAGATCGCCCGCTTCGGCTCGCGCGTCGCCGGCCTCGTCTACAGCGGCCGTGTCCTGCGCTTCTTCGGCGAGAGCTTGCGCCAGGCCGGCATCCTGATCCTCGGCTCGGCCCTGATCATCTGGGGCCTCGTCTTCATCCTCGGCCTGCAGTGCGGGATCGAGGGGGCCTACCTGCTGCGCGCCCAGGGCGCGCCCGCCTACGCCGGCGTCTTCTCGGCCTGGTGTGACTTGCGCGAGATCATGCCCTACGCCTTCGGCTACATGCTGGCGGCCAAGGTCGGCACCGGGATCGTCGCCGAGCTCGGCGCGATGCGGATCTCCGACGAGATCGACGCGCTCGAGGTGATGGGCGTGCCGCCCGTCACCTTCCTCTGCGCGACCCGCCTGCTCGCCGCCTGGATCGCCTTCCCCTTCATGTACCTCTGCGGGATCGGGATCATGTACTTCGCCAGCTACCTGGCGGTCGTCCAGCAGATCGGCGACGTCTCCTCGGGTGGCTACCTGCTGATCTTCTGGATGTTCCAGAACCCGCCCGACCTCCTCTTCAGCTTGATCAAGGGCATGTTCATGGCGACCGCCATAGTCATGGTCGGTTGCTATTACGGCTATACGGCGTCGGGAGGTCCGGTCGGGGTCGGCACCGCCACCGCGAAGTCGATGGTCCTCAACATCGTCTTGGTTCACATCATTGGGATGCTCGGCACCCTGATCTTCTGGGGAGCCAACCCGCGCGCGCCGATAGGAGGCTGAGTACGCTTATGGCAATGGATGAGCAGGAGCACAGCGGTCCCTACGTAAGCGAGGACGGCCTGACGATGGGGAAGGACTTCGTCATCCCCGGCGTCGACCCGGCCGAGACCGATCCCTACCGCTTCCACACCGGCCGCAAGCGCGACCACGGCGGCGAGGACGCGATCGAGATCATCGACCTGGTCAAGCAGTTCGGCCGCGCCCGCATCCTCAACGGCCTCAACCTCGGCCTGCCGGAGGATCAGATCTCGATGGTGCTGGGCCCCTCGGGCACCGGCAAGAGCGTGCTGATCAAGCACATCGTCGGCCTGCTCTATCCCGACTCGGGCGACGTGCTGGTGCATGGCGAATCCATTCCCAACATGACCGACGACGAACTCTTCGATGTACGCAAGAAGTTCGGCCTGCTCTTCCAGGACGGCGCCCTCTTCGGCTCGATGAATATCTACGACAACACCGCCTTCCCGCTGCGCCAGCACACCGACAAGAGCGAGGAAGAGATCGGCGAGATCTGCAACCGCCGGCTCAAGGAGGTCGGGCTGAGCGAGGCGATCTACAAGATGCCGAACGAGCTCTCGGGCGGCATGCGCAAGCGCGCCGGCTTCGCCCGGGCGCTGGTGCTGGAACCGGCGATCGTGATGTTCGACGAGCCCGACTCCGGCCTCGACCCGGTGCGAACGGCGTTGCTCTGCGAGCTGGTCCGTGAGGTGCATGAGGAGAACGGCGGCTGCTACCTGGTGATCAGCCACGACCTCAACACCGCACGGCGCGTCTCCGACTTCATCGCCGTGCTCTGGAACGGCAAGATCGTCGAGTCGGGCCCCAAGGAGGAACTGTTCGACTCCGAGAACCGGTTCGTCAACCAGTTCCTCAACGCGGACGTCACCGGCCCGCTCTCGATGGATTGAGCGCGATCGCGGTTTGGGCTGTCCGCCACGCGCGGCCGGTCCTGGCGGTTGCTGCACTGCTCTCAATCGCGGCTGCGGTCGCGGCGACCCAGCTCTCGACCGACGCCGGCACCGACACCCTGGTCGATCGCGACAGCGAGAGCTATCGCGCCACCGAACGGGTGCGCGAAGTCTTCGGCGAAGAACCCGTCGTCGTGGTCGCCGAAGGGGATCTACAGGAACTGATCCTGACCCGCAACCTGGAGAAGCTCCTGCGGCTGGAGGGCTGTCTCTCGGGCAGGGTGCCAAAGGGGGCCAAGCCGATTCCGGGTCCGTGCGCGGAAATCGCCGCGATGCACCCGGTCCAGTACCTCGCTGGGCCCGGGACCTTCCTCAACGAGGCGGTGATCCAGATCGACGAACAGCTGCAACGGCTGGCGACGAGCGTCCCGCCCGACCAGCTGCGCGAATTCCTGCTCCAGGTCGCGGCGCGTTACGGCATCACCAGCGCCCCGGCGATCGGCAATCCCGAATTCATCGCCGCCGTCGTCTTCGACCTGCGCCGCTCCCGCGGCACGCCGAAGTCAAAGCTCGCCTACCTCTTCCCGAACAACCACTCGACCCAGATCGTCCTGCGCCTGCGGCCCGATCTCAGCCCGTCCGAACGCAGTCGTGCCCTCGCTCTGATCCGCGAAGCGGTCTACGACACGACTCCCCGCCACGCCTGCTCCTTTAAGGGTGAACCCGAGGCGTGCTTTGCACTACACAAGGGCAGCTACACGATCTCGGGTGCTCCGATCGTGCTCGAAGGAATCACAGGTGCACTAAAGGAAGCGCTCCTCATTCTTTTCGCCGTCGCGGTTGCCGTTATGGCCCTCGTGCTGCTTCTGGTCTTCCACTCGCGCTTCCGGCTATTGCCCCTCGCGATCGCACTTGCAGCAGCGGCGCTCACCTTCGGCTTGCTGGATCTCTTCGGTGGCTCGCTGACGATCGCCTCGATCGCGACCCTGCCGATCCTGATCGGGCTCGTCGTCGACTACGCGATCCAGTTGCAGGCGCGCTTCGACGAGGCATCAGCTGACGGGGCGAGCCCTCTCGATGCGGCTCGCTCGGCGGCCGGTCGCGCGGGTCCCACGATTGCAATCGCCTGCCTCGCGACCGCCGCGGGCTTCCTCGCGCTTCAACTCTCGCCGATTCCGATGGTTCGCGGCTTCGGAGTACTCCTCATCCTGGGGATCGCCATCGGTCTCGTCTTGGCGTTCGTTGTCGGCTTTGCCGCGCTGAGCCTGCGACCCGCGACGAGAGGAGGGGGTGCCCCGGATGCGCGCGGCGTCCTCTTTTTCGCACAGACCACTTGGCGAGTGAAGCTGCGCGCCAGGCGAAAAACCCAGCAAGCGGAGGGGCACCCCCTCCTCTCGTCCGAGCGACTCGTAGAACTCGCGCTAGGCCATCCGCGGCGAGTGCTTGCGATCGGCGCCTTCCTTGCGGTGATCGGGTGGGGGATGGGCACGCAGATCGAGACGGTGTCCGATGTGCAGTCGTTGGGGCCGCGGGGACTGCGTGAGATCAAGGACTTGGAACGTGTTCAGGACGCGACGGGGGTTGCGGGACAGCTTCAGGTGGCGGTGGAAGCTCCGGATCTCTCCGATCCGCCGACGATTGAGTGGATGGCTGAGTTCAAGCAGCGGGTCCTCGACGAAAACGGGTTCTCGGGGCCGCAACCGAGTTGCTTGAAGGCTGAAGTCTGCCCAGGGCCGGCGTTGTCTGACTTTCTGGTCAGCAGCAAAAGAAAAGAACAACTGAAGCGGAATGAAATCCGTGCGACCTTGAGGGAACTGCCTCCCTATGACCTCGAACAACTCGCACCCGTGAACGCGAAGACAGGATTGCCAGGTCATCTTGCGCTGCTCAGCTTCGGGATTCGCTCGCAGTCGCTTCAGGGCCAGCAGGCCGTGATCTCGCGGGTGCGAGCGGCGGTGGGTGAACCCGGATCGCCGGGAGGACCACCAGCAGGAGTCAAGGTTCGCTTCGCTGGGCTACCCGTGATCACTGCGGCAGCCGCATCGGATCTATCCAGTAGCCGTTACTGGTTGACCCTGGCGGGGCTTGCCGCAGTGGCGCTCGCGCTGCTGGCGGCTTACCGCTCGTTCGTACGGGCGCTTGTGCCGCTGATTCCGGTGCTGCTCGCCACCGGCTGGTCCTCGTTCGTTCTCTGGCTCAGCCAGATCCCGCTCAACCCGATGTCGGCGGCTCTCGGCGCGCTTACGATTGCGATTGCCACGGAGTTCAGCGTGATCCTGGTCGCTCGTTTTCGCGAAGAGCGCGGTGGTGGGCTGGGGGTTGCCGAGGCGATCCGGGCGGCTTACGCCCGCACCGGGCCGTCCGTTTTTGCTTCCGCGGTGACGGTCATCGCCGGTTTCGCGGTGCTGATTGCCAGCGATGTCAGCATGCTGCGGGACTTCGGCTTCGTCACCGTGATCGACCTCGGAGTGGCGCTGCTCGGGGTGATGGTGGCCCTGCCCGCCGCGCTCGTCTGGTTGGAGGAGCGGTGAGGGATCGCTACTCGCTTCTCGTCGGCCTGATCTTCGCGGCGATCATCGTGATTGCCGGTGTCAACACGCTCCAGCACAAGGACGAAGGCACGTTGGGGCTGGACAAGCTCGCCAGTCGTTGGCCGCTGCCCGAGTTCGCCGTGCCGCGGGTGAACGGGTCGGCGGACTTGGAAGGGGACGCGAACGTTGCCCAGGACGATTGCGAAACCGCGCAGACGCCGTGCCCGCGGTCGGCCCGGCGCGAGCCGGCCTGCCGCATCTCCACCCCGGGTGCGATCCGGGTCTGTGACCTCTTCGGCCGCCCGCTGGTGATCTCGTTCTGGTTCTCGCGCGGCGGCAACGACTGCACCGACCAACAGAGCGTGGTCGATCGCGTCTATCGGCGTTACCGTGGGCGGGTGAATTTCCTCTCGCTTGACATTCGCGACGACCGCGGCACGGTTCGCGAACTGATCGAGCGCAACGGCTGGAAGATGCCGGTCGGCTATGACCGCGACGGTGCCGTCGCCGGTCTCTACCGGGTCGGCCTCTGCCCGACCTTCGCCTACGTGTACCCCGGCGGGACCCTGCAGGAGGCGAGCATCGGCGAACTCACCACGGCGCAACTGGAAGCTCGGATCGACGACCTGCTGAAGGCGACGCGGGTGGCGGAGGGCAGCTGAGTGGCCGACACCGAAGCCGGCGGATCGGACCTCGGCTCAGAGCCCCTGCCCAAGCAGGGCTGGGTCGCCCCGCACATCGCCGCCGAGTTCCCCGGCCTGGGCATCGCCTGGGTCGAGCTGGAGAGCAAGCGGTCGCACAGTCCCGAGCCGGTGCGGCGGCGATTGCGCGACCTCTCCGATCGCTTCTACGGTTCGCACGCGATCCACATGCGAGAGCGGCCGATCCCCTGGGCCTACCGGGTCTTCTTCCGCCAGATCGGCCTCGACCCCGACCACACGCGCACCCCGGTCGAGCAGCTCGCCCTCGATCGCCTCCACGACGGCGCCTTCGTCAGTCGTGGCATGCCGGCCGACGCGCTTACGATCGCCACGGTCGAGACCGGCATCGCCCTGCGCGTCTTCGACACGACCAAGCTTCGGGGCGAGCTCTGCATCCGCGACTCGGCGCCGGGCGAGGCGCTGCCGGGCAAGCCGGCGAAGCTGGCCCAGGGAACGTTGACGATTGCCGACGGCCGGGCCCCGCAGGCGCTGCTATTCGGCGGGCCGACGGCCGATCAAGAGCTCGACCCCGACGCCGGTCAGATCGCGATCGTCGCGGTGCAGGTCAAGGGAGTGCCCCAAGCGGCGGTTGACGAGGCGCTTTGGATCGCCGGCGCGGCAATCGCGGCCTGATCGCTTGTTGAGAGCTCCTTAACGGGTTCATCGTTTTCGGCCGCGGCGCTGTGATCTACACTCGATTCGAGTTTTATGCCGGATCTGCTCGATCGAGACACACTCCAGGCGTTTCGAGTGGGAGGCGACGAGCGCCTCGCGCGCGCTGAGCTGCGCCGTCAGGTGGGTCGTCTCGAGCACGAGCTGTCCCGCCTCTGCGCCGAGGCCTTCCCGCGCCTCACGCTCGACACCGAGGTCCCGGCCAGCTTTGCCGTGCCCCGGGTCGCCAGGCTCGAGGAGCTCGAGCAGGTGCGCGATGCCCTGGCCGAGCGGATCTCCGTCGCGCGCGAGGCCCTGCGCGAGCAGGAGGAACTGGAGACCCGCAATCGCGAGCTGCTCAAGGACATGCTGGCGGCGCCGGCCGAGCACAAGTGGCTGCGGATCTCGCGTGCCGACGTCGGCGAGCCGGGATGCGGCCACTGGCACTCGCGGCCGCGCCTCGGTCCACTGGGCGTGCTGATGGGCTGGTGGGCTGTCAAGGTTTCCTCCGGATGCCCGTTATCCGGACGGCTTGCGGCCGTTGAGCGATAGACCGGGCCCAGAGCAGCGGCCACCGGCGCCCTGGGGCAACTTCCCGTTGGTCGAGCTGACCGTGCTCGCCGGAATCGTTTCCCTGGCGATCGGGTTCTTCGGCGGCGGCGTCACCGCGATCGCCCTCGGCGTGGTCCTCGCCGGCCTTGGCGGCATGGCCACCGCGGCGATCGAGCACTTCGCCGGCTACCGCTCCCACACCACCCTGCTCGCCGGCACCGTCTTCGTCCTCGTCACCGGCGCCCTCTTCTACCTGGCCGGCCTGATCCTGGCGATCTGCCTTGCCGCCGGCGCCGTCGCCTTCCTTGCAACCTTCCTCGTCCTCCGTCGCGCCTTCCAGAGGGCCTCCGGGGGCCTGTCCTTCAAGCTGGGCGGTTTCGGCAGCTAAAGCCCAATCCGGCAGGGGTGGAGCGTCTTGCACTTTTTGGGCGCCAACCTTGCGGCGCCAGCAGGCTCCGCTCCATCCAAAAAGTTAAGCGGAACCCCTGCCGGATTGGGCTTTCTCAGACCAGTACCGACTCGCGCGAAGACAGTTCGGAGGAGAGCAGTGAGCGCTGGCGCGAGGTCAGCGTGCCCAGCTTCTTGTTCTCGTTGAGGGCGAGGCCGAGCAGGAACTTGCGGGCGCGGGTGCGGCCCCAGCGGCGCTGGCTGGTCAGCAGCTCGGCCAGGGTCATGCTCTCGGTCTCCCAGGGACACTCGCGCACAACGTCCGCCGCGTCGACGTCACCTCGTGAAATCGAGCGCTTGAGCTCTGCCCGCGCAAGTCGCACGCGGTTGGCGCGAGCAAGCGCCTGCATGTGCTGCGGGGCCTGGATTACGGAAGCGGTCGTCTGAGCAGGGGCGATCGAAGCTGCGTCCACGGGGACTCCTCCATTCGAGGTTCATTAACTGGGTAGCTCTGCGCACCGAACCGGAGGGGCGAACCTCGGCCTGGCTGAGTTGAGTGCTCCACCATTCGCTTCCCTGCCCCGGGATGCGGTCGGCGCTTGGCCAAGCTATGCGTTCGAGGCCGAGGCAGTCAACCCCGTCGGATGGAATGCCGCCCCAGGTCGTTCGCTAAGAGCACCTTTTTCGTGGGCGTTTTGATCTGCCCCGTTTCGGACAGGCCCGAAACTACCCCGAGCGGGGTAGTTCGGGAAAGTTCTCGATCACTCTGGCGATCGTTCCCAATGCGGCGTCGAGGTGCTCGCGCTCGTGGGTCGCCATCAGGCTCGTGCGCAAGAGGGCGCCCGCGGGCCCGACGGCGGGATGGATCGCGACGTTGGTGTAGACGCCGGCGTCGAAGAGTGCCTTCCAGAGCAGCACCGCCTGCCAGTCGTCGCCGACCACGACCGGCACCACCGGCGTCGTCGCCACGGTGCCGTCGGGGAGGGTGCCCGGCTCGATCACCTCGAGGCCGAGGTGGCGCAGTCCCTCGCGCAGGTACTCGGCGTTGGCGAGCAGGGCCTCGAAGAGCTGCGGTCCCTCCGAGCGGATCACCCGCAGCGCCTCCAGCGCCGCCCCCACCGCCGCCGGCACCGCCGAGGCGCTGAAGACGAAGGAGCGCGAGGAGATCCGCAGGTACTCGATCACGTCGGCCGGTCCGGCGACGAAGCCGCCGCAGGAGGCGAGGCTCTTGGAGAAGGTGCCCATGCGCAGGTCGACCTCGTCCTCGAGCCCGAAGAGCTCGCAGGCGCCGGCGCCGCGAGCGCCGAGGACGCCGGCCCCGTGCGCCTCGTCGACCATCAGGCGGGCGCCGTAGCCCTTGCAGAGCTCGACGACTCGCGGCAGGTCGCAGACGTCGCCCTCCATCGAGAAGACGCCGTCGACGACGACGAGCACGCCGCCCCCGTCCTCGCCGGCGCGCTGCAGCATCTTCTCCAGCTTGTCCATGCGGTTGTGGCGGAAGGGCCGCAGCTTGGCGCCGGAGAGGCGGCAGCCGTCGAGGATCGAGGCGTGGTCGCCGGAGTCGACGATCACCGTGTCGCCCGGCTCGAGGATCGTCCCGATCGTGCCCAGGTTCGACTGGTAGCCGGTCGAGAAGACGATCGCGTCCTCGCTCCCCATCCACTCGGCCAGCTCCGTCTCCAGCGCCACGTGCAGCGGTGTGGTGCCGTTGAGCAGGCGCGAGCCGGTGACGCCGGTGCCGTAGGTCTCGAGGGCGTCGCGCGCCGCCTGCTTGACCCGCTCGTCGCCGGTCAGGCCGAGGTAGTTGTTGGAGCCGAGCATGATCATCTCGCGCCCTTCCATCTCGACCACCGGGCCGGCCTGCGAGGTGAGCAGGCGGAAGTAGGGGAGGAGGTCGTGCTCCTTGGCCGCTTCCAGCTGCTCGAGGCGGTCGTGGCTGCGGGCCTTCTCGAAGACGTCGACTGGGGTCCTGGCGGTTTCGCTCATGCGGGAAGTGTAGGTTCCGGACCCGTGGCGAGCGTGGTTATCAAGCCGGTCCGTGGCAGGCGCGAGCTGAAGCGCTTCGTCAAGGTGCCGTTCCGGCTGCACCGCGACCACCCGCAGTGGGTGGCGCCGCTGATCTTCGAGCGGATGGAGTTCCTCAACCGCGAGAAGAACCCCTGGTTCGAGCACGGCGAGGCCGAGCTCTTCATCGCCGAGCGAGCCGGCGAGCCGGTTGGCCGCATCAGCGCCCAGATCGATCGCAACTGGGACGAGACCCAGGGCGGCAGCGACGCGATGTTCGGCTTCTTTGAGACCGTCGAGGATCGCGAGGTCACCGCGGCGCTGCTCGGGGCGGCGAGCGAGTGGGCGCGCGGCATGGGCCGCAGTCGCCTGCTCGGCCCGATGGACTTCACCACCAACGACGAGATCGGCGTCCTGATCGAGGGCTACGAGCGGCGGCCGATGATCCTCGAGAACTGGCACCCGCCGTTCTACAAGGAGCTGATCGAGGCCGACGGCTTCGGCAAGGCGATGGACCTGCTGATGTGGGAACTGCAGTTCGGCGACCTCAAGGAGGGCGAGCGCTTCGATCCCTCGATCCACGCCGCGGCCGAGAAGGCGCTGCGCGAGGAAGGGGTGGTGATCCGCAACATCAGCCTGCGCAACCTGCCGGCCGAGATGCGCGCCTTCAGCGAGGTCTACAACGAGGCCTGGGGCAGCAACTGGGGCTTCGTCCCCGCCACCGACGCCGAGATCGAGTTTCACGCCAAGCTGCTCAAGCAGGTCCTCGACGAGGATTGGGCCTACATCGCCGAGAAGGACGGCGAGCCTGTTGGCGCCGCCCTCACCCTGCCCGACATCAACCAGGCAATGGCCAAGCTGAATGGCCGCCTGCTTCCCTTCGGCTGGCTCAGGTTTCTGCTCGCCAGGCGCAAGATCGATCAGCTGCGCGTCTTCGCACTCGGCGTCAAGCACGAGTACCGCCACAGCGGCGTCGCCGCCGGCCTCTACCTCAAGCACCTCGAGACCGCCGCCGGGCCGGGCCTGATCGAAGGTGGCGAGATGGGCTGGATCCTCGAGACCAACAAGGCGATGAACCGGGCGATGGAGGGGATGGGTGGCGAGGTGGTCAAGAAGTACCGCGTGTATGAGAAGGCGCTGACGGACTCTCCCGACAGGGGTTCCGCTTAACTTTTTGGGTGGTGCGTGTCCTGCTGGCGCCGCAAGGTGGGCGCCCAAAAAGTGCAAGACGCTCCACCCCTGCCGGGAGAGTCCGTCAGGGTCCAGCGCTAGACGCCTAGTTGCTCGACCGCCTCACCCCAGTACTCGCGGACGAGTGCCTCGACGTTTGCCGGGTCCACGATTGAACGGGCAACTCGTCGCTCGTTGGGACGCAGCCAGATGCGAGTGCCGATCCCAGCTGTCCAGGTCGATCGCAGCTCGGTGAGGCGTTGGTCGTCAAGGAAGCGCGGCACCAGGTCGGCCGGGGAATCAAGGCCGTTATATAGGCCCTTGGTCTCCGGCGCCTTTTTCTCGTCCCCGAACTTCGCTGCGACGAGTTCGATCGCGCGATTCCGGTCGATGGCGATCGGGTGGTCACGTGCGAGGAGGGCAAGATCGCCAAAGTGCTTGAAAGATTCCTCTTTCAGGCACCAGGCCAGGATCTTCTCGGCGGCGGCCTCGGTGAGGGTCAGACCGCTGATGGGAAACGGAGTGTTGTCGGTCAGGAGGCCGTCGGGGTCGAAAGTGAGCTGTTGCTCGGGCGTGTCCTTGCGCTCGCTTTTTCGGAAGGCGACGGAGATGTTTGCCCTGCCCGTCTGAGGCCGGCCCGGCCCGAAGGTCTCCAGCGTGAACGTCAGGTTCTGCCCCTTCACCAGGTTTCCGCGCTCGGTCCACGTCCCGTTTGGCGTGGTCTTCAGGCTGTAGCCGTTGTCCGGGTCGGTAAAGGCGATCTCTTTCTCGATCTCGTCAGGGTTGGGCGTCCCCTTGGTCTCAACCTCGGCGAAGTCGGTATCCAGCAGTGAGACCCGATTCGTGCCGTAGACGTGGTAGAGCAGTGCGCCGCCCTTGAGGACGAACCGGTCGCCGTAGGTCTCGGACAAATGCTTGACCAGCGCGCAGCGCGCGACCAGCTGCATCACCTGGGGAGGCGTCAGCCCGGTGCTCCGGGCGTAGCCGTTGACCAGTTGTGGAGTCGTGAAGCTCACTTGGGATTCTCGGCGGTGGCCAGGATCCGGGGTGGCACCCGAAGTCGCCACTTCTCGTCGACCACCCCATGATCCCGATCGTCTCCGGGCCTGAACGCCTCCAGGCGCCGTCTCGGCCCGATCTGTCCGAGCAGGGGCGCGGAACCGTCGAGTTCGTAGCGGTCCATCAAGAAGCCGACGCGGCGGGTGAGCGCCTGGCTTCCGAGCTGAGTCGTATAGGCGGCGAGCTTTTCGCCGTCCACGAGCCCTCTGTTGACCGCGGACTCGAAGGCCCCGATTACAGTCGGGAAGGTGCCGGTCAGATCGGGCCGACTCAGGGAATCGAGCAACGCCTTCTCGACGTTCGCCATCACGACCGGCTGTTCGAATCCGATCGCCGGTTCAATGCCGAAAAAGCTGTCACGGCTGACTTTGATGAAGCGCACCTCAAAGTTGCCGAAGCGGACCGACTTCTTCTGCCGAGGGATGCCGCAAAAGATCCGCGTCGCCTGCTGCTCCAAGAGCCCGTAGTGGTAGAGCGCCGTATGCCAGGAGAGGTAGTAGGGCACGCGCATCTTGTCCAGGAGCGTCGCCGCGAGGGGCTCCAGCGCCTCCACCAAAGGCATTTCTTGAGGTCCTGCCCCTTCGAGCTCGACCAGATAGCGCCCGGCCTGCAGCCGATGCGCGTAGCCCTTCTGGGCTATGTCGGCCAGAAGGCGCGCCGGATTTGGCGTGATCTCCTTCAGCCAGACGGCATCATTCGTCAGCGACAAGGAGTCTCGCCCCTCCCGTCGCAGATGGGAAACGATTGCATTTCTCTTTCTTGCTTGCGCTGCCATTATCGTAAAAAACTCATATATATGGTGCAAGAGAATAGCCCATAAGCAAAGGCGTAGCGAGGAATAATCGTAAAAACTGCATATCCATGGTGCCCAAAAAACCATTGTTGTCCGGCTGAGCCAAGCGGAGCGCGCCATTTGGCGCCTGACGGAATGGTGCCACTGCCCCGCTTAGTCCGCCAGAACCCCTCGATCCGCGCAAGGTGCGGCTTGCTTCCGTGCGCCCGCCGGGAGCATCGTTAAGGTCGGCTGGGTGAGCGATATGGAGCTAGAGGCGGTTTCGGTTCGGGTCGTTCCGGGTGAGAGTGCCGCTCCGCTGCCGGTGCGCAGCGAGGCGCGGACCGCGGTGGTTGCTGCTGCCGGTGGGGTGCTTGCGGGTGCCGCGACCGTGGCGGCGGTGCGGGCGGTGACCGCCGTCGCCGGCCGTAAACGGAGTCCACGCCGTCTTTCCCGCCGCGAACGCCCCAACGTCGTTGCCAGCCGCTCCTTTCTGGTCGACGTCCACCTGCTGGGTCGGTGAGCCTTGAGGTAGAGGTGCGGCCGCCCTCTCCCTTTCGCTTGCCGGGATACAGCAGCGAGGACGGGACGATGCGGGTGGAGCGCGGGGTCGCTTCCCGGCTCCTGCACGTCGACGGCAGCCCCGTCCTGGTGCGGGCCTGGGAACCGGGCAAGGACCGGGTCTCGCTGCGGGCCGAGGCGCTCGACCCCGGGACGATCGCCGTGCCCGGGTCGGCGATGCCGGCACCCGATCGTGAAGCCGGCCCGGCTGAGCTGGAGCTGGCGCTGGAGCGGATGCGCTTCGCCCTTGCGGTCGACGACGATCTCAGTGAGTTCTACCGTCGCTTCAAGCGCGACCCGCTGCTGGGGCCGCTGTTGCGACGCCGTCCCCACCTGCGCCCGCGCCGCCGGCCCTGGCCCTGGGAGGCACTTGCCTGGGCGGTGGTCAAGCAGCTGATCGAGACCGGCCGGGCCGCCCGCATCCAGCGCCGCATGGTCGGTCGCTGGGGCCCGCGGCTCGGGCCCCGCAACGAAGGTCTGCGTGATGTCCCCACCGCCGGCCTGATCGCGGGCCGCGCACCGGTCGAACTGGAGTCGATGGGATTGGCGCTCAAACGCGCGATCGCCCTGCGCGCGGTCGCCGGACAGGTCGCGGGCGGTCGCTGCGAGCTTGAACAGCCGGCAGCCGATCGCCGCCTGCTGCGGGTCCGCGAGATCGGTCCCTGGACCGTGCAGTGCCTCGGTCTCTTCGGTCGCGGCGATCCCGACTCGCTTCCCGCCGGCGATCTGATCTACCTCAAGCTGGTCGGTCGCCTGGCCCGGCTCGGCCGCCGCGCGACGGTTGAGGAGGTGGAGGAGTTCTACGCTCCCTACGCGCCATTCCGGGGCCTGGCGGGCGCCTGGACGGTCGGCCTATAGAGGGACATCGACGGCCGAACTCAAGCGTGCGTGGCTACGGTCGATAAGCGAGCAAATGGAGAGTTCGAAGCGGGGCGGACCGTGGCCCGACAAACGCGTCAACGAGTTTCTCGACCAGATCTCGGCAGGTGGCGAAGATTACCGCCGCCTGGTCGAGCGACTGCCGGCGATCGTCTACGCCTCAGAGCTTGGCGAGAACGGCCGCTGGCGCTACGTCAGCCCCCAGGTCGAGGAGATCCTCGGCTACACGCCCGAGGAATGGCTCGCCGACCCCGGCCTCTGGGCGCGCCTCCTGCACCCCGACGACCGTGAGCGGGCGCTGGCCCAGGAGTCGCGCCAGACGATCGGCACCCGCAACCCGCCACCGGTCGACTACCGCATGGTCACCCGCGACGGCCGCGTCGTCTGGATCCTCGACGAGGCCGTGCTCGAGCCCGACGAGGCGGGTACGCCGGTCTGGCACGGCGTCCTCTACGACATCACCGAGCGCAAGAACGCCGAGCAGGAGCTGCAGCGAGCCGCCGCCCAGCAGGCAGCGGTGGCGCAGCTCGGCGGCCGCGCCCTGCAGGACGGCGACCCCGACGGCCTGATGCAGGAGGCGGTCTCGCTGCTGCAGGAGATCGAGGGCGTGCACGCCGCCTGCATCTGGGAGGTGGGCCGCGACGGCCGCCGTCTCGGCCTGCGCGCCGGGCTGGAGGATCGGGTCGTCGGTGCCGCCCGCGCCTCGGCCGCCCGCGATTCGCACGCCGGTGCGGCGCTTGACTCGCGCCTGCACGTGATCGTCGACGACTGGTCCTCGGAGCGGCGCTTCTCGATGCCCCCGGCGCTGCGGGTAATGGACGTACGCAGCAGCCTCGCCGTACCGATCGACGGTAAGGCCCAGCCCTTCGGCGTGCTCGACATCCACTCCACCGAGCCGAACCGGTTCACCCCGCAGGACGTGCACTTCGTGCAGGCCTCGGCGAACGTGCTCGCCGATGCAATCGAGCGCCACGCAACCGATCAGGCATTGCGCCACCGCGTCCTGCACGATCCGCTCACCGGCCTGCCCAACCGGCTCAGCTTCGTCGACTCGCTGGGAGACGCGCTCAAGCGCAGCACCGTCTCGGGCTCGCCGGTTGGGATCCTCTTCCTCGACCTCGACAACTTCAAGCTGATCAACGACAGCATGGGCCACCACGCCGGCGACGAGCTGCTGCGCGCCGTGGCGCCGCGGCTGCGCGCTCACCTGCGCCCGGGAGACATCGTCGCCCGCTTCGGCGGCGATGAGTTCGGCATCCTCGTCGACCGGCTCGCCGACGAGGATGAGGCGGTCGCGATCGCCGACCGCATCGCCGCCGCCTTTGCCGAGCCCTACGCGATGGGAGGTGTCGATCACTTTGTCAGCGCCAGCGTTGGCATTGCGGTGGCGCGGCCCTCTACCCGTGAGCCGATCGACGCCGACCTGCTGATCCGCGACGCCGATGCCGCGATGTACCGGGCCAAGGAGCGCGGCCGCGCTCGCTGCGAGCTCTTCGATGCCGAGATGCGGGCCGGCGCCCTGCGCCGGCTGGAGGTTGAGCGCGAGCTGCGCCAGGCGCTCGAGCGCAACGAGCTCGAGCTCCACTACCAGCCGCTGATCGCCCTGCGCAGTGGTGAGATCACCGGCCTCGAGGCATTGGTGCGTTGGCGCCACCCCGAGCGCGGCCTGCTCGATCCCGGCGATTTCGTCCCGATCGCCGAGGCCAGCGGTCTGATCGAGCCGATCGGGCGCTGGGTGCAGGAAAGCGCCTGTCGCCAGGTGCTCGAGTGGCACCAGCTGCGTCCCGACCAGCGCCCCTTCGACGTCTCGGTCAACCTCTCGGCGCGGCAGGTGACCAACCGCGAGCTGGCCAAATCGATCGGCGAGATCCTCGGCAGCAGCGGTCTCGACCCGGTGCACCTGCGGCTCGAGGTGACCGAGAGCGTCCTGGTCGAGGAGTCGGCGACGGCGACCGCCACGCTGGAAGCCCTCAGCGAGCTTGGGGTCGGCCTCGTCCTCGACGATTTCGGCACCGGCTACTCCTCGCTCGCCTACCTCAACCGCTTCCCCTTCGACGCGCTGAAGATCGATCGCTCCTTCGTCGACGCGCTCGGGGTGGAACAGGAGCGCACCGCGATCGTCGAGGCGATCATCGGCATGGCCCGGGCGCTCTCACTCGACGTCATCGCCGAGGGGGTCGAGAACGAGCCGCAGATGCTCGAGCTGACCCGGCTCGACTGCGACTACGCCCAGGGCCACCTCTTCTCGCGAGCGCTGCCGGCGGAGAAGATCTCCGCCCTGCTCAGCGAAGGGGCGCCGCTCTATTCGGGAATCGCGCCCGGCAGGTAGTCGTTGCTGAGCAGGCTGGATGCGGTCGGCAGGCCGCCGATCAGTTCGTTGTCTCGCATCCAGCCGATGAACTCGCCCCAAAGGGCCGGATCCATGTAGCCGTAGGGCTTCTTGCCGCGCGGTGGGTCGAGCAGGGGAAGGGTCGCGGCGAGCTCGGCCCGGGTCAGTTTTGGATCGAGGTCGGGGTTCGCTTCCAGCAGTGCATTCGCGGCTGCCTTCGGGTTTGCCGCCGCTGCCGCGGTGCCGCGCGCCAGCGCCGCGATGAAGAGCCTGATCGCCTCCGGGTCTTCCCGCAGTCGCTTGCCCTGCGCGGCCAGCACCAACTCGTCGTAGGTCGGCACCCCGAGCTTGTCGACCGGGGTGACGACCGGCTCGGCGCCGCGCAACCTCAGGTCGACGCCCTCGACGTTGCTGAAGCCGCCGAGCATCGCCTCGGCCTTGCCGCCAAGCAGGGCCGGCAGCAGGCCGAAGCCGACGTTGACCGCCTTGACCTCAGAGGGCGACAGCTTGGCCCGCGCGAGAATCGTCTTCAGGTAGGCGTCCTGGTAGGGGATCCCTGCCGTGGCGATCGTCTTGCCGCGTAGTCCACCGATCCCCTGTACCCCGGATTTCTTCAGCCAGATCATCGAGGTCAGCGGGCGGTTGACCAGCGCTGCCACTGCCTTGATGCCGAGCCCCTTTTCGCGGGCCAGAACCAGCTCGGGCTCGTATGAGATCGCCAAGTCGGTGCGCCCGGCGGCGAGCAGCTTCAGCGGCGCGGCGGGGTCCGAGGGAGTCTGAATCTTGACGTCGAGCCCGGCTTCTTCGAAGTAACCGAGCTTCTGCGCCATGTAGATCCCGGCGTGGTCGGGATTTGGGTAGAAGTCGAGGGTGAGGCTGAGCGCTTCCGTTTTGCCGCTCGGTTCCTCGCTCTTCTCGCCGCAGGCGGCGAGGCCGAGCGCCAGGGCGAGCAGGGCGACTGCCAGGGCGACCGCCGGGATCGAGGCGCGCTTCATCCCCTGCTTTCTATCGCCAAGTGACGATGCGACGCTCTGCGAGGGCGAGCAGAGCAAAGAGGGAGAGGGCCATGGCCGAGAGGATGGCGACGGCGGCGAAGACCCTGGCGGTTTCGAGTTGGGCGTTGTCTTGGAGGATCAGGTGGCCCAGGCCCGAGTCCGCGCCGACCCACTCGCCGAAGACGGCTCCGATCGGCGCCCAGACGGCGGCGAGCTTGGCGCCGGTAAAGAAATAGGGAAGCGCCGTTGGGGTTTCCACCCGCCCGAGGATCTGCATCCGTGAGGCGTCGAGTGTGCGCATCATCTTCGTCGCCTCCGGGTCCACGGAGCCGAGGCCGGCGAGGACGCTGACAGCGACCGGGAAGAAGCAGACCAGGGCGATGACCGCGACCTTGGGCCAGATCCCGAAGCCGAACCAGACCAGCAGGATCGGCGCGACCGCGACGATCGGGATCGTCTGCGAGCTGACGATCAGGGGGTTGAAGGTGTCCTTGACGAGTCCTGAGAGCCGCATGGCGAAGCCGAACGCGGTCCCGATCAGAAGCGCGATCCCCAGGCCGAGCAGCATCTCGCGCAGCGTCACCCAGGCGTTTTCGGCCAGCAGCGAGCGGCTCTGCCAGAGCGATTCGGCGATTTCGGCCGGCGATGGGACGAGGTAGCTTTCGAGCTTGAGCAGGTCGGCGAGGGCACCGCTCGAGGCGGCGAGCTGCCAGGCACCGATCAGGGCCAGCAGAAGCAACGCGGGGAGGAGCCAACGCCTCACCTGGCGCCGTCCCGCAGGGCCTGCATCGCGTGCTCGCGCACGGTGACGAAGGCGGGGGCGGTGACGGCCTCGTCGCGATTGGTTGCCCTGGGCGCCGGGGCGCTCAGCCGGGTAATCATGCGGGCCGGCCGGGCCGAGAGCACGACGACGCTGTCGCAGAGGTAGAGCGCCTCCTCGATGTCGTGGCTGACCAGCACTGTGGTGCGCGGGTCGGTGTTCAGCGCCCCGGCCAGCCACTGCTGCATCTCCGCCCGCGTGATCGCGTCGAGCGAGGCGAAGGGCTCGTCGAGCGCGAGCAGCGGCTTGCCGGCGATCAGGGTGCGCAGGAAGGCGACGCGCTGGCGCATGCCACCGGAGAGCTCGCCGGGCCGGGCACGCTCGAAGCCGGCCAGACCGAAACGCTCGAAGAGTTGCGCGGCCTGCTCGCGGGCCTCACCGCGGCGGACACCGCGGTTGCGCAATGCCAGCGCCGCGTTGTCGATCGCCGAGAGCCAGGGCAACAGCAGGTCGCGCTGGGGCATCAAGGCAGATTGCGCGAGCCGCCCGGTCGCGCCGACGGCGCCGCCGACCATGAGCTCCCCCCGCGAGGGTTCCTGCAGCCCCGCGATCAGCTCGAGCAGCGTCGACTTGCCGCAGCCGGATGGTCCGACCAAGCCGAGCACGCCGTGGGCCGGCAGCTCGAGGTCGAGCCGCTCGATCGTCGTCAGCTCGCCGTAGGCGTGGCCGAGGGCGCGGATTGAGACCGCGGCACCGTCGCCCACCGCCGAGGCAGGCGATGCGATCGAGCCGGCGAATTCCTCTGTTTCCGCAGGCATCTTGGTATCCTGGCGCACTCGCGCTCCTGACCAAGGAGGTCAGGAAAGTCGAATTAAGTTACCGCGGAGCACTATATGGACCCGGCAATCATCGTCTTCGGACTAGGAATCGGCGTACTCGTCGGCATGACCGGCATGGGCGGTGGATCCCTGATGACCCCGCTGCTGATCCTGATCTTCGGCATCCAGCCGACCACGGCGATCGGCACCGACATCTTCTACTCGGCGGTGACCAAGACGGTCGGCGGCTGGCGCCACTTCCGCATGAAGACGGTGAACATGGAGCTGGTCAAGTGGCTCTCCTTCGGCAGCGTGCCCGCCGCCGTGCTCGGGGTTGCGATCGTCTCGGTGCTGCAGGACCACATCGGCGAAGACCGCCTCGACTCGCTCGTCTACGCGGTGCTCGGCGGCACCCTGCTGATGGTCGGGATCATCACCCTGACCCGAGCGCTGATCCTGCGCGACCTCGTGGTCGAGCGCGACCGCTTCGACGTCGAGCGCCGCCACAAGGTCGCCGCCGTCTTGATCGGCGCCACCACCGGCTTCGTCATCGGCGTCACCTCGGCCGGCTCGGGCACGGTAATCGCGATCCTGCTGATCGCCGTCTACCGCCTGGCGCCGAAGCGGGTTGTCGGCACCGATGTCTTCCACGCGGCAATCCTGCTCTGGGCGGCGGGGATCGCCCACTGGATCGGCGGCAACGTTGACTTCACGCTGGCAGCCAACATCCTGATCGGCTCGATCCCAGGCGTCGTGATCGGCGCCGCGCTCTCCGACAGGGCTCCGCAGGGTTTCATCCGCACCGCCCTCGGCATCGTCCTGGTCGGCTCCGGCATCGTCACGATCCAAAAGGGCGACCCGAACGTTTGGCCGATCGCCGCTGCTGTGGCCGCCCTCGGCCTCGGCGGCATCCTCGCCGCGCCGCGCTGGCTGCATCGCCGTCGCCAGAAGGAAGCGGCAAAATTGGCGGTGGAGGCAGCAAGCTGATGCCGAGTGATTAACTGCCCCCATGCGCGTTTCCGCTAAGGCTGATTACGCCGTTCGTGCCGCGGCGGAGCTCGCTGCGGCGGACGAGGGACCCGTCAAGGGGGAGAAACTCGCCGACGCTCAGGACATTCCGCTGCAGTTCTTGGAGCACATCCTCTTGGAGTTGAAGCACGCGGGAATCGTGCGGGCGCGGCGCGGGGCCAAGGGGGGCTACTGGCTCGCCAGGCCCGCTGAGGAGGTGACGATCGCCGACATCGTCCGTGCGGTCGAGGGCCCGATTGCCCATGTGCAGTCGGCGCCGCCGGAGTCGATCGAGTACCGCGGCAACGCGGAGCACCTGCAGGAGGTCTGGATCGCCGTCCGCGCCAGCCTGCGCACGGTGCTCGAGCACGTCACCCTCGCCGACCTGGTCAGCGGTGAGCTGCCCAGCGAGGTCAAGGCGCTCGCCGCCGAACCCGACGCCTGGGTCGCCCGCTAGATATCCGACTCGGAATTCCGTGCACTTTTGTTTGATTGTGCGCGCCACGTGAGCGCCGCCGGTCCATAGCGTCGCCCTCCATGTATTTGCTGGTGAGAGGAGCAAGTGGCCACCCGGTTGCACTCACTTTCGGAGCCTGGGACCATGTGCTGAGGCGCCACCCGCGCGTGGCTCCATATTTGCCGGACATCGTGCGAACTATCGAACATCCCGTGCACCGAGAGCCAGATCTCAGACCAGGCCGAGAACGCCTGTATGGGCGGGGTGGACCAGACGGATGATCCGGGTGGTGATCGAGATCTCCGGAGGCTTCGATCGCGTTGTTACGGCGTTTCCCCAGACAGGCGATCCAAGGTTTCGATGGAGGCGATGACAATTCGGATGGGCAGACACGAATTTGACGACGTCGTCTATGACGCCGACGGTGATGTTCTTTATCTCCACAAGGGAAAACCCGTTCCGGCGACAAAGACCGAAGCTACGCCTGAGGGCCATGCTGTGATGTTCGACGATCTCGGCGAGATCATCGGCATAACGATCGTCAACGCCAAATGGCTGGCTGAGCGCGACGGTCAGATCACGATCAGCATGGCGGAGCATATTGAGACGCCGGCAAGCGATATAGCTCCCGCGCTCGCTGCCTGAAGATCGCTAGGTCTCGGTCGGAACGCCGCCCGCGACGACGTTGACGAAGTTCTCCAGGTGGCGGGTGGTCCAGCACTCGAAGGCGCCGTCGCAGTAGCGCTCGTAGGCGGCCATCACCGAGTCGCCGTAGTTCCAGTAGAGCTTCGGCTCGGGGTTGAGCCAGAAGAGGCGACCGGCCCGCTCGGAGACCTGGGCGAAGACGTCGGCGTGGGGCTCGCGGCCGTTGGTGCGCGCGTCGCCGAGCACGATCACGGTCGAGCGCGGGTCGAGGTCGTCGGAGATCTCGCCGAGGAACTCGAGCCAGACGCGGCCGTAGTCGGTGTAGCCGGAGACGTCGGCGACGCCGCCCTCGCTGGAGATGCGCTGGGCGATCACGCGGAAGTCGCGCTCGTGCTCGAAGACCTCGGTCACCTCGGAGATGCGCTCGATGAAGACGAAGCTGCGCAACTTGCGGAAGGAGTCGTGCAGCGCGTGCAGGACGGAGAGGAAGAAGACGCTGGCCGAGGTGACCGAGGTCGAGACGTCGCAGAGCACGTAGATCTCGGGCCGGCGCGGGCGCTTGGGCCGGTAGCGCAGGTTCATCGGCACGCCGCCGGTCTCCAGCGAGCCGCGCATTGTCCGCCGCACGTCGATGCCCGCACTCCTGCGGTGGCCGCGCTGCTCGTGGCCGAGCGTCGCCAGCCGTCGCTTCATCTGCGAGACGGCGCGGTGCACGGCGGCCAGGTCCTGGGTCGGGCTGGTCGGCAGAGCGCGGTCGAGCTCGGCCAGGGGCCGCGAGGGGGGCAGGGTGGAGGTGCGCTCGATCAGATCGCGCTCGAGCTCGCGCCGCAGGTGACGCTCGAAGGCGTTGAGTTGGTCGCGCTCGATCGGCGGCAGCTCGGCGGCGCCGTCGTCGGCCTGCGCCTGGGTGCCGGCCGAGAGGCCGAGGGTGCGGCGGATCCGCTGCACGTCGACCCCGACCACGCCCGAGCCCTCGCCCTGGCGGCCGAAGGCGGAGATCGCCAGGCGGGCCAGGTCGCGCATCTCGCCGTCGTCTCCGTCGAGGATCGCTTGGCGAATCTGCTCGCGCAGCTCGTCGATGTCGAGCCGCTCGCCCCCCTCGCCGCGCTGAGCGCGTCTCCTCGATCCCGCGCTGATCGCCTCGGCCTCGGCGGCGCGGAAGAACCAGCGATCGAAGAGCAACTCGAAGAGGCGGCGGTCCTCCTGGGACTTGGCGATCGTCGCCGCCAGCGCCTCGCGGAAGTCCTCGCGCGAGGTCCAGGGCACCTCGTCCAGTGCCGCGAAGGCGTCGAGGATCTCCGAGGTGCCGACCGCGACGCCCTCGCTGCGCAGCTCCTCGCAGAAGCCGAGCAGCTTGGCGGCGAGCCCGCGGTGGGCCCGGCCTCAGCCTTGGGGCCGTACGGGCTCGGCAAGCTTCACCCCAACTCGCTCGGCGACCAGCTCGATGTCGGTGCGGTGCTTGACGATGATCGACATCGATTGCTCGAAGGTCTCGCGGTCGATGTCCTCGGCGCCCATCAGCAGCAGCGTGCGTGCCCAGTCGATCGACTCGGCGATCGAGGGCGGCTTCTTCAGGTCGAGGTCGCGGATCATCCGCACCACCTCGACCAGCCTGCGGGCGAGCGCCTCGGAGAGCTCGGGGGCGTGCAGGCGGACGATCTCCATCTCGCGCTCGAGGTCCGGGTAGTCGAGCCAGAGATAGAGGCAGCGCCGCTTCAGCGCCTCGGTCAACTCGCGCGAGTTGTTCGAGGTGAGGATCACGATCGGCATCGTCGTCGCCGCGACCTGGCCCAGCTCCGGGATCGTGATCTGGAAGTCGGAGAGCAGCTCGAGCAGCATCGCCTCGAACTCCTGGTCGGTCTTGTCGATCTCGTCGATCAGCAGGACCACCGGCTCGGGGCTGGCGATCGCCCGCATCAGCGGGCGATCGAGCAGGAACTCCTTGTCGAAGATGTCGCCGTGGACGTCCTCCCAGCCGTCCTCGCCGCCGGCCTGGATGCGCAGCAGCTGCTTGCGGTAGTTCCACTCATAAAGCGCCTTGGCCTCGTCGAGGCCCTCGTAGCACTGCAGGCGGATCAGCTCGCGGCCGGTTGCGCGGGAGAGCGCCTTGGCAAGCTCGGTCTTGCCGACCCCCGCCGGACCCTCGACCAGCACCGGCTTGCCGAGCCGCTGGGCGAGGAAAGAGACCAGCGCGGCGGGCTCGTCGGCGAGGTAGCCGACCTCGGCGAGCGCCTGCTTAACCTCAGCTGCGGAACCGTCGGCCATGGGGGCGATGATAATCGGCCCCGTGCTCGACCTCGCCCTGCCACTCGCCTCGCTGCTGCCGCACAGCGCCACTCCCTACATCGCGCTGATGCTGATCGGCTTCGCGATCGGCATCTTCGGGCACCTCAGCTCGGCCCGCTGGCTTGTTGCCGCCGGCATCATCCTGATCTTCCTCGGCGCCTTCCTCTTCCCGGTAGCGGTGAACTTCACCCAGGACAGCCCCGGCAGGATCGAAGCGCCCGAGGAAAGCCCGCGAACTCTGGAATCGATTCGTTAGGGCGCACCCGCTAGCTTTACGACTACGCCAACCCGATCGTCCCGTCCAGGAGGCCCACCGCTTTGAACCGAGTTCGCTCCCTCTCCGCTTTCCGTCGCGCTGGTCGCGCTGAGTGCGGCACTCGCCGCCTGCGGCGGCAGCAGCAGCGACGACCCCCAATCGGTGGTCGAAGAAGCGACTCTGAAAGGGGTCGAAAGCGGCAAGGTGAACCTCGCGGTCGACCTCAACGTCAAGGGCAAGAAAGGCGGCAAGGTCGACGTCAGCGTCGCCGGGCCGTTTCAGAGCGAAAGCGAAGCCGAATACCCCGAACTCGACCTCGCCTTCTCAGCCAAAGGCTCGCTCGGCGGCAAAGACCTGAATCGGGAAGGCGGCATCACGCTGCTCGGCAACAAGGCTTACGTGGCCTACGAAGGAACCGAGTACGAAGTCGACTCGACCACCTTCAACTTCGTCAAGTCGACGCTCAAACAGCAGGGCGGGGGACAGGGTAAATCGAGCGAAATCGCCGCCTGCCAGGAAGCGGTGGGCAATCTTCAACTCTCCGACTTCGTCGAAAACCTGAAGAGCGTCGGCAGTGCCGAGGTCGGCGGTACCAGCACGACCAAGGTCAGCGGTGACCTCGATGCCACGGCCGCGGTTGAAGCCCTCAGCACGTTGGTCGAAGACCCGACCTGCAACGAACAGCTGAGCGCCGCGGGCCCGCTGCCGTCGGCGGCCGAACTCGACAAGGCGAAGAGCACCGTCAAGGACTCGCTCAAGTCGGCCCACGTCGACCTCTACGTCGGCGACGACCACATCGTCCGGCGGGTTACGGCGCAGGCGACGATCGAACCGCCGAAGAGCTCCAAGTCCGGGGCGAAACGGGTCGAAGTGGAACTCGACCTGACCCTTACCGGCGTCAACGAAGAACAGACGATCTCGGCGCCGGGCAACTCGAAGCCGCTCAGCGACCTCTTCCTCAAGCTGGGTATCAACCCGCTCGAATTGCTCGGGGCGTTCCAGAATGGCGGCTCCGAAGGGTTGGGCGGCCTGCTTGAAGGTCTCAGCGGCGCGACGGGCGGCGGCGGCAGCGGCGGTTCATCGGGCGGCGGCGGCAGCGGCGGTTCATCGGGCGGCGGCGGCAACTCAGGCGGGGGCGGCCAGCAGTCCTACTACGAATGCCTGGGTGACGCGCAGACTCCGGTCGACATCCAGAACTGCACGGGATTGCTCCAGTAGTCGCGTTCCTCCGCACTCCATATGGCTGGCCCTATCTGCTGACGCCGCTGATCCCGCTGGCGGTTGCGCTGGATCTCGCCGGTGCCACCGCGGGCGCGGTCTTCGCGGCTGCGGCCCTGGGAATCATTCCCACGGCGGCCCTGATGGGTCGTGCCACCGAGGAGCTGGCGGCGCGCTCTGGGCCGGGCATCGGCGGCCTGCTCAACGTCACCTTCGGCAACGCGCCGGAGCTGATCATCGCCCTCTTCGCCCTCGGTCAGGGGCTGCAGGAGGTGGTCAAGGCCTCGATCATCGGCTCGATCATCGGCAACATCCTGCTGGTGCTGGGCGCGGCGATGCTGTTCGGCGGCATCGGCTGCGAGAAGCAGACCTTCAGCCGCACCGGTGCCAGCGTGCAGACCTCGATGCTGCTGCTCGCCGCGGCGGCACTGCTGATGCCGGCGATCTTCGAGCTGGTCGACGGCAAGGGGCTGCCGCTGCCGGGCGCCGAAATCGTCGACTACGGCTCGACCGTCGAGCACCTTTCACTGCTGGTGGCGATCGTGCTGATCTTCACCTACGTGGCCGGCCTCTTCTTCTCGCTGAAGACCCACCGCGAGCTCTTCAACCCCGAGTACGGCGACGAGGACAGCTGGGGTTGGTCGGTGCGCAAAGCGGTTCTCGCGCTCGCCGGCGCGGGGGTCCTGGTCGGGGTCATGTCCGAGATCCTTGTCGGCTCGATCGAGCAGACCTCACACGCGCTCGGCCTCTCGGAGTTCTTCATCGGCGTGATCGTCGTCGCCATCGTCGGCAACGCCGCCGAGCACTGGGTCGCGGTCCTGGTCGCGATGAAGAACAAGATGGACCTCTCGGTCAACATCGCGATCGGCTCCAGCGCCCAGGTCGCGCTCTTCGTCGCCCCCGTCCTGGTCCTCGTCTCCTTCTTCATCGGCCCGCACCCGCTCGCCCTCGTCTTCAACGGCTTCGAGCTAGGCGCCGTCCTGCTCGCTGTGCTGATCGCCAATTACGTCACCCAAGACGGAGAGTCGACCTGGTTCGAGGGCGTCCAACTGCTCGCCGTCTACGTCGTCTTCGGGATCGCCTTCTACTACGCCTGAGCGAGGTTATTCGGGGTCGAACAGCTCATGAAAGCGCCCCGGAAGGCTCGGAAGATCCCGCTCCGAGATGATCGTTCCCACACCTTCTCTCACGAGGGATTGGTTGAGCCAGTCTTCAAATTGTCGTCGCTCGTCGACGGGTAGCTCTTCCTCTTCCTCCGGGACCACGATCAAAACCCACGCATTGGCGCTTCGTTCGGTGAGTGCCCTGTAGCGCATCAATAGGGCGAGAGCCGTATCTGCAAACTGTCGGCTCCTCACTCGCATGTTTCTGCTGCGCCGGTTTACCCGCAACTCCAATAGAACGTCCGGTCGGGCGGGTTTTCTCGAACGGAAGAGGCCATCGATCCTGAGCTGCTGAGAGCCAGCTACCAACTTGGCCTCCGATATGTACTCGAACGATTCATCTTTCTGTCCCTCGAGGGCTCGACGCAGCGTTTCCTCGATTCGCGCTATGGCAGCGCGATTCTGCGCCAAGCTCGCGCTTGGTGAAGGTGCGGGCCGGGCAATAGCTGTCTCTTCGGCTCGCTGCGGGGCTGGTTGGATCGGCACCGTGCTGGGAGGAGCCTCGTCGACCGTGCTCTCCTCGGCTACCTCGCGTGCCTGCTCGTCGCGCTTTTTCTCGACCTCAGCCTCGGAGAGCCGTTGTATCTCGACATCCTCCTTTCTTGCCTTCCTCTCGATTGCGGCGTCTTCCTTGCCTTGGGCAGCGCGAAGTCGGCGACCGCCAAGGTAGAGCGAGCCGACCCCGCCAAGCGCGAGGAGGCCAGCCAGTCCGAGGACCCAGCTTTCGAGATCCTCGGTGCGCCGCTGGCGTCTTTCGATCGCCTCGCGACCGGTTTGCGTAAGGCCGCGGAGTTCGTCTCGTGAGACTCGCAGTACATCCGTATCGTGAACATAGAAATAGGGAATCAACAAGGCTGCTGCCAATAGCAGAAGGCCTAGTGAGGTGAGAAAGCGGTTGAAGTTCCCGGTGTCGGTTCGCAGCACGTGGGCGAACCTATCGCGTGATGTGGAGCGATTTAGGCAGCTGTTAGCTCTCCGAGCGCCTTCAGCACCACGTCGTCGTGCGTTTTCGGCGAGACCTTGGGGAAGACCTTAGCGATCTTGCCCTTCGGGTCGATGATGAAGGTGGCCCGTTGCACGCCCATGTACTTCTTGCCGTACATCGACTTCTCGACCCAGGTGCCGTACTTCTCGGCGACGGCGTGGTCGGCGTCGGCCAGGAGGGTGAAGTCGAGCTCGAATTTGCGGGCGAACTTGTCGACCGCCTCGACTTTGTCGGGGGAGATGCCGATCACGCGGGCGCCAGCCGTCTTGTACTCGCCGCTGCGATCGCGCACGCTGCAGGCCTGCGTCGTGCAGCCGGGCGTGTCGGCGCGGGGATAAAAATACAGTACGACCGTCTGGCCCTTGAGGTCAGAGAGCTTGACCGGATCGCCGTTTTGGTCGGGCAACTCGAAGTCGGGAGCTTTGTGGCCTGGCTGGAGCATCGGCTCGGGAGGCTAACTCAAGAGCCCCGCGAGTTGGGCGACTACTGCGAGGTGCCGGCTGAACCCTTTGCCCCCGTATGCGTGGGTCAATCGACCACCCGGTGTCGAAGGGTCGCTTGGTCGGGGCGCCTTCTAGCCTGTCTGATCAGGCAGGGGGAAGCCGGGATCCTTTGCGCCGGCCTACAGCGCTACTCGACGTCCTCGCGGCCAGGGTCCTGGCCGTTCTCGTCCGCGTCGAGCTCGTCGTCGCCCTGCTCCAGCGCGGTCTCGGAGACCGAGCCGGTCGAGCCGGGGTGGTAGCTGGTCTGGAAGCTCTCCAGGGCGCGGTCGCGACCGTCTTCGTCGACCGGCACCTCGTCGGAGATCCGCACCCACTCGGCGCCCTCGTAGGCCTCCATGTTGAAGACCTCCTGGTCGAGCGAGGTCGAGTCGTCGACGACGACAAGCACCTCGGTCTGGGGGTTGAAGTAGGTCCCGGGCTGCATCAGCAGCTCCTCGACCTCGTAGAGATTCTCCTCGGCGGCTCCGGCCATCAGTTGCCCAATCCTATGAAATCCGCGACCTGCCGCTCGACCTCGGCCTCGACGTCGAGCGGCTCCTCGCCGCGGCGCATGCGCCGTTCGTTGCGGGCAATCACCAGCTCGCGGACTTCGGCGCGCAGCTTCTCGTCGAGGTTGCGCTTGCCCTTCTTGGCGCTCAGCTCGGTGTCGAGCAGGGCCGCCATCTCGGCCTCGACATCGAGCGGCTCCTCGCCTCGCTGTGTGCGCCGGTAGGACTTCGCCTCCAGCATCTGCCGCGCCTCGGCCGCCTGGATCGCCAGATCGATCTCCGGCGAGGGCTGGGCCAGGCGCGGCGGCGGCATCGACTGCATGACGCCGAAGCGGCCCTTGCCGAGCTCTTTCCAGGCGGTTCCGGAGCGGGCAAAGCTGATCGCGGCGATGGGGAGCACGGCAAGTGTGACGACGGCCAGCAGGTAGCCGCTCTGAATGTCGGTCAATGCCATCGGGCAGACCATCGCCACAAGGGTAGGGCTGTCGCTTCGATGCCGCTATCCGGTACCCTTTCTGCTTGATTGACTGACCAGTCAATCGGTGGTCGTCGCCCCGTGGCGAGGCCGCAGCAAAAGGCTTACGCAACGACATAAGGAGCCCCCGACCCGTGGTTGACTTCACCCTCACCGACGAGCAGAAAGACCTACGCGAGCTCGCGCACAGCTTTGCCGAGAAAGAGATGCGCAGGGTTGCCTGGGAGTACGACAAGGACGGCACCTGGCCCCAGGACATCATCGACATGGCCTGGGAGGTCGGGTTGATGAACACCCACATCCCCGAGGCCTACGGCGGACCCGGCCTGGACTACCTCTCCGGTTGCCTGATTGAGGAGGAGATGGGCTGGGGCTGCTCGGGCATCGGCACCACGCTGATGGCCAACGGCCTCGCCTCGGCGCCGATCACGCTCGGCGGCTCCGAGGAGACCAAGAAGAAGTACCTCGGCATGCTGACCGAGGACAAGAAGCTCGCCTCCTTCTGCCTGACCGAGCCCGACGCCGGTTCCGACGTCAGCGGGATGAAGACCAAGGCCGTGAAGAAGGGCGACAAGTACGTCATCAGCGGCTCCAAGTGCTTCATCACAAACGGCACCTACGCCGACTACTTCACCGTCTACGCCAAGACCGATCCCGAGGCCGGCCACCGCGGGATCAGCGCCTTCGTCGTCGATGCCGACCTCCCCGGGGTCTCCGTCGACAAGAAGGAGGACAAGATGGGCCAGCGGGCATCGAATACCGCGACCATCTCCTTCGACGAAGTCGAGATCCCGGCCGAGAACCTGATCGGCGAGGAAAACAAGGGCTTCAAGTTGGCGATGATGACCCTCGACCGCACCCGCCCCGGCGTCTCGGCAATGGCCGTCGGCATCGGCCGCGCGGCGCTCGAGTACGCCACCGAGTACTCCAAGGAAAGGGTTCAGTTCGGCGTGCCGATCGCGATGCACCAGGCGATCCAGTTCATGATCGCCGACATGGCGACCAAGGTCGAGGCCGGCCGCCTGCTGGTCTGGAACTCCGCCGTCATGCTCGATCAGGGCATTCGCAACAGCAAGGTCTCCTCGATGGCCAAGCGCTTCGCCGCCGACTCGGCGATGGAGATCGCGGTCGACGCCGTGCAGGTCTACGGCGGCTACGGCTTCATCAAGGAGTACCCGGTGGAGAAGCTGATGCGCGACGCCAAGATCATGCAGCTCTACGAGGGGACCAGCCAGATCCAGCGTCTGGTCATCGCCAAAGAAGTGCTGCTGCCGCGGGCCGTCGGGGAGCCCACCCCCGAGGCCGAGGCAAATGCCGCCAAAGCGTCCGAGGACAGTCAGTCCGAGCAGGCCGCGGCGACCGTCTAGAAACGGCCACAGAGGATTTAGGGCAGGGGCCCTAGTCAAGAGCCGCCGGGCGAGTGCCCGGCGGCTCTTTTTCTATGCCGGACTGGCAAGTTATGGTGGACCAATGATCGACCGACGACTGATTGGCCTCGGCTCAGATCCGGATCGGCTCAACGCGCTGACGCTGCTCAACGAACGGTCGGCCGGGGTCGGCGAGATCGCGGATGAGCTCGGGATCGAGCCGGCGGCGGCCGGTCGCCTTTTGGACCGGATGCATGACGACGACATGATTGAGGTGGTCGGCGAGGCGCTGCGGCGCGGCGTCGTGGAGCCGCGCTACCGGGCGCTCGTGCGGGTGCTCTGGGACGACGCGGATTGGGCGGAGCTCGACCTCGAGGAACAGAGGCGGATGAGCGCCTGGATCGTCGAGATGATCAGCACCGACGCTCGCGAGGCCGTCGAGAGCGGCACCCTCTTGGCCCGCAAGGATTCTCACGCGAGCCGATCGATTCCAATGCTCGACGAGCAGGGTTGGGAAGAACTGCGCCGCATCTACAACGATGCCCTCGCCGCAGTCTTCGCGGTCGAGGCGGCCAGTGGCGAACGGCTGGCCGAGAAGGGTGAGTCTGGCTTCCCGGTGCTCTCAGCGATGCTCTGCTGCGAGATGCCCCCGCGCGGTCCCGAGCCGGACTAGCCGGCGCGGCTGCCGGTGCGGGCGGCCTTCTGGCGTTTCAGCTTGTCGAGTTCGACCTTGCGCAGCCGCACCGACTCCGGCGTGACTTCGACGCACTCGTCCTCGCGCAGGAACTCGACCGCGGCTTCGAGGGAAAGGCGTGTGGGCGGCGCCATCCGCTCGAGCACGTCGGCGGCGGCGGCGCGCATGTTGGTCTGCTGCTTTTCCTTGGTGGCGTTGACGTCCATGTCCTCAGCGCGGGCGTTCTCGCCGATGATCATGCCCTCGTAGACCTCCTCGCCGGGGCCGATGAAGAGGGTGCCCCGGTCCTGGATGCCGATCAGCGCGTAGCCGGCGCTCTTGCCGCGGCGGTCGGCGACGATCGAGCCGGTCGGGCGCAGGCGCAACTCGCCCGCCCAGCGCCCCCAGTCCTCGAAGACGTGGTGCATCACACCGGTGCCTCGGGTCTCGGTGAGGAACTCGGTGCGGAAGCCGATCAGACCGCGCGCCGGCACCAGGTATTCCATCCGCACCCAGCCGGTGTCGTGGTTGGCCATCTGCTCGAGGCGGCCCTTGCGACCCGCCAGCAGCTGGGTAATCGTGCCGACGTGTTCCTCGGGGGCGTCGATCGAGAGCCGCTCGATCGGCTCGTGCAGCTTGCCGTCGATCTCCTGCGTCAGCACGCGGGGCTGGCCGGCGGTCAACTCGAACCCCTCGCGCCGCATCAGCTCGAGCAGGATGACCAGCTGCAGCTCGCCGCGGCCCTGCACCTCCCAGGCATCGGGGCGCTCGGTGTCGTTGACTCGGATCGAGACGTTGCCGACCAGCTCGGCGTCGAGCCGGTCGCGGACCTGGCGCGCGGTCAGCTTGCTGCCCTCGGTGCCGGCGAGGGGGGAGGTGTTGATCCCGAGCACGATCGAGAGCGAGGGCTCGTCGACTTTGATCACCGGCAGCGGACGTGGATCGGCGGGGTCGGCCAACGTCTCGCCGATCGTGATCTCTTCGATCCCGGCGACGGCGATGATCTCGCCCGGTCCGACCTCCTCGGCGGGGACTCGCTCCAGCGCCTCGGTGATGTAGAGCTCGGAGACGGTTGCCCGCTCGATCGAACCGTCCGCCCGGCACCAGGCGACCTGCTGGCCGGAGCGGATCGTGCCGTTGTGGACGCGGCAGAGCGCCAGACGCCCGACGTAGGGCGAGGCGTCGAGGTTGGTCACGTGCGCCTGCAGCGGGTGGTCGGGGTCGTACTCGGGGGCCGGGATCTTCTCCAGCATCAAATCCATCAGCGGCGCCAGGTCGCTGCCTTCGGCGCCCTCCTCGAGCGCGGCCCAGCCGGCCTTGGCGTTGGTGTAGACGATCGGGAAGTCGATCTGCTCGGAGTCGGCGTCGAGGTCGAGGAAAAGCTCGTAGACCTCGTCGACGACCTCGGCAATGCGGGCGTCGGGGCGGTCGACCTTGTTGACGACGAGGATCACCGGCAGCTTTGCCTCCAGCGCCTTGCGCAGGACGAAGCGGGTCTGGGGCAGAGGCCCCTCGGAGGCGTCGACCAGGAGCAGCACTCCGTCGACCATCGTCAGCCCGCGCTCGACCTCGCCGCCGAAATCTGCGTGGCCGGGGGTGTCGACGATGTTGAGCTTGACGCCGCTGTAGTTGACGGCGGTGTTCTTGGCGAGGATCGTGATGCCCTTCTCGCGCTCGAGATCCATCGAGTCCATCACCCGCTCGGCTACGTCCTGGCCTTTGCGGAAGGCGCCGGACTGCCAGAGCATCGCGTCGACCAGCGTCGTCTTGCCGTGGTCGACGTGGGCGACGATCGCGATATTTCTCAGGTCGTTTCGAGTAGTCATGAATGGGGAAGCAATGAGTAGGTGCTGTGCGCGATTCGCGATTGCCTGAATCTCGTGACAAAAACGGGGCCCGCCTTGCGGCGGGCCCCGTAACTGCTCAAGTTCGGTACGCGACTACGAGGTCTGCTGAACGCTCGCCGCGGCCGGGCCCTTGGGGCCTTCCTCGGACTCGTACGTCACCTTGGCACCCTCTGCAAGGGACTTGAAGCCCTCACCGAGGATGGCGCTGTGATGGACGAAGACGTCCTTAGAGCCGTCATCGGGAGTGATGAACCCGTAGCCCTTGTCGTCGCTGAACCACTTGACTGTTCCAGTCGGCATTTATTGCCTCCACTTGTTGTGCTGCGAACGCGGAGGCTTCGGTAAAGCAACGACGCGAGCGCTAGACACGACTTTTTGCCGGATATCAATCCGACCTAACGCGGGGACCGTAGCAGGGATTAAGCCGCAGGCGCGGCGCTCGGATCGCCGTCCAGCCGTGTTTGAGGAAGCCAGGAGACCGGTCGATACGGTGATTCAGATGATGCGCACGCACAGCTTCGGAGGCCGGCGGGCCGGCCTCTTGGCGATTCTGCCGGTTTTGGCTGTCGCGGCCTTGCCCACCTCGGCCGCCGCGATGCAGGGCTCGGGCGACCTTTCGCCTCGGCTCGCCAAGCTGGCCGCCCCGGCCCTTCGAGCCGCAAGCCCGAGCCGCCAGGCGAGGGCTCTCGGCCTCTCGGCCACGGGTGCAGGCAGTTTGGCCCGGGTCGGAAAGCGGGTGCTCGCCTATGTCCGTATTGAGGGCAGCACCGGCTCAGCCCTCGACGGGCTGCTCTCCGCCCGCGCCAAGATCGTCGATGCCGGCAGCCGCTACCGGCGGCTCACCGTCGCGGTGAAGCCGACACAGCTGCATGCGGTTGCCAGGGTGCCGGGGGTCGAGGGCGTCACGCCGGTGCTGTCGCCGGTTACCGCCGCTGCAACCTGTCCATCCGGGGAAGTCGTCTCGGAGGGCGATGTCCAGCTCGAAGCCGAAGCCGCGCGGGCAGCCAACGGGATCGATGGCAGCGGAGTCACCGTTGGCATCCTCTCGGACTCCTTCGACCAGGCCGTCGAAGCGGCCGACGGCAGCGGTGAAATTGCAACCCACGCGGCAGAAGACGTGGAAAGTGGCGATCTGCCGGGCGGAACCGAATGCGCGAACACGACTCCGGTCGATGAACTGAGCGATGAGAGCGACTCCTCGGAAGCCTCGGACGAGGGTCGGGCGATGACCCAGATCGTCCATGACCTGGCGCCCGGCGCGAAGCTCGACTTCGCCTCCGCTTTCAATGGCGAAGAAGCTTTTGCCGACAGCATCAGGGAACTGGAGGGCGTTGGCGCCAAAGTGATCGCCGACGACGTCTTCTACCTCGAAGAGCCCTTCTTCCAAGACGGTCCCGTGGCGGTTGCCGTCAATGAAGTCGTCGCAGCAGGGTCGACCTACTTCTCGGCCGCCGGCAACGACAACCTGATCGACGCGGAAGGTCACGACATCGCCTCCTGGGAAACGCCGAAATTCAGGGACGCGGCGTCGTGTCCGCCGGCGGTTGCAGCGATACCCGGCGCAAACGGACATCACTGCCTCGACTTCAATCCGGGCGCCGCTCAGGTCGACAAGACCTTCGGCATCAAAGTTGAAGCGGGCGAAACGCTGACGGTCGATCTTCAGTGGGGCGAACCGTGGCACGGCGTCGGCACCGACCTCGACGCCTTCCTGCTCAACGCGAGCGGCTCCTTGATCCCGGGGGCCGAATCCCACGAAGACAACGTTGGGATAACCCAGATGCCGGTCGAGGTCCTCGACTGGACCAACGAAAGCGGCGCCACGAAGACCGTTCAGCTGGCTGTCAACCGCTTCTCGGGCGTTACCCCGCCGGTCAAGTTCGCCCTGATTGAGAACGGCGGCGGCGTCGAAGCCACCGAGTACCCGCGGTCGAGCGGCGGAGACGTGGTGGGACCCACCATCTTTGGTCACAGCGGCTCCGCCGGCGCAATCTCGGTGGGTGCGGTGCGCTTCAGCACCAAATCGGCACCCGAGGCCTACTCCTCGCATGGCCCCGTCGTGCACGACTTCGGTCCGGTCGAAGGAACGATCCCGGCCGCGCCGATCACACCCGAAGTGCTGTCCAAGCCCGACCTCGTCGCGACCGATTGTGGACGGACGACGTTCTTCGCTTTCTTCGGCAAAATCTCCAGCGTGCAGGGTTGGCATTTCTGCGGCACCTCCGCCGCCTCTCCACATGCCGCCGCGGTGGCGGCGTTGATGCTCGAGGCGAAGCCGACCGCCGAACCGCAGGGGATCCGCGAAGCGCTGCTGGCAAGCGCCGCGCCGGTGGGCGCGTTCGGCGCCTGTGCCGTCGGCACCGGCCTGGTGGAAGCGGTTGGCGCGGTCGAAGACGTTCTCAACGACAGCGGCGCTTCCGAACCCGAATGCAAAGTCCCTGAATCCGAAGCAGACCCCGAAGAAGCCGCGGCGCCGGGCAACTGGGGCAGTGAAGGTTCGGCTCTGCCAACCGAATCGACGACAACTGTCTCCCAGCCGCCCGAAGTGGAAGTCACGAAGCATCTGCCGGCTCCCCGCACCTTCTTCCTGCAGCGGCCGAGCAAGGTTATCCGCACCCGTCACCGCCGGGAGAAGGCGGTCTTCCGCTTCGGCTCGAATGAGCGCGACGCATCGTTTGTCTGCCGCATCGACGGCAGCTTTTTCCGGCCCTGCCGGGCAAGGCTGGCGCGACGCTTCACGCTGGGCCGGCACGTGGTCAAGGTGGCCGCGCGTGACTCGGCCGGCAACGGCGACAAGTCGCCCGCCGTCTACCGCTTCAAGGTCAAAAGAGTCCGCTGAGCAGGCCCAGCTGGGTGCCGAAGTAGACCGAGATCGCGGTGATCGGCAGGTAGCCGACCGCGGTGGTCCAGGTGAAGCGCCAGACCGGCACCCGGGCGGCGCCCGAGGCGTAACAGACGATGCTGAAGGGGAAGATCGGGATCAGCCGAACCGCGATCAGCGCCTTGGCACCGCCGCGCTCGATCCGCGCCTCGATCCGCTCGAAGCGCTCTGAGCCGAACCAACGGTCGAGCAACGGCCGTGCCACCGAGCGCCCGACGAAGAAGCAGGCGAGACCTGAGAGCACCCAGCCGAGCATCATCAGGGCCAGGGCCGGGAAAAAGCCGTAGGCGAGCCCGGCGGCGGCGTCGACGATCTCGGCCGGGTAGAAGACGACGGCGTGCAGCAGGGTCAGGACCAGGATCAGCAGCGGCCCGGCGATGCCGAGGCTGGCGATCTCGCTTTGCACTTTGTCGGTTTCACCGTGGATCGCTGCCAGTGCGGCTTCGTGCAGCGCCGGGATCGCGAAGACCAGGCCGGCAAGCAGGGCCACTCCCGCCAGGGTGATGCCGATCTCCGGCAGGGAGGGCGGCTATCCACGCAGGCGCTCGGCCAGTCCGGAGTAGCGGCCGCCGCCATCTCCGCGGCGAACCGCCGCCCCCAGCGACCGCGCGGTCGCCGATCAGCACGCAGCTGCTGCGGGCGCGGGTGATTGCCGTGTAGAGCAGCGGCCGGCTCAGCATCCGCGAGTGCGAGCGGTGGCAGACGCCGACCACGACCGGGACCTCGCAGCCCTGCGCCTTGTGGACCGAGATCGCGTAGGCGAGTCGCAGGGTGGCGGTCTCGCCGTAGGGGATCGTCAGCGAGTCGCCCTCGTCGGTGTCGACGAGGATCTCTTCCTCGTCGGGATCGTCGGCGCGGAGGAAGACGATCGAGCCGTTCATCAGGCCGAGCTCGTGCGAGTTGCGCGTCTGGATCAGCCGGTCGCCGACCCGGAAGCGGTCGCCGGCGGCGCGCTTGCCGTCGGGGTTGAGCACCGCCTGCAGGCGCTCGTTGAGGGCGTCGATTCCGATCGCGCCGCGGTACATCGGGGCCAGCACCTGCACCTCGCGGATCGGGTCGACGCCGAAGCGCTTCGGCGCCCGCTCGGCGACCACCTCGACCACGGCTTCCAGGGCGCGCTCGGGATTGGTCCGCTCGATGAAGAAGAAGTCATGGTCCTGGTCCTCGCCCGGCTCGAGGTGCGGTTCGCGGCCCTGGTTGATCTCGTGGGCCGCGGTCGTGATCATCGAGCGCGCCGCCTGGCGGAAGATTTGGGTGAGGCGGACGACCGGGGCGATCCCCGACTCGATCAGGTCCTCGAACGGCTTGCCCGCACCGATCGGTGGCAGCTGGTCGGCGTCGCCGACGAAGACGACGTGGGTCGACTCGGCGAGGCCGCCGAGCAGGACCTCGATCAGGCGCAGGTTGAGCATCGAGGACTCATCGACGATCACCAGGTCGACGGGCAGCGGGTGCCCCGGCTTGAACGCGGGCTCACGGCCCGGGCTCCACTCGAGCGTGCGGTGGATCGTCTGCGCCGAGTGGCCGGTCGCCTCCTCCAGACGCCGGGCGGCGCGGCCGGTGGGGGCGCAGAGGGCAATCCGCAGGTGGGCCTTTTCGCCCTCCTCGACGATCGCCCGCGTGCAGGCCGTCTTGCCGACGCCGGGCCCTCCGGTCAGGACCGAGATGCGGGCGCCGAAGGCGCCGCGCACGGCGGACCACTGCTCGTCGGTCAGTTCGGTCTCCGCCTCATCGCGCGCAGGCGCCTCGTCGGGATCGTGGTCGAGGTGGGCCGGGGCGGCGCTGCGCAGTGCCAGGGCCTGAGCGACCGCCAACTCGCTTGTATGAGTGAACTGGCGATAGAGGCGAGCCTCGTCGTCGATCAAGCCGTTTGCTTCGCAGAGCACCTCGGGGTCCGGGGAAAGGCCAAGCAGCTTGCCGGTGCGCGCCGTCAGCTCGGCAATCGGCAGGTAGCTGTTGCCCTGCTGCTCGGCCTCGCCAAGGGCGTACACAGCGGCCGCCTGCGCCCGTCGGCTTGACTCCGGCGGCACGTCGGCAGCGAGGGCGATCTTGTCGGCGCGGACGAAGCCGACCCCGTCGACCTCGGTCAGCCGGTAGGGGTCCTCGTGCAGGATCGCCATCGAGCTCTCGCCGAAGCGGGTGTGGATCGGCGCCGCCAGGTGCGCCAGGCCGTGTGGAGCGAGCTGCACGTGCAGGTCACGCACGGCGCGGCTCGCGTGCCAGGATTCGGTCGCGGCCGCCGCTTGGTTGGCGCTGATTCCTCGCAGCGAGTTGAACACGGCCTGCGGATTCGCCGCGATCGCGCCGAGCACCCCCTCGCCGTGCTCGTCGACCAACCGTTCGGCCCGGGCAGGACCGATGTGGCGCAGCGAGGTCAGGTAGGCGATCTGTCCCTCGCGGTCGGCGGGGTCGAGCGGCAGCGCCCCCTGGGCGCGCAGCTGGCGGCCGTAACGGGCGTGGGTCTGCCACTCGCCGCTCACTTCGGCGCGATCGCCGACTCCGAGGTGGGCGACCGGGCCGACCAAGGCGAAGCCCTCGCCGGACTCCGCGTCCTGGACCTCGAGCACCGCGTAGCCGTCGTCCTCGGCGCTGAAGATGACGCCGAGCACCTCGACCGTGGCCGAGTGCGATGCCGCGTCAGCGTCGAAGAGTGTGGCGCTGCCGTTCACACCGCAAAGCTAGCCTGTGGCGAAGATGACGGATCGGCAGCAGCGACCCGCATTTTCCGGCAGCTCGCCTACTCCTCCACCTTGCCTGCGGGCCGCCGGACGCGCTGACCCCGTTGCCACGAACGCTCAAGCCGCCGTGATGCCTTCTCCAGGCCTTCCGCGAGCTCAGTGAGAGACGTCCCGGATTTGGAAATCCGGGGGAAGGGCAGTCCGGTTGGGCGTTTATTCGCTAGCGGCATCTCGGCGGTCTGGTCGGAATGCGAGTATGACCCAGTCGCGGGGAACATACCCCTGCTCGTCCTCTTCAAGCAGCCCCATGGCGAGAACGGCGTTTAGATCCCGGGAGAGGGTCTTGACCGTCTTTCCCGCGTAGGCACCCGTGAGCGCCGGGGTCAGACTTCTGAGCTCGCTCTTGGTGGCTCCCTCGAGGGTTGCCTGGTAGTGCGCGGTGAGGTCCAGAACGAGGCGAAGACGACGCCGGTCCGCATTCGTTTTCAGTTCCCCGAAGGTCTCGTAGACGTATTGCTCCCATCGATCTTCGAACTGCTGAGCGCGGATCTTCCCGAGGGCCTCTTCGAGGCCGTCGAGGAGGCCACGCACCGCGTACTCGATGAAAGGCACCGGGTCTTCGCTGCGGCTCGCGAGTTCCAACTGCCTGTAGTACTCGGTTCGAGTCAGGTTGTAGTGGTTGCTCAACAGATGGCAAGCGGGGGCGGGGAGTTCCGCGGCAAGTAGAACCTGGACCTCAACCAGGCGCGCCGTGCGCCCGTTGCCGTCGCCGAAGGGGTGGATCCAGGCGATGTAGAGATGGGCGATGATCGCTTTCAAAATCGCGTACGGAACCCGGGTCTCGGGCTCTGTGATGCTCAGCTCGGATTCGTTCAACCAGTCGCAAAGCCGAGCCAGCAGGAACTCGCAATCCTGATGGGGTGCTCCCCGGTACCGCCCGACACCAACCGAGTGGTTGCGTATCTGACCTGGAATAGTTCCCTCGTCTGTCGGTAGATCATGGAGAACCGTCAAGTTGTAGTTCTCGATCTTTTTCCTGGAGAGGCGCGTGGAGGCCTCGGGGGTGCCGACCATCTCGTCCTTGATCGCATTGGCGGCTTCGATGATGTTCTGAATCTCCTGGCCCAGGTACTGCTGGGACTTGGGCAGCTCGAGCGTGCCTTGAATGGCCTTTAGTGCATCGTCCTCACCAAGCGTGTTGCCCTCGATGGCCGTGGTGGCGTGCACGCCCTTGGCGAGAAACAGCTGATGAAGCTCCTGCCCTGTCTCGGGTTTGAGCATCGAATGCGCGATGTGGTCGCTGTGGGAGCGTGCGGCCCCGAGCATCATCCACACCTGAGCCGGGATCCGCCTCAGGTCCAGATGGAAGCTGATCCAGGTTTCACAGCGTGCACGGAATCCCGTGGGACGGTGAAGTTCGTAGTTTTCGTGGCATGGCTGCTACTGGCATCGCTCCCGGCAACGGTCTCTGCGACAGCTGCGTGCACCAGCAGCTGGTGCCGAACACGCGCGGGTCGGTCTTCTCGCTCTGCCGGCGCTCGCGCACCGACCCGCGCTATCCCCGCTATCCGCGGGTCCCCGTCGCTGCTTGTCCCGGCTACGAGCGGCGCCGGGAGGACGAGTAGGTTCGGGGCGGGCTCAGGCCGAGCTTGCCATCGGGTCGGGCTCTCCGAGCTTGGTGATGTCGGCCGCCTCGTAAGCCTGTCCCGGCACTCCGCCGAGGACGAGCAGGCGGACGCCGTCGGCTCCCGGCCAGACCTTGCGTTTGACCTCGGGGGCCACCCGCGCCATGTGGTCGGAGTCGAGCGGGAAGCGCTCGCCGGCGATCTCGATCTCGCCGCCGCCGCGCAGGGCGAGGAAGACCTCCTCCTGATTGTCATGGGTGTGGTCGTGGTCGGGATAGTTCTCGTAGTTGGCCGGCATGTCGATCACCTGCATGCCGAACGATTCGACCCCGAGCTCGGCCCGGGCCCGCTTGAAGGCACCCCGGTAGATCCCCTCCATGTCGTCGATCTTCTTCACCGCGTAGTCCGCCATCTCTCCTCCTGAAGTAGTTGGATTGCCGCCCGCTGGCGTGCCCGCGCAGCCTACCCGCGCAGCGATCCTGGCTCGGGGGGAATTGCCAGCGTAAACGGCGAGTGGTGCTCAGTCGAGCAGGCCGACCTGGCGCAGAATCCCGACCGAGTCCGAGTAGACGTCCTTGCGCTTGATCAGTCCGTCCTCGAAGGGGATCACGTCGACGCCGTCCCAGCTCACCGTGCGACCGCTCGGCGGAGCCTCGAGCTCACCGCGGTGCAAGGTCTTCGAGTGGGTCGCGGTCGCCGTCCACTCCTGCGTCACCACGCCGCCCCTTACGTAGAGGCGCCGCGTCTCGAACTTCATATCGGGCCAGGACTCGAAGATCTTGGCGATGTGGCCGCGCACCTCGGCACCGACGGCGCTCTCGCCGGCGGTGTGGTTGGCGAAGACCATGTCCGCCGCGTGCATCGCCACGATCGCGTCGAGGTCCTGCGCGTTCCAGGCCTCGTTGTAGCGCCCGATCGCCTCGGTCAGCGCCTCGATCCCGTCGCGCTCGCTCACGCAGATCAATTTAGCCCGTGACGGGGATGCGCGTGAATCGCAACCAATGGCGCGCCACATGCGCGTTGCCTCGCCCTGGCGTCTCGGCCATGAACCAACTATCGATTGACATCAGATGACAATGCCAATAGCATCACACATCATGCCACGAACAACCTTCGACCTCGACGCCACGGTGCTTGCCGACTTGCGCCGCCGTGCCACCTCAGAAGGAAAGAGCATGGGCCAGGTGGCCTCCGAGCTGCTGGCCGGCAGCCTCGGCGCGGACGAGCCCACGCCGCCTCGGCCTCTGAATTGGGTGAGAAGGGACATGGGGCCTTTCAAGGTTGACCTGGAGGACAAGGAGGCGGTCTGGAACCTGCTTGACCGGGAGGAGTTCGAAAGGGGCGAGGGGTGAGCGCGGCGATCGATACCAACGTCCTGCTCTATGCCGCCAACACACGGAGCGAGTCCTTCGAGACGGCATATGCCCTTATCGAGCGCCTCGCTCGCGGTCCGGAGCTTCTCTACGTGTTCTGGCCGGTCGCGATGGGGTTCCTGAGGCTTTCAACCAATCCCGCGATCACCGACAGACCGCTCAGCCCGAACGAAGCGCTCTCCTCTTTGGGCGACCTGATCGATCGCGACCACGTCCGCACCCCGGGCGAGGCCCCGAACTTCTTGGCGATGTACAGAGAGACGGCTTCGGCCGGAACGCGGGGCAAGGACGTCACCGACGCCCACATCGCCGCCCTGATGCGCCAGCATGGGGTTGGCACCATCTACACCCGCGATCGTGACTTCCGCCGTTTCGACGGGATCAGGGTCGAGGACCCGTTTGCAGGTGCCTGAGCCTGGGCGAAGTCTTGTGACGGCCAGGCTCGGGTAGAGATCGAGCAGCCGACCCGCGAGATGAGGAGACTGGAATGGACGTAGCAATCGGACTGCCCAATGCAGTTCCTGGCACGACTGGTGGACAGCTCGTCGAGTGGGCCCGGCGAGCGGACGCGCGCGGCTTCTCGAGCTTGGGGACAATCGATCGCGTCGTCTATGACAACTACGAGCCGTTGACTGCGCTGGCGGCCGCTGCCGCAGTCACCGAGCGGATCGGGCTCTGCACGTCGGTCCTGCTTGGCCCGCTTCGCCCGAACGCCGCTGAGCTGGCAAAGCAAGCTCTCAGCCTCAACGCCCTCTCCGGCGGGCGCTTCACGCTTGGCATCGGCCTCGGCGCGCGGGAGGACGACTACGGGGCGAGTGGAGTCGACCTGCGCGGTCGCGGCCGCCGGCTCGACGAAATGCTGGAGCGGATCAAGGAGGTCTGGGCCGGCGAGGACATCGGCCCTGCCGCCGGTGGCACTCCCGGTCTCCTCGTCGGTGGCGGAGTCGAGGCATCCTTCGCCCGAGCAGCCCGTTTTGGCGATGGTTGGATCGCCGGCGGCTCGCCTCCCGAACAGTTCGGCGAGATGGTGGGAAAAATGCATGAGGCGTGGAGTGCGGCCGGGCGCGTGGACGAGCCCCGCACCCTTGGTCTCACCTACTTCTCCCTTGGCGAAGACGCCGAGCAGAACGCCTCCGCATATCTCGGCGACTACTACGGCTGGCTTGGCGATGAGGTGGCGGCCATGATCGCCGCCGGCGCGGCCAAGAATGCTGAGACGGTGCGGCAGTACGTCGCCGGCTTCGACGCTGCCGGCTGTGGCGAGTTGATCCTCTTCCCCTCTTCCAGCGATCCCGATCAGGTCGATCTGCTCGCCGACGCAGTCGGGTTGTAGCGTCGGCTCTGACCGATGGCCGGCGAACTTCCGATCATCCTCTTCGCCTCGAAGGCGGAATTCGAGACCTGGCTGGAGGAGAACGCCGCCGGTGACGGGCTCTGGCTGAAGATCGCCAAGAAGGGGTCGGGCGTTGAGAGCGTCAACTACGCCGAAGCGCTGGAGCTGGCGCTCTGCTTCGGTTGGATCGACAGTCAGAAGCGTGGCTTCGACGAGGCCTTCTTCCTACAGCGCTTCACGCCGCGGCGGCCGCGCGGCAAGTGGTCGCAGATCAACCGGAAAAAGGCCGAGGAGCTGATCGCCGCCGGTGCGATGCGGCCGACCGGCCTGGCCGAGGTGGAGGCCGCCAAAGCAGATGGCCGCTGGGAGGTCGCCTACGCGGGCCAGCGTGCGGCCACGGTGCCGGACGACCTCAAGCACGAGCTGGATCGCAACGAGGCCGCGAGCGAGTTCTTCGCCAAGCTCGACAGTGCCAACCGCTACGCGATCCTCTACCGGCTGCAGGAGGCGAAGAAGCCCGAGACGCGAGAGAAAAGGCTGCGGAAGTTCGTCGCGATGTTGGAGCGCGGAGAGAAGATCCACGGCTAGATGATTTATTCCACGGCGACGGCCGTGGCCGACCTCTCCTCGAGCTCTAAGTGAGCCGTCCGCGCATGTAGCGCGGCGATGGCTGAACCATTTGCCCCCGTATGCGGGGGTCAATCGACCACTCGGCTCCGAGCGATCGGGTTGAGATGTTCGCGGCGTTGGTCGCGGCGAAGTCGAGTCGTTCGAACTCGACCCCTTTAACGCCCTGAAAGACAGGCTTGCCGTCTTTTCCGACGTTGGCGTGCCGGATAAAGGTGAGATCAGGCATGGGCCGAACCCATCGGACGGTGTGAGCCGGAGCCCTACACTCGCGGGATGGACCGCGTCCTGCTTGACAGCACGCTCGCCCAGGCCGGCGAGCCCGCCTACCGTTCCTCCCAGGTCTGGGAGTGGGTCGCGCGCGGCGCTCGCGACTACGAGGAGATGACCAACCTGCCGGCGGCGCTGCGCCAGCGGCTTGCCGCCAAGGTGCCGCTCTCCACGCTGGAACTGCGCGCCGAGGCGAAGTCCGACGACGGCACGGTCAAGGCGCTCTTCCACACCGCCGACGGGCGGGCGATCGAGGCGGTGCTGATGCGCTACCGCGACGGCCGGCGCTCGGTCTGCCTCTCCTCGCAGTCGGGATGCCCGCTGACCTGCTCCTTTTGCGCGACCGGCAAGATGAAGTTCGGCCGCAACCTCAGCGCCGATGAGATCCTCGACCAGGCGCTGCACTTTCGCCGCAGCGAAGGGATCGACCACGTCGTCTTCATGGGCATGGGGGAGCCGACGATGAACCTCGACGCGGTTCTCGCCGCCTGCGAAGCCCTGCCCGAGATCGGGGTCACCCATCGGCGCACGGCGATCTCGACCGTCGGTTGGGTGCCGGGCATCGACCGCCTCGCCGAGTGCGAGATGCCGATCAGCCTGGCGCTCTCCCTGCACGCCCCCAACGACGGCCTGCGCTCGCAGCTGATGCCGGTCAACGACCGCTACCCGCTGGCCGAGGTGCTGGCTGCCTGCGAGCGCTACCGGGCCCGCCGCCGCCGCAAGGTCTTCGTCGAGTACGTGATGCTCGACGGCGTCAACGACCACCCCGAGCACGCCCGCGAACTGGCCGCCCTGCTCGATCCGCGCGCCTACAAGGTCAACCTGATCCCCTACAACCCGACCGGCGCCTACGACGGCTCGCCCCCCGAGCAGATCGAGCGCTTCCGCGCGATCCTCGCCGAGCACCACCTCACCGCCACGGTGCGCCTCACCCGCGGCCGCGACATCGACGCCGCCTGCGGCCAGCTCGCCGCCGCGAAGGCATAACTGGCTAGTCAGCCAACTACTATTGCGGCGGCGATGAGCACCGAGACCCAGAGCGTCCCACCGCGGGTCCCGCCGCCGAAGCAGCTGAGCGCCAACCCCGTGGTGCGGGTGCTCGACGACGTCTGGGCCGAGGCGCGGGTACGACGCCGTGGCACCTATCCGCCCGGTCCGCAGGACTTCAGCTTCGGCAGGACCTTGCAGGCGGCGCGCGATCCGCTCCCCCTGTTGCTCTCGCTCTACGAGGAACACGGGCCGATCTTCAGCGCCCGCCTGCTGCACAGCCCGGTGATCTTCATGCTCGGCCCCGAGGCCAACCACTTCGTCACCGTCGCCCACCCGGAGAACTTCCACTGGCGCGAGTCCAGCTTCGGCGACCTGATTCCCCTGCTCGGCGACGGCCTGCTGACGATCGACGACGCTTACCACGACCGCGCCCGGGCGATCATGATGCCCGCCTTCCACCGCGAGCAGGTCGCCGCCTCGGTCGCGGCGATGGTCGCCGAGGCGACTCCGGCGATCGAGCGGTTGCGCGACGGTGAGGTGGTCGATATCTATGAGTGGATGCGCGGCCTGGCGATGCGGATCGCGATGCGCGCGCTGCTCGGGCTCGATCCCGACGAGGCCGGCAAGGGCGCCGCCGCCGCCGAGCACTTCGAGCGGGCGCTCGGCTTCTACGGCACCGATTTCCACCTGCGGCTGCTGCGCGGCCCGGGCTCGCCCTGGTCGAAGATGACGCGCTCGCGGGCGGTGCTCGACGAGATCGTCTACGCCGAGATTGCCCAGCGCCGGGCCGCCGCCGACGAGAGCAAAATGGACATTCTCAGTCTCCTTGTCGGGGTCAGTGACGAGGCGGGCGAGGGGTTCACCGACAAGGAGATCCGCGACCAGGTGATGACCCTGATGTTCGCCGGGCACGACACCTCGACCTCGACCCTGACCTTCATGATGCACGAGCTGGCGCGCCATCCAGATGTCGTCACCCGGCTCTGCGCCGAGCAAGACGAGGTGCTTGGCGGTGGGACCCCGAGTATCGACGAGCTCGAGCGTGAGATGCCCTATCTGGAGATGGTGCTCGACGAGGTGCTGCGCCTCTACCCGCCTGCCTGGATCGGTCCGCGACGCGCCGTGCGCGATTTCGAGTTCGGCGGCCACAGCGTCGCCCGCGGCGCCTACGTCAACTACTGCAGCTGGGCCAGCCATCGCCTGCCGGAGATCTTCCCCGAGCCGGAGGCCTTCATTCCCGAGCGCTTCACCCGCGAGCGCAAGGCGGCGCTGCCACGTGGCGCCTACGTCCCGTTCGGTGGCGGGCGGCGGATCTGCATCGGCAAGCGCTTCGGCCAGATCGAGGTGAAGCTGGTGGCGACGATGCTGCTGGCGCGCCTGCGCCTCGACGCGATGCCGGGCCGCACGATGACCGTGCGCCAGATGCCGACGCTCTCACCGCGGGGTGGCCTGCGGATGCGGGTGCTGCCGCGCCAGTAGCCTGCCCGCACGATGCGGGCGCTGGTCATCTCCGACACTCACTTCGGTGCCTGGACCGGGCGTGATCTTCTGCGCGAGGAGTTCTTCCTCGAGCGCCTGGCTCCCCAGCTCGAGGGCATCGACGAGCTGATCTTTCTCGGCGACCTCTTCGACTTCCTCTTCGGCTCGGTCGGCGACGCGGTCGACGCATCGGCCGGCCTGCTCGATCTGATCGCCGCCGGCATGGTCGGCAAGCGGCTGGTCTTCCTCGCCGGCAATCACGATCACCACCTCGTTCACCGCGATTTCGAGAACCGGCTCGAGGCGCAGTTGGCCGCCGGGCGGGCGCCGCTGCTGAGCGGTGAGCCGGTACTCGACTCCGCCCCTCCCGGGCCGGGTTTCTTCCGCTCCTTCCTCGCCCGCCGTCTTCCCGGGGTGCAGATCGAGATCGCCTACCCGACCTACAGCTTCGCCGGCGTGCTCTGCACTCACGGCCACTACCTCGATCCCCACGCCCGGCTCTCCGGTTCGCGCGGGGACCGCATCCTGACCAAGGTGCTCTGGGGCATCGCCACAGGCGGGCCCGAGGACCCGAAGACGATTGCCGATTACGAGTCGACGATCACGCTGTTGACCGAGTGGCTCTACATCGCCGCCCAGATGCCGCACGGCACCCACGCTCAGCGGAATGTCTTCCGCGCCGTGCAGCGGGCCGGGCGCCTGGCCTCGACCCTCGGCCTGCCCGCGCGTGGCCTCAAGCGGCTGACGGCCGAGCTGCGCGACCGCGGCGTCGGCGACGCCGCGTCCGAGCACGGCCCACTGCCGAGCGAGGCCCACTTCGACTCCGTCGTGCGCGCCGAGGCGGTGCGGCAGCGCCGCGAGCAGCCGGCGCCGCAAGCCCCCTGGCCTCACCCGGCCTACCCGGCGGCCTCGGTGATCTCGCCCAGCGACCCCTCCGAGCACGCGCTCGAGGCCTTCGCCAAGGTGACCGCCAACCTTGGCTGGGACAAGGAGGCGGAGCGGATCGTCTTCGCCCACACCCACCAGCCGCTGGCCGACGTGTGTTGCGCCAGCCGCCCGCGCACGCGCTACTGGAACAGCGGATCCTGGATCTATGAGCCGGACCTGTCCTCGCGACAGGCTTATGGGCGCTACCTGCGCTACGCCTGGCCGGGCACCGCGATCGTGATCGACGACGAAGAGCCCGAGCCACGCCTGCTCGAGCTGCTCGCCGACCTCAACCCGCTGGCCGGTGGCCCCGGCCTACCGGAGCTCGGATGAGTGAGCTGTTGGCGCTTGCGCTGCCCATGGTCGGAGCCCAGGAGTCCTGGGTGCCGGTCCTCTTCGGCGGTTTGATTCCGGTCCTCGGTGCTCTCGCGATCGGCCTGATCATCTACCGCGCGGTGCGCGACAGCGACGAAGAGGACGAGTAGCCGGATCTTCGAGCCACGCTTGACGGCGGGACGCCTCGGGTAGGGGGCATGCGAACCCACCCAAGGAGGGACGATGAGTAAACCGTCAAGCCTGCTTCGCCGTGCGCTTCTGCCCTGCGCCGCCGCTCTGGTCGCCGTCGTTGCCGTGACCGCGGTCGCCGTGGCCGCCGGCGGAGCGACCAGCTCAAAGGCCGGCAAGGTAAAGGTCAAGTGCCCAACCCGTGTGCTCGCCGGACAAAAGAAGGTGACCTGCCGCCTCTTCGGCCACCTGCGTTCGGGGCCACAAGGCGCCCAGGGTGCAAAGGGCAAGAAGGGCAGCAAGGGCCAGAAGGGCGACAAGGGTGACAAAGGCGCGACCGGCGCCTCTGGTGTCTCCGGCTACGAGGTCGTCAACCAGACCTTCAAAGAAGTCTTCATCGAAAACAGCGGCGGCATGCGCGGCCTCAGCGAAGTCAAGACGGTCTCCTGCCCAGCCGGCAAGCGAGCAATCAGCGGCGGCACCGACCTAGGCACCAACGCCGGCCAAAACGGCCAGCAGCGCAGCGTCTCGGTCTCGCTCAGTGCCCCCAACGGCACAGGCACCGGCTGGTCGGTCCAGCTCTTCAACAACTCAACATCAATAGACACCTCAATCGACCTACAGGTCTACGCCATCTGCGCGAATGTGAACTAAGCAGCTATCGAGCGGAAAACCGTGACCCGCTCGGAGCAAGCGGGAGTTGAATTTCCCCAAGCTGACGAGGAGGCGGGGACCGGTAGGGGTGGAGCGTCTTGCACTTTTTCGGCAATTCCTTGAGGCGCCAGCCGGGGCGTCTCCACCGAAAAAGTTAAGCGAAACCCCTACCGGTCCCCGCCTCGCCGCTACTTGATGAAAAGCATCTCCTCATACTTGGGGAGCGGCCACAGATCGTCGGCAACGATCTTCTCCAGCTTGTCCGCCGCCTCCCGCACAGAACCGCTCTTGGCCAGCTGCTCATCGCGAGCGAAGAGCGCCAGCTCCAGGCCCTCCAGCTCGGTCGGCTCGGCGTTGGCCTTCTCCAGTGCGTCGAGCCCTGTCGCCAGCTCCTCGACCAGGCCGCGCACCTCGCCCTCGAGGCTGGAGACGCCGGCATCGGAGATCAGCGCCAGGTGGCGCAGCGCCGCCGGCAGCAGCATCGTCTTGGCGATCGAGAACGTCGTCTCGGCCTCGATGTTGGCCCGCAGCGCGTACTGCTCGATCCAGACCTCGAAGCGGGACTCCAGCTCCCGTTTGGAGAGCACGCTGTATTTCTCGAAGGCGGCGACTGAGTCGTCGGCGATCACCTCGAGCAGCGCGTCCGGCGTCGTTTTCAGGTTCTTCAGCCCGCGCTGCTCGGCCTCGGCGTGCCACTCCTCGGAGTAGTTGTCGCCGCTGAAGCAGATCCGCTTGTTGGCGACGTAGGCCTCCTTGACCACTTCGATCGCCGCAGCAGCCGCGTCCATGCCGCCGCCGATCTTCGCCTCCAGCTTGTCCGACATCTCGTCGATTGCCTCGGCGACGATCGTGTTCAGCACGGTGTTGGGGAAGGCGAGCGACATGCTCGACCCCAGCGCCCGGAACTCGAACTTGTTGCCGGTGAAGGCGAAGGGCGAGGTGCGGTTGCGGTCGCCGCCGTCCTTGGGCAGCGGCGGCAGCACCGTCGCCCCGAGGTCGAGGAAGGAGGCCGGCGTGTGCGGATCGCCTTCGCCGCTTGCGATCGCCTCGAAGACCTTGTCCAGTTCGGCGCCGAGGAAGATCGAGATGATCGCCGGCGGTGCCTCGTTGGCGCCGAGGCGGTGGTCCTGGCCGATGTCGGCGGCCGAGGCGCGCAGCAGGCCCTGGTGCTTGTTGACCGCCTGGATCACCGCCGCGCAGAAGAAGAGGAAGTGGACGTTGTCGGCCGGCGTGTCGCCCGGGTTGAGCAGATTGCTGCCCGTGTCGGTGCCCATCGACCAGTTGTTGTGCTTGCCCGAGCCGTTGACGCCGGCGAAGGGCTTCTCGTGCAGCAGGCAGACCAGGCCGTAGCGGCGAGCGACGTTTTCGAGCACCCGCATCAGCAGCTGCTGATGGTCGGAGCCGACGTTGGAGTTCTCGAACATCGGGGCGATCTCGTACTGCGCCGGGGCGACCTCGTTGTGGCGGGTCTTGACCGGGATGCCGAGCTTGCGCATCTCCAGCTCTGACTCGAGCATGAAGGCGAGCACCCGCTCGGGAATCGTGCCGAAGTAATGGTCGTCGAGTTCCTGGCCCTTGGGCGGCTTGGCGCCGAAGAGGGTGCGACCGGTGGAGATCAGGTCGGGGCGCTCGAAGAAGTACTGCTCGTCGATCAGGAAGTACTCCTGCTCGGGCCCAACCGTGGTGAAGACGCGTTTGCTCTCGCTGTCACCGAGCAGGCCCAGCGCCTTGATCGCCGAGCCCGAGAGCGCATCCATCGAGCGCAGCAGCGGGATCTTGGCGTCGAGCGCCTCGCCGGTCCAGGAGGCGAAGGCGGTCGGGATGCAGAGCAGCGAGCCGTTCGGGTTCTCGAGGATGAAGGCGGGGCTGGTCGGGTCCCAGGCGGTGTAGCCGCGGGCCTCGAAGGTTTCGCGCACGCCGCCGGTCGGGAAGGAGGAGGCGTCGGGCTCGCCCTGGATCAGCTCTTTGCCGGAGAAGCCGGCCAGCGCCTTGCCTTCGCCGCCGGCCGGCTCGAAGAAGGAGTCGTGCTTCTCGGCGGTGGAGCCGGTGAGCGGCTGGAAGACGTGGGTGTAGTGGGTGGCGCCCTTCTCCAGCGCCCAGTCCTTCATCGCCGCGGCGACCGCGTCGGCGATCTCGCGGTCGATCGCTTCACCGGCTTCGAGGCCGCCCTGCAGCTTCTCGAAGACATCGCTGGGCAGGCGTTCGCGCTGGACGGCGATCGAGAAGACGTTGGCGCCGAAAGCTTCGTTCTCGGGCAGGGTCAGGTCGATCGCGCCGAGGGCTCCCCCGTTGGCGCTCCACTGGGCTGCGGTTACGTTCTGCTGGCGGATACGGGTCATCGCTCTAGTCGTCCCTCGCTTGGCGCGCGCCCGGTCTGCAGGCACGGTTGGTTACCGGTCCACTCCCTTTATAAGAGCCAAAAGAGCCTAATACCGATGGCTCTAAGATGCCTTTGTACTCGGGTACAAGGATCGCCAAAGCGCCTTGTACCGCCTGTCAGCAGGCGCATCGCGGATGGGTTTAAGCGAGGTCTGGCACAGCGTCGGCGGCGAGCAGCGCGCCCATGAGGACGCCGAGGAGCAGGTCGCGCAGCTCCTCGCGCTCGATGTCGCGGTGCTCGATCCAGTTGAGGCAGGCCCCGTCCATGAACCAGAGCCAGCCGCTGACCGCTGTTCGGGCCTTCGGCGGTGGCTCCTGGGCATAGAGGGACTCGAGGATCCGCTGCGCCGTCCGCAGGCGCACCTCTTCGATTAGCTCGCGGATCTCGGCGACTCCCGCAGCGCTGCGCATCAGGTTCTTGTAGGCGACCGCGTTCTCCGCGACCAGCGCGAGGAAGGCATCGAGGCTGCTTTTCAGCTGCTCGACCGGGGGAAGGTCGGGGTCGGGCTCCGTGCGCTCTCGCAGCTGCTCTGCCCAGGCGCTCAGCGTCTCCTCGAAATAGGCCTGCTTACTGGGGAAATAGTGGTACAGCAAAGCCTTCGAGATCCCTACCTCGGCGGCGATCTTGCTCATCGAGAGCTCCTCATAGGGGTGGCTGGTGAAGAGCTCGGCGCCCCGCTCGAGGAGCTGGCGGCGTCGCTCGTCGACATCCAGGCGGCGGTAGGAGCGACGACTCATGCGCTGATTGTAACGGCTTACTGACCGATGGTTGACAAGATTGCTACGGTTATCAACCGACGGTCAACAAGCAATCCACAGAAGGGGAGACTGATGCACAGCGAGAGACTGGAACAACCGGCGGGCAACGGGGAGAACCCCCCGCCGGCGCCTTACAACCCGATGTCTCGAATCGAGTTCGAGCGCCTCTTCGGCGGTCGCGTGCTGGCCTGGATCGGTGGCTTCGCGACCCTCCTCGGCATCGTCTTCCTGATGCGCAGCGCCGTGGACAGCAGCTGGTTCACGGAGGAGGTTCGGATCCTGATGGCAGCGTTCGGGTCCTTGGCGCTCCTCGTCCTCGGCGTCTGGCTCCACGAACGGAGGGGACGCTCCGAGGTGGCCCGTGTGGCGGTGGCCATCGCGATTCCCGGCCTGTTTGCGACGACCGTCGTCGCCGCTCAGGTCTACGACCTGATCTCACCCGTTCTCGGCCTCGAGCTGGGGGCGCTGATCGGCGTCCTCGGTGTGATGATCGCGGTGCGCTGGTCCTCGATGCTCGTCGGCGGCGTCGGGATGCTTGGCGCCCTGGCCGCGCCGATGCTCGTCGGCACGACTGGCGAGGGTGGCTCGATCGCCTTTGTCGCCGTAGCGCTCGCCGCCAGTGTCGGTGTCCTTCTCTGGCAGCGCTGGCACTGGTTGTCGCTCGCCGCCTTCGCCGTCTCGGCTCCTCAGTTGATCTCCTGGATCTACAAGAGTGGTTTCATCACCTTTGAGGGGGTTTCTGGTTCCAGCGATCCCTCCCTGCCGGTCCTGGCGGCCCTGGCTGGGTTCTGGGTCCTTTACGCCGCCGCGGCCTTCGGCTACGAGTTGCGGGCCCGGGGCGAAGAGAAGCTCCCGGTTTCTTCCTGGCTGCTGCTGCTCTGCAGCAGCGTGTTCGTGTTCTGCGCCGGCTGCGTTGTCATCAACAACAGCTCCGCATTCGCCCTCGACTGCTGGATCTTTGGCTTTGCCGCCGTCCATCTCCTGCTCGGGGGTACCGCCATTCGCCTTGGCATCCATCGCGAAATCGGCTCGCTCCTGACCGGAGGCGGGATCGCGCTCGGCAGCATCGGGCTCGCCAACGCCTTCGACGGGCCTACCCTCGTCGCTGTCTGGTCCGCAATGGCCGCCGCTCTGGCCTACATGGCGACGCGCGTGGACCGCGGTTCCGCGCCGACGCTCTCGGACGCGCAGCGGCTGCTGGTCGGGGCATTCATGTTCCTTGCCCTGGGGATTGTGCACTTGCTGGTCGTCGATGCACCGCCCTACGCGATCGTCGATGGAGTCGAGGACCTCGGCAGCTCCCTGGTGGCGATCGCCTGCTGCGCGAGTGCCGCACTCGCCTGCTGGCACTGGGGTCGCCAAATCGAGCCGAAGGCCGCTACCGCATCGGGCTTCGTCGGCGCCGCCGGGTTCGTCTACCTCGGCTCGGTCCTGATCATCGACGCGATCGGCGCCAACGCCGGTGGCGAAGCGCGCGAGATCGGCCAGGCCTGGCTCTCGGCCTTCTGGGCCGCAACCGGCCTCGGCGCGGTCATCTGGGGCATGCGGCGCAAGTCGCCGAAAACCCGCCTCGGTGGCCTGGCGCTGCTGACGGTCGCGATCGCCAAGGTCTGGACCTACGATCTCGCCGAGCTGGAAGAGCTGGCGCGGGCGCTCTCCTTCGTCGCCCTGGGCCTGTTGCTGATGGCCGGTGCCTTCGCCTACCAGCGCTTCAAGCCGGAGGAGGACGAAGGAGAGGTCGAAGTGCCGGAGCCCCAGGCATCTCTATAGCCTGGGGTCCCGGCGGTCCCACCGCACGAACAAGCCAAAAACTCGGAGGAAGCCAGTCAAATGTTCGTATCGAAGGCCGCCGTCGTCGGCGGCGGCACCATGGGCGGTGAGATCGCCCAGGCGATCGCCGCGGCCGACATCCCCGTCGTCGTCAAGGACATCGACCAGAAGTTCGTCGATGCCGCGGTGGAGAAGGCCCGCGCCGTCACCGAGGGCCAGCTCGCCCGCCTGGTCAAGAAGGAGAAGCTGACCCAAGAGCAGGCTGACGCCCGCCTCGCCGAGGTGATGGGCCTCGTCACCGGTACCACCTCCTACGAGGAGTTCGGCGACGTCGACTTCGTGATCGAGGCGGTGCCGGAGCGGATGGAGATCAAGCAGGCCGTCTTCCGCGAGATCGACGCGGCGACCCCCGGCCACGCGATCCTCTCCTCCAACACTTCCTCACTCTCGATCACCGAGATGGGGGAAAACACTCTGCGCCCCGACAAGGTCGTCGGCTTCCACTTCTTCTACCCGGCATCGGTGATGCCGCTGGTCGAGATCATCGCCGGCGAGGACACCTCCGAGGAGACCGCCACGGTCGCCTACAACTTCGCCCAGGCGATCAAGAAGCAGCCGATCGTCTGCGGCGAGGTCCCCGGCTTCGTCGTCAACCGCATCCTGATGGCGACGATCGGCGAGATCTGGCGGGTCCAGGAGGAGCAGGGCCTCTCGCTGAAGGCGATCGACGAGGCGATCGCCGCCGCCCAGGTGGCGCCGATGGGTCCCTTCTTCCTCACCGACCTGCTCGGCCTCGACACCGTGCTGCACGTCGCCGAGCACCTCGGCGAGTCCTACGGCGAGAGCTTCTACGTCCACAAGGGCCTGCAGCAGCTGGTCGCCGACGGCAAGCTCGGCGCCAAGTCCGGCGGCGAGGGCTTCTTCAAGGAGGGCGAGCAGAACATTCCCGGCGATGCAGAGCCCGATGCCGAGGAGCTGGTTGCGCTCTTCACCTGCCGCGCCCTGATCGAGTCCTGCCTGCTGGTCGAGGAGGGGGTCTGCTCGGTCCGCGACATCGACCTGGGGATGATGGCCGGCGCCGGCCTCGACCCGCGCCGGGGCCTGTTGCCGCCCTTCTGGAAAGCCGACATCGAGGGCCTCGATGTCGTGCTCGAGCGGATGGAGGGCCTGCAGGAGCGCCACGGAGACCGCTTCGCGCCGCCACTCTTGCTGCGGCGCCTGGTCGCCCAGGGTCGCCTCGGAATGAAGTCCGGCCAGGGCTTCTACCCCTACCCTCAGCCCGACGAGGGCGATCAGGCCGAGACGGTGAAGCTGGAGACCCGCGGCGAGGTCGCGATCGCCTGGCTCGCCAACGCCCCGATGAATGCCGTCTCACCTGACGTGATCCGCGACCTGAAGACCGTCTGGGAGCGGGTCAAGGCGGCCGATGGGGTGGGCGCGATGGTGATCGCCTCCTCGGTCCCGGTCGTCTTCTCGGCCGGCGCCGACATCAAGGCCTTCACCCAGATGGACGAGGGCGGCGGCGAGGAGCTGATCCACACCGCCCACGCGCTGCTGCGCGACTTCGGCCAGGCCCCGGTGGCGACGATCGCCGCCGTCAACGCGATCGCCTTCGGCGGCGGCTGCGAGGTGGCGATGGCCTGCGACGTGCGGATCGGTGCCGAAGCGGCGGTCTTCGGCCAGCCCGAGATCAAGCTGGGGATCATCCCTGGCTTCGGCGGCACCCAGCGGCTGCCGCGCCTGGTCGGGCCCAACAAGGCATTGGAGATGAACCTGATCGGCGACGCGATCCTCGCCGGCGAGGCGCTCGAAGCGGGCCTGGTCAACCGCGTCGTCCCCGACCACGAGCTGTTCGAGACGGCGCTGATGTGGGGCCGCAAGCTGGCCGCGCAGGCACCGCTTGCCCTCGGGCAGATCAAGCGCGTCTCGGGCGCCGGCGACCTGGACGAGGGCATCGAGGCCGAGAAGCAGGCCTTCGCCACCGCCTTCCGCAGCGACGACGCCAAAGAGGGCATCGGCGCCTTCCTCGGCAAGCGCACCCCCAAATGGAGCGGCAAGTAGGGGCCGACGGGCCGAAAGCGTGTCAATAGGTCACGTTTCAGGCCCGTCGACGGCGGTGGAGCGGCTCGCGGAGCTGGTTCGCGGGTCGGGTTGCACGGTGGCGCTGACGGGGGCGGGGGTCTCGGTGCCGTCCGGGATTCCCGATTTCCGCACGCCGGAGACGGGGCTCTGGGCCAATGTCGACCCGATGGAGGTCGCTCACATCGACGTCTTCGAGCACGACCCGGCCCGTTTTTGGTCTTACTACCGGCCGCGCTTCGAATCGCTCGGTGACAAGCGGCCCAACGCCGCCCACGAGGCGCTTGCCGAGCTTGAGCGGCGCGGCTTGATCGAGGGCGTGATCACGCAGAACATCGACCGCCTGCACGGCGCCGCCGGCTCGCGCGAGGTGGTCGAGGTGCACGGCTCGATCGAGACCTCGTCTTGCCGACGCTGTGATGCCTCCTACGGGCTTGCCCAGATGGACCCGCTCTTCGACATCGACGGGATCGCGCTCTGCGCCGCCTGCGGCGGCCCGGTCAAGCCCGACATCGTGCTCTTCGGCGAGATGCTGCCCGAACGGGCGATGCGCCGCGCTCAGGAATTGGCGGAAGGGGCGGAGCTGCTGATCTGCATCGGCTCGTCACTGGCCGTTTACCCGGTGGCGGGCCTGCCCGCCGTCACGCTCGAACGTGGCGGCAGGCTGGCGATCGTCACCAAGGGGTCGACGCCGTACGACGGCGACGCCTCGATCAAGCTCGAAGGCGAGGTCGACGCCGAGTTGAAGGCGCTGCTGACGGCGGTGGGCTAGGCCGCCGAGCACCTGGGCCGCCCGCTGCGGCTCAGAATTTGACTTGTTGCGTTCTGCAGTCCGAGATGATCGTTTCGGCCCTGGCGCCATTGAATTTCGACGCGCGGGTGCAGGTCTCGACCGCTTCCTGCCCGCAGGCGCTGATCGTTTCGGCGCCGACGATGCCGGCGACCTCCGATCTGATGCAGCCGAGCGCGGGTCCCGGGTGGCTGTCGCCGACCGTGGCGGCGACGGTCGCCACCAGGGCGACCAGCGTCACGGCGAGGATCCAAAAGGCCGCCTTGAGCTCCCGCGAACTCAACTTGTAGAGGGGGGTTGTCTGACGTTCGTAATGTCCTTCAAGTGGCATGAGCGGCAGGATATACGGCCCCTTTGGCCCTGTTTGACGCCAGCGTGGCGAAGATTTCGTGCCGATCTTTAGACACGTGTACGTAGTGGCGCGGACCCAGCGGCGGGAGGGTTTAGCGGTCCGAGACGCGACAAGCTGAGAAAGGAACCAACTCTTCTTATGGGATGGATGGATGCGGTGAACGAAGGAGCCAACTCGTGGCAGATGACCGCCGCGACCCTTGTGGGCCTGATGAGCCTTCCGGGCCTGGTTGTGCTCTACGGCGGTGTTATGCAGAAGCGTTGGTCTGTGAACTCGATGATGATGGCGTTCGTCGCTTTTGCGATCGTGCTCATCCTCTGGGTGCTCGTAGGCTTCAAAATGGCCTTCGGAGACCCGATTCACATCTTCGGGGCGACCAGTGGCTTCTTCGGGAATATGTGGGGCAAGCCTGGCTCGATCCTAAGCAGCCACAGCTTGCTCGAACAGGCTCACGTCGGCGACCTACCGGAAGAAGAATTCCTCTTCCCGTTGTCGACACTGGCCTACTTCCAGATTGTCTTTGCGGCGATCACGCCGATCCTGATGCTCGGATCGGTGCTCGGGCGCTTTAACTTCAAAGCCTGGATCCCCTTCGTCGCCCTCTGGACCCTGCTCGTCTACACGATCAACGCCTTCATGATCTGGGGCGGTGGCTTCTTCGCCCAGCAGGGCGCCGTCGACTACTCCGGCGGCTACGTGATCCACCTCGCGGCCGGCGTCTCGGGATTCGTCGCAGCGGCGGTGATTGGACCACGGCTGCAGCGTGATCGAGAGGTGGACGCGCCGAACAACCTGGCAATGGTCGCCGTCGGTGCCGGTCTGCTGTGGATGGGATGGAACGGATTCAACGGCGGTGACTGGTACTCGGCGGGAGAAGTCGCCTCCGCCTCGGTGCTCAATACAAACATCTGCACCGCGGTCGCCTTCCTCGTCTGGGTCGCCCTCGACTACGCCACGGGCCGCAAGCCGAGCCTGATCGGCAGCGTCAACGGCATGATCGTCGGTCTCGTCGCGATCACTCCCGGGGCCGGTTTCGTCAACGGCTGGGGAGCGATCATCATCGGGGTCGTCTCCTCCTCGCTCGTCTACCTGGCCCTCAACTACCTGAGCCGGGTGCGGCCGTTCCGCAACGTCGACGACACACTCGGAGTGGTTTACACGCACGGGTTCGCGGGCGTCGCCGGCGGGCTCCTGGTCGGCATCTTCGCCAACAACCTGATGGCCGGCGAACACGAAGGTCTGATCTCCGGCGGCGGGCTGCACCTGCTCTGGGTCCAGGCCTACACGGCCGCGTGGGTGATCGCTTTCTCCGCGATCGGCACCTTCATCCTGCTCAAGCTGGTCGGCCTGGTTGTGCCGCTGCGGATGAGCGAGGCCGAAATGGAGGAGGGCGACATCGCCGTCCACGGCCACGAGGTGTACCCCTCGGATGTTCCGTCGCTCGGCTACCCGGACGGGGTCGGCGCTGCCGCGCCGGCCGCCCCGGCCGGAGGAGGCGTCTAACCAAGACGGCCGGGCTGCGGCTGGCAGCCCGGAAACGAGGAGACAGGAACCGCCCCCGCGCTCTCCCGGGGGCGGTTCCTTTTTTGGCTTTAGGGGAGGGCTGTTCCGTGTGAGCGGGCGACCTCGCGCAGGGTGTCGAGCAGGGTCGCCACGGCGGGCGTCACCGGCGCGCCGCGGCGGGTGGCGGCGAAGACCTTGCGCACGGGGCTCTGGGGATGGAGGGCGCGGATGCGGATATCGCTGCGCACCGCGGAGAGCGCCAGCTGCGGGATCAGGCCGACCCCGACCCCGGCGGCGACCAGGCCCTGCACCGTCTGATAGTCGTCGCTCTCGAAGGAGACCCGCGGCTCGAAGCCGGCGGCGTGGCAGGAGCGGACCACGTGGCGGGCGCAGGGCCCGGAGACCGAGGTCTGCACCCATGACTCCTCGCGCAGATCTTCGAGCCGGACCTGGCGGCGCCGGGACAGCGGGTGGGCGCTCGGCAGGGCGAGGTGGAGCGGGTCTTCGAGCAGCTCGAAGCGCCGGATCCCGGCGGCAAGCCGCTCGCCGACTCCGGCGAATTCGTAGAGCAGCGCCAGGTCGAACTCGCCGCCGCGCAGGCGCGGGGCGATTTCCTCGGGCTCACCCTCGGCCAGGGTCACCTCGACGCCGGGGTGCCCGGCGCTGAAGGCGGCGATCGCCTGCGGCACCAGCGTCGCGCCGGCGCTGGGGAAGGAGGCGATGCGCAGGCGCCCGGCCTCGCCGCCGGCGATCGCGGCGAGCTCGGTCTCGGCGGCCTCCATGCGGCCGAGGATTCCCTCGGCGTGGGTGACCAGCGCGGCCCCGGCGGCAGTCGGCCGCACCCCGCCGCGGTCGCGCTCGACCAGGGTCGTGCCGACCTCGCCCTCCAGGGTCGCGATCGCCTGCGATACGGCTGACTGCGAGTAGGAGAGCGCGTCGGCCGCGGCAGAGAAAGAGCCGCTGTTGACGACCTCGCGGAGCACCTTGAGCCGGCTCGCATTCAACATAAGCACAGCTTATCGACAACATAGGTATTAACAGTTGTGATTATCGAAGCGGAGTGGCAGGATCGGATCGAACTTTCGATTGACCTAATCCCAGCAAGGAGAATTCCGATGGCCACTCGCATCATCGTTTCCTACGACGACACCGACAACGACCGCGACGCGCTCGCACTCGGCCGCCTGCTTGCCTTCAGCGGCGGCGACCTCTCACTCGCCTACGTCCGCCACTCGCAGGGTGGGGCGCTGGAAGAGCAGGAGGCGGAGGACCTGCTCGCCCGCGGCGCCGAATCGGTCGGCGCACCGGACATGCCCCGCCACGTCGTTGTCAACCCCGGCACCAGCGTCGGCCTCGCCGAGCTGGCCGAGCGCGAGGGCGCTGACGTGATCGTCTTCGGCTCCGAGTACCGCACCGCCTCGGGCACGGTCAAGCCGGGCATCCCCGCCCACAAGCTGCTGCTCGGCGGTCCGGCCGCGATCGCGGTTGCTCCGGCCGGCCTGCGCGACAACCCCTCGGTCGCCATCAACAAGATCGGCGTCATCGACGAGGGTGACCCGGCTGCCACTCAGACCGCCGCGAGCCTCGCCGCGGCCCTCGGCGCCACGGTGGCGGAGCGCGCCGGCGCCGGTCACATCGATCTGCTCGTCGTCGGCTCGCGTCCCGAGTCCTCCGCCGGCAAGGTCACCCTCAGCGCCGCCAGCGACTACGCGGTCGAGACGGCGAGCTTCCCGGTGCTGGTCGTGCCGCGCGGCCGCCAGGTCGATTTCGCCTCCACGGCTTCGCCCTCCAGTGCTCCGGGCGAGCCGGCCGGTCCGGCGGAGCCTGCCGCCTCCGCTTAAGGGTTCCGCTTAACGACAAGGATCACAGCCGCGACCGCGGGGTCGCGGCTGTCGATTCGTCCGCGGGCGTCGGCCCAGGTGACCGCTGTCGCCCCCTGGCCGTCGAGCATCGCGGCGATCGCCGCCTGCGGATCCTCGCTCTCGACCAGGAAGGCGTCCGGGTGCTGCGGCGGCGGCGCCGAAGCCAGCTCGCGCTTGGTCACGTTCTCGGAGGCGCGCTCGGCGTTTGCCCAGCCCTGGCCGAAGGCGAGGTCCGGGCCGCCGAGGTGCGGCCCCTCGAGGATCTTCAACCGGCTCTCGGCGGGACGCCACTCCTGTTCGCCCAGTTCGAACGTCAGATCCTCCATCCAGGGGGCGATGACCTGGGTCAGCAGCTGATCGCGGCTGAGGTTGAAGGAGCGGGCGTGATTGATGCCGTTGCGCAGCTCGACGTGGAAGGGCACGCGACAACCATATGCTCACGGCGATGCAGACGCCCTTGCCTGCCGCCGTCGTCTTCGACAACGACGGCCTCCTGCTCGACACCGAGTCGGTCTGGACCCGTGCCGAGGAAGACCTCTTCGAGCGCCGCGGTCTCACCTTCACCCCGCAGCACAAGCACGAGCTGGTCGGCACCTCGGCCGAGATCGCCGGCGCCATCCTCGAGCGGCGCCTCGGCGAGCCCGGCCGTGCGGTCGAGCTGATCGAGGAGCTGAACGAGCTGGTCGTCGCCGAGCTCGAGCACGGGGTTGAGGCGATGCTTGGCGCCCGTGATCTGCTTGAAGCCCTAAAGCGGCGTGGCACCCCGATCGGGCTGGTCTCCAACTCGCCGCTGATCTTCGTTCAGCGCTCGCTGGAGATCGTCGGTTTCGTCGACCATTTTGATGTCGTGCTCAGCGCCCATGAAGTCGCGGCGCCGAAGCCGGCGCCCGATCCCTACCTGGAGGCTTGCCGGCGACTCGGGGTCGAGCCGGGTCCGGACGTGGTTGCCCTGGAGGACTCGCCGACAGGGGTCGCCGCGGCGCGCGCCGCCGGCCTGACCGTGATCGGGGTGCCTTCGCTTGAGGGGATCGAGTTGCTCGAAGCTCATGCGATCGCCGAGTCGCTGCTCGACGAGGTCGTGTCGCGCCACCTCGTCCTTGGGCCGGGCTGAGTCGGGGCACCCTCGCCCGGACAAATGCCAGGCTAATGAGCCTGGCATTTTGAGTATCCGCCCGCTCGAGGGTGCCCCGACTCAGCTCCCCAGGATGCGGCGGCGGCGCAGAACGCGCTCGCAGAGAGCTTGTATCTCTCGAAGGTCTTGAAGCTGCGGTGCGTCGAGGTCTTCGTGAAGGGATGCGTTGGCGAGGTCGCCCGCCTCGTGTCGGCGCGACCCGAGGGTGGCCATGTCCTCGTCGTGGTCGGGATTGCTGAGCGCTCCCTGGAGCTCGATCAATAGTGCCTCGAGACCTACACGGAGTTGTAGTGCTGCCTCGCGATTGCGACCCGCATCGAGGTCGGCGCGGGCGCGGAGGAGGAGGGTCTCGCAGGCGTCTAGCCGCTCGCGGCCTCCGAGGACGGCGGCGAGGCGCTGTTGGGGGCGTAGCTCCTCGTCGCGTTGGCGACGGCGGGAGATTGGGCCCAGGCCAGGGTCGACCTGGTGAGCCGAGGTGAAGGCTCCATCGGCCAGGGCCTCGCCGCTGCCGAATCCGATCCGGATCGTTGTCGCCCGCGCTGGAGTGACCGTCTGCGGGTACGGGTCGCCGCCGGCGACCGCTTGGGCATGCAGGGCTCGGTTGAGCTCATCGATTGCTTGCTCGACAAGTCGATCGATGTTGTCCTCGCTTGCCGTGGCCTCTCGCAGCCAGCCGGCCGCCGCCTTCTCGTCCTCGAACTGATTGAAGGCCAGCACTACCGTTGCCCGCGCTACCGGCAGCTCCGCCGGGGCTTCGCCGATCTCGGCACTCCTTGGTCGCTTGCGGCGGCGGCGGGCCGGGGGAGGGGCGCCGAGGGTCTCGATCACCAGCACCTGCTCGCGCTCGCCGTCGCGGATCACGTAGCGACCGTCAGCGACCGTCAGGGCGCCGGCGAAGTCGAACTGGGTGAATCCGAAGAGGCGGGTCAAAGACCCAATTCTGCCTGCGGTCTCAGTCGCCGGCGTTCGGCCGGCCGGTGCCGCCGCTCTTGGCCTTGCCCTTGCCGTCGGGCAGCGCGTACGGGGACGGCGTCGGCGAGACGCGGGGGTTCTTGATTTCGCCGAGGCGATTGGTCAGCCGCTGCCACTGGTCCGGTTTGAGCAGCGCGTTGAACTGCTGGTCAAACGGACCGCTCAGCGGGTGGTAGCCGATGTGCACGTGGTCGTAGTGATCGGGCAGGGCGAAGCTGGTTTCGCCGGGCAGATCCTCGAGCGAGATCACCTGGTGCGGGTGCATCGTGCCCTGCAACTGCAGGACGTCGCGGATCAGCTGGTCGGTCAGCGTCCCCGGGCCCTGGTGGCCGGTGACCGGTACGCCGTCGATGACCGCGATGTCGACCGCGTCGCCGCTGCTGTGCTCGGAGACGTAGCCGGAGGAGGTCATCAGGCCGTGGCCGCACTCGAGCGAGGTGATCGTCAGCTTGTAGCCCTTGGTGACGAGGTACTCGAGCACCGCCAAGACGCGCCGGTCGATCCGGCCGCCGGCGATGTCTTCGCGACCACATTCGTAGATGTCGAGGGCGTTGTCGACGAGGACGCGCTTTTGCAGCTCCTCCTTGGAGAGCAGCAGGACCCCGGCGCCGCCGAGATCCTCGGAAAGCGGGTTTTTGCCGTCGGCGCGGTAGATCGCCGTCGCCTCGAGCAGCTTCCAGCCGTCGAGGATCGGCTTCGGATCGATCTCGGGAGCGCCGCGCCCGGCGGGACGGATGGCGAAGTTGATGTGCGAGTCGACACCGTTTTCGGAGGAGCCGATGCGGGCGAGAACCGTCCCCGCTATAACCTTCGACCCGACCCTTAGGGTTCCGTCTTCGCTGCTGGTTGGGCTGTCCACTTCGGGCGCTTCGTTGCTCGTGTCCGCCCCGTCCGCTCGACTGGGCAGGGCGCGGAGGCGCGGCCGCAGATCTTCGCTTTCGACAGGCAGGCGCCGCTCCTTGCCCGTCGGCATCACCACCGAGCGCTGCTCGCGCACGATCTGGCCGAGCTCGGCGTAGGTGTAGCGGTTGCCGTAGGCGTCCTGCAGGACCACGTAGTCGCCGAGGCGCTGTGAGTTGCCCATCTTCTCGATCACGCCGTCGTTGACTGCGACCACCGGGGCGCCCGCGGCGGCGAAAATGTTGATTCCTCGCCGGGTCGGCGAGGAGGAGATCACTTCGGCCGCATCGCCGTAGGCCTTTTCGGTACCAGGGGCGGAGCGCTTCAGCGCCTCGCGGGCGGAAAGGTCGTCGGCGTAGCTGGCGTCAGCGGCGACCGGGAAGTGGGCGCCCTCGGTGAGGCCGGTGAGTGAGCCGACCAGATCGGTCGGCAGCTTGCCGTAGGCGCGGGCGTAGCCGAGCACCTCCTGCACGTACCAGTCGGCGTGGTTGTAGGAGTAGATCGCCTTGTAGAGGTCGCTCGAGCCGCCGCTCAGCTTCAGGTAGTGGGCGGCGGAGCAGATCGCATCGACGGGGTTGTAGGGATCCTTCTTGCCGTCGCCGTTGGCGTCGAGGCCGAAGGCTTCCCAACTCGAGGGCAGGAACTGCATCCAGCCGATCGCGCCGGCGCTGGAGGGCCCCATGTTGGTGCCGAAGCCCGACTCGATCTTGTTGATCGAGGCCAGGACCTCCCAGGGAATCCCGTACTCGGTTCCACAGGCCTGGTAGATCGGCAGCAGGAAGGGCGGAATCTCGAAGGAGTCGATGACGAAGTTGGGAACGCCGATCGGCGCCGGGCCAAAGGGAGCGATCGTCGTCGTCGGGTTTGCTTCGGTCGGCGTACCGCCGCTCGAGTACTGGGAACCGCCGCTGCTTGTGTCGGTCTGCTGGACCCCCGCGGTGGCGCTCGGGGCAGTCGCGCCGCCACCCGGGTTTTCGCCCCCGCCGCTGACGTCGCCGAGGCTTTCGTTGTGGTGCACCTTGGCGCCGCCGGAGCCGATCGTCTCCCCGGCCTTGAAGCCGCCACCCTGTTTCGGGGCGGGCGGGGCCGGTGTTGCGGCCGCTGGAGCTTCGACGCTGCTATTGCTGGTCGGACTTGCCGGGGGTGTCGGTTCCTCGCTGTCGTCCTGCGGCGATTCGCAGTTGGGGTCTTCCATGTCGATCAAGCCGTCGCCGTCGTCGTCGACTTCGTTTGAGCAGGCGGGAATTGTCGCCGACGGCATCGCCGGGGTCGGCGTCAGCGGGGTCGTTGCTTCACCCGACCCGGTCGAGAGTTCTTCCGCCCCGGCAAAGCCGACTCCGAGCGCCGTAACGACGCCAAAGCTGGCCAGCGCGATGATCAGTGCAAGCTTGTTTCTCATATGACGGCGCACCCATACCCCCTGACACGGATCGTGCACATGCAGCCCATGCCAACCTTCTCCCTGCGCAACAGGCACGCCCAAGCTACTGGCTCATGCAGGGGTGCGCAACGGACGCCCGCTGCCCCCAACAAGCCCTTAATCAAGGTCTCTCTCATGCCCGCAAGGCGGAAGGATTTCAGTCGAGCCGGATGCGCCGGTTAAGCTGATGTCAATGAGGCGGCCGAATTGACCACGAACGCGGAGTACGACGACCAGGAGGGCCTGCGCGCACGCAGCGAGCAGGCGATCGGCGAGTTCGCCCAGGCACTGCTCGACAGTCAGGTGCTGGAGAACGCAGTCGCCGCCGCCTTCGGCGCCCGCGAGAAGGCTCTCGACGCCCAGCACGCCGCGATGAGCGCGCTCAACCTGCCCTCGGCCGGCGACCTCGAACGGCTGGAGCGCCGGGTTCGCTCGCTCTCCCAGCGCCTCGAAGAGGTCGAGGACCAGATCGATCGAGTCTCCCGCGATCTTGGCGATATTCGCCGCCGTCTCGTCGCCCGCGAGCGGGCCGAGGACGAGGCCTAACCCTCGACTTCAGCCTGAGAGTGCGGCTCCAGCAGCTCGCCCGGCCCGTCGCTCCAGCTCTTCCAAGTTCTCTTTCGCCAGGCTCGCTTTGCCGCGCATCGCTTCGCTCACGATCAGCACCGCGGCGAGCTCGATCCCCAATGAGCCGGCGCGCACGAGCAGCGGCGCCGTCTGCATATCGATCGCGGCGATGGCCCGGTCCTCGGTGTGCTCAACCGGGTGAGAGTCGACGCTCGCGATCGAGACGAGCTTCCCCTCGCCGCCCAGCTCGCTCCGGAGCCGCCCGGTCAGCCCGCGGTCGGGTGCCACGGCGCTCCCCGGCTCGATCCCGAGCGAGGCGGCGCTGCCGCCCCTCGCGATCGCTTCGTCCACGACCAGCAGATCGCCCAGCTCGACCCCTGCGCCGACGCCGATGCAGGTCCCGACCCGGACCGCCCGCTTTACGCCGAGCTCGGCGAGGTCGCCGAGCACCAGGGCCGCGCTCGGTCCGCCCATGCCCGTCGCTTGAATCGTCAGTTCGCGGCCCGCCGGTGTGACACCGAAGTAGGCCCAGAGCCCACGGGCGTGGTTGCTCATCTTCGGCTCCCCAAGCAACTCTTGGGCCAGCAGCAGCGCCCGGCCCGGGTCGCCGACCAGGACCGCGTCGGCGGCGATTGGAGCGGTGGGTCGCAGCCGCGAGGGCACGGCTGGACCCTATTGACACTTGCGAGAGTGGCGGCGCTCAGATCTTCGCCATCTGTCTAATGCGCTGAGTGCGGTTCTCGTTGGAGGATTGTCGCGATGAAGAAGATCGAGGCCTTCATCCGCCACGAGGCGTTCGACCCGGTCCGGGCCGAGTTGCTCGACAAGGGTCTGCCCTCGCTCTCGATCTTCGAGGTCAAGGGCTCCGGCCGTCAGCGCGGTGAGGTCGAGCACTACCGGGGCTCGGCGCTGATGATCAGCGTACGGCCGAAGCTGAAGCTGGAGGTGGTGGTCGAGGACAAGGACAAGGACCTGGTCGTCGAGACGATCCTCAGGCACGCTCGCACCGGCGAGGTCGGCGACGGCAAGATCTTCGTACTCCCGGTCGAGGAAGCGATCCGCATCCGCACCGGCGAGGTCGGGGAGCCCGTCCTGCAGTCGCACGAGGAGTCGGAAATCACGGCGTAGCGCGTAGCCTCGCGGTCGATGGCCGCCGACGAACGGATATCCCTCAGCGAGGCCTCCCGCCGCGCCGGCGTCTCGGCCGGCACGCTGAAACGCTGGGCCGAGGAAAAGGTGCTGCCGGTGCGCCGCGGCCGCTGGACCGCCGCCGCCGCGGCGCAGGCCCGCGTAGTCGCGCGAATGCGTGAGCGCGGCCACTCGCTCGAGGACCTCAAGCGAGCCGGCCGCGAGGGCCGCCTCGCCTTCGGCTTCACCGAGGACCTCTTTCCCAAGGAGGAGGAGCAGACGACGCTCGAGGAGGTCGCCCGCGAGACCGGGCTCGAGCCGGAGCTGGCCGAGCGCATCCTCGTCATCCTCGGCACCCCGCTTGGCCAGGAGCGCCTGCTCAGCCCCGGCGACGTGCAGGCGCTGCGCCACTGCGCCCGCGTCCTGGCCGCGGGCTTCCCGCTCGTCGCCTTCCTCCAACTGGTCCGCGTCTACGTCCAGTCGCTGCGGCGGATCGCCGACGCCGAGGTGCGCCTCTTTCACCTCTACGTACACGAACCGCTGATTCGCGACGGCGTGCCGGAGCTGGAGATGGCCGAGGAGATGGGCGAGCTGGCCGGAGACATCCTCCCCCTGGCCGCGCCACTGACCGACTACCTCCACACCCGCTACCTGCGTTTCTTCCTCGAGCAGGACGTGGTCGGCCACATGGAGAGTGATCTGGGGATGGCCGAGTCGCAGGTGCACCACGTCCCGGTCACCCTCTGCTTCATCGACCTCACGGGATTCACTCGCTACACCGAGGAAGAGGGCGATCTGGAGGCGCTCGACGTAATCGAGAATTTCGTCGAAACGGTCGAGGCGACGCTGCCGCCCGAGGCAACGATCGTCAAGACGATCGGAGACGAGGTGATGGTCGTCTCGCCCGACCCGGCCTCGCTGACCGAGTGGGCGGTCGGCCTGATGGCCCGTTTCTCACAGCGGCCCCAGCCGCGGGTCGGCATCCACTACGCCCAGGCCGTCTACCGCGACGGCGACTACTTCGGCACCCACGTCAACCTCGCCCACCGGGTCGTCAACCGCGCCCAAGCCGGCGAGGTGCTGGTGACCGACAGCGTCAGCGAAGTGCTGCGGGGTCGCGGCCTCAACAGCGACCCGATCGGCGAGGTGGTCCTCAGGGGCTTCCCAACCCCGACCCCGCTCTACGTCGTCCGCCCCGCCGACTGACCTTCCGGTGCGCCTTATGTGGTCATTGACCACATAAGGCGCACCGGAAGGGGTGGAGCGCGACACTTAGGGCATGGAGAGCGAGCGGATGCTCGATGCGGTTCGGGAGGGCGGGTTGCTGCCGGCGGGGACGCCGGTGGTGGCGATGCTCTCGGGGGGTCGCGACTCGGTCTGCCTGCTCGACCTCGCGTTCCGGCTGCTGGGCGCCGATGAGGTCACCGCCGTCCACGTCAACTACGGATTGCGCGACGACTCCGATCTCGATGAGGACCATTGCGCGGCGCTCTGCTCGCGGCTCGGGGTGGAGCTCGAGCTGGAGCGGCCGCGCCGTCCCGAGGGGCCTGGAAACCTGCAGTCGTGGGCACGCGACACCCGCTACGCGGCGGCGGCCCAGCTGGCGCTAGGTCAGGGTGCGCTGATCGCCACCGGCCACACCGCCGACGACCAGGTCGAGACGATCCTCTACCGGCTCGCCTCCTCGCCCAGTCGCCGGGCGCTGCTGGGGATGCGCGAACGCGACGGCAGCTTGGTGCGCCCGCTGCTGGGCTTCACCCGTGAGCAGACGACCACTTACTGCGAAGAGCGCGGGCTCGAGTGGCGCGACGATCCGAGCAACGCCGAAGGCGGCTACGCCCGCAATCGCATCCGCCACGGCCTGGCGGCGGCGCTCGCCGAGATTCACCCCGCGGCCGCCCGCAACGTCCTGCGCACAGCGGAACTGCTGCGCGACGAGGCCGAGGTGCTCGACTCGCTCGTCGACGCCGAGCTCGGCGCGAACGGTTCGGAGCGCGGCACGATCGAGCTGAACCGGCTGGCCGAGCTGCCGTCGGCCCTGCGTCGGCTGGTCGTACAGCGCCTCGCCGATCGTGCCGCCGGGCGGCCCGTGCCCGGCGCGGCCAACCACGCCGACGAGGTCGCCGCCCTGCGTCGCACCGGCACCACGATGCTCGACCTCGGCGGCGGCGTCCGCGCCGTCGCCGTCCGCGGCGTCCTCCACGCCGAGCGCTAAAACCCCGCCGACGGGCCTGAACCGATCTATATCTTGGCTTTCAGTCCCGTCGGCGGGTTCGTATCTAGACTGCGGCGGGTGACCGAGCCCTCGATCGGCGAGACACTCGTCTCCAGTGAGGAGTTGCAGAAGCGCGTAGCCGAGCTCGGTAGCCAGATCAGCGCCGATTACGCGGGGCGCGACCTCTTCATGGTCGGGGTGCTCAAGGGTGCCGTGCTCTTCCTCGCCGACCTGATGCGCCACGTCGACGTGCCCTGCGAGATCGACTTCATGGCCGTCTCCAGCTACGGCTCGCAGACCGATTCCTCGGGCGTGGTGCGCATCCTCAAGGACCTCGACGCGCCGATTGCAGGCCGCGACGTGTTGATCGTCGAGGACATCATCGACTCCGGCCTCACCCTGCAGTACCTGATGCGCAACCTGAGGGCGCGCAACCCCGCTTCTCTGGAGGTTTGCGCCCTGCTGACCAAGCCCGAGCGCCTGCGCGTCGACCTCTCGCCGCGCTACCTCGGATTCGAGATCGCCAATCGCTTCGCGATCGGCTATGGCCTCGACCACGCGCAGCGCTACCGCAACCTCTCTTACGTGGCCGCGTTGGACGAGCCGGGCGCCACCTCCTCTGCTCCCGCGCAGGCACGCTAATCGCACCCGGTGATCTCGTGCCTGCGCTCCCGCGTCCGGGGTGGCTAGGCGATTCCCCCCTGGTACGCTGATTTTTCCCTGTGAGGCGTTTTTTCAAGAGCGCGGCTTTCCCGATCCTGCTGGTGGTGATCCTTGCCTTCGTTGCCCAGAAGGTGATCAGTAGCCCAGATACCAGCAAGGCTCCGTCCTACAACGAGCTGGTCGGTTCGAAGGCGCAGGGAGGGTTGATCGCCAACGACAAGATCGAAAAGATCACGATCAACACCAAGGACAACTCCCTTGATTTCACCGAAAAGGGGGCAAACGGCGAAAGCGGCGACAGCTTCTCGACCGGCTACCCGCCCAATACCGAGCAGTCGCTGCTCAACCTGATCGACGAACACAAGGTCGAAACGACGGTGCACGGCACCGGCGGCTCCAGCATCCTCTCGCTGCTCACCTACATCCTTCCCTTCGTCCTCTTCTTCGGCTTCTGGATCTTCCTGATGAACCAGATGCAGGGCGGCGGCTCACGGGTGATGAACTTCGGCAAATCGAAGGCGAAGCGGATGTCGGTCGACGCGCCCAAGATCACCTTCCGCGACGTCGCCGGGGTTGACGAGGCGGTGCAGGAGCTGCAGGAGATCAAGGAATTCCTCGAGAACCCGAAGAAGTTCCAGGCCCTCGGCGCACGCATTCCCAAGGGCGTGCTGCTCTACGGCCCTCCCGGCACCGGCAAGACGCTGCTCGCTCGCGCCGTCGCCGGCGAGGCGGGCGTCCCCTTCTTCTCGATCTCCGGCTCGGACTTCGTCGAGATGTTCGTCGGCGTCGGCGCCAGCCGCGTCCGTGACCTCTTCGAGCAGGCCAAGCAGAACTCGCCCTGCATCATCTTCATGGACGAGATCGACGCGGTCGGCCGCCACCGCGGCGCCGGTATGGGCGGCGGTCACGACGAGCGCGAGCAGACGCTGAACCAGCTGCTGGTCGAGATGGACGGCTTCGAGATGAAGGACAACATCATCTTGATCGCGGCGACCAACCGGCCCGACATCCTCGACCCGGCACTGTTGCGGCCAGGCCGCTTCGATCGCCAGGTCGTCGTCGACCGTCCCGACCGCAAGGGCCGCAAGCACATCCTCGAGGTACACACACGCGGCAAGCCGCTGGCCAAGGTGATCGACCTCGATGCGCTGGCCGGCCAGACGCCCGGCTTCACCGGCGCCGATCTCGCCAACCTGATCAACGAGGCGGCACTGCTCACCGCCCGCACGGGTAAGCGCGAGATCACCATGCAGGAGCTCGAGGAGGGGATCATGCGGGTGATCGCCGGCCCGGAGAAGAAGACCCGGGTGATGAGCGAGAAGGAGCGCCTGATCACCGCCTACCACGAGCTCGGCCACGCGATCGTCGGCCACATGCTGCCCAACTGCGACCCGGTCCACAAGATCTCGATCATCAGCCGCGGCCAGGCCCTCGGTTACACGATCAGCCTGCCCGGCGAAGACAAGTTCCTCACCTCACGCGCCGAGCTGACCGACACGATGGCGATGACGCTCGGTGGTCGCGCCGCCGAGGAGATCGTCTTCGGCGAGATCACCACCGGCGCCTCCAACGACCTCGAAAAGGTGACCGAGACGGCGAAGCAGATGGTGATGCGCTTCGGCATGTCCGAGCGCCTCGGCCCCCGCGTCTTCGGCCACGATCGTGGCCAACCCTTCCTCGGCCGCGAGTTCTCCTCCGAGCCCGACTACTCGGACGAGATCGCCCGCGAGATCGACGACGAGATCCGCCGCATCGTCGAGAGCGCTCACCAGACGGCCAAGGACCTGCTCACCGAGAATCGCGACAACCTCGACACGGTCTCGAAGATCCTGCTCAAGCGGGAGACGATCGACGCCGAGCAGTTCATCGCCCTGCTTGCCGGCAAGCCCGAAGACGAGGTCTTCGTCGATGAGGAAGAGCCGGCGCAGCCGGTCGAGCCGGCGCCGGAGCCGGAACGGGCGCAACGTGAAGGGCCGGTGGCGCAGCCGCGACCGCGGCCAGGGTTCGCTGGCGGCGACGCTAGTTGACGGTTGGGGGCCGTGGGGTGGCCCTCGCCCTGACAAATGCCGGTCTAATTAGACCGGCATTTTGAGTATCCGCCAGTACGAGGGCCACCCCACGGCCCCACTCGACAAGTAGCGATACTCCGGCCATGAATCCGAAGCTGATGGGCGTCGTCAACGTCACCCCAGATTCGTTTTCCGATGGGGGGCAGTACCTCGATGCGGGTGCGGCTGTCGCACATGGCGAAGAGCTTCTCAGGGACGGTGCCGCGATTCTGGACGTAGGAGGTGAATCCACTCGGCCCGGCGCTGTCGAAGTCGATGAGGCGGAGGAGCTGCGGAGGGTTGAGCCCGTCGTGGCTGCGCTGGCCGGCAACGCCACCGTCTCGATTGACACTTCGAAGCTTGCGGTGGCTGGAGCGGCGCTGGACGCCGGGGCCTCGATCGTCAATGACGTGACTGCGTTCAAGCGGGATCCGGAGATGGCGGGGCTTTGCGCGGCGCGGGGGGTGGTGGTGGTGGTGCTGATGCACATGCCGGGGGATCCGCGGACGATGCAGGACGATCCGCGTTACGAGGACGTGGTTGATGACGTCAAGGCGTTCTTGGTCGAGCGGATGGAGTTCGCCATTGGCCAGGGGATCGAGGAGGAGCGGATTTGGGTGGATCCGGGGATTGGGTTTGGCAAGACGCTGGAGCACAACTTGGAATTGCTGCGCAGGCTCGGAGAGTTGCGGGAGCTGGGGCGGCCGCTGCTGGTCGGGACCTCGCGCAAGAGCTTCATCGGCAAGGTCGACGGGTCCGATGTGGAGGATCGGATCGGCGGCTCGATCGCCTCATCCGTGATTGCCGCTGCCGAGGGAGCCGACGTGCTGCGGGTGCACGACGTCGCCGAGATGGCGCAGGCGCTTGCGCTGACGAACGCGGTGCTTGGGTAGGTTCCTCCCATGGAGGCACACGGCAACGGGTTCGATTCGCGGGTCGAGGTGGAGCTGCGCGGGCTCTCGATCTACACCCATCACGGTGTCAGCGACTCCGAGCAGGAGGTCGGGCAGCGGCTCGAGTTCGACATCTCCTTCGACGTGCCCGACTGCGACGCGGTGCTGACCGATCGGATCGAGGACACGGTCGACTACGCCGAGGTCTGCGACATCGTCGCCCTCGCCGCGACCGAGCGCAGCTACCGCACCCTCGAGCGCCTCTCCCAGGTGGTAGGCGGGCGGCTGATGGAGCGCTACGGCTGCGAGTCAGTGCGCGTCCGCGCCGCCAAGCCGGAGCCGCCGCTGCCGCTGGCGATCCAGGAGGTCGCCGTCGAGGTCGTCCACGAGCGCGCCGAAGAGGCCGACGAGGACGAGGCCGAAGCGAGCTGAGCGCCGCCTGGTGAGGACCGGTTACCTCGGACTCGGCTCCAACGTCGGCGACCGCGAGTCACACCTGCGGGCCGCGATCGAGATGCTGCGCGAGCGCGGGGTGGAAGTCGAGGCGATCTCCTCGACCTATGAGACCGAGCCGGTCGGCGAGGTGCTCGACCAGGCCGACTTCCTCAACGCCGCGATCCGCATCCGCACCGAGCTCGAGCCCGAAGCACTGCTCGACCTATGCAAGGAGATCGAGGCCGCCCGCGGCCGCGCTCTTGACGCCCCCCGACATAGCCCCCGCCCGCTCGACATCGACCTGCTTCTGCTCGGCGATCTCGAGCTATCCAGCGAGCGCTTGACGCTTCCCCACCCCGAGGTCAGCAGCCGCCGCTTCGTCCTTACGCCACTGCTCGAGCTCGATCCCGAGCTGGCGCTCCCCGACGGGCGGCGGATCGACGCGTTCCTCGTCGCCCTGGGGCCGGGGCAGCGCGCGGACCGGGTCGGATCGCTCAGCTAGCCGCAGCGGTGGTGTCGCGAAGCTGCTGCAGCCAGGCCGGCGGCAGGATCGGGGGAGCGTCGCCGGGGTAGTCGGGGATGACCCGCCGCGCGTGCTTGCCGGCGGGCCGGCCCTCGATCGCCGGGCGCAGATCGTCGAGCGTCATCGCCAGGGCGATGCTGGGGGCGATCTGAAAGTCGGCGGCATTGAGCTGCTCGCCGTCCAGGACTCCGGCCGCTATCCAGGCATCGATCTTGTCGAGGAAGCCCGGCAGGGCGGCAAGGTCGCGCCGCACGTTCTCGTCGGTCGCCTCGTTGGTGCGGGCGGCGAGGGCGACAATCGGTGCCGCCGTCTTCACCGCGAGGCCGATCGGGATGCCGAGCTTGGCGCCTTCGGAGTAGCTGCGCAGCGACGAGCTGTCCTTCTTGATCGCCCACCAGGAGATCTGGCGGATCGGGTGCTGCAGCTCCTCGTCGCCGAAGCGCTCGGCCTCTTCGACCGCGGCGCGCAGCTCGGGATCGTCGGGGAAGAGCGGCGGCTGCGGCTGCAGCCGCTCGAGCTCGCGGGCGATCGCGCGCGAGCCCTGCACCTTGCGCCCGTCGATCTTCAGCGCCGGCACCGTTTTGCCCGGGAAACCGAGGACGCGCAGGATCCCCTTCGACATCACCGGGAAGAGGTCGGTGCGCTTGTAGGCGATGCCCTTGTACTCCAGCATTGCCCTTACGGCCATGCCCGGATGCGAGCCAGGGATCGTGTAAAGACGCGTCTCCACGGCGCCGATCCTACGGCGTCGGCGATAATCGCGCCGTGCTGCTCGCGGTCGACGTCGGTAACACCCAAACCCACCTGGGCGCTTTCGAGGGCGAGCGCCTCGCCGAGCACTGGCGCTTCCAGACCCGTTCGGGTGCGACCGGCGACGAGCTGGCGGAGCGGATCAGTGGCCTGCTCGGCCTCTGCGACATGTCCTTCGCCGAGATCGACGCCGTCTGCGTCTCCTCGGTCGTGCCGCCGCTCGGCACCCAGTTCGAGCAGCTGACCGAGCGCTACCTCGAGGCCGAGTGCCTGACGATCGGGCCCGGACTGAGGACCGGGATGCCGATCCGGATCGAGAATCCCCTCGAGGTGGGCGCCGACCGCCTGGTCAACGCGATCGCCGCCTACGATCGCTTCGGCGAGGCCTGCGTCTCGGTCGATTTCGGCACCGGCATCAACATCGACGCGGTCTCCGCCGAGGGCGAGTACCTCGGCGGCGCGATCGGCCCCGGTCTCGCCCCCTCGCTCAGCGCCCTGATCGAACGGGCGGCGCGGATCACCAGGATCGACCTCGAAGAGCCGAAGGAAGCGATCGGCCGCTCGACCCGGGCGGCGATCCATTCCGGCTTCATCTTTGGCTTCGCCGGGTTGATCGACGGCATCGTCGGGCGGATCGAAGAGGAGCTGCCGAACCCGCATGTGCTCGCCACCGGCGGCTACGCCTCGGTCGTCGTGCCCTTCACCGAGACGATCGACGAGGTCGACGACATGCTTACCCTGAAGGGGCTACGCCTGATCCATGAACGCAACACCCCAACAGCCGGCGCTGACTGATCCCCTGCGGATCGGCGACGTCGAGATCCCCAACCGCGTCCTGCTCGCTCCCCTGGCCGGGATCGGCAACTGGTTCGTGCGCCTGCAGGCCAAGCGCCACGGCGCCGGCCTGGCCGTCTCAGAGATGGTCTCCAGCTTCGGACTGCACCACCGCAACGAGCGCACCCTGCGCGAGCTGATGCGGATCCATCCCGACGAGCACCCGGTCTCGGTGCAGCTCTTCGGCCACGACGCCGAGGTGATGCGCTCGGCGGCTGAGGTGGCGGCCGGGGCGGGTGCCGACCTGATCGACATCAACATGGGCTGCCCGGTGCGCAAGGTGCGCAGGACCGGCGCCGGCGCCGAGCTGCTGCGCGAGCCAGAGCTGGCCCTGGCCCTGGCGCGCGGTGCGGTCGAGGGCAGCGGCCTCCCCGTCACGGTGAAGCTGCGCTCCGGGATCGAGGCCGGCGACCGCTCCGGGTTCGATCTGGCGCTGCGCCTTGCAGAGGAGGCCGGCGTCGCCGCGATCGGTTTCCACCCCCGGGTGGCCAAGGTCGGCCACAAGGGCAACCCCGATTACGCGCTCACCCGCGAGCTGGTCGAGCGGGTGGAGATTCCGGTGATCGTCTCCGGCGGCCTGAAAAGCGCGGAGGCGGCCCGTCGCGCCTATGAGGAGTCAGGCGCCGATGCAGTGATGATCGCCCGCGGTGCGCTGGGAAATCCCTGGGTCTTCGAGGAGCTGACCGGCCGGCGCACCTCGCCGCCGCAGCGCGAGGAGGTCGTCGCTGAGCTGCTCTGGGTGATCGATTGTGCCGAGGAGCACCTCGGCACCGAGCGCGCCGGGCGCTACCTGCGCAAGTTCTACCCCTGGTACATGGAGCCCCTCGGCGCCCCGGCTGAACTTGCCGATCGAGCTCCAGCGCCATGCCGACCTGCCGCAGGCCCGCCGTTTGATCGCCGATCTGGCCGCTCCAGCGCCCTCGCTATAATCCCGCGACTTCCGGCCCTGGTGTGGTGAGGCAGACGCCGCCGCACTTGGGCGTTTTTGGCTCTAGGAGCCGTTTGCGGCAGTTCTCAATCCACTAAAGCGAGGTTGGACCAAGTGAGTCGCCAGTCCGTAATCACCCCCGAGGGTCTCGAGAAGCTCAAAGAGGAGATCGATCACCTCACGACCGTAAAGCGACGCGAGGTCGCCGAACGGATCAAGGAGGCGCGTGAATTCGGCGACATCTCCGAGAACGCCGAGTACGACGACGCCAAGAACGAGCAGGCCCTGCTCGAGCAGCGGATCGCCCAGCTCGAAGAGCGGCTGCGCCGGGCCACGGTGATTGACGAGAAGGACATCGGCACCGATGAAGTGCGGTTCGGCTCGGTCGTCCACGTCAAGGACCAGAAGACCGATGTCTCGCAGAAGTTTCAGATCGTCGGCTCGACCGAGGCCGATCCGCTGGAGCACAAGCTCTCCAACGAGTCGCCGATCGGCAAAGCGCTGCTCGGACACAAGCGCAACGACATCGTCACGGTCGAGGTTCCTCGTGGTCCCAAGAAGAAGTTGAAGATCACGAAGATCGAGACGGCGTGAGCCAATCCCGATAGGGGTTCCGCTTAACTTTTTCGGTGGAGACGCGCTGGCTGGCGCCGCGAGGGATTGCCGAAAAAGTGCAAGACGCTCCACCCCTATCGGGATTGGCTCGCAACGCCCCGATAGGCTCGCGAGCTACTAATGGGTGGGACTGAAAAAGCCGAGCTTTCTGATGTTCTCCGTGACCGGCGCGAGAAGCTGGAGCGGCTCAGGGATGCAGGTATAGACCCTTTCCCTCCGGAGTTTGCTGACCGCGAGGAGATTGGAGAGGTACGGGCGGCGCACGAAGGGCTGGCGCCGGGGAGCGAGACTGAGTCGCGTCATCGGGTCGCCGGGCGATTGGTTGGGCGGCGGGGGCACGGCAAGGCCTGTTTCCTCGACCTGCGCGACGCCAGCGGTCAGATCCAGCTGCATGCACGCGAGGACCTGCTCGGCGAGGGGCCCTACAAGGTGCTGGTCGAGCTCGACCTGGGGGACATCATCGGAGTTGAGGGCACGGCGCTGGCGACCCGGCGCGGCGGCGAGCTCTCGCTGGCGATCGACCACTGGAAGCTGCTGGCCAAGAGCCTGCGGCCGCCGCCCGACAAGTTCCACGGCCTCGAGGACGTCGAGACGCGCTACCGCCAGCGCGAGCTCGACCTGATCGCCAACGAGGAGAGCCGCGACCTCTTCACCAAGCGCGCCCGCACGGTCAGCGAGGTGCGCCGCTGGCTCGACGAACGCGGCTTCGTCGAGGTCGAGACGCCCGTCCTGCAGCCGCTCTACGGCGGCGCCCTGGCCCGACCGTTCACCACCCACCACAACGCGTTGGACCGCGACCTCTACCTGCGCATCGCCACCGAGCTCTACCTCAAGCGATTGGTCGTCGGCGGCATCGACAAGGTCTACGAGCTCGGCAAGGACTTCCGCAACGAGGGCATCTCGCACAAGCACAACCCCGAGTTCACGATGCTCGAGTGGTATGAGGCCTGCTCGGATTACGCCCACACGGCTCACCGGGTCGAGCACATGGTCGCCGAGGTCGCCGAGCGGGTTCTCGGCACCACGGTGGTCGAGCGCGACGGCGTCTCGCTCGATTTCGCCCCGCCCTGGAACCGGATCAGCTTCCGCGAGGCGATCCGCCAGCGCTCCCAGATCGACATCGCCGAGCACCCGACCCGCGAGGCGCTGGCCGCCGCGATCGGTACCGAGCCGGACCCCGAGGAGGGCTGGGGCAAGCTTGTCGACGGCCTGCTCTCCAAGCACGTCGAGCCGCAGCTGATCCAGCCGACCTTCGTCCTCGACTACCCGGTCGAGCTCTCACCGTTTGCCAAGTCCCACCGTTCGGAGGAGGGGCTGGTGGAGCGCTTCGAGGCCTTCGCCGGCGGCATGGAGATCGCCAACGGCTTCACCGAGCTCAACGACCCCGACGAGCAACGCCGCCGCTTCGAGCAGCAGGCCGAGGAGCTGGCTCGTGGCGACGAGGAGGCCCAGCCCTACGACGAGGATTTCATCGTCGCGCTTGAACAGGGAATGCCGCCAACCGGCGGCGTCGGCATCGGCATCGACCGCCTGGTCATGCTGCTGACGGGCGCGAAGAGCGTGCGCGAGGTAGTCCTCTTCCCCGCTATGCGCTCCTGAGTTTCCGGTGCGCCTTATGCACTCCCAGAGTGCATAAGGCGCACCGGAGCCGGCTGGATTGTCGCTCTGAGCGCTTTTTTGCCGCAAAGGGCCGGGTCGGCGGGCTCGGTATCCTCTAAGGAGTAGATAGGCGCTTACCGATAACGAAGGGTGCCAACCGAGACTTACTCAGCCGCGCATCGTTGAGTAGATAGAGAGGCTTTTTGTTCGAGCGATTCACAGAGCGAGCCCGTCAAGTAGTCGTCCTGGCCCAGGAAGAGGCGCGCACGCTGAAGCACAACTACATTGGCACCGAGCACATCCTGCTGGGACTGTTGCGCGAGGAGGAGGGGCTCGCCGCCCGCGTCCTCGAGTCGCTCGACATCACCACCGAGCGCGTCCGCTCGCAGGTGGTCCGCATCGTCGGATCCGGCGAGGAGGTCACCTCCGGCCAGATCCCGTTCACGCCGCGGGCCAAGAAGGTGCTCGAGCTTGCGCTGCGCGAGGCGCTCTCGCTCGGCCACAACTACATCGGCACCGAGCACATCCTGCTCGGTCTGGTGCGTGAGAACGAGGGCGTCGCCGCCCGCATCTTGCTCGACTTCGACGCCGACTCCGACAAGATCCGCAACGAGGTGATCCGGATGCTCTCCGGCCCCGGCGGACGTCGCCAGGGCGCCGGCGCGGGCGCTGGTGGTTCCGGCGAGGGCAAAAAGTCTTCGAAGCTGCTCGACCAGTTCGGTCGCAACCTGACCAAGCTGGCCGAGGAGGGCAAGCTCGACCCGGTGATCGGTCGCGAGACCGAGATCGAGCGGATCATGCAGATCCTCTCCCGCCGCACCAAGAACAACCCGGTGCTGTTGGGCGAGCCCGGCGTCGGCAAGACCGCTGTGGTCGAGGGGCTGGCCGCCCGCATCAACAAGGGCGAAGTCCCCGAGCTGCTCAAGAACAAGCAGATCTACACACTTGACCTGGCCGCCCTGGTGGCCGGTTCGAAGTACCGCGGTGAGTTCGAGGAGCGCCTCAAGAAGGTGATGAAAGAGATCACCCAGCGCGGCGACATCATCCTCTTCATCGACGAGCTCCACAACCTCGTCGGCGCCGGCGCCGCCGAGGGCGCGATCGACGCCGCCTCGATCCTCAAGCCGGCGCTGGCCCGTGGTGAGCTACAGACGATCGGCGCCACCACGCTCGACGAGTACCGCAAGTACCTCGAGCGCGACTCGGCGCTGGAGCGCCGCTTCGCCCAGATCAAGGTCGACCAGCCCTCGGTCGAGGACACGGTCAAGATCCTCGAAGGGCTGCGCGAGCGCTACGAGCAGCACCACCGCGTCAACATCACCGACGACGCGCTGGAAGCCGCCGCCGAGCTCGCCGACCGCTACATCTCCGATCGCTTCCTGCCCGACAAGGCGATCGATCTGATCGACGAGGCCGCCTCGCGGATGCGCATCAAGAGCATGTCGGCGCCGCCGGTTTACCGCGACCTCGAGGAGGAAATCGAGACGACGCGGCGCGACAAGGAGGCCGCGATCGAAGCGCAGGAGTTCGAGAAAGCGGCCAATCTGCGCGACACCGAGCGCCAGCTGACCACCCGCAAGCGCCAGCTTGAGGACGAGTGGGCCGAGGGTGAGAACGGCGATCGTCCCGATGTCGGCGAAGAAGAGATCGCCGACATCGTCTCGATGTGGACCGGGATCCCCGTCTTCAAACTGACCGAGGCCGAGACCCAGAAGCTGATCCGCATGGAGGAGGAGCTGCACAAGCGGGTGATCGGCCAGGAGGTCGCGATCACCGCCGTCTCCAAGGCGATCCGCCGCTCGCGGGCCGGGATAAAGGACCCCAAGCGCCCGGCCGGCTCGTTCATCTTCCTCGGCCCCTCAGGGGTCGGCAAGACCGAGCTCGCTCGCACCCTGGCCGAATTCCTCTTCGGCGACGAGGAGTCGATGATTCGCATCGACATGTCCGAGTACATGGAGAAGCACGCGGTCAGCCGCCTGGTCGGCTCGCCGCCGGGCTACATCGGCTACGACGAGGGCGGCCAGCTGACCGAGGCCGTGCGGCGCAAGCCGTACTCGGTGCTGCTGCTCGACGAGATCGAGAAGGCCCACCCCGACGTCTTCAACATCCTGCTGCAGATCCTCGAGGACGGGCGCCTCACCGACGCCCAGGGCCGCACGGTCGACTTCCGCAACGCGATCGTGATCATGACCTCGAACATCGGTGCCTCGGAGATCGCCAAGAACACCTCGATCGGCTTCACCGTCGATGACGAGACCGGCATGTCCTACGACGCGATGAAGGGCCGGATCATGAGCGACCTGAAGAAGGTCTTCCGGCCCGAGTTCCTCAACCGGATCGACGAGGTGATCGTCTTCCACAAGCTGGCCAAGGAAGAGGTCAAGGAGATCATCGACCTGATGATCAACCGCGTACGTGTCCAGGTTGCCGAACACCAGCTGCAGTTGGATCTGACCGATGAGGCAAAGGACCTTTTGGTCGACAAGGGCTGGGACCCCTCGATGGGCGCTCGGCCGCTGCGCCGCGCGATCCAGCGCTACATCGAGGATCCGCTGGCCGACGAAGTCCTGCGTCAGGGGCAAATGACGCCCGGTTCGACCGTGATGGTCAAGCGCGATCCCTCCGGCGACGAGGAGGACCGCCCGCTCAGCCTGACGATCGTCAAGCCGAAGAAGCAGGTGCGGCCGAAGAAGTCCAAGCCCGAGCCCGAGAAGGTCGGTGTTGGCGCCAAGAAAGACGAGGGCGAGTCGAGCGACGACCCAGGGTCGGATGCGGGCGAGCCCAAGAGCGAGTCCGACTGACCCTGAGGTAGCGGCGCGCGGGTCCTGTCGCGGCGGCCCTCCCCCATGTGCTCGGACGCCGCTGTGCGGCGCCCTGCGCTATGGGGGACCCCCGCCACCGCGCCACCCGCGCGAGCTGCGCTTATGGTTCCCGGTCGATGCGTGAGCTTGGCCCAAAGGCGATTGGCACCTGGAGCGGGGGGCGCTTCCTCCATTTCGGCGAAACCGTCGAGCAGGAGCGGCTTGAACGGGTTCTGCGGCCCGGGAACGGCATAGACACGGTTCTGACCGCGGATACCTACGGCCAGGGCGAGGCCGACTCGCTGCTCGGCCGGGCGCTGACGGGCGTTCCGCGCGACGAGTACTGCCTGGTCGGGGCGGTTGGCCACGACTTCTACGAGGGTGAGCGCGACGGTCCGCGGGGATTTCCGCGGTTCACCGATCCGCGCCTGCGTGGGGAAGCGGAGTACGCGGACTACCTGCGGATGGCCACCGAGCGCAGCCTCGAGCGCGTCGGCGTCGACTCCTTCGACCTGCTGCTGCTGCACAACCCCGACCGGATCGGCTACTCCAGCGAGGCGGTCTGGGACGGCATGGCGGCGCTGCGCGACTCGGGGCTGGCGAGCCAGATCGGCGTCGCGCCCGGGCCGGCCAACGGCTTCACCCTCGACATCATCAGTTGTCTGGAGCGCTTCGGCGAGCGGATCGATTGGGCGATGATCATCCTCAACCCGTTCGAGCCCTGGCCCGGCGATCTCTGCCTCGCGGCGGCGGAGCGTCAGGACGTCAAAGTGATCACCCGCGTCGTCGACTACGGCGGCCTCTTCTGGGGCGACCTGCGCCCCGGCATGGAGCTGGCAAAAGGCGACCACCGGGCATTCCGTCCCGAAGGCTGGATCGAGGCAGGCCTTGAGAAGCTCGAGCGAGTCTTGCCCTACGCCGAGCGTGCGGACCTCACCCCGATCCAGCTCGCCTGCCAGTGGAACCTTGCCCACCCAGCGGTCGAGTGCGTGGTGCCTACCCTGATCCAGGAGACAGGCTCCGAGGTCCGCACAATCGAGCAGCAGCGGGCCGAGCTGGCGGCCCTGCCCGCCGGGCAGAAGCTCAGCGACGAGGACATGGCCGCGATCCGCGCAATCGGCGACAACACGGGGTGCATGGCGCTGAAGGGGGCAAATCCTCAGCACGAAGGCGATGAGCGCCCCGACCGCTGGCAGCTTTCGACCGAGCTCGCCGAGGTAGGCACCCGCTGGGGCATCGACCCCGCTCGTGACCTGGTCACGACGCACTGACTCCCTCCGGTCCCGACCTGGTCGCCTCGTAGTCTGGCGCGCGTGCAGAGGATCAACGAGCAAAACAGGCCATGGTGGACGCTGGCGGGGACCTGCGCTGGGCTCTTCCTCTTGATGTTGGACTCCACGGTGGTCGCGCTGGCGTTGCCGAGCATTCGGCACGACGTCGATGCCACGGCGGCGGGGCTGCAGTGGGTGATGAACGCGTACCTGCTGGCGATCACGGTTTTCGTCGTTACGGCGGGGCGGCTGGGGGACATGTTCGGGCGCAAGCGGCTCTTTCTCGTGGGCATGGTTATTTTCGCGCTTGGCTCGGTGGTGTCTGGCGCCGCGGGCAGCCAGGAGATGTTGGTCGGCGGGCGGATTCTGCAGGGGATCGGGGCGGCGCCGATGTTGCCGTTGTCGCTGGCGATCGTTTGCAATGCGTTCCCGGCCTCTGAACAGGCGCGGGCGCTGGGGGTGTGGGCGGGGGTCTCGGCGGTGGCGCTGGCGATCGGGCCGCTGGCCGGTGGGGTGCTGGTGGAAATCGATTGGCGGGTGATCTTCTGGATCAACCTGCCGGTGGCCCTGGTCGGGATCTGGATTACGGCGGTGGCGGCTCCTGAGTCCACCGATCCCGGGGCCGGACGTCGGGTGGACTTCGCCGGCCTGCTGGCTCTGGGCCTCGGGTTGGCGGCGGTCGTCTTCGCCCTGGTCCAGAGCAGGACCTGGAGTGGTGCGACCACTGCTGTGGTTGTTGCCGGCGGCCTCGCCGCGCTCTACGCCTTCTGGCGAGTCGAGCACCGGGTGCGTGAGCCGATCGTCGACTTTGAGCTCTTCCGCAACCGGCCCTACTTCGGCGCCAGCGCCGCCGCCTTCGCCCTGGTCGGTGCCTACTGGGCGGTGATGTTCTTCCAGCCCCAGTACCTGCAGGACGTGGCCGGCCACTCGGCGGTGTTGAGCGGTTTGATGATCCTGCCGATCACCGCGCCGATGGTTGTGATCTCGCCCCAGTCCGCCCGTCTGATCGGTCGCTTCGGTGCGCGGCGGCTGATGAGCGCCGGTATGGCCTGCGGCACCGCCGGCCTGCTCGTCCTGACCCAGCTCGCGGCGGGCAGCGGCTACGGCCTGCTGCTGGCCGGCTACCTGCTCTTCGGCATCGCCCTCGGGCTCGTCTACGCGCCGATGTCGACCGCGGCGATGGCGGCGATGCCCGCCGAGAAGGTGGGCATCGCCTCAGGCGTGCTGGCGATGGACCGGGTGATGGCGGGGACGATCGCCCTGGCCGCGAGCGGCGCTGTCTTTCACGCGCTTCAGGATGGTGGCAGCTCGTTCACCGCTGGGATCGCCGGCTCAACCTGGGTCCTGGTCGCCCTCTGCACCCTCGGCACGGTGCTGACCTGGGTCTTTGTGCGCGATCCCGAGCACCCTGGACCCGATCCATCGATGGCGGGAAAGCCTCATCCAAACGCCCTGCGGCATCACTTTCACCACCGCCGCTTCCATCTTTGAGCGTCAAATCCGGCCTTTACGGGTCTTAGGTGACCGGATTCCTTGACAATGGCTATCCCGACCTGTCCACTAGAGATTAGCCACACCGCATTCCAAAGCGGTTTTTGCCATCCTAGAAAGCGATGTCAGCGCTGCCTGGTGATGAGCTTCACGAGCTATCCGAACGTCAAGATCCCAGGCTACTGAGGGCTCTCGATGTCGTCGCGCCGGGCGGTGCCTTGCGCGAGGGCCTCGACAACATAGTCCACTCTCGCACGGGCGGGCTGATCGTCGTCGGCGACGCGGGCGACATCTCGCACCTGCTCTCCGGCGGGATCAAGCTCGACATCGACTACACGCCGGCGATGCTTTACCAGGTGGCAAAGATGGATGGCGCGATCGTGCTCAATTCCCAGGCGACCAAGATCGCCTGGGCCAACGTGCAGCTGATGCCCGACCCGACGATCCTCTCGTCCGAGACCGGCACCCGCCACCGCACCGCCGAGCGCGTCTCCAAGCAGACCGAGGCATTGGTGGTCGCGATCTCCCAGCGCCGCGACGTCGTCTCGCTCTACATCGAGGGGACCAAGTACATCCTCCAGGACATCCCCGCCGTGCTGGCCAAGGCCAACCAGGGTCTGGCAACGCTCGACAAGTACCGCGCCCGCCTCGACCAGGTCTCCAACCGCCTCACCGTGCTCGAGTTCGAGGGTGGCGGCGTGCTCTACGACGCGCTCGCGGTGTTGCAGCGGGCCGAGCTGGTCACCCGGATGGCGGTCGAGGTCGAGCGCTACATCGTCGAGCTCGGCACCGAGGGTCGCCTGATCGAGATGCAGCTGGAGGAGACGATGGTCGGCGTCGCCACCGACAAGACGGCGCTGGTCCGCGACTACTCGGTCGAGGATTCCGAGCAGAACCTGGCGACGGTGCTGCAATCGCTGGCCCGCCTGCCGCATGAGGACGTGCTCGACTTCGGCCGCCTCGCCGAGCTGCTCGGCTACGACCGCAAGCTCAACACACTTGACTTCCCGGTGGCCCCGCGTGGCTACCGCGTGCTCGGCCGCGTGCCGCGCATCCCCAAGCTTGTCGTCCAGAAGATCATCCAGGAGCTGGGTGGGCTGGAGGAGGTACTCGCTGCCTCTGACGCCGACCTGGAGGCCGTCGATGGTGTCGGCTCTACAAGGGCCAAGGACATCCGCGAGGGCCTGCGCAGGCTTCAGGAGGTCGACATGGTCGATCGGTATCTACAGAGCTAGATGGCAACTGTCGCCATCGACAAACGAAAGGAGCACCCGATTTCTGAGCTAGCAGAGGAGGCCATGGAGGCGGGCTTCGAAGCGGACGTTGAGGTCCCTTACGTCTGCGATTTCGAAGAGGGCGACAAGGTCGTCTACCCCCACCACGGTGCTGGGCTCGTACTGAAGAAGGAGTCCCGGGAGCTGATGGGGGAGGAGCGTGACTACCTCACGATCAAGATCCTCCACAACGAACTCACGGTGATGGTTCCCTGCGAGAACGCCGGCGTCGCTGGGCTGCGCCGCGTTATCGACGAGGAAGAAATCAAGAAGGTCACCGACGTGCTCACCGACGACGTTTCGGAGATGCCGAAAAACTGGAACCGGCGCTTCAAGTACAACCGCGAGAAGATCAAGACCGGGGACGTTTTCGAGCTGGCCGAGGTCGTTCGCAACCTTGCCATCCGTGAGATGGAAAAGGGCCTCTCAACCGGTGAGAAGCAGATGTACACGCGGGCGAAGAAGATCCTCGCCTCGGAGTTCATGTACGCGCTCGACAAAGACGAGGACGGCGCGGAGGAATACCTCGACGGGCTGCTGGAGGAGCGCTTCGCCGCCACGGCGTAGCTCCGCAGCGTTCGCCACGGCCGTGATCGCGGCCGCCGGCTCCGGGCAGAGGCTCGGAGCCGGCGGCCCGAAGGCCTTCGTGCCACTGGCCGGCAGGGCGATGGTCGAGTGGTCGATCGCGGCCTGCCGTGCCGCGCCCTCGGTGCGCTCGATCGTCGTCGCCTGCCCGCCCGGGCACGTCCACGATCTCGCCGGCGGTGACGTCGGCGTGGTCGACGGTGGCGCCACCAGGGCCGAGTCGGTCTCAAATGCCTTGGAGGCGGTCGGGACAGAGCTGGTCGCGGTGCACGATGCGGCTCGGCCGCTGGTGACGCCTGAGCTGATCGAGGAAGTGGTCGCGACCCTGGTCGCGGACCCCGACGCCGCCGGCGCAATCGCGGCCACCCCGGTCACCGACACGATCAAGCAGGCCACGCGCCCCCCTTTGACTACCCCTGAGGTAGCCAATGGAGGGCGGGTGATCGAGTCCACTGTGGATCGTGGCTTGCTTTGGGCGGCGCAGACGCCCCAGGTCTTTCGGGTCGAGGCGCTGCGCAGGGCGTTGGCGGCCGATCCTCAGCGCGTTGCTGAGGCGACCGACGAGGCGATGATGGTCGAGGCGAGCGGCGCCACCGTCCTGATCCACCCGTCGCCGCCGGAGAACCTCAAGGTGACGACGCCGCTCGACCTCAAGCTCGCCGAGCTGCTGCTTGCGGATCGTGTTGCCGGCGCTTGAGCGCGCTAAGCGATGAGGCGCAAATCAGCGCAGTAGGACCCAGACCAGGCAGGCAGCGAAGCAGACCTGACCGACGCCGAGGGCGACGCCGAGGCTGACCGCACCGAGCGCTGCGGCGACCGCCGTGCCGAGAGCGAAGGCCGCGAGCATGATCGCCAGCTGGCGCCTCATCGCCGCCGGCCCTGCGCCGGGTCGGTGGATAGCCCAGCCATCGCGCGCGGCTGCTCGCGCCGGTGGCGGTCGCGGCGGCGCCGGTAGATGCGGCGCTGAACCGAGAGCGTGGTTACGCCCGCGAGCACGATTGCCGCCAGGTTGACGCTGAGCTGCGCCATCGCGCCGCGCCACTCCGACCAGTCGGCGGTGGCGGCGCCGACGCCGATGTCGGCTGCCGCGGGAATCGTCGTTACCGAGATCAGCACGCCGACCAGGGCACCGGACTTGGCTGAGGTGAGCGAGAGCACGCCCGCCGTGCCGGCGAAGAGGGCGACGAGGAAGGAGAAGGTGTCGGGGTGGGAGATGAACTGGGTGAGCGGGTGTTCGGCGCTGGTGAAGTCGCTCGCGAGCAGGCCGGTGGAGGTGCAGGCGAGGGTGAAGAGGAAGGCGGCGGTGATCCCGACCGGGAAGCCCACGGCGAGCGCGGTCAGCGAGCGGGACGCGACATCGCGTCGCCGCTCGACGATCGCGACGCAGAAGCCGGCCAGGGGGCCGAACTCGGGACCGACGACCATCGCGCCGACGATCAGGATCGGCGCGCCGAGGTAGAGCCCGACGGAGGCGATCAGGCAGGCCAGCGCCATGAAGAGCAGGAAGTTGCCGCCGATCTCGGTGCTCTCCGAGGTGCGCGCCTCAACTTCCTCCCAGACGACGGCATCGGCGGGCAGGCCGGGCGCCGCCCGCTCCGCCCGTTCGGCTGCGGCGGAGAGCTGCGAATCGATCGGCTCCAGCGTGATCGAGCCGAGCTCGGGAATCCGCAACTCCTTCAGGTCCTCGATGATCACGCTCGCTTCCTCGCGGGCGACGTCGCAGAGGATCATGTCGCCGGCCGGCTGCTTCGCGGCGCCGGCGAGGAGGACGAGATTGCTGGTCGATGGGGAGGCACCCAGCAGGTCAACCACCCGCTCTGAGCAATCGGCCGGCGCAACGATCCGCAGGTGGACCATGGCCTCAGCGTATCCACGGCCCGGGTCGCCTACTCTGCCCGTCCCATGCTTACCGACTACCACCTCCATCTTCGCCCCGATGAGCCCGACACCCCCGGCGAGCGCTTCTTCACCGGCGAGAACGTCGAGCGCTACCTGGCGGCCGCCGAGGCGGCCGGGATCGCCGAGCTCGGCGTCTCCGAGCACATCTATCGCTTCACCCAGGCGCTCGATCTCTGGCGCCACCCCTTCTGGGCGGAACAGGCTCGCGACGACCTCGATTCCTACTGCGATTTCGTCCGCGGCACGCCGCTGCGGCTGGGGGTTGAGTGCGACTACATCCCCGCCGCCGAGGATCGCACGGCGGCGTTGCTCGAGGCGCGTGACTTTGACTACGTCGTCGGCTCGGTCCACTTCATCGGCGACGGGGCCGTCGACCATGCCGGCTGGGACGTCTGGGAGAGCAAGGGCGACCCGGACGAGGTCTGGCGCCGCTACTTCGCTGCCCTGGCCGAGTGCGCCCGCTCGGGCCTCTTCGACATCCTCGCCCATCCCGACCTGGTCAAGGTCTGGGGCGGCGCCCGACCGCTGCCCGAGCGCGACCCGCGCTTCTACTACGAGCCGGCGGTGGAAGCGATCGCCGAGAGCGGGATCGCGGTCGAGGTCTCCACGGCCGGCCTGCGCAAGCCCGTCGGCGAGATCTACCCGGCGGCCGGCTTCGCCGAGATGTGCGTCGAGGCCGGTGCCCCATTCGCCCTCTCCTCTGATGCCCACCTGCCCGAGCAGGTTGGCTACGGCTACGACCAGGCGGTCGAGTTTCTCAGCGGCCTTGGGGTGGGGGAGATCTGCGTCTTCGAGGGCCGCAAACGCCGGCTCGAGCCGCTGCCCGACGTGGTGCGCGAGGATTAGTCGATGAGCGTCGGAATCGGCTACGACAGCCACCGCTTGGCCGCGGGGCGCCGCCTCGTCCTCGGCGGGGTCGAGGTCGACCACCCGCGTGGCCTCGCGGGCCACTCCGATGCCGACGTGCTCACCCATGCCGTGATCGATGCCCTGCTCGGCGCCGCCGGCCAAGGCGACATCGGCGCGCTCTTCCCCGACGATGATGAGGTCTGGCGCGACGCCGACTCGATCGACTTGTTGCGCACGGCGGTGGGCACGATCGCCGGGCGGATCGTCAACGTCGACGCGACGCTGATCTGCGAGGAGCCGCGGATCGGGCCATTGCGGGCCGAGATGGAGCGGAACCTGGCGGAGGCCACCTCGGCGCGGGTCAGCGTCAAGGCGACGACCAACGAGGGGATGGGCTGGATCGGCCGCGGCGAGGGGATCGCCTGCATGGCCGTCGCCCTGGTCGAGAGCGAATAACCTTCGCCGCTGCGATGGGAATGCTGAAGTCCATAGTGTCGAGCGCCCGCCACTCGGTCTCCGACTCGGTCTTCGAGGCGAAGGTTCTGCACGAGGCCGGGATCGTCGGCCTGGTTCGCCCCGACAAGGCGGCCAAGGTCGCCGCGACCTTCCTGCGCTGGGGCGCATCGCCGGCCACCGGGGTTGCCACGGCGGCGCACAAATACCCGCACGAGACGATGCTGATCGACGAGCGCGGCTCGCTCAGCTTCGAGCGGGTCCACCTTCGCACCAACGCCCTCGCCCACGCCTTTGCCGGCATGGGGATCGGTCCCGGCGATGGCGTCGGGATCATGTGCCGAAATCACCGCGGCTTCATCGAGGCGACCCTGGCGGCGGCCAAGCTCGGCGCCAGCGCCCTGTACCTGAACACGATGTTCGCCGGTCCCCAGTTGGTCGAGGTGACCAGGCGTGAGCAACCGAAGGCGCTCGTCTACGACGAGGAGTTCGCCGGCCTGCTCGCCGACGTCGATGAGGGCATCGCCCGCATCATCGCCTGGAGCGACGGCGGGGTGGAGGGTCCGACGCTCGACTCGCTGATCGCCGCAAACGACGATTCCGGCCACAAGCCGCCGCCCGACAATCCCCGCTTCGTGATCCTCACCTCGGGCACGACGGGCACCCCCAAGGGCGCCCAGCGATCCAGCCCCGACGGCCTGTTGGCGATGGCTGCCCTGATCGACAAGATCCCCTACCGCGCCCGCGACACGATGATGATCGCGGCGCCGCTCTTTCACTCCTGGGGTTTCTTCCACTTCGTGATGAGCCTGCCGACCGCCTCGACGATGGTGTTGCGGCGCAAGTTCGACGAGGAGGAGACGCTGCGCACGGTGAAGGACTACCGAGCCGACGTGCTCGCGGTCGTGCCGGTGATGTTGCAGCGGATCCTGCGGCTGCCAGAGGAGACGCTCGCCTCCTATGACCTCTCCTCGTTGCGGATCACCTCGGCATCCGGCTCCGCCTTGCCGGGCGAGCTGGCGACCGAGTGGATGGACCGCTTCGGCGACAACGTCTACAACCTCTACGGCTCGACCGAGGTCGCCTACGCGACCGTCGCCACTCCCGAGGACCTGCGCGCCGCGCCCGGCACCGCCGGACGGCCGCCGCGGGGCACCGTCGTTCGCCTTTTCGGTGAGGACGATCGCGAGATTCCGCAGGGGGAGGTGGGGCGGATCTTCGTCGGCAATGAGATGTCCTTCGAGGGCTACACCGGCGGCGGCGGCAAGGAGGTGATCGACGGGCTGCTGAGCAGTGGCGACGTCGGTCACATCGACGAGGGTGGCCGGCTCTTCATCGACGGTCGCGACGACGAGATGATCGTCTCAGGCGGTGAGAACGTCTTTCCCCGCGAGGTCGAGGATCTGCTCGCCGATCACGATGGCGTGGTCGAGGTTGCGGTGATCGGGGTCGAGGACGGCGAGTTCGGTCAGCGGCTGAAGGCCTTCGTCGTCTGCGCAAGCGAGGAAGAGGTCTCCGCGGAAGTGCTCAAGGCCCATGTCAAGGCCAATCTCGCTGCTTACAAGGCGCCGCGCGAGTTCGAGTTCCTCGATGAGCTGCCGCGTAACGCCACGGGGAAGATCCTCAAGCGGGAGCTGCATGAGCGGGAGGCTCAGAGTCGGTCCCGGTAGGGGTTTCGCTTAACTTTTTGGATGGGGACGCACCTGCTGGCGCCTCAGGGTGGACGCCCAAAAAGTGCAAGACGCTCCACCCCTACCGGGACCGACTCCGGAGCGTCTCGCTAGTTCGCTAAATGCGCATTTATGCGGCGGGCGGGGGTAGCGGGACCGCCGATGGCGGTAGTAGGTTGACGATTCATGGGCGAAGCGGCGAGGCAGCTGAAAGCAGTCGGGGCGGCGAATGACGAGCTGCGTGAGACTGCTCAGCAGGCTCTTGAGTGGGTGCGGGTCAGCGAGGAGCGGGTTGCCTTGGCCGAGGCGCGTAGCGAGGAGTTGCGTGGCGAGTTGAAGGCGAAGGCTATGGCCACGGTGCGCAAGCTCGGTGAGGAAGGGCAGGCCCGGATCAAGGCCGAGCGTGGAAAGCGCACGGACGCCGAGGCGCGGGCAAAGCGGGCCGAGGAGGCTCGCGATCGTGCCGAGGAGGCCTTCGAGCAAGCGCAGAAGCGGGCGGACTCCGAGCGCGAAGCTCTGGCCAAGGAGATGAGCGCGCTCAAGGTCGATTCCCAGGCCTCGATTTCTGCCGGAGTCGAAGCTGCCGAGTTCGAGGCTGCGAAACGCCACAAGGAGGCGCTCGATCGGGTCAAGCTCGAGGCCGACCAGCGGGTTGCCGCTGCCGAGCAGCGCGCGGTCGAAGCCGAGGCGGCGGCGGCTGAGGCGCATCAGCTGGCCGTCAAGTTGGAGACCGAGATCGAGGAGCGGGTGATGCGGGGCACCGAGGAGGTGCGCCGCGAGGCCGACGAGCGGGTGCGGACCCTGGTCGAGAAGGTCGAAGGCGAGGCGGTCGAGATGGCGCGGTCGCGCGCCGAGGAGGCACTGAGAGCTGAGTCGGAGCACATCCGTGCCCAGGCCGAGCAGCGCGAGGACCGCGTCAGGCGGGCCGCTGAGGACGAGATCAAGGCGAGCGCCTCACGGGCGCGCCGAGAGGTCCTGGCCGCCGCGGACAAGACTGCACCCTCTTGGGAGCGCCGCGAGGCCGCCCCCTCCGGGTCCGGCTACCGCACCTTCTAGACCTCTTTAGCATCCGCCCGATGCGAGCGGTGCGGATCAGAGACACGCTGACGGGGGATCTCGTCCCCCTCGACTCAACCAGCGAGGTCGGCATCTACGCCTGCGGGCCGACTGTCTACAGCCGCATCCACATCGGCAACGCGCGGCCGTTCGTGGTGTTCTCGTTGCTGGCGCGGTTTCTGAGGTCGGAGGGGTATGCCACCAAGCTGGTGGTCAACGTCACCGACATCAACGACAAGATCTACGTCGCTGCCGGAGAGGCGGGCGAGGAGTCGGGGGAGTTCGCCGCACGAATGACCCGCGCCTACTTTGAGGACACGGGACGGCTTGGGCTGGGGCGGCCGGACTCCGAGCCGCTGGCGACGGAGACGATCGGGGGGATCGTGGCGCTGATCGCCGATCTGATCGCCTCCGGCCACGCCTATGAGTCAAGCGGCGATGTCTACTTCCGGGTGCGCAGCTTCGACGGATACGGCAAGCTTTCCAACCGGCGCACGGAGGACATGGACCAGGGTGAGGAGGCCGGCTCGGAGTCGCTCAAGGAGGACGCCCTCGACTTCGCCCTCTGGAAGACCCACAAGCCCGGCGAGGACACCTCATGGGACTCCCCTTGGGGTCCAGGGCGGCCTGCATGGCACATCGAGTGCTCGGTGATGGCCGAGCAGGAGCTGGGGCCCTCCTTCGCGATCCACGGCGGCGGCTCGGACCTGGTCTTCCCCCATCACGAGAACGAGATTGCCCAGTCCGAGGCGGCGGGGCGGCCGTTTGCGCGGGTCTGGATGCACAACGGGATGATCGAGACCGCGGCGGAGAAGATGTCGAAGTCTGAGGGGAACATCTTTCAGCTGTCTGAGGCGTTGGATCAGTACGGGGCGGAGGCGGTCGTCGCGTATCTGATCTCCGGGCACTACAGACAGCCGTTGGCCTTTGGGCCGGAGCAGATGGAGGAAGCTGTGGCGCAGGTTGGGCGGCTGAGGAACTTTTTTCGGGAGCATCCGGTGGGCGGGGCGTCGGGGGAGGGTCCCGGGGCCGGCTTCGCCGGGAGTTCCCCGGGACCCTCCCCCGACGCCCCGCTCGACGCAAGGTCCCGGGTCGAGAGCTTCAGAGGGGCACTGGCGGAGGACTTCAATACGCCCAGGGCTATGGCCGAGGTGTTTGAGCTGGTGGGAGAGGCGAACCGGGGCGAGGTTCCAGGAGGCGAAGCGGCTTTGGCTCTTGCGGAGATGCTGGCGCTCGTCGGCCTCAGCACCCTTACTCAGCCAGATGAGGGTGCTGAGGCCGACGATGAAGCAGAGAAGCTCCTGGAGGAACGTCAAGCGGCGCGTGCAGGCAAGGACTTTGCGCGGGCGGACGAGATTCGGGATCGGTTGGCTGAGCTTGGCTGGGAGGTGCGGGACTCGGCCGAGGGGGCGAAGCTCGTGCCCAGGGGCTGATGGCTTCGCAGGTCATCTATGGGAAGCAGCCGGTGGCCGAGGCAGAACGTGGCCGACGACGGCAGGTGCTGCGGGTCTGGCGGGCGCCTGAGACCTCGGCCGACGAGTTGGAGCGACTGTGCGGATCGCCGGACCACCAGGGGGTTGTGGCTGAGGTCGAGCCTTATCCATACGCGGGTTCCTCGGAGCTGCTGGAGAGGGAGAACGCCTTGTTGATCGCGCTCGACCAGGTTCAGGATCCGCGCAACCTCGGCGCGGTAGCGCGCTCGGCCGAGGCGGCGGGAGCGGCTGGTCTCATCATCCCGGAGCGGCGCTCGGCGGCCGTTACGGCTGTCACCTGCAAGGCGTCGGCGGGAGCGGTCGAGCACCTGGCAATCGCCCATGTCCGCAACCTCGCTGACTGGCTCGGCGAGGCAAAGGGGGCGGGCTTTTGGCTCTGGGGAGCCGATGCCGAGGCGAAGCAGGCGCCGTGGGACGTGGACTTGAGTGGCCCGACCGTGCTCGTCCTGGGTGGCGAGGGGAAGGGCCTGCGCCCGCGCGTCGCCTCCGCTTGCGACGGCCTGATCGCGCTCCCGCAGCGGGGCAAGATCGACTCGCTCAACGTTTCGGCTGCCGCCACGGCGCTGCTCTTTGAGGCCGTTCGGCAGCGCTGAGGACCGCAACGGCAATTGCACGAACCTAAGTTCGGGGTTGACAGAAATCCGCCCGGCCGTAAACTACCCGGCCATACAAGGGTTAAACCTCAGCTTGAGTCTGAGATTTCCCAGTCAATACAGGGCGCCGCCAGGGGAGGTAAGGCGCCACGACCCTTCGCAAGGAGAAGGATCTGTGGCTCTATCTTCGCCGACCCATGAAATGCAGCTTCCCTCAGGCCGTCTCAACGGCTCGCTCAAACCGGCCGACACTAACCTTCAACCTGAGCTTGATGACCACTATCTGGTCGCTCTCGCCAAGGATGGGCGAACCGACGCCTACGACGCGATCGTCCGCCGCTACCGCGGCTTCGTCCGTCTCAAGGCCTCCTCGTACTTTCTGCTTGGCGGCGAGGCTGACGACCTGATCCAGGAAGGCCTGCTCGGTCTCTACAAGGCGATCCGCGACTACCGCACCGATCGCGAGTCGAGCTTCCGCAACTTCGCCGAGCTCTGCATCACCCGCCAGATCATCACCGCGGTGAAGACGGCGACCCGCAACAAGCACACGCCGCTCAACCAGTACGTCTCCTTCAGCCAGACCCCGGCGGCGGCCGGCGATTCCGACACGACCCTCGACGAGATCCTGCCCGGGCCCACTGTGCACGACCCGGTCAACCAGGTGATCGCCGCCGAAGAGCTCGACAGCCTCGTCTCCTGCCTCTCCGGTGTCTCGGGCGTGCTTTCGGACCTCGAGAGCCGCGTGCTCTCGCTCTACCTCGACGGCCACTCCTACGAGGCGACCGCCGAGCGGCTCGAGTGCGACACCAAGACCGTCGACAACGCCCTGCAGAGGGTCAAGCGCAAGGTGGGCGCTCATCTGGCCTCACGCGAGACCCTCAACTGAGGTCCGGCGATCTATGTCTAGCCGGGACGGCCGGGTTTGGTGATCGTTGACTCAGCTGGGCGAGTCCGGTCGGCGGCTGACTAGGCGCCGGCGCAGCCATAGGACGCCAAGCACATCGATAAAGGCCTCCTTCAGTCGCACGGCGTTCTTGTAGTGAGAGGCGCCGTGAGCCCGCGGATGGTGATGCACGGCGAAGGTGAGGATTTGTGCATCGAGGGCTACGAACATTCCCGGCAGGAAGCGGTGCATGTGATCGAACGCCGGCAAACACATGAACGCCTCGCGGCGAAAGCACTTGGTGCCACAGCCCTGGTCGACCAGGGGATGACCGAGCGCTGTGGCGGACCAGCGGTTGATCAGCCACGACACCGCTCGGCGATCGAGAGTGTCCTGGCGCCGGTGGCGAGAGCCGATGACCAGGGTCGGCGAGTGGCGCCTCTCCATCTGCTGGGCGAATCGCCAGATCGGGCCAATGTCAGACGGATCGTTTTGACCATCCCCATCGAGCGTGACTATCCAGGTGGCGGTTGCGGTGCGTATGCCTCTCGCCATGGCGGCGCTCTGGCCGAGCCGCGTTCGGTGCCGAACTGTGCGCAACGCCGGCAGCATTCCTCGCAGTTCCTCTAGAACCTCGCTCGAGCCATCGGTACTGCCATCGTCTACGACTACGATCTCCCAGGACTGAGTGGCGTCCGCGGCCGCCTCGGCAACGGCCTCGATGAGACGCCGCAGTCCACCGGCCTCGTTGTTCACGGGAATCACGACCGCGAGCTTGGCGGCGCGTCCCCTAGAAGTAGCGAGTGCAGGCGCCGGGTCTTTGGGCTCATCCCCGGCGTGCATGTCTTTGAGAAAAGTTTGGCAAATGCGTTGAGATAGTGACGGAGGAGACGCGGGATCTCATCGTCTGCACGATAGCTGTCCAACACCGTGTCATCTCGAACGAGCAGGGCCGCGACCAGCTGATGGTCGAGTCGCAGTCGAGCACCGTCGCGGAAGGTGACAGTTGTGCTCTTCGCCGGCTCACGGACCCCCCAGCTAGTGGCAATTGAGCCAGTTCCATCGCGGAAACTCAGATCGGCTGCATAGGTGCTTAGGGAATCGTCGGTGATTCGCACCGTTACTCCCTGGAGATCAATGAAGTGCTGAGCGATGCTGAGTGCGTTGATTCCCGAGTCGAGCCAGCTATTCGCGTAGCGCTCCTCCTGGGCATGACGCCGTGGATCGGCGAAGGATGCGCGGTAATCGACGATAGGTCCGTGCTCCAGGCGCCAGCCTGCGATCCGCGCGCGCGCCCAGAGAACCTCGGGACCATATTCGGCGTGCAGTAGGGCAACGATGCCGGTATCGCCGGAGTATGTGCAGAGATCTTCGAGTTGAGGCCTCGTCATCACCGCGGGCTTCTCGACGAGGAGCAGGCGGGGGGCGCTGGTGGATTCAAGGATGGCGTGACAAATCTGATGATGGGTTGCTGTTGGCGTGGCAACGATGACGATGTCGAGAGATCGGGCAAGGAGGGGTGCGAGCGAAACGGAAACGGGTAGCTCCATTCCGCGAAACTCACAGCGCCGGTCGGTTCGGAGGTCGACGCCGGCGCATACCTCGACGTTCATGGTCCCGAGGGCGCGTAGGTGAACAGCGGCGATTTCTCCAAGGCCAACAATTCCCACCTGGGCGGTCATCGGCGGTCCATAATGCGCCTCAAAGGACGCGCATCCAGCGTGCGCGGATGACAGCGGGATCAGCCAGCCAGTCCGTCTCCACGGTCTCGGTCCGAGGCGCGCCGAGCCACCAGCTCGAAATCTGCACCCAGAAGCCGTATACGCCCAAATCGGCGGTGAGTGCTCTTAGCTCCTGTGCAGCTTGGCCCTCTGCCTCACCGCGCTTCACCGCGCAGGCTGTCTCGGCCACCCGGACGAAAACCTCACCGGCCCGATATTCGCATGCCCCAATAAGGCGCCGCGCTTGCTCGATGTGGAATGCCTGGGCTTCGCCCTCTGATGAACGGTGGCACAAAGCAGCGGCGACGTGGGCCTTCAGCACCTCGAGCTGGTTGTTGATTCCACGGTTGAGAGAAAGCGCCTGCTCGGCGAACACCACGCCCTGTGCGGGGTCTGACCAGCATACGGTCTCGGCAAGGTTCGTCAGGGCCTTTCCCTCCATGGCAGGTGAATCGACGGCTCGTGACAGGGTTAGCGCGCGCCTGTAAGCGAGCTCTGCCAGATCGAGCTCGCAATTGGTCCGGTGAATGTGGCCGCGGATTCGCATCGCCTCTCCGCGCAGGTCTGCATCGAGCTGCCGATCGAGGCTCTCGAGGGCGTCGAGGGTTTCCATGGAAGTGGAAAATCTCCCCCGCAGCATTTGCAGATCTGCCAGCTGCAGGCGGGCGCGCACACGCTGGGCCGAAGCGCCACTCGCCAGGCGTCCATAGGTGCGTTGCGCGTCTTGATAGCTGCCGGCATTGCGGACAGCATGCGCTCGGTGAAGTTCCAGAAAGGCGCGGATCTCCTCGCTTATTTCGTTCGAGTCGAGGGCGGAGTCGAGTACGCGTACCGACTCTTTCAGCGACCCCGTTCGGCGCAACCGAAGACCGGCTAGCCCTGTCAAAAATGCCATGACCGCATCGGGAGGCTCCTTGTCCTGGGGCATGTGAACGTCGAGGGTCGACCACATCCCGCAGTCGACGAGTAGTTCAGTGGCTTGGATCAGCCATGGGGCGGAGAGCGAGAATTCGCCGCACAGGCGCAAGCCTTGGGTGAAGCAGCTCGCGACGACAACCCTCTGGCGCTTCGCTATTGCCTCTGTGCAGAGTTCCCCGAGGCGAGATGTGAGCCTTTGGGCGGCCGCTGCCCATTCGCGAGAGGACCAGGTATTCGTCAACTGATGGTCGGTACCGCGAATAGCCTTGCGGAGCACGGGATGAAGAGCGTGAGGCCAGGCAAGGTCATTGGTTTCGACCACCATCGGCGATCGTAGGATTGCCAGCACGGCGGCGTCGCGAGCGCCGGAAGCGGTGGCTGCCAGATCAACATCGAACGCGTCCAGCAATGCCATCCCGCGAAGGATGTTTCGGCCCTCGTCATCGAGATGGCGCATGATGCTGGTGACCACATGTGGCAGTGGGGCGCCGAAGTCAGATGGCTTGGGGGTTCCGGTGGTGGCGATCTCCAGGTACTGCGTGAGCGCAAGGTCCAGATAGAGCGGTAGGCCGCCGCTGGCCTTGGTGATGCGGCGCCTAATCTGTGGAGAAAGCGCGGGAGTATCGTCCTCTAGGCGCAGGGTCCGACGAAGGTGTACTTCGCAATCCTCCACAGAGAGCTCTCCAACGAGGTGTTGGCGGGGCTCCTTATTGTTGGAGGCGAGCAGGCCCGGCCACCGGGCGCTGCCCGTGTAGTCGAGTTCGGCCGTGGTCTTCAGCTCGGCCCAGTCGAGGCGCTGGCGAGTGGTGAGGACAAACAACACCTGTGGCAGTAGGAAGATCATGCGTTGGAGTAGCCGCTCGAATTCGCGGGATTGGCGAGTTGTGATCGGCTCAAACGTGTCGAGGAACATGACAACGAGGTCGGGTTCCTTGTGAAGGCGGCGATCGAGTTCCCAGGCCAGGAGGCTGGGCAGGTAGGAGAGCAGGTCGGGTCCCGGCTCGGCTTTTGTCAATGGGAGGAAGAACGGACAGGAGTCGCTCACGGACCTATAGGTGAGCGATTCGCTTAGTCTCTCGTGCGAGAGGGAGATCAGGCTCTTTGCGAGGCGGGCCGGGGCCCACGCGAGGCCGAGCTCGTACAGGACCTGCCGCATCGTTTCTTCGAGCTGGTCGGCCATGCCGGTGCGCGCGAAGCGTCGCCCAAGGCGGGGGTGGCTCCGGATGTACTCCGGTAGTGGCTCGCCGTTGTGGGCCTGTGCCCAGTAGCGCGCCAATACGAAATCGAACGCTCTCCAGCGTGGCTGTATCTCACCTAGCCCGCTGCGAAGCGTGAGCAGTACGGTCTCGAGGTCCAGCTCCCCTCCCTCGCCGAAGTCGACGCGGATCCCCACGCGTCTCTTGGGTAGCCACGTCTCCACATCCGCTGAGACGATGGCGCGCTCGAGATGCTTTGAGAGCTCCGTCTTGCCGATTCCGCCCAGGCCGTAATAGACAAGGACGTTGCGCCGCGCCTTTGCCATGTCCAGGGTCGCTTCGCTGGCCGGAGCGCTCCGGGCGCGCAGCATTGCGGCAACACTCTTGCGGAAGGCATCGACCTCTCCGACCCGGTTGGTAAACGTCTTCTGTGCGGAGAGCCCTGTTTGCTGCCCGCCCGCAAAGATCGCGCGTAGCTCATCCATCTTCGGCCTCAACTGGGGGAGTGGCGACCTCTTTCTGCAAGAACGCCGCAGTCCACTGGACCTGGAGATAAAGCCCTTTTTGTACGCCTGTGGTGGGTCGCCACCCAAACGCAAGTTGGGCCTCGTCCGAGCTGCCTGCAATCTCCAGCGGATCATCCGAGCGCCCGGGCCTTCGATCGACGACGATCTCCCGGTCGGTCAGGTCGGCCACCGCGTCGATCATCTGGTTTACCGACCAGGCCTCCGACCCACAGACATCGAACGCGTGCAGGCCGGAGAGCGGTTGCACCACGGCAAGGGCGGTGAGGCGGGCGACGTCGCCCACGTAAGTGAGGAAACGGCGCTGCTGACCGTCGCCATAGACCGTGACCGAGCGGCCTACAAGCGCGGCCTCCACGAATCTCGCGACCGCCATGTCCGGACGTTGGCGGGGCCCGTACACGGTGAAGTAGCGAAGCATGACGACGTCGAGCCACGGAGCCCTCGCTTGGTACGCGCTGCACAGTGCCTCGCCGGCCACCTTCGTTGCCCCGTATGGGCTGAGCGGGCGAGGAAGGAACCTCGCGGAAGCCCGGTTGCTGGCGCCGTAGACGGATGAGCTCGAGGCGAAAACGAGGCGAGGGGTCCCAGACTCGAGCACCGCCTCCAGTAGGCGCTGGAGACCAAGCATGTTGGCATCGGAATAGTTGCTAAAGCCCACTCCCCAGGAGTCCCGGACGCCGGGGACGGCGGCGAGGTGCGCGACCACCTCGACCTCGGTTAGCAGGGGGCTCAAATCTGCCTTCGTCAGATCCGCCGCTTCGAAGCGGAACTGGGGCCACCTCTCGAGCATCGCGATGTTTTCGCGCTTTCGAGCCGGGTCGTAGTTCGACCAGAGGGCGTCGACCCCCAGCACGCTGTGCCCGTCCTGCAGGAGTTCCTCGGCGACATGGCTGCCGATAAACCCGGCAGCCCCGGTCAGGAGGACCCGCACGACCGGCGCATCCCCACGTGACGCCGGTGTTCTTGCAAAGCCCCAATCGAGAGGGCGATGGACATCCCCGCCATTTTTGACACCCCGAAAGCCTAGTCATATCGAGAGTACTCAAGATAAACAGTGTAGTTTGCAAGCCCGGCACGAGCGCCGGCCTCGGAATGGCCGGCAGAGCTCAAGGCAGATCAGAGAGGACGTACTCGAGCAGCTCGCGGCCGTGCTCGGAGGCGACCGAGACGTCGTCGGCCTTGATCCGGGCACGGTGCAGGGACTGCATGCGCAGCACGTCGCCGTTGCAGCGGCTGTTGGGGAAGACGCCCGAGTAGGAGACGCCGAGCGCCTCGAGGTGGTCGGCGACGAGGGCGGTGGCGGGCGTCTCCAGCGGCAGGTCGAGGTAGATCGCGTCGAGGCAGGCGCGGTGGAAGAGGTGGTGTCGCTCTGCCGCAACCACGGCCTCCAGGTCGGCACCGGGAACATGCACGGTGATCAGCGCCAGGTTGTGGTCCTGATCGACGGCGACGTGCAACTCGCTGCGGTCCGCCAGTTCGGCATCATCGGCAGGCTCGGCGAGCGTTCCCCGCAGTTCGCACAGATCGAGGGTCTGCCCGACGATCTCCCGGTGGCGCTCAGGTACATAGACCGAGCGCTCGTGGCCGTCGTTGAGCTTGGCGTAGAAGAGCGCCGCCGACTGCCGCCCGCCCCGTTCCTGCCCGGCGGCGTCATTTGAGACCGACGCCGGGATCCAGCCCAGCAGGAAGCCGGTCTCGTGCGCGCCGAGCTCGATGTTGGCGCGCTGGCTGTAAGGGTGGGCCGCGGTCGCCTCGCTGTACATGCCGGCCAGCCCCTGCTCCGCGGCCCAATCCATCAGGAAGCGCTTGGTCCTGGTGAAGAGATGCTGCCCCCGCGCCGCCGGCATCGTCACCGCCTGCCCCGAGTGCCCGACCGCGTCCCCCGCCGCCCCCAGGCTCATCCCCTCGTGACAGAGCAGCTCCCCGCCCTCGCTCTCGGCAACGCAGGCGACATACGTGCCCGCCGCCAGCCGTGCCGACACCTCGGCCGGGTCGTAGACCCAGCGCACGTCATAGCTGTCGCCGTAAGCAGCCTCGATCGCCTCGCTCAGCACGGCCCCCTCGTCGGGCTTGAGGAAGCGAAACCGTGCCTCAAGGCCGCTGCCGGACTTCTCCATGGCCAGCACCATCTCACAGAATTTGGGTGACGATGGGCCGGAGCTTTCTGTCTGCGGTCGTCGCTATGTTGGGCATGTGCCTAGCGTCTTGCCAAAGCCCGAGTTGACGAAGCATCCGGTTGACATAGGACACCGGGCCGAGGCCGCGATTCTTGTGGAACTGGTCAAGCGCGGCTATCGAGTTCTGCTTCCGTTTGGAGTAAACCAGCGCTATGACCTTGTCCTGGATTGTGGCGGACAGTTGCTCAAGGCCCAGTGCAAGACAGGACGCCTGCGCAATGGCGTCATCGAGTGCACCACTCAGAGCATTCAGTCAAATATGCACAAGACCAGCTGGAAGAGCTACGAGGGCGAGGTGGACCTGTTCATCGTCTATTGCCCACAGAATGACACCGTCTATGTTGTTCCGGCCGAGGAGGTGCCAAATCGCGCGATGTATCTTCGGGTTGAGCCGCCACGCAACAAGCAGACCAAGCACGTACGCTGGGCAAAGGATTACGAACTGCCCGCCTAGCTCAATTGGTAGAGCACTTCCCTTGTAAGGAAGATGTTTCCGGTTCGAGTCCGGAGGCGGGCTCTGGGCTAGGCTTCTTTGGCGCCGCCGCCGAGCACGCGCCGCTTCTCGGTTGCGAACTCCTCGTCGGTGAGGATGCCCTTCTCGTGCAGTGAAGCGAGCTTCTCGAGGCGGGCAAGTCGCGCGTCCTCGTCATCGACCGGGAGGGTTGAGGTCGGGGCCTCGCTTTCGTCCCCGCCGTTCGGCTTGCGCATCTCGGGCAGGCGCAGTTTTGACGCCCGCTCGCCCAGGTTGGCGTCTTTGACCGCGCCGACGACCTTGTCCTTGGTGCGGCCGACGACGTCGCCGTAGCTGGCGTCGGGGAATTCTTCGCCGGCCTGTTTGCGCAGCTCGTGGATGCCGAAGGCGGCGAGGGCGGCGATCACCAGCGTGGTGAGGAAGGAGCGCAGGTTCTGGGTCGGCGCCGAGAGGAAGTAGATGCCGACCAGGATCGCCAGGCCGGCGTAGACGTAGGCGGGGTACTCGCGCAGGATCGGTGCGACCGCCCGGCGGGTCGCGCGGGCCGAGCCGGTCGGCGAGGCGAGCCAGCCGGCGATCCCGAAGAGCAAGCCGATCACGATCACGGTGGTGGCGATGCTGGTCATCAGCGAGGTGCCGATCGACCAGGCCGCTTCGGCCGCCGGCTTGACGCTCTCTTCGCTGACCAGCTGACCGACGACGATGCCGCCGGCGACCTCGCGGAAGACGATCACGGCGAAGCCGGCCGCGATCAGGCCGATGCCGCTGTAGAGGACTGTCACCCAGCGGTTCTCGCGCGAGAGGTAGATGGCGAAGCCGAAGCAGAGGAAGGTGAGCAGCGAGAGGATCAGCGCCAGGCCCTTGATCGCGACGACGATGTCCTGCGCCGTCTTCAGCTGATCGGAGCGCAGGATCGTGATCTGGCCGGCGCCTTCGAGGTTGGCTTCGATTCCCACCTGATTGGCGATATTGGTCGCGAGGCTGCCGAGGTCGAGGCTGACCTTGCCTTCTTCGGTCGAGAGCGTGCCTTCCTTTTCTTCCAGGACTTCCAGCAGCTGTTCGTGGGTCGTCTTGTTGGCGCTCTTCCAAAGTTCCTGGGCGGTCGAGCTTTCCAGCACCTTTTCGGCCCCGCTGCCGGCGACCTGACGCACCCCGCCGGAGATTGGCCCCGCCAGATCCTTGAGGTCCTTGGGGAGCTTTTTGCCGACTTCCTTTTCGACGTCGACGTTTTCGTAGAGCTGGTCGACGAGGTATTTGCTGAGGGCTTCGCGGACCTCCGAGTTCTGGATCAGACGGCCGCTGGTGTTGACCCACTCGCCGGTATCGAGTGCCTGGCGCTCGGTCCAGATCGCGAAGACGCTGAGGAAGGCGAGCAGCGAACCGAGCACGATCAGCACTCTCACCAGGCGTCGGCGTCCGCGGCTCATCGGCGGGATGCTATACGTGACCGATGAAGCTTGAGGGAATTCACCACATCACCGCGATCACAGCGGATGCGCAGAGCAACGTCGACTTCTACGCGGGCGTGATGGGTTTGCGGCTGGTCAAGAAGACCGTCAACCAGGACAATCCCACCGTCTACCACCTCTTCTTCGCCGACGAGAAGGGCAGCGCCGGTTCCGACCTCACCTTCTTCGAGTTTCCAGGGGTACCGCCCGGACGGGCGGGTGACGGTGACGTTCACCGGATCGTCTGGCGAGTAGCCTCGCACGCCGCGCTTGATTTCTGGGAGGGGCGCCTCGGCGCCAACGGCATCTCCTCCGAGCGTGCCGGGGGCAGTCTGCGCTTTGCCGACCCGGAGGGGCTCGCCCACGAGCTCGCGGTGGTCGAGGTTTCCGATGAGCCGCTGATCGCCGACCACCCCGAGGTCCCGGCCGAGCTTGCGTTGCGCGGCTTCCACGCCGTCTGCGCATACAGCTCCTCGCCCGCGTCCAGCCGCGCCCTGCTCGAGTCGCTCGAGTTCGAGTCGCTCGGCGAGGACAGCTGGGAAGCGCGCGGCACGGAGCGCGGTGGTCTCTACGTCTACGAAGAGCCGCCCGAGAAGCGCTCGCTCCAGGGCGCGGGCAGCGTTCACCACGTCGCCTGGGCCTCGAGCATCGACGAGCACGAGGAGTGGCGCCGGCGGGCGATCGCCGGCGGCGCCCAGCCGACACCCGTGATCGATCGCTTCTACTTCCGCTCGATCTACTTCCGCGAGCCCAGCGGCGTGCTCTTCGAGATCGCCACTCTGGGGCCCGGTTTCACCGTCGACGAGCCACTTGAGCAGCTCGGCGAGAAGCTCTCGCTGCCGCCCGATTACGAGCACCTGCGGGCGGAGGTCGAACCGAACCTGCGCCCGGTGATCAACCCACGCGCAGCCTCGGCCTAGTGATCGGCAACTTCGTCTGGCGCGACGCTGGCCGAACTGTCGTCTTCAACGCCGGTGGCATTGAGGCGGCGCCGAAGTTGCTGGCGGAGCACGGGATGGAGCAGTTCGAATTGCTGAGTACCGCACGGCACCTGGGTGCTGGTGCCGGACTCGTTGCTGCCGCGGCCGCCGTGCACGAGCTGCCCCCGGCAGACCCGGCCACCGCGGTGCCGGAGACCTCCCGGGCCCTGCTCGACGCGGTGCGCGGGTCGAACCTCGTCGCCCTCGGTGGCGGCCGCACGATCGACACCGCCAAGGCAATTGCCTCGGTGACGGGTGCCGGCGTCGCGGCGATCCCGACGACGATGTCCGGAGCCGAGATGACCGGCATCCACCGCCTGCCCGCCGGCGCCGAGGACCGCGTTCGCTCGCTGGTCCGCCCAGCGCTCGTGATCGCCGACCCGACGGCAATGACCAGCGCCCCCGAGCCCGAACTCCGCGCCAGCTCGATCAACGCCCTCGCCCACGGCGCTGACTCGCTCTACACCCCCTTCGCCAACCCGGTCTCCCGGATGACCGCCCTACGCGGCGCCGAGCTGATCGCCACCTCCCTCGACGAATCCCCCGCCGAGCGCAACCGCCCCGCCCTAGCCCAAGGCTCGATCCTCTGCGGCTACGCGATCGACTCCGCCGCCTTCTCCCTCCACCACGTCATCTGCCAAACCCTGGTCCGCGTCTGCGGCGCCACCCACGCCGGCGTAAACGCCGCAATCCTCCCCCGCGCCATGTCCTTCATGGCCCCAAGAGCCCCTGATGGCCTGGAGCCCTTGGCAACAGCGGTCGGAACCCCACCCGACCGCATCGAATCCCGAATCCTCGAACTGGGCGGCAACCCACCCGGCCTGGGCGATCAAGGAGCGGACCAAACCAAGCTCCCTGAAGCCCTGGATGCCATCCTGCTTCGCCCGGAGCTCGCCTTCACCCCGGACCCCCCGACCCGCTCCGACCTCGAGCAGTTGATCGACGACGCTTGGTAGGGGATCTGGTGCCCCTCCGAACGTCTTGCACTTTTTCGGCGCGCGCTTGCGGCGTCAGCGGCCCAACTCTCCACCGAAAAAGTTAAGAGAGGAGGGGCACCAGATCCCCTGGTAACCGTTGTCCCTCAACCGTGTAGCGCTACGCGTGACCCCGGACCGTCTCCAGTCGTACCACGACTACACGCGCCGCCACGGCGTCAATCCGATCCTCTACATCCTCGCCAGGATCTTCATGACCCCCTTCTTCCTGGCCTACTTCCGCTACGTCCGCACCGGCCGCGAGCACGCCCGCCTCAAGGGCGGCCTGATCGTCGCCTCCAACCACCGCAGCTTCCTCGACCCCTTCGCGATCGGCGGCGCCCTGCCCTGGCGGCGGCCGATGAACTACGTCGCCAAGATCGAGCTCTTCGAGCGGCGCTGGCAGGGCTGGATCCTCTCGCGCTTCGGCGCCTTTCCGATCCGCCGTGGCGAGTCCGACGAGGACGCGATGGAGACGGCGCGGCTGCTGGTCGAGCGCGGCGGCGCGGTCTGCATCTTCCCCGAGGGCACCCGCATCCGCAGCGGCTCCCTGGGTGAGCCCAAGCGCGGCGTCGGGCGGCTGGCGCTGCAGACCGGCGCCCCGGTGATCCCGGCGGCCGTGCTCGGCACCGAACACGTGCGCCGCGGCTGGCGCATCCGCCCCCGCAAGGTCAAGGTGCGGCTGGGCAAGGCGCTGACCTTCCCGCGCGCTGAGGATCCCTCGCGCGGGCTCGCGACCACGGTCACCGCGCGGATATGGCCCAACATCGAGCTGCAATGGGAGGACCTCGGTGGCCTGCCGCCGATGCGCCGCGCCGCCGTGATCGGCGCCGGCAGTTGGGGAACCGCGGTCGCGGTCCTGCTCGCCCGCGGTGGGCTCGAGGTCCAGCTGGCGACGCGCAATGCCGCCCACGCCGCCGAGATCGAGGAGGCGGGCGAAAACCGGCGATATTTGGAGGGAGTTCGCCTGCCCGACTCGGTTCGCGTGCGGCAGGCCTCCGATGTCGAGCTCGCCGGCCTTGACCTCGTCTGCCTGGCGATCCCCTCCGGCTCGCTGCCGCAGGCGGTCGGCGCGATCGCCGACCGGATCGGCTCGCGCTCGGCGATGCTGCTGCTGACCAAGGGCCTGATCGCGCCGCTCGGTCAGCTACCGGCCGAATACGTCGGCGAGCGCGTCCGCGCCCGCGCGATCGCCTGTCTCGGTGGCCCGGCTCACGCCCGTGAGGCGGTCTCGGGCTCGGCGGCGCTGGTACTCGGCTCGGTTGACCCCGACCTGCGCAAACAGCTTGGCGTGGTCTTCGACCGGGCGGGCCTGGTCTGCGAGCGCTCGCGCGACATCACCGGCGTCGAGATGGCCGGCGCGGCCAAGAACGCGGCCGCGCTTGCCGCCGCGGCGGCCGAGCCGCACGGTCTCAACGCCGCGGGAATCGCGGCCGCCCAGGTTTGGAGCGAGTGCATCGATCACGCGATCGAACGCGGCGCCGAGCTCGGCACCTTCTCGGGCCTGGCCGGTGTCGGCGATCTAACCGCGACGGTGATGGCTCCGACCGGGCGCAACCGCCGCGCGGGCGAGCTGCTCGGCCGGGGCACGCCCGCGGCCGAGATCCCCGCCCAGATCGGCCAGGCATCGGAGGGCCTCGATGCGGTGCCGTTGCTGGCCAAGGCGACGTCGGACAGCGGCGGCAACGCCGAGGCGCTCTCGGGACTGGCGGCGCTGATCCGCGGCGAGATCGATGCCGAGGCTTGGGTGGCCGGGCTGCGACGGGTCGAGCGAACCAGGAAGGCCGCCTGATGGCAATAGGCTTGGCCCGTGGCCCAAGCCCCAAAGAACGTCGAGCCGGCCAGCCTCGACCCGGCCGCCAAGGCGGAGCTCGATCGCGCCTTCGAGGACCTCTACCGGGCCCACCTGCGCGACGTCTATTCCTACGCCTATTACCGGGTCGGCAACCAGCACGACGCCGAGGACCTCACCGAGCAGGCCTTCCTGCAGGCCTACCGGCACTTCGACCGCGCCCGCCGCGAGTCCGACGGCAGGCCGCTGCGGCCATGGCTGATTCGAATCGCCCACAACCTCGCTTCCAACTACTACCGCGATCGCTCGCGCCGGCCGCAGACCTCGCTCGAGGTCGCCGACCCGATCGCCGCCCGCCACGGCACCGAGGCGATCGCCGAGGGACGCGAGGAGCTGCGCCAGGTGATGGCGCACCTCGAGGATCTGCCGGACGACCGCCGCGACGCGCTGATCATGCGCTTCGCGCTCGGCATGGACAATCGCGAGATCGCCCGCGCCCTGGGACGCAGCGACGGCGCCACCAAGGTGCTGATCCATCGCGCGATCAAGCAGCTGCAGGAGGAGATGGGCGATGAGTGAGCCCGGCGCCGGCTTGGCTGGAAACTGGGACGTCGAGGCCCTGCTCTCCGATGCGCTGCGTCCGCTGGAGCCGCCCGAGCGCCTCTCGGGCCGGGTCGAGGACACCCTGGCGGCGGTCACGCAGGCCGCCGCCGAGGAGCTCTCGCAGTGGGCCGAGGAGCTCTCCGAGAGCGAGCTGCGCGCCCTGCGCGATCCGCGCAATTGGGTGCGCCCAGTGGTCGCGGTCGGCGCCGGTGGCGCCGCGGCGGGCGCGCTCGTGGTGATGGAGCTGCGGCGGCGGGGGAAACAGCAGGCCAAGGGTGGCCTGCGCTCGCTGAGCAGCCGGATCAAGCCGTAGCCGGCGAGCCCTTCTCCTTCGTCGTCTTCTTCTTCACCGGTGTGCCCAGGGCGGCGAGCACGCCGAGTGTGCCAAGCACGAGGTGGAGCAGGTTGTCGCCGCTGTTGACCGGCAGGAAGCCGAGGATCGCCTCGCCACTGCCGATCGTGAAGCCCCAGAGGGCGAGGGCGACGTAGAAGGCGCCAAGCCAGAGCGAGTAGCGGCGCGAGGCGTAGTCGGCGGCGATCAGGCCGAGCACGCCGGTGAGGATGTGCAGGACGTTGTCCCAGCCGTTGACCGCAAAGATGCCGAAGGCGTCCTTGACATCGCCAGGGGAGCCGAAGGAGGCGCTGTAGAAGAAGCCGACGATGCCGAAGACGACGAGCGCCGCGCCGACCGCGGTGGCGTAGAGGCGGGCTGGGCTGGGTCCGTCCATGGGCGGCGATTGTAGGCTGCTGATCCCCGTGGCTGAGACTTGTTACCGGCACCCCAATCGCGAGACGGCGGTTTCCTGCTCATCCTGCGGGCGGCCGATCTGCCCCGATTGCATGACCCCGACCCCGGTCGGCATGCGCTGTCCGGAGTGCTCGAGCCAGCGCACCAAGGTGGTGCGGGGGGTCGGTGAGGTCTCACTGTCGAGGGCCGCGCCGGCCACCTTCATCCTGATCGCGCTCAACGTCGCCGTCTATCTCGCCGAGGTCGCCTCGGGGACCGGGGGGTTCAACATCTCCGGCAGCTCCCTCGTTCTGGAATTCGCTCTCTACGGGCCTTCGGTCGCCGAAGGCGAGTGGTACCGGCTGATCACCAGCGGCTTCCTCCACGCCAGCCTCTGGCACATCGGCGGCAACATGCTGTTGCTCTTCTTCCTCGGGCGGATCCTCGAGCCCGGGATCGGCACCCCGCGCTTCGTCGCTCTCTACTTCGTCTCGTTGCTAGCCGGCTCGTTTGGCGCCCTCCTCGCCACTCCCGACAGCCTCACTCTCGGCGCCTCCGGGGCGGTGTTCGGGGTGCTGGCGGCGACCTTCGTGATCGCCCGCGGCCGCGGCGTCGACGCGCTGGCCTCCTCGGTCGGCATCCTGATCCTGATCAACCTGGCCTTCAGCCTCGGGGTGCGGGGGATCAGCCTCGGCGCTCACCTGGGTGGCCTTGCCGCGGGATTCCTCTGTGCCCTGCTGGTCATCGCGGGCGAGCGAGGCATGCTCGGCCGCCGTCACTTCCCGGCGGAGATCGCGGCGATGACGGCGCTCGGCATCGTCGCCGTAATCGGCGCCCTCGCCGTCGCCTGAGGCTCAGCCGCCGGCGCCGCGCCAGACCGTGGGGGTGCGTACCTCGGCGAAGCCGATGTTGCCCGGCGGGTCAACCAGATCGGGGTGGAGCAGGTGGCCGAGCAGCTCGACCCCGTCGACGAGGCGGGGCCCGGGACGCGAGAAGGTCGAGGCGGCGTCGACCGCGAAGACCCGCTGCGCCCCCAGCTGCACGATCTGGTCCCAGTAGGCGAGCGCCTGGGCGCGCGAGTCCTCCACGTACCAGCCGCAGGGCATCGCGATCGCCACGTCGGGGTTGAGGCCGGAGAGCTCGCCCCAGGAGACCTCGGGCGACTTCAGCCCCGGCGGTCCGGCGACGTCTTCGCCGCCGGCGATCGAGATCATCTCGGGGATCCAGTGGCCGCCGACGTAGGGCGGGTCGAGCCACTCGAGGGCGATCACCCGCGGCAGGCTCGCCCCGGCGACAGCGGCCCGCACGGTGGCCAGGCGGCCCTCGAGCTCACCGCGCAGCTCGTGTGCCTGGAGCGGAATCTCGGCCGCCTCGCCAAGCCGGATCACGTCCTCGAGCATCTCGCCCAGCGTGCTCGGATCCTGTTGCAGGACCCGGGGCTTGCCCGGCAGCCGGGCAGCGACCTCGAGCACCTCCTCGTAGGAGACGGCGCAGACAGCGCAGATCGCCTGGGTGACGATCAGATCGGGCGCGACGCTTGCCAGCAGCTCCTCGTCGAGCTCATACAGCGCCTGTCCCTCCGCCACCCTCGCCTTCACGGTCCGATCGATCTCGGCGGAGCTGAGGCCGGCCGCGAGCACGGTCGTGGTCAGGTGGGGGAGAGAACTTGCCTGCGGCGGGTAGTCGCACTCGTGGGTGACCGCGACGACGCTGTCGCCGAGGCCGAGCGCATAGAGCATCTCGGTCGCAGAGGGAACGAGGCTTGCGATCCGCATTCGAGCAGCAATATCTCAGGTATCGTCGGCTCCGCGGGCCGGATGGCTATATTGCCTACGCCGAATGGCCGACGACGACCTCCCCCGAAGTACCGGGCCAAATAGACGATGAGCGCGTTGCTGCTTGTCCTACTTCTGCTGCTGGTCGCGATCAACGGCTTCTTCGTCGCGGCCGAGTTCGCCCTCGTGCGCAGCCGCCGCGGCAAGCTCGAGCAGCTTGCCGAGGAAGGCGAAAGCGGCGCCGAGGAGGTGATTGAGCAACTCGACAAGATCGACGAGTCGCTCTCTTCCTGTCAAATCGGGATCACGATTGCATCGATCGGCATCGGATTCCTCGGCGAGCCCTCGCTGGCGGTGCTGATTGAACCGATCTTCGGCAGCCTCTCGCACGGTGCCGCCGTCGGCCTCTCGGTTGCGATCGCCTTCGTCCTGGTCACCGCAATCCACATCACCATTGGCGAGCAGGTGCCGAAGATGCTGGCGATCAGCCACGCCGAGCGCACCGCTCGCCGCGTTGCCCGTCCCCTCAACTGGTTCCGGATCATCACCGCGCCCGTCACCTTCGCCCTGAGCGGGATATCCAATGCGATCGTCCGCCTCTTCGGCGTCGACCCCACCAATATCGAAGAGAAGCACACCGCCGAGGACCTGAAGCAGATCATCGACAGCTCGCGGATCGGAGGCACCCTGGACCCAGGTGAGGCAGGCATGCTCGGCGGCGTCTTCCACCTGCACGAGCAGGAGGCGCGTGAGGTGATGACGCCGATCCCGGCAGTCGTCACGGTCGACTCCTCCGAGACAGTGGAGACGGCGCTGCGGCGGTGCGTCACCTCCGGCCACACGCGCCTGGTCGTGATCGAGGACGAGAACCCCGACCGGGTCAAAGGGATCGTCCACAACAACAGCCTCGCCCGGCTCTACATGAGCGACGGGCCGCAGGCCGAGATCGCCGGCGCCGTGCGCGACGCCGTGATCGTGCCCGAGACCCGCCCGCTCGACGATCTGCTCCACGACCTCCAGGTCCAGCGCACCTCGCTCTCGGTCGTCGTCGACGAGTACGGCCGCACGGTCGGCATCGTCACGGTCGAGGACATCCTCGAGGAGGTGGTGGGGGAGATCGAGGACGAGACCGACCCCCGGGCCTCAGCCCTGCGCCGGCTCGCCGGCGGCGAGTGGTTCGTGCGCGGCCACGTCTCGCTCGGCGACCTCTCCGACGCCGGCATCGAGCTGCCGGTCGACACCGACGCCTACAACTCGGTCGGCGGCTACGTCTTCGGCGAGCTCGGCCGGCTGCCCAAGCGCGGCGACACGATCACCGCCAACGGCTACACGATCCGGGTCGAGTCGGTGCGCGAGAACCGCATCGAGGCGGTCCGAATCAGCGGTTCCGTCCGTCACGACTCCTAGCTTCTCCGGGCAACCCGCGTTCCCATCGAAACCTGGAGGTATCGCATGTGGGTTGTGCGATTGAGCGACAAGCAGCTTGAAGTCCTAAGGGCCCTGCTGCGTTCGGAGGAGCATCTCGGACCGGCGCTCAAAGGCGCGGTCGAGGCACTCGATCTGGCCCGCTGGGACGAACTCCCCGAAGCCGAGCTTCCCTGGGAAGAGATCGAGCGGAAGGCGCGCCAGCAGGGCATCTCGCCCGCTGACGTGATCTGGGATCTAGCCGGAAAGCGCTAGTCGTAGCTGTAGAAGCCGGCGCCGCTCTTGCGGCCCAGCTTGCCTTCGTCCGCCATCTCGACCAGGAGCTTCGGGGGCTTCTGGTAGTCCTCGTTGGAGGCGGAGTAGAGGGCGTCGCCGATCGCCTTGCAGACGTCGAGGCCGACGAAATCGAGCAGGGCAAGCGGGCCCATCGGGTGGCCGGCGCCGAGCTTCATGCAGGTGTCGATCTCTCCCGCCTCCATGCCGGTCTGTTCCATGAAGCGGACCGCGTCGAAGAGGTAGGGGAAGAGCAGGCGGTTGACGACGAAACCCGCCAGGTCGGGAACCTCAACCGCGGTCTTGCCCAGCGCTGCACACCAGGCGAGCGCCGTCTCGCGGGCGCCCGCGACGCCGTCGGGGAAGCAGACCTCGACCAGCTTCATCCGCGGCACCGGGTTGAAGACGTGCAGGCCGAAGAGCTTGCTGACGCCCGCCGCCTCGGCGATCGCGGCGATGCTGAGCGAGGAGGTCGTCGTCGCCAGGTCGGCGTTGGGACAGGCCGCGGCGATCCTGGCCAGCAGCTCGCCCTTGGGCGCGACCTCCTCGACGATTGCCTCGACGATCACGTCGCAGTCAGCCAGATCCTTCGGGTCGGTGGTGACCCGCAGTCGCGACGGCTCCGCCCCCTCGATCTTGGCGCAGGCAGCGACGACTTTCTCCTCGGCGCGCCAGGCCGAAGCCTCGCTCCGTGCCATCAGGATCACATCGGCGGTTGTGGTCGCGACAGCGGCTAGACCCGTAGCGATAGCGCCGCTCCCCGCGATTCCCGGACTCTGGTACCCCTGGCTTCCGTTCATGGGCGGGTTCCTATCAAGCCCAGCCCGGTTCTCGCCGCCAGCTACGATTGGTTGACTGACCAGTCAATCGATCGGAGGGCGCGATGGCAGACAACGGAAGCGGCAAGTTTGGTGGTCGTGAGGTTGTGATCGTGGAGGCTGTTCGCACCCCGATCGGGCGTGGGCACGAGGAGAAGGGCTACTACAAGGACACCCATCCCTCGAACCTGCTCGCCAAGACCTACAACGAGCTCTTCGAGCGCAGCGGCGTCGATCCCGCCGAGACCGGCGACGTGATCGCCGGCTGCGCCCAGCAGTTCGGCGAGCAGGGGGTCAATATCGGCCGCAACGCCTGGCTCGAGGCGGGCCTGCCGATCGAGACGCCCGCCACCACGATCGACCGCCAGTGCGGCTCCGCCCAGCAGGCGGTCAACTTCGCCGCCACCCTGATCGCCTCCGGCGTCCACGACGTCGCGATCGGCGGTGGGGTCGAGCACATGGGCCACATCTCCTTCGCCGATGGCTACTCGGTGATGAAGGAGCACGGCGCTCCTTTCTCCCCCGAGTTGATGGAGCGCTACGACCTGATCCCGCAGGGTCTCTCGGCCGAGATGATCGCCGACCAGTGGGAGATCCCCCGCTCCGAGCTCGACGAGCTCGGCGTGCGCTCCCAGCAGCTCGCCGCCAAGGCGACCGAGGAGGGTCGTTTCGAGCGCGAGATCGTCCCCTTCTCCGTCAACGGCGACACCTACTCGACCGACCAGGGCATCCGCCCCGGAACCTCGATCGAGGTGCTCTCCCAGCTCAAGCCCGCCTTCAAGGAGGACGGCAAGATCACCGCCGGCAACTCCTCGCAGGTCTCCGACGGCGCTGCTGCCGTGCTGCTGATGACGCGCGAGAAGGCCGACGCTCTGGGTCTCAAGCCGCGCGCCCGCATCTTCGACCAGACCACCGTTGGCGTCGACCCCGTGATCATGCTCACCGGTCCGATCCCGGCGACCCGGAAGCTGCTCGAGCGCAACGGGATGACGATGGACGACATCGACCTGGTCGAGATCAATGAGGCGTTTGCATCGGTCGTCGCCGCTTGGCGCCGCGAGCTCGATCCCGACATGGACCGGGTCAACGTCAACGGCGGCGCGATTGCCCTCGGCCACCCGCTCGGCTCGACCGGCGCCCGCTTGATCACCACGCTCCTGCACGAGATGGAGCGCAGCGACAAGGAGATGGGCCTGGTGACGATGTGCTGCGGCGGCGGCTTGGGAACAGGAACCCTGATCCAGCGCGTCTGAAATTCGGCTCGCCGGGATTCCCGGATCGGTACGAGCGGTGTAAGTTCCCAGCCATGGGCAGGGGACCTCTCGCGCTGATCGCTGCTGTTGCAATGGCCGCATTGCTCGTCGCCGGCTGCGGCGGGGGCGGCGAAGACTCCAGCAGCGGCAAGACGATCTCCAAAGAAGACTTCATCGTCAAGGCCGATGCCATCTGCAAAAAGGGCACGGAACGTCTGCAGAAAGCCATCTTTGCCGCCCTGAAACACCCGCAGAACCTGACCAAGGTGAGCGAAGCCGAGCAGATCAAGATCGTGTCGACCGCGATGGTGCCGAACATCAGCCGGGAAGTGAAGGAACTTCGCGCGCTTGGCGTTCCGGAAGGCGATGAGGAAAAGGTCGATGCGATGATCGCCGCGCTTGAAGAAGGGGTCGAAACCGCGGAACAGGATCCTCAGGCCGTGACCAAAAGCAGCGACGTCGTCTTTGGGATCTCCAGCCGGATCGCCGGCGAATACGGCCTCACGGCCTGCGGCAGCCGCTGAAGTCCTGGCTGAACGGCCAGTCGGCCGCTATGCTCAGCGGCCGATGGACCTGACTCTCTCGCCCTCCGAGCAGCAGTTCCGCGACGAGGTCCGCGACTGGATCGAAACGAACCACCCCGGACCCGAGCCGGAAGCGGGGCTGGAGGAGGTGATGGCCTTCCGTCGCGAGTGGCAGCTGAAGATGCACGCCGCCGGCTGGGCCGGGATCTCCTGGCCCAAGGAGTACGGCGGGCGTGGCGCGACGATGATCGAGCAGGCGATCTTCGTCGGCGAGGCGGCGCGGCTGGAGGCGCCGAGCCCGGCCAACGTTTTGGGCCTGGCGATGGGCGGCCCGGTCGTCATCGCCCACGGCAGCGACGAGCAGAAGCAGCGCTACCTGGAGCCGATCCTCACCGGTGAGGAGATCTGGTGCCAGGGGTTCTCCGAGCCCGAGTCGGGCTCCGACTTGGCCTCGCTGAAAACCCGGGCGGTCAAGGACGGCGACGAATGGGTCGTCACCGGACAGAAGGTCTGGACAACGTTCGCCCAGTACGCCAAGTGGTGCATGCTCGTCGCCCGCACCGACCCCGACGCGCCCAAGCACAAGGGCCTGACCTACTTCCTGATGGACATGGACCAGCCTGGCGTCGAAGCCAAGCCGCTGGTCCAGATCACCGGCGAGGGCGAGTTCAACGAGGTTTTCATGGAGGAAGCGCGGATTCCCGACGCCAATGTGGTCGGCGGGGTCGGCAACGGCTGGTCGGTGGCGATCACGACGCTGATGAACGAGCGCGCCGGCCTTGCCTTCGGCGCGATCGCCCAGATCGCCAACAACCTCAAACGGCTCGGCGCCCTGGCGGCCGAGACGCGGATTAACGGTGGCACCGCCGCCGAGGACCCGGTCTTCCGCCAGCGCATCGCCCAGCTCCACATCGAGGCCGAGACGATGCGGCTCAACGCCTATCGCGGCCTGACCAAGACGATGCAGTCGGGCATTCCCGGACCCGAGGGCTCGCTGGGCAAGTGGCAATGGGCCGATATCAATCAGCGCATCGCCGAGCTGGCGCTCGACATCGAGGGCGCCTACGCGCCGCTGGCGCGCGGCGACGAGCACGTCGTCGCCGGCGGCGCCTGGCAGTACAGCTTCCTGCGCTCGCGCGCCAACTCGATCGAGGGCGGCACCACCGACATCCTCAAGAACATCATCGCCGAGCGCGTGCTCGGCCTGCCGAGGATGCGTTAGGCGTCAGGGCTGTCGCGACTATGTACTTCGACCTCACCGACGAGCAGCAGGCGATCAAGGCGACCGCCCACGACTTCCTCGCCGCTCGCTACAAGTCCGATCGCATCCGCGAGCTGGCCGAGAGCGAGCACGGCTTCGAGCAGTCCGACTGGGACGAGATGGCCGAGCTGGGCTGGACCGGCCTGGCGCTGCCCGAGGAGTGGGGTGGACACGGCCTCGGCATCGTCGAGCTCGCGGTCCTCTTCGAGGAGCTGGGCTACGCGCTCGCTCCCTCGCCGCTCTTCTCCAACACGATCGCCGGCATCGCGCTCTCGCTCTGCGGCTCCGACGAGCAGCGCGAGCGTTTCCTGCGGCCGCTCGCCGAGGGCAAGCTGCGCGGCACTCCCGCGCTATGGGATGCCGGCGGCCCGGCGACGATCGGCAGCTTCACGATGGAGCCGCGCGCCGATGGCGACGGCATTGTCCTCGACGGCGAGAAGGTCCTGGTCATGGACGCCGCGGCGGCCGACTTCTTCCTCGTCGCCACCGCCGACGGCCGCCGCCATGTCGTCGAGCGCGAGGCCGACGGGGTGACGGTCACTCCTTCGACCTCGATCGACACCACCCGCCGCCTCTACGCGGTTCGCTTCGACGGGGTCAAGGTCGTGGCGGAGAACTCGCTGCCGGGGGCCGAGGGTGACTACTACCCCGTCTTCTTCAGGCTCTGCGTCGCGCTTGCCGCCGAGTCGACCGGGATCGCCCAGCGGACGATGGAGATGGCGGTCGCCTACGCCAAGGATCGCCGGCAGTTCGGCCGCCAGATCGGCGCCTACCAGGCGGTTTCGCACCGCTGCGCGCAGATGCTGCTGGAGACCGAGAACGCCCGCTCGGCGGTATACGGGGCGGCCTGGGCCGCCGACGCCGAGCCGGAGTCGCTGCCCACCGCCGCCTCGATGGCCAAGGCCTACGCCTCCGACGTCGGTTGGCGCGTCCCCGACGCCTCGATCCAGGTGCACGGCGGGATCGGCTTCACCTGGGAGCACGACCTGCACTTCTTCCTCAAGCGCGGCAAGGCCAACGCGGCGATGTTCGGCGACTCGAAGTGGCACCGCGAACGCGTTGCCGACGCGGTCCTGGCTTGAGCGCTCTCGACCGCATCTCCGTCGCCGCGATCGGCACCACGGTCGCCGACCTCGAGGCCGAGACACAGCGCGCCGAGGCGGCCGGGGTCGAGTGTGTCTGGGCGCCCGAGCTCTTCCGCTCCTCGGTCACCCAGGCCGCATATCTGGCCGGCAAGACCGAGCGCATCGACGTTGCCACCGGGATCGCCTGGGCCTTCACCCGCAGCCCCTTCATCCTCGCCATCAGCGCCCTCGACATCGACGAGATGTCGGGTGGGCGCTTTCGCCTCGGGCTTGGATCGGGGGTCAAGCGCCTCAATGAAACCTGGCACAACGCCGAGTACGGCAAACCCGCTCCCCACCTGCGCGAGGCGATCGAGGCGACGCGGCTGATCATGCAGCAGGCGGGCAAGGGCGAACCGATTCGCTATGAGGGCTCCTACTACGACATCGACATCAAGGGCTGGATCCGCCCGCACCCGGCCCCGCGCGAGTCGGTGCCGATCTACACGGCCGGCGTTCAGGGTGGGATGTGCCGGATGGCGGGCGATGTCGCCGATGGCCTGATCGGGCACCCGATCCAGAGCCTGCGCTGGATCGACGAGGTTGTGGTCAGCTCCTTTGAGGAGGGACTGAAGCGCTCGGGCCGTGAGCGCTCCAGCTTCGATTACCTGCCGACCGTCTGCTGTGCAATCGATGACGACGAGGCGCGGGCGATCGAGATGGCCCGCCGCACGATCTCCTTCTACGCCACGGTCAAGACCTACATGCCGCTCTGGGAGCTGCACGGCTTCGCCGACAACGCCGTCGCCGCCGGCGAGGCCTTCCGTCGCGGCGACCTCGCCGCCGTTCCCGCCGCGATCAGCGACGAGATGGTCGAGACCTACTGCGCCGCCGGCCCCCTCGACAAGGTCCGCGCCCGGGTCGAGGCCACCGCCGAGCGCGCCGACGGCCTCTTCCTCACTCCGCCGACCTACTTCATCACCCCCGAAGAGCTGAGCGAGTACCAAACCCGCATCATCACCGCCTTCGGCCCGAGCGCGTGAGCGCGTTCGGCGTTGCGGTGCGCCTTATGCACCCGTGACGAGCATTAAGCGCACCGGAAGGCGGGAGGAGGAGGTGCTGCGGAGGGTGCGGGAGATTCCGGAGGGGTTCGTGCGCACTTACGGCGACGTCTCGCCGGGGGCGCCGCGCTACGCCGGCACGGTGCTCTTCGAGTGCGACGATCCCGATCTGCCCTGGTGGCGCGTGGTCCGCGCCGACGGCTCACTGGCCAAGGGAGCGCGCCAGCGCCGTCACCTGATCGCCGAGGGCGTGCCGCTCCGCGGCGAGCGAGTCGACATGTCCACCGCACGAGTGGCGAACTGAGCGAGTACAAAACCGCATCATCACAGCCTTCGGCCCCACCGCCTGATTCGAGCTGGGGTAGGAAGAGGGCCGTCGGGCGCCCTCCCCAAAACACTCAAGCGAGGCTCCTGCCGAGCGTTTTGGGGAGGGCGCCCGACGGCCCCCACTCGCTACTCGTCTCGAGGCGTAATGCGGAAGGTCGAGACGACCTCGGCCTGCTTGGCCTCGGGGTGGACGACGTAGGCGCTGGGGCCGCCGCCGAACCAGCCGGAGGCCTCGTTGTCGGCGACGAAGATGCCGGGGTGGTGCTTGCCGTTCCCGTCCTCGACCCAGACCTTGTCGCCCTCCTTGAAGCCGTGCTCGATCGCGTCGCTCATGCGACGGAGCCTAGCCGCTTGCGTGCTTGGTTACGGGCAGATGACGATCAGGTGGAAGTCGGCGTCCTCGTTTTCGCCTTTTTCGTTGCGGGTGTGGACTTCGATCGCGTTCGGGTTGGCGGGCGAGATGTTGGTCTGCGCGGAGCCTGCTCCCGGCACGGTGGTGCCGGCGTTGTCACGGCCGGCGACGTTGGCGCAGACGCTGACGTTGGCCGGGAAAACCACGGCGACGGCGCCGCCGCCCTCGATCGCGGTGATGCCCTGGTCACTCGCTCGCGCCAGCGAGGCGTTGCCTGGGCCGGCCGGGTTGTTGACCACTGCCCAGTAGGTATGGGTGGCTCGCTTGGCGGTCGGGACGATGCCGATCTTGTTGGTCTTGATCTGGAAGCCGGTCAGTGTGTTGTGCTTGAGCTTGCCGCCGCCGATCGTCTGCTTCTGGATCGCACCGCCGTTGATCGTCTGCGCCGCGTAGGCGGTTCCGGCAAGCGCGACGACCAGCGCGATGATCGCGACAACCATCGCCGCCGATGGCCTCCTGCTCCTCGTAGCGTCCATGGACCCCCCTTTGGTTTTGAGACTTCCTGCGCCGATACCCGGCGCAGACGGGGCTTAACCGCCTTCGAGGTGCAACGTTTTACGGCGCTGTCAGAGCAACAGAACGTTGCACCGTCCTGACGCTACGCCGGCAGGGCGGCGGCGAAGCGCTCGAACGCCGCGATGTCGGTCACGGCGGGGCCGTGGCCGGGCAGGATCAGGCTGGGCTCGAGCGCGGCCAGCTCGCGGATCGAGCGGCGGTTCTCGGCGGAGTCGAGGTTGTAGAAGTCGGGCGGCTCGGCGAGCATCGGGCGGCCGCTGGCGTAGCTCATGCTGCGGATCACGTCGCCGCAGATCGCCACTCGGTCGGAGTCGCGGAAGAAGATCACCTCGCCAGCCGAGTGACCGGGGGCGTGGACGACGCGGAAGCCGGCGACCTCGTCGCCCTCGGCGAGCGTCTTGTCGACGTCGTGCGGCGGGCCCTGCCAGAGCCAGGCCGCGGTCCGCGCGATCGGGTGCGAAGAGGCGGCGACCGGGCGCCTTCCCTCCATCGCGTCGACATCACCGGCGTGGCAGGCGAGTGGAATGCCCCGCGCTTCGCAGACGTCCTTGGCGACTCCCTGGTGGTCGGCGTGCACGTGGGTCAGCGCCAGCATCGAGAGCTCTCGCCCCTCGATCTCGGCGAAGACGCGGCGCCGGTCCCAGCGTCGTCCGGCGTCGATCAGCACGTCCTCGGCGAGGTAGACGTTGATCGTCGGTCCGGGGAACTCCTTCAGCCGCCAGACCCCAGGAGCGAAGTTCTTCAATGCGAGGAGATCCCCATCGTGCCGCGGGGGTCGCCGCTGTGCTCGGCCAGCTCCTCGAGCTCGGCGATCTTGCGCTCGCCTTCGCGCCGCGCCGGGTCCTCGGCCGCCAATGGCTCGATCAGGCGGCGGATCCGGTTGCGGACCTGCAGCGCGAAGTGCGGGGTGGAGGCGCCCGCCAGGGCGCGCACGTCCTCGGCGCTGACCCGCCGGCCGCCGCCGAGCAGATCGGGGTTCTCGGCCTCGCTCATTCTTCTCCCCCTCCGATCTTCGCCAGTTCGGCGAGCTGATCGATTTCGGCTTGCTGGTTCACGTCGATGGCCTCCTGGTCCCCGATCACCCAGACGTGGTTGTAGAAGGCGCGGGTGGGATCGGTGGTGTAGCCGGGCTTGATGTCGAGCAGGTATTCGCGCAGCGCTTTCGGCAGCGTATCGGCGTCATCGCTGAGCAGCAGCGGCCCCCAGGTGCCGGACGCTGAGAGGGGCGAGGAGATCGCCGCCGCGAGCGGTTCGTCGCTGCGGGCGACGACGAGGCCGTGGCCAGGGTCGTTGACGTTCCAGCCAAAGCCGCCGCGCGCGTAGCGGGCCAGGGCGATCGCGTTTTCGACCGGTTTCTTCCCGGAGACCCGGCGCACCGGGTTGCCGATCTTGGCGACTTCCCTGATCACAGCCGAGGAGATGGTCGAGGTGGGCCCGAGCACGTAGACCGGCGTCTTCGGGTCTTCGCTCAGGGCACCGGCGGTCTCCTTGGGCAGCTTGGTGGTGCCGCTGTAGAGAACCGCGTCACCCGAGCGGGCGGCCCAGGCCGCGGCCGGCGCGGCGAATTCGGGCCGGCTTTCCGGGGCGAGGACGATGTGCTTGGGGGCGTCCCCGAGCAGTTTGTTTCGCAGCGCCTCGATCGCGACCCCCAGGGCGGCCGGGTTCGCCGCTTTCACGCGCGTGGTCCGCAGCCCGTCCGGCGCGGTCGCGTCGCCAATGACAAAGGCCTGCGTTTTGTCGGTGGCGCTGCTTCCCTGCGGGTCGAGGGTCTCGAGGGCCTGGGATGTCGGGTCGGGGAGGTCGCCTCCGGTAGAGACGAGCAGCGGCGCCCGCACCGGGGAAGACATCAGCACCGCCGCCGCGACCGCTCCCTGCCAGTCGGTTTCATCGACCAGGGTGACCGCTGCGGGCCGTTGCGCGACCTTGGCCGAGGGGAAGACGGCGAGCGCCACTCCGGCCGCGGTTGTCGCCGCGTCGGAGCCGCCGACTCTGGTCGTGTTGTTGGTGGCAAACGCCGGGTAGCCCAGTTCTTCGGCCGCCTCGGCAGTGGGGGTCTGCTTTTCTTCGGGCGCCGGTTGGGGTGTGGCCTGGACCGGCGCCGGCGCGGGCTTTTCGTCTTGCTTGTTCGAGCCGCCGCCGCCGAGCACCGCGGCGATCAGGAAGACGACGGCGATCAGAACCAGTCCGCCGATTGCCTTCAGCGCCGTTGGGACCGGTTTGCGCTTGCGCTTTGCAGTTGGCGGTGGCGTTGCGGCCGGCCCTTGCTCCGGCTTGGGCGGCTGATCCGATTTCGCCGCCGGCACCTCGGCGTTGATGGGGCGTTTCCCGGCCAAGGCGGGAACGGTACAGGCGAGGCGGTGGCCGGCTGGTCAGCTAACCTTTCGAGGACTGGTTGACTGACCAGTCAATCAACCCCCGCGACCGCGCCGCCGACCAAGAAGGGACCCATGGACTTCGCACTAAACGACGAGCAGCTGGAGTACAAGGAGCGCTGCCGGACCTTCGCCCGTGAGGTGATCAGGCCCGCCGCCCGCAAGCACGACGAAGAGGAGAGCACCCCCTGGGAGGTAATCAAGGAGGCGCGCAAACAGGGCTTCGGCGGTCTCGAGAGCATCCAGCGCTCCGCCGCCGACGAGCAGGGCCAGATGCAGGTGATCTCAGCCGAGGAGTTCCACTGGGGCTGCGCCGGTACCGCCCTGGCGATCTCGGGCTCCGGCTTGGCTGCGGCGGGAATCGCCTCCTCCGGGACGCCGGAGCAGATCAGTCGCTGGGTCCCTGAGTGCTTCGGCAGCGGCGGGGAAATCAAGCTCGGCGCCTACGCGGTCACCGAGCCGCAGGCCGGCTCCGACGTCAAGAGCCTGAAGACGACGGTCAAGCGAGACGGTGACGAGTGGGTGCTCAACGGCACCAAGGTCTTCATCACCAACGGCGGCATCGCCGACGTCCACGTTGTCGTCGCCACCGTCGACCCCACTCTCGGCACCCGCGGCCAGGCCTCCTTCGTGATCGGCAAGGACACGCCCGGGCTGAGCCAGGGCAAGAAGGAGTCCAAGCTCGGCATCCGCGCCTCGCACACGGCGGAGATCGTGCTCGAGGACTGCCGGATCCCGATCGAGAACCTGCTTGGCGGCGAGGAGAAGCTGGAGCGCAAGCTGCAGCGCGGCCGCGAAGGCAAGAAGTCGCGTGGCGCCGACGCCCTGGCGACCTTCGAGATGACCCGGCCGCTGGTCGGGGCCTCGGCCCTCGGCATCGCTCAGGCTGCCTATGAGTGGACCCTCGAGTACCTCGACGGCCAGTCCGAGGGCGGCAAGCCGGTGCTCGGCGAGCAGCGCATCCAGCAGACCCTGGCCGACGTCGCCACCGAGATTGAAGGCGCCCGGTTGTTGGTCCAGCGCGCCGCCTGGATGGGCCGCAACGGCATCCCGATGCGCGGCGGCCAGGGCTCGATGTCGAAGCTCAAGGCCGGCGACGTGACGATGTGGGCGACGACGACGCTGATGGACCTCGTCGGTCCTTACTCCTGGAGCAGCGAGTGCCCGCTGGAGAAGTGGTTCCGCGACGCCAAGATCTACCAGCTGTTCGAGGGGACGGCGGAGATTCAGCGGATGGTCATTTCTCGCATGCAGGCGCGGGAATATGCCGAGCGGCTTGGGTATGCGGCGGAAATCGCCGAGCAGGCGATGGCTGAGAAACCCGCGGGGGAGCCCGTTCCGGCGTAGGTCTTGTCCCGAGCCGTCGGGGGTCCCTTTCCAGGCCGCTTCGCGGGAGTTCCTGGAAAGGGACCCCCGACGGCTTACGCAGGTCCTAAGCTCGGGGCGTGCACTCACACGATCATTCGCATGCGCTGGATGCGCGGCGCGGCGATAGCCGGCGGCGGATGTGGATTGCGCTGGGGATCAACGCGGGGATGCTCCTCGCGGAGGCTGTTGGCGGTGTGCTGACTGGTTCGCTGGCGGTGCTGGCGGACGCGGGGCATCTGCTCTCTGATGTGGGGGCGATTGGGCTGGCGTTGTTTGCTGCTGCTCTCGCTGCTCGGCCAGCTGGGGGGCGGATGACGTTTGGGTATCAGCGCTCGGAGATCCTGGCGGCGCTTACCAATGGGTTGCTGCTTGTCGTCGTCTCTGTCGTGATCGGAGTGGAGGCGATCGGGCGGTTCAGCGATCCGCCGCAGATCGACGGGCTTGGGGTGCTTGGCCTAGGTCTGCTCGGCTTGCTCGGCAATGTTGCCGCGACCGTGGTTTTGGCCCGGGGGCAGCGTGAGGACGTCAACCTCGAGGGCGTTCTCCGGCATTCCGCCGCCGATGCGCTTGGTTCGCTCGGCGTCGTCATCGCGGGCGCCTGGGTCCTCGCTGGAGGCTCGGATGTGGTCGACCCGATCGTCGGCCTGCTGATCTCCGTGCTGATCCTTGCTTCCTCCTGGCGCCTGATCAAGGAGCCTTTCGACGTGCTGATGGAGGCGGCGCCCGCTGGGGTGGACGTCGACGCTGCCGGGGCGGCGATCTGTGAGGAGGAGGGGGTGCGCTCCGTCCACGACCTGCACATCTGGACCGTGACGTTGGGCTTTGGCGCCCTCGCCGCTCACGTCGTGGTCAGCTCGGATTGCGATCCGGGGCTGGTGCGGCGGCGGCTCGAGCTGCTGCTGCACGAGCGCTTTGGGATCGATCACACGACGCTGCAGATGGAGGAAGAGGCCTCGGCCGATCTCCTCCACGTCGAGAACGCCTCGCCAAGGAGTTGATCGCAAGGCCGGTTGCAGGGGGATTTCCCTGCAAGTCGGCACATCTCGAGTTGGCTAGCCTCGGCGGCGATGCTCAGAAATCGCCTTGCCACGGCGGCCTTTCTCTCCGCCGCGGCGGCGCTGGTTGTGCTGCTCGCAGCCGCCGCCGCGCCCGCCGAAGATCTCGAATCGAAGCTCGACGCCAAGGAAGCGAAGCTTTCCAAGGTGCGCGAACGCTCCGGGGTGCTCTCGACGACAATCTCCCAGCTCGGCGATCGCATTGACAACCTCACCACCGAGGTCGCCGGTCTCCGCACCAAGGAGGCCGCGGTAGAAGACCGTCTCGATGCCAAGCAGGCCGAACTTGACAGAGCGGTGGCGCAGCTGGATACGGCCAAGGGCCGGCTGGTCAAGATGCGATCGCATCTGAAGCGGGCCCTGGGCGCCCTGCGCGACCGCCTCGTCGCCATGTATGAGACCGGCACGCCCGACGTGCTCAGCGTCATCGTCGGCGCCAACGGCTACGACGATCTGATCGACCGCACGGAATACCTCAACCGCATCCGCGGCAACGACGAAGCGATCGTCGGCCGGGTGCGCGAACTGCGCGACCAGGTCAAACGCACGGTCGATCGCCTGCGCGGCGCCAAGGACCAGATCGAAACGGCGCGCGACTCGATCGCGGCAGAAGAGCAGACCCTGGCGAGCGCGCGCAGCGCCGTTCAGCAGCGCCAGTCCTCGCTCCTCGCCGCTCGTGGCGATCGCGTCGCGGCGCTGAAGAAGATCCGCTCCCACGAAGAGGAGCTGGACGGCTCAGTGGCAAAAATCCAGGCGAAGATCGCCGCGCAGCTGGCCGGCTACGGGTCGGTCCTCCTGCCGGCCGGTCCGATTCGTGGCGGCAGCGGTGGTCTGATCTGGCCGGTCGACGGCCCGGTCGTCTCGGGCTTTGGGTCGCGCACGATCAACGGCAGCTACGAGTACCACCCCGGCATCGACATCGCCGTGCCCAGTGGCACCCCGATCAGGGCCGCTGCCACCGGCACCGTGATCTTCACCGAGCCCGAGGCGAGCAGCGGCGGCTACGGCAACTACACCTGCATCGACCACGGCGGCGGGCTCTCCACCTGTTACGCCCATCAGGAGACCTTCGCCGTCTCCGCCGGGCAGCAGGTCTCCCAGGGCGAGATCATCGGCTACAGCGACTGCACCGGCTACTGCCTCGGGCCGCACCTTCATTTCGAGGTTCGGATCGACGGCGAAGTCACCGATCCGATGGCCTACCTGTAGCGCCGGGTCACGTCTGCGGCTCGCCTCGTTTACTCAGAATTCCCTAGGAAATTCAATTATTTGGTATGCCGGTGGCGTTTGACCCTGGCAGGGTGGGTATGAGCCTCGAAGGAGGCTGCCAGATGATTCGCCAGGCTCACACCTATCTCGCGGGAGCGGTGTCCAGCACCGCACTGGTCGCGGCTGCCGTGGTCGCCTTTGTCCTGCTCGTCTCCTTTCAGGCCTTGAGGGACTGGCCGCTGGCCGGCCTCGGCATCGGCGGGGATGACAGCGCCGCCACCGAATCCGGCAGGTTCGGCGCGGGCGCGGCGACATCGACGGCGGAAACCGGCGGTGCCAGTTCCAGTCCCGTCGTAACCAAGGGCTCCGCCCCGAACGGCAATGGCCAGTCCACCGCGAAGCAGGCCAACCAAGTCGCGGTCGACGCATCGCCGACGGCCGCTGCGGGCTCGCCCGCCGCGGAAGCGCCTCCGTCCACCCCGGCCGGGCAGGGGGGCAGCGCCCCGAGCGGTTCCTCACCGAGCGGCTCGGCCAGCTCGAGCCCCGCTCCGGGAGGAGGCGGCGGTGGGGGTGGCTCCAGTCCCGGAACCGGATCTGGCGGCGCGGCGGGTGGCAGCAAATCGACCTTGGGAGCGGTCACCGAAACCGTCAACAAAACGGTTTCCGGCGTCGACGAAGCCACCGGCGGGGCGCTCGGCAGCACCGGCGTGACCGAAACCACCGAAAACGTCGTCGAAAGCGTGGCCGGTCCGGAATCGACGGTGGGCAAAACCGTCGACGAAGTCGTCAAAGGTGTCGGCGGCCTGCTCGGCGGCAAAAAATAGCCGGCCGCTAGTCGCCGCTCCCCGTTCAACCGTCACAATGCCCGCCTATGGCGGAGCGCGCACAGGGCGGGGCGGTGGCGGACCCGATCGAGGGGTCGCCCGTGTACCCCGGCAAGAGCCGCATCAACGAGCGCGGGCACCTCGAGATCGCCGGTTGTGACGTCGTCGATCTGGCGGCGGAGTTCGGCACGCCGGCCTACGTCTACGCCGAGGACGACATGCGCGATCGCGCCCGCGCCTACCGTGCGGCTTTCGAGCGCCGCGGGGCCGACGCGGAAGTCCTCTTCGCCAGCAAGTCGTTGCCCTGCACCGCCGCCTACCGGCTCTTCGCCGAGGAGGGGCTCTCGGTCGACGTCGCTTCCGGCGGCGAGTTGCACATGGCGCTGCGCGCCGGCTTCGACCCCGCCCGCATTCACATGCACGGCAACAACAAGAGCGAGGAGGAGATCCTCCTCGCCGCTCGCTCCGGTGTCGGCCACCTGATCCTCGATTCCTTCGACGAGATCGATCGCTGCGAGCGGCTGCTCGATGCGCCCCAGGACGTCCTCGTCCGGGTGACGCCCGGGATCAAGCCCTCGACCCACGACTACGTGCAGACGGGCCAGCTCGACTCGAAGTTCGGTTTCGGCCTCGAGGACGGCCTGGCCGCGCGGGCGATCGAGCGGGTGCTCGCCTCCGACCTGCTCAAGCTGACCGGCCTGCACGCCCACATCGGCTCGCAGATCTTCGAGCTCGAGCCATACACGCTGGCGATCCGGGCGCTCGGCGAGCTGGCGGGCGAGTGGTGCAAGGTCGTCAACGTCGGCGGCGGGCTCGGCATCGCCTACACGGCCGAGGACGAGCCGCCCTCGATCGATGCCTACGTCGAGGTCAAGGCGCGCGCCGTCGCCGAGGTCTTTGGCGAGAGCGTGCGGATCCTGATCGAGCCGGGGCGCTCGCTGGTCGGCAACGCCGGCCTCACCGCCTACCGGGTCGGCACGGTCAAGGAGATCCCCGGCGTCCGCACCTACGTCGCCGTCGACGGCGGCATGTCGGACAACCTGCGGCCGATGCTCTACGGCTCGCGCTACGAAGCGCTGATCGCCGACCGCGCCGCCGAGTCGGCGGCGAGCACGGCGACGATCGCCGGCATGCACTGCGAGTCCGGCGACATCATCGTCCGCGACGCGAAGCTCTCCTCCCCGGCGGTGGGCGACGTGCTGGTTACGCCCGCCACCGGCGCCTACGGCTACGCGATGGCGAGCAACTACAACGGGGTGCCGCGGCCGCCGGTGATCTTCTGCCGTGAGGGCGATGCCCGCGTGGTCGTGCGCCGCGAGACCTATGAGGACCTGACCTCCCGCGATGTCTGAGGAACCCTCGAAAGTCCTCCGCATCGGGCTGCTCGGTCGCGGCACGGTCGGTGGCGCGTTCGCCGAGCTGGTCGAGGCGCGGGCCGAGGCGGTTGAGGCGGCGAGCGGTCGCCGGCCCGCGATCAGCGGGGCGCTGACCCGTAAGAGCGGCGACTTCGGCGAGATCCTCGCCAAATCCGACCTGGTCGTCGAGCTGATCGGCGGCACCGAGCCCGCCCGCGCCTACGTGCTCGAGGCGCTGCGGGCGAAACGGCCGGTGGTCACGGCCAACAAGCAGTTGCTCGCCCAGCACGGCGAGGAGCTCTTCGCCGCCGCCCGGGAGGCCGGGGTGCAGCTGCGCTTCGAGGCGGCCGTCGCCGGGGTGATCCCGATCGTGCGCGTGATCCAGGAGAGCTTTGGCGTCACCGAGATCGCCAAGGTCTTCGGCATCGTCAACGGCACCACCAACTTCATCCTCAGCGAGATGGCTTCGACCGGCGCCGCCTACGAGGAGGTGCTCGCCCGGGCGCAGGAGCTCGGCTACGCGGAGGCCGACCCGACCGCCGACGTCAGCGGCGCCGACGCGGCGGCCAAGATGGCGATCCTCGCCCGCCTCGCCTTCCACACGCCGGTGACGTTAGACGAGGTCTCCTACGAGGGGATCGAGCAGATCAAACAGGGCGACCTCGCCTACGCCAAGGAGCTCGGCCTCTCGCTGAAGCTGCTCGGCGTCGCCGAACGGCGCGAGGACGGGATCAGCGTCCGCGTCTTCCCCTGCTTCCTCTCCGGCGGGCACCCGCTCTCCCCGGTCGAGGGCCCCTTCAACGCGGTCATGGTCGAGGCGCCGGAGATCACTGAGGTGACGATGTCGGGACCGGGGGCCGGGGGAGTGCAGACGGCCTCGGCGGTGCTCGGCGACGTCGTCTCGATCCTCAGCGGCGACGCGCCGGTTCACGAGACCCGGGTGAAGCTGCCGATCGTCAACGATGTCTCCTCATCCTTTTACCTGCACCTCTCGGTCGCCGACCGCCCCGGGGTGCTCGGCCAGATCGCCCAGGTGCTCGGCGACGAAGGCGTCTCTGTCAAGAGCGTCGTCCAGCGTGGCGTGGGCGAGGACGCCCGCCTGGTGATGGTCGTCCACGAGTGCCTCGAGTCGCGTTTTGCTGCGGCATTGGAGGCGATCGACGCGCTCGACGTGCTGCGCGCGCCGCCACGCTCGATCCGGGTGATCGAAGAGGATTTCGTTTGAGCCCCGCGCCGCTGATCGAGCGCTACAGGGAGCGCCTCTCGTTGGAGCCCGGCGACCCGGTGGTCACCTTGAACGAGGGCTCGACCCCGCTGGTTGAGGCGCCGCGGCTCTCCGAGCGGATCGGCGCTCGCGCCTACCTCAAGTTCGAGGGCGCCAACCCAACCGGCAGCTTCAAGGACCGCGGCATGACCGTCGCCGTCTCGCGGGCCAAGGGCCGCGGGGCGGAGGCAGTGATCTGCGCCTCTACCGGCAACACCGCCGCCAGCGCCGCCGCCTACGCGGCGCGGGCGGGGATGCGCGGCGCGGTGATCGTGCCCGAGGGCAAGATCGCGATCGGCAAGCTCGCCCAGGCGCTGATGCACGGTGCCCGCGTCGTCGCCCTGCAGGGCAACTTCGACGACGCCCTGCGGATCGTCCGCGAGCTCGCCGACAAGCACCCGATCGAGCTGGTCAACTCGGTCAACCCACACCGGATCGAAGGCCAGAAGACCGCCGCCTTCGAGGTGATCGAGGAGTTGGGCGAGGCGCCGGGGGCGCTGGCGATACCGGTCGGCAACGCCGGCAACGTCACCGCCTACTGGCGCGGCTTCCAGGAGGCCGGCACCGCCCCGATCCTCTACGGCTTCCAGGCCGAGGGCGCCGCGCCGCTGGTCCGCGGTGAGCCGGTCGCCAACCCCGAGACCGTCGCCTCGGCGATCCGGATCGGCAACCCGGCCCGCTGGGAGGAGGCGATGGCCGCCTTCACCGGCTCGCGCGGCCGCGTCGCCGCGGTCAGCGACGAGCAGATCCTCGATGCCTACCGCTGGCTCGCCGCCGGCGAGGGCGTCTTCTGCGAGCCTGCCTCGGCCGCGTCGGTCGCCGGTCTGCTCGCCCACGGCCTGCCCACGGTGGAGGGAGAGCCGCCGCCGGAGACGGTCGTTTGCGTCCTCACCGGCCACGGCCTCAAGGACCCCGACACGGCCCTCTCCAAAGCGCCCGCGGTGATCAACTGCGAGAACGACCTCAGCGCGGTCGAGCGCGCGGTATTTGCCTGAAAATAAGTTCTAATGAGTATGTAATCCAATACCCATTGGTATTGTGCGGCCATGGAGCTTAATCCGTTTACCTTCAACCGGCCGGTTGAGCCGGAGGATCTGATCGATCGAGAGGACGAGGCCCGGCGCCTTCTTGAGCTGGCAGAGGGCGGCCACGCGAGCAGGCTTTCGGCCCCACGGCGCTATGGGAAGACAAGCCTGCTGCGCCGTGTCGGCAGGGACGCCGAACGGGCCGGCATGAACTACGTCGAGGTCGACTTCTACGGTGCCCTCTCGGCGCCCGATTTGGCCAGGCGAATGGAAGAAGCATACGGTCGCCTGCGCTCACCTCTGAGGCGCGTCGCGGTCTCAGCGATCGAGACCCTCAGGCCTAAGTTGAGCCTCGGCGCAGGCCCGGTGCGCGTAGAGGCCCAGGCCAGCCGGCGGGCGGAGGCCAGCCGCGTTCTCGCCGGCCTCCTCGATCTACCGCGAACGCTGTTTGAGCGCGATGGCACGAGAACCCTCGTCGTATTTGACGAGTTCCAAGAGCTGTTGGCCGTGGGTGGTGGTATCGACGGCCTGTTTCGCAGCCACATCCAGCGCCATGGAGACGCCGCTGCCTATGTTTTTGCCGGTTCGCATCCAAGCCTGATGCAGCAACTTTTCGGAGAGCATGGGCGACCGTTTTTCGATCAGGCACGCGTCTTTCACCTCAATCCGCTGCGCGACTCCGATTTGATCGAATACATTGGCTCGCGCTTCGAAGCGGACGGCCGAAATGCCGACCCGGTTCTGGGCCCGCTGGTTGAGGTCGCAAAAGGGCATCCGCAGCGGGCGATGCTCCTCTCTCACCACCTTTGGGAGCAGACCCCGAGAGGAGGGGAGGCGACGCCGGAGCTGTGGCAGGCGACGCTGGAGGCGGTGTTCGCTGAGCACAGCGAGGCGCTGGAGGCGGCTTGGAATGGTTTGAGTCGTAACGAGCAGGCGGTCTTGGCGGCATTCGCATTCGGCGATGAGTCGCTGTTCAACGAGCGCACGCTGGTTCGCTTCAATCTCTCCAAGGGCGGGGCGCAGCACGCACGTGACACACTCGCGGGGATGGGTCACCTTCAACGTCTGGGAGGCGAATGGCAGGCGGTCGACCCGCTCCTCTCGGAGTGGATTGTTCGTCTGGGGTTTGGCTCCGAGGGCAGGCGTCGATGACCGTCCGGCGCCGGCTGGTCCGCGTCCCTGCCTCGTCGGCCAACCTCGGGCCCGGGTACGACGTTCTGGCCGCGGCGGTCTCACTCTTTCTCGAGCTGGAGGTCGAGGAGACGGGTGAGTTCTCGCTCGACCCAGGTGGGCTTGAGGTCTCGACCGGCCGCGACAACCTGATCGTGCGCGCCTTCGAGACCCTGCACTCCGCCGATGGAATCGCCTTCCGGCTGAAGAGCGAGATCCCGCTGGCGCGGGGGCTGGGCTCGAGCGCCGCGGCGATCGTCGCCGGCCTCTTTGCCGCCGATCACCTCTTCGAGCTGGCGTTGAGCAAGGAGGAGATGCTGGTCAAGGCGACCGAGCTGGAGGGCCACCCCGACAACGTCGCCGCGGCGATCTACGGCGGCTTCGTGATCTGCGGCGCGGGGGAGGACGAGGAGCCGAGCGCGGTCCGCTTCGACCCGCCGAGCGGCCTCGAGGGGATCGCCGTGATCCCGGCCGAGGAGGTCTCGACCGAACGCGCCCGCCAGGCGATCCCCGTCGAAGTTCCCCTCGCCGGCGCGGTCGCCAACGTCTCCGCCGCCTCGCGCCTCGTCCTCGGTCTGCAAACGGCCGACCTCGACTTGGTCACCGCCGGCCTTGTCGATCGCATCCACCAGCCGCGCCGCCGCGAGCTCTACCCCCGCTCGATGGACCTGGTCGACAGCGCCGTCGAGCTGGGCGCCCTCGGCGCGACGATCTCCGGCGCCGGCCCCACCGTCCTCGTCTGGACCACCTGGCAGGAGGCCGGCCACGTCGCCGAGGCCCTCGAGCAGCGCTGCGCCGACTGGGCCGAGGTCCGCCGCCTCCCCTTCAGCCCCCACGGGGCTGACGTGCCCGAGCTCTAGTCGCCGCGGCGTTTGATCGATTCACCACCGCATGCGTGGGTCAATCGATCGATCGAAAGCCGCGGGCCGAGTCTCTAGGATCTCGGGTGTGAGGCGAAGCCTTCAGCGCATCGCGGTGCTCGCCGTCTTGGTGGGGTGCCTTGTCGTCCCGGCGAGCTCGCAGGCGACGCTCGTCTTCACCCGCAACCCCTTCAACCCGACCGTATATGTCGCCAACGACAACGGCTCGGGGGCGCGCAAGGTCGGCCTTGGGTCGAATCCGCGGGTATCGCCTGACGGGCAGACGATCGTCTTCTACCGCCTGGGCAAGGGCAATCAGCCGGCTGACCTGATGGTCGCTCCCGCGGCGGGCGGCGCCCCGAAGAAGCTGATGAGCAACTGGCAGGACCCGTTTGTCTTCGCCTGGTCATCTGACTCGAGCACGATCGCGGTTCTGCGCGGCCCCGAGAACGGCAAGCAGCGGCTCGTCACAGTTGATCTCGCCGGCGGGGCGCAGCACACGATCGACCAGGGGTACTTCTCCGGAGTCAGCTTTGCCCCCGGAGGCAGCGCGCAGCTGGTCTACGCCAAAGCGCCGAACGAAAACTTCCCGCCTCGCAGTGACGTCTACCGGATCGACGTCCTTCCCCCCGGAGCCGTCAGCGTGGCTGCGGAAGAGCCGCAGCAGCTGACCACCGACCACCGCTCCCTCGATCCGCTCTGGGGTCCGAACGAAAAGATCGTCTTCGTCAAGCACCTCGGCGAAAAGAGCCGCAAGTACGGGCCCAAGAACGACCTCTTCCTGATGAAGCCGAACGGCAAGGCGGTCAAGCGGCTGACCCACACCAAGGTCGGTCCGCTGCTCTCGGGCCTGGATCCCACCGCCTGGTCGGCCGGCGGTAAGCAACTGCTCGCCGAGTTCGGCGGTCAGGACACGACCTACGCGGTTACCGTCAACCCGAGGACCGGCTCCGAACGGGCGTTGACCAAGGAACGCGAGGTCGGCTTCGTCGGCACCGCGCTCTCCAGCGACGGCAAGCTCGTGCTCGGCAGCCTGGGTGGCTTCGAACCGGGCCCCGGCCACAAGGTGGTCAGCATTCCCTACAAGGGCGGCAAGCCCAAGGTGCTCGCCAAGAACGCTTCGGAACCCGACTGGAGCCGCTGATGGCCGGCGGCTTCACGATCAAGCATCGCGACGAGTTCGAGTCGATGGAGGGTTCGGGTGACTCGACCTGGCGGCTGGCGCGCAAGGCGCTCGGCACCTCAGCCTTCGGCTTCAACCTGGTCGAAATCGACCCGGGTGGGCAGATACCCGAGCACGACGAGGCAGAGAGCGGTCAGGTCGAGCTCTACGCGATTCTCGAGGGCGAAGCAGTGCTGCGGATCGAGGGCGAGGATCACCCGGCGCCCGCCGGCACCTTCGCCTCGGTCGAGCCACCGGCCACCCGCACGATCCTCAACCGCTCCGAGGCCCCGGTCACGGCGCTGCTGATCGGCGTCCAGCCCGAGGGCGGCTTCGAGCCCGCCGGCTGGGCCTAGCGAACTGCATCAACTTCTCCGCCTGCTGGAAAGACAAGTTGATGCAGTTCGGGGCCAGGGGATGGTTTTTGGCGCTATTTGCGGCGAAACGCCGATTTGTCGCGACGGGGCTCCTGGCGCCCCTATAATTCTCGGACCCGTCAACCCGTCGCGCGCCCGCTCGAAGAAGGCGCGGAACCCGGGAGGTCAGCTTGTCTGCTCGTCCCAGTCCGCTACTCGCCAGAGCGTGCCTATAGGCCGCTTGTCTCGCCGCCCAGCGTCGAGGACAAGGATGCCTGTGCGATCTACGCCTCCGTCCGCAAGGACGCGACGCCCAGCCACGCGCCAATCGAGTTGGCGATCCCGGCCCTGCAGAAGATGCTCCACCGCGCCGGCAACGTCGACGGCGAGGGCGATGGCTGCGGGCTGCTGCTCGACCTGCCGCGCAAGATCTGGGCCGAGGAGGTCCGCTCCGGCGGCCACGACCCCTCGCTGACCCTCGACGACGCCTTCGCCGTCGCCCACATCTTCGTCGAGCGCTCGCAGGACCTCGAGCGGATCCAGCACGACGCCCGTGAGCTGCTCGGCCAGGGCGGCTTCCGCATCCTCGCCGAGCGGATCGGCGTCGTCGACTCGCCCGCGCTGGGCCCGACCGCGCGCGAGGAGGAGCCGCACTTCTGGCAGCTCGCCGGCCTCGTCGCCGACGCCTCGCGCCGCGACCGCGTCCTCTTCGACCTGCTGATCGAGCTCGAGCAGCGCCTCGACGTCCACGTCCCCTCCTTCTCGGCCACCACCTGCGTCTACAAGGTGATGGGCGCGCCGAAGATCCTCGGCGAGTACTACCCCGACCTGCGCGACGAGCGCTTCGAGACGATCGGCAGCTTCGGCCACAACCGCTACTCGACCAACACCTGGCCCTCCTTCAAGCGCGTCCAGCCCTTCTCGGTGCTCGGCCACAACGGCGAGATCAACACGATCGCCCAGCTGCGCCAGGAGGCGAAAATGCTCGGCGTGCCGATCCAGCCGGGCGGCTCGGACTCCCAGGACCTCAACCGCACGATCGACACCCTGGTCAGCCGCGACGGGCTCAGCCTCGCCGAGGCGATGGAGATGGTGGTGCCGCCGATCGTCGAAGAGATCCGCCGCATGCCGGACGAGCTGCACCGCTTCTACATGTACCTGCACCAGGCGATGGGCCCGTTCGCGCAGGGCCCGGTTGCGCTGATTGCCCGCCACTCCGGCGAATGCGTCTTCTCCTCCGACGCGCTCGGCCTGCGGCCGCTCTGGCAGGTCGAGACCACCGACGACTACGTCTTCAGCTCCGAGCCGGGCGTCGTCCCGGTCAACGCGATGGTCTCCGAGCCCAAGCCGCTCGCCCCCGGCGAGAAGGCGCTGGTGATGATCGACCGCGAGCACAAGCGCTCGACCCTGCACGCCCACGACGCGATGCTGCGCATCGTCCGCGAGAGCTGGCTGCGCCGTAACGGCGCCGATGACGCGGCCGCCTATGACCGCGCCCTGGAGACCGGCGGGCCGCTCGAGGGCGAGGAGGTGCCGGGCTACTCCGACGCCGGCCCCGAGGAGCCGGTCAAGGTGAGCGACCGCGTCCTCGCCGGCTTCGGCTGGCAGCGCGACGACGTCAAACTGGTCCAGCAGATGGCCTCCAACGGCCGAGCCGGTCGGCTCGCTGGGCTACGACGGGCCGCTGGCGGCGCTCTCACCGGAGCGCCAGAACCTCGCCGACTACTTCAAGGAGACGGTCGCCGTCGTCACCAACCCGGCGATCGACCGCGAACGCGAGATGGAGCACTTCTCCACCCGCACGATCTTCGGCCGCCGCCCCTCGATCGATGCCGCCGGCGAGGACACCGGCACGATCGAGACCGCCTTCCCGGTGATCCTCGGCGGCCACCACGGCCTGGCGCCGCTCTCCGACAAGACCTACCGGGCGATCGCCCGCAAGCACCGCACCTACCTGCTCGAGGACCTCTGGGAGGAGTTCCGCGGCCGCGCCGACGTGGTCGACATCTCGCTGCTGGAGTCCGAGACGACCCGCGGCGCGATCGAGCGGATCAAGCAGGAAGCGGTGAAGAAAGTCCGCGACGGCGCCGAGCTGCTCGTGCTCACCGACCGCACCGTCTATGACGCCGACCGTCGCTACCTCGACCCGCACCTCGCCACCTCCGCCGTCGACCAGGCGCTGAAGGGCTTCAAGGTCGAGCCGGGCGAGGAGAACCTGCGGCGCCGCTGCGGCCTGGTGCTGCGCTCGGCGGCGATCCGCAACGTCCACGACACGATGCTGGCCCTTGGCCTCGGCGCCAACGGCGTCTGTCCCTACACGATGGTCGAAGTGGTCTGCGTCGAGGATTACGAGTCAGACGTCTCCAACCTCTGCGACGCGCTCAACAAGGGCATGGAGAAAGTGATCTCGACGATCGGCATCCACGAGGTGCGCGGCTACGCCCGCCAGTTCTCCTCGATCGGGATCAAGCCCGAGCTGACCGAGATCTTCATGACCGAGGCCTTTGCCGCCTCCGATCGCGCCGGTTTCGGCTTCACCGACCTCGACGAGGACACCAACGAGCGCGCCCGCGTGCTCGCCGGCGACGAAGACGCGAAACCGGCGAAGACGTTCCGCTTCTACCCCAAGGTCTACAAGGCGGCGATCGCGACCGCGAACGGCACCGGCTCCTACGAGGATTACTCGCAGAAGGTCCGCGACCTCGAGCAGCAGAGCCCGATCTCGATGCGCCACATCATGGGTCTCAAGGGCGATCGTGATCCGGTCGACCCGGCAAACGTCGACGCCGGGATCGGCCACCACGACTACCCGGTGGTGATCTCCTCGATGAGCTTCGGCTCGCAGTCCGAGCCCGCCTTCCGCGCCTACGCCGAGGCGGCGAAGTCGATCAACGTGCTCTGCGTCAACGGCGAGGGTGGCGAGATCCGCGACATGTACGGGCACTACCGCAAGTGGCGCGGCCAGCAGGTCGCCTCGGGGCGCTTCGGCGTCTCGGCGGAGATGCTCAACTCCTCCTACCTGGCCGAGATCAAGATCGGCCAGGGCGCCAAGCCCGGCGAGGGCGGCCACCTGCCCGGCAAGAAGGTCTCCGAGAAGGTCGCCGCCGCCCGTAACGCCGCGCCGGGCACCGACCTGATCTCGCCCTCCAACAACCACGATCTCTACTCGATCGAGGACCTCGCCGAGCTGATCGACGAGTTGAAGACGGTCAACCCCGACGTGCGCGTCTCGGTCAAGGTGCCGGTGGTGCCGAACATCGGCACGATCGGCCTCGGCATCGCCAAGGCGGGGGCGGACATCATCACCCTCTCGGGCTTCGAGGGCGGCACCGGCGCCGCCCGCCAGCACGCATTGCGCCACGTCGGCCTGCCCTCGGACATCGGCACCCGCGCCGTGCACCGGGCGCTGATGGAGGCCGGGCTGCGCAACCGGGTCGAGATCTGGGCCGACGGCGGTTACCGCCACGGCCACGACATCGTCAAGCTGCACTGCCTCGGCGCTAACCGGGTCGGCTTCGGCACCCTGGCGATGGTCAGCCTCGGCTGCACGATCTGCCGCGGCTGCCAGCTCGACACCTGTCACGTCGGCATTGCGACCCAGATCGAGACGGTCGAGCAGGCCCAGGAGCACGGCCTGAAGAAGTTCACGCCGCAGGAGATCGACACGGCCGCCGAGAGCTGCGCCCGCTTCTTCCAGGCGATGGGCGAGGAGGTCAAGCAGGTCGTCGCCTCGCTCGGTTACGAGCGCGCCCAGGACCTGGTCGGCCGCTACGACCTGCTCGAGCAGGTTGCCCACCACGACACGGTCGACCTGGCGCCGCTGATCACGCCGCTGGAGGAGTTCCTCGACCTCGAGCCGATCGACCTGCCGGTGGCAGAGGGCGAAGATCAGCGCGCCGAGGCGGGCATGGTCGTCGCCCGGCCGATCCGGATGGAGGCCAAGCAGGCCTCGACCCAGATCGCCGGCCTCGCCGGTGACATCTGCTCCGGCCGCACGATCCACAACGAGTTCCCCCGCGCCACCGACGCCAACGACCGCGTGCTCGGCTCCGAGCTCTCCGGCGCGATCGCGCGTTCGCGGATCTTCGACGACGGTCCGGAGTCAAACGACGACGTGCTCGCCAGTCTCGAGTTCAACGGCGGCTCGGTCGCCGGCCAGGGCCTCGGCGCTTTCAACTCCTACGGCGTCGCGATCCGGATCGAGGGGGGCGCCCAGGACGGTGTCGGCAAGACGATGCTGGGCGGCTCGATCGCCGTGCTGAAGGGCAAGGGTGCCAAGGGCCAGCGGGTCAACGGCTCGGTCGGCAAGTCCTTCGCCTACGGCGCTCAGCGCGGCCGCCTCTTCGTCCAGGGCTCGGCCGACTCGCGCTTCTGCATCCGCCTCTCCGGCGCCGACGTGGTGCTGGCAGGCGAACCGGAGGAGGCAATTGACGACAGCCGCGGCTGCATCGTCGACCGCGCCAACGCCAAGGGGTTTGCCTTCGAGTACATGACCTCAGGCCGCGCGATCGTCCTCGGTGACCTCGGCCCCTGGGCCTGCGCCGGCATGACCGGCGGCCGCGTCTACGTCCGCCACAACGCCTTCGGCATCGACGACGACGCAATCAAGCGGCGGCTCGGCGAGGGCGCCAAGGTGGAGCTCAAAGACCTGGATGCTGAGGGCCTACTCGACATCGATGACCTCTTGGGTGCTTACGCAACCGAACTGCGGGCCACCGGTCAAGACGACGAGGCAGACCGGGTACTCAGCCTCGCGGCCGATGCCACTGGCAACTTCATGATGGTCGTCCCCCACAAGGTTCAGGCAGACCCGAGCATCTCGACTGAGTGAGGTGGTGGGGGAGCGGCGGGAGCCCTCCCCCGAAAGCCGTCGCGCAGGTGGAAGAGGTGGGGCCCTCCCACGAAAGCCGTCGCGCAGCTGAGTCGTCCTGGTGCTGCGTAGCGTGGTCGCCTGAGCTTTCGTGGGAGGGCCCCACCTCTTCCGAGGTCGCCCAGGGTCCAGATGCTCAGTTCGCCTCGAGCTTCCGGCTTCCGGTGCGCCTTTTGCTCCCGCTGGGTGCATAAAGCGCACCGGAAGGCTGGTCAGCGCTGGGTTAGGAGGTCCGCGATGGCGCGGATCTCCTGCAGGAGGGCGTCGAGCATTTGCTCAGTGTTCGTGTGGATGCGCCACTCGGCGTGTTGGCGGTCTTGCTCGACTTGGTCCAGGCGCTGTTCCAAGGCGTCGGTGCGTTGATTGGTCTTGTCGATGCGCTTGTTTAGGCGCTTCTCGGCCTTACGGACTCGGCGCTTGAGGAGGAAGTTGGTTTCCTCGCGGATCGCGTCCAGTTCGCGGCGCAGCTCGGTCTCGTCGATGCCGTTTTCCTGCTCGGTCAGCATCTCTTCGACGCCTGAGCGGACGCGCTCTATCTCCTCGTGGAGGCGCTCGCGGGCTTTCTCCGCGGCAACCTCAGGCGGATCGGGATTCGTGCTCACGCGCCCATGCTACGGGCGGGGGAGGCCGGAATTTCCGCAAATCAGTTTTCGAGCGCGAAGAGGCGGAAGCGGCCGATCGCCAGTTCGTCACCGTCGGCGATGCGCCCCCATTCGATGATCTGGCCGTTGAGGAAGACGCCGTTGAGGCTGCGGTCGTCGAGGACGCGCAGGGAGTCGGGCCGCTCGGAGACGATCAGGGCGTGGCGGCGCGAGACGCTGGGGTCGTCGAGGCGGATGTCGGCGGTGGCGCTGCGCCCGATCCGGGTCCAGCCCTGGGCGACCGGAAAGATCTCAATCTCACCGTCATCTCCGCGCAGGGTGACGTAGCGGCCCGAACCTTTCAGCATCGCCCGCGCCGCCTCCAACCAGTCGGGACTGGAGACGGCGCTGACAAGCGCCATTTCGGCGGTCTGCCCGTGGTCCTGTCTGGCCTCGAAGATCGAGTCGCGCTCGTAGTCTGCGGCGCCGCAGCGCGGGCAGTCGGGGAGCTGATCGTTCTCGCGCAGCGAGAGCTGCGTTCCACACGAGGCGCAAAAGTATGTTCCTGTTCCCGGGGTGGCTCCGGCGATCAGGCTGGCGATGCTTGTAGCGAGACTGGTGGTAATTGCTGACTCCTTCCCGGTGTCTCCGGGGGTCGATGCTAGCCGGGGCTCCGCGGCACCACATCGGGGATTTCCCGCAATTGGAGACTGCGAAACCAACCTGGGCATAGAATCGCGCCGCATGGGCCCGGTCAGCGCAGAGATCGAGATCGACGTGCCGCGCGAGCGCGCCTTTGGGGCGGTCGCCGACCTCTCCCTGCGGCCGGCCTTCACCGACCACTTCCTCACCGACTTCCACCTGACCAGGATCGAGCCGACCGGGATCGGCGCCGGGGCGCGCTTTCGCATCGCCGTGCGGCCGCGGCGGATCTGGATGGACACGACGATCGTCGAGGAGAAGGCGCCGCATCGCCTGGTCGAGCACGGTCGCGGAGGGCGCGCCAACCGCATCCCTTCGACCACTCTTTGGGAGCTGAAGGAGGGTCCGGGCCCGCTGACAACGGTCCGTGTCTCTTTCTGGACCGAGCCCACAAACCCGGTGGATCGGGGCCTGGAGGTCCTCTCGGCGGGCTCGATTCCCTATGAACGGCGCTGGCGCGAGGCGCTGCGCAGGCTGCGCGAGCTGCTCGAGGCCGGCGGCCTCGAGGACGAGCGCGTCGCGGTCGCCGGCGGCAACCCCCACGCGACCGGTATTCCCTGAGCCCGGTCTTATAGGCTCTCGCCGCTGATGCCCCGCCGCACCCGACTCGTCTTGCCGCTGCTTGCCGCCCTCCTAATGGGCCTGATTGCGATGACCGTGTACGCCTGCGGCTACTCGAGCGACTCCAAGGACGTCGCCGAGGGCGAGGTCGTCGAGCTGGGCGACCTCAAGTACCAGGTCGTCTTCTCGCGCTTCCTCAACCCCAACGACAACGAGGACTCGGCCTACCTCGTAGGCCAGGAGCCGCCCGAAAAAGGCTCGACCTACTTCGGCGTCTTCCTCGAAGTCCAGAACAAGAGCGAAGAGACCCAGAAGCTCGCCGACTCGTTCACGATCAAAGACGCCGACGAGGAGACCTTCGAAGCGATCCCGTCCGAAAGCCTCTACGCCTTCCCCGCCGGCGGGGAGGTCGAGCCCCAGGAACCGATCCCGGCCCCGGACTCGACCCCCCAACAGGGCCCGATCGAGGGCTCCCTGGTCCTCTTCGAACTCCCCTCCGTCGCCTCGGAGAACCGCCCCCTGACGCTCTTCATCGCCGGCCCCGAAGGCCCGGCCGAAGTAAAACTCGACCTCTAGCTGGAGGAGCTTCAAGCGAAGGCGGGCTCCGAGCATGAACTCGGAGCCTCAAGTGCTTCGAGAGGGCGGTACCCACCACCCTTTGGGACCACTCAGAGTCCCGCCGAGAGCACTTCTGACGCCGCCGGCGCGGCCACTTCGCCGCCCGCCGCTTCGGCTTCGACCAGCAGCACCCCGACCGCCAGCTTTGCCTTTTCGGCCGGGGCGAAGGCGGCGAACCAGGCGTCCTTGCGTTGCTGGGGGTGTTCGGATTCCTCTTCGCCGGGCTTCGGACCCAGCTCGGCGGTGCCGGTCTTGCCCGCCACCTGTGCCTCGGGGATCGCGCCGGCCGTGCCGGTTCCCCCGGTGACGACGCCGATCATCAGTTCGGTCAGCTCGTTGGCGATCTTCTTCGAGATCACCCGCACCGGCTTGGCGTCGGGCCGCAGCTTCGAGTTGGCGACGATCGAGGTCGGCTCGCGCACGCCGCCGTTGCCGATCGTCTGCGCCACGCTCGCCATCTCCAGCGGCGTCGCGAGGACCTCACCCTGGCCGATCGCGCTGACCCCGAGGTCGACTTCTTCGCCGATATCGGTCGGAAGGGTCGATTCGGCCGGTTCGACCTGGGCGATGATCTTCGGCGCGTAGAGGGCCGGCGGGGCGTTGAAGCCGAAGCTTTCGGCCATCGCGACCAGGTCGTCGTTGCCGATCTTCGGTCCCAACGGGGCGAAGTCGGCGTTGCACGACTCGGCGAAGGCCTGGCGGAAGGTGCCGCCGCAGAGCTCGCCGTTGGCGTTTTCAATGAAGCGGCCGCCGACGTTGGCGCCGCTGGTGATTTCGAATTCGTCGTCGAGCGAGACGACGCCCTTCTGCAATGCGGCGGCGGTGGTGATCATCTTGAAGGTCGAGCCCGGCGGCTGGGGCGCGGAGAAGGCCTGGCCCGCGAGGGCGCGGATGTCGCCGTTGCGCGCGTCGAGCACGGCGATCCCGCCGACCCGGCCGGCGAGGGCCGAGACGGCCGATTCCTGCAGGCCGGTGTCGATCGTGGTCTTAACCGGGGCGCCGGGCTTGGGCTTGGCTTCGGCCAGGATCCGGGTCGAGCCATCGGTGTCGCTGGCGGCCAGCAGCGAGCCGCCGGGCTTGCCGGCGAGGCGGGCGTTGAAGGCGCGCTCCAGCCCGGTCAACCCAACCGGGGTTTCGGGAGCGAAGCCCTGACGGGCGAGCGCTTCCAATTCGTCTTCTTCGGGGCTGCCGACTTCACCGGTGACGTCGATTGCCTCGCTGCCGATCGGGTGGGCGCGCGCTTGCGCCGGGCCCTCGGCCAACGGGGTGCCGTCGGCGGCGAGGATCGGGGCGCGGGGGGCGAGTTCGACCTGGCTTTCCAGGTGCTCGCTTTCGTGCAGGCCGGGGAAGGTGAGCCTCCGTTCCCAGGCGACACCGTTTTCGGCGAAGGGCAGTTCCAGCGGCGCTCTGACCGGCCCAAAGGCGACGGTATCGACCGTGATCGGCACCGAGACGGTGGTTCTCGAATTGGCCTGGCTGCTTTCTTCGGGCACTTCCACCGAGCCGACGCCTGCCGGAGAGTCGGCTTGCAGCGAGCGCACGGTGGCGGTCAGGTTGGTTTCGCGGTAGGCGATGACGAAGTCGTTGATGCTGATCTTGCGCTGTGAACCGCGGTTCAGCTCGCGGTACATGGCGGCGTATTCGCCGTTCTCCCAGGCCGTGGCGAAGCGCTCGGCGGCATCCTTCTCGGGGGAGCCCGAGGAGTGGCCGACAATGGCGCCGACGATGAAGGCGACGAGGCCGATCAAGATCAGCGGAGCCATGCGGGTGGCGAGACGCCGCCGCCGCTCCACCTCCAGAGAACGAGGGTTCATTTTCGTGAAAGGTAGTGCAGGGACCGGGTGTCCCTCATCATTTGACCGATGACCGTTCTCGACTGGGCAATCATCGCCTTCACCTTGGCGCTCGGCCTCTGGGGTTTTCGCCAGGGGCTGATCGTCGGCACGCTGACGCTGGTCGGCTTCGCGGTGGGCGCTTTGGCGGGCAGCCGCGTCGCCCCCCTGGTGCTCAACCAGGGGGCGTCATCTCCCTATGCGCCGCTCTGCGCCGCCCTGGGCGCGCTTGTTGGCGGTGCCCTTGTGGCGGTGACGCTGGAGGGCCTCGCCCTGGGGCTGCGCTCGCGCCTGATCCGCGGCAAAGGCGCCCTGCACTTCGCCGACGGCGCCGGCGGCGCCGCCCTGATCGCCTCGGTTGCCCTGGGCTTGGTCTGGGTCTTCGGCGCGGTGGTCCTGCACGCACCGGGTACCGCGCGGCTGCGCGGGGACGTGCAGAGCTCGCTGATCCTGCGCAGCCTCAACGAAGTGCTGCCGCCTTCCGGCCCGATCCTGAACGCGCTCGACCGGGTCGACCCGGCGCCCTCGATCATCGGCCCGACGGCGCCGGTGGCGGCGCCCGATCCGGCGATCGCGACCGACCCCGACGTGGAGGCCGCCGAAGGCTCCGTGGTGCGGGTCCTCGGCACCGCCTGCGGGCTCGGCGTCGAGGGCTCGGGCTGGGTCGCCGGCCCGGGGCTGATCGTCACCAACGCCCACGTCCTCGCCGGCGAGGAAGACACCACCGTGACCACTTCCGGCGGCGCCTCGCTGCGGGCGACCCCGCTGCACTACGACCCCGAAAACGACCTTGCCTTGCTGCACGTGGATGCCGACCTGCCGCAGCTGGAGCTCGCTCCCGATCCGAGCTCGGGCACGGCGGGCGCGGTGCTCGGCTACCCGGAGAACGGGCCCTACTCGGTTGCCCCGGCCCGTCTCGGCGAGACCCGCGACACGCTCAGCGAGGACTCCTACGGGCGCGGCCCGATCCGCCGCTCGATCGCCTCCCTGCGCGGCAGCGTTCGCAGCGGCAACTCGGGCGGGCCGCTGATCAACGCCAGGGGCCGCGTCCTCGGCACCGTCTTTGCCGCCACGACGACCGGCGCGCCCGGTGGCTTTGCCGTTCCCGACAAGCTTGTCGATGAGGCCCTGCGGGGCCCGCTGGAGCCGGTCGAGACCGGTCCCTGCACCGGTTGAGAGAGCCCGTCACTTACGTTCGGTAAGCTCGTTTGACCAGGTGGAGGTCGGGTCGGGGACCCAAAATCAGGCCGGAAACGGCGTCTGTCCGCACTTTCACGCGGCGATCGAGCTGATCGGCAAGCGCTGGACCGGCGCGATCATCTCGGCGCTCACCGAGGGGCCGCTGCGCTTCGCTGACTTGGCGCGTGCCGTCCCCGGGCTCTCGGACCGGTTGCTCTCCCAGCGCCTGCGCGAGCTCGAGCTCGAGGGCCTGGTCGAACGCGAGGTCGAATCCGGGACCCCCGTGCGCGTCACCTATTCCCTCACCGAGAAGGGGTCGGACCTCCGCCCCGTATTCGGTGAGCTGAAGCAATGGGCGAGACGCTGGAACCAGACCACGTAGCCGCGAAAGCGCCGGAGCTGCCCGGTCCCTTCGCGGTCGGGCGCTACGCCCGCAAGCTGCAGGAGGAGATGCGGCGCCGGGCGCGGGTCTTGCTGATCGGCGAGGTGACCGGGGTCGGCCGCAGCAAGGTGCAGGCCTACTTCGAGCTGCGCGACGGCGAGGGCGCGGTTCCCTGCGCGATCTGGCTCGACGATCTCGACAAGGCGGGGCTGCCCGAGGGCGCCCTGCGCGACGGCGCCGAAGTGGTGATCGCCGGTGGGCCCGATTACTACCCCGGCGGCGGCCAGGCCTCACCCAGCTTCTCCTTCCGCGCCACCCACGTGCGCCTGGCCGGCGAGGGAGACCTGATGGCGCGGCTCGAGGCATTGCGCAAGCAGCTCAAGGCCGAGGGGCTCTTCGAGCTGCAGGGGCAGTTGCGGCGGCCGCTGCTGCCGATGACGATCGGGGTGGTGACGGCGGAGGGCGGCGCGGCCCGCCGCGACCTGCTGGCCGGGCTCGAGCGGCGTGGCTGGGCGGGCACCGTGGTCTGGGCCTTCGCGCCGGTGCAGGACCGCCACGCGGCGCCGGCGATCACCGCGGCGATCCAGGACCTCGCCGCGCAGCCGCAGGTCGAGGCGATCGTCCTCACCCGCGGCGGCGGCAGCCTCGCCGACCTCTGGGCCTTCTGCGACGAGACGCTCTGCCGCACGGTGGCGATGCTGCGGGTGCCGGTGATCAGTGCCGTCGGCCACGAGCGTGACTCGACCCTGATCGACGACGTCGCCGCCGTCGCCTGCTCGACCCCGACCCACGCCGCCGAGGCCGCCGTGCCGCTCGACTGCGGTTTGGCTCGTTTGGGCCTCGAGCGCAGCGTGGCGGTGCTCTCGCGCGCCGCCGATGGGGCCGTGCGCGCCCGCACCCCGCACCTCGTCGCCCTGGCGCGCGGCCCGGCGCGGGCGCTGCGGCGCGAGCGGCTGGCGCTCAACCAGAAGACGCGCGAGATCCGCGCCGCCTCGGAGCGCGGCATCGCCGAGCGCCTCGGCTTCCAGCGCCGTCTCGCCGGCGTGGTCTTGGAGCGGGCCCGCCGCCGTGCCGCCGGCGCTGAAATGGAGCGCCGTCGCGCGGCCCTGCACCGGGCCGAGGTGGCGCTGCGCGCCCACGAACCCGAGCGCACCTTGGAGCGCGGCTACGCCCTGGTTGAGGACCGCGAGGGCGAGCCGGTGAGCGACACGGCAACCGCGGTCGCCGCCGAGCACGTCAAACTGCGCTTCGCCGACGGCAAGGTCGATGCGGCGGTCGAAGGTGAGCCGCCCGCGGCGGACGCGGACGAGAGTGAGCAAGATAGCCGGTGAATATGAGTGCGAACGAACAAGAGCAGAGCACGCGGGCGGAATTTGATTCCTACGAGGCGGCGGTGGAGCGGCTGGAGCAGATCATCGACCGGCTTGACTCCGGCCAGGCGGGCCTGCGCGAGACGCTCGAGCTCTGCGGCGAGGGCCGCGACCTGGTCACCTACTGCACGGCCGAGCTCGACGCGGTGGGCGAGGGCTTGAAGGAGCTCAAGCTGGACGAGCTTGCCACCAAGCTCGACACCGAGGCGTCCTGACCGGCGCTTGGTCAGGGCGCCCCGTCAAATCCTGCTGATTTCGTCTTCGAGTAGGCGACGAGCCGTCGCCAGCTGGTTCGGTCCCCAGAGGGCAACAGATGGCTCCTCGGGGCGCTCCAGGAATATGTAGGCAAGCTCGACTTCTGGCCTTCCAGGCCTCGGCAACCGCGAGCGCGTAGATGGCCTGCTGGATCTTGTAGCGGTCCACGAGCTCGGCGACGTCCCTGCCGGCGACGCGGTCGGTCTTGTAGTCGACGATCAGCGGCGGCTCTGCCGTCCTGCTCGACCAGCAGATCGATCGAGCCGCGCAGGACAGTGCCGGCGACCTCGGCCAGCAGCGGGACCTCGGCGCGGCCTTCAGGTCCCGATTCGCTCGGCGAAGAAGCCGGAGTCGAGCCAGGCGTGGACCGGGGCCAGCAGCGCCTGCTCGGCGAGTCTCCGGTGCTCACCTCCGCCGATCGCGCCACGCGGCGGACCAGCTCCGGCGGGGGCACCCGCCAGCCGTTCGCCTGGCTCCACTCGAGCAGCGCGTGCACGGCCGATTCCCCGCACCGGCCCTCCGCCGGTTCGTGCCCTCCTCATCCGCACGCTCAGCAGGGCTCGATCGCTCTCGGGCAGCCCTTCCGCGGAGCCCTCCCCGTGGGCGGAGATCGCCGTGTAGGAGAGCGGCCGCCGGCGGTCCGGGCCGTTCGTTGCGCGACCAGCGGCGCCGGGCCGCGCCCGGGTCTCGCGCACCGCTGTCGGCCTCGCTTGCGCACCGCTGCTCAGGACCCGCGCCTGCTCGGCAGAGGCGAGATTGAGCGCGGACCGCGATCTCGGAGGGCGGGAAGGTCGCCTCCAGGCCCGGTCGCGGCTCGGGCGCCGGCGACCGCGATCGCTCGAGTCCCGCTCGCGATCGATCTCGAAGGCGGCGGCGATCCGCTCGATCACGGCCTCCCGGCGCTCTCGCCGGGACGGGGGGAGGGGCTGATCACGCCGCTGAGCAGCAGCCGCTCGCGCGCTCGGGTCGCACGCCACGTGGAAGAGGCGAAGCTCCTCTTCGGCTTCCCGCTTCTGCGCCTCCTCGCAGAGCCCGCGCTGGGCGTAGAGGTTGACCCCGCGGGCGCCGAGCCGGCGCAGCTGCATCCCCACCCGCGGCGACTCCGGCTCGCGACCGAGGGTGAGCAGCGGGGTTCGCGCGGAGGGAAGCAGGCCGCGCGAGAGGTGGGGGATCGCGACGACGTCGAACTCGAGCCCCTTGGCGCTGTGGATGGTCATGATCCGCACCCCGTCGTGGCCCTCGACGGCTGTCGCCGCCTGCGCGTCGGCGTCGGCGTCGGCGCGGGCGGCGAGGAAGTCGAGCAGGCCGCGCAGATCGCGGCCCTCGGCGCTCTCGAAGTCGGCGGCGAGGCGCATCAGCTTGCGCACATTGGCGAAGCGCATCTCGCCCGCCGAGCGCATCAGCACGGCGAGGTCATAGCCGGTCTCCGTCACCGCGGCGTCGATCAGGCCGGCCAGAGAGAGCGAGGTCGCGCGGCGGCGCAGCCCGGTAAGCGTCTCGGCGAACCTGCTCAGCAGCAGCAGCTCGTCGGCGGGGATCTGTTCGAGGCGCTCGGTGTCGATCCCCTCGCTCTCGCCCAGTCCCGTCGCCTGCTCGACCGCCGGCCAGAGCAGGCGGCCGCGCCCGGCCGCGGCGCGCAGCAGCCAGAGCGTGTCCGGCGTCACCCCGCAGGCGGGCGAGGCCAGCGTGCCCAGCAGTGCCTGGTCATCGAGCGGGTTGGCGGTCGTCGCCAGCAGGGCGCAGACGTCGGCCACCTGCTGCTGGGACCAGTAGCCGCGGCCGCCGACCACGTAAGGGCGCAGGCCGGCGCGCTGCAGCGAGTCCTCGTGGGCGTCGAGGCGGGTGAAGGCGCGCAGCAGCACCACCATCGAACCGCGCTCGACCCCCTGGTCGACGAGCTCGCGCAGGCGGGCGGCGAGGAAGCGCGCCTCGGCCAGCTGGTTGGCCGGCGTGCGGGCGTCGGTCACCGGGTCGAGCTGGATCTCACCCTCGTCCCAACCCTCGCGGCCGCTGAGCAACATCTCCACCGCCGGCCCGCCTCCCGGCGGCTCGGGCTGGGAGGGCGGCGTGCCGACCCGCAGCGGCGTGTAGCCCGCCAGCAGTCGCTCGCCGATCGCGTTGACGGCGCCGATCACCTCGGGGCGGGAGCGGAAGTTGCCGCTCAGCGGGAGTGTCTCTCCGTTTGGGTTCGCCGCGATCGCCTCACGTCGCCGGCGGAAGACGTCGAGGTCGGCGTGGCGGAAGCCGTAGATCGATTGCAACTCGTCGCCGACGACCATCAGCTGGGACTTCGGCCCGCGCAGCGCTTCGATCAGGCGCAGCTGCAGGCGGTTGGTGTCCTGGAACTCGTCGACGAGCAGGTGGCTGAAGCGGGCTCGGTAGGACGCTCCCGTCTCGGTTCGCTCGAGCAGGCGCGCGGCGAGCAGCTGCAGGTCCTCGAAGTCGATGCCGGCGCGTCTCTCCTTGGCGACCGCGAAGCGGGCGGAGAAGAGCTCCAGCAGCTCGGCGAGGTGGCGGTAGGCGAGGCCGCCCTCGCCCGCCTCGGCGACCCGGCTCAGCGCGGTCTCGACCGCCTCCCGGTAGGCGGCGATCGGTTTCGCCTTGCTGGCGGTCCGCAGCGCCGCGATCTGGTCGAGGCTCGGCATCTCCCCCGATTCCCCGAGCAGGGCGAGCGCTCGCTCGACCAGGTCGTGGTTGGCGCTGCCGGGCTTCAGCTCGGGGAGCGCCTCAGCCGCGGCCGCGGCGGCGTCTCGCAGGGCTGCCTGCACGTCGGGCCGCGGCGGCTCGGGAAGCCGGGGCTCGGTCGCGCCGCGGCTGCGCAGCTCGGCGTGGGCGCCGATCACCATCGCTCGCAGCCCGCCGATGTCGAAGGCGGCGGCCGTCTCCTCGCGGCTGCGGTCGCCCGCGGCGAGGAAGATCTCGAGCGCCTCGTCGAAGGCCTCGCCGGCGGCCCGCTCGGTCTCCGGTGCGTCCAGCACGCGGAAGCGGGGATCGATGCCGACCGCGACCGGGTGGGCCGAGAGCAGCCGGTTGCAGAAGCCGTGGATCGTCGTCACCCAAGCGCTGCCGAGCCGTGGGAGCAGCTCGCGGGCGCGCTCGGAGCCCTCCGCCCGGCGCTCGATCTCGGCCCGGATCCGCTGGCGCAGCTCGGCCGCGGCCTTGTCGGTGAAGGTGAAAGCGAGGACGGCGTCGGGGGAGACGCCCCGCTCGCAGACCAAGCGGCAGTAGCGGTCGACCATCACCCCGGTCTTGCCGGTGCCGGCGCCGGCCTCGACCATGACCTCTGCGGCCGTCGCCTCGATCGCGGCCCGCTGCTCGGCGGTTGGCTTGCGCTCGCTCACCCCTCGTCCTCCTCGTCGCTCAGCGGCTCGACCGGCGCGCGGTCGCGGCGGCAGATCGGCGCGAAGTCGCAGAAGGCCGGGCAGATGCCGTGGTTGCGCAGCCCCTCGCGCGGGCCGGGGTCGCGATCGATCTGCCCCGCTCGCATCCGGGCGACGATCTCCCCGGCGCGCCGGCGGGCGTCGGCGAGCAGCTGGTCGAACTCCTCCTGGTCGACGCTGTCGGTCTTGGCCAGCCCGTAGTCGGCGAGGTCGGCCGCCGCGTCCTCCCGCACCAGCCCCCGCGGCCGGCGCTCGGAGCTGGCCCGCAGCGGGTAGTAGAGGCCGCCGACGATCTCCGCCCCCCAGAGCTCGGCGACGGCGATCAGGTAGAGCTGCAACTGCAGCTTTGCCTCCTCCTCCAGCTTCACCCGCGGCGAGACTTTGCTCGAGAGCTTGTAGTCGAGTACGAGGGCGCGCCCGTCGGCCGCCCGGTCGACTCTGTCGATTGCGCCGTGCAGGCGCCAGCCGTCGATCTCGAGCGTCGGTTGGTCGACCTGCTCGGACTCGGAGAAGCCGGCCTCCAGCAGCCAGGGCTCGAAGCCGGCCGGCTCGCGGCGCGCCTCCTCGGCGAGGAAGCGGTCGAGCAGGCCCTCGATGCGGGCAAGCATGGCCCGCTCGGCCGGGTGCTCACCGAGCCCTCTTGCCGTCGCGATCTCACCCACCAGCTCGCGGCCGCGAGCGACCCAGGCGGCCAGGGAGGCGGGCCGGGGCAGGGGGTCGCCGCCGGGTCGCTCCTTATAGAGGGAGTAGAGAGCGGCGTGCACGATGCCGCCCTGGACGAGGGGATCGGGTGCGGGGTCGAGCGGCTGGGGCGAGAGCTCGTGCGAGACGAACCAGCGGTAGGAGCAGACGTCGAATCCCTCCAGGGTGGTGCCGCCGTAGGCGTGGACCTCGCCGAGCGCCGCGATCACGGCCGGGTTCGAGAGCGGGCCGGGGGCCCGAGTGGCGGCCTCGGCACTACGGGCGCCGGCAAGCCGGTCCCTGATCCGCTCGCCGAGCGCATCGGTGGCGCCGGCGAGGGTCAGCAGCGGCTGCGGGTCGGCGCTCGCCCCGCCGCCGGCGATCGCCCGCGCCAGCTCGGTCTCCGACGGGGCGTCGCCGACGCGGTGGACGACCTCGGCCAAGCCGCGGCCGCGGAGTTCGCACTCGGTCGACTCCAGCATCTGCCTGACGTCCTCGATGAAGGGCGAGGGCGCCTCGGCGGCGCCGTTCTCGTCGCTGTCGCGGTAGGAGAGGAAGAGCCGGCGTTTGGGCAGCGCCAGGCAGACGTAGAAGAGGTAGCGCTCCTCGGCGTCACTGTCGTGGCGGGGCAGTAGGCCGAGCGACTCCCGCCGGCTTTCGGAGAGGAAGGGGTCGGCCTGGGTGCCGCCGCGCGGGAACTCGCCGTCCTGCAGGGAGGCGACGAAGACGTTGTCGAAGCGCGCCGCCCGCACCCGGCGCGGGTCGGCGATCCTGACCCGGTCCTCGACCGGCCCGCTCCAGACCCGCACCTGGATGCCGGCCAGTGTTCGCGCCAGCGCTTCGGGCAGCGGCGCCAGGCCGTCGAGCGCCGCCCGCTCGGCCATCGCGGTGGAGATCGCCGCCGCGCTGCGTGCCTCGAGCTCCGAGCCGACCCGGGCGCCCATCGCCGCCGCGAGGTTGCCGACCTCGGCGGCCAGGTCGCCCGGCTTGCCGGCGGCCTCGCGCAGCCGCGCGACCGCCTCCTGCGGCTCCCCGTGCTTCTCCTCCCAAAGCCGCAAAGCCGCTGCCGCCGTCTGTACGCGCTCGCGGCGCAGCTTGCGCTCGAACCAATCGACCCGCCCCGGCGAAGTTCCCGAGGGGCCCCGCAGGTAGCGCAGCAGGTCGGCCGCCCGGCCGGTTCCGAGGACGGCTTCCAGCAAGGCGATCAGGGAGCCTCCCACCGAGGTGGTTGAGGCCGGGATCTCCGCCTCGAGCGCGGTCGGGATCCCGTAGGACTCGAGGATCGAGGCGATCAGCGGGCCGCGCCGCGACGGGTCGCGGAGGACGATCGCGATCTGCTCCGGCTCACAGCCCTCGGCGAGCAGGCGCGCCACCTCGACCGCGATCGCCTCCGCCTCGCCGCGCTCCCCGGCTGAGCGCAGGAAGACGAGGCTCTCGTCGATCGGGCGGCGCTGCGGTTCGGCCGCGCCGAAGCCCCGCTCGAGATGAAAGAGGAGCGGCGAGTCGGTGTTGGCAGGGTCGGCGGTGGTCTCCTCAACCGAGTCGATGCCGATCCGCTCGAGCGCCTCGCGCGGCGGGGCGTTGCGCGCCTCGAGCGCCGTGTGCCCGCTCTCGTAGGGCAGCGCCACGGTCACCTCGGTGCTCGAGGCGAGACCGCGGATCAGGTCCAGCTGGTTGGGCGTCAGGTCGTCGAGGCCGTAGAGGAAGACCGGCCGCCGCCAGAACTCGCCGCCCTCGCCGAGCAGGCGGATCGCATCCGCGGCGATGTTGTGGGTGTCGATTGTCGCGAGCCCGTCCCGCACCCGCGCGTAGCCGGCGAAGAGGGCCGCGATGTCGCCGAGGTAGGCCGAGCCCTCGAGCGTCCCGGCCACAGCTTCGACGTCAGCCGGCTCGAGGCCCGCCCCCTGCAGCTCGTCGAGCAGCCGCTCCAGCGCCGGCGGGAAGCCGGACTGCAGGGCGGAGCCGCGCAGCGGTCCCAGCTGCGAGCGCCGCTCACTCACCGCTGCCGCGATCGCGCCGAGCCGCTGCGCCGGAGTGAGGACGGCCCCTGGAGGGGCGCCGCCCGCCGTCGCCACCGCCCGGAACAGACCGCCGAAGGTCATCACGTCGGCGCCGAGCACGGCGCCGTTGGCGCAGAGCTCGCGCTCGAAGGCGTAGACGTCGTCGAGGGTGGGGACGACGAGAACCGGGTCGCGGTCGAGGACGGCGAGCAGGCCGCGCCGGATGCGCCCGGCACGACCGGAGTTCGGGGGTCCATGGATCAGCTTCAGCGACATAGGGCGAGCGGTTCAGCATAGGTCCGCTCGCGGCGCTCCAGAACACCGCAAACCCCGCAAAACGCCCCCAGGTTTGCCGTCTACCGCCTTCTCTAGATTCACCTTCCAATGGCCCTCTGCTTCGTAGACCCCGCCGACGCGATCCGCGCAATCTCCGACTCGATCGGCCGCGAGGCCCGCCGCCAGCTGCTCGGCGAGGCAGTGCGCGCCTGGGTCGACGAGATCCCCGACGACGAGCTCGAGACCCACTACGCCAAGGCCCTCTCTGAGCTCGACGAGCATGACCTCTCGATGCTCGCGGCCTGGCACGGCTCGCTCGAGGTCGGCCACCCGGTGCCCAACCGCGACTTCCTCATGGGCGCCTTCGGCTCGCTCGGCGACAACCGCCGCGAGGCGATGAAGCTGGCCGCCGGCTTCCGCGGCGAGGAGGCCGTCGACGCCGGAGTCACCGAAGAGGACGCCCTCGAGCTGGTCCTCGGCCTGCTCTCCTCCCCCCGCCAGATGGAGCTGGCCCTGGAGGCCGTAGAGCTCTACATCTGGGACCGCGCGGGCTCCGACAACTAGCAACCGGCCCCGGCCAAGCCTTCCGGTGCGCCTTATGCACCCGGGAGGTGCATAAGGCGCACCGGAAGCAGAATGCACGGCAATCTCACGTTTCGTCAATGCCTGCCGTTGGAGTGGGGATGGGACGCAGTGATCTCACTTTTTCCGTGGAACGCGACTCTTGCGCTGCGTGGCTATACCCGGCGGCGGGCGAGCAATCCGCGGCACCGGCGGTGGTCATGGCGCATGGGCTCTCCGGCACGCGACGGGACCGCCTCGGCGCGTTCGCCGAGCGTTTCTCCGCGGCAGGGTTCACAGCGCTCGTCTTTGACCATCGCGGCTTCGGCGACAGTGGCGGCGAGCCCGATCTCTTCGATCCCAAGATGCAGTTGGAGGACTGGCGCGCGGCGATTGCCTTCTCTCGATCGTTGCCCGGGGTCGACGCAGCGCGGATTGCCACTTTCGGCTCGTCGATGGGTGGCGGCAACGCCCTCGCGGCTGCGGCTGCCGATCCGCAGGTGGCGGCCGCGATTAGCCAGGTGCCCTTTCTCGACATCGTCACCCAGGCACATCGCTCCTCGCCGCGGGTAACGGCGCGCACGCTTGCCGCCGCGATCCGTGGCCGCCACCTGCCGGCCGTGGGTCAGCCCGACGAGCCGGCGCTGATCAACGCGCCCGGTGGGGAGGGGGGCTGGCGACGGGTGGTCGAGATCGGCGAGGACTCGCGCTGGCGCAACCGCGTCTCCTCGCGCTGGCTGCTCGGCCGCCCCTTCCGGCCTGTGCGCCACGCCGCGAAGCTGCACTGCCCCTGGCTCGTCTGCGTCGGCGAGGCCGATCGCGTCGCCAAGCCCGGCCCCGCCATCGCCGCGGCCCGCCGCGCGCCAAAGGGCGAGCTACGCACCTACCCCGGCGTCGACCACTTCGACATTTACGACGGCCCCGCCCACGAGGCTTTGGTCGCCGACCAGCTCGACTTCCTCAAACGCCACCTGCTCCCAGCATGATCTAGCATCTGTCATACGTGTTAGGATTTTCGTATGACGATGCTCAGCTTTCGGGTTGCCGATGCCGAGGCGGCTGAAGTCCAGCAGTGGGCGGAGGCCCTTGGCCTTGATCGGTCCGAGCTTCTACGCGAAGCACTTCACCGCCACCTCGTCCGCCTTCGCAGTGAGGTAGACGCTAAGAACTGGGAAAGCATGCCGCTCACTGATGCGGAGAGGTCATTGGCCCAGATCGCTGACTGGGGACCCGCAGAGGATTGGGCGGACTGGGGCGATGCAACGGGGTGAGGTCTGGTTTGCGGCGACTCCGGGTGGTGATCGTCCCGTTCTCGTCCTGACTCGAGATCCGGTCGCCGACCGGATTCAGTCGGTCGTGGTAGCTGCGCTTACACGAACGCAGCGGGACCTCGTTTCGGAGCTTGCGCTTACGGCGGCCGACGACGGTTTGCCCACTGACTGCGTTGTCAATTTCGACAACGTCCATACGGTGCCACGCGAGGCATTCCGGCGCCGCATCACGGCGCTGTCTGATCGGCGAATGAGCCAAGCGTGTCGCGTTCTCCGCGACGCAATGGGCTGCTGAGCGTCGCTGCTCAGTGCAGCGCTGCGCGGATCTCGGGGATCGCCTGCTCGTTGTCCTGGAAGTGGACGGCGTTGAGCCCGGTCTTGCGGGCGCCTTCGATGTTGACGAGGACATCGTCGATGAAGAGGCAGGCCGCGGCGGGTTCGCCGACTCGCTCCAGGGTGAGCTCGTAGATGCGCGATTCGGGCTTGCGGCAGCCGACGAAGCCGGAGTCGATGACGGTCTCGAAGATCTCGTCGACCGGCAGCATCGAGCGCCAGAGCGGCTCCCACTCGCGCACGTTGTTGGTCAGCATCGCCATCCGGTAGCCCTCGCCCTTGAGCTCGCGCATCAGCTCGATCATCGCCGGGTTCGGCTCCAGCGCCTCGAAGTAGATCTCGCGGAAGCGGTGCATCTCCGGCGGGTGGCCGAGCAGCGGCTCGAGGCACTCGGTCAGCTGGGCGAGGAAGGCGTCCTCGGTGATCTCACCGCGCTCCATCTCGAAGAGCGGGTTCTCGCCGTTCGCCTCGGTGGCGGCCTGCATCGCCTTGCCCAGGGTTTCGGTCGTGATCCCGGTCTGGTCCTGGAAGGCCATGAACGACTGCAGCAGCGGCGTCGTCAGCACCCCGCCGAAGTCCGAGATGATCGTCTTGATCTCAGCCATTGCCGCGCACGACCTCGTAGTGGCCGAGCCCCTCGCGTCCCTCGACCGCCCAGCGGAAGAAGGCGACGGTCCCGCTCAGCCCCGGGTGGTTGATCTCGGCGGCGCTGATCAGCGTGCCGGCGCCCCGCAGCGGCTGCGCGGCCTCGTCGTCGAGCCAGAGCTCCAGAGTCGCCCGGCGCTGCACGCCGTCCGGCCCGTACTCGGTCGAGAGCAGCGTCTCGGAAACGTCGACCGGGGCGCCATCGGGGCCGCACAGCACCGCCCCAACCGCCTCCTCACCGTGCCCGCCGGCGCCCTGAGGGCGCACGGCGCTGAGGGCAAGTAGTCCCCCGTCAGCAAAGACGATGCCGATCGAACGGCGCACGATGGTCTCTGGATCACTCATCGCAGGCAGCCTATTGGCGAGAAATGAAGTCGTGCAGCGTGGTGGTTTAGGTTGCCGCTGGATGGACGAGCCTCTGATCCGGCATGCCGAACCCGCTAAGCCTCAATCCACCGATTCACCCGCACCAACAGAGGAACCGCCGCCCGCAACTGCGTGAGCGTCGAAAACCGTCGGCTGTAGGTGCACTTTGCGCAGCCGATGGGCGAATGCGGCTCCGCGGTGTGTTCCGCGCCTGATATTTGGCAGCGTGCGGCGACCGAGTGTCTCGGCGCAGTGGTGAAGCAGGTGAGAGAAGGGTCAGGCCGCGGCCGGCACCGCCGGCAATGCCCTGATCCTGGCAAGGGCCTCGACGAACGCATCCCGCCAGGGCCAGCGGGCAGGCAGGTGCAAGGTGGTGCGCCGGGCGGTGCGGGTGAGCCGGCCAGGCAGGGCGATCAGCCGGCGGCGGATCGTTCGTGCCGCCCTCCAGGTCTCGTCTTCGAGGCCCAGCTGCCCGACCCAGCGCGCCATGTTGTGGGCGAGGCAGGCGATCACCGTCCAGGCGGAGTTGGCGGCAAAGCTCCCTGAGGGGAAGTGGGCAAGCGCGGAGTCCTTGAGGTCGCGGATCGCCAGCTCGACCTCGGCATGGCGGCGGTGCTCGGCATCGACGGTGTGCATGTCCTCGGTCCTGTTGGTGAGAAAGGCGAAGTGGCACCAGTAGGCAAAGAGCTCCTCCTGGCCCTCCTGGGCGTGCAGGTGGACGCGGCGGACAATCAACCGCCTGCCCAGGGTGGCGATCAAGACCAGGCCGGCATTGGCGAGCAGCCGCTCGTCGTCGAACTCGACGCCCACCGAGTCGGGACGCATGGACGCTTCGGAACCCTTCACCATGTGAGTGACCTCCTGACGTCAGGCCGCGGCTGCCCGAAACAGCCGCTATTTGCCTGCTCAGGAGGTTATTTTCATGAGCGAGTCAGACGGATCGACGGATCGGGGTGCGGGTGAATCGGTGGATTGAGGCTAAGGACGGTGATCTTCTCGGCGGTCCCAACCGGCATAGACCTCAACTATAGCGCAACGTTTTTTGTTGCGACAAGTTTAGCTCAATCCACCGATTCACCACACCCGACTCGGCGCGCGGTGCGCTTCGCTTCTGTGAAGAGCTGATCGCCCGGGTGCGCAGCTCAACAGGCCGCTGAGCTTTTTCGCTAATTTCGTCCCCGCTTCTTGCCCTTGCTCTTCTTCGCGCAGCGGGCGTGCAGCTTGGGCTTGGTGTCGTGGACCTTGCCGTTTTGGGCCTTCAGCTTGAGCGTGGCGCGCCAGGCGCCCTTGCAGATGTCGGTCGAGTTTTGAAAGAGGCCCTTCTTACCGCCCTGCAGGGTAATTATCGCCTTGGTCACCGGCAGGTCGGGGACGCTCTCAAAGATGGTGCGGATGCCGCCGTGGACGGAGTCCACGCGGCCGTCGAGGTCGACCTCGACCGGCTGGTAGGGCGGGCCGCGCAGCGCCGCCACCACGTCGGGCAGCTTGTGAGAGGAGGAGCGCAGGTAGATCGGGCCTTGGACCGGGTAGTCCACGAGCGGGCTGGTGGCCTTGATGTGGCCGTAGATCGAGCCCGGCGGGCACTGGTTGGCGGCGAACTGCACGCGGGTGCAGATCGTGCGGAAGTGGGCCTGGTCGATGAACTCCGATTTGGGCAAGGCAAAGGAGACGCGGGAGGTATTGGCTTCCCCGGGCTTGGCGGTGAAGACGGCCTTCAGGCGCGGGTGAGCGCCGCGGTGGGTCGGGCCGAAGAGGCGGACGTTCATCTTCGGCTTGTAGGGGAGGGATTTGCAGCCGCCGAGCTGGAAGCGCTCAAACAGCGGTGCGGCCTGACCCAGGGTCGAGAGCACCTGCCCGCCGAAGGACTTCTCATCGCAAGAGGTCGGGTTGAGGCTGAATTCGGGCCGCTCGGCGCGCACCGCGACCGAGCGCACGTCAAGCGGCACTCCGTGCAGGACGGCGGGCAGCGGATCGGAGACGATCCGCGCCTGGGCGCTGACGGGATCGAGGTAGAGCGCGCTTCGCACCACCACCGTGCCGAGGTCAAAGGGACCGGCGACGGCGGGGGCGATCGCCACGATCGAGAGCGGGGCGCCCTTGTAAGGGGGGGCGAGGTAGGCGTGGCCTTGGGTGTAGTAGGGGGTGGGCCCGGCGCCGGCGGCGGCGTTGAGGACGCCGATCTCAGATGAGGCCGGGCAGCTGGGGTCGGCCTGCTCGAGGGCTCCCATCCGGGGTGCTTCGCGCGAGCGGGCCTTGGCGATGTCTTGCTCAGAGCAGGTGCCGACTCCCGCCAGCTTGGCCGAGAGGCCGCCGGGCAAGGTGGCTTCGATCTTGCCCAGGCGCTGGCCGGCGTCTTCGCGGGACACCTTGAAGATCAGCGGGCTGTATTTGCCCGCGGTGGGGTTCTCGGTGCCGGCGCTCAGCTTGGGGGCGTTTGGCAGCTGTGACTCGCCGGTCGGGCAGCTTCCCCCTCTCGGCGTGGCCGTGGTCTGAAAGCTCGAGCCGGGGTGAGCGTGTTTGCCTTCGGGGGCGCTCCAGGGGGTGAGGTCGGTTTCGGTGGCGAACTCACCGCAGGTCGGCGGGGTGAGGAGCGGCCCGCGCGGGCCGTCGAAGAGGTGGACCACGACGTCTTGGAGCGCCAGCTCGGGGTTTTCTCGCACGAAGGTGGTTATCTGGCCCGTGCCGGGGTCAAGCTCGCCTTTGCCGGCCAGCTTGGCGACGATGCCGGTCTTTTTGTCTTCGACCACCAGGTAGACGGCGATCAGCGAGCCGAAGGGGTTGGCGAAGGGCTTGGCGATGTAGAGGGAGCCGTGCAGCGCTTCCAAGACCGGGTCCCCTTCGGGGGTTTCTTCGACTTCGTGATCGGCGTTGCGGGCGACCAGCAGCGGCGAGGAGACCGCGAGGGTGCCGATCTTGGCCGCGTCGGGGCAGCTTTGCGGTTCCTTGGAGAAGGAGAGCGTGCCTTCTTGGTTGGCTTCGAAGCCGATCTCATCCTCTGAGCAGGCGCCGAGGCCCGCCGCCTGGGAGGGGTTTACCGCCAGCCCGGCGGGGAAGCGGATGACCGCGTCGCGCAGCGCCGCGGTGGAGCGCGAGTCCAGGTTGGTGTCTTGGGGCTGGTGCAGGGTGAGGTCAAGGCCCGCGGGGGAGTCGGTGAGGTTGGTACTCGGGCGGGCGGTGATCGTCGGTTCGAATTTCAGCTCGCCGCAGTCTTCGACCGAGACCGGGTCCCCGGCGAGGTCGGCGCTTTCATAGCGCGCTTCGCGTTCTTCGAATTCGGGGAACGGTTCCTCCCAGCTGTCGGCGAGGACCGCGAAGGGCAGCGGCTCGCCGGGGCAATCGCTTGGCATCGTCAGGAAGGCGGTTTCCCGGGCGCCCACCGGGCAGGAGCCTTCGCCGCTCACGCATTCGCCGCGGACGTGGTCGTGGGCCGCGGCGGAGGGATCGCCCCAGATCTGGGCCTGGATGCTGAAGATCGGCTGGGTGCCGAGGGCGAGGATGTCGTGGGTGGCGGCCTCGGCGCCGTAGTCGCCGTCGGAGCGCACCCCGGCGAGGATGTGGACGAAGATGCCGGCGCCGGCGACGTTGGTGGCGAACTCCGCCGCGGCGCCGGGTGGCGGGACCATGTTGAACAGGCCGGTGGTGGAGATGCCGTTGGTGCCCACTTTGCCGACCAGGGTGGTGATGTCGGCGAGGCCGATCTGGGAGGGATCGGGGCAGCCCTCGCTGCCGGTCAGCTCGGCCTCGGTGCAAAGCACCGGTGAGGCAGCGGGGGAGCCGAGCAGGCCCCGCGGCAGCTCGAGGTAGATGTCGCGGGCGTGCCCGGCGTTGGTCAGCCCGTCGCCGGGGTTGACCGTCGGCAGGCCGAAGGCGACGGTCTGCTGGTAGGGGTGAGAGCCCGCCAGGGTGGCCGGGGAGCCTTCCCCGTCGGTGGTGGGGGCACTGAAGCCGGGGAGGAAGCCGAATTCAAGCGGGGCGGCCTGGACCCTGGTGAGCAAGGTGGCGCTGACTTTCGCGGCGCCGCCGCCGCTGATCGAGGCCGTGGTCGTGGTCGGGCCTTCGGGGCCTGAGACCGCGACGTCTACCTGGGCCAGCAGGAGACGGCCGGGGCCGAGCGATTCCGCGGTTTCGCAGGTGACCGTCTGGGCGGCGATCGAGCAGCTGGGCGGATTGGCGGTGTCGGGGTCGTTGTCGAGGGCGCTCACTTTGGAGGGCGCCAGTCCCGCCGGCAGCAGCGCTTCGAGCACGATCGCTTCGCCCCCCGCGGGGGCTTCGCCGACGTTGGTGGCGCTGATCAGGTACTGCGGCTCGGGGTCGGCGCCGATCGCGAAGTTCGAGGGCATCGGCGTGATCGAAAGCGACCAGGCCGGGGCGCCCGCTGCCGTGGCCGGGGCCGGGGCGAGCGCCGCCGCCGCGCAGCAGAGGGCGATCGCGGCGAGCGTGGCCTTGCGGGCGCTCACCGGGCGCTCCTTTCCTTGGAGCCGGCTCGCTTGTGGGTCTTGTGGGTCTTGTGGGTTTTGTGGGCCTTGTGTTTCTTGTGTTTCTTGGGGTCTTGTGGCGTTTGTGTTTGGGCGCCGGGTTGGCGGGGCCGAGGAAGCTCGGGGTGGTGGGCGAGGATTCCACCGGCGGGGTCTGCTCGGGGCCGTGGCAGGACGGGATCGATCCGCAGGGGATCACCGGCTGCGGGTTCTGGGCGGGCAGGCCGCCCCCCACGCGGGCGTCATAGACGTCTTGCAGTTCGTCTTCGTCTTGGCCGACCAGCTGCCGGCGGGTGAAGAAGAAGACGTCTTTGCCGTCGGCCGAGGCGTCGGCGAAGAGCGAGGGGAACTTGCTCTTGCCGGTCGAGAGCAGGTAGACGCAGCCGCCGTTTATGGGGCTGAAGGAGGCCGAGGATTCTTCGCAGGTTCCCCCTGTGGCTCCGGGGGCCTCCCACTCATAGACGTCGAGGCAGGCGGGATAGAACTGCACCCCGGTGCCCGAGACCGGACAGCCGCCCTGGCCGTTGGTGTCTTCGGGGACCAGCGCTTCGGAGGTTTCAAAGAAGGCCCGATCGCCGTCGGCGGAGAGGATGCGGGCGGAGACCGCCGACACCCCACCGGCCAGCGGTCCCAGGGCCGGGAAGAGAACCTGACCCGTGCTCGGGCCTCCCGCCGCCGCTTCGCCCGCCGGGTTGCAGCTGACGCAGCGGATCCCCGCCGGGTCGCCGACGCGGAAGCGGTAGAACTCGGGCACGCCTTCGTTGTCATAGGCGCTGAGCTTGTTTTGGGAGCGAAAGAGCAGGGACTTCCCGTCAGCGCTGAGGAAGGCGGTCTTGGCGACGTAGCTGGCGGTGCCGAACTGTTCCCGCGGCGTACCGGCCCAGTTGAGCGCGTCTGTACCGAAGCTGCCCCCGGCATCCAGCCGCGCCACCAGACTGATCGATCCTTCCTGCCAGAGGTAGAGGTTGCAGCTGCCTGAGGCCGAGCCCGGCGTCCCCTTGCAATTCCCCGGTTTCGCTTCTTCGGCCTCGTCGAGCACTCCGTTGGCGACGAAGTAGACGTATTTGCCGTCGGCGGAGGCACCCACCACGCCCTGCACTTCTGCCCCGTTTCCGCCGGGAAGAGGTGTCAGGTCGGTGAGCTCGCCCTTCCCGGGGCCGTAGCGGTAGAGGTCGTTGCCGGGGTTGGTCGCCGCTTCCCCGTTTATCGCCCAGTAGAGGTGTTCGGAGTCGACCGCGAGGCCGTTGGGTTTGCCTTCCAGTTTGATGAATTCGTTTTCCTTGTTTTTCAGTTCGAGATCGGCCCGCCCGATCGCTTCCCTGCCCTGCGTCGCCCAGTAGACGTGGCCCGAGTCGACCGCTACGCCGCGGCTGCCTTCTTTGCCGATACCGAGGATTTCCTTTCTCGCTGCCGTCCAGCGTCAGCCGCCGGATGAAGGCGTTGTCTTCACCCTCTTCGTTGCCGCTGTAGTAGAGGTGGGAAAGGTTCAGCGTCACGCCGTATGGTTTCGTGCCGCCCCCCGTTGCTTTGATGAAGCTCTGATTGACTTCCCCTCCGTCGATCGTGGCCCGCCCGATCGCCCTCACCCCGGCAAGCGTGCCGGCGTTGGCCCAGTAGATGTGGGTTGAGTTGACCGCGATCCCCTGCGGGTTGGAGGCGCCTTTGATGAAGGCAGCTTCGACGCCGGCTTCGCTTCCGTCGATGTCGGCCCGCCCGATCGTCCCGGTGCCTTCGATCGCTTCTCCGGTTTCCGGGTTGCTGCAGCCGGTGTTGGTCCAGTAGATGTGTTCGGAGTCAACGGCGACGTAGCGGGGGCGGCTTGGGGTCTCTTCGAAGACTCCCGGTTGGCCTTTGACTTCGCATTCCACCGGGCCGGGGACGATGAAGGTGGGCTCGCGTTTTTTGCCGTCGATGTCGGCCCGGCCGATCGTCCCCGCCGCCGGGTCGGCCCAGTAGATGTGAGAGCCGTCGACGGCGACGCCGACCGCGTGCCGGGGAGAGATGAATTCTTTGTCTTCGACTTCCCCGCCGCTGAGGTCGTCGCGTTCGATCTGGGCCAGCGATTGTTCGGGCCCGGTGTTGGCGTCGTTGGTGAGCTTCTCCGGGGAGGTGAAGAAGGCCTGCGAGCCATCGGCGGCGGCGGCCTGAAAGGCGGCGGGCTGGGGGCCGGCGGCGTCGGTGCCGCCCGGACCTTTGCCGTCGCTCTTGTGGGAGGCCGAGATCTGCACGGTGCAGGCTTTGGCCGGGTCTTCGCATTCCTCTTCGCCTTTGCCGTTGGCGGTGAAGGGGCTCTGCTGCGCGCTCGGGTTGAGCCGGCGGTAGAGCCGGCCCGTGCCGGCTTCGGTGAAGTAGACCGAGCCGTCGGGGGCGATCGCCCGCTCGTCTCGGAGGTAGAAGCCGCGATCGGCGCCGCCCAGGCCCAGGTGCCGCGCGTCAGACCCACCCGTCCACGCATACGGCCCCGCCAGGGTGCCTTTGGGCGGCGAGGTTTCGTCGTTGTAGATGCCGGCCAGGCTCAGTTTGCCGGTGTCGCGATTCCAGGCGTAGAGGTTGGGGAATTCCTCGAGCGCTTCGGGAAGAAGCTTTGAGCGCGATTCGAAGAGGACGACCGAGCCGTCCTCGCTCTGCCCGGCGTAGAGGTATTCGGATTTGGCCACATAAGGGGTGATCTGCACCGGTTCCCCGCCGGCGGTCGATTGCACGATCAATGCCGAGGCCCGCGGGTCTCCCAGCCGGGTGGCAACCGAGAAGACTTCGGTGTAGTCGGGGGACCAGCCGACGACCTGGGCGCGCTCACCGGCCGAGAAGGGGGGCAAAAGGCCCTGGGTGGACCAGTTGCCCTGGCCGCGCGATGCCAGGTAGGTGGGGAATTCCTGGCCGCCTTTGCCGCCGGGAATGCCAAAGGTCGACTCGAAGGTGATGCCGCCGCCGCTCGCGGTGGCTTTGATCGTCGGCACGTCGCCGAGCGCGTCGGCGCCGTTCTTGTCGACCGGGGAGGCCTGCTCGTAGGCTCGCCCATCGGGTAGACCGGAGAAGACAGTGGCCGAATGGGTGGCGAGGACTCGATCGCCGCTGTCGGCTTTGCCGTCACCGTTTTCGGCGAGGACGCGGTAGTGGTAGAGAGTGGCGGGGCTGAGCCCTTCCAGGGGGACTTCCTCGACAACGGGCGAACCCGAGGGAATCGAACCTTCGGCGACCGTCGCGCAGGTTTCCATCGAGCAGTCTTCGCTGCCGACTTCAAAGCGGTAGGTGCCGGCTTTCCCCTGCGGGTCGATTTTCGCCTTCAGGGTCGCCGCCGTGTCCGTCACCGCCGAGGCGCCGACTTTGCTGAGCTGCGGCGCGACCGCAACCGCGCCCTGGGCGAACAGCCCGGAGACGACAAGCGCCGCCGCCGTGCAGATCGCAATCCGATTCGCCCTTCTCCCCCGCATTCCCACCTCCATGATTCGCCCCTGCCTTTCTCCCTGTCCCTGTTTCGATCTTGCCCGGGCCGTAAAAATGACACGGCCCGGGCAAGTACTTCTTCAACTCATGCTGCTTGGATCAAACTGATGCTCTCGTTTATGCCGGATC
>CAVRGT010000006.1:0-405275 GCA_963720805.1 uncultured Solirubrobacterales bacterium | reverse complement strand
GTTCAACCTGCAGGTCTGCTTTCCGTAATGCCAGTTATCGGGCGTTGGAAATTCGCAAGCCTCCCCCGGCGGCTCAGGGAGAGTGAACTTCATGGTCAGGGTAGGCATCGCGAGTTTCGGCTAGCGCCCCCGGGTTGCCAATGACTCCCTCAGCTGCGAAAGGCGCCAGCTGACACGGAAGCGGGGATGCGCTTCTTGCGCGAGGGGGCTGGAGAAGGCGGCGTCCACGAGACTGCTCTCTTCGTCTCCGGGTTCGTAGTCGGCATAGATGAGGGTGGTCCGGTAGTCGCGGTGACCCATCCACTCCTGCAGGACTCGCATCGGCACGCCGGCAGCAGCGATCCTGGTGCCGAAGGTATGGCGCAGGTCATGAAAGCGGATCATGCGCACCCCCGCGGCTTTCAGTGCCTTCTTGAGGCGGCGCCCGAGCGGGCCGTGGGGAAGCACTTCGCCATTGAGCGGATTGGCGAAGACGAGGTCGTCCTCGCCGGAGAAGCGAGAGCGTCGGTGGTGGGCACTAAGTTCGGCTCCGACCCTCCCTGAAAGGGGCACAGCGCGTTCGCCGCTGCGCGACTTCGGTGTCGACCAGTAACCGCGGGTGTAGTTGCGTCGCACCCGAATCCGTTTCGCCTCCCAGTCGACGTCGCGCCAGCGCAGTGCGAGCAGCTCGCCTTGGCGCATTCCGGTCATGGCTGCGGTCAAGAAGATCGCTCTGTCGGTAGGCCCGAAGGGCTTGTCGGAGACGTCGACGGCGGCGATCAGCCCGTCGAGCTCTCGCTGGTTGAGAAACCGGATCTCCGAGCATTCCCGCACCCGCGGTGGCCGCACGGAGCGGCACGGGTTCTGCTCGCACCAGTCATGGCGCTGGGCGAATTTGAAGATCTGCGAGAGGAGCTTAAAGATGCCCGAGCGCGTCCGGGCTGCCTTGCCGGCCTCGGTCAGCGCCGCCATGAACGCTTCAATTTCGCTCGTCTTCACTTGGCTGACGGCGACTTCGCCAAACCTGGGCAGGAGGTGCGAGCGAAGGATCGACCGGTAGTTGTCAAGGGTGGTCGGCTTGCGACCGAGGGCCTCGAGGTCGCGGAGCATAAGCTCTGCAGTGCTTGCGAATGAGACGCTCGAGCCAGCCGCGGGCGGTCGCTCGCGAAACATCAGTTCTCGCAGCTTGGCCTCGGCTTGGGTGTGGTTGAGGCCCTCGCCGGTTCCATGCCGGCGCTTGGGCCCCAGGCGGCGATTAACCCGCCTCCCGTCGAGATACCAGCGTCCGTACCAGAACTCCTGGCCGCTGGCCCTCTCTTGGGAGTACAGGGTCCCGGTTCCATGCGCGCGGCGGCTACTCGTCTTTTGGCTCATCGCTCCTCCTTTAGCGCGCCCTAGCGGGGGATGATTTGAGGCTCCAGACAGCCGCATCGATGGGACCTTTGGCACAAAACCGGCGAACTTCCCCTGCGTGAGGAAACGTCTCGCACACGCCTGGGCACCCTTGGAGTGAGGCACAGGCATGCGGCGCTGCTGCCAAAACGGTCCGCAATGGACCGTTTTGGCAGCAATGCCGAGATTTGTGGTCCCGACCGAAAAGCTCCTATTTACAGGAGCTTTCGATGCGGCTGAATGGAGTCGAACCATCACGTCCCGTTAGGGACACAAGGCCCTCAACCTTGCGCGTCTACCAGTTCCGCCACAGCCGCTCGAGGGGCGACGATTCTAGATGTTTGGGGATTCCGGGGCTTTTGGTTGCGGGCATCCGGGCGGGGCGGTACAGTTGCGAACAAGTGTTCGAACGATTCGATACCCGGCGAGTTGAGGAGAGGAACTAGGCGTGGAGCTGGATCTGACCAAGCGGCAGAAAGAGATCTTCGACTTCATCGGCAAGTACGCGGCCAAGACGGGCTATCCGCCGACTGTGCGGGAGATCGGCAAAGCCGTTGGCCTGCACTCGTCCTCGACCGTGCACGCGCACCTCGCCAATCTGGAGAAGATTGGCCTGCTCAGGCGCGACCCCTCGAAGCCGCGAGCGATCGAGTTGCTCTTCGACAAGGCGAAGCGGACGATTCGGCCGGGCAATGGGCTGCCGCTTGTCGGCCACGTTGCTGCCGGCGAGCCGATCGTCGCCGAAGAGAACGTCGAGGAGTACATCGAAGTCCCCGACATCATCGGCGGCGAGGACGGCGACTACATCCTCAAAGTGCGCGGCGAATCAATGGTCGAAGCCGGCATCTTCGAGGGCGACTACGTCGTCGTGCGGCCGGCGGACGATGCGGCCAACGGTGAGATCGTCGTCGCCCTTATCGGCGAGGAGGCGACCGTCAAGCGCTTCTTCCGCGAAAGCGACCACGTTCGCCTCCAGCCGGAGAACGAGACGATGGAGCCGATCCGGACCACCGAGGCAACTGTGCTCGGCAAGGTCGTCGGCGTCTTTCGCAAGATCTGACTCGCGACCCTTCGTTGCGAGCCGCACGGCTCTTCTCGTTACTTAGGCCACTTGCCAGTTTCGATCAGCTTCTTGTAGCGGCGCTGCTTGCGCCGGGCGTCGCGCATCACCCAGGGCAGCAGGCGCAGGGCGAGGCGGGGGGAGAGGTCGAAGAGGCGCAGCATGCGGGCCGCGCCAGCGGGGCAGGATCAAGACCGGGCGGGGGTGCTCGGTCAGCTTGCCGACCTCTCGCGCGACCTGCTCGGGTGTCAACAGGTGGCCGGAGAAGGAGCCCGCCGCGTCTGGGTCCTCGAGCTTGTCCTCCAGCATCGGCGTCCAGATCCCGTCGGGGCAGACGGCGGAGAGCTCGACTCCCTTGATCCCAGCACGGCGCAGGTCGAAGAGCGTGCCGAGGGTGAAGGCCATCGCCGCGTGCTTGCTCGCCGAGTAGTTGACCTCGCCCGGCGCGGCGACGATGCCGGCCAGCGAGACGACGTTGATCACGTGCCCGCGGCCGGCGGCGATCATCGGCTCCAGGGCGGCAACGGTGCCGTTCATCGTCCCCAGGGCGTTGATCTCCAGCATCGTCCGTCGCGTCGTCTCGTCCTGCTCCCAGGAGAGGCCGGTGACGAGCACGCCGGCGTTGTTGACCCAGAGGTCGAGCGTGCCGCCGCGCGCCGCCGCATCGGCGGCGAGCGCCCGGCAGGCCGCCTCGTCGCGAACGTCGAGCGCGGCCGAGCGCGCTCCGGTGCCGATCTCCTCGGCGGTGCGGGCGGCGGCGTCAGGATCGATGTCGGTGACGTGGACGAGGAAGCCGCGGCCGCGCCAGCTCGAGGGCGATCGCGCGACCCAGGCCACCGCCTGCTCCGGTGACGACGGCAACGGGCATCGCCGCCCAGGTTATTCGATGCATTTGTCGCAAGCCCGATGCGGCGCTACCCTCGCGGGGCGGGCCGAGCGACTGCGGGGGGAGAGAAAACCCCTCGAGGAAAGTCCGGACACCAGAGGGCATGGCGGTGGGTAACGCCCACCCGGGGAAACCCGCGGGACAGTGCCACAGAAATACACGGCCGATGGCGCGACCACACGTGAGTCGCGAACAGGCAAAGGTGAAATGGTGCGGTAAGAGCGCACCGGCGCCGCGGTGACGCGGCGGCCAGGCAAACCCCGCCAGGTGCAAGGCCAAGCAGGACCGTCGACCCTGCCCGGCGAGGTCCAGGTAGGCCGCAGGCCGCTTCGGCGGCCCCCGGGACTCCGGTCCCGGTGAGACAGATAGCCGCTCACGACAGGATCCGGCTTATAGGCCCGCTAACGAAAAGGCCCTCGAAAGAGGGCCTTTTCCATGCCCTGCAAGGTTTCTGTCTTAGCGTTTGCTAATCTGCCGCCAACTTCCGCTGAATCTTCGCCTACATATCGCGAAGAGCGGGGGACCCAATTGTTGGGGCGAATCGTCGGCATCTGCCACGTAGCGCAGCTCTTTCAGCGCGAGCCCGTCAGCTAACCCCGTAAGCGTCGTAAAGAGCTAATGAAGACAGGCAGGAACCGCCTCGGGCGGAAAGATCACTCACGGCAAGGGCACGCTGCGCGCGCGCACTTCAGCCGACGGCTGCGCCGGAGCCTCCTGGCGGTGTCGCTGCTCTCCCTGGCTCTGATGCCCCTGGCGGCCAATGCGCAAACCGGCGGAGCCGGCGCCCCGACGGGGAAGCGAGCACTTCCGGCGGGGCGGGGCTCGTCTTCAGCACTCCGATGCGCTCGGCCGGTGCCACCTGGTACGGACCGGGCCTCTACGGCAACGGCACCGCCTGCGGCAAGACCCTGCGGCCGGGCACGATCGGCGTCGCCCATCGCACCCTGCCCTGCGGCACCACGATCAAGCTTCGCTACCACGGCCACTCCCTGGTCACCAAGGTGATCGATCGCGGCCCCTATACAAAGGGCAACGACTTCGATCTCACCAACGGCGCCCGCCTCGCGCTCGACTTCGAAGGCGTGGGGAAGGTTCGCTACGCGGTCGCCGTCGGCTCCTCCGGTTAGCGCACCTAAGCAGGATTTCTTGCCGTTTGTTGGTAAATCTGCCCTCGGAACGGGCAGGTTTCCAACGAGAGGAGCTTTTGTATGTCGAGGTCTTTGCAGGCAGCCATCTACGCCGGGCTGCTGACGCTCCTCGTCGTCTTCGCCGCGAGTGCCGGTGCCGCCCACGGGTGAAGGCGAAACCGCCCAGACCACGGTCGTGCTCGGGGATACGGCGACCATGCCCGACCCCTCCTGCCCGGAGTCGCCATGCCAGGCGATCGGCAGCGTCACCGGCTTCCAGGTCAGCACCAGCCAGGGCCAGCTGCCCTTCCGCGTCCGCAAGGACGGCAAGATCAAGTTCTGGACGCTGACGCTCTCGCAGCCGACAAGCAGCCAGCGCTCTTTCTTCAACGGCTTCTTCGGCACGCCCCCCGAGGCCCGCCTCGCGATCCTGCGCCGCGTAGCCCATACCAACCCGCCCCGCTACGCCCTCCGCGCCCAGGGCTCAGTCCACGTGCTCAGCCCATACCTGGGCCAGACGGTCAAATTCGGCGCCTCCCTGCGAGTCAAAGGGCGACATCATCGGTGTCACCGTCCCCACCTGGGCCCCCGCCTTCGCCCAGGGCCAGCCTTCCAGCAACGCCTGGCGAGCCAGCCGCGAAGCCGGCAAGTGCGTCAACTCCAACGACGTCCGCCAGGGCGAACCGCAGGACAAGGTTGGGACTCGCGCCGAATACGGCTGCCGCTACGCGACCGCCCGACTGCTCTACACAGTGACTGTCGTCGAGAACTAGGAGCGGGAGAGGCCGCGGCCCTCCCAACGGCGGGAGCGGAGGGTGGGCTGGGGGGGGTTCCTTTTTGGGAGGGAGGGCGCGGGGAGCGGTTCTCAAAACACTCCAGCGAGGCCCAGCCGAGCGTTTTGGGAACCCCCCCCGCCCCTCTACCGCTTATGCAACAGAGGGAAGAACCCGAGGACCGCTCTGGTCTTTGGGTAGCTCAGCCGCACCGGCAATCAGGCTCTGGAACTCGTTGAGCACCAGGTGCGCGACCGCCTCGAGCAGCTCCTCGTCGGTCCAGCCGATCTCCCTTGCCTCCTCGTGGAGGTGGAGTGGGGGGTGGCTGTTCGCCTCAAGTGCTCCGTGTAGGTACTCGAGCAGCGCTGCCTCTTTCGGGTCGGCCGAGTTGAAGCTCCGCGCTCTTGAGACCTCGTCGAGGCCGAGGCCGGCGCTACGCGCTGACTTGGCGTGCTGGGCGATGCTGTAGGTGTCGTCGCGGTACTCGGCGACGGCGAGGGCGATCCGCTCGCGGGTCGCTCGCGGCAAGACGCCGCCGCGAAGCTCCGAGCGCATCCGCGTGTAGGCGCGCAGGACTGCCGGCGCGCCTGCGAGCACGCCGACGAACTTCGTAACCGCGCCACCGGTGGCCTGGATCGTTTTGATCAGGGGGGCGCTCTCATCAGGTGCCGTCAACTCATCGTGGATCTGGAACCTGCTCACGTCTGTTTTAACTGTCACTGGGCATCCGCCTCCGGCTCCGATGCGGGATTTCCGCTTTACAGAGCCTTTATTTGGCCTTTACTTTACTTTCAGCCGTCTACTTACGTCTCGTAAGTTATACCTGGTTTTATGTCACCCTGCAAGCCGCCAGGAAGCAACCGGTATCTACCCGAATACGAGCGCTCCTACCCAGGCGGTTCACTGCCAGGCGACGCGGGCCGGTTTGCGACGGGACTTTGGCCTATCGTTGCGCGCTCGAAGCGGACAAGCGCGAGCCCAGGAGGACCCGAACATGGCAGACCAACCGAAGAGTGCCGCCGACGTCATCGAGCTGGTCAAGGAAGCCGATGTCCGCTTCGTCCGACTCTGGTTCACCGACGTGCTGGGCCAGCTGAAGAGCTTCTCGATCAACGCCTCCGAGCTCGAGGACGCCTTCGAGGGCGGCATGGGCTTCGACGGCTCCTCGATCACCGGCTTCAACCCGATCGAGGAGTCCGACATGATCGCGATGCCCGACCCCTCGACCTTCGCCCTGATCCCCTGGCGGCCCGAGGACGAGAACGCGGTGGCGCGGATGTTCTGCGACGTCCAGGTGCCCGGCGGCGAACCCTATGAGGGCGACCCGCGCTGGATCATGAAGCGAGCGCTCAAACGGGCCGAAGACATGGGCTTCGACGCCTTCAACATCGGCCCTGAGCTCGAGTTCTTCTACTTCCGCTCGGCGAAGCCGCGAGAACGGCGTCCCCGAGGTCCTCGACGAGGGCGGTTACTTCGACCTGACCACGCTCGATGCCGGCTCCGACGTGCGCCGCGACACCGTGCTCGCCCTGGAGAAGATGGGCATCCACGTCGAGTACACCCACCACGAGGTCGGCCCCTCTCAGCACGAGGTCGACATGCGCTACAAGAACGCGCTGGCGATGGCCGACGACTGCATGACCTACCGCATCGTGGTCAAGGAGTACGCGATGAAGTACGGCTGGCACGCGACCTTCATGCCGAAGCCGCTCTTCGGCGAGAACGGCTCCGGGATGCACGTGCACCAGTCACTTGAACAAAGACGGGAAGAACGCCTTCTTCGACCCCGACGACCAGTTCTTCCTCTCGGCCACGGCGAAGGCCTTCATCGCCGGCCAGCTCAAGCACGCGCGTGAGATCTCGCCGCTCTTCGCCCAGTGGGTCAACTCCTACAAGCGGCTCGTTCCCGGTTACGAGGCGCCGGTCTACCTCGCCTGGTCGCGCCGCAACCGCTCGGCGCTGATCCGGGTGCCGCTCTACCACCCCGGCAAGGAGAGCGCGACCCGGGTCGAGCTGCGCTGCCCCGACCCCGCCTGCAATCCCTACCTCTGCTTCGCGGGCATGCTGCAGGCGGGCCTGGAAGGGATCGAGAAGGGCTACGAACTGCCCGAGCCGATGGAGCAGAACCTCTACCACCTCTCGCCCGAGGAGCTCTCCCATCAGGGGATCGAGCAGCTGCCGGCGACGCTGGGCGAGGCGATCGAGGTCGCCGCCGACTCCGAGCTGGTCCTGCGCACCCTGGGCGAGCACACCTTCCGCCGCTTCGTCGAGATCAAGCGGCAGGAGTGGGACGACTATCGCGTCCAGGTCACCCCGTTTGAGATCGAGCAGTTCCTGCCGGTTCTCTGAGGTTTCGGCGCGCGGGTCCTGTCGCGGCAGGGGCCCACCGCCCCTTCCGGTAGCTAAAGCTTCCTCAGGGGCGGTTCCCCCTACCGCGCCACCCGCGCGAGAAACGTCAGAGAAGCGGGACCAGGGCCTGAGGGTCAGACACCGGCGCCTTGCACGCGAAGCTTTCGCAGACGTAGGCGGTGGGGCGTCCGTCGGCGGCCGCGCGGGACTGGAGCAGTGGCGGGACCGAACTGCCCTCTGGGCCGCCGGCCAGAACTAGGTGGGGTCGGAGCTCGCTGCGAACCACGGTGGCAAGTTCGTTCAGGTCGTCGCCGACCAGCGCCACCTCTTTGGTCGAGGCGAGGTGGAAGTCGATTGCTCTGAGCAGGTGGGCGAAGGCCTCGGGGTGCTTGCCGGCCGGGTCGGCGAGGAGGCGGAAGACTCCCTCGGCGGCCTGCCCGTAGGCGCGCTCGCCGGTAAGGGCGGCGAGGCGGAGGAGGCCGAAGGCGGCGGCGGAGTTGCCTGAGGGGATGGGGTGATCGCCGATCTCCTTGCGGCGGGCGATCAGCGCTTCGTGATCGTCGGCGGTCGAGAAGAAGCCGCCGCGCTCACCGTCGGCGAAGCGGGCGAGCAGGGTGTCGGCGAGCTCGCGGGCGCGCTCGAACCAGACGGACTCGAAGCCGGCTTCGTAGAGGGTGAGCAGGGCCTCGAGCAGGAATGCGTGGTCCTCCAGGTAGGCCTTGAGGTGGGCGCGGCCGTCCTTGTAGGTGCGCAGGAGAGCGCCCTCGTCGTCGCGCAGCTCGCTCCAGACGAAGTCTGCGCAGGCGCGCGCCGCCTCGAGGTAGTCCTCGCGCCCGAGGACCGCGCCGGCCTCGGCCAGAGCGCTGATCATCAGCGCGTTCCAGGCGGTCAGCCGCTTGTCGTCGAGACCGGGCCAGACACGCTTCGCGCGCGCCTCATAGAGCTGCTGCCGCATTGCGTCCAGGTCCTCCGGTGCCACAGCGTCAGCGCCACCGGCAAGGTGCAGGATGTTCCGCCCCTCGAAGTTCCCGCCCTCGTTGACCCCGTAGAACTGCATCAACTTGTCTATCTGCTGGGTGGAGAAGTTGATGCAGTTCGCGGGGCCTGGGGGCGGTTCGCCGAGCACCGCGCGGATCTCCTCCGGGGTCCAGATGTAGAAGCGGCCCTCCTCGCCCTCGGAATCGGCGTCGAGGGCCGAGTAGAAGCCGCCCTCGGGGCCGCGCATCTCGCGCAGCGCCCAGTCGAGCGTCTCCTCGCAGACCCGCCGGTAGCGCTCGTGGCCGAGCACCTGCCAGCCATGCAAATACGCGCGGGCAAGCAGGGCGTTGTCGTAGAGCATCTTCTCGAAGTGGGGGACCTGCCAGCCGGCGTCGACCGAGTAGCGGGCGAAGCCGCCGCCGAGCTGGTCGTAGATGCCGCCGGACAGCATCGCGTCGAGGGTCAGCTTCGGGATCTCCGCCTCACCGCGGGCGAGCAGCAGCTCGATCGCCGAGGCGGGCGGGAACTTGGGCGCGCCGCCGAAGCCGCCGCGGGCCGGGTCGGCGGCGGAGCGCAGGCGCTCGACCGCGTCATCCAGCATCGCCGCCTGCGGCGCGTCGGCTGGCTCGATCTGGCCGACCGCGGCCAGCCGCGCTCGCATTTGCGGCGCGCGCTGCTCGATGTCGCCGCGCTTGCTCTCGAAAGCATCGACCACCGCCTCCATCACCATGCGGAAGCTCGGCATGCCGCGGCCGTCGTCCGGTGGGAAGTAGGTGCCGCCGTAGAAGGGCACGCCCTCGGGGTCGAGGAAGACGGTCATCGGCCAGCCACCCTGGCCGCTGATCGCCTGCACCGCCTCCATATAGAGGGCGTCGACGTCGGGGCGCTCCTCACGGTCGACCTTGACGTTGACGAAGTGCTCGTTCATGTAGGCGGCGGTCTCGGAGTCCTCGAAGGACTCGTGCGCCATCACGTGGCACCAGTGGCAGGCCGAGTATCCGACCGAGAGCAGGATCGGGCGATCCTCGTCGCGGGCACGCCCGAGGGCCTCCTCGCCCCATGGGTACCAGTCGACCGGATTCTCACGGTGCTGCAGTAGGTAGGGACTGGTCTCCTGCCCCAAGCGGTTGGCCACGAGATCACACTAACCGGCATGCCTTAGCGGCATCGTGGACGTTTGGCTTTGACTATTGGCAATACCAGGTAGATGAAATTCGTATGCATTCTCGGGGCCCACGCCTACGCTCCGATCCGAACGGCCGCGGAAAGGTCTACCTTCAGTGAGTTGAACCGCGAAAAGCCCCCGATCCAAAGCGATCCGGCAATTGAGTCGGTGCTTGCCAAGCTCGACCCCGAGGACCGCAAGGTGATTGAGGGGGCGCTCAGCCAGGCCGAGAAGACAGAGGCCGAGCTGCGCTATATCGCCGATCATGACTCGCTTACCGGCCTGCTCGACCGCCGCCGTTTCCGCGCCGAACTCGACCAGTACGTCTCCTTCACCGCCCGCTACGGCGGCCAGGGGGCGGTGATGATCGTCGATATCGACGGTCTCAAGGGCGTCAATGACTCGCTCGGCCATCACGCCGGCGACAACCTGATCCGCCACGTCGCCGCGATCATGCGCGAGCGGGTGCGCGCCACCGATATCGTCGCGCGGCTCTCCGGCGATGAGTTCGCGGTGCTGATGCCGCAGTCCGAAACCGCCGGCGCCCTGCAGCTGGGCGAGGACCTGCGCGCCCAGGTCGCCGAGAACGCCGCCGCCGGGCTCGACCTGGAGCAGGCGACGATCAGCGTCGGCATCACGATGTTCGGCGGTGAGCGCGGGATCGGCGCCGAGGCGGTCCTGGTCGCCGCCGACCAGGCGATGTACCGGGCGAAGGAGGAGGGGCGCAACCAGATCGCCCTCTTCCAGGACCCGACCGAGCCGCAGCGCCGGCAGACGCGCCGGCAGACGACCAGCGCCCGGATCCGCGATGCGCTGACCCAAGACCGACTCAGCCTCCACACCCAGCCGATCCGCTCGCTCGCCTCGGGCGGGATCGAGCGCTACGAGCTGCTGCTGCGGATGACCGGTGAGAGCGGCGAGCTGCTGCCCGCTGCCTCGTTCATCGAGGCCGCCGAGCGCTCCGGCATGGTTCAGGAGCTCGACCGCTGGGTCGTCGCCCAGGCGCTCGAACTGCTCGCCCGGCGCGAACACGATGGCGATCCGGTCTCGCTGCATGTCAACCTCTCCGGCGCCTCGGTCGCCGACCTCTCGGTACTCGAATACATAGAGCGACAACTCGATGAGGGTGAAGCCGATCCATCGCGCTGCACCTTCGAGATCACCGAGACCGCGCCGGTTCGCGACTACGAAGCCGCGGCGGGCTTCGCCGATCGCATCACCGAGTTCGGCTGCCAGGTTGCGATCGACGACTACGGCGCCGGTTTCGGGCCCTTCCATTACCTGAAGAGCATCCCCTTCGACCTGATCAAGATCGACGGCTCCTTCATCCGCGACATGCCCAACAGCGATGCGGACCAGCTCACGGTCCAGGCGATCGTGCAGATCGCCCGCGGCCTCGGCAAGACGACGATCGCCGAGTACGTGCAGGACGACGTCACGGCGCAGATGCTGCGCGAGTACGGCGTCGACATGGCCCAGGGATACCACCTGGGGCGCCCGGTTGACGTCGCCGAGGCGCTCTAGCTCGTCGGCGCGGTCGCGAGGTTCCGCTAGCCGCGCTGGACCGCGTCGGCCAGATGCGTCTTGATATTGAGCGCGGCCGTCATCACCCGCTCGACCGGCGAGCCGGCAGGGGGCAGAGCGCCGAGCTGGCGAGCGAGGTCGGCGGCGTTCATGTAGGCGTCGTTGCGCTGAATGCGGCCGTCGCGGATGGTGAGCACGTCGCAGCCCTGGATCTCGACCCGGGCGCCGTTGGGGTCAAGCCCTTCGAAGCGGGTCGAGCCGTTGAAGGTGCCAATCGCGCTCCAGCGGACGACCGCCTTGCTTCCCTCGGCGACCACCTCGACGATCTCCAGCTCGAAGTCCGGGAAGGCGGCGAACAGATTTCCGAACCAGGTGCGGTAGGAGCCCGGCACATGCAGCTCGACCAGGCCGTGGATCTCGCCGGTACCGCCCGGCTCATAGAACGCGGTCATCGCATCGAGGTCACGCCTGCCGACCGCCTCGAAGTAGGCGCGGCCGACTGTCGCGGGGTCGGTTGGCTGGCCGGCGGAGTTCACTCGCTCAGGTTACCCCTGGCGCAGCTGCGCCCGCTTGACCTTGCCGCTGCTCGTCTTCGGCAGCTCGGCGGCGAACTCGACGATGCGGGGGAACTTGTAGGGAGCGGTCTCGCGCTTGCAGTGCTCCTGCAGCTCGCGAGCCAGCTCCTCGCTGGGCTCGCGCCCGTTGGGCACGACGATCGCCCGCACCACCGCGCCGCGCTCGGGGTCCGGCGCGGCGACTGCGGCGGCCTCGGCGACGGCGGGGTGAGAGAGCAGCGCCGACTCGACCTCGAAGGGGCCGATCCGGTAGCCGGAGGAGAGGATGATGTCGTCGTCGCGGCCCTCGAAGAAGAGGTAGCCGTCGGCGTCTTCGCGGACCAGGTCGCCGGTCGGCCACCACTCGCCCTCGAAGCGCTCGCCGTCGAGGTAGCGCGAGAAGAAAGTGGGGGAGGAGGCGGCGCGCAGTTGCAGTTCGCCCTCGACCAGGCGGACTTCCAGGCCCGACAGCGGCTTGCCCATCGAGCCCTCGCGGACCGGCACGCCGACATGGTTGCCGCTGACGTGGCCGGTCTCGGTCTGGCCGTAGCCGTCGGCGACCTCAAGCCCGGTCGCCTCCCGCCAAGCGGCGATCGTCTCGGCCTCGAGCGGCTCGCCGGCGGAGACCATGCGACGCAGGGTGGGGAGGGGTCGCAGGGCAGTGCGCTTGGCGATCATGCGGTACTCGGTCGGCGCCTGGCAGAGCACGTTGACGCCGAGCGCCTCGACGAAATCGAGCCGCTCGGCCGGGTCGAAGCGCCCGTCGTGGATCACCGCCGCCGCCCCGCTCAGCCAGGGGGCAAGGAAGACGTTGCGAGCCGACTTCGACCACCCGGTGGCGGTGGTGCACCAGGCCAACTCGCCCTTGCGCGCCCCGAACCAGTGCTCGGCCTGCCCCTGCTGCCCGAGCAGGTAGCGATAGCCATGCACGACGCCGCGCGGCTCGCCGGTAGTGCCCGAGGTAAAGACGATCAACGCCGGATCCTCCGGATCCATAGTTTCGACCGGCGCCGGCGTCTCCTGCGGCAAATCCTCATCGAGTGCCGCCGCGACTTCATCCATGGTCATCGTCGCCACCCCATCCGGCAATTCAGCCAACAACGAGTCCTCACCCACGCAGAGCCTCGGATCAGCCGCATCCACCCGCAAGGCCAAATCCTGCCGCCGCAGCATCGTGCTGCAGGGCAACGCCACCGCCCCCATCCGCCAGCAGGCAAGCAGCGAGAGCACCCACTCGATCCGGTTCCCCACCAGCGTCATCACCACATCCCCCCGCTTGACCCCGCGGGCAGCAAACGCCCCGGAGAGCCCCGCCGACTGGGCAATCAATTCGCCGAAGTACCAGTCCCGCCGATTCCCCTCGCCATCGACGGCAACGATCCCTAGCCGCGAGGCGGGCGATCGCTCCATTACGTCCTCGATGAAGTTCATGTGGGAGGAACGGTGGTTGCGATGGCGCACTTATATGGGAAGGGCAGCCAGGGAGTCTTCAAGGGGTACATACCTATTGGTATTATACCTATAGGTATATGCAAGTCCTTGCCCATCTCGACAGACCTCTAATACCAAAGGGCATAATACGCCCTGGTATATGGATTTCGATACCCCGACGAATCCATTTAGCTTCGGCTCCCTGGCCTTGGACGACGCCTTCGCCGATCGCGAAGACGAGGTCGCCGAGCTGACCAGCGATATCCGCAACGGCCAGGACGTCGTCGTATTTGCACCCCGTCGTTGCGGAAAGTCGTCATTGATCTGGCGAGTAGCAGGGGTGCTTGCAGCCGAAAGGGTCCTCGTCGCACAGGTCGATTTGATGAAGACGCCGACCAAAGAGAGCCTGGCTGCCGCGCTGGCGAAATCGATCTACGAGGAGATTGCAAGCCCACTGGAGCGAGCCAAAGAGAGGGCGCTGGCGCCCTTTCGAAGCCTGCAATTGCAGCCAGCGATCAGCGTCAACCCGAGCGACGGCTCGTTCTCGTTCAGCTTTGGGGTCGCCCAGACGCCGGCCGACATCGACGCGACGTTGGAGCGCCTGCTGGAGCTCCCCGCCGAGCTCGGCAGTTCGCGGAGCAGGCGCACCGCCCTGGTGATGGACGAGTTCCAGGAGATCGTCGAGATCGATCCAAGCATGCCGAAGCTTCTGCGCGCCGCGTTCCAGGCACAGCCCGAGGTCTCCCACGTTTACCTGGGCAGCAAGCACCACATCATGGAGCGCATCTTCAACAATGCCAACGAGCCGTTCTGGCGCAGCGCCAAGTCGATTGAGCTGGGCGCGATCCCGATCGCCCCTTTCGCCGACTTCATTGCCGAGCGCTTCCACGCCAGCGGTAAGTCGGTCGAGCGGGAGGTGGTGGAGGAGCTGCTCGCCCGCACCGGCGGTCACCCCTACGCGACCCAGGAGCTCTGCTATTTCATCTGGGAGCAGGCTGGAGCAGACGCGCCCGCGGACCAGGCCGCGCTGGAGCGAGCCCTTGCCGCAGCGCTGCGCTCTGAGCACGCCCACTTCAGCTTGCTCTGGGACGGCGCCTCAGCGGTGCAGAAGCAGGTCCTGCAGGCACTCGCTCGCGAAGCGGGGCACCCCTTCAGCGTCGCCTATCGCGACCGCCACAGTCTGCCGGCAGCCACCAATGTCCAGAAGGCGCTAGCCGCGCTGACGAAACAGGAACTGGTCAGCGGTGAGGCTGGCGCCTACCGAATCACCGAGCCCTTCCTAGCTGAGTGGTTGCGGGCGAACATCGACGGGGTCTTCCCCGACTGATTTCGGGACGAGGGCCGGGGGCCGTCCCCAAAACACTCAAGCGCGGCTCTGCCGCGCGTTTTGGGGACGGCCCCCGGCCCTCTTACCTCAATTCACTCGAGGACTTCCCCAGCAACTGACGAGCCACGATCAGCAGCTGAATCTGCTGCGTCCCCTCAAAGATGTCGAGGATCTTCGCGTCCCGCGCCCACTTCTCCAGCAACTCATTCTCGCCATACCCAACCGACCCACAAAGCTCGACGCAGCCAAGCGCGACGTCAACGCAGGTGCGCCCCGCCTTGGCCTTTGCCATCGAGGCCTGCAGCGAGTTCGGCTTGCCGTTGTCGGCCATCCAGGCCGCCTGCAGGGTGAGCAGGTGGGCCGCCTCGTAGTCGGACTCCATTTCGAGGTAGCGAGCTGCTGCCGCAGACTGGCTCAACGCCGGCGTGTCGTAGTCGATCTCGACGCCGGCCTCCTCGAGCCGCTTGCGCGTCTCCTCCAGTGAGGCGCGGGCGACGCCGACCGCCATCGCGGCGACCAGCGGCCGCGTGTTGTCGAACGTCTGCATCGCGCCGCCGAAGCCCTGCTTGGGATCGGACTTGACCTCCGGATCGCCCAGCAGCGCCTCCTTCGGCACCCGGCAGTCCTGCAGGGTGAAGTTGGCGGTGTCTGAGGCCCGGATGCCGAGCTTGTGCTCGAGCCGGTCCAGCTTCAGACCAGGGTTATCGCGCTCGACGATGAACGATCTGATCGCCGCCCGTCCGACTTTGCGGTCGAGCGTCGCCCAGACCACGATCAGGTCGGCGCGGTCGCCCGAGGTGACGAAGATCTTCTCGCCGTTGAGCACGTACTCCTCGCCGTCGAGGTCGGCCGTGGTGCGGATCGCGGCGGAGTCCGAGCCCGCCTCGGGCTCGGTGATCGCCATCGCCGCCCACTTGCCGCCGTAGCGCTCCAGCTGCTCGTCGCTCGCCACCGAGGCGATCGCCGAGTTGCCGAGGCCCTGGCGGGGCATCGAGAGCAGCAGGCCGACGTCGCCCCAACAGAGCTCGATGATGCCGAGCACGGTGGAGAGGTTGGAGCCGTTGCGGTTGCCCGCTTCGGCGTCGCCGTTGGATTCACGGCGCACGCCGGCGGCACCGGCGCCGCCGATGTCGGAGCCCTCGTTCATGCCGTCGATCAGCGAGGCGAGCATGTCGAGCTCCTTGGGATAGGAGTGCTCGGCCTCGTCGTACTTGCGTGAGATCGGTCGGAAGACCTCGGTCGCGACCTGGTTCGCCTGCTGGGCGAGGGGCCTGAACTTCTTCGGTATCTCGAGATTGATCATGGGTTCCTTTCAGCTCTCAGCGCTTGGCGCTAGACGAGCAGGGCGCCCTCCATGACGCCCGCTGCACGGAGGTCGCGGTACCAGCGCTCGACCGGGTGCTCCTTGACGAAGCCGTGGCCGCCGAGCAGTTGCACCCCTTCGGAGCCGATCTGCATCCCCTTCTGGGCGCAGAGCCGGCGGGCCATCGCCGTCTCACGGGCGAAGTCCTGGCCCTGGTCGGCGCGGCTGGCGGCGCGGTAGGTGGCGAGCCGCATGCCTTCGGACTCGATGCCGATGTCGGAGACCCCGAAGGCGACGCCCTGGCGGTTGGAGATCGGTTCGCCGAAGGCCGTGCGCTCGTTGACGTACTGCTTGACGTAGTCGAGCGTCGCCTGCGCCGCACCGACCGCCAGGGCGCACCAGGCGATCCGAGCCCGCTGCACGCACTCGACGTAGTCCTCGCGCTTGCCCTCGCCGAGCAGGGCGGCGGCGGGCAGCGTCACGTCCTCGAGCAGCAGGCGGCCCGTGGTGGCGGGGCGCAGCCCCATCGCCGGCTCCTCCTCGACCGTGAGCCCGTCGGTGCCGGACTCGATCACGAAGAGCGCCGGGCCGATGCCCTCGGCCTCGGCAGCGACGAGGAAGAGCTCGCAGTTCTTGGGGCGAGCGAGCAGCGACTTGGTGCCACTCAGCACCCAGTCATCGCCCTTCTTGGTCGCGGTCGTCTCCAGCTTCAGCGGATCGAATAGCGGTCGCGGCTCGAGGATCGCCAGTGCCGCCGCCGGCGTGTCCTCGCCGGTGAAGGCGGGCAGATAAGTCGCCTCCTGCTCGGGCGTGCCCCAGTGGCCGATCGCGGTGGCGACGGCGCCCGGGGCGAGCGCCGCGTAGGCGATGCCCATATCGCCGTGGGCGAGCGCCTCGCCGATCAGGACGCTGGTCACCGCGGCCTGCTCGTGCATGACGCCGCCGAGCTCCTCGGGGACGCCGAGCATGTTGACGCCGAGCTCGTTGGCCTGGTCGAGCAGCTCGCTTGGTGTGGAGCGGTCGAAGTCGGCCTGCTTGGCGACGGGCCGCACTTTCGTCTCGGCGAAGTCGCGGACGCCTTCCTGCAGCATCTGCTGCTCGTCATCGGGGCTGATGTCGAAGAGGCGTTCGCGGCTTGCTCGGCTTCTGCCGGGCCGGCCCGGTCAGGTTCTGGGCGGCCTTGAAGGTGCGCCCGGCGACGGTCGCCGAGCGGAAGCCGTTCTTGGTGCCGGTGAAGAGCGCGCGCTCGACCTGCTTGCGAATGCGGATGCGGTCGAGCAGGTCCGAGCCGGCGAGCCTGTTGAGCCAGCGCAGGCCGAGGCCCATGCTGCGCTCGGCCACTGCCCTTGTCCTCGGTGGCGGTGGGCATCTCTACTTCCTCCCGTCTTTGGTTTTGGCCTCGCGCGGCTCCACCGGCCGTCGAGGTGCGGTGCGCCGCGCTTTGCGTCGCGCACCGCGAATGCGATCTCATCTCCCTCAGAAGTGCTTGCGAACTCGACCCGACCGGGCAGCAGGATCGGCTTGCGGAAGCGCACGTCAACCTCAAAGGCGTCGGGCAGGCGGCTCTCGATCGCCGCCAGACAGCGCGCCTTGGTCCACATCCCGTGCGCGATCGCCCGCGGAAAGCCAAGCGGCTTAGCCGTCAAGCGATGCATGTGAATCGGATTCCGATCCCCCGAGACCGAGGCATACCGCCGCCCCAGGTCACCCCCGAGCCTCCAAGTCGCCCCAGCCGCCCCGTCCTCCGCCGGCCGATGGGCCGAAATCGTGCTCGATTTGTCCAGGTTTCGTCCCGTCGGCGGCGTTGGAGGTGCCGCGGCGGAGCATGGTGCTGGTGCTCTCCCAGACGATTCGGTTGCCGGACTTGACCTTGGTCTGCAGGCTGAAGGTGCTGGCCCTTGGGGTGCGGCTCCAGCTTGGTCGGCTTGACCTTGATCGTCAGCTCCTCATCGAGGCCGATGCGGCGGTGCTGGACGATCCGGTTCTCGACGTGGACGAGGCCGACGGCGCCGAAGGGGAAGCTGCCAGTCGGCCATCACCGCCATGTGCAGCGGGAAGGCGAGCACGTGCGGGTAGGTGGGGGGCAGGTGGTCGCGCAGGGTGAAGCCGCAGACGCGGGCGTAGGCGGCGACCTGCTCGGGGTCGGCGTCGGACCGCCGGCAGGCTCAGCTCGATCTCGGGGATCTCCTTGCCGCCGCCCGGGATGAAGGGCAGCAGGAGGCGCCCGGGACCATCGGCGCCGCGGCGCGGGCGTAGAGCGGCAGGATGCTGGGCGAGCTCTCCAGGGTGCGGGTCGCTCATCAGGCCCCCAGCAGGCTCTGGCCGCAGACGCGGACCGTCGTTGCCGTTGACGCCGGTCGAGGCCGGGCTGGCGAACCAGGCGATTGTCTCGGCGACATCGACCGGCAGGCCGCCCTGCGACATGCTGTTCATGCGCCGGCCCGCTTCGCGGATCGCGATCGGCATCTTCGCCGTCATCTGGGTCTCGATGAAGCCGGGGGCGACCGCGTTGATCGTCGCCTTGCGCTTGGCCAGCTCGGGCGCCAGCGCTTCGACCATGCCGATCACGCCGGCCTTCGAGGTGGCGTAGTTGGTCTGGCCGGAGTTGCCGGCGACGCCGCTCATCGAGGAGACGCAGACGATGCGGCCGTTGGGCCGCAGCAGCTTGCGCTCGAGCAGCTCGTCGTTGATCCGCTCCTCGCTGGAGAGGTTGATCTCCAGCAGCGAGCTCCAGCGGTCCTCCGGCATCTTGGCGATCGTGCGATCGCGGGTGACGCCGGCGTTGTGGACGATCGACGTCGACGCCGTCGGGGATCGCCGCGGCGATCTGCAGCGGCGCGTCGGGGTCGGTGATGTCGAGCTCGATCGTCTCGGCACCGAGGCGGGCGGCGACCGCGGAGAGGTCAGCGGAGAGCGCCGGCACGTCGAGCAGGACGAGCTTGGCGCCGTCGCGGTGCAGGGTGGCGGCGATCGCCTCGCCGATGCCGCGCGAGGCGCCGGTGACCAATGCCACCTTGCCGTCGAGCGGGCGGTTCCAGTCGACCTCGGGCGTCTTCGTCACCGCCTTGCCGACCTCGATCACCTGGCCGGAGACGTAGGCGGAGCGGGGGGAGAGCAGGAAGCGCAGGGTGGAGTCGATTTCCGCCTCGGCGCCCTCGGCGACGTAGACCAACTGCACGGCGATGCCACGGCCGATCTCCTTGCCCAGCGAGCGGGTGAAGCCCTCCAGGGCCCGCTGTGCGGTCGCCGCCCGCGGCGGCAGGCCGGCCGGGGGCGTGCCAAGGACGACGACGCGGCCGGAGCGCTGCACCCGCTTCACGTTGGGGTGGAAGAAGCGCTGCAGCTCGACCAGCTCGGTCGAGTCGGTGACCCCGGTGGCGTCGAAGACCAGCGCCTTGACCGGCGCATCCGAGGTCTCGGGCCTGGCCGCGCCGACATCGCCCAGCACCTGCTCGATTCGTTTGCCGAGCCGCCCGCGCGGCGCGCCGCCGCTGAGCACGGCGCCGGAGATGACCGGCGCCCCGGGCTCGTAGCGCTCCAGCTGCGCCGGCTGCGGCAGGCCGACCCGGCCGGCGATCATCCGGCCCGGGGGCGAGGTGACTACCTGTGTGTAGAGGTCGCTCATTCACACCTCCGGATTCGCGTCCACAGATATTCTCTCCTGTGCTTTCGAGCGCGGCGACGACGCCCTGGCCGCCGGCCGCGCAGATGCTGATCAGGCCGCGGCCCGAGCCCTGCTCGTGCAGAGCCTTGGCGAGGCCGGCGACGATGCGCCCGCCGGTCGCGGCAAAGGGGTGGCCGGCGGCAAGCGAGCCGCCGTTGACGTTGAGCCGCTCGCGGTCGATCCCGCCGAGCGGCTTATCGCGACCGAGGCGGTCGCGGCAGAAGGCCGGGTCCTCCCAGGCCTTCAGGGTGCAGAGCACCTGGGCGGCGAAGGCCTCATGGATCTCGTAGAAGTCGAAATCGCCGAGGCCGCTGTCCATGCGGTCGAGCATGCGCGGCATCGCGTAGGCCGGCGCCATCAGCAGCCCCTCACGCTTGTGGACGTGGTCGACGGCGGCGGTCTGGCCGTCGACGAACCAGGCGAGGACCGGCAGGTCGCGCTCCTTCGCCCACTCCTCGGAGGCCAGCAGTACCGCCGAGGCGCCGTCGCTTAGCGGGGTCGAGTTGGCGGCGGTCATCGTCCCCTCGGGGCCGCCGAAGACCGGGCCGAGCTTGGCCAGCTTCTCGGTCGAGGAGTCGGCGCGCAGGTTCTGGTCGCGCTCCAGTCCGAGGTAGGGGCTGACCAGGTCGTCCATGAAGCCGCGCTCGTAGGCGGCGGCGAGGTGGTGGTGGCTGTTGACCGTGAGCTCGTCCTGGTCCTCACGGCCGACCTCCCACTCGGCCGCCATGATCGCGCAGTGCTCGCCCATCGAGAGGCCGGTGCGCGGCTCCTCGTTGCGGGGGATCGCCGGCACGACGTGGCTGGGGCGGACCCGGGTCAGCTGCTTGACCCGGCCGAAGGTCGACTTCTCGCGGTTGGCGTCGAGCAGGACTTCGCGCAGACCCTCGTTGAGCCCGATCGGCGCGTCGGAGGTGGTGTCGGCGCCGCAGGCGATGCCGGCGTCGATCTGACCGAGGGCGATCTTGTTGGCGACGAGGATCGTCGTCTCCAGGCCGGTGCCGCAGGCCTGCTGCACGTCGTAGGCGGGCGTCTCGGCCGCGAGGCGGGTGCCGAGCACGCTCTCACGGGTGAGGTCGCGGTCGCGCGAGTGCTTGAGCACGGCGCCGCCGGCAACCTCGCCGAGGGTCTCGCCCTCGAGCGAGTAGCGCCCGATCAGGCCGTCGAGCGCGGCGGTGAGCATGTCCTGATTCGACGCTCGGGAATACACGGAGTTGGAGCGCGCGAAGGGGATCCGGTTGCCGCCGATCACGGCGACGCGGCGTGGCTTATCGGTCAACTGCTTTCACCTTTCGGTTTCGGTCGTGAGGATTTGGCAGACGGGGTGGAGCGCAGGCGCAGGCCCGGCTCGATCGTTGCGATCAAGAGCTCGGCCGCCTCGGCCGCGGTGGTCGCTTCGGTGCGCAGCCACCAGCGCGCCAGCGCCTCGGCGGCGCCGAGCAGGGCGGTGGAGAGGGCCTCGACTTCGATCCGCGCGGCGGCGCGCCGCTTGGCCGGTAGCTGCGCCAGCAGCGATCCGGAGACCAGCTCGATCAGGCGGCCGCGGTACTCGGCAACCCGGTCGGCGAGCTCGCCGCTGTGGGGCAGGGTCTCGTCGAAGAGCACCGCCCAGGCGGCCCGATCGGCGTCGAGGAAGGCAAAGAAGGCGCGCAGGCCGTCGTTGAGCGCCTCACTGGGGCTGCCGGCGTCGCCGACGGTCTCGAGGATCATCGTCACCAGGGCGTCGCCGGAGCGCTTCATGCAGGCGATGTAGAGCTGCTCCTTGTTGCCGAAGTAGTTGTAGAGCAGCGGCTTGGTGACGCCAACTTCGGCCGCGACCTCGTCCATCGTCACCGCGGCGTAGCCGCGCTCGGCGAAAAGCGTGTGGGCGGCGGCGAGCGCCTGCTCCATGCGATCGGCCTTGGAGAGGCGAGAGCGGGTCGGCGTGGCAGCCATCGGTGCATACGTTACCCGGATATAAATTTATATATGCGTAATGTGATCGACCTCACGCCGGTGCAACGTTTTACGGCCTCCAGAGAGCCGAAAGACGTTTCACCTCAGTCGAGTCCGGTTCCGCTCGGGCAGGTGCAACGTTTTCTGGCTTCCATGGGGCTGGAAGACGTTGCACCTCGACCGGGGTTTGGGCTTTAGGCCTCGGAGATGCCGAGGCGGAGGTAGATGCGACGGAGGGGTTTGGGGGCCCACCAGTTCCACTTGCCGAAGAGGCGCATCAGGGAGGGGACGAGCAGGGCGCGGACGATCGTGGCGTCGATCATCACGCCGAAGGCCATGCCGATCGCGATCTGCTTGACGAAGAAGACCGAGCTGACGCCGAAGGCGAGGAAGACGACGGCGATCGCCAACGCGGCGGCGGTGATCACGCGGCCCGTCTTGCCGATGCCGACCGCGACCGCCTCCTCGTTGGAGTCGCCGAGGTCGTGGCGCTCCTTGATCCGCGCCATCACCAGCACCGCGTAGTCGGTTGCGAGACCGAAGATCACGGCGAAGAGGAAGACCAGGCTGGTCACCTCGATCGCGGCGGGGCCGTGGTAGGAGAGCGGGGTGTCGAGCCATCCTTCCTGGAAGGCGAGGACGAGGATGCCGAGCGTGGCGCCGAGGGTCAGCGAGTTCATCACCAGCGTCTTCAGCGGCAGCAGCACCGAGCCGGTGAGCAGGAAGAGGACGATCAAGGTGGTGAGGCAGATGATCGCGATCACCAGCGGCGCGTGTTCGAGCAGGCTCTGCTTCTGGTCGATGAAGCGGGCCGAGTTGCCGGAGACGAGGACGCTCGCCGAGCCGGGCGGGGGCAGGTCGCGGATCTCGTTGACGGCGTCTTGCGAGGCGCTCGAGAGCGCCGGTTCGGAGAGGGCGAAGTTGGCGAAGGCGACGTTCTTGCCCGCCGCGACGAAGGGGGTGCCGCGGACGACGTCGCCGACTGTCTCGATCTGCCGCTCATAGCCGGCAAGCTCGGCCTTCGTCGCGCCGCCGTCGACGGCGACGGTGACCGCCTCGGTGACGTCGCGCGGGTAGTGGGCTTCGAGGTAGCGGTAGGCGTCGTAGGAGGGCTTTCCCGGCGGCACGGCTTCGGCGCTCGGCCCGGTCAGGGTCGTCCACAGCAGCGGCGCCGCCGCGACCAGAAGCAGGGCGCCGCTGCCGAGGGCGACCGCGAGCGGGCGCCGCATCACCCCGCGCGCAAGTCGGTACCAGCCGTCAGAGGTGTCGGAGACGGCGGGCCCGCGGCGGATCGAGAGCGCGTCGATCCGGGTCCCCAGCAGCCGCAGCAGCGAGGGCACGACGAGCAGCGCGATCACCGAGGAGAGCACCGCGACCGAGGCACCGGCGACAGCCATCGAGTAAAGGAAGCGCTGCGGCATGAAGATCAGCGCCGCCATCGCGGCGGCGACGGTGAGGCCGGAGAAGAGGGCGGTGCGTCCGGCGGTCAGGACCGTGCGCCGGTGCGCCTCACGGGTGGCGCCGCCGGCGCCGATCTCCTCGCGATATCGCGAGACCATCAGCAGCGCGTAATCGACCGCGAGGCCGAGGCTGAGCCCGGTGGCGATGTTGAGCGCGAACAACGAGGTATCGGTGAACCCCGCCATGATCCGCAGCACGAACAGCGTGCCGACGATCGAGACGCCGCCGATCAAGAGCGGGATCGCGGCGGCGACGACGCCGCGGAAGACGAAGAGCAGCAGGAGGGCGAGGACCGGGAAGGCGATCAGCTCGGCCTTGGTCAGGTCGGTGCGGGTTTGGTCATTGGTCTCGTTGAAGCCCTGGGCGAAGCCGCCCTCGGCGACGTCGAGCGGGCTGGCGTCGGCCAGCGCCTTGACCCGTTCGGCGGCGATCCCGCCGGCGTCCTCGATGTCGTTGGTCGAGAGGTAGCCGGCGATCGCCAGCGACTCGCCGTCCTTGGCGATCAGCTCGGCCCCGGCGCGCGGGTTGCGCAGGGGATTGAGCACGCGGCCGACGTACTGGACTCGGGCCACTTCGCCGCTCAGCTGGCTGACGTCACGGCGCACGGTCGGGTCGTGCAGGTTGAGCGGCCCACCGCCTGGGGCGCGGACGACGAGCACGATCGCCGGGTTGGGGTCATAGCCAAGCGAGTTGCGCAAGAGGTCGGTCGCCTGCTCGCTCTCGGAGCTCGGGTCGGTGAAGCCCGCGGCCTTGAGATGGTGTTCGACGTTGTGCCCGATCGCGACCGCGAAGAGGGCGAAGACTCCGACCAGCGCCAAGACCAACTTCGGTCGCCTCCAGGTCAGGTTGGCGATCCGGGTCATCGCTGCGGCGGTGGGGCGGGGACGAGCACCGCGCGGCACAGTACCAGAATTCAAAGCAATTACTTTGAAATTCAAATTACGCTGTTACTCTTGTTCGATGACGCCGCGCGAATACGGCCAGGCCTGCAGCCTTGCCTGTGCCCTCGACCGCATCGGCGAGCGCTGGACCCTGTTGATCGTGCGCGAGCTCTCGCTCGGGCCGTTGCGCTTCTCGGCCCTCGACCGCGCGGTCGGCGGCGCTCCCACCGACGTCCTCACCAAGCGCCTGCGCGACCTCGAGCAGCACGGCATCGTCGAGCGCCGCGAGCTCGACCAGCCCAGCCCGGCGACGGTCTACGAGCTGACCGAGATCGGCCATGGGCTCGAAGCCGCGATGCTCGAGCTGAGCCGCTGGGGGATGGGCCTGCAGAAGCTCGAGGACGTGGTTGACCTGGCGCCGTCCTCGCTGCCCAACGCGCTCCGGGTCATCCTGCACCCGCCCGCCGAGCTGCGCGCGACGCTCGCCCTGCGCAGCGGCGGCCAGTCCTTTGAGCTGCGCATCGCCGACGGCTGGATCTGGGTCTCGCGCGGCGCCCCCGCGGACGCCGACGTCGGCCTCTCCGGCACGCCGATCGCCGTCATCGCTGCCTTTGTCGCCGGCGAGGCGGGCGAGGAGGGGGTCGAGATCGACGGCGACCGCGAGCTGCTCGAAGAGCTGCGCTCGCTTGTCGTCATCCCCGAGCACCTGCGCGAGGAAGCCCAGGCGGCGGTCAGCGGCGGGCTGCTGGCTACTGCTCGTACAGCTTGATGACGCGCACCGTGCCCTCGGGCGCGGCGTCGACGCAGAGGTTGCAGAGGACGCACTCGTCGAGGTTGCCCTCGACGATCTCAACGCCCCCGTCGGTCGCCTTGAAGATGTCGACCGGGCAGACTTCCTCCAGCTTCTTGGCCAGCTCGGCGTCGGCGGCGATCGAGGCGTCGACCTCGACGTCGATGAAGACCTTGTTCAGTGTCTCGGCCATCAGGCGCTCACTCCCAGCTTCTGCTTGACCGCGTCGGGGATCTCGTCGATCCGCTCGACCACGCGGATTCCGGCAGCTTCGAGGCGGGCGATCTTCTCGGTCGCGGTGTCCTCCACGCCCTCGACGATCGTTCCGGCGTGGCCGAAGCTCATCCCCTTCATCTCGTCGTCGTCCATGAACTTGCCGGCCATGAAGGCGATGATCGGCAGGCGCGAGTTGTGCTCGGCGACCCACTCGGAGAGCTGCGCCTCCATGCGACCACCGGGCTCGGTGTAGATCACGATCGCCTCGGTCTGCTCGTCGGCCTCGAAGTAGGGCATCAGCTCGGCGTAGGTGGAGCCGATGATCGCGTCGCCGCCGATCGAGACCGCGGTCGAGACGCCCAGGCCGGCCTGGGTGAGGGAAGAAGAGATCTCGGTGGTCATGCCGCCGGAGCGGCTCATCACGCCGACCGGGCCGGGCGCGTAGGCCTTGGCCGCGTCCTTGGCGGGGCCGCCGATGCCGCCCATCTTGCAGACCTCGGGGACGATCAGGCCGAGGCAGTTGGGGCCGATGATGCGGGCGCCGCGCAGGTTGGCGAGCTCGACCATCTGGGCGACGTCACGGCGCGGGATCCGCTCGGTGACGATCACGATCAGCTTGATCCCGTTCTCGATCGCCTCCAGCACCGCGTCCTTGGTGAAGGCGGGGGGGACGGTGACGACCGAGCCGTCGATCGGCGCGCCGTGGTTCTCGACCGCCTGGGCGACGGTGTCGAAGACCGGCACGCCGTGCACCTCGCGGCCCTTGCGGCCGGGGGTGACGCCGCCGACGATCTGGGAGCCGTAGTCGAGGCACTCGCGGGTCAGGTTGATCGCCTCGCGCCCGGTGATCCCCTGGACGATGAAGGTCGTCTCCTTGCTCAGCAGGATGCTCATGCCGACGCTCCCTGGATCTTGGCGACGGCGCGGCCGGCGGCCTCCCAGAGCGAGACCGAGCGGTCGCAGGACTCGACCCCGTAGCGCTCGAGGATCTTGAAGCCCTCGTCCTCCCAGGCGCCCGGGATGCGGAAGATCGCGATCGTCTCGCCGGGGTCCTTGTCGAGCTCGAGGCAGGCCTTGATCACGCCGCGGGCGACGATGTCGACGCGGGTGTTGGAGACGATCGACATCATCACCGCGATCTTCTCGACGCCGTCCTTTTCCAGCACCTCCTTGGCCAGGCCGCAGGCCTTGGCGACCGAGGGGTTGCCGCCGATCTCGGAGTAGTTGGCCGGCTGGCCGCCCTGGCTGCGCACCGCGTCGGTCAGGGTCAGCGAGCCGCCGCCGGCGCCGATCACGAGGCCGAGGTTGCCCTCGAAGCCGTGGTCCTTGCCCTGGATCACGCCGCGGTGATCAGCGGCGTCGATCGCGGCGACGTGGCGCTCGAAGTCGGAGGGCTCATAGGTCTCGCGGGTGTCCTCCTCGGCGATCTCGAGTCGCTTGCGCAGCAGGCCCTTCTGGCGGCCGACCGCCTCGTTCTCCATCTCCATGTGGGCGTCGAGGGCGACGAAGCTGCCGTCGGTCAGCTCGGCGAGGGGGTTGATCTCGGCCAGGGTCATGTCGTTGTCGCGGAAGAGGCGGGCGAGGCGGGCGAGGACCGGCGTCGCGCGGTTGAGCTGCGAGCCGGTGACTCCGGTCGCGGCGACGACTTGCTTGGCCTCGAAGTCGAAGATCGGGTGCAGGTTGGAGACGTGGCCGCGGCCGACGTGGTCGGGGTGGGTCTCGGCGACCTCCTCGATGTCGATGCCGCCCATGTCGCTGAACAGCATCAGCGGTTTCTTCGCGGTGCCGTCCCAGACGACCCCGGCGTAGTACTCCTGCTTGATCTCGGCTTTCGGATCGACCAGGACGCCGCGCGGCATGTGCCCGTTGATCTCGAGCTTGAGGATGTCCTCGGCGTGGGCAGCGGCCTCCTCGGGCGTGTCGGCGAACTTGACCCCGCCCGCCTTCATCCGCCCGCCACTCAGCACCTGCGACTTGATCACGACCGGCCCGCCGATTTCCTCAGCGACCTTGCGCGCCTGCTCGGCGGACGTGCAGAAGCCGTACTTGGTGACCGGAATCCCCGCCAGCTCGACGATCTTGCGTGCCTCGTACTCGAAGAATCTCATCAGCGGCGCGGAACCCTATCCAAACGGCGGCTTGGATGGGTGGGGTGTGGTCCGATTCCCTCGCCAGTCCTCTTGCTCTATATTTGAGAGCAGATTTGCTCTATGAATGAGAGCAGTAACCCATTTCGCTTCAGCGAGCCGGTTCCCACCGACGAGCTGCTCGATCGCGATGAGAAGGCAAGGATCCTTCTGGAGCGGGCTCGAAGCGGCAACAACAGCCGCCTCATCGCGCCTCGTCGCTATGGCAAGACATCCCTGCTGGCGCGCTTGGTCGAGGACGCTCGCCGAGCCGGGTGGGCTGCGGTGTACGTCGATTTCTTCGGCGTGCTGACGCTCGATGACATCGCGCGCCGGATCGAGCGCTCCTACGCGGCGGAACTCCAGGGGAGGTCGGCCACCTGGTTTGCGGGTGTGAGGCGGATGCTGCGCCCAACTCTGCGCGTCGGCGGCGGACCGATCCCCGCCGGTCTCGAGGTCGCGGTGGATCCACAGGCCGAGCCTCCCTTGCTCGAGCGTCTCGCCCTTCCCGCTCAGCTGTATGAGCGTCACGGCACTCGCACGCTCGTCGTCTTTGACGAGTTTCAGGACATTCTCGCCACCAAGGAGCGAGCCGACGCCGTGATCCGCTCTGAGATCCAACACCATGGCGACGCCGCCAGCTACGTCTTCGCCGGCTCCCACCTGGGGATGATGCGCGACCTGTTCTCAGACCGCCGCCGTGCCTTCTTCGGCCAGGCCGGCCCCGTGGATCTGCCGCCGCTGCGCCCCGATGACATCTCGGAGCACGTCTCGCATCGCTTTGAATCGACGGGAAAGCGGGTGGGCCCGGCGCTCGGGCCGCTGCTGGACGCCTCCCAAGGACACCCACAGCGCACGATGCTGCTCGCGCACATCCTCTGGGAGCTGACGCCCGGCGATTGCGAGGCCACGGAGGAAATCTGGCTCTCCGCATATGACGAGGTGATGCACCACATTCGCGACGAGTTGCGGGCGGCATGGTCGGCGCTGCCGACATCCCAGCGGCGGGTTCTGACGGCTGTCGCCGAGAACCGCGACGGCCTCTATGCGGCCGGGCGCCGCCAGGGAGGTTCGCGCGGGGGAGCGGTGCTCACCGCTGCGGAGGGGCTGCGCGACCGCGGCGACATCGTCGAGGACACCGGTACCGCCAGTGGCTGGCGCCTCGTCGACCCCTTGCTGGCCGCCTGGGTCAATGAGGGGAGGCCGGGGTCCTGAGGGCCTGGGATACTGCATGCAGGTGACCCCGCCAGATGGGAGAGGGATGAGCTTGCTCAGGTGCTCGGGCGTGCTGCTCGGGCTGCTCGCGGTAGTGGCCTTTGTGGCCGGCTGCGGCGAAACCGTGATCGATACGACGAAGACCGAGGAACAGTTGGAAGCGAATCTCTCGCACTCGCTGAACTTGAAAATTTCCTCTGTCGATTGCCCGTCCGATCAGAAGGTTGAAAAAGGTGCGACCTTCGATTGCAGCGTAAACGTGCAGAAGGGCGAAGATCAGACGGTTACGCTGAAGATTCGCAACAACGACGCGGACATAAGTGTGATCGGTATCCGCGGGTCCAATGAATAAAGTCCCGCCGATGAGCCAAACCATCGCGGCCCAAGCGCCGACCACGCACGCACAGCTCCTCGACTGGGTCGGGGAGATCGCCGAACTGACCCAGCCCGACTCCGTCCACTGGTGCGACGGCTCGGCTGAGGAGTACGACCGCCTCGCCCAGACCCTGATTGACGCCGGCACCTTCGAGCGCCTCTCCGACGCCAAGCGCCCCAACTCCTACCTGGCGCTCTCCGACCCCGCCGACGTCGCCCGGGTCGAGGACCGGACCTTCATCTGCTCCGAGGACGAGGCCGACGCCGGTCCGACCAACAACTGGCGCGATCCGGCCGCGATGCGCGAGTCCCTCAACGGCCTCTTCCAGGGCTGCATGGTCGGCCGCACGATGTATGTCGTTCCCTTCTCGATGGGCCCGCTGGGCTCGCCGATCGCCCACATCGGCGTGCAGCTGACCGACTCGCCCTACGTCGCCACCTCGATGCGGATCATGACCCGCATGGGCGCCGCGGCGCTTGAGGTGCTCGGCACCGAGGGCGAGTTCGTGCCCTGCGTGCACTCGGTCGGGATGCCGCTCGTTGAAGGTCTTGAAGATGTCCCGTGGCCCTGCAACGAGGACAACAAGTACATCGTTCACTACCCCGAGACGCGCGAGATCTGGAGCTTCGGATCCGGCTATGGCGGCAACGCCCTGCTCGGCAAGAAGTGCTTCGCGCTGCGGATCGCCTCGGCGATGGCCCGCGACGAGGGCTGGCTGGCCGAGCACATGTTGATCCTCAAGCTGACCTCGCCCGAGGGTGGCGTCAAGTACGTCACCGGCGCCTTCCCCTCGGCCTGCGGCAAGACCAACCTGGCGATGCTGATCCCGACCCTGCCGGGCTGGACGGTCGAGACGGTCGGCGACGACATCGCCTGGATGAAATTCGGCGAGGACGGTCGCCTCTACGCGGTCAACCCCGAGGCCGGCTTCTTCGGCGTCGCGCCGGGCACCAGCGAGTCGACCAACCTGAACGCGATGCGGACGATCGAGAGCAACTCGATCTTCACCAACTGCGCCAAAACCGACGACGGCGACATCTGGTGGGAGGGAATGACGAGCGAGGCCCCCGAGCACCTGATCGACTGGCACGGCAACGACTGGACGCCCGATTCCGAGACCCCGTCGGCCCATCCCAACGCGCGCTTCGCGACCCCGGCCGCACAGTGCCCGACGATCGCCCCCGAGTGGGAGGACCCGGCCGGAGTGCCGATCGACGCCTTCCTCTTCGGCGGCCGCCGCGCGACCACGGTGCCGCTGGTCCACGAGGCCTTCGACTGGGAGCACGGCGTCTTCCTCGGCGCCACGATGTCCTCGGAGAAGACCGCTGCCGCGGCCGGCAACGTCGGCGAACTGCGCTTCGACCCGATGGCGATGCTGCCCTTCTGCGGCTACAACATGGCCGACTACCTCGCCCACTGGCTCAAGGCCGGCGAACGCGAGGGGGCCCAGCTGCCGCGGATCTTCTACGTCAACTGGTTCCGCAAGGACGCCGACGGCAAGTTCCTCTGGCCCGGCTTCGGCGAGAACAGCCGCGTGCTCGAGTGGGTCTTCCGCCGCTGCGACGGCAGTGCCGAGGCGGTCGAGACCGCGATCGGCCTGCTCCCCGCCGAGGGCGACCTCAACACCGAGGGCCTCGAGATCTCCGCCGAGGCGATGCGCGAGCTGCTCTCGGTTGACGAGAGCCTCGTGCGCGAGCAGTTGCCCCAGGTCAAGGAGCACTTCGCCCAGTTCGGCGACAAGCTGCCGGACGCGCTGGCGCAGCAGCTGGCGGCGCTCGAAGCGCGACTGGACGAGAATTCCTAGCTGCGGGCACCGGCCTCTAGCTATCTTCTGTTCTTGCCCTCGCGTCGTGCTGACCTGACCCTGCCCGTAACCGCGCTGCTCGCGGTCGTGCTTGTGCTCGACCTCTTGTGGAGCCTGATCGAGGGCTCCACCGGGTCGATCGCCTACGGCCTGATCGACGAGCCGGCGCATCTCGCCACCTGCGCGATCGCGCTTTTTGCCTTGCTCGCGCTGGCCGGCCGGGCGCTGCCGCCGCGCTTCCTCGGCGCGGCGCTGATCTCCAGTGTCGCGATCGACCTCGACCACCTGCCGGGCTACCTCGGCTCCCACCTGTTGACCGGTTCGATGCCGCGTCCCTACACGCACAGCCTGTTGCTGGTCGGGGTGCTGGTGGCGGTCGGCCTGCTCGTCCGCCGGCCGAGCCTGCGCCAGGTCTGGCTCGGCGTCGCCTTCGGCGTCTCCGCCCACCTGCTCCGCGACCTCGCCACTGGCCCCGGCGTTGCATTTCTTTGGCCGCTGGTGATCGCGCCGATCAAGATCCCCTATGTCCTCTATGCCGGAACCCTGGTCGCGGCGATGATTGCCTGCCTACCGCGCCGCTCGCCGGCGGCGGTGAGCGGAGTTGCCGCGCTGTTGATCGCGGTGCTCGCCGCCCTGGCGCTGGCGCCCAGCGGCGCCTCGGCGCGGACGATTGCGCTTGGCACCTATATCCGCGGGGTCGAAGACAGCCCTGGTCTGCTCGATCAGTACAGCGAAGAAGTCGGCCGCCGTCCCGCGATCGTCGGCTCCTACAAGCGCTGGGACGTGGCCCCGTTCTACCGACCCGAACTGCATGAGATCGCCAGCCGCGGCGCGGTACCGATGGTTGGCTGGGAGCCCTGGAACGAAAACGACCATGGCTACCGCCTCGCTGCCATCGCCAAGGGCCATTTCGACTCCTACATCTGGCGCTCCGCCAAAGAAGCGCGCGAATGGGGTGGGCCGATCCTGCTCCGCTTCGGCCAGGAGATGAACGGCAGCTGGGCGCCCTGGCAGCGCGGCGTCAACGGCACCACCGGCCCCCGCTTCGTCGCTGCCTGGCGCCACATGGTGAGGATCTTCCGCCGCGCCGGTGCCGATAACGTCAGCTGGGTCTGGTGCCCCTACGTCGACAACGGCGATCTTCCCTTCATGAACTTCTACCCGGGCAACCGCTGGGTCGACTGGCTGGCGCTTGACGGCTTCAACTGGGGCGAGCCGACCGCCTGGCAGTCCTTCCCAAAGATCTTCGACCGCTCCTACCGCCGGCTAACTCGCATCGGCCGCAAGCCGATCATGATCGCCGAGACCGGCTCTGACGAATCGGGTGGGAGCAAGGTGCAGTGGCTGCGTCGCACCCTGAGCCATCAGCTGCCGCGCCTCAAGCGCGTCCGCGCCGTGGTCTGGTTCGACGCGCCTGACGGCTCGGACTTCCGCGTTGACAGCTCCCCCGCCGCGCTGGCCGCCTTCCGAGAGGGGATCAGCTCGCCGTTTTACTCGGGTGACGCGAACCTGGTCGCTCAGATTTCGCGCTTCGCCGCGCGCCAGGCGCGTCTGGGCCCGTGAGCAAGAACCTGTTGCGCGCGCTCGCCGGTGTTCTGGCAACGCTCGCGGTCTTCTCAGGAACAGCCGACGCGGCCGATCGTCCGCCGATCGCCCTCGGCGTCTACCTGGAGAACCAGTGGCGCGACCCGACCCTGATCGACGCCTACGCCAAGGAAGTCGGCCGCAGGCCGGCGATTGTCCTCTCCTACAAGCGCTTCGACGTGAAGCCCTTCTACAAACCGGAGCTCGACCAGATCGCCAGGCGCGGAGCGGTGCCGATGGTCAGTTGGGAGCCCTGGGATACCGCGGGCAAGCCGGCCAAGCTATGGGCCATCGGCCGTGGCCGCTACGACGGCTACCTGCGCCGCTCCGCCCAACTGGCAAAGGCCTGGGGAAAGCCGATCATGCTGCGCTTTGCCCAGGAGATGAACGGCAGCTGGGCGCCCTGGGAGCGGGGCCACGTCGGCAGCACGCCGCGTTCCTTCATCCTCGCCTGGCGACACCTGGTCAGCGTCTTTCGCAGCGTCGGCGCCGACAACGTGATCTTCGTCTGGTGTCCGAACATCAACACCGGCCACCTGCCCTTCATGCAGTACTACCCCGGCGACAGCTGGGTCGACTGGGTCGGTCTGGATGGTTTCAACTGGGGCGGTTCGATCGGTTGGCGGCCATTTAGCGAGATCTTTGGCGGCTCCTACGAAGAGCTCGCTCGCCGCACCGACAAGCCGATCGTGATCGCCGAGACCGGTTCGGGCCAGACCGGCGGCGACAAGGCCGCCTGGGTGACGAGCACACTCTCGCGTGAGCTGCCTTATTTCGAACGTGTCCGCGCGGTGGTCTGGTACAACGCCTTCGACCGCTCCGACTTCCGCGTCAACAGCTCTCCCTCGGCGCTGCGGGCCTTCCGGCGCGGCATCGCCAGGCCGCTGTACAGCGGCACCCGCCGAGAACTCCTTGCCACGCCGCTGCACCTGCGCGGTGCAGTCAAGCCGATTCCGGTGCCCGAAGCCGGCTTCGGGCAGCCGTCCCTCCCCGAACGGCTCTGGCGCAAGCTGCACGACCGTCTTGGCAGCGCCGTCTGGCTTTTGTTCGCCGGGTTTGCCCTGGTGGTTCTCGCCGCGGGGGTCTTCGTTGTCAAGCGCTGGCGGCCGAGACCGGCCCAGCGCAGTTTCTAGCCGAGCAGGCAGCCGCGGTCGCTGCTTTGCTTCCAGGCATGAACGACCTGCTGATCCTCTGCTACCACGCGGTGAGTGAGACCTGGCCGACCGAGTTTGCGGTCTCGCCGCAGAGCCTCGACCGACAGCTGCGCCACTTCCTGCGCCGCGGCTACCGACCCGCGACGCTCACCGCCGCCCTGAGCGGAGCCTCCGGCCCGAAGGCCCTCGTCGTCACCTTTGACGACGCCTTCGCCTCGGTCTTCGAGCGAGCGCTGCCGGTCACCTCGGCACTCGGGGTTCCCGCAACTATGTATGTACCCACCTCCTACGTCGCCGGGGAGGGTGCGATGGCTTGGGCATCGCTGGAGCAGTGGGCCGGAACCGAGCACGAGGACGAGCTGCGTTGCATGGGTTGGGACGACCTCCGCGCGCTCGCCGCGGCCGGTTGGGAGATCGGCTCGCATACCGCCACCCATCCGCACCTGACCTCGCTCGCCGACGCCGAGCTGGACGCCGAGCTGGCGTCGTCGAAGGCACGCTGCGAGGAGGAGATCGGACGGCCCTGCGAAACGCTGGCCTACCCGTTCAGCGACCACGATCGCCGCGTCATGGAGCGCACCCGCGCGGCCGGCTACCGAGCCGCGGTCATCCTCGACAACGACCTCGCCATTCCCCCCGGCAGCCTGGCCCGTCCCGGGCAGCCCAGGGAGATGTTCGGATTGCTTCGCGAGGGCGTCTACCGCCGCGACGGCCGGCCGCGGCTGCTGGCAAAGACCTCACCGCTGGCGCGCCGCGCACGGGCCTCGCGGCTCGCGCGCGTAGCGCTTCGTGCCGCTTGACGCAAGCGATTTTTCGCCTCTCTCATACATACGTCCAGAGATTGGACGGACCCCCGTAGAGGTGCCGGATTGGCGTCGATACGGGGGGCGTGAAGAAAACCCATCGACATAGCCCCCTCGCCCGCCTGGCCGTCCTGGCCGCTCTCTCCCTGACGCTGCTTGGCCTCGGTGCCGCCTCGGCCCCCGCCGCTTCGGCCTCGATCCAGCTCGGCGTCTACAACCGCGAAGCGCCCGGAAGCACGCAGAAGCTCGACGAATACACCAACCTCGTCGGCCAGGCCCCCTCGATCGTGATGTGGTACCGCGGCCTCGACCAGCCGCTGATGTACTCCAGCGAGATGTCGAACCTCGCCGCCCGCGGCGCGACCCCGATGGTCAGCCTCGAGCCGGTCGACATCAACGGCACCGACATCCCCCTCTCCCAGATCGCCGCCGGCAACTACGACAGCTACCTTCACAAAGCCGCCGCCGTCGCCAAGGGCTGGGGCAGCCGCCTGGTGGTCCGCTTTGCCTACGAGATGAACCTCTCGCCGGGCGCGGGAATTCCCTGGGGTGGCGGTCGCGGCGCAATCGCCGGCAACAGCGCCGCCGACTACGTCGCCGCCTGGCGCCACGTGGTCTCGATCTTCCGCACCGACGGCGCCTCCAACACCGAATTCGTCTGGGCGCCGAACATCGACGATGGCGGCATCGCCTTCAGCCAGTACTTCCCTGGCGACGAATGGGTCGATGACGTTGGTCTCGACGGCTACAACTGGGGCTCGGCCTTCGCCTCGACCGGCCACAGCTGGCTCGGCATCGGCGACACCTTTGCTTCCTCATACGCGACGCTGACCCAGCTCAGCACCAAGCCGGTCATGCTCACCGAGACGGCTTCGGCCGAGATCGGTGGCGACAAGGCGGCCTGGATCAGGAAAGGCTTCCTCAACGAAATCCCCCAGCTCTTTCCCCGGGTAACCGCCGCGATCTGGTTCAACGTCCAGAAGGAGTCCGACTGGCGCGTCAACTCCTCGCAGGCCTCGCTGGAAGCCTTCCGCGAAGTCGCCGCCTCCTCGCTCTACGGCGGTCCGGTCCCCTACAAACCATTTGCCGAAGTCCCCAGCCCGGTGATCGAAGAAGTCCAGGTGACCAAGCGGATCCACGGCAAGGAACGCCAGCAGCGGCCCGCCAAGCGCAAGACCACTGCGCGCCGGACCGGAACGATCTCCTACCGTCTCTCGCAGCCGGCCAAAGTTGAGATCCGGATTGAGCAGCGCGGCCACACCAAGCGTCATGTCACGCTTCGTCGCCACGGTCACGCCGGCCGCAACACCGTCCACTTCTCGACCAAGGTGGCCGGCCGCCGGCTGGCGCCGGGTGGCTACCGGGTCTCGGTCAAGGCGCTGGCCAACGGCAAGAGCTCGCGCGAACGCCGGGCAGCCTTCAGGATTCTGAAGCGCTAGGTGCCGCGGTTCCCCGGTCGCCCTCCTGGGCCGTCGGGGACTCCGTTCGGAAGTGGTCCCCCGGCATCACCATCCGCCAGACGTCGCGGCTCATCACGGCGGACTCGACGCAGATTGCGCCCAGCCAACCGATCGCCACGCCGGTGAGGCTGTCGGCGATCAGGGCGCCGGCCGTTGCGCCTGCCACCTCGAGCACGGCACCGCCCCAGACCAGGGGCAGGGCGCTGCCGATCCGCCGGGTAAGGCGGCGGACGGCGACGAAGTGGGTGCGGATCGCCTCGGGGAAGACACCGAGGGCGAGGATCTGCACCGCCACGGTCGCCTGGCTGGCGTAGCTCGCGCCGAAGAGATTGAGCAGCGGCTCTCCGGCGGGCAGCAGGATCAGAACCGCCGCGACTCCGCACGCTGCCGAGACGCCCAGCGTGAAGCGGAAGCGCCGCTCGAGTTCCTTCGGGTCGCCGGAGCCGACCGCGTAGAGCACCGTGCTCAGCGACTGGGGGATGCCGAAGAGCAGGCTGACGATCATCCAGGCGATGTAGAAGCTGGCGCTGAGGTTCGGCGAGAGCACGATCAGGACCATCACCGGCAGCAGCAGGTCGGGTGCGCGCAGGGCGAGGTTGAAGGCGTGGTGGCTGGCGGCGTCGAGGCGCAACGAGTTGAGGTCGCGAAAGTGCGACCGCAGTGGGTTGCTCTCGCGGCGGTAGAAGGGCACGAGGACGACGAGCGAGAGCAGCGCGCCCAGCGCCCAGGCGGTGTAGATGCCCATGCCGCCGTAGGTGGCGGCGAGGGCCGCGACGCCGAGCAGGAGGATGAGCTTGACGACCGAGAAGACGATGTTGCGGGTCAGCTGCAGGCCGCCGCGCAAGAGGCCGATCAGGGCTTGGTCGAGGACCAGCGTGAGCGCGGTCAGGGCGACCCCGGCGGCGAAGATCAACACCGAGAGCGGGCTCTGGCGCAGCGGGTCGAAGCCGGAGGAGAAGAGTGGGGCGAGGAGGGCGAAGCCGATGCCGAGCGCAGCGCCGACCGCGGCGGAGAGGGCGAGGGCGGCGTTGAGCAGGCCGTGGGCGCGGCTCTCGCGCTGGGGCAGCTCGCCCATCAGCACCGTGCCGAGGCCGATCGTCGCGGCGAAGCCGAGCAGGGTCATCGCCGAGACGGCGGCGCCGGAGACGCCAACCGAGTGCTGGCTGAACTGGCGCGCCGCCAGCCACCAGAAGGCGGCGCCGAGGAACGAGGTCGACCCCAACGCCACCACCATCGAGGTGGCGTTGCTGAGGATCGTTTTGTGGCTGCTCGCCGCCACCCGCGCCCGGCCGAGGAGGCCGCCCAGCAGACCCGGGCCGCCGCTCACCTGCGCCCGATCCCGGTTGTGTCGTAGATCACGATCGGGCCGTTGTCGTAGATCCTCTCGATGCCCGGCACCCGGTTGAACTTGGCCAGCGCCGCTGCCGAGATTGGGCGCTCGCGTTCGTTGGCCAGTGGTTCGTCGCGGTCGTAGTAGTAGCCGTCGATCGGCAGTGAGTGGGCGAGGCGGCGATCGACGACGATGTAGTCGATCGCGTCGTGGACGATCACGGTGCGAGCGTTGAAGCCGAATTCCTTGCTGAAGAAGACGATCGGGACCGGAATTCCACGGATGCTGCCGATCACCGGTTCCAGGTGGCCGTAGGAGCCGAGCAGGAGGCCGTTGGGCCCGTCGACGAGCACGCGGCTGTTGCGCGGAAGGTGTTCGGCCGCAAAGCGCGCTGCCGCCACGCCCTGCGGGCTGATCGAGCGCGACTCGGCGCCGACCTCGAAGCGGCCGGGCTGGCGCGTGACCGGCGACTCGCCGAGGATCACGCCGCCGACGAAGACGAGCCCGGCCAGGCCGGTCGCGATCAGCGCGTAGAGCCGCGCCCGGCCGTCGCCGGCCGACTTGCTCAGGTGCAGGAAGAAGACGGCGGCGACGAAGCCGATCCCGGCGAAGACGAACTCCGAGGCGCGCTGGGAGATCTCCGAGCCGGCCTGGGTCAGGCGCGGAACCAGGGTGAAGGGGTAGAGCAGGGCAACCCCCCCGAGCGAGATCGCCAGGGCCTTGGTTCGGTAGGACTTCCAGATCCGCCAGACGCCGAGCGGGATGACCAGCGCCAGGACGCCGACCGAGGCCAGGCCGAGCACGCGCACCAGCAGCGGGTCGACCTGTCCGGTTCCGGCCTTGAACAGGGTCTTCGTCCCCGAGCCGCCGAAGACGAGGTGAAAGAGGGCGCTGATCGCTTCGGTGAAGACGCTGCCGAGCTCGTCTTGGGTGGCGCCGCCGGCGACGAAGACGAACCAGATAAGGCCGGCGGTGCTCACCATCAGACAGCCGAGGGCCGGACCGACGCGGAGGCGGGCGACCTGGGTCGAGAAGCGCGCCGGAATGCTCAGTCTGGCCGGGATCAACATCTGCCGCAGCGGCGAGCGGTGCTCGCTGACCGCGATCACCAGGCTCCAGAGCCCGAGGAAGGCGATCATCGCGTAGGTGGTCAGGTGGTGGGTAATGACGAGCCCGGCGGTGAGGATCGCCAGGGCGGCCAGCAATCCCCTTTCGCTGGCTCGGCGCCCGCGGGGATCGAGGCCGGCGCCGCGCATGACCACGAGCAGCAGCCCGCCGGCGATCGCCAGGGCCAGCGACTCATAGCCGAACTGGGAATCGAAGTAGAGGATGCTCGGGTTGCAGGCGTAGACGACGATCGCGATGCCGGCGACCCGGGCCGAGTCGGAAGCGCGCTGAAGGATCAGGAAGAGCGAGGCCATCAACACCGCCCGCGCGAGCCCGATCAGGATCAGGGCGGAGACGAAGACCGAGAGCCCGCTTGCCCGGGTCAGGGCGCCGGTGACCGCGGTCATTCCCGGGAAAACGCTGTAGCCGCCGACCAGCGGATTGTCAGCGAAGAGCCGGCCGCTTTCCAGCAGGTCCTGGACGCCGCGCCAGGAGGCAAGCTCGTCGTGCAGGGTGAATCCGGCTGGACTGTGGATCACCTTGACCAGGTAGAGCGCCATGCCGAGCGTGAGCACGAGCGCCAGCCTCTCTTGCGGCTCTGCGCTGCGGCCGAAGAGACGCAGGGCGATCGGCAGGTAGATCAGCAGCAGCCCCAGCCAGAAGCCGGATTCGCTGCCCGCGTGTTCGAGCCGGGCGCCGTTGTTGGCCGCCGCGATCACGCTCAGGCCGATTGCCGCGACCAGGGCCAGCGCCGGTGCGGCGCCGAGCGAGTAGGCCTGCCGCTTCATCCCGGCGGCACCAGGTTGAGTTTGCGGTAGCGCTTGCCTTCTCGGGTCAGAACGGCGACTACCGGGACGCCGCGTGGCGCCTTGGCTACCGCAAGGGAACGTTGCCAGGTCTCACCGGCGCGAAGCGTCAGGTTGCGGCTGAAGAGCACCTGGTCCTCGCGCGAGAGCCGCAGGCCGAACCGGGCCGGATGTCCCTCGTGGCTGCGCAGGCCGACTTCCAGCGCCCCTTTGCCGGGGACATGAGCGCCGGCGCCCGCGGGCACCAGCCAGAAGTCGGTGAAGCGGATCTTTGCTTGTGCCTCGCGCAGGCCGCTGCCCGCGGAGGCGATCGCCAGGGCCGCGATCACGGCGGCGATCGCGAAGGCGAGGATCGCAACCGGCAGCGCGGGCGAGATGCCCGCCGGCCAGCCGATTGGTTGGACCGGGTAGCGACGGTGGGCGCGCAGCGCGGCGGCGAGCGTGACCGCGACCAGGAAGACGACCCAGAGGTTGCGACCAAGATCGAACACCAGCTGAAGCAGCAGGCCGCCGACGGCGACGACCGAAATGCTGAGGGCGACGGCGTAGATGCCGCGCTCGATCCGGCCGACGGAACGCGGTGCGAAGAAGCCGGCAGCGAGCGCGTAGCCGGGCAGGAAGAGGACCAGCGGCAGCAGCAGGGCGGCGCTGAGCCAGGTGACAGTTCCCACCAGGGCAACGACGAGTGCCGCGAGGGCGAGCGCTGAGACCAGCGCCAGGTCACGTCTCATGCAGTCATGTTCGCGCTTGCGGACGCAGTTCCCGCCCGCACCCCCGCCGTCTCCTCATACAGTCGCGCCAGCTGCGGCAGCACCGCCTCCTCGGTGAAGGCCCGCGAACGCTCCCTGGCACGCTCGCCGAGGCGCTCGCGCAGCGCCGCGTCGCCGCTCAGCCGTGCCATCGCCTCGCGCAGCTGCTCGACGTCCCCGGCATCGACCAGGAGGCCGCTCTGGCCCTCCTCGATCATGTCCTCGTGCCCGCCGGGGCGGGTGCCGATGACAGCCCGCCCCTTGCTCATCGCCTCATAGACCACGTTGCCCAGCGGCTCGGGCCACTTCGAGGGGAAGACGCCAAACAAAGCTCGATCCCAGGCCGCCATCACGGTCGGGTGGGGGACGCTGGTCAGCACGGTGACCCCGGCGGGGAACTCCTCCGGCGTGTCGGGTGCAAGCGGCCCGGCCAGGACCAAAGGCGGGGGAGAGTCGAGCTGCTGATAGGCATCGCAGAGCTCGACGATCCCCTTGACGGCGCGCAGGGCGCCGACGAAGAAGATGAATGGCTCCGCCGGCAATTGAGCGAGGATCTCCTCGTCGACCGGCGCCCCGGAGAGGTCCTCGCCGAAGTTGGGCACGATCTCGATCGGCGCCGGTGCTCGCAGATCGCGCTCGATCGCATTTGCCACGTAGCGGCTGATGCTGTGGATCCGCGTCACCTTGCGGCGCAGCAGCGGGTGTGAGCCGAAGATCCCGGCGACCGCGACCGCCCCCTTGACGGTGCCGTAGTTGGAGCCGGCGCACTCCAGGCACTTGGCCGGCGCGGCGCCCTCGCAGATCTCGCCGTGACGAAACAGCGTCCGCAGGGCGCAGATGTTGCCGTAGTCCTGGGTGGAGACCAAAAGCGGCACGTCGCTGCCGAGCAGGGCGGCGGCGACCGAGTGGGTCAGCCAACCGTAGGAGTGAACGAGGTCGGGCTTGGTGCGCTTGATCAGGCGGCGCAGGCGCAGGACCGCCTCGGGGTCGGGGAAGGAGGGGGGATTGTGCTTGTAGGGGTCGGCGGAGATTCCCGGTATGCGGCTGGTCAGATCGCGCAATCGGCACACGCTGACCTCACCGTCGGTTTCTCGCGCGGGCGCGCCGGGCTGCCAGGTCGTCGCAACGTCGACGGTGTGGCCACGCTCGCTCATCTGGCGGGCGACCTGCTGTGACCAGAAGGTGGCGCCGCCGACCAATGCCTCGCCCCCGACCTGCATCGGGTAGGTGTCGGTGACCAGCAGCATCCGCAGCCCCTTGCTCCCGTTCCTCGCCGCGCTTCGACCCAGCCGTCTCGCCGCGCGGCGCCCGCGCGCGTAGGCTAGCGGCCCGTCGAGCATGCCGCGCAGCTCGAGGCGGGTCAGCTCGGCCGGGTAGTCGGTCGCCTTGTCGAGGTTCTTCGCCGATCCCGATGAGAGCGTGTAGGCGATTCCGGTGGGCAGCTTGCGGACCAGGTGGGGCAGTAGGCGTGGGTTCTCGGTCACGGCCTTGGTCAGGGTCGCCGTCAGTCCGACGCCGTAGCCGCGCGCCCGCCGTCGCAGCTGTCCGTACTCGCGGGGATGGTTGTGCCAGACGACCGCGGTCGGCTCGTAGACGACCTGGTTGCCGGCCAGCAGAATTCGCAGCATCGCCTCGACGTCCTCGCCGCCGAGCGCCGGTGTCGCCGAGCCGAGCGCCGGGTCGAAGCCGCCGACGGCGATCAGGGCTTGGCGACGGAAGGCCATGTTCTCGCCGCTGCCCAGGTCGCCGATCGTGAAGGGGAAGAGTGGCTTCTGCGGTGGCGGGTTCTCCGGGTCGAGCACCAGCGGCTCGAAGCCGCGTCGCCCGCCGGCAAGGCCCTCGAACCAGAGCTGGGCCGGGGTCTCGAGCTCGCGCGGCATGGTGATCCCGGCGGCGCCGGCCACCCGCTCGCCGCGCTCGAAGGCGCAAACCAGCGAGAGCAGCCATTCCTCGTCGACCTCGACGTCGTCGTCGGCGAAGGCGACGATCTCGCCGCCGGCGGCGCGCAGGCCCGCGTTGCGGGCGTTGGAGCCGCCCGGGGCGGGTTCGCGCACCAGCTTCACCGGTGCGGGGCCGTCAAGATCGCCGGGCAGCTTGACCACGGCGTCGGCCCCGGAGGCGTTGTCGACGAGGATCACCTCGAAGCGGTTGCTCGGGTATCGCGAGCGCAGCACCGTGCGCACGGTGCTCAGCGCCGAAGCGGGGCGGTTGCGGGTTGGAATCACCACGGAGACCTCGGGTGCCGTGGCGAGGGAGCGCTCGCGATCGGTCCGGCATCGGGGCGACCCGGGGCTGTCGATGCCCTCGGGGGTCAGCTCGCAGGCGGGGTCGAGGCCGTCGCGACGCAGGTGGGCGGCGATCTCACCGCCGAGCTCTGCCTGCACCAGGCGCACCAGGTCGGCCGGGTCGAGGCCGTCGCCGGGCAGCTCGACCTGCAGCGAGCCGAGCGGCTCGCCGTGTAGTCGCACCAGACAGAGCGTTGCCGCGTAGGTGGTCCCAGAGCCGTCATCGGCGGTGATGCGCGGCAGCTTCTCGCCGAGCTCGAGGTCGAGCGACCGCAGCGGGGCGAACTGGTGCGTCGGATGCTCGGCGGGACCTGGGCTCGGGGCCATCAAGGGGGACTCCCCGCCCGCACCCCCGCCGTCTCCTCATACAGTCGCGCCAGCTGCGGCAGCACCGCCTCCTCGGTGAAGGCCCGCGAACGCTCCCTGGCACGCTCGCCGAGGCGCTCGCGCAGCGCCGCGTCGCCGCTCAGCCGTGCCATCGCCTCGCGCAGCTGCTCGACGTCCCCGGCATCGACCAGGAGGCCGCTCTGGCCCTCCTCGATCATGTCCTCGTGCCCGCCGGGGCGGGTGCCGATGACAGCCCGCCCCTTGCTCATCGCCTCATAGACCACGTTGCCCAGCGGCTCGGGCCACTTCGAGGGGAAGACGCCAAACAAAGCTCGATCCCAGGCCGCCATCACGGTCGGGTGGGGGACGCTGGTCAGCACGGTGACCCCGGCGGGGAACTCCTCCGGCGTGTCGGGTGCAAGCGGCCCGGCCAGGACCAAAGGCGGGGGAGAGTCGAGCTGCTGATAGGCATCGCAGAGCTCGACGATCCCCTTGACGGCGCGCAGGGCGCCGACGAAGAAGATGAATGGCTCCGCCGGCAATTGAGCGAGGATCTCCTCGTCGACCGGCGCCCCGGAGAGGTCCTCGCCGAAGTTGGGCACGATCTCGATCGGCGCCGGTGCTCGCAGATCGCGCTCGATCGCATTTGCCACGTAGCGGCTGATGCTGTGGATCCGCGTCACCTTGCGGCGCAGCAGCGGGTGTGAGCCGAAGATCCCGGCGACCGCGACCGCCCCCTTGACGGTGCCGTAGTTGGAGCCGGCGCACTCCAGGCACTTGGCCGGCGCGGCGCCCTCGCAGATCTCGCCGTGACGAAACAGCGTCCGCAGGGCGCAGATGTTGCCGTAGTCCTGGGTGGAGACCAAAAGCGGCACGTCGCTGCCGAGCAGGGCGGCGGCGACCGAGTGGGTCAGCCAACCGTAGGAGTGAACGAGGTCGGGCTTGGTGCGCTTGATCAGGCGGCGCAGGCGCAGGACCGCCTCGGGGTCGGGGAAGGGCGGCGGGTTGTGGCGGTAAGGGTCGGCCGAGATCCCCGGGATGCGGCTGGTCAGGTCGCGCAGCCGGTGCACGGCCACCTCGCCGTCCATCTCGGTGGCGGGGGTGTCCGGCTGCCAGGTCGTCGCCAGGGTTACCGTGTGGCCACGCTCGCTCATCTGGCGGGCGACCTGCTGTGACCAGAAGGTGGCGCCGCCGACCAAGGGTGGGTAGGAGTCGGTGACGAGCAGCACCCGCAGGCCGCGCTTCTCCGGCGTCGTCGCTTGCTCGCGGCCGCGCCGCGCCCGCTTCGCCTCGCGCCGTCCGCGGGCATATGCCCAGGGCCCGCGCAGCATTCCGCGCAGCTCCAACCGGGTCAGCTCGGCCGGGAAATCATCCTTCTTCTCGGCGTTCTTGGCCGAGGCGGGGGAGATCGCAAAGGCAAGGCCGCGGGGCAGCTTGCGGATCAGCTCAGGCACCAGCTTCGGGTTGTGCAGCAGCGACTTGGCCAGCACCGCGGTGAGGCCGAGCCCGTAGCCGTAGACCCGGCGCTCGAGCTGGTGGTACTCGCGCTGGTGGGCGTGCTGGACGATCGCGCCGGGGTCGTGGACGATGGTCCAGCCGTGCAGCATCACCCGCAGCAGGGCCTCGACGTCGGTGCCGTTGGGCAACGCCTTGGTGTTGAAGGCTGGATCGAGGGCGCCGGCTTCGCGAAGCGCCTCGACCCGGAAGGCCATGTTGGCGCCGGTGCCGAGCACGCCGATGTCGAAGGGGAAGAGCGGATCGTCCTTGGGCCGGTTGGGGCCGAGGTCGTAGGCGCGACGGTGAAAACGACCCGAGAAACGGGCGTAGCCCTCAAACCAGACCTGCGCCTGGGTCTCCATTTCCAGCGGCGCGACCAGGCCGGAGACGGCGCCAACTCCCGGCGCCCCGTCGAAGCCCCTGGCGATCGTCAGCAGCCAGTCGCGGTCGGCGACCACGTCGTCGTCGGTGAAGGCGACGATCTCGTGCGCGGCGTGGGCCAGCCCCGTGTTGCGCGCGTTGGCGCCGCCGGGGACGGGCTCGTGGAGGACCCGCACCCGCTTGTCGGCGAGGGTGCCGGTGACTGCGCCGGCGGTGTCCTCGGCGGCGTCGGGGCGGTTGTCGACCAGGATCACCTCGAAGCGGTCGGCCGGGTAGTCGCAGGCGAGCACGGAGGCGATCGCCTCGGCGGCGCGCTGAGGCCGGTCCCGGGTCGGGATCACGACCGAGATCCGCGGCGCCCGGGCGAGGAACTCTTGGCGGGCCCGCAGGCAAGGCGGTCGATCGGGACCCTCGATGCCGCCAACCCCCAACGGCTGCTGCTCCATTCCGTTCTCGGTCAGGTGGGCCTCGATCGCGGCGGCCAGCTCCGCCTCGATCAGCTCCGCCAGCCGCGCCGGGTCAAGGCCGTCGGCGGGGAGGTCGACCTCGATCATCCCCAGCGGTTCGCCGTGCAGGCGGATCAGGCAGAGGGCGGAGCCGTAGCGGCGGCCGCTCTCGCCGGTGCCCGGCACGAGTTTGGGCAGCGCCGCACCGATCTCGATCTCGACGATCTGCACCGGCGCGAAGTCGGGCGAATCCGGGACGGCCGGGGTGCTCGTCGGGTCGCTCATTTTCGCGGTCCACCCAGGATTCCCGCCAGCGAGGCTCCGATGTAGCCGATCGCGGCGGCGCCAATGCCGAGCACGATCGCCGTCATGCGGCCGAGTCCGGAGGGCCTGCCGCGCAGCAGGTCTCCGAAGCCGGCCAGAACGCCGCGGGGAATCGTCACCAGCAGGTGGCGGCGCTCGGACTCAAGGCCGTCCTCGGCGCCCATCGCCTTGGCCAGCTCGGCCTTGCTGGCGCCCTCCTCGAAGCTGCGCCGCAGCAGGTAGCCGAGCGTCGCCTGCTCCTCGTTGACCCGGTGGTGAACGGTTGCGTTGGGCTGGTAGAGCCACTTCATCTGTGGCCATTGGCGACCGATGCGGATGCCCAGCTCGGTGTCCTCGAGCGCGTGGCCACCGGCGACGACGGCGCCGCGATGGCGGATCTGTCGCGGCTGCACTCCCTGGCGAAAGCCGCCGATCTCCTGCAGCGCCCAGCGCCGCACCGCCATGTTGGCGGCGATCGGGTTGCGCACCGGTGCCACCTCGGTCGGCAGGCCGGCGTAGCTGCAGCCAAAGACCCAGTAGAACTCGCGCGGGAACCAGGCCGGTTCGGTGCCGCTCCAGCTTGGCAGGAGCTCGCCTGTGACGCCGACCACGTCGGGGTCGGCGAAGCAGGACTCGAGGCCCTCGAGCCAGGTCGGCTCGGCCTCGGTGTCGTCGTCGGTGAGCACGACGATCTCCCCCTTCGCCAGCTCGACGCCGGTGTTGCGGGCGCCGACGACACCCTGCTCGTGGGCGTTGGCAACGGCTGTTACCTGGGGGAAGGCGCCATTGACCCAGTCGAGCAGCTCGGGGTTGTGGTCGATCACCGCGATCACCTCGGTCGGCGGCAGCGTCTGCCGCTCGATCGCCGCCAGGCACGCCGATAGTTCATCGCGGCGCTTCGAGTTCCAGGCGGGGACCAGGACCGAGATCGTGTTGTGCTCTGCGCGGGTCACCTTGTGCGAAGACGTTCGGCGGCGGCTTGCCGTTTCCCGTGCGGGCGCTTGTCGGACGTCAGCCGGCCGAAGCCGTCTCGGCCCGCTGGGCCTCGTGCTTCGAGGCGACGGGGTGATGTCCGTGCTGGATCGAACGACGCCTGCGGGCCTCGCCGATGATCGTCCCCAGCACCCGGAAGCCGTCGCGGAAGGTCTTCAGGTTGCTCTCACCGGAGATCCGGTCGGCCTCGTAGCTGGGCACCTCGGTGATCTTCATCCCGGCCGAGGCGATGCGGAGGTTGATCAGGGTCTCGACCTCGAAGCCGGGCACGTCGAGCGCGATGAAGGGCAGGCAGCGAGCCCAGAAAGCGTTGTAGCCGTAACAGAGATCGGTGAAGTGGGTGCCGTGCAGGAGGTTGGCGGAGCCGCTGAGCACCTTGTTGCCGAGGCTGCGTAGGCCGGTGATGTCGGCGCTGCCACCTCCCTCGAGGTAGCGCGAGCCCTTGGCGAAGTCGGCGCCCGCCTCGAGCGCCTCGACGAAGCGGGGGATCTCGGCGGGGACAGCGGATCCATCGGCGTCGAGCATGACGACGAGATTGCCGGTGACGGCGGCGAAAGCGGTGCGGAAGGCGTCTCCCTTGCCGCGGCCGCTCTGGCTCAGTACGCGGATCTCGGGATAGGCCTGACGCGCGGCGGCGATCGTTTCGTCCTTGGAGTTACCGTCGACCAGAATGACCTCGTGCAGGCCCTCGGGGAGTTCGCTCAGCACGTGGCCGATGTTCTGCTCCTCGTTCATCGCCGGGACGACGACGCTGACTTTGGTTTTGCGGGTACTGCGGCGATCGGGGCCGGCGTAAGGCACGGCGTCGCGTACCGCCAGCGCCTCGACCTCGATCAGGGGTACTCCACCGACCTGGTTGGGCGTTGCCGCGGGCGCCTCGAGCAGGTCGAGCGGGCGAGGCAAGAGGCTGACCGGGACCCCGATCGACTTGAAGGCACGGACCAGGTCGAGCAGACTCTCGTCGTCGGCGTGCTGGGAGCCGATCACCACGCGGTCGGCGCGGTAGCGGTCGACGATCTCCAGGGCGGCGACTCGGTCGGCCGGGTTGGAGCGGTCCTCGAAGGGGGCGACGGTGCAGACGACCGTGGCGTAAGCGCGCAGCGGCTCGAAGGCCTTGAGGCGTTCGGCGGTGGCATCGTCGCCGACCAAGACCCAGCGCTCGGCGCTGTCGAGGCGTTTGAGCAGTGGGGTTGTGAGGGAGCGCCCTGCTGTGTCGAGCACCGCGAAGGCCGCCAGCAGTGCCAGCTGGCCGGAGCCGTCGAGCGGTGTGAGGAGAGAGGCAGACCAGGCGAACACGGCCGCCATCAGCAGGCGGATCACCGGCCAGGCCATCCCATCCTCCGTACCGAGCCCGTTCTTTGCGGCGTTGGAGCCATAGACGCCGAGCACGCCATAGAGCCCGACCAACAGCAGCGGGGCAACCGGAAGCGCCGGAAAGACCCCGACACCGGCAATGAGGGCGACGGCGAGCAGCGCAACCGAGGAGGAGACGAGATCCACGGCAGGTGCCAACCACCAGCCGAAGCCTCGACGAGCGCGCGGCAGGCTGCCCAGTGTTGGCCGGTCCTGGACCAGGGCACCACGACGTGATTCAGCAGCAGGGAAGGTGCTGTCGAGGGAGATGTCGGTTGAGCTTTGCATGAGCGGGGGGTTACCTTTTTTTAGGGAGGTTTCTTCGTGTTTTTTGGCGCTGGAGCGGGGATTTCCCGGTTCCTTCCCCCTATCGGCAGAGCTACTCGTTCACGTTAGCGCGGAACGAAAAATGCAGGGCGAGAAAAGGACTACGGATAAAACGGACGAGTCGGTTCACTCGTCAGGGTGCAGCCAACCCAAAACTAGGAAAACTGCACTACAGACCGTAAGTCTCGGCCAGTTCCGGGTCCTTGGCGGCGAGCATTTCCGCCAGCTCGACCATCACCTTGCACTGCTTCCAGGTGGCGTCGTCCTGCATCTTGCCGTCGATCATGTGCACGCCGGCGCCGTCGGGGATCGCCTCCAGCACCTTCTTGGCGAACTTGACCTCCTCGGCGGGCGGGCTGAAGACCTTCTTGGCGATGTCGATCTGCACCGGGTGCAGCGACCAGGCGCCGACGCAGCCCATCAGGAATGCGGCGCGGAACTGGGTCTCGCAGCCGGCCGTGTCCTTGATGTCGCCGAAGGGCCCGTAGAAGGGCAGGATGCCGGTCGCCGCGCAGGCGTCGACCATGCGGGCGATCGAGTAATGCCAGAGGTCCTGCTGGGCGCTGATGCGGTTGGCCTCGGGGTTCTCCGGGTCGGCGGGGTCCTCCATCACCCGGTAGCCGGGGTGCCCGCCGCCGACGCGAGTGGTCTTCATCCGCCGCGAGGCGGCGAGGTCGGCGGGGCCGAAGCTCATCCCCTGCATGCGCGGACTGGCGGCAGCGATCTGCTCGAGGTTGACGACGCCCTGCGCCGTCTCGAGGATCGCGTGGATCAGGATCGGCCGCTCGAGCTTCGCCTTGGCCTCGAGCTGGGCCAGCAGGCGGTCGACGTAGTGGATGTCCCAGGCGCCCTCGACCTTGGGCACCATCACGACCTCGAGCTGGTCGCCGATCTCGGTCACCAGGGTGGTGAGGTCGTCGAGCACCCAGGGGCTCTCCAGCGAGTTGACCCGGGTCCAGAGCGCGGTCTGGCCGAAGTCGGACTCCTTGGCGGCGCGGATCAGGCCGGCGCGAGCGGCCTCCTTGCGGTCGAGCGGGATCGCGTCCTCGAGGTTGCCGAGCAGGATGTCGGTCTTCGCCGCGATCCCAGCGGCCTTTTCGACCATCTTCTCGTTGGAGAAGTCGAGGAAGTGGATCATCCGCGAGGGCTTGACGGGAATCTCGCGCAGCGGCTCGGGGGCGCCGATCGCCTGCGGCTGGAAGAAGTCTCTGGGGTTTCTCACACTGCTCCTAATTAGCTCGGTATCGCCTGTCGTTGGGAATCTACCCAAACGCCCGTTCGGGTGACCCAGGCCTTCCGGTGCGCCTTATGCACCCGTGGCGTGCATAAGGCGCACCGGAGGAGTTTTGGGGGCGGCGCCGTACCTTGGAGGGGATGAGCGCTGCCGGCGGTGAGAGCACGCAGGACTGGTTGCTTCCCGAGCAGGCGCGGCCACCTTTGATCGGTGAGTTGGAGCGACGGGTGGAGCTGGCGCTGACGATGGCGCGAGCCTCCGAGGCTGCGGTGGTGACCGTTGGCGCCGCGGCGATCAGCGCTGCCGAGCAGGCCGAGCGCGCTGCCGGCCTGGCCGAGAAGGCGAGCGCCACGGCGCTCGAGGTGCAGGACCGCGTCGCCGCGATGTCCCCTCCGCCATCGCCGCAGCCGGCCGTCGGGGACCGGGAGGACGAGGGACCCGCCGGCGTGGAGGATGACGACAGCCTCAGCGACTTCAGCGCTCGGGCCGACCGCCTGGTTGCCCGCCTGCGACAGCTGCAACGGGTCCCGCTGCCGGCACCCGCCAACGGCGCCGCAGGCCGGCCGCAAGCCGCTCACTGACCTCGCCGGGACTCGGCAGCTCGACGCCGTCGAGCACTCTCACCGGCTCGACCCCGCGCACCGAGCCGGTGAGGAAGACCTCGGTGGATCGCAAATCATCCGGCGTCAGGCGCTCTTCGCTCGTCTCGATTGCCTCTGCGTTTGCCACCTCGATCGCTTGCCGGCGCGCGATCGAGGGCAAGATGCGCCCGTCCGTGGGTGGAGTCATGAGCCTGCCGTCCCTGACCGCGAACAGGCTGGCGCGCGATGCCTCGAGCACCGTTCCGTCAGCGTCGAGGAGCAACGGCAGCTCGCCAGGTGAGGCGATGGTGAGGCGGTCGAGCAGGTCGCGGTCGGCCCACTTGTGCTCTCCCAGACCGCCTGCGACGACCTGGCTGCGCAGCGACGCCGCCCGCTCTGGACCCGGGAAGACGGCGTCGACATCGACCTCCGCCGTCTCGACCGCCGGGCGCAGGCCGGCGGGTGCGGGAACGACCGTAAGGCGCAGTTTGCCGTGCTCGACCCCCGCGGCGCGACCGATCGCGAGGCCGCGTGCTTGCGCGGGCAGGCCGCGACCGTAGAGCGCCTCGACGCTGGCGCTGAGCCGTCCGAGGTGGGCATCGAGCTCGACCGCTCGCCCGGCGATGACGAGCATGGTCTCGAAGACGCCCCTGCCGGGATCGGCATGGGGGGGAGCTGACATTGCTGGGTATCTTGCACCGGATGCCGGCCGACCGCCAGCCCGGGACCATCTCGCCGGTTGTGCGCCGCCTCGACTCGATGCCTGACCCCGAGCGCGCCTTCGTCCATATATACGGACAGAGCCGCAACGCCTTCTGGCTCGACAGCAGCGCTGCGGGCGAGCGCGGGCGCTTCTCCTATATGGGGGACAGCGAGGGGCCGCTTGCGGCAGTGCTCACCTACGACGTCGGGGCGGGGGAGGTCCGGATCGAGCGCCGCGGCCGGGTCGAAGTTCGGGCCGAATCGATCTTCGATTACCTCGGCGGCGAGTTGGAGCGCTTGCGCCCGCCCACCATCGATCTCCCCTTCGATTTCAATTGCGGCTTCGCCGGCTACCTCGGCTACGAGCTCAAGGCCGAGTGCGACGGCATGGCCGCCCACCGCGCCCCGACCCCCGACGCAGCCCTCATCCTCGCCGACCGCCTGATCGCCTTCGACCACCAGGAGCGCCACACCTACCTGCTCACCCTCCCGGCTCCCCCGCCCGAACTGCATCAACTTCTCCACCCGGCAGATGGAGAGGTTGATGCGGTTCGGCTGCGGGCAGAGGCGGACGGGTGGATCGAGGAGACGGCCGGCCGTCTCGCTGAGCTGCCGGCGCTCGCCGAGCCGCGGGTCGGCTCGGTGTCGCCGCTCATCCCGCGCCGCTCGCGGCGGCGCTACCGCGAGGACATCGAGGCCTGCAAGCGCTACTTAACCGCCGGCCACAGCTACGAGATCTGCCTCACCGACACGCTTGAGGCCGAGACCGACGCCGATCCGCTCGAGCTCTACCGGGCCTTGCGCCGCGCCAATCCGGCGCCGTTCGCCTCCTACATTCGATTCGGCGACCTCGCTGTGCTCAGCTCCTCGCCGGAGCGCTTTCTCTCGGTCGATCGCGACGGACGCGCCGAAACCCGGCCGATCAAGGGCACCAGCCGCCGCGGCACCACCGACGGCGAGGACGCCCGGCTCGCGGCCGAGCTGCGCAGCGGCACCAAGTCCCGGGCCGAGAACGTGACGATCGTCGACCTGATGCGCAACGACCTCGGCCGCGTCTGTGAGATCGGCAGCGTCGAGGTCCCCGAGTTGATGGCGGTCGAGAGCTACGAGACCGTGCACCAGCTCGTCTCCAGCATCAGCGGTCGCCTGCGTCCCGAGCTCGGCCCGCTCGACGCCTTGCGCGCCTGCTTCCCGCCCGGCTCGATGACCGGGGCGCCGAAGCGGCGCACGATGGAGATCATCGACGAGCTCGAGGGCGCGGCGCGCGGTGTCTACTCGGGCGCGATCGGCTGGTTTGGCGCCGACGGCGCCTGTGACCTCTCGGTCGCGATCCGCACGATCGTCCTCGAGGCGGGCAAAGCGACGATCGGGGCCGGCGGCGCGATCGTCGTCGATTCCGACCCCGAGCAGGAGATCGCCGAGATGCTGCTCAAGGCCGCGGCGCCCGCCGCCGCGCTCGGCGGCGGCGCGTCGATATCCTTCGCCCCTGCCGCCGCGCCGGACAAGTCCGAGCGCCACCCTCTGTCCCCGACACCGACGAGCTAGGAGCCATGGCCGTAGACACCGCCGCCTTCCGTGAGCAGACCGACGAGCAGCAGGCGATCACCGAAATGGTGCGCCAGTTCGCCGACGAGAAGATCATTCCCCAAGCCGAGCACTACGACCACGAGGACTCCTACCCGGAGCCGATCGTCGAGGAAATGAAGGAGCTCGGGCTGTTCGGGGTGACGATTCCCGAAGAGTACGGTGGCATGGGCCTCGATCTGACCACCTACGCGATGATCGTCGAAGAGCTCTCGCGCGGTTGGATCTCGATCTCCGGCGTCGTCAACACCCACTTCATCGGCTCCTACCTGCTGATGAAGTTCGGCACTGACGAGCAGAAGGAGTACTTCCTGCCGAAGATGGCGACCGGCGAGATCCGCGCCGCCTTCTCGCTGTCTGAGCCTGAGGTCGGCTCCGACGTGCAGGGCATCAAGTCGACCGCCAAGAAGAGCGAGGACGGCAACTGGGAGCTCAACGGCCAGAAGATGTGGGTCACCAACGGCCTCGGTTCCTCGGTCGTCTTCGTGCTGATGAAGACCGATCCGAAGGCCGAACCCGCCTACAAGGGGATGACCTGCTTCATCACCGAGAAGAAGCCCTGGGAGGAAATCGGCGAGGGTGACTTCAAGGGCCTCAACGTGCCGCCCAAGATCAAGAAGATGGGCTACAAGGGCGTCGAGTCGACCGAGCTTGTCTACGACGGCTACCGCTGCCCGCCAGAGCGCGTGCTCGGCGGCGAAGAGGGCGTCGGCGAGGGCTTCGTGCAGATGATGGACGCCCTGGAGGTCGGCCGCGTCAACGTTGCCGCCCGCGGCGTCGGCATCGCCCAGCGCGCGCTTGAGCTCGCCCTGCGCTACTCGCAGGAGCGCAAGACCTTCGGCAAGCCGATCGCCCAGCACCAGGCGATCCAGTTCAAGCTCGCCGACATGGCGACCAAGATCGAGGCCGCCCGCCTCGTCACCCGCAAGGCGGCGCGGATGAAGGACGCCGGCGCGCGTTCTGACCTCGAGGCCGGGATGGCGAAGCTGCTCGCCTCGGAGACCGGCAAGGAGTGCGTCGAGGAGTGCTTCCGCATCCACGGCGGCTACGGCTACTCGAAGGAGTACGAGATCGAGCGCCTCTACCGCGACGCCCCGCTGCTGCTGATCGGCGAGGGAACCTCGGAGATCCAGCGCATGGTTATTGGCAAGAAGCTGCTGCAGAGGCACAAGATCTAGTGGCATCCACCCCGGACCTGATCAAGCTTGCGGTCGAGCGCTTCCAGGCCGAGGTTCCGGCGCTGCAGAAGCTGAAACTGGTCTTCGGCCTCGAACTGAAGGCCAAACACGACATCCAGCTCTACCGGGTAGAGGTCCCGGGCCCGGTGATCAAGAAGGACCTCTCCCAGGACGAGCGGGTGCTGGTCCAGATCGACCGCCCCCAGTTCAACGAGCTGGCCGAGAACGGCACCGTGCGCAGCTACCGCAAGGCATATGAGACCGGCCACATCAAGGCAAGCGGCGACTCCAACGTGAAGAAGCTGATCGCCCAGGTGGTCGAACGCCACGAGGAACGCACCCGCCTCAAAAAGGCCCACTGACGGGGCGGCGGCCCCGGCGACCGGCTAGAGCCGGATCAGGTTCTCGGCCTCGATCGCGCGGGTGACGCCGCGGAAGTCGACCAGCACGGGTACGGCGGCGGCCAGGGCCTCGTAGTCGACCCCGGGATGGGCGGTAACGATTGCCGCGATGTCCGCGGCGGCGGCCGCCGTGTCAAGGTCGACCGACCGGAGGCCGAACTTGGGCAGCTCGGGCACATGGGGGTCGTGGTAGGAGACGTCGCCGCCCAGCTCGCGCAGGAGCTCGGTGATCTTCAGCGCCGGAGACTCGCGCATGTCGCCAACCCCGGCCTTGTAGCTGACGCCGAGGATGAGGATCTTCGAGTCCTTGACCGGTTTGCCGAGATCGTTCAGGGCCCGCTCGATGCGCTCCGCGCAGTAGGCGGGCTGGGCCTGGTTCATCTTGCCCGCCAGCTCGATGAACTCCGGGTAGAAGTCGTGTTCGCGCGCCTTGAAGGCGAGGTAGAAGGGGTCGATCGGCAGGCAGTGCCCGCCCATCCCCGGCCCGGGCTCGAAGCGCATGAAGCCGAAGGGCTTGGTCGAGGCGGCGTCGATCACCTCCCAGACGTCGATCTTGAGCCGGTCGCAGAGCTGGGCCAACTCGTTGACGAAGGCGATGTTGACCGAGCGGAAGATGTTCTCCAGGAGCTTTGAGAGCTCCGCCGTCTCGGGCGAGGAGAGGACGACGACCTCGTCGCAGATCAGGGCATAGAGCGCCCGCGCCCGCTCGGTGCACTCCTCGGTCATGCCGCCGACCAGCTTCGGCGTGGTCTTGACCGTGTAGTCGGTGCGGCCCGGGTCGATCCGCTCCGGCGAGAAGGCGAGGAAGAAGTCGCTGCCCGTCTTCAGGCCGGATTCCTCGAGGATCGGCGCCAGGCGCTCGCGTGTCGTGCCCGGGTAGGTGGTCGACTCGAGCACGACGAGCTGACCGGCCTGGAGGACCTGGGAGAGCGCTTTGCCGGCGTCGAGCAAGTAGCTGAGGTCGGGCTCGCGCGAGCCGGTCAGCGGCGTCGGCACGCAGATGATCACCGCGTCGCAGGAGGCGAGGTCGGCGTGACGAGTGGTGGGGCGCAGCCGCTCGCCGAGCGGCGCCAGCGCCGAGCTCGGGATGTCCTCGATGTAGCTCTCGCCTCGCTCCAGGCTCTCGACCTTGCGGGTGTCGGCGTCGAGGGCGACGACATCGTGTCCGCTCTCGGCAAAGGCGACGGCGAGGGGGAGGCCGACGTAGCCGAGCCCGATGATTCCGATCTTCATGGCGCGGGAGTCTAGCCTTGGCGAAGGCGGTCGCACCGGCGCGGCCCGGTAGCATGCCGCGCCGCCAACCCGACAGGAGAAGAAACCGAGAATGAGCGAGCAGACTTTTGAGTTGTCCACGGACCAGGCCGAGCGCGAGGCATCCGGCGCGCACGCCTACGGCCGCTACCTAGAGGAGTTCGAGGTCGGCGCCGTCTACAAGCACTGGCCGGCCAAGACGGTGACCGAGTCAGACGATCACCTCTTCTGCCTGATCACGATGAACCACCACCCGCTGCACCTCAACGACGTCTACGCGGCCGGCTCCCAGCAGGGCAAAAATGTCGTCGTCGGTCCGCTCGTCTACTCGCTGGCGCTGGGCATGTCGGTCTCCGACGTCTCCGGCAAGGCGATCGCCAACCTGGCGACCGAAGACCTCAGCCACCCCAACCCGGTCTTCCACGGCGACACCCTCTTCTGCGAGACCGAGGTGCTCGAGGTCAAGCCCTCGAAATCGAAGCCCGACCGCGGCGTGGTCAAGGTCCACACCCGCGTCCTCAACCAGGACGGCGTCCTCGTCGCCGAGTTCAAGCGCCTCGTGCTCGTGCCGCGGAAGACTCCGGGCGAGTAGCTAGTGAGCCTCGTCTGAGGCGTGGGCGGGGGGGCGCGACTCCTCCGCCAGCGAGGTGATCTCAAGCTGGCCTTGGGCGGCGTCCTCGAGCACGGTGGTGGCCTCTTCGGCGGAGCGGGCGTAGAGCTCGACCAGGGCGTGGACGACGACCTGGTCCTCGTCGTGCTTGTGGAAGCGGACGTGGGTGAAGAACTCGCGCACGCCGGGGTCGCCGAAGGCGCCGTAGGTCAGGAACTCGGCCGCTTCGGGGCCGGAGCAGCTCTCGATCCGCTCCTGGTCGACGCGCACCGTGCAGGAGGCGACCCAGGGGGTGCCGGCGACCATCCGTTCCCAGCGGTCCTCGATCGGCACCACCTGGTTGTCCTGGAAGGTCAGGTGGGGCTGGTCGTGCATGCAGTCGACGCACTGGACCAGCGCCTCCTGGACCTCGTCGATGCCCTCGGCGAGGATGCCGCTGTCGGGATCGACGCGGCGGATCGCGTCGTAATGGATCTGGATCTCGAGGTTTACCGACCAGCAGCGGTAGCAGCGCAGCCAGGCCGAGCGGTCGCCGTTGAGCTCACTCATGCGCCTATTGTCGCGCGTCGCTCGCGCCGACGCTCAAACGGCGCCGAGCGTCGCCACCTCATCGGCGATCAGGCGCGCCAGCGCCAGCGAGGAGGTCGCCGCTGGGGAGGGCGCGTTGCGGACATGGATCGCCCGCTCGCTGCGGTGGACGACGAAGTCGTCGACCAGCTTGCCGTCGCGGCCGAGGGCTTGGGCGCGGATCCCGGCCGGTCCTCGCTGCGGCTTGACGCCGCGTAGGGCAGGGATGAGGCGCGCGGCCTCGGCGAGGAAGGAGCGCTTGCTCAGGGCGTGGCGCAGCTTCTGTGCCGCGGCGCGCCGATGACAGGCGGTCATCCGCCAGGTCCCCGGCCAGGCGAGCGTCTCGGCCAGGTCGCGCGGCCGCAGCGTCGCGAGACGGTAGGCGTCGCGCGCCGGTGAGAGCAGGGCGCTTGGACCGACCAGCACGCGACCGTCGAGCGTGCGCGTCAGGTGGGCGCCGAGGAAGGGCAGCTCGGGGTCCGGCACCGGGTAGACATTGGCTCGCACCAACTCGGCGGCCGCCGCCGGCAGTCGCAGGTAGGCGCCCCGGAAGGGGACGATGCGCGGATCGGCCGGCGCCCCGCAGGCGACCGCCAGCCGGTCCGACTGCAGGCCGGCGCAGAAGACGGCGGCGGAGGCGGCCGTGGCGCCGAGTGCATGGCGGATCTCGATGCGGCCCGGCCCCGGCGTGACGCCGCGCGCCGCCGCGCCGAAATGGACGGACCCCCTGCCCGCTTGGACGTCCGCGGCATACGACTCGGCGACCGCGACGAAGTCGACCACGCCGGTGTTCGGCGAGTGCAACGCGGCAACCCCGCGAGCGGCGCGCTCGAAGGCCACGCCGCGCTCCTCGCAGTACGCGTACAGCTCGCGCGCCCCTTCGACGCAGAGCCGCGCCTTCAGCGAGCCGGGCTCGTAGTAGATGCCGGCGTGGATCACGCCGCTCGAGCGCCCGGTCTGGTGGCGCCCGACCGGTCCTCCCCCTCAAGCACGCAGAGCCGCGCGTCCGGATGGCGCGCCAGCAGCTCTCGGGCCACGGCCAGCCCGAGGATGCCGCCGCCGACGATGGCCAGGTCGCACTCAAGCGGTGGGCTGGACGGGAGCGTGCTCACGGGGCTGGCATTCGCAGTCGCAGCCCGAGAGCGTCGGCGCGGTCAGGTGTTACGAACGCGTTGCTCTCCTCGAGCATCTGCTCGGCTTGCTTCAGATCGCTCCAGTCGATCGCCGCGGCGTATTGCTGGGCGAAGTCGAGAACACGAATCAGCGGTTTTGGGTTTGCGCCCTGCGACAAGCCGCGAAGCCCCTGTAGGTAGTTATCTCGGTAGACGATTGGGATCAAGGCGCGCTGCGCGCCTGCCGCGGTCAACTCCGCGTTCATCAGAACCCGGCCGACTCGACCGTTGCCGTCGGTAAAAGGATGAACTTCGGCGACCAGGTACATCATGAAGATCGCCTTGGCGAGGCCGGCGGGGAGGGGCTCGTAGTAGCGATACCCCTCGATCAGGGTTCCCTCGACCAACTCGGGATGGACGAAGGTCGTGGCGCCGGCCCGGTTCGGTCTTCGCTTGAATGCGCCAGGGTTTACGGCTGGGCGTCGGGACAGCATCAGCGCATGATGGGAGCGGAGCAGATCGAGTAGGTCATCTGGCCCGGTCGGCACGCGACCTCGGAGCTCGGGGTCATTGGCCAACTCGAAGGTGCCAAGCACGTCGTGCGCATCTTCGAAGCGGCCCTCGGGCACCATTCCGTCGAAGACGATCTTTTCTGCCTCCGGCAATTCGAATTCGGTGCCCTCTATCCAGTTGGAGAAGTAGGCCTCGAAGAAGGACAGCGCCGGAAACGAGCCTGGCTGCTCGGCGCGATCTGGGAGGGGCGTCTGCATCAGCCGTGCTTGCAGGGCGTCGAACAACTCCAACCTGCGCGGGTCGAAGGCAAGGCCCCTGCGGCGGCCACGTGCCACGGGCGTCTCGAGTCGGGCTTCGCGGTTTCCAAGAACCGTCCCGATCATCTCGCTCAAAGCCTCCATCTCCGCGCCTGCATCGAGAGGCCCCGTGAGCTCACGTGCGTGATCGCGCAGTTCGTTCAGTGCCTTGGAGCCCCGTACGGCGACCAACTGCACGAGCTCGTCTTCGATCTCGGCTTGGGTGAGGGTTCGTGCGACCCCTGCCCGGCTCGCACGGGAGGGGCGCAGGTTGTCGAGGAACTTTCGCGCTGGGCTGGAGAAGTGCAGGCCGCCCATAAACGGCATGTCGCCGGCGACGGCCCCGGGTCCGCTGCGGGGTCGAATTGTTAGCCCCGGAAGCCGCAGCGGTTCTCGTCGTGCTCGCGATTTGCCCACATCGAGGAACAGCGACCCGTCTTTCGCCGGTTTGGCGTCTACCGCGCTGCGATCGACGACCACGGCGCCGGGGAAGTAGAGAGCGGCGATCCGCTGCCAATTGCGTCGTACGACTTGCGCCACGGGCTCCTCGACGTTTCTCGTGTAGAGACGGGGCCCAACCTTTCGCGCTTTGCCGGCACCGACCGCGGCGCCGACCGCGCGCGAGATGCGCGCGTCGCTGAGGAATACCTCAGGTTGATCTTTCAGCAAAAACCTTGGCGTAAGCGTCGCCACAAGGCAGCTGATTGTAAATTATCCTGGCGTAAGAAGCCAGTTGTGACAAAAAACCGTACTTAAGCTCAGGCAGCGGCGCCGGCGCCAGCCCGCTCAGCGACGAGGTCGACGATCTCGCCCATGATCTTGTTGATATCGAAGTCCTTTGGCGTGTAGACGCCGTCGACCCCGGCCTCGCGCAGGCGCTTGGCGTCGGCCGGGGGGATGATGCCGCCGGCGACGACCGGGGCGTCGACCTGCTCATCGCGCAGGCGGCGCACCACCTCGGGCACCAGCTCGAGGTGGGAGCCGGAGAGGATCGAGAGGCCGATCACGTCGACGTCCTCCTGCAGGGCGGACTCGGCGATCTCCTCGGGTGTCAGGCGGATGCCCTGGTAGATCACCTCCATACCGGCGTCGCGGGCGCGCAGGGCGATCTGCTCGGAGCCGTTGGAGTGGCCGTCGAGGCCGGGCTTGCCGACCAGGATCTTGATCCGGTGGCCGATCTGCTCGGAGACCTCGTCGACCCGGGTGCGGATCGCCTCCAGCTGCTCGCGGTCGGCCGCCGGGGCGGCACCGCTGACGCCGGTCGGTCCGCGATAGGCGCCGAAGGCCTCGCGCAGGACTTCGGCCCACTCGCCGGTGGTCGCGCCGGCCTTGGCGGCGGCGATCGTCGCCGGCATGATGTTCTGCGAGTCGTCGGCGGCGACGTTGCCGAGCTCCTCGAGCGCGGCCTGCACGGCGTCCTCGTCGCGCTCGGCCTTCCAAGCCTCGAGTGCCTCGACCCGCTCGCGCTCGACCTCGGGGTCGGGGGTGAGGATGCCGCCATCGGCGCCGGCGGTCAGCGGCGAGTCCTCTGACTCGGTGAAGCTGTTCTGACCGACCACCTTCTGCTCGCCGCTCTCGATCCGCGCCACCCGCTCGCGGTGGGACTCGACCAGGCGGGACTTCATATAGGGGACGGCCTTGACCGCGCCGCCGTGCTCGGTGACCACCGCCATCTCGGCGCGGGCGCCCTCGATCAGCTCCTCGACCAGGCCGTCCATCACCACCGAGCCCTCAAAGATGTCGGGGTACTCGAGCAGGTCGGTCTCGTTGGCCAGGACCTGCTGGATGCGGAGGCTCCATTGCTGGTCCCAGGGGCGGGGGAGTCCCATTGCCTCGTTCCAGGCCGGTAGCTGCAGGGCGCGGGCGCGGGCGTCGCGGCTCAGCGTCACCGCAAGCGCCTCGAGCACGATGCGCTGGATGTTGTTCTCGGGCTGGGCCTCAGTCAGGCCGAGGCTGTTGACCTGGACGCCGTAGCGGAAGCGCAGCATCTTCTCGTCGGTGACGCCGTAGCGCTCGCGGCCGATCTCGTTCCAGAGTCGGCCCATCGCCCGCAGCTTGCCGATCTCCTCGACCAGCCTGATCCCGGCGTTGACGAAGAAGGAGATGCGGCCGAAGACCTTGGGGAAGTCGGCGTCGGCGACCTGGCCGCGCGCCTTGACCTCGTCGAGCACGGCGATCCCGGTGCAGAGCGCGTAGGCGATCTCCTGCACCGGCGTCGCCCCGGCCTCCTGCAGGTGGTAGCTGCAGATGTTGGTCGGGTTCCAGCTCGGCACCTCGTTGACGGTGAAGGCGACCATGTCGGCGATCAGCCGCATCGAGGGCTCGGGCGGGAAGGCGTAGGTGCCGCGCGAGAGGTACTCCTTGATGATGTCGTTCTGGGTAGTTCCCTTGAGCGCCGAGCGCTCGACCCCGTTCTCCTCGGCGACGGTGATGTAGAGGCCGAGCAGCCAGGCCGCGGTCGCGTTGATCGTCATCGAGGTGTTCATCTCATCGAGCGGGATGCCGTCGAAGAGCTGGTGCATGTCGCCCTTGTGAGCGACCGAGACGCCGACCTTGCCGACCTCGCCGCGGGCGAGGACGTGGTCGGGGTCATAGCCGGTCTGGGTCGGCAGGTCGAAGGCGACCGAGAGCCCCGTCTGCCCCTTGGCGAGGTTGCCCCGATAGAGCTCGTTGGAGCGCTTGGCATCGGAGTGCCCGGCGTAGGTGCGCATCACCCAGGGGCGGTCGCGCTCGGGAAGGCGGTGCTCGCTCACGCTGCCAATCTTATTTGGACGCGGCCGAAATCCGCCGTTCACCGGCTCTCGGGCCGCATCTTTCCGCACGGGCTGTGTTTAGGCTGCGAACCGTGAAGCTGCTTCGCACAGCCATTTTCACCCTGCTGCTCGCCTCGACGCTGGCCTTTGCCGCGGGGGCGGGGGCGTCCCTGATCGGCATCTACCGCAACCCGATGGCGAACAAGGGCCAACTGGCCCAGATCCTCAAGCTCTCCGGCGAGCGCTGCGCCCGCGGCAGCAGCGAAGGCGCTTTCACAATCACGGTCGGCAAGGCGACCAAGGAGTGCTCCTACCGCACCCCCGTGCTCGGTCGCGACCTCGAGATCGGCGCGACGATGCGCCTGCTCAGCAAGCCCCAGGTTTCGAAGTCGGTTCAGCACTCGGCCTACCTGGCACTGGATCTGCGGGCCGGAGGCGGGGCGCGCTACCAGCTCGCCGTCTACCCGCTGCAGGACAAGGCCCAGATTCGCAAGGTGCTCGCCGACGGCACGATCAAGTACCTCGATATCGAGAAGCAGGTGGCGGGCATCGGCGCTGCCGAAAAACCGAACCAACTGCGCCTGCGCGCCTTCAACGTCTCCTCCGGCGAAGAAAAGGGGACCTGTCAGCTGCTCGCCTACGTCGGTGGGCAGCTGGTCGCCGAAGCCGGCGACCCCGGCGCCGGTGAACTGAGCGGCCGGGCATCCGGCTTCTCGCTCGGCTCGGCCAAGGTTGCCATGGGAGCCCAGGCCAGCGTCGACGACGTGGTCGTGCGCGTCCCCGGCCCGTTCTAAGCCTCGATCCACCGATTCACCACACCTCTGATCGGTCGATCCGTCCGCTCTCGTCATGAAAATGACCTCCTGAGCAGGCAAATAGCGGCTGTTTAGGGCAGCCGCGGCCTGGCAACAGGAGGTCACCCACATGGTGAAGGTTTCTCCGGAGTCCGTGCGGCCCGAATCGGTGGGCATCGAGTTCGACGACGAGCGGCTGGTCGCCAATGCCGGCCTGGTCTTGATCGCCACCTTGGGCAGGCGACTGGGCATCGAGCACCTGGTCGACAAGACGGTCCGCCTGGGGGAGCGGGCGGGGGCCGCCCAGCCAGGGCGCAAGGTGGCGACCCTGATTCACGCGATCGTGGCCGGCGCCGACTCGATCGACGACACCGACGTGCTGCGCAGTGGCGCCACGGAAGCCCTGCTCGGCCACAAGGCGATGGCGCCCTCCACGCTCGGCACCTTCCTGCGCGCCTTCACCTTCGGCCATGTGCGCCAGCTCGACCGTGTACTGGGCGAGGCGATCAAGCGTGCCTGGGCCGCGGGAGCGGGCCCCGGCGCAAAGCGCCTGGTGATCGACATCGACTCCTTCCTCGGCGAGGCCAAAGGCGCCCTCAAGCAGGGCGCCTCCCGCGGCTACACCGGGCTGCGCGGCTACCACCCGCTGCTTGCCACCCGGGCGGGCACCGGCGAGGTCCTGCACGCCCGAGCGCGCAAAGGGGCGGCCAACTCCGGGCGCGGCGCGCTTCGCTTCTGCGAAGAGCTCCTCGCCCGGGTGCGCAGAGCCGGGGCAACCGGGGAGATCCTGATCCGCGCCGACTCGGCCTTCTACTCACACAAGGTGATCGCCTACCTGCAGGCCAAGGCCTGCCTCTACTCGATCTCGGTCCCCCAGAACAAGCGCGTCGCAGAGCGGATCGCCGAGATCCCCTCCTCGGCCTGGCAGCCCGTCGCCGACTACCCCGAGACGGGCGTCTGCGAGCTGGCCGAGACCACCTACGGCGAGCGCAGGTTGATCGTCCGCCGCGTCCACCTGCACGCCCAGGAGGGCCAGGAGGAGCTCTTTGCCTACTGGCGCCACTTCGCCTTCCTCACCAACAGGACCGAGGACATGCACACGGTCGATGCCGAGCACCGCCAACACGCCGAGGTCGAGTTGGCAATCCGCGACCTCAAGGACCAGGCGCTCGCGCACCCCTCCGGGAGCTTTGCCGCCAACTCCGCCTGGACGGTGATCGCCTGCCTCGCCCACAACATGGCGCGCTGGGTCGGGCAGCTGGGCCTCGAAGACGAGACCTGGAGGGCGGCACGAACGATCCGCCGCTGGCTGATCGCGCTGCCTGGCCGGCTCACCCGCACCGCTCGGCGCACCACCTTGCACCTGCCTGCCCGCTGGCCCTGGCGGGATGCGTTCGTCGAGGCCCTTGCCAGGATCAGGGCATTGCCGGCCGTGCCGGCCGCGGCCTGACCCTTCCCTCACCCGCATTCATCCCTGACCGGCCTCCCGGTCGTCTCGGCCTGCTTGTTCTCAGTCGCCGGCCACTCGCGGAAGGCTCTACCGCGGCTCGCCGCCGCCCGATACACCTTCGAGCCGGCGGTCTTCACCGTTCACACGGTCGCCGACGGCGATTCTCCTGTCTGTGAGGGTGAATCGGTGGATTGAGGCTAAGCCTTGAGCACCCAGTCAGCGGCTCGGTAGATATGTTCGACCGCCCCGCGCCTCGGCAGCGTCTCGACCAGCTCGATGCAGCCGAGTTTCTTCAGCACACGCACGTGGTAGGCGACGCTGCGCAGGTCAAGCTCCAGCTCGGCGGCGATCAGCTTCGGGCTTCTTGGCCCCTTGAGAAACAGGGCAAGCGCCCGCACGCGCACCTGGCTGGAGAGCGCCTTGACTAACCGCGGGTCAAGCGAGTTGAGGTTCGATGGCATCGCGGGTCGCCTCCCGGGTGGTTTGCGCTGTTCTCTATTCAGCATAACTATTCTGAGTAGTTAAGTGAACTTTCCTGTGGACAGACATACGAATGCCTTCGCAAAGGCCGCGGCTGAGCGGAACTTCCGCATAATGCGTGGCGATGTCGACGACGACTGTGGAGAAGCCGCGCGGCGGGGGCCCCGGCTCGGATCTTGGTGGCGAGTGGCGGGTGATCGTCCGCAATGACAACCACAACACCTTCGATCACGTCGCCCAGAGCTTGGCGCGGGTGCTGCCGGGAGTCTCGCTGGAGCGCGGCCACCAGCTCGCCGACGCCATCCACAACAGCGGCCAGGCGATCGTCTGGTCGGGACAGCGCGAGCTCGCCGAGCACTACTGGGCGCAGCTCGAGGCGGCGGGTTTGACGATGGCACCGCTGGAGCGCGGATGAGGGTCCCGGGCTGGGCCGGCGTGGCGCTGCCAGTCATCGTTTGTCTCGGTTCTGTGACCGCGCCGGCGGCGGCGGAACCGGTGCTGCCAAGTGGCTTTCAGGACACTGTCGGCTTTTGAAGGGCTCCAGGCCGGCCAAGCGAAGAACCGACGAGCCTCAGATTCGCGCCCGACGGCAAGGTCTTCGTCGGCGAGAAGTCGGGGAAGATCCTCGTTTACGACAGCCTCTCCGACCACACGCCGACGCTCTTCGCCGATCTCCGCACCGAGGTCTACAACGCCAACGATCGCGGGCTGCTCGGTCTTGCCCTCGACCCGCAATTCTCGGCCGCGCACCCCTACGTCTACGTCCTCTACGCCTATGACCCCTTGCCGGGAGGGAGCGCTCCTCACTGGGGGAAAGCGGGTGAAGACGGTGACCCTTGCCCGGAACCGCCGGGGTCGAAACCGATGGCTGCGTGATCCAGGGACGGCTCTCCCGCCTGACTGCGGACCTGCGACGAGCGACGAATCGATCGCCGACGAAAACCCTGATCACCGATTGGTGCCAGCAGTTCTCCTCGCACTCGGTTGGCGACCTGCAGTTCGACGCCGACGGCAACCTCTCGCCAGCGGCGGAGAGGGTGCCAGCTACACCAAGGTCGATTGGGGCCAATACGGCTATCCCAAAGAACCCCTGCGGCGATCCGCCCGAATGTCATCGGCGGAAAAGAGGAACCGCCGAGCTCCGAAGGCGGCGCCCTTCGGGCCCAGAATCCCAAGGTCCTGGGTGGGGCGCTGATCCGCGTCGACCCGGAAACCGGGCAGGGTCTGCCGGAAATCCTCTCGCGGCCAGCCTCAACGAAAACGAACGTCGCATCATCGCCAAGGGCTTCCGCAATCCCTTCCGCTTCACGATCGATCCAGCGACGAACGAAATCTACGTCGACAACGTCGGATCTTCGATCTACGAGGAGATGGACCGCCTCACACCCTCGTCGAACCGCGTCTACAACTCGGGCTGGCCCTGTTACGAGGGGCCCGAAAAACGCGAACTGTACGAGTTTCGCGGCCTCGCAATCTGCGATCACCTCTACGAAACCAGCGGCTCGACCGCAGAACCGTTTTTCTACTACTCGCATGAATCCGGGGTCACGCCTGAGGATCAGTGCCCGACTACGAACCCGGCTCGGTGATCGGAGGGCCTCCTTTTACGAGGGCAGCTCCTACCCCGCCGCCTTCCAAGGCGCGCTCTTCTTCTCGGATCCGGTGCGGGGCTGCCTATACGTGATGCACCCTGACGACGATGGTCCCCCGACCCCTCGACCACCGAACCGTTCATGACCGATGGTGGCCTCTACCCCGGCGTCGACATCGAGACCGGGCCTGGGGGAGACCTCTACTACGTGAGCCTCTACGGGCCGGAATACGGACCGGGCGCGATTCACAGGATCTCCTATGACCCGGAAGCGCCGCATGCCAAGCTGACGGCCGACAAGACCTCGGGAGCGACGCTGCCATTGGAAGTTCACTTCGACGCCGGCGAATCGACCGACCCGCAGGGCCAGGCGCTCGAATACGAATGGGACCTGGACGGCAACGGCGTCTTCGGCGCGCCGACGAAAACGAGTACCGCAACCGAAAGCTATGCGGGTGCGACAAATCGCACCCCCTCGCCGTGCGAGTGGTCGATCCAGACGGTAACGAGAGCATCGCCCAGCTCACGATCTATCCGGGCGACACCCCGCCCGAACCCGCGATCGAAGCGCCGGACGATCCGGCTTCAGGTGGGCCGTTGGGCAATCGATCCACTTCGAAGGCGACGCGAAAGACGGTCAGGGCGACCCGCTGGAACCGGCCCATCTCTACTGGCGCTCGCGTCTGTACCACTGCCCGGGGGGTCCCGAGTCGTGCCATGCGCACCCGCTGGGGGTCTTTCCCGCGGTTGACTCGGGCGACCTGGTCGCGCCCGATCACGACCTCCCCTCGCACATCGAACTCGCCCTGACCGCCACCGACGCGCGCGGCCTCTCTGCGACCAGGACGATCGATCTCTACCCGAACGTCTCACCTGGGCATCCGCTCCGATCCTCCCGGAATCACGATCTCGGCTGGCCTGCAGACCGAAGCGACCCCCTTCGGGGTCGAAGCGATCGAAGCCTCGCACGTAACCGTTACAGCGCCGCCGACGGCGGAAGTCGAAGGCGTCACCTACACCTGGAAGAAATGGTCGGACGGTGGTGGGCGAGTGCACGCGGTCGTCGCCCAGGCCGGCGCCCACGATTACACGGCCGAATACCTCGGGCCCGAAGAAGAAGAAGAACCGATCACTCCGATTCTGATCCCCGCCGAGCCTCACGCCTGCCCCGGTGGGGCCGACTGGGGCAGCCGTCGTCCTTGTTGGCGCCCGCCGCGACGATCAAATCCCATCCGCCGCGGAGGACGCGCAATGTCCGGGCTCGCTACGTGTTTGTCTCCGATGAGCCTGGCAGCCACTTCAAGTGCGGACTCGACAATGGGACCCTGAAGGGATGCAGGTCCCCGAAGGCCTACCGGCGCCTGAAACCGGGGCGTCACGTCTTCACCGTCGTCGCGATCCTCGCCGGCCACCAAGGCAAGCCGGCGAGGTTCAGCTGGAAGGTGCTGAAGCCGGCGGAGCGGTCGCGGCACCGTCACGCGAGGCGCTGAGGCCCACCGACGGTCGCCGCTTCACTCGGCGACGAGCAGGGTGTGCCAGCTGGGCAGCAGGGGCAGGTCGTAGAGGTCGATGCAGGCGGCGCGGGCCTTCTCGATTTCCTCCGAGAACCAGTAGCGCTCGAAGTCCGAGCGGCTCTCCCAGAGTGAGGACTGGCGGAAGGAGAGCGGGTCGTCGATCGGCGCGGGTCAGCGACCAGCTCTTGGCGCCGTAGGCGGGCATCCGCGCCGCCGCCGGCTCCCAGATGTCGAGCCAGCGATCGGCCCGGAAGGGGGCGATGTGCCAGTCCAGTACGCAAATCTCGCTCATCAGGCTCCCACCTCCGCCCGGATCGCGCCCGGGCCGTCCACGTTTTGCCCCTCGGTCCTCGGACTCGGCTCCGACCAGGATCGCGATCTTGCCCAGGTGCTTGTTTTCGTGCATCAGCTGGTGCGCCTCGGCGACGCCGTCGAAGCCCATCGTCTGCGAGATCACCGGGCGGACCTTGCCCTCGGCCATCAGCTGGTTGGCCTTCATGCACTCGTAGGCGTTGGCGAAGTGCGAGCCGATGATCTGCTTCTGCTTCATCCACAGGTAGCGCACGTCGAAGTCGAGCTGGATAGCCCGAGGTGGCGCCGCAGATGACGACTTTGCCGAACGGCTTGACGACGAAGACGGAGGTCGGGAAGGTCGCCTGGCCGACGTGCTCGAAGACGATGTCGGGGGCGTCGCCGAGGATCTCCTTGATCCGCTTGGCGAAGCCGCGCGAGGCCAGGAAGCGCTCCTTGTCGGCGGCCTTGTCGACGAGGTTCTCCGGCGTCCGCATCATCTCGCCGAACTCCTTGCGGTTGATGTAGTCGACCGCGCCGAGCTGCTTGATCAGCTCGCCCTTCTCGTCGGAGGAGACGACGCCGACCGCGTTTGCTCCGGCCGCCTTGCAGAGCTGCACGGCGAAGACGCCGAGGCCGCCGGCGGCGCCCCAGATCAAGACGTTGTGGCCGGGCTGCAGCTTGCACTGGTCGATCAGCATCCGGTAGGCGGTGAAGTAGGTGAGGCCGTAAGAGGAGGAGTCGGCCCAGGAGAGGTTCTGGGGGCGGGGGAGGAGCTGCTGCGCCTGCACCTTGGTGAACTGGGCGAAGGAGCCCCAGGTCGTCTCGTAGCCCCAGATCCTCTGGCTCGGCGCGGCGAGCGGGTCGAGCCCGTGCACCTCGACGTCCTCGTAGGAGGCCTGGTTGCAGTGGACGACCACCTCGTCGCCCGCCTTCCAGCGAGTGACGCCCTCGCCGACCTTCCAGACGATGCCGGAGGCGTCGGAGCCGCCGATGTGGTGGCCGTACTCGGGGTGGTCGCCGTAGCCGAAGACCGAGACCGGCTTGCCCAGCGCCGCCCAGACGTTGTTGAAGTTGACCCCGGCCGCCATCACGCGGACGATCACCTCGAAGGGGCCCGGCTCGGGAACCTCGATCTGCTCGAGCTGGAAGGCGTCTTTCGGCTCCCCCTCGCGCTCCTGGCGGATCACCCAGGCGGCCATCGTCTCGGGCAGGGTGCCGGGCTCGACGTCCAGCTTCGCAACTGTGCTCGTGTCAACGGCCAACTGTGATCCTCCGCAGGTCGGTTTGTGGGCGGGCGAATCCTAACGCCGCTCAGGCATACGCCGCGTCAGGCGGCCTTGGACTCGCCTTCTGGATCCTCGAGCTCTTTCAGCTCGGCGAGGATCGGGCGGACGGCGCGGTCGACCCGGTGCGGCTCCTCCAGCTCCTTGCCCGAGGCGGCGCCCATCTCCTCGATGCGGCGCAGCTGCGGCATGATCCGGCTCTCCAGCGAGCCGACCGCGTCGTCGAAGGATTTGGTCGCCGAGTTGAGCTGGCGCCCGGCCTTGGCGAAGTGTTCGAGGAAGGCGCCCATGCGGCTGTGCAGCTCGCGCGAGGCGGAGGCGATCTCCTGCGCCTGCTCGGCAATCTGCTCCTGGCGCCAGCCGAGCTCGACCGTGCGCAGCAGGCCGACCAGCGTGGTCGGCGTCGCGATCAGGATCTTCTGCTCGAGCGCGTAGTCATAGAGCGAGGGCTCGGCCTCGAAGGCGGCGTGCAGGGCGGCCTCGGAGGGCATGAAGCAGACGACGAAGTCTGGAGTCTCGCCGCTGTCGAACTGGTCCTGGTAGCGCTTCGAGGCGAGTTTGGTGATGTGGTCGCGGACCTGGCGGGCGTGGCGGATCAGCTCGCCCTTGCGGCTGGCGTCGTCCTCGGCCTCAAGCACCTCGAGGTAGGCGTCGAGCGGCACCTTGGAGTCGATCACGACGCGGCGGCCCGCGGGCAGCATCACCACGGCGTCGGGCCTCAGGATGCCCTCGCCGTCGTTGAAGGTCTGCTGCAGCTCGAAGTCGACGTGCTCGGTCATGCCGGAGATCTCGACGCAGCGCTTCAGCTGCACCTCGCCCCACTGACCGCGGGTTTGCGGCTGGCGCAATGCCTTGACCAGGGTCCCGGTCTGGGTGCCGAGGTCGCCGAGGCCGATCTTCATCTCGTCCAGCAGTGTCCGCACCGCGCCGTCGGCGCTGCGGCGGTCGCGGCTCATTGTCGAGACCTCTTTTTCGATCCGCTCGAGGTTTTTGCCGATCGGCTCGGTCAGCCGCCGGAACTCGGCCTCGCGCTTCTGCAATGCCGCCTCGGCCGCCTGGGTGTCGAGCTTGCGCGACTCCTCGTTGACCCGCAGCAGATCGGCGACCGCCTTCGAGGTCGCCTCCTGGATCGCCGGGCCGTGATCGAGCGGGGCCTGCTCCTCGGGGCGGCGAGCGACGACGTAGACGAGTGCCGCGGCGAGCGCGAGCACGGCGATTGCGAGAACGATGGTCACGCACTCGATGGTGACGAGCGGGGCAGACGTTGCGGCGGCCCCGGAAGGCCGCTATTTACGGCAGCAGCAGATCGTTCTCGGAGGAACTGCGGTACGGGCCGACGGTGAAGCGGACCGGCTTGGCGCTGGGGATGTCGGCGGCGCTGACCTCGTAGACGCCGGTCGGCAGGGCGGCGAGCAGGGAGTTGTTGCCGTTGGCGACGAGCGCTTTCGATTGCACGTTCTTGGGGCCGCGGACTTCGAGTTTCGAGTCGAAGTCGGTCAGGTTGGCGGAGACGAAGACGACGTCGACCGGCGCTTTGGAGCGCACCTGCGGCTGGGGGGCGTGCTGGTTCTGCGGGATCTGCTGGCTCGGTTCCGGGCCGACCGCGATCCGCGGCGGCTGCACCGTGATCGCCTTCGGCGTCACCGTGACGCTGACCCGGGTCGGCGGTTGCGCCCGGTGTTCATTGGGATGTTCCGCCGAGCCGCAACCGGCCGCGAGCAGTCCCAACGCGAGGACGCCGCCCGCGGCGAAGGCTCTGCCTCTCCCACTTCCCATCGGGCGGAATCTAGCCGAAGGGCAAGTCGACAACGCGAGCCGTAACCCCATCTTCACCTACGAGCAGCTCGGCACCGGGCTCTGCCTCGCGCCGCACGATCGCCAGCCCGATCGCCCCGTGGGCGGGGGAGACGCAGCTACCGCCGAGCCTGCCGACCTCCTTCTCGCCAAGCGAGAGCGTCACCCCGACCTCCGCGGGCGCGCTGAGCTGAAGTCCGCGCAGGTGCCGGTTCGGCTTGCCCTTGTAGTGCAGTCGGGCGACGGTCTCCTGGCCGATGTAGCAGCCCTTCTCGAAGTTGACCGCGGCCTCGACGATGCCGGCCTCGGCGGGCATCGTCGCTGTGTCCATCTCGCTGCCGAAGCGGGGTGTACCGCTCTCGATCCGAACGATCTCCGCCGCGGCGGGGTCCACCGCGGGCGCTCCCGCCGCGGCCAGCACGGCGATCAAACGCTCACGATCCTCGGCGCGAGGAATCAGGTCGATGCCAAGGGCTGTGCCAACCGCGGGGCACTCGATCCCATCGACCGAGACCTCTTCGTGGCAGTACTCGGGCAGGGGAGAGGACCCGGCCAGCTCCGCGCTCCGTGGCCCAATCAGCGAGACGATCGCCCGTTCGGCCCCGGCGTCGACGACATCCGCATCGCGCCCGATCTTGTACATCTCGAGATGCCGCCGCGCCGCCCCCAGCCCCTCCGGCTCGGTATCGACCCAAATCTTCTCCCCGTCCACCACCAGCACCCGCATATCCGCCTGCATATGCCCCTTGCGATCAAGCAACGCCGCATAACAGCCCTCACCCGGCTCAAGCACCTCGATGTCATTGGTCAACTGCCCCTGCAGGTACTCAGCAGCTTCCGACCCGGTCACAAGCAGCTTCCCCCGATCCGAGCGATCAACCACCCCGCACTCTTCCCTCAGCTGCCTGTACTGCGCATCGATCTCAACTGTCACGACTTCAGTCATGTGGCAATTCTAGGAAGCCGCTGTCGGCGGCGATGGGGATGACCCCGAACGAGCCTCCCCGCTGTTGCGAGAGAGGGGTCATCCCCATCGCCCTCCGCCACCCTCCCCGCTGTTGCTCGGGAGAGGGCATCTCCGACGCCCCTGCCACCCGCTTTTTAGATATCTCTAAACTCTTTAGACGTGTCTAAACCCTCCGAGGCCATAGAGGACTACGCCAAGGCGATCTACGCCCTCTCGCAGCAGCGCCAGGGCCCCGTCCTAAACGGCGAGGTCGCCCAGCGCCTCAGCGTGACGCCGGCCACCGCCACCTCGATGCTGAAGAAGCTCGGCGAGATGGGCCTGGTCGACTACCTCCCTTACAAGGGCGTGACCCTGACCCCGGCGGGGGAGAAGGTCGCGCTCGAGGTGATCCGCCACCACCGGCTGATCGAGGCCTACCTCTCCGAGGCACTCGGTATGCCAGAGGACCGGGTGCACGAGGAGGCCGAGGTGCTCGAGCACTACATCTCCGAGGAGCTCGAGCTGTTGATCGCCGCCAAGCTCGGCGAGCCGAGCCACGACCCGCACGGCACGCCGATCCCCGGTCCCGATCTCAGCCTCCCGGTGGAGGAGGGTGAGGGCCGGTGAAGCCGCCATCGGTCACCGAGTCGCCACCCGCGGAGGGTCGGTCGGCCGAGGCCACGGTCGAGGACGTTCTTCCCGGCGAGGCCGCCGTTGCCCGCGCCGCCCGCCGCTCGCTCGACGGCGACGCCCGCGGCCTCTCCCGCATCTGGCCCTTCCTCGGCCCGTCGTTCGTCGCCGCCGTCGCCTACATCGACCCCGGCAACTTCGCCACAAACATCGCCGGTGGGGCCAAGTTCGGCTACCTGCTGCTCTGGGTGATCCTCGCGGCCAACCTGATCGCGATGGTGGTCCAGACCCAGTCGGCCAAGCTCGGGATCGCGACCGGCAAGAACCTCGCCGAGCTCTGCCGCGAGACCTTCTCCCGGCGCACCTCGATCGGCCTCTGGCTGCAGGCCGAGGTGGTGGCGATGGCGACCGACATTGCCGAGGTTGTCGGCGCCGCGCTCGGCCTCAACCTGCTCTTCGGTATCCCGCTCTTCCCGGCCGGGGTGATCGCCGGCGTTGGCGCCTTCGGCATCCTCGCGCTGCAGCAGATGGGCTTCCGCCGGCTCGAGGCGGCGATCACGGCCCTGGTCGGCGTCGTCGTCGCCTCCTTCGTCTACGAGCTGTTCGAGTCCAGCCCGGACGGTGGCGAAGTGGCAAAGCACCTCTTCGTGCCCGGCTTTGCCGGCACCGAGAGCATCCTGCTCGCCACCGGAATCATCGGCGCGACCGTGATGCCACACGTGATCTACCTGCACTCGGCGCTGACCCAGCGGCGCATCGTCGGCCGCAACGACGATGAGAAGCGGCGCATCCTGCGCTTCGAGAAGGTCGACGTGGTGATCGCGATGTCGCTGGCCGGTGTGGTCAACCTCTCGATGATGGTCGTCGCCGCCGCCCTCTTCCATCAGGGTGGCCTCTCCGGGATCGACTCGATCGAAGGCGCCTACGACGGCCTTAAGTCGCTGGTCTCGGTCAACGCCGCGACCGTCTTCGGCATCGCCCTGCTCGCCTCCGGCTTCGCCTCTTCCTCGGTCGGGACGATGGCCGGCCAGGTCGTGATGCAGGGCTTCATCCGGCGCCGCATCCCGATCTTCCTGCGTCGCTCGATCACCCTGGCGCCGGCGCTGTTCGTCCTCGCCATCGGCCTCAACCCGACCGACGCCCTGGTCGGCAGCCAGGTCGTCCTCTCCTTCGGCATCCCCTTCGCCCTGGTGCCGCTGTTGATGCTGGCTTCGAAGAACGACGTGATGGGCGCGTTGGTCAACCCGCGTTGGCTGACCGGGCTTGCCGGGGTGCTGGCGGCGATGATCATCGCCCTCAACGTCTTCCTCTTGCAGCAGGTGTTCTTCGGCTAAATGCGGGAGGGACCTGCCGGGACCCATCTGTCGGGGCTCCGCTTCGCTTCGCGAGTTCCCGACAGATGGGTCCCGGCAGGTCGATCGAGCTTTAGGCGCCGAGAAGACCTGCTGCGAGGCTCACTAGCTCTCTTGCCATGCGGGAGCGGGGGACGGCGAGGTCGATGCCGGCGGCTTCGGCGCGCTGCTTGGTCTCGACCTCGATGTGGGAGTAGTAGCCGAGGACCGGGAGGCCGGTGGCGACCAGGGCCTCGGGGCTTTCGGCGTCGAGGTCGGCGACGATCAGTTTCGCGCCTTCGAGTGGGGCACCTTTCAGTCCCGGCGCCATTGTCACCTCGTGGCCGGCCGCAGTGAGCATTGCCTCGACCTTGCTGCCGAGCAGGAGGTCGGAGGAGATCGCGGCGATGCGGGCCACTAGAGCGAGCGGCGTTCGCGGAACTCCTCGCGAACGCTCTCGGGCCGGCCCCACATCTGCACGACCTCGGCTCGGCCCTCTCGCACCTCGCGCAGCTGCATCTCGCCGCCGATGCCTTCGGCGTCGAGCTTGGCCAGCACCCCCTTGACCGTCTCCGCGGCGGCGGCGTGGCCGAACCTGTGGGCGACGATCAGGCGCCAGTCCCAGTCGGCCTTCGAGTAGGGCTGGGCGTTGACCTGGCTCAATGCCACGGCGGAGTCGACGTAGCGGCTCTCGTCGTCGATTCGCAGGTCGAGCTCGAGGTCGGTCCAGTCGGGCGGCATCGCCTCGAGCACCTGCTGGAAGTCGGCTGCCAGGCTCACGGTTGCAAGCCTAGCTCGAACGCCGCCGCCACATCGAGGGGTCGTTCGAGCAGGCCGTGTTCGAGGTCCCAGGCCGCCCAGGCCCTGAGCACGGCGGGATCGAAGGGCCCGGGATGGAGGTCGGGGACCAGCGCCTCCAGCTGCGCCTGCTGTTCGCCGCGATCCAGACCCGGCACTTCGGCGAGCAGGTCGTCGAGGGCGCGCTCGGGGTCGTGGACGGTCAGCTCGTAGCCCCGCCTCGTCGCCGCCAGCACCGACTCGACCAGCTTGGGGTCGCGCTCGATCGTCTGCCGCGCGGCGACCAGCACGAGCTCCGGGTAGGGCGGGGCGCCGTAGCGGTTGACCTTGAAGATCCGGATCGGCACGCCCTGCCGGCGCAGGGCGACGCCCTCGGCATTCCAGAAGCCGGTCGCCGCGTCGATCTTGCCCGCGGCGAGCGCGGAGATTGCGTTGAAGCCGATTGTCACTCGCTTGACCTTTGGCGGGTCGCCGCCGTCGGCGCTCACCTCCGAGTCGAGCACGGCTTCGTCGGAGGGCAGGCCGGTGACGCCGACGGTGCGGCCTTCGAGGTCCCTCGGCCGGGCTATGCCGCGGCCGCCGTGGGCGATCACCGCGGCCAGCGGTCGCTGCACCAGCGGCATCGTGCCGAGGAGGTCGATGCCGCGCTCGCGGGCGATGCCGAGGTCGTGGATGTCGAGGACGGCGAAATCGGCGCGGCCGGCGGCGAGCAGCTTCGGCGCATCGGTCGATTCGCCGGGCTGGCGGATCGTCAGGTCGACGCCTTCGTCGCGGTAGAAGCCTTCGTGCCGCGCCGCGTAGATGCCGGCATGGACAGCGTTCGGCGTGAAGTCGAGGACCAAGCTCGCGCCGCGAGGCGCGCCCGGTTCAGCGCCGCTCCCGCCGCAGCCGGCGAGGCCGGCAAGCAGAGAGGCGGCCGCCAGCAGCGCGACAACCAACTTCATCTGGACGGGAAGCTATTTCATTCGCTCAATATGGGTAGACTGGCGCCGCCCCCAGTTGAATTCAGGGATCTAGGAGGAGAGAGAGTGCAGGAACGAGGACTACCGGCATACCTTGCTGAGCTAATAGGCACCTTCTTGTTGGTGTTTTTCATCACCAGCGTCGTGGTGCTTTTCTTGTCGACCGGCGAACAGGCCCAGTTCGGGACCGATTTCGCGGTCATCGGCCTCGTCCACGCCTTCCTGCTCTTTGGCCTGATCGTCATGTTCGGCGTGGTCAGCGGCGGGCACTTCAACCCCGCGGTGACGCTGGCCGCCTGGGTGATCAGACGGATCTCGTCGATCGACGCCCTGATCTTCATGCTGGCCCAGCTCTCGGGCGGTGTGCTTGGCGCGCTGCTCTGCAAGGGTCTGCTGCTCGACGAGGGACGGGCGACGCATTACGGAGCGGCGACCGTCAGCCCGATTCTCGGCAGCAACTTCCGGGGCTCGATCATCGAGGCAATCGGCACCTTCTGCCTCGTGCTGGTGATCCTCGCCGCGGTCTACTCGCGCAAGAGCTTCAAGGAGTGGGCACCGCTGGCGATCGGCACCACGCTGGGCTTCATCGTCATGGTCGGCGGTCCGCTGACCGGCGGTTCCTTCAACCCCGCCCGCTGGTTCGGCCCGGCGCTGGTCGGCAACGAGTGGGGCGGCGTTTGGCCCTACCTGATCGGCCCGATCGTCGGTTCGCTGCTTGCCGCCGCGGTCTTCCGCTTCGTGATCGAGAAGGGCGGCCTGCCGCCGACCGAGCCGGCGGAGCCGGTGCGGCCTCCGGTCGAAAAGTATTCCGAGGGCGCCCGCTAGGGCGGAGGCCTTCGGGCCTCCGATTCGGCTGACTTGAGACCGGGCCGGCATATGCCGGCCCGGTGCTTTCTTGCAGTAGCTTGAGCAGGGTGCGCCGGGTCACCTTCTCGCGGAACTACACGCTCTCGCTCTCGCGGACCTGTCAGTGCTACTGCAAGTACTGCGCTTTCGCCACGCACCAGGCGCACATCCGCTCGCCTGAGGAGGTCGAAGGGCTGCTCGACGAGGCGCTGAAGCGCAATGCCAAGGAGCTGCTGGTGCTCACGGGGGAGCGGCCCGAGGTCAACCCGGTCGTCGCGGCGAAGCTGGCCGAGTGGGGGCATGAGGACTTCACTGCGTATGTCGTCTGGTCCTGCGAGCGGGCGCTCGAGCGGGGGATGCTGCCGCATACGAACATTGGGGTGCTCGAGCGGGACGATCTGGCGAAGCTCCGGGAGGTCACCGCATCGCAGGGCCTGATGCTCGAGTCCGTTTCGGAGCGGCTGATGGAGACCGTTCACGCCGGGTCGCCGACGAAGCATCCGGCTAGACGGCTGGCGACGATTGAGGCTGCGGGCGAACTCAAGATCCCGTTTACGAGCGGGATCCTGGTTGGGATCGGCGAGACCCGGCAGGAGCGGGTCGAATCGCTTGAAGCTCTTGCTGAGCTGCACGGGAAGTACGGGCACATTCAGGAGGTGATCCTGCAGAACTTTGTGCCGCATCCGCGGTACTACGGGGCGGAAGTGGCTGATATCGCCGATGAGGCGGCGCGCGAAAGGTGGGAGGAGGGCGGGGGTGCCCCTCCTCTTGCTGGGTTTTTCGCCAGTGACGTTGGAGGACCGTCCGAGAGTGTTGATGGGGCGAAAAAGGGGACGCCGCTGCGTGGAGGGGCACCCCCGCCCTCCCTGCCGGCTTGGGCGAGCTCTGTTGGCGTTAGTGACATCAAGCGGCTGATTGCGGAGTGCAAGCGGTTGATGCCGGATGTCGGAGTGCAGGTACCGCCGAACTTGTCGGACGACTGGGGGGAGCTGGTCGAGGCCGGAGCTACCGATCTGGGTGGGCTGTCGGCGAACGGAGATCACATCTCGCCCGAGCAGGCGTTCCCAAGCCCGCACGAGGTTCGTAAGAGTCTGGCGCCCAAGGGCTTCGCGCTGACCGAGCGGTTGTGCGTCTACCCGCAGTACATGGACCCCGAGTGGATGGAGCAGGGGGTCCTTGACGTGATCAAGCTGAAGTACTGGAGCTTCATTCCGCGCAGCGGGTCCGGACGGCGGCGGGACGAGACGATCGATGGGGGTTTGGCTCCCAAGGCCATTGAGAAGGGGCGCGAGGGGCAGGAGCTGTCTGAGGACGAGCTGACGGCGCTGTTTGCCGAGATGCGGCCTGAGGTGATTGAGGAGATGCGGGTTGCCGCTGACGAGCTGCGGGCTGAGTTGGCGGGGGATCGGGTCACCTTCGTCGTCAACCGCAACATCAACTTCACCAACATTTGCGTGGTCGGCTGTGCCTTCTGCGGGTTCGGGCAGGGGAAGCGCTCGCCCGACGCATACGAGGTCTCCGAGGAGGACTTTGCCGAGCGTGTGCTCGAAGCGGTCGAGTTCGGGGCCACGGAGCTCTGTATGCAGGGCGGAATCCATCCCGACCTGACGCTCGAGGAGTACGGCAAGTGGCTGCGGCTGGCCAAGGACGTGGCGCCGCAGTTGCACCTGCACGCCTACTCGCCGATGGAGGTCCACTACATGTGCGAGCGCTCGGGCAAGGGGCCGGACGAGGTCTTCGAGTACCTGATCGAGTGCGGGCTCGGCTCGACCCCGGGGACCGCGGCGGAGGTGCTCGACGACGGGGTGCGCCAGCGGATCTCGCCCAACAAGTTGCCGGCGCAGCGCTGGGTCGAGATCATCGAGGCCTCGCACCGGGCCGGGTTGCGCTCGACCTCAACCGTGATGTTCGGCCACATCGAGGAGCCGCGCGAGCTGGCCCGCCACATGCAGGTGGTGCGCGCCCTGCAGGAGCGCACCGGCGGCATCACCGAGTTCGTCCCGCTCAGCTTCATCCCCTTCAACACGATGCTCGGCCGCACCCACGGGATCGAGGAGATCTCCGACGCGGAGAACCTCAAGCACACCGCCGCCTTCCGCCTGGCCCTGGGCAAGACGATCCCCAACCTGCAGGCGAGCTGGGTGAAGATGGGCCTCGACGCGGCCACCGAGGCGCTTCGGTGGGGCGTTAACGACCTTGGCGGCACGCTGATGGAGGAGAACATCTCGCGCATGGCCGGCTCCCAGCACGGCGTCCGGCTCGATCCCGAGCAGCTGATCGGCGCCGCCCGCGCCGGCGGCCGCGAGCCCGCCCAGCGCACGACGCTCTACGAGATAGTTGAGACCTATTAGGTAAAGGCCTATCTTGGGGTCCATCGCTTCGTGGTTCTCATTGGGGGGAAGATTTCCCGCGCTGGCGGTCTTCGGCCTGCCCGCTCTGACCGTGGCGCTCGCTCTGGTCGTGCTCTGGGGCTTGAGGCCCTGGGAGGACAACTCGGGCGCTCCCCCTGAGGTTCCGTTGGGCATCGAGATGGCCGTTGGCGGCGGCCAGGCACTGCCGGAAGCGTCAGAAGCTCGGGTCGCGGCCGGGGTCGCTGTTCCGGGCGGGCCGAGGGTTCAGACCGCGCAACGGGTGAGCAGCGACGCCGGCCCGGTCGCCGCTCCTGCGCCCGTCGGCGTGGCGCCTGGCCGGGCGATCGCTGTTGTCGAGACGCCGTCGTCGCCCGCCGCTCCTGCGCCTGAATCGGGGGCGGGCGAAGAGGTCCCCTCTGTCGGAACAACAGCCGGGGAGGTTCCGCCAGAGGGGACCTCTTCGCCCGTCGCGACTCCGCCGAGTTCCAGCGGGGGGTCGGCCGGAGGGCCCGTGACCGCGGGGGGCAATCCGCCAGTTCTCGAAAGCTGCGAAGGGGACGAATACGTCATCACGATCACGTTTCTCGATGAAGAAACGGCGGTGGAAGAAGCCCCCGTCGAGATCGTGCTCGAACGCCTCAACGAGGACGGCACGATCGATGAACTTGAGCTCGAAGGTGACTTGGGCGACGCTCGCAGTTTGGCTTCGACGCTCGAATCGGAAGGGAATTGCGTTCGGGTTGAGATCGCGCAGCCCGAAGATGAAGAAAGTGCGGAAGAAGTACCGGGGACCGGCGAAGAAGTGACCGCGCCCGCGGAATCTCTGGAACCAGACATGCCCCGAGCCGCCGTCCCGACTAGCTGAACCGCATCAACTTCTCCATCTGCCGGGAGGAGAAGTTGATGCAGTTCAGCTAGCGGAAGAGATCCTCATCGGCGGGTCGGCGCATGGCCGCGGCCCCTGGGCCGTCCCGGGCGATGACGAAGCGATCGAGGCCGCGGACGATGACGGCGGGGACGCCACTGTCCTTGCCGCGAACCAGGTCCGCGGCCGCCGCAACCTCGTCAGCAACCCCGATCACGGTGGCCTCCAACTCCCGACCGTGGGCGTCTGGGCGTCCCCGCCAGTCGTCGAGCGGTTCCAGCCCGGCACATCCGATCGCCACCTCGGTCTGCCCGAGCCGCCACGCGCGACCGAAACTGTCGGCGATCACAACCGCGATGGTGAGGGGGAGCCGGGGGTGGGTCTCTCCGGACAAAAGCGGGGAGTGTCCGGAGAGACCCACCCCCGGCTCCCCTACCAAGGCGGCCATGATTTCGGCTCTGAGCTTGCGAGCGGAGATGTCGGGATCGACCGGCAGCAAACAGACCGTGTCGTCCTCGGGCACATTCGAGCTGTCGATGCCTGCATTGGCGCAGACGAAGCCGTGGCGAGTCTCGGTGATCAGCACGCCGCGCTCGGCCCGCAGAACCTCGGCGCTCTCCTCGAGGATCAGCTCGACCAGTGCAGGCTCCTTGCCGAGCACGGCCGCGAGCTCGCGCGCTTTGGCTCCGGGAATCGCCGAACTGAGCCGCCGGGTCCGTCCCTCTGCCTTGGAGACGATCTTCTGGGAGATCACGATGACGTCGCCACCTTGCAGCTCCGCTCGCTCGGAGATCAGCTCGCCGAGGCTCGCACCCGCCTCGATCTCCGGCAGGCCCACCACCGGGATTGCCCGTACCTCTCTCATTCCGGTGGTCCTTTTGCGGCGTATGGCCGTAAAAAGCGCACCGGAACGGGTGGGGGGTGGCTCATATGCCCAGTGCCTTCGCAGTCCGCTTCGCCCGGCCGCGGTCGCGCTCCAGTGCCATCGTCAGCGCGACGACGTCGGCCGGGGTGTCGAGATCGAGCGCCAGCGAGGGGAGCTCCTCGACGTTGAAGGGAACTCCAGCCTCGCGTGCCGCGGCGACGTGGCGGGCGCAGCTGCCCTCCCCGAAGGACGGCTCGATCGCGTCGGGGGGCGAGAGCGCCAGGGCGTTGGTGCCGGTGCCGTGGCGGTCGGGGACGATCGCGACGTAGCGCTCCGGCATCCCGGTCAGCAGGCGCTCGATCTCGCGCGGCGCCAGCAGCGGGCAGTCGATCGGCAGCAGGACGACCGTCCCCGCGCCAAGCCCGCGGGCGTGGGCGATCCCGGCCAATGCGGCGCCCGAGTGGCCACCCTCGTCCGGGTCGGCGACCAGCTCGGCGCCGCTCGCGCCCGCGATCTCGACCGCGCGCGGCTCGCTGCTGACGACGATCGTGTGCACGATCGAGCGCGCCGCGCCGATCGCTTCCAGCACGTCCTCCAGCATCGCCGCCGCCAGTTCGGCGCGGTGGCTGGCACCCATGCCCGGCGCCAGCCGCTGCTTGGCCGCGGCGAAGCGCTTGACCGGCAGGACGGCCGTCGCCTTCAAGCCGCGATGGAGGGGGAGTCAGGCACCTTCGATCAGGCTAGCGGCGTAGTCGAGGACGATGCGGCCCAGTCGCACCCGGCCGGCGGCGCCGTCCATCAGCGTCGCCGCGGGCAGGGTCGGGATCTCCGTCGGCGGTGGGTCCGGGTCGCCCTCGTCGACGACCATCGCGTCGACTAGCCCCGCGTACAGGGAGGCGACGCCGGCCGCGGTGGACGGCCGCCCCAGCGCCGCCATGAAGCGCTCCGTCGGTCCCTTGACCACCTGCCCGGCGACGAAGGGGCTGACCGCGATCACCGGCACGCCGAACCGGCGGATCGCCTCGCGCATCCCCGGCACGGCGAGGATCGGGCCGATGCTGATCACCGGGTTGGAGGGTCCGATCACGATCGCCTCGGCCGAGCGCAGCGCCTCCAGCACCTCTTTAGTCGGCTCGGCCTCGGCGATCCCGTCGAGCTCGACCCCGTGCACCTCGGGCCGGCCGCCGTCGACGATCAGGTATTCCTGCAGCCCGCGCGTCCCGGCCGCCGTGTGGACCTTGGTCCGCACAGGCGCCTCGCACATCGGCAGCACTCGCGCCTCGACCCCGAGCGAGCGGGCGATCTGGGCCTGGGCAGCGGTGTGGCTGCCGCCTTCCTCGACGAACTGGCGCCGGTAGAGGCAGGCGGCGAGGTCGCGATCGGAGAGGCCGAACCAGCTCGGCACGCCGAGCTTGGTCAGGCGCTCGAAGACGGTGAAGCTGTCCTCGCGCAGGCCCCAGCCGCGCTCCTCGTCGATTTCGCCGCTGAGCCAGTAGGTGACGAGGTCGGGGTCGGGGGAGACGTGGACGCCGTGCACCTCGATGTCGTCGCCGCTGTTGGCGATGACGGCGAGGTCGGAGCCGATCTCCTCCTGCATCCCGGCCGCGAGCTTGGCGCCGCCGGTGCCGCCGGCGAGAAGGGCGATCCGCATCGTCAGGACACTCGCTCGGGCTCTGTGGACTTCGGGCTCAAGCCCAGTGGTCGCCGTCGGGCAGGCCGGTCAGCTTGATCCCGGCGTGGGCCTTGTAGCGAGCGTTGATCGAGATCAGCATCGGCGTCAGCTGCTCGACGATGCGGGCCATCTCCAGGGCGCCGGCGTTGACCGGGCGCAGACCTGGGATCAACTCAATCAGCCGTGCGACCCGCGCCTTGTCGGCCTTGCGATCGCCGCAGATCAACACGTCCTCGTCGAGCTCCGCCGCGGGGTCGGCGAGGGTCGGGGCGCCGACGGTGTGCAGGGCGGCGATCACGGTAACTCCCTCGGGAACCATCTCCTCGGCCTGCTGAGCGGCCGAGCCCTGCCAGACGCCGAGCGAGCGCGTCGCCTTGCCGCTGACCGCGGCGGCGAGCGGCACCGTGCAGTCGACCAGGATCTGGCCGGGGGCCAGCGCCTCGCGCAGGTTGTTGAGGTTCTCTGACTGGGCGCGGAAGGGGACGGTGAGGAAGACGATCTCGGCCTGCTTGGCGGCCTCCTCGTTGAGCATCCCCTCGATCTGGGCGCCGGCCGCCTTCTCGCGCAGGTTCGCCGCCGCCTCCTCGGCTCGCTCGGCCGAGCGCGATCCGAGCACGATCGGCGCTCCCGCCGTGGCCCAGCGCAGCGCCAGGCCGGCGCCGAGGGCGCCGGTGCCGCCGATGATCGGGATGGTGGGGAGCTCGGCCATGGGTCGGCCAGTCTATGCTGCTCGGCGCATGAGGCTGGAGGGAAGAAAAGCTCTGGTGACCGGCGCTGCCAGTGGCATCGGCGCGGCGATCGCCGCCCGGCTCGCCGCCGAGGGCGCCGAGGTCTGGGTCGGCGACATCGACACCGAGGGCGCGGCGAAGGTCGCCTGCGAGGTCAACGGCCACGCGATCGAGCTCGACGTCACCGACCTCGAGTCGGCCCAGGCCGCGGTCGAGGCCGTCGGCACGCTTGAGATCCTCGTCAACAACGCCGGCACCGACGAGTTCGGCTTCTTCACCTACACGACGCCCGAGCAGTGGCAGAAAGTGCTGGCGATCAACCTCGGCGGCGTGCTCAACTGCACACACGCGGCGCTGCCCGGCATGCAGCAGGCCAAATACGGCCGCATTCTCAATATCTCTTCCGAGGCGGGCCGGGTCGGCTCCAAGGGCTCGGCCGTCTACTCCGCGGCCAAGGCCGGCATCATCGGCTTCACCAAGGCGATTGCCCGCGAGAACGCCCGCTACGGGATCATCGCCAACGCGATCGCCCCCGGCCCGATCGAGACCCCGCTGCTGATGGGCGCAAAGGAGTTCGGCGAGATCGGCGAGAAAGTGATCGAGACGATGAAGTCCTCGACCCAGATGGGCCGCCTAGGCCAGCCCGAGGAGGTCGCCGCCGCGGCGGCCTTCCTGGTCTCCGACGACGCCACCTACGTCACCGGCGAGACCCTAGGCGTCAGCGGCGGCCTAGGCATGGCCTAAACCCAAGGGGGAGAGTTTCGCTGACTGTGGACTTAACCTTGCTATGGCGGGGTCAAAGCCACAGTCAGCAGACCAGGAGGTCTGGGAGTTGGTTGCTCGGCAGCACGGGGTGGTTGCGCGACGCCAGCTGTTGGATCTGGGATTCACGGTGGGTGCGATCGAGCATCGATTGGCACGAGGGCGACTGCATGTCTTGACGCGAGGGGTCTACGGCGTGGGACGGCCCGAGGTTGGTCGAGACGGACGCTGGATGACTGCGCTGCTCGCTTGCGGTCCCCAGGCGATGTTGAGTCACCGGAGCGCCGCTGCCCTGTGGGAAATAGGGCGAGAGACAAAGGGCCGAGTCGAAGTATCGGTGCCGTTTGGTTCCTTCAACCGCCCTGATGACGTCCGGGTTCATCGTCGCTACGGCTTGCGGCCCGCGGATTTCTCGGAGGTGCGCTCGATTCCGCTGACCTCCCCGATCCGAACGTTGATCGACCTCGCCACCCTGCTCGATCCGGGTGGGCTCGAGCGAACCGTGAACGAGGCCGACCGCCTCGACCTGGTCGATCCCGAGACATTGCGCAGCGCATTGGGTGACTATCGCGGCGAACGAGGCGTGGCCCGACTGCGGACACTGCTTGATCGGCGCACCTTCAGGCTGACCCGGTCGGAGCTGGAGCGACTCTTTCTTCCCATCGCCAGTCAGGTGGGTTTGCCGGTGCCCCTGACGAAACAGATGGTCAACGGGTTCGAGGTCGACTTCTACTGGCCGGATCTGGGTCTGGTGGTCGAGACCGATGGGCTGCGCTACCACCGCACGGCGGCGCAGCAGGCAAAGGACCGGCTGCGCGACCAGACGCACACGGCTACAGGTATGACGCCGTTGCGCTTCACGCACGCGCAGGTTCGCTATGAGCCAGGGTATGTGGGATCCACGCTGCTGAAGGTCGCGCGCCGCCTCGAAGCGTCGCGCGCCGCCTAAGCTCCCGTCCATGCCTCCGCTCCCCAGCCGTGTGCGCATCCGCGAGGTCGGGCCCCGCGATGGGTTTCAGAACGAGCCGGAGACGATCCTGACGGCGGAGAAGATCCGGCTGATCGACCTGCTCTCGGCGACCGGCCTGACGCGGCTCGAGGTGACCTCGTTCGTGCGGCCGGAGGTGATTCCGCAGCTAGCCGACGCCGAGCAGGTGCTGGCCGGGGTGCAGCGGCGCGAGGGCGTCGCCTTCTCGGTGCTGATCCCCAACGAGCGCGGGCTGGAGCGGGCGTTGGCGCTGCGCGAGCGCTTCGACGAGATCAACGTCTTTGTCTCCGCTTCGGAGACCCACAACCGCAAGAACGTCAACCGCTCGATTGAGGAGGCGCTGGAGGGCCTGGAGCGCACGCTGGAGACCGCCCGCGGGGCCGAGCTGCGCTGCGAGGGCGTCATCTCGACCTCCTTCGGCTGCCCCTACGAGGGCGAGGTGCCGCCCGAGCGGGTCTTCGCGATCGCTGAGCGGCTCGCCGCGGCAGGCTGTGCCGAGATCGGCTTCGGCGACACCACCGGCATGGCCAACCCGCGCCAGGTCGGCGAGTTCTTCGCCGCGGCGCGCGAGCGCCTCGGCGAGGTCGAGTTGACAGCCCACTTCCACAACACCCGCGGTCAGGGGCTGGCCAACGTGCTCGCCGCGCTCGAGCAGGGCATCGAATCCTTCGAGTCGAGCTTCGGCGAGCTCGGCGGCTGCCCGGTGCCACCGGGCGCGACCGGCAACATCGCCACGGAGGACGTGATCTCGATGCTGCACGAGATGGGAGTCGAGACCGGGATCGACCTACCGGCCCTGGTGGCGGCCTCGCGGTCGGCGGAAGAGGTGCTCGGGCGCCCCCTCGGCTCCCACGTCCTCACCGCCGGCCCGGTGGACTGGCACCACCCCCACCGCTGACTTCCCCTTTATTTGCGGATATCGCGAAGAACCAGGAAGTCAGCCTGGTGGTTGGGCTCCGAATAGGCTGCGGGGCGATGTCTGACTTCGCACAGGCGCTCGAGGCGGCCCTTGCCGGGGGGCCGCAGCGCCACCACGAGAAGACCGAGGAGCAGGGCAAGCTGCCGGTGCGCGAGCGGGTCGAGCGGTTGGTCGACGCCGACTCGTTTGCCGAGGAGGCCGCTCTCGCCAACTGGGACAAGGAGGGCCTCGGCGCTGACGGCGTCGTCACCGGCCTGGCCACGATCGACGGGCGCCGCGTTGCCTTGATGGCCAACGACCCCACGGTCAAGGCGGGCTCCTGGGGGCCGAAGACGGTGGAGAAGATCCTCCGCATCCAGGAACGGGCGCTGGCCTTGCAGGTGCCGATGGTCTACCTGGTCGACTCGGCCGGGGCGCGGATCACCGACCAGGTGCAGATGTTCCCCGGCCGCCGCGGCGCCGGGCGGATCTTCCACAACGAGGTGCGCCTTTCCGGCCAGGTGCCGCAGGTCTGCCTGCTCTTCGGGCCGAGCGCCGCCGGCGGCGCCTACATCCCGGCCTTCTGCGATGTCGTGATCATGCGCGACGGCAACGCCTCGATGTACCTCGGCTCGCCGCGGATGGCGGAGATGGTGATCGGCGAAACGGTCAGCCTGGAGGAGATGGGCGGGGCCAAGATGCACACCGGCGTCTCCGGCTGCGGGCACTTCTTGGTCAAGTCCGACGAGGAGGCGATCGACCTCGCCAAGCGCTACCTCTCCTTCATGCCGGGCAACTGGCGCGAGCAGCCGCCGCTGGCGCCGCCGGCCGAGCCCGCCTCGCAGACGCCGATCGCCGAGATCGTGCCCGAGGACGAGAACCGCCCCTTCGACATGAACCTGCTGCTCGACTCGCTGCTCGACGCCGGGAGCTTCCTGGCGGTGCACAAGCGCTGGGCCAAGGAGCTGATCGTCGGCTACGGGCGGCTCGATGGCCGCGTCGTCGGCGTCGTCGCCAACCAACCGCGCTACACCGGCGGTGTGCTCTTCGTCGACTCGGCCGACAAGGCGGCCCGCTTCATCCAGACCTGCAACGCCTTCAACCTGCCGCTGCTCTTTCTCGCCGACGTGCCGGGCTTCATGATCGGCACCTCGGTCGAGCGCCAGGGGATCATCCGCCACGGGGCGAAGATGATCAGCGCCGTCTCCGAAGCGACCGTGCCAAAGATCTCGGTCGTGGTGCGCAAGGCTTACGGCGCCGGCCTCTACGCGATGGCCGGTCCCGCCTTCGAGCCCGACTGCTGCATCGCCCTGCCCAGCGCCTCGATCGCCGTGATGGGCCCGCAGGCCGCCGTCAACGCCGTCTTCTACAACCAGATCCAGGCGATTGAGGACGAGTCCGAGCGCGAAGCGTTCGTCGCCCAAAAGCGTGAGGAATACGCCGAGGACATCGACCTCCTCCACCTCGCCTCCGAGCTGGTCGTCGACGCGGTGATCGACCCGGCCGAGCTGCGCGGCGACCTGATCAAGCGCTTCGCCATGGCCACCGGCAAGGACCGCTCCTTCGCCACGCGGCGCAACCCGGTTACGCCTGCCTGAGCCCATCGCTACCGTTTCGGGCTTGGCGCGCAACGTCAGAGCCCCGCTCGCCGGCTGCCTCGCCTGCGCCGCCGGTGTCGCGATCCTCGCCGTCGCGGTTCACCGGGGGGACTCGGTTCAGCACCTCGATGCCGTCCTGCTCGGCCATTTCGCCGAACGAGGCTCCCGCACCGGCTCGGTCGCGGCAGGGATCGTCCTGCTCGGCGATCTCGGCGCCCTGCTGCCGCTGCTGGCGATCGCGTGTGGGATCGCCCTGGCGCGTCATCGTCCCCGGGCTGCCCTCGCTGCTCTCTTCGTCGTCGCGGGCGCCAACCTGACCACGCAGCTATTCAAGGCCCTGCTCGCCCATCCGCGCTTCGAGGCGCTGCTCGGCGCCGAACAGATCGGCACCAACTCATTCCCCAGCGGCCACACCACCGCGGTCGCCTCGATCGCGATTGCCTTCGCCTTCGTCGTCCCGCGCGAGTGGCGCCCGGCGGTGGCGCTGATCGGGACCGGCCTTGTGTTCGCGATCGGCTGCGCGGTGATGGCGCTCGACTGGCACTACCCGAGCGACGTGCTCGGCGGCATCCTCGTCGCGGCGGCCTGGGGCTTCGCGGCATTGGCGGGATTGCGGGCGACGCGCGGAGGATCGCGTCGGCGCTCGCTTCAGCTCGGCAGCCGCGCCGCCATCTCGGCGAAGTAGTCGAGCGCCGTCGGGTTGGCCAGCGAGTCGCGGCTTGCCGCCTGCTCGGCCGGGGTACCCATCAGGATCCGCTTCACCGGCACCTCCAGCACCTTGCCGCTGAGCGTGCGCGGCACCGCCTCGATCGCGAAGACCTCGTCGGGGACGTGGCGCGGCGAGCACTGGGCGCGCACCCGCCTGGCGATCTCCACGCGCAGCTCGTCGTTCAGCTCGGCGCCCTCGCGCAGGACGATGAAGAGCGGCATCCAGCCCTCGGTGCCGGGCCGGGGCACGTCGACGACGAGCGCGTCGACGATCTGATCGAGGCCGAGCACGGCGCGGTAGATCTCGCTGGTGCCCATGCGGATGCCGGAGCGGTTGATCGTCGAGTCCGAGCGGCCGTAGATCACCGCGCTGCCGCGTGAGGTGATTTCGATCCAATCGCCGTGGCGCCAGACGCCGGGGAACATCTCGAAATAGCTCTCGCGGTAGCGACTGCCGTCGGGGTCGCCCCAGAAGTAGACCGGCATCGAGGGCATCGGCTTGGTCACGACCAGCTCGCCGACGGTGTCGATCACCGGTTTGCCGTCTTCGTCCCAGGCCTCGACCGCCGCGCCGAGCGCTCGGCCCTGCAGCTCGCCGCGGTAGACCGGCAGCAGCGCCGAGCCGCCGACGAAGGCGGTGCAGAGGTCGGTGCCGCCGCTGGTCGAGAAGAGCCAGGTGTCGGCGCCGACGTGCTCGTAGATCCAGTCGAAGCTCTCGGGTGAGAGCGGCGAGCCGGTCGAGCCGACCGCCCCCAGGCGGCTGAGGTCGCGGCCGGCGCCGGGCTCGACCCCGGCCTTCATGCAGGCGGCGATGTAGGAAGCGCTGGTGCCGAACATCGTCACCCCGGCCCGCTCGGCGAGGTCCCAGAGCACGCCCATGTCGGGGTGGCCGGGATTGCCGTCGTAGAGCACGATCGCGGCCCGGGTCAGCAGCCCGGAGACGAGGAAGTTCCACATCATCCAGCCGGTCGTGGTGAACCAGAAGAGGCGGTCGCCGGGATGGGCGTCGACGTGGAGGTGGAGCTTCTTCAGGTGCTCGAGCAGGATGCCGCCCTGCGATTGCACGATCGCCTTCGGCAGGCCGGTTGTGCCCGAGGAGTAGAGGACCCAGAGCGGGTGGTCGAAGGGGACGCGCTCGAAGCTCGGCTCGGCGCCCTCGCCGGCGGCGAGCAGCTCCTCCCAGCGCATGGCGTCGCGCAGCGGCGAAAGGTCGGGATCGGGGTCGAGGTAGGGCAGGACGACGGTGCGCAGCAGGCTCGGCATCTCGGCCTGCAGCTTGGCCAGGGTCTCGCGCCGGTCGAAGTCCTTGCCCCCGTAGCGATACCCGTCGACCGCGAAGAGCACCTTGGGCTCGATCTGGGCGAAGCGGTCGATCACGCTGGCCGGGCCGAAGTCGGGCGAGCAGCTCGACCAGATCGCGCCGATGCCGGCGGTGGCGAGGAAGGCGACGATCGCCTCGCGGATGTTCGGCATGTAGGCGACGACGCGGTCGCCGCGCACGACCCCGAGGGCGCGCAGGCCGGCGGCGGTCGCGGCGACCTGGGCGCGCAGCTCACCCCAGCTCAGCTCGCCGAGATCGCGCAGCTCGGAGGCGTGGAGGATCGCGGTCTCGGCATCGTCCTTTCCGGCGAAGACGTGCTCGGCGTAGTTGAGGCTGGTGCCGGCGAACCACTCGGCGCCGGGCATCTCACGGCTGCCGAGGGCGCGCTCGTACTCGCCGTCGGCCTGCACCTCGAAGAAGTCCCAGATCGCCGACCAGAAGCCCTCGAGGTCGTCGACCGACCATTGCCAGAGCTCGTCGTAAGTGGCAAAGCCGAGGCCGCGCTCGGCCTGCAGCCAGCGCATGAACTCGCGCAGGCGGGAGCGCTCAACCAGCTCGGCGGGCGGCTCCCAGAGCTTCTCGGGCGCCGCGCCGCTCACGCCGCGGCCGCGCTACTGGCCGCCTGCGCCAGGTCCAGCTCCTGCGGGTCGTGCGAGCAGAGCAGTCGCACCTCTTCGCCCTGGCGGGCGATGAGCTCACGCAGCCGCTCCTGGTTTTCCAGGCGCTGGCCGCGGTCGGCATTGTTGAGGTTCTGGAAGAGGCGCAGGCCGGGCGGGCAGGAGGGAGGAGTGGCGAGCTCGTCGTGGTGGAAGTAGGCGTCGCCACAGTGCAGCAGCCAGCCCTCGCCGGTCTTGATCGCGACGCCGCTGTGGCCGAGCGAGTGCCCGGCGAGCGGGATCAGCAGCACCTCGTTGCCGAGGTCGGGCAGGATGCGCACGCCGCCGAAGCCGAACCACTCGTCGCCTTCGCCGTCGTGGCGGACCCACTTCGGGTGGTGCTTCCAGTGCACCGGCAGGTAGCGCGGCCGGTCGCGCAGGCGCGGCTGCATCGCCGCGTCGAGCTCGCGGCCGAAGATGTGGACCTCGGCATCGGGGAAGTCGGGCAGGCCGCCGGAGTGATCGGGGTCGAGGTGGGTGGTGACGATCTGCCTCACGTCGCTCGCCGAGAAGCCGAGGCCCTCGACCTGCTTCAGCGCCGTCTCGCCGAGCTCGGCCCGCGGCCGCATATCGCGAAGACGGGGCCGAGCTGGCGCGGGTTGCGCGTGTCCTCGGTGCCGAAACCTGTGTCGAGCAGGACGAGTCCGTCATCGGTCTCGATCAGCAGGCAGTGGCAGACGATCCGGCCCTGTTCGAGCAGCCCACCCTCGCCGTTGATCAATCGCGCCCCGTTGGGGCAGAGCGTCCCGCAGTTGAGGTGGTGGATCCTCATCCCGCGCAGTCTATCTCGGCGGCGCGGCGAGAGTCTAGGAGACCGCTCTATCTTTCTTGGCGCGCCGGAGTGATGGAACGGTAGACATGATTGATTCAAAATCAATTGTCCGAAAGGGCGTGCGGGTTCGACTCCCGCCTCCGGCATCGAGGCTCATCGCGTCAGGCGGGCAGCGGGGCGCCGTCGTCGGGCGAGGCGCCGGCGCCGTAGTCCTCGCCGTAGCCGATCGGGCGCTCCTCCTCGACGTGCCAGTTCTGGTTGAAGCCGTAGAGGGCGACGGCGATCAGGACCAGCTGCAGCAGGGCAAGGATGACGACCAGGGTGCCGATCAGGGGGGAGGGGAGCAGGCCTTCGTCAAAGCCGGTCTTGTCGCGGGCGAACCAGCTGTCGGCACCGACCGCGCAGAAGATCGCCAGGATCATCGAGAGCGCGGCGGCGACCGGCAGGATGCCGCGGCTCCACCTGAAGACGAGGAAGGCGAAGAAGGCGTAGAGCGCGGCGTAGATCAGGCAGAGGACGCCCATGCCGCCACCGCCGGTCATCAGCGAGAAGCCGGTGATCGTGATCAGGGCCGCGAGCGCGGCCGTCGCGGCAAGCAAAAAGACCAGCACGAGCTTGGTCGTGACCGACCCGGCTTTTTCCCGATTTGGCCGCCACAGTTCGTAGCCGGGCCTGACCTCTCCTACCGCCACGCAAACGATCATAGAATCTAGGAGCGACGCAGCATTGGTCGCGCGTTAAGCCCGGCTCGCCGGGTGCCACGCGGGCGTGGCGGAATTGGCAGACGCGCCAGGTTTAGGTCCTGGTGGGCTTCGGCCCGTGGGGGTTCAAGTCCCTCCGCCCGCACTTAATTAGCATGGCCTTCTCGGGGCAGTGGCCCAACTGGCTAAGGCACCGGTCTCCAAAACCGGCGATTCCAGGTTCGAGTCCTGGCTGCCCCGTATACATCGTGCTCCTGGAGTCCACGTCGGACCTGTTCTCACCCCTGGGCCCAGAGCTCGATGTGTCCGCACTGGGTGCAACGCAGGGCGTTGACGGCGGTTCGCTCGCCGGTGGATTGGACCATCCGCATCCCGCCGAACTCGCGCACCTCGGCCTGGGCAAAGAAGAGCTGTGGATCGGTCAGCGTCCCGAGCTGGCCGGGGGCGGTGGGACCGCCGCACTTCGCGCACGAACTGCCCTCGTCTTTCTCCATCTTCGTCCTCCTCGGGGGTTGAGGCGAAGACGATAGCCGGCGCTATGCCGGCCGTGTGTTTCGTCGCGGTGAGGGTCGGGGGACTCTGAATCTCTGCGCGGTGTTTGGATCACCATTGGGGTCCTGGATCAGCCCCCCGCCGATCGTCACTCTCGTCAGCTTCGCCCCGCGGGGGAGTCGTGGGAGGCAGAGGTCGTGCATGTTGTCGGCGTTGGCCGCGCTGGGGTGATCGTGGAGATCGGCGACATCGAGCGGGGCGAGTGCGACGAGCTTGCCGCTGGGCAGCTTGTAGATGGCGCGGTAGGAGGCGACGACGGCGGCACCGACCTCGGCGCCGGTGGGGTAGGCCGTGAGCCCGTTGGACCACATCACGCGGACGAAGGTCCTGCCGACCGTGCAACGGTTGGCGTCGCCGCGGTAGATCGCGGGCGTCAGAACCCAGGCGTCGACGATGTAGGGCCCCCCGGAAATCGGGTCCACGTCGATCTTCGGCAACGGTGGGAGCCACCTCCATCGAGTCGCTCCGGGAGCCTTGCCCTGCAGCGCCCCGACAATCCGGATCGCAACCGGCGTCGGGCCGTTGACCGAGTCGCCGAAGTCGCCGATCAGGTTCACGGTCTGCGCCTCGTCCGCTCGTCGGGCGGGAACTGGAGGGCGCAGGTCGGGGTTGCGCTGCTCCATCGCTTCGCACGATCCGGAAGTCCGTGGTCTGAATCGACGCGCGACGGATGAACCAGTTGAAGGTGACCGGGATGTTGTCGAGGCCCTGCGCGCCGCTCGGGCAGCCGACCGCGTTGTCGGTGCCCCACGAAGCACTGAGGATTATCGGCTTGGGACGCCCGATCGAGCCGCTCGCGGTGGTCGTAGCGGACAACGCGCAGACGAGGAAGACCGCTCCAAGTGCCGCGAGGGAAGGCCCGAGCAGGCGACGCATCAAAGGCCTCTCAGGTGCGAGCATCCGGCCGAGCGTAGTTGTTTCCCGGTCTCGGGTGGCCTGGTAGCTTCCACCGCCTGCCGACCCCACGCTCGACAACGCTACTCACGATTCTCTGCTCCGTCGCCCTGATCGCGCCGGCGGCAGCGCATGGCTCGACGACCATTGGTCCGGTGCCGACGAACCCCGGCCCCGAAAGCAGCATCCAGGCGATCCCCTGGCCCGACGGCTCGCTGATCTTCACGTCGGGCGGCCCGTCCGGGCAGCAGCTGACCGCCCCCGCGGATGGCACGATCACGAGCTGGCGGCTTTACACCGACGCGGTCGGAACGGAATCCTCGGTCCAGCTCCGCGTTCTGGCTCCGCTTGGCGGTAAGGAATACAAAGTGGTCCGCTCCGGCCCGGTGCAGCCAATCGACGCGGTCTCCAGCGGCGTTGCCAAAAAGAACGCCCTCCATGTCTTTCAGGTCAGCGTGCCGATCTCAGCTGGGGAGTTGGTCGGCGTTGCCCTCTTCCACGCAAGCTCGAGCCTCCTGCTCCCTGCCCTCCCCGCCACCGAAGCCACGGGCTGGCAGTACGGCTGCCTCACCTGCGAATCGGGCCCTGTGGCCGACGGCGGATCGGCAACGGCCCAGCCGATCGCCAATCAGTGGGTCGCGATGACCGCCGAAATCGACGGAGAAGAAGGCGGGACCGAACCGCCTGCATGTATTGGCAGTCTCTGCTCCACCTCAACGATTCCTTCGCTACCGATTCCTCCCGCGGCACTCCAGTCTCCGCAGTCCAAGCCCAAGCCGAAGAAGTGCAAGAAGGGCAAGAAGCGCAAGCACGGCAAGTGCGTCAAGAAGCACAGGAAGAAGCCGAAGCGCTAAGCAGTTTCTCTCCTCGTCACATTTGCTTCCTACGGTGGCTGCTCCTGGTACTTCGAAGAAGGAGCGGCGAATGCGTTTGAGGCAGGTAGTGGCGATTCCGGCGGTGGCGGCGATCGCACTGAGCGGGGCAGTGGCGTTTGGCGGTTGCGGGAGCGACTCCAACGCGGCGAGCTCGACCGGTGGTTCCACGACGGACGCGATGAAGCACGAAGGCGAAGCCATGAAGGACGACGGCAAGGCCATGAAGGACGAAGGCTCGATGAAGGACGAAGGCGGTTCGATGAAGCATGAGGACGGGGCGATGAAGCACGACGAAGCGATGAAGCACGAAGGCGATTCGATGAAGGACGAAGGTTCTTCGGGCGACCACATGGAAGGCTGAGCCGAGGCCGCTGTCACTCCGTAACTCTGAGGGCGAAAGGCACATGAGATGGCACTGCTGATTCTCTTTGGATTCATCGCCGGCGCGGCCACGGCGCTTTCGCCTTGCGTGCTGCCCGTTCTGCCGATCGCGCTCTCGGCGGGCGCTACCGGCGGGCGGCGGCGGCCGCTGGGGATCGTCGCCGGGCTGGCGGTCTCCTTCACCTTCGCCACCGTGGCGCTGGTCTACGTCATCTCCGCCCTCGGCCTGCCCAACGATTTCCTGCGCAAGCTGGCGATCGTCGTCCTGCTCGGCTTCGGGATCACGCTGATGATTCCGAAGCTGGCGGCCCGACTGGAGGCCTGGATGAGCCAGTTCGCCAGCCGGGCCGGCGTCGCCAAAGGCAAAGGCGACGGCTTCTGGTCGGGGACCGCGGTCGGCGCCAGCCTCGGCCTCGTCTACGCGCCCTGTGCCGGGCCGATCCTGGCCGGCGTGATCACCGTCTCGGCCTCTCAGTCCTTCAGCACCGGTCGGCTGGCGGTGGCGCTGAGCTACGGGATCGGCTCCGCCGTCGTCCTCTACTTCCTCATGCTCGGCGGGCGCAAGGTGGTGCGACCGCTCGCCCAGCGCGGCGTCGGCCTGCAGATCGCGATGGGGGCGGTGATGGTGGTCGTTGCCCTGGCGATGCTCGGCAACTACGACATCCGCTTCCAGAACCAGATCGCCAGCAGCCTGCCCAGCTTCCTCGTCAACCCGACCAAGAACCTCGAGGACACCGCCTCGGCCAAGGCCGCGCTGGCCGAAGTCCGCGGTAACAGCGGTCACGGGGTCGGCAGTGAAGCCAGCGGGGCGGCACCGGAAAGCGGCGCCGATGGCAAGCTGAAGAAGCTGCCGGTGCTCGGCGTGGCACCGGAATTCGTCGGCAACCAGCAGTGGTTCAACACCCCCGGCGACAAGCCGCTCACGCTCAGCGGGCTGCGCGGGCGGGTCGTCCTGGTCGACTTCTGGACCTACAGCTGCATCAACTGCATCCGCACCCTGCCCTACCTCAAGGCCTGGGACGCCAAGTACCGCAAAGACGGCCTGACGATCGTCGGCGTGCACACGCCCGAGTTCCCCTTCGAGCGCGAAGCGAGCAACGTGCAGTCGGCAATCGAGGAAAACGGCATCCGCTACCCCGTCGCACAGGACAACGAACAGGCGACCTGGAACGCCTACGGCAACCAGTACTGGCCGGCTGAGTACTTCATCGACGCCCAGGGCCGGGTCCGCTACGTGCACTTCGGCGAGGGCGAATACGGCGAGAAAGAGAAGGTGATCCGCGACCTCCTGGCCGAAGCGGGCAGGCCGGTAGAAGGCAAGGAGACGCAGGTCCACGCGGTCGTTCCCTCGACCACGGTGAGCACCCCGGAGACCTACCTCGGGGCCGCCCGCGCCGAACGCTTCACCAACTCGATGCTCTCGCCCGGCTCGCACCACTTCACCGCGCCGAAGTCCTTGCCCGCCAACGAATTCGCCTACCACGGCAATTGGCGCATCGCCCTCGACTCGGCCACCGCCGAGTCCGGGGCCTCGCTCGACCTCAACTTCGGCGCCCGGCGCGTCTACCTCGTGCTCGGCTCGCCCGGCCGCGACCGCAAGGTCAGGGTGCTGCTCGACGGGCAGCCGATCTCCGCCGCTGATGCCGGCTCCGACGTCCACGGTGGCACCGTCACCGTGACCGGACAGCGCCTCTACAACCTCGTCAACCTGCCCGAGGTCGGTCACCACGTCCTCACCCTGGAACCGGAAGCGGGGGTGGAGGGATATGCCTTCACCTTCGGCTAGCCGCGAGGCCACCCGCCCAGGCGCGACAATCGCGGCGATGGCCGACTCCTCCCAGGGCACCGTGCTGGTCGTCGACGACGAGCCGACGATCCTCGACGTCGTCGGCCGCTACATGGAGCGGGCCGGCTATGAGACCTGGCGCGCCGCCGACGGGCCCGAGGCGCTGCGGCTCGCCGCCGAGCACCGTCCCGACCTCGTCGTGCTCGACCTGATGCTGCCGGGGATCGATGGGATCGAGGTGATGAGGCAGCTGCACGAGGAGCCGGGAGCGCGGATCGCGGTGATCATGCTGACCGCCCGCGGCGAGGAGTCCGACCGCCTGATCGGCCTGCGCCAGGGCGCCGACGATTACGTCGTCAAGCCCTTCTCGCCGGCTGAGCTGGTCGCCCGGGTCGACGCGGTGCTGCGCCGGGTCTCGCCGCCCGACGAGGAGGCGCCGCCGATCGAGCACGGGCCGCTGCGGATCGAGCCGGCCACCCGCAGCGCCTTCCTCGACGGCGAGGAGCTGGCGCTGACGCTGCGCGAGTTCGACCTGCTCGCCTACCTCGCGGCCCACCCCGGCCGGGTCTACTCGCGCGACCAGCTGATGGAAGCGGTCTGGGGCGAGCCCTTCTTCGAGGACACCAGCACCGTCACCGTCCACGTCCGCCGCCTGCGCGCCAAGCTCGGCGACGACCCGGCCCAGCCGCGCTTCATCGAGACGGTCTGGGGAATCGGCTACCGGTTGCGACCGTGAAGCGCGCTGTCGTCATCGCGATCGCCGCCTTCCTGGCCGGCGCCGCCGCGGTCGCGGTTCCCGGCCACATGGGAGCCGACCAGATTCTGCTGGTCCTGCTCGCCGCAGCCGGTGCGGCATTGGCGGCGGCGCTCGCGGTTCGCCTGGCGATGGAGGAGCGCTCCCGCCACGAGATCGAGGAGGCGCGCCGACAGTTGGTCGCTGCGGCCTCGCACGACCTGCGCACGCCGCTGGCCTCGCTGCGGCTGCTGGTCGAGTCGATCGACGACGGCGTCGCCATCGGCGAGACCCGCGATCGCTACTTGAAGGAGATCCGCACCCACGTCGGCGTGCTCAGCGACCTGATCGACGACCTCTTCGAGCTCTCGCGGATCGAGGCCGGCGACATCTCCTGGACGATGCGCCAGGTCAAAGTGCGCGAGCTGATCGGCGACACCGTGGCGGCGATGCGCGCCCCGGCCGCCGAGCGCGGCGTCAGCCTCGCCGCCGAGCTGCCGGCGAGCGAGCTGGTGGCCAGCGCCAACGCCGAGAAGGTCCAGCGCGTCCTCTTCAACCTGATCCAGAACGCGATCCGCCACACCCCGGCCGACGGCAGCGTCACCGTGCGCGCGCGCTCCGCCGCCGGTGGGGTGGAGGTCGAGGTCGCCGACAATGGCGAGGGCATCGCGGCGGGCGACGGCGAGCGGGTCTTCGAGGCCTTCTACCGCGGCGACGCCGCCCGCGGCGAGGACGGCGCCGGCCTCGGCCTGGCAATCTCGCGGGCGATCGTCGAAGCCCACGGCGGCAAGATCTGGTTCGAAGACGCCGCGCCCGGGACCCGGGTCCACTTCACGCTGAAGTCCGCCTAGGAGAAGGTTTCAGGCAGCCACCGGCAGGCGCTTCTCCTTGCCGCTCTGCTCTGCTTTCGGCAGCCGGTTGTCGCCGCCGCGCTTGCGGTCGGGAAGCGCCAGGCGGCAGATCTTCTTGACGACGCTGCCGAACTGCTTGCCCAGCGGGCCGACGTTGTAGGGGATGCCGTAGCGCTCGCAGATCTCGCGCACCTCGGTCGAGATTTCCGCGTAGCGGTTGGCCGGCAGGTCGGGGAAGAGGTGGTGCTCGATCTGGAAGCTGAGGTTGCCGGCGAGGATGTGGAAGGGCCGGCTGCCGCTGAGGTTGGCCGAGCCGAGCAGCTGGCGGTAGTACCACTCGCCGCGGCTCTCGTTCTCGGTCTCCTCCTCGCTGAACTCGTGGGTTCCTTCGGGGAAGTGCCCGCAGAAGATGATCGTGAACGACCAGACGTTGCGGACCAGGTTCGCGGTCGCGTTGCCGGCCAGGGGGAAGAGGAAGAACGGGCCCGAGAGCGCCGGGAAGATCACGTAGTCCTTCAGGGTCTGGCGGCGGACCTTCTTCCAGATCCCGCTCGAGCAGCTTGCGCTTGTCGGCGAGCTTGATCTCGCCGGCTCGTTAGGCGCTCGGTTTCGAGGTCGTGCACGGCCACCCCGTACTGGAAGAGCAGCGCCAGCAGGGTCGCGTAGACGCGGGTTGCCGAGGTAGTAGGGCCTCCAGCGCTGGTCCTCCGACATGCGCAGCACGCCGTAGCCGATGTCGCGGTCCTTGCCGACGATGTTGGTGTGGGTGTGGTGCATGTAGTTGTGGGAGTGGCGCCACTGGTCGGCCGGACAGGCGTTGTCCCACTCGAACTCGCTTGCCGGAGAGCGCCGGGTCGTTCATCCAGTCGTACTGGCCGTGCATCACGTTGTGGCCGATCTCCATGTTGTCGAGGATCTTGGAGAGCGAGAGGGCGGTCGTCCCGGCGATCCAGGCCGGGGGAAGACCCCCGCCCAGAGCAGGCCGCGGCCGGCGACCTCGAGCCCGCGCTGGGCGCGGATCACCTTGCGGATGTAGTTGGCGTCGCGCTCGCCGCGATCGGCGAGCACGCGCTGGCGGATCGCGTCGAGCTCCTCTCCGAAGCTCTCGATCTGCTCCGGCGTGAGGGGGATCTGAGTTTCGGTCGTCGTGCTCATTTGGTTGCCTTTCGTGAAAGTCGGTTCAAAGGTCGATTACGAGGTCGCTGAGCGGAGCCGAGATGCAGAGCTGGATCTCCTCGTCGGGCGCGGCGGAGACCTCATCGGTGAGCAGGTTCTTGACGCTGCCGCTCAGCTTGCGGCAGGTGCAGGTGTGGCAGATCCCCATCCGGCAGCCCGACTGCGCCGGGACGCCGGCCTGCTCGGCCTGCTCCAGGATCGAGGCGCCGCTGTTCTCGACCTCGAGGTCCGAGCCGGCGAAGCGGATCGAGCCCGTCCCGGGCTCGCCGACCGGGAAACAGGCTGGGGGGACGAAGCTCTCGACGTGCAGCCGCTGCTCGAGGCCGTTGGCCCAGGTGCCGCGCACCGCGTCGAGCAGGGCAGGGGGGCCGCAGGCGAAGGTCTCCGCCGTCGGCGAAGCAGGGGCTCGGCCTGGGGCAGGTGGGTCGGGCTGAAATGGCCGTCGAGCTCACCGACGCCCGGCGCCCGCGTGTAGGAGCGGGCCAGCGTGAAGTTCGGGTTCTCCGCCGCCAGGCGGTCGAGCTCCTGGCGGTAGATCGTGCGATCGGGGTCCGGGGCGTACTGGATCAGTGCGATCCGGCCCCGGGTGCCCGTCCGCGCAGAGCGTGCGGATGATCGCCATCAGGGGTGTGATGCCGCTGCCGGCGCCGATCAGCAGGATCGAGTCGGGGCGGGCGTCGGGAAGGTGGAAGTCGCCGTCGGCCTGCGAGAGGCCGAACACCATGCCGGGCTGGGCGTGGTCGGCGAGGAAGTTCGAGACCAGGCCATCGGGGTGGCGCTTGGCCGTGATCTCCAGCTCGCGGCCGCGGCCCTCGGCGGAGGCCGGCGAGTAGCAGCGGTTGTGGCGAACGCCGTCGATCTCGACCGAGACCTGGACGAACTGGCCGGCGCGGATGCCGCCCCAGGCGCGGTTGGCGCGCAGGGACAGGGTGACGCTGTCCTCCGTACTGCGCTCACCGCCATCACCTCGGCCCGGCACTCGCCGATGACCAGGGTCGGCTTGATCTGCTCGAGGTAGCGTCGATCCCGTGCGGTCCGGCGATCGTGCATCGCAGGCTTGTTGCGGTGGGGCTCATGGTCTCCTCTTCGCTGGGTGTTTGGCAGCGATACCCGTGACGGGAGACAACGTAACACCAAATGCCGTCACGTCAACTAGTGCGCCGTCTTTCAGTGATAGGTTTCACACAGATGGCGGCCACTAAGCCCGAGAACGACCTGACGATCGAAGAGCTCGCCGCGGAGACGGGGATGACGGTTCGCAACATCCGCTCGCACCGGGCGCGCGGGCTGCTGCCCGCCCCCGAGGTGCGCGACCGGGTCGGCTACTACGGGCCCGCCCACCTCGACCGACTGCGGATGATCCAGGAGCTGCAGACCGACGGCTTCAACCTGAAGGGAATCGAGCGGCTGCTGAGCCAGAACCTCGGGCCCGCCGAGCAATTCCTCTCCTTCAAGCGGGCGCTCGACGATTTCGACGGCGAGCAGCCCCAGACATTCACCCGCAAGGATCTGGCCGATCGCTTCGGCACCGAGATCGACGACGCGCTGAAGCGGGCGATCGACGCCGGCGCCCTCGTCGTGATCGACGACGACCGCTTCGAGGCGCCGTTCCCCTCCCTGCTGGACGCCGCCGAGGGCGTTGTGGCGACGGGGGTACCGCTCGATCACGCCCTCGCCGTGATCGCCAAGGTGCAGAGCCGCTGCCGGTCGGTCTCCCACGAGTTCGTCAAGCTCTTCCTCGACGACATCTGGAAGCCCTTTGAAGAGGAGGGCTACCCGGAGGAGCGCTGGCCGGAGGTCCGCGCCGCGCTCGATCAGCTGCGCCCACTCTCACTGCAGGCCCTGGTCGCCGTCTACCGAATGACGATGTCCGACGAAGTCGAGCGGGCCTTCGGCAAGCAGCTCGAGCGAATGGCCAAACGCAAGGGCTGAACGGATCAGTCGAGCAGGATCAGCACGACCGTGAGTAAATAGCGAGGTTGACGCAGCCCGTTGCGAATCCGGCGCCTAGGACCAGGTGCCCGGCCAGGGGCGGGCCGGGGGTGGCGCGGCGATTCGTACCCGGGCGTCGACCGCGAACGCCCCATCCGCGGTCGCGATCACCGGGTTGAGGTCGAGCTCGACGATCTCGCGGTGGGAGTCGGCGAGGGCGCCGACCCGCAGGACGACCGCTTCCAGGGCGGCGAGGTCGACCGGGGCCATGCCGCGGAAGCCGCCCAGCATCGGGTAGATCGCCAGCGAGCGGATCATCTCGGCCCCGTCGCCGGCGCTCAGCGGGCAGACGCGCACCGAGACGTCGCCGAGCAGCTCGACCGCGGTGCCGCCGGCGCCGCAGGCGACCACGGGGCCGAAGACCGGGTCGCTCGCCACCCCGACCAGCAGCTCGACCCCGCCCTCGATCGTCCGCTGCACGAGAAACGCCTCGTGCTCGACCCCGGCCCGGGCCAGGTCCTCGTCCATCTCGTGCCGCCGCCCCGGCGACCTCATCAGCCCCCTCGAGGCCGGTCCGCACCGCCCCCAGCTCGGTCTTGTGCAGGATCCGCGGCCCGTGCGCCTTGAGGGCGACGGCGCCGCCGAGCCGCTCGGCCGCCTCGCCTGCCGCCTGCGGGCTGGCGGCGGTGAGCGACTCGGGCATCGCGATCCCGTAGCAGTCGAGCAGCCGCGCGCACTCCTCGGCGCCCAGCCACTCCCGCTCCGCGGCCAGCGCTTCGGCCAGGATCGCCGCCGCCTCGTCCCCGCGCAGGTCGGCGAAGTCAACTGCCGGCGGCTCGGGGCGCTCGCGCCAGCGCACGTAGCGCGCCACCTTGCCCAGGGCCCGCGCCGCGTCTTCGGGGTAGAGGTGGATCGGCAACTCGGCCGAGCCGGCCAGCGCCGCGTGGTCGGCGGGCGACATGAAGACGGCCTGGACCGGGATCTTCCGCTTCATCTCCGCCACCGCGCCCTGCACCCCGGCGGCGATCTCGGCGGCCTCGATCGAGAGCGGCCGGATGAAGATCACGATCAGCGCGTCGATCCCGTCCCAGCTGGCCAGCTCGCCGATCGCCCGCCGGTACTGCTCGGCGGTCGCGGTCGCGATCATGTCGACCGGGTTGGCGGCCGAGGCCTCGGCGGCGAGGAACCCGCGCAGTCGGTCCTGGAGCTTCTCGGGCAGCGGCGGCACCTCGAGCCCGACCGCCTCGCAGGTGTCGGCGCACATGATCGCCGGGCCGCCGGCGTTGGTCAGGATGCCGACCCGCGGCCCCGCCGGCAATGGCTGGCCGGAGAGCAGCGAGGCGACGTCGAGCAGCTCGGCGAGGGTCTCGGCGCGGATCACCCCCGACTGCTCGAAGAGCGCATCGGTGGTGCGGTCCGAGGCGGCGAGCAGCGCCCCGGTGTGGGAGCCGGCGGCGCGGGCGCCGGCGGCGGAGCGCCCGCTCTTGACGACGACGACCGGCTTGCGCCGGCCGACCCGTTGCGTCACCCGGGCGAAGCGGCGCGGGTTGGTGAAGGACTCGATGTAGAGCAGCGCCACCCGCGTCCGCTCGTCGTCCTCCCAGTACTCGAGCAGGTCGGTGGCGGTGATGTCGGCGCGGTTGCCGATCGAGGCGAACGAGGAGACGCCGAGGTTCCTGCTCGTGGCGAAATCGATCAGGGCGAGGCCGAGGGCGCCGCTCTGGGTGACGAAGCCGACGTCGCCGGCCGGCGGGGCGGTCGGGGCGAAGCTCGGCGTTGAAGCCGGCGCTCGGGCGCGGTGCTGAGGATCCCCAGGCAGTTGGGGCCGATCAGCCTGCATCCCGGCCTCGCGGCAGATCGCCAGCAGCTCGCGCTCCCGCTCGGCCCCCTCGGCGCCGATCTCGCTGAAGCCGGCCGAGAGCACAACCAGCCCGCGGGCCCCCTTGGCGGCGCATTCACGGGCGACGGCGGCGATGCCCGCGGCCCGGACCGCGAGCACGGCGAGGTCGAGCTCGCCGGGGATCTCGCTGACGCTGGGCCAGGCCGGCAGCGACTGCACCGTCTCGGCGGAGGGGTTGACCGCGAAGACCGGTCCCTCGAAGCCCGATGCGATCAGGTTGTGCAGCACCTCGCCGCCGACCGCTGCCGCGCCGGCGCGAGGCGCCGACGACGGCGATCGAGCGCGGCTCGAGGAAGGCTCCGATCGCCGCCTTCGCCGCCAGGCGGTCGCGGTCCTCGAAGCGCTCGACCGCCGCCGTCGAGAGCGAGGTCGGGAGCTCGACGTGACAGCCCTTCGGCACTGGCGTCGATCTCGACCGGGAAGCCGCTGCGGCGGAACATCTCGATCATCCGGTGGTTCTGCGGCATCACCTCGGCGACGAAGGTGGCGATCCCGTTCTCCTGCCGCGACCTCGGCGAGGTGGGCGAGCAGGATCGTGCCGAGGCCATGGCCCTGCATCTCGGCGGCGACCGCGAAGGCGACTTCGGCCCTGCCGTCGGGCGAGCTCGAGGTAGATGCCGTGGCCGAGCGGGCGGTGCTCGGCGCCGCGGCCGGCGATCAGGCCGTAACGGCCCCTGTAGTCGACGTTGGCCATCATCTGCGCGGCCTGGTCGAGGTCGGCGGCGCCGGAGAAGAAGCGGAAGGCCCGCGAACGGGGGTCGAGCGCGGCGAAAAAGTCGCGCAGCACCGCCTCGTCGCCGGGCGCGCACCGGCCGCAGGTGCACGGTCGAGCCGTCACGCAGCACCGACATCAGCCTCGCGGTGTATGGGATACCCGTCGCTCACCTCGCCCACCACCGGTTCCGGTGCGCCTTATGCACGTCACCGGTGTAAAAGGCGCACCGCAAGCTCATTGGCCCAGACCGCCGAGCAATTGCGCGTACTCGACCAGGCGGTTGGCGGCGAGGAAGCGGTCGAAGACCCGCTGGCGCGCTGCCTCGCCGATCTCGGCGGCGCGCCGGGGTCCCCGGCGAGCGCGATGATCGCCTGCGCCAGCTGACTCGAGGTCGCGGGGATCGTCGATCAGGACGCCGCTGACGCCGTCGACGATCTGGTCCTGGATCCCGCCGACGCGGGTGCCGATCACCGGCCGCCGCTTCCACATCGCCTCGGCGACGGTGAGGCCGAATCCCTCGGCCAGGCTCTTCTGCACGACGATGTCGGCGCGCCGCTGGAGCGCGTTGACCATCGCCGCGTTTTCGTCGAAGTCGTCCATCGGCAGGCTGGCCAGGTGGACGCGACGCCGGACTTCGCCGGGCGAGCTCCGCCCAGGCCGCGCAGACGTCCTCCCAGACCGCGAGCCCTTCGGGGTCGTCGGAGACGGCGGCCGGTGCCGGCCCGGCCAGGACGAGGTGGAGATCTTCGCCGCCGAGCGTGGCGCGCGAAGCACTCGAGCAGGCCGCGATGGTCCTTGAGCCGGTCCCAGCGGGAGACCTGCACCACCGCCGTGCCGCGGCGGGCAGCGGCGCGTCCTGGATCACCTCGGCCCGGCGCTCGACCCGGCCCGGCGTGCCGTCGGCGCGGCTGAAGGTCGGCGCCTGCCGCGGTGCTCCGCGCGCCGAGCCCGATCGCGGCGAGGATCCCCTCGACCGGTCCGGCTCGATCTCCTGGTTCTTCGGCGAGAAGGGGTCGATGCGAGGGCGCCACCGCCCAGCTGCGCTCGCGGTCGAGCACCGTCCCAGACGTACTCGCGGCGCGAGAAGACGCAGGCGTCGGCGAGGCGGACGTAGGGGGCGAGGAAGTCCCAGGCCCCGCGGACGGTCTGTTCGGGCGTCGTCGACGCCGATGTGGCAGCGCCAGACGACCGTGCGCCCCCGCCGCCTTGGCGGCCCGCGCCAGGCCGGCGGTCTGGGGGTCGTGGAGGAAGACGATGTCGCCTGGCCGCACGCAGCCGGCGAGAGCTGCCGGCGCTTGCCGCCAGGGTCTCCTCGTAGAGCTCGCGCTCCGCTTCGCCGAGCGCCCCGCCGTCGCCGGCGTTCGCCGTGCAGGTTGTTGTGGAGGCGCTTGGTCAGCGCGAAGAACTCGGCCCGCTCGCGCAGGACCACCCAGCGGGTGTCGATCCCGGCGCCGCGCACGTAGGGGAGCAGCGCGCGCAGCATCTCGGCGACGCCGCCGCCGCGCAGGGTCGAGCTGACGTGCCAGATCGCCCGCCCGGCGAAGCGCTCGCGAGCGCGTGGCGGCCGCTGCCTCGACCCGCGCGTAGTCGTCGCCGAGCAGGGGCCGGAAGCGCTCCAGCGAGTGCGGCGGCGATCGGGACGAACTTCGGCCGCGCCATCGCTCAGAGCCCCCAGTGGTGGGAGACGTGGGAGGCGGCGCGGGAGGTGAGCAGCGCCTCCGGCGCGGCGCTGCTCGCCTCGCCCTCGCCGCCGAGCGCGGCCAGCGTCGCGACCACCGACTCGGCCAGCGCCGCCGGTTCGTAGCCACCCTCCAGGACCGCTCCGAGCGGCGCCCCGGCCCGAGCGGCCATGTCGCGCACCTGGCAGGCGATCTGGGCGAAGGAGGATGCCTCCAGCCGGCAGCCGGCGAGCGGGTCGGCACGGTGGGCGTCGAAGCCGGCCGAGACCAGGACGAGGTCGGGGCCGAAGGAGGTCGCGATCGGGATCACGATGTGCTCGAGCAGCGAGAGCCAGAGCTCCTCCTCGGCGCCGGCCGGAACCGGCAGGTTGATCGTGTACCCCTCGCCGCGCCCGGAGCCGAAGTCGCCCGCGGCGCCCGCTGCCGGGAAAGATCCCGGCCTGGTGGATGCTGATGAAGAGGACGTCGGCTCGCCGGCGGAAGGCCTCGGCGGTGCCGTTGCCGTGGTGGACGTCCCAGTCGAGGATCAGGACCCGCTCGGCGCCGAGCTCGCGGATCGCCAGCTCGGCCGCGACCGCGACGTTGTTGAAGAGGCAGAAGCCCATCGCCCGCGTCGGTTCGGCGTGGTGGCCGGAGGGCCGCAGGGCGCAGAAGCCGACCCGGTCCTCGCCGCCGAGCAGCGCCCGCGCCATCGCGCAGGCGCCGCCCGCCGCGTGCAGGGCGGCGCGGTAGGAGGCCTCGCCGACGAAGGTGTCTTGCGTCGATCGCGCCGCCGCCGGAGAGGCAGAGCTCGCGGATCTTCTCCACCTGGCGGGCGCTGTGGATCAGTTCCAGCTCACTCTCAGTGGCGGCCGGCGCCTCGCGCCGCTCGCAGCCGAGCCAGTCGCGCTCGCCGAGCAGGCGCTCGACCGCGAGCAGCCGCTCCGGCGTGTCCGGGTGGGCCGGCACCTGCGCCCGCGGGTCGTGCTCGAGGCTGGAGGGATGGCTGAGGTAGAGCATTGCTTGGCTAAGGCCCAACCTAGGCGAGCGCGGTTGCCGCGCCATCCGGGAAATCCCGCATGACCGAGATTGCCTGACTGTCCTCGGTCAGGGTCCCCGGCTCAGTCCTCGACTTCGCGGTAGTGGTCGCGCCAGATCACCCGGTAGACGCGCGAGGTGGCGGGGGAGCGTGCTTCAGCCCGGGGATGAAGGGGATGCAGATGAAGGCGAGGCTGAGCACGCCCATCAGGGCGAAGATCAGCGCGTCGGCGTTGGGTGATTCCTTGAACGGTTCGATCTGGTACCAGACGGTGTAGAGCCAGAGCCAGACCTGGCCGGGGTAGCTGCCGGTCTCGTTCATCATCCCCCACTGTTCGCCGAGCAGGTGCTGGCCTTCGGCGCGCTCCTCGAAGTAGCCGCCGCCGGAGAGGAAGAGCAGCGGCTTGGTGTAGTTGGTCTGGTAGAAGCGGTGGTTGCCGGCGAGCAGGGCGCCGTCGAGGCCGCCGCTCTGGGCGAGGCCGAGCAGCGCGGCCATCATCGGCGCGACCGGGCCGTAGCGGCCGGCGGGGAGGACCGGGACGCCGCGCGACGATGCGCGCTTCTTCGAGCCGCGCCTTCGTAGGCGCTGGTCCAGGCTTCCTGCAGCGCCGGCGGCGCCGCTTCGTAGGTCGCCGAGCGCCAGCTTCAGGCGCGGGTTGGCCGGGATCTCGCGCAGCGGTTCGATCACGAAGTCCTTGCGCGGTGTCGATCGGGATGCGCACGCCGGGCGTGCTCTGCAGGTCGAGCGGGCCGATCTTCTGGGTCGCTTCCGGCGTGTGGTTGTAGGGCGGGCCGTATTCGGCGAGCTCGCTGGTGCCGCCCAGCTCGGTCGTCGCGGTGGCGACGAAGTCGCCGGGGTCGGCCTGGGACCAGCTCTGGATCGTCGTCGGCGGGTCGTCGGGCGAGGAGAAGAGGATCGTCAAGGCGACGACGAGCAGCGGCGACGACGCCGAGCGCGACGACCAGCTCCTTGACCAGGTCGTAGCGGACGAACGGGCCGGGCCAGGGCGGCGGATCGGGCGCGGCCGGAGGCGGCCACGCTCACTGCGTTCCCTCGCCCGGCTGCGCGGCGCGGGCGGGCTGGCAGCCTGGGCCGGGTAGGGCGGCACGACGCCGTGGCGGCGCACCAGCAGCACGTGCCAGACCACCAGGGCGACTACGGCGAGCGGCAGCAGGATCACGTGGAAGGTGTACATCTGGCCGAAGTCGGCGACGTTGAAGAAGGCGCCGATGCCGACCGAGTTGAGGCCGTCCTTGCCCTCGCTGGCGATCCACTGCGAGTCGAAGTTCTGCTGGGAGAGGTAGCCGGTGAAGGCGGCGCCGATCGCGACCAGGAAGGTGATCGCGCCGGTCACCCAGGTGCGCGCCGCGGCCGCCGCGCCAGGCCGCCCATGAAGAACTTCCCCCAGAGGTGGACGACCATGGCGAAGAAGAACATCTCCACCGCCCAGAGGTGGATGCCGTTGAAGAACCGCCCGACGCTGGAGACGTGCCACCATTCCGGCCCCTTGAGGCCGAGGATCATCCCCGAGACGACGACCACGACCAGCGCCGCGATCGCGGCGACGCCGAAGACGTAGATCCACGAGGAGACGTAGGAGGGCTGGCGGTCGGGGAGGAGCTTCTCCGGCGGCAGCGAGCTGACCGCCCGCTCGCGCACCCAGGTCGTCCACATCTGCCGCTCGGCGGGCGAGGCGCCCTTCTCGCCCTCGCTCACTGGATGCGCTCCCGCTTGGGGAAGGGGATCGCGATCGCGGCGATGAAGACGGCGATCATCAGCGGATCACGATCAGGTTCGAGACCGACATCTGAAAGAAATGCCAGTGAACGTAGTGCGCTGGGTTGCTCAGATCGAACAGTGCTGCCAGTACCACAGGCACGGGTGCCGCCATCGCGTGACCTCAACCCTTCGGTCGGTTGAGGCGACGGTACCTCGCCGAGTCACCGTGTCAAATAACTCTGTGGCTTTCCCGCAGGTGACTACGGGAAAGCCACACACTTAATTAGAAGTCTCTTATGGATAGACGGTCTCGCCGCTCTCCTGGTCGACGATCGAGATCGCCACGGCGGGGCAGGACTCGGCCGCCTCGAGGATCAGCTCGTAGGGGCCGTTGCCGATCACCTCGGCGGTGTCGTCGAGGCGGAACACCTGCGGTGCGACGTCGACGCAGTCACCGTGGGCGCTGCACTCGTTCGCGTCGACTACGGGGATGTAGGTCATGCTGCCTCCGTTGCTCGGTCCTTGGCTGGGAAGTGTGCGTGCTCGATCCGCTTCTTCAGCTCCGGGATCGCCCGCGGCCGGCCGACCGTGAGGCCGGCGACGGGGGTCTCGCCGCGACTGAAGGTGGCGGTGAAGTCGCGCCCGGCCGGGTCGCCCTCGATCGCGACCGCGTCGGCGTGATGGGCGTGGCCGACGTAGCGGACCCGCACCCCGTACTGGTCGCTCCAGAAGCTCGGCAACGGCGGCGTGCCCGGGTACTCGCCGAGCATCGCCTTGGCGACCGCGGCGCCCTGCCAGGCGGCGGCGTCCCAGTGCTCGGTGCGGGCGTGGTTGCCGAAGCGGGGGTCGAAGGGGACCGAGGCGTCGCCGGCGGCGAAGACGCCGGGCAGGGCGGTGCGGCCCGCGGTGTCGGTGCGAACGCCCTTCTCGTCGAGTCCGCTGCCGGCCAGCCAGGCGGTGGCCGGGGCGGTGCCGACGCCGACCACGACCGCGTCGCAGGCGATCCTCTCGCCGCCGGCCAGGACGAGCTCCCGCAGCTTGCCGCCGCGCCCGCGGGCGCTCTCCAGCATCGCTCCGGTCAGCACCCGCACGCCCTCGCCGCGGTGCAGCTCGGCGAACCAGGAGCCGAGCTCGGCACCGAGGATCGGCGCCAGTGGGGTGTCGAGGGCCTCGATCATCGTCACCTCGAGGCCGAGCCGGCGGGCGCGTGGCGGCGACCTCCTGGCCGATGAAGCCGGCGCCGACGACGGCCAGGTGGGCGCCCGGCCGCAGCTCCCCGCGCAGGCGCCGGGCGTCGGCGAGCGTGCGCAGCGAGTGGACGTTCTCGAAGCCCTTGAGGAAGGGCAGCTCGCGCGCCGCGCTGCCGGTTGCGATCAGCAGCTGCTCGTAGCCGAGCTCGGTGCCGGAGTCGAGGCGGACGGAGCGGGCACCGGGGTCAAGCGCCTCGGCTCGGCTGCCGAGCAGCAGCTCGATCCCCTTCTCCTCGTACCACCAGGCCGGCCGGTAGGCGACCGAGTCGTCCTCGACCGCGCCGGTCAGCAGCTCCTTGGAGAGCGGCGGGCGGTCGTAGGGCGGGTCGGGCTCGGCGCAGACGATTCGCACCGGCCCCTCGTAGCCGCGGCGGCGCAGTGTCTCGGCGCAACGCTGCGCCGCCAGGCCGCCGCCGACTATCAGGACTCCAGGGTCACTCATCATGCCTCCTCCATAACCGGGATCGCCCGGATCGGCTGACGACTCGTTTTCGGCTTTGCCTTGCGGTGGGAGAGCATCCGGTAGACGAAGAGGCCGGCGATCGGCGGCGTCGTCACCAGTACCCACCAGCGGAACCACGGCGCCGAGGCGTCGCTGCCGGCGCCGAAGGCGTGGACGAGGCCGAGCACCCAGACCAGGACCGTCGCCCGGTGGGCCTTGCGCCAGAGCTTCGCCCCGATCCGCTTGCGGAAGTAGAAGCTCAGCCCGAGCAGGGCGGCGAGGTAGCCGCCGACGATGCCGAGGCCGGTGAAGAGCGGGCGGAAGCCCATCGTGAAGGGAATCGCGACGCCGCCGATGCCCGGGTTCAGCCAGGGGTCGCCGAGCAGGGTGATGCCGTGCACGGCGATCGCGATCATGCCGGCGACGGCGGTGTGCTCGTGGATCGCGATCAACTTGCGCGAGAGGCCCGGCCGCCGCATCACCTTGCCGGCCATGATCAGACCGAGGCCGACCGAGATCGTCACCAGGACCAGTGCGAGCAGGCCGGAGGCGCGGCTGGCGATCCACCAGCCGTGGCTCTGCAGGGCTTCGGCGGCGGTCGGGCTCATCGAGCGGCAGCGAGATCGGGGATGCGGATCTTGGGACGGACGGCGAGCGGCCCGACCGTCTCGATCCGGCCGTCGTCGTGGACGAGCAGGCCGCCCCGCTCGGTCAGCACGGTGCGGCCGCCCTCGGGGCCGGAGAGCAGCGCCGCCTTGGCCAGGGTCTCGGCCTCGACCGCGGTGTCGCCGAGCGCGGTGGCGCCGATCAGGCCGGTCCAGGCCGGCTCGCCCGTCGCCGGGTCGAGCAGGTGATGGGCGTAGCGGCCGCTCTCGTCGCGCCAGATCCGTACGTTGAGCCCGGAGGTGGCGACCGCGCCCGAGCTGAGCTTGAGCACGAAGGCGCGCTCGCCGCTCAGCGGGTGCTCGACGAAGACCTCATAGGGCGTGACCAGCGCGTCGGCGCCGCCGATGCGGATGTCGCCACCGCAGTCGACGATGAAGCGCGAGTAGCCGCGCAGCTTCTCGGCCACCAGGTCGGCGGCCAGGCCCTTGCCGGCGCCACCCGTGTCAAAGCGGACTCCCGGCGGGCGAGCGATGGTGCCGCTTCGCTCGTCGACCGCGAAGCGGCGCCACGCCTGTGCCGGGTTGGGAGCGGCGGGCCGGCGCTCGGGGGCCTCTTCGAGCGCGGCGCCGAGCGGGGCGCCCGGCACACCGGCGCGTGAGGCGACGTAGCCGGCGGTCTCGATCTCGCCAACCAGGGTCGGGTCGACCAGGCCGCCGCTGAGCTCGGCCGCCTCGATCCCGGCCGCAACCGCCGCCCGCAGCAGCTCCGAGGCCGGTACCCGCTCCCGCGGGTCCTCGTTGAGGGCGCAGAGCTCGCTCTCGGGCTTGAAGCGCGAGAGCGCCCGGTCGAACTCGACGATGAACTTGCGGGCCGTCTCTGCTGCCGCCGGCGCCGGGGCCATCCCGGCCCCCGGCTCGCCGATCAGCAGCCGTACATGGGAACCCATCGCATCGAAGACAACATCGTGCTCACTCATCTCAGGACGCTCCTGTCGTAACTGGGGCTGCGGCAATCGAGCCGCTTTCCGCTGTGACCGCGGCGCTGCTGGAGACGCTGTTTTGGCCGGGCGTCGGCACGATCGTCGTCACCACCCGCCGTTTCACCACCTTGCGCAGGACCACGGGGCGTGGCGGCGCCGGCTGGCCGGCGGCGAGCTGGTAGGTGAGCAGGGCGAAGAGCACCCCGAAGAGGGCGATCGAGCTCCAGATCACCAGCGCCGGGCCGGGCCGGCGCACCGATCGTTTGCCGTCAGTCGCCACCGCCGCCCTCGCTCTCGTGCTCGTGCTCGCCGCCACCGGCTGCTCCGCCGCCGCCGCTGGCAGTCGTCACGACCGGGGTCGTGCTGCCGCCCCCGCCCGTGCCGGCGGTGGCGCCGCTGGTGTGGGTGACGACGGGAACGTGGGTCGTGCTACCGCCACCGCTGGTGTGGTGCGAGCCGCTCGTGTGGGTGACGACCGGACTGTGGTGGTGGCGGCGACCGCCCGATGTGTGACCGTGGTGCGAGCCGCTGGTGTGTGTCACCACCGGCGTGGTGCGGGAGCCGGAGGAGCCGCTCGGCACGCTCGTAGAGGCGCCGCTGGTGGCGGTAGTCACCGGCGAGTAGCCCGAGGAAGAGGTGGACCCGGCGCCGGCCGAGCCGGTCGAGGAGCTGCCGGTGGTGGCGCTGCCGCCGCCGGCGTAGCCCGGGCTCCCGGCCGCCCCGCCCGAGGCGCTCCAGGCCCCTGGCCCGGCCGCGCCCGGGTCCTTGGGTTTCATGTGCTTGGTGATCCGGATCGTGCGGTGGATCACCTTGGTCTTGACCAGCGGCTTGGCGGCAACCGTCGCCGCCTTCTGGTTGCCGGCGCTCAGCGCCAGGCCCGTCAGGCCGCCAAGGCCGAGGATCGCTGCCACTGCTGCGATTCGGGTCTTCAAGTTCTTCACGTCGTCTACCTCCTGGCCGGATTTGCATTTCGCAGTCTGCGGAGGGCGCGTTCAAGTCCCTTCCAGGGCTGGGTAAAGAGATGGCAAAACATGCGGTTTGGCCGCAAATCGGGCCCATTTGCGGCGTTACAGTGCGTCCATGGCGACACGAACCGCGAGCGCCGGGCGCATCCTCATCGTCGAGGACGAGGACTCGATCTCCCAGCCCTTTGCCGAGGCATTGCGGCGGGCCGGATTCGAGCCGCTGGTGACGCGGACCGCGGCGGGGGCACTGGAGATGGCTGACGGGGCGGAGCCGGACCTGGTGATCCTCGACCTCACCCTCCCCGACGGCGACGGTCGCGACGTCTGCCGCGAGCTGCGGCGGCGCTCCGACGTGCCGATCGTGATGCTGACTGCGCGCGGCACCGAAATGGACAAGGTCGTCGGCCTCGAGCTCGGCGCCGACGACTACGTGGTCAAGCCCTTCAGCGCCCGCGAGGTGATCTCGCGGATCCGGGCGGTATTGCGGCGCAGCGTCCCCCGCGACGGCGACGGCGCCGAGGCGGAGCCGATCCGGATCGGCGAGCTGGAGCTCGACCCCGCGGCCCGGGTGGTGCGCCTCGGCGGCGAGGGGCTCGACCTCTCGCGCAAGGAGTTCGACCTGCTCGCCGAGCTGATGCGCAACGCCGGCCGGGTGGTCAAGCGCGAGGACCTGATGGCGAAGGTCTGGGACGTCAACTGGTTCGGCTCGACCAAGACGCTCGACGTTCACGTCGGCTGGTTGCGGCGCAAGCTCGGCGACGACCCCGGCCGGCCTCACTACATCGAGACGGTGCGGGGAGTGGGCTTCCGCTTTGCCGCGCCGGGGGTCGGGGAACCGTAAGCCTCCGGGCCGCCCTCCTGCTGGCGCTGGCCTACGTGCTGGCGCTGGCGCTGATCGCCCTCGGTGTGCCGTTGGCGGTGAGCCTGCGCGACCGGGTCGACTCGGAGGTGCGCGGTCAGGCGCGCAGCCAGGCCGACGTGGTCGCCGCCTCCTCCTCCGAGCTGCTGCGCCCGGCGCAGCGGCCGGCGCTGCGCCGGCTGGTCGGGGCCTCGGCGGAAAGCGTGCGCGGCCGGGTGATCGTGGTCGACGCCCGCGGCCGCCTGATCGTCGATTCCGCCGGGGACCCCAGCGGGCGCAGCTACGCCAGCCGCCCGGAGATTCGGGCGGCGCTGAACGGGCGGGCCGAGCAGATCACCCGCAACAGCAAGACGCTCGGCGCGGACCTGCTCGCCACTGCTGTGCCGGTGGTCGAGCACGGCCTGCCGCACGGCGCCGTGCGGATAACCCAGAGCGTTGCCGCCGTCAGCCGCGCGGTCAAGACCTCGATCCTCGATCTCGCCGCGCTGGCGGGCGTGGTCCTGGTCCTGGCGCTGATCGTCGCGGCATTGATCGCCCAGCAGATAGCGCGCCCGATCCGCCGCCTCGACCAGGCCGCCCGCAATGTCGCCGGCGGCGACCTCGACGCCGCGGTCGCGGTCGAGGGCAGCACCGAGCAGCGCTCGCTGGCCCGCGCCTTCAACGAGATGACCCAGCGGATCAAGCGGCTATTGCGCGTGCAGCAGGACTTCGTCGCCGACGCCTCACACCAACTGCGCACGCCGCTGACCGGACTGCGGCTGCGGCTCGAGGGCCTCGCCGAGCGCTTCCGCGGCGACCGCCCCGTGGCCGGGGAGTTGGAGGCGGCGATGGGGGAGATCGACCGGCTCTCGCTGATCGTCGACGAGTTGCTGATCCTCAGCCGCGCCGGCGAGCACGAGCTGCCCGGCGAGGACGTAAGCCTCGCGGCGGCGGCGCGCCGGGCGGTCGAGCGCTGGCGCGGGGCCGCGCGCGAGCACGCGATCGAGCTCGAGCTGCGCGACGGCGGCGGTGCCGGCACGGCCTGGTGCGCGGGCCCCGACCTCGACCGCTCGATCGACGCCCTGATCGAGAACGCGCTGCGCTACTCGCCCGCGGGGGCGACCGTGAGCGTCGAGGCGGGCCCCGCCCGGATCGACGTCCTCGACCGCGGGCCGGGCCTGGAGCCCGGCGAGGAGGAGGCGGTGTTCGATCGCTTCAGGCGGGGCAGCGCCGGCCGGCGCGGGCCGAGCGGCACCGGCCTCGGCCTGCCGATCGCGCGCGAGCTGAGCCGTCAGTGGGACGGCGAGGTGACCCTCGAGGCCAGGGACGGTGGGGGAACCCGGGCCTCGATCTTGTTCGAACCCGAGGAAAGGACGGCCTGAAGATGTCGACGACGATGCGATGGGTAGGGCTGGCGTTGCTCGGTGTGGCGATCGCGGTCGGCGTCTCGATCGCCGCCAGCGGTTTGGTCAGCCGGCAGATCGGCCTCGCCTCCGAACCGATAACGGCCGGCGACGCCCTGGCGCCGCAAGCGACAGTGGGAGCAAAGCGCCACCAGGGGGCCGGGCGCGAACCATCGCCGGCGAAGAAGCCCACCTCGCACTCCCCACCGCCCGTCACCACGACCGCGCCTGAAACCACCGAAGCACAGCCCCCGGTCACCCCACCGCCCTCAACGACTCCGACGGCGCCGACCGTCCCAAGCGGCTCGAACCCACATGGCGGCGAGCAGGATCACGGCGGCGGAGGTGGGGGAGGGGGAGCCGACGACTAGACGATTGATCCACGGAAATTCCCCTGGCGTCGAGTGGTCGATTGACCCCCATATACGGGGGTAAACGGTTCAGCCATCCAGGGGTCTCAGTGAGACAGGGACGGCTGGCGCTGCGGGCGGATCCGGTGTGTGCCACCCGTGTGAGCCGTGACGACGTGGGCGACCGGTAGGTCGGTGGCTCTCCTGAGGCGATCGGGCAGGCTGAGCCGCAGCCAGCGCGAGGCGCCTCGCGGCAGGGTCGAGACGATCACCTCCTCGAACTCACCGCTGTGCAGCGCGTCTCCAACCGCCGCGAACGGATCGGGGTCGCCGACGATCGCGCCCTGCAGGTCGAGGCCGGCGAGCCGCAGGCGCCGCAGGCCGGCCTCGGCGCGATCGATCGCGTCGCCCGCACCGGCCTTCATGTCGGTGGCCCAGGCCAGGCCCCGCGGAACTGCGGGGACGAGGAGCGTGAAGCGAGCCGGCGATCGAGCGGCCCGTTGCCGCAACGCACTGATCAACTCCGGCGAGTCGGCGGTGCGGTTCGCTACCACCAGAACGCTTAGCTTCGGGGACATTGGTTCTCCTCTCGGGGGGTGAGCGCTCAGGTTGCGGGGACTTGGTAACCGGGGCCTAAGGTCGCGATGAGAGTTCTCTGAAAGGGTCACGTCGCTACAAGTGGTGTAACGAGCGCGTAAGGGGCCGGAACGAAGTTCCGGCCACCGCGGGCCCCAGACTCGTCGGTTGACCACCAAGTCAACGACGAAAGGAAGCACCACGATGGCCGAGAGCCAGAGCATGACGAGCGCCGAGGTCGTAGCCAAGACCCTGATCGACGAGCACGCCGACTTCCTGCGCGAGGCGGTGGCGATGGCCGCCGCGCAGATCATGGAGGCAGAGATCTCCGCCGAGATCGGCGCCGACAAGGGCGAGGTCTCAGCAGCGAGAAGCACCCACCGAAACGGTTACCGCGATCGCCTCTGGGAGACGAGGGTCGGAGAGATCGAGCTGGCGATCCCCAAAAAGCGCTCGGGAGGTGCCTACTTCCCGAGCTTCCTGGAGCCGCGCAAACGCTCCGAGCAGGCGATCGTCTCGGTCGTGATGGAGGCCTATGTCAACGGCGTCTCCACGCGAAAGGTCGACCGCCTGGTCGAGCAGCTGGGAATCGGCTCGATGAGCAAGGACCGCGTCTCGCGCCTGTGCAAGGCCCTTGACGAGCAGGTCACAGCCTTTCGCGAGCGACCCCTGGAAGACCCCTTCCCCTACCTGTGGCTGGACGCCAAGCACGTCAAGGTCAGAGACCGCGGCCACGTCTACTCAAAGGCGCTGGTGATCGCCTACGGCGTGCACAAGAGCGGTCGTCGCGAGGTGATCGGCCTCGACATCGGCGAGGTCGAGTCGGGCGCCTTTTGGGTTGAGTTCGTGCGCGGCCTGCGAGCACGAGGTCTGCGCGGAGTGAAGCTCTGCGTCTCCGATGCCCACGAGGGCCTGAAGGGCGCTATCGCCAGGGTCTTGGCCTGCCCTTGGCAGCGCTGCACGGTGCACTTCGTCAGAGACATGCACCAGCACTGTCGCCCCCAGCAGCGCGGCATGGTCTCCGCCGCCCTGCGCGAGGTTTTCCAGGCTGAGAGCTACGAGCAGGCCCGCGAGCGCGCCACCGTCGTGATCGAGCGCCTGGCGCCGGCCGTGCCCAAGGTCGCCGAGCTCTTGGAGGAGGCCGAGGAGGACCTGATCGCCTTCTACCGCTTCCCCGCCGCGCACTGGTCGAAGCTGCGGAGCACCAACCCGCTGGAGCGGGTCAACCGCGAGGTGGGGCGCAGGAGCGACGTCGTCGGCATCTTCCCCAACGACGACTCGGCGATCCGCCTCGCCGGCGCCCTGCTGATCGAGCAAAACGACGAGTGGCTGATCAGCCGCCGCTACCTCTCCGAGGAGTCGCTCGCCCTGGTCCTCGAGGACCAGGGCGACGGAGCCCCGGCGGGCGAAGAGCAAGAGGAGGTGCCTCAGCTACAAGCCGCGTGAAAGAGCCGGCGAGGAGTTACACCACGACTTGCGACTTGACTTCTGAAAGGTTCGGTCATCAGTCATCGACCTCGCCGCTGGGATGTGCGCCGCTGGCGCGGGTGACGATTGGCGGGCGGGTGCCCGGATTGGTGCTGACCGCGATCGGCTGACTCGCGGCGGTCGCGCCGCTGGTGCTGGTGACGATCGCCCCGGAGCCACCGCCGGCGGCGAGCGGCTGCGCCGTCGGGACGCCGTGGTTGGTTCCCAGCGCTACACCGCCCAGGGCGCCGAGTCCCAAGACCGTGGCGCTCGCTGCGAGCTTTGCCCTTCGATTGTTCATGAATCGCTCCTTTTGAAATCGGTCGATCCATATTGCGCTACGGAAGGCAACGGCCCATCCAAGCGAATGCCAAGAGAAGGTGAAACTTCAACCCGTGTTAACTGCGTGTGCTCAGCGCAGCTCGTCGAGCGTTTTTACCTCGAGGTCGAAGGGTTCGTCGGCGGTGCGGCGGCGGCGGTAGGGCGAGACGATCACGCGGTGGGTCTCGCCGCAGGGGCAGGGGACCTCGATCGGCCGCGTGTCGGAGGCCGGGTCGGTGTCGACCTTGAGCCGCATCAGCTTGCCGGCCGTTTTACAGCCGAACGAGATCAGCCAGCCATGGTCGACTGGCTCGGCGCGTTTTTTGGGGCGGTGGGGATTGGGCATTGGCGCATCCTCTCTGTTTGCGAGCCCGGCCGTCGCCCCGGGACCTGCGGGTGCCGGGCCTGAGCGTCGGCTGTCAGCGATCTAACAGACGGGCCGGGATGCGGGCTTTTGGGGCCTGCGCGGCGCCGCCCAGTTCATAGGCTCGGTCGATGTCTTCGACGATCGAGGGCGGCGCCGGCCTTGCGCCTGCCCATCTGCTCACCCGTGTGCGCGAGCGGCTTGGCGGCGAACCGGGTCTGCTGGTTGCCCTCGCGCTCCTCACCGGCGCCGGTGCCGGCCTCGGCGCGATCGCCTTCCGCTACCTGATCGTCGGCTTCACCGAGCTGTTCAGCGGGCACGAAGATCCCAGCGCGCTCGGGCACTTCAGCAACCCGCACCTGCCGCTGCTCGGCCCCTTCGTGGTCCTGGTCATCCCCGTGGTCGGGGGCCTGCTCTACGGCCCGCTGGTCACCCGCTTCGCGCCCGAGGCCCGTGGGCACGGCGTGCCCGAGGTGATGCTCGCCGTCCATCGCAACGAGGGCCGCATCCGCGGCCGGGTCCCGATCGTCAAGTCCTTGGCCTCGGCCCTCTGCATCGGCGCCGGCGGCTCGGTCGGGCGCGAGGGCCCGATCGTCCAGATCGGCTCGGCGATCGGCTCGGCCGCCGGCCGGCTCAGCCGCCTCTCCGCTCAGGACCTGCGCCTGCTCGTCGCCTGCGGCGCGGCGGGCGGCATCGGCGCCACCTTCAACGCTCCGATCGCCGGCGTCTTCTTCGCCCTCGAGCTGATCCTGCGCGACTTCCAGACCCGCTCCTTCGGCCTCGTCGTGCTCAGCGCCGTGGTCGCGACCGCGGTCGGCCAGCTCGCCTTCGGCTCCGCCGCCTTCCTCAGTCTGCCCGGCTTCCACGTCGTCTCGGTGGCCGAGTACCCGCTCTACGCGATCCTCGGCCTGCTCGCCGCCGCGGTCGGGGTCGCCTTCATCCGCACCCTCTACGGCGCCGAGGACTTGGCCGACCGGATCTGGCGCGGGCCCGAATGGCTGCGGCCGGCGGCCGGCGGGCTCCTGCTCGGCACCGTGCTCCTCGTCCTGCCGGAGATGTACGGGGTCGGCTACCCGGTGCTCGAAAACGCGATCGACGGCGAGTACGCCGTCGGCCTCCTGGTTGCCTTCCTGCTCGGCAAGGTCGTGGCGACGAGCCTGACGATGGCGATCGGCGGCTCCGGCGGCGTCTTCGCCCCCTCGCTCTTCATGGGGGCGATGCTCGGCAGCGCCTTCGGCCTCGGCGCTCACGACGCTGCTGCCGGCCGCGACCGCCGGGGCGGGCGCCTACGGCCTGGTCGGGATGGGCGCGGTGTTCGCGGCGGCCGGCCGGGCGCCGATCACCGCCGTCCTGATTGTCTTCGAGCTGACCGGCGACTACTCGATCATCCTGCCGCTGATGCTGGCCGTGGTCATCGCCACCGGCGTCAGCCGCCGGCTCTCGGCCTCATCGATCTACACCCTGAAGCTGAAGCGACGGGGCATCGACATCGAGCGCCCGGCACTCGCCGGGCCGCTGGCCGGGGTCGCGGTCGAGGCGGCGATGCGGGAGGCGCCGCGGCCGCTGGGCGCCGAGGAGCGCCTCGACGAGGTCGCCGCCCGCTTCGCCTCCGGCTGGGAGGCGGTGCTGCCGGTCCTCGACGCCTCCGGGGCGCTGCTCGGCGTGGTCGAAGCCGCCGACATCGAGCGCGAAGCGGCTGCCGGCGGCGAAGCGACGGCCGGCTCGCTGGCCCAGGCGGTCCCCGAGCTGCATCGCGGCCAGGAGCTCGGCGAGGCGATCGAGATGCTCGCCGACGGCGACCGCGGGGCCCTTCCCGTCCTCGCCGACGGGTCCCGGGCGCTCGTCGGCTGGATCGACCACCGCGACGTATTGCGCGCCTACTCGGCCCGGCGGGCGGCCGCCCGCCGATAGCTCAGGCAGTCGCCGCCGTCGCGACCACCGCGGGCGGCTCGCCCTGCAGGATCCAGCGTCCGGGTCCGGGCGCGACCAGCAGGCCGCGCTCGCAGAGGCTGCCGAGGGCGAGGCTGACGGTTGGCCGCCGCGCCCCGACCATCTCGGCGAGCACGGCCTGCGGCACGTTGACCTCGATCTCGATGCCCTCGGGGAGCACTCGGCCCCAGCGCTCGGCGAAGGCCCAGAGCAGCGCCCGCAACCGTTCCTCGATGCCGACGATGCTCATGATCGCCGACTGCAGGGCGAGCGCCCGCGAGCGGTCGACCGCTCGCGTCGCGATCGCCGCGACGATCTGCGGCGATTGCAGGTGCGGCGATTTGGGCCGCAGGTCGAGGACGGCGAGGCGGGTCTGGTCGACCACGTCCCACTCCGAGTGCGAGAAGGAGGCGCGCTCCTCGCGCCAGGGCAGGAGCAGGTCACCCACTCCCAGCAGCTCGACGCTGCGCCCGCCCTCGACCTTGACCCGCCGCAGCAGCATCCCGGCGAGGACGAAGTAACCGAGCTCGTCGCTGCCGTGGTCGGGCAGCTCCCAGGGGCCGGGCTCGAGGCCGATCTCGGGGAGCTGTGCCGGGATGCCGCTGTGGTTGCTCAATATCCCTCCGGGTGGCGGGCGACGAAGCCGCGCGCGCTCGCCATCTCCACATGCCAGCGCGGGCCGCTGCCATTTGTGTCTCCCGAAGTGTCCCACCGCAGGCCGGCGATCACCGCGTAGGCGTGGCCGCCGTTGGCGTAGACGGTGATCCAGCTGCCGGGGCCCGGGTCGCCCCAGTGGGTCATCGGCCCCGACGGCAGCGGGCTGTCGATCAGCCGACCGCCGTGCAGGGCGTAGCTGACCGCGCCCGAGCAGTCATAGCCACGGTCCCACCAGCGACCGTGGCCACCGCCCCAGACGTAGGGCCTGGTGCGGATTCGGTTGGCGGCCGCGATCACCTGGCGCACGGCGCTCGGCGCGTCGGTGGGTGCGACCGCGCGGCCGCGGATCAGCGCGGCGGCGCCGCTGGGGGCGGGCGTCGGTTCGAGCTCGGCGGCGGCAATGCCGCCCGGGGCGCTCCGTGCCCAGGCTCGATCCGGGGGCTGGACGGCAAAAATCGCCGCGGTGAGCGCGGCGAGCACTGTGCAGCCGGCGGCATGGGAAGCCGCCCTGCGGGCGATCGACATCGATTCCTCCTTCGTCGGCCGACGGGGTTAGCTGACGGGCTGGCGCTGAAGGAGCCTGCGCCCCCACCCGAAGGTGGGCTCGCCCCGAAAACATGGGTCCCCCGCTCCCCGGCAGAGCCGGGGATTGGGCATTTGCTTTTGCTCGTTAAGTCTTAACTCATTGCTGACATCAATGTTGCGCCGTGAACCGTACCCAGTGGGAGTCGCACTTGCTCTTTCCGAGGCGGTCCTTCACCCGCAAGCGGCCCTTGACGCCCTTGCCGCGCACCTGGCCGCGGATCATCACCGTGTCGGTCGACCCGGTCTGCACTTCGCTGAAGCTGCCACCGTGACGGAACGGGGTCCGCACGAAGCCGCTCTCTTCGTCGATCAGGATGCTGCCGTCGTGGCAGTGCAGTTCGATGTCAAAGCGAAGCAGCTTCAGCGAGCGCTGCTGCAGCTTCAGCTTGACCCGGTGGTGCTGACCGGTCCGGCCCTTGAGCAGCGTCGCATTTCCGGCCTTGGTCGCCGCCTCGGTGGGCGCGCTCGCAAGCGCCGCGACCACCAGGCAGGCGAGCACTGCGCTCACTGCGATTCGTCGAATCATGGTTCTCCCCCTGTCGTCGAATTTGACCTTGTACTGCGGCGACACGCGGTCAGGCAGGGGGATGCTTGCCGCTGTCAGCAGGCTGACAGCGGCCCGAGCGCCCGCGCTTCCTGCCTTCGGCTTAGGCTGGGGGAAGTGACGCATGACGGCGACTCGCCCAAGGTCCTCTCCAGGAAGCAGTACGAGAAGGAGCTGGCCCGCCTGCAGGGGGAGCTCGTCCGCCTGCAGGAATGGATCGTCCACGCCGGGCTGAGGGTCGCGGTCCTCTTTGAGGGTCGCGACACCGCCGGCAAGGGCGGCGTGATCAAGCGGATCGCCGAGCGGACCAACTCGCGCGTGGTGCGCACCGTCGCGCTCGGCGTGCCGACCGAGCGGGAGCGCAGCGAGTGGTACTTCCAGCGCTACGTTGCCCACCTGCCTGCCGGCGGCGAGATGGTCCTCTTCGATCGCAGCTGGTACAACCGCGCCGGGGTCGAGCGGGTGATGGGGTTCTGCAGCGAGGGCGAGTACCAGGAGTTCATGCGCTCGACCCCGAGCTTCGAGCGGATCCTGATGCGCTCGGGGTTGATCCTGGTCAAGTACTGGCTCTCGATCTCCGACGAGGAGCAGGAGCGCCGCTTCGAGGCCCGCATCGAGGACCCCGCCAAGCAGTGGAAGCTGAGCCCGATGGACCTCGAGGCACGGGCGCGCTGGGTCGACTACGCCGAGGCCAAGGACGAGATGTTCGCCTACACCGACACCAAGGACTCGCCCTGGTTCGTGGTCGAGGCCGACGACAAGCGCACCGCCCGGCTCAACCTGATCAGCCACCTGCTCGAACGGGTCCCCTACGAGTCGGTGCCGGCCGAGAAGGTCGAGCTGCCGCCGCGCCAGGAGCGCGCCTACGCGCGACCGCCGGTCGACACCCAGACCTTCGTGCCGACGCGCTTCCTGGTCGAGTAGGTCAGAGGCCGCTGGGGTGGCGCGCCGCGAAGCGGGGCGGTTCCACTTTGGCCCGGTGCCAGCGCGGGCCGTTGACGCCCGGCGGGTCATCGCGGGTGTCGAAGCGCAGGCCGGCGATCACCATGAAGACGTGCTCGTTGTTGGCGTAGACGGTGATCCAGCGGCCGAGGCCGCCCGCGCCCCAGTAGGCGAGCTGGCCGGAGACCATCGTCTGGTCGAGCAGGCCGGCGGCGTGCAAGACGTAGCTGACCGCACCTGAGCAGTCGTAGCCGTGGGAGAGGAAGCTTGCGTGCCCGCCGCCCCAAACGTAGGGCCTGCCGTCGATCCGGTTGGCCGCCGCGATCGCTCGCTTGACGGCGTCCGGGGCCCCGGCGGGAGCGACCGCGCGTCCGCTGGAGAGTTCAGCTCCGCAGTTGGAGCTGGTGCGGAGGGCGCCTTCGGGGGTCGGCATGCAACCGGCGCCCCAGGGAGCCGGTTCGGCGCCGGCAAGCGGCGCGGCCGAGGCGCAGGCGCCGAGTGTTGCGAGACAGATAAGGGCGAGCCTGGATCGCCGGGCGAGCATTGCGCGAGGGTACAGTTCTGAGCGATGGGCAGGCTGCAAACCGCGACTGCGCTGCGACTGCTGGTCGCGACGATGCTTGTCGGCGGTCTGTGGTTCGCGGCTCCGGTAGCGGCGGCAGACGAAAGAAATCCGGCTCCGGTGAGCCAGGCCCTGCTGACGGCGGTCAAGGCCACCGGCGTGCTCGACGCGATCGAAGGCAGCCTCGTCTACCTCGGCGCCAAGTACGAGGGCGCCTCCACTGCAAAGAAGGTGGCCGCGGAGTCGACTGCGCCCGGATCGGTGTACTCGGGGGAGGGAAGCACCTACAAACCCGGCGACCCGCTGCCGCCCGCCTCGGCCGGCAGCAACGGCACCCCGATCCCGCCGCCGCCGGGCAGCGGCGGCGAACCATTCGTCGCCCGCATCCCGGCGACCCCGAACAAGTACGGCGACCCGACCGCGACCTACGTCAGCGGCATCGCCCTCGCCCCGGCGGGCGCGCCCGAACGCGTCGCCGGCGCGATCAATGCCGCCAACACGATCGTCGGCCGTCCCTACATATGGGGCGGCGGTCACGGCTCCTGGTACGCGCGCGGATACGACTGCTCGGGAGCGGTCAGCTACGCCCTCGCCGGCGGCGGTTTCCTCTCCACGCCGCTCGCCTCGGGTTCTCTGGAGAGCTGGGGAGCGCCCGGTCCCGGCCGCTGGATCACCGTCTACGCCAGTGCATCCCACGCCTACGCCGTGATCGCCGGCCTGCGCTGGGACACCGTCGGCGACGCCCGCGGCAGCGGCCCCCGCTGGCACGTGGCCGGCACGCCCCCCGCGGGCTTCGTCGCCCGCCACCCGCCCGGCTACTGAGCCGCGCTCGCGTCAGTGCCGGGTTGGCTGCAGGCCGATCAGCTCGTAGTAGCCGATCAGGTAGAGGCGGCGGCCGTCGGAGACCATCGGCGTGTAGCCGGCCTGCTTCAGCTCGAAGGTCTTGCGGTGGCTGCGGACGTCGATGCCGATCGTCCGTTTGGTCTTGAAGCTCGAGACGTAGGCGGTGTGGCCGATCACGGTCGCCGTGCCGGGCACAGGGCCGCCGACGTCGTAGCGCCAGCGCTGCTTGCCGCTGCGCGCGTCGAGGGCGTAGAAGTGCTCGTCGTAGGAGCCGATGTAGACGCTGGGCGGCGTGCCGGGGACGCGGGCGACGGCGGGCGAGCCGTAGACGAAGTTGTGGGTCGGGAAGGTCCACTCGACCTTGCCGGTGCGCTGGTCGAAGGCGTAGACGACGCCGTCGTCGCGGGCGGCGTAGACCCGGCCGAAGGCGACGGCGGGGGAGGAGTAGAAGCCGCCCTGGCCGAAGGGCGGCAGCCGCGAGGTGTTGGTGCGCCAGATCGCCCGGCCGTCCTTGGCGTCGAGGCAGAACATCGAGCTCTCGTAGTCGGCGACGTAGAGGCGACCGTCGTGGTAGCTGGGGCTGGCGCGGATTGGCCCCGGCGAGTTGAACCGCCAGAGAACCTCGCCGTCGGCGGCGCGCAGAGCGACCACGTTGGTCTCGTCGCTGCCGAGGTAGAGCGAGCCGCCGACCGCCATCGGCGAGGATTCGAGGTGGCCGGCGAGCTTGCGCGTCCAGACTTGCTTGCCGCTCGCGGCGTCGAGCGCGACCACGTTGCCGTCGACGAAGGCGAAGAAGACCTTGCCTTCGTAGTAGACCGGCGCGGTCACGTCGGTCGGCGTGCCGGAATCCTTCGGGTCGGTGTTGCGTTCCCAGAGGATCTTGCGGTCTCCCAGCCGCACCGCCTTGGCGTTGCCGTACTTGTTGACCACGTAGGCGACCCCGCCCGCGACCGCCGGCGGAAACTCGATCAGCGCGTGCGTATTGATCGACCACGCTTGCTTCAGCGGCGGGTCGAGGAAGCGCTCCCGCGTCGGCAGGTACTGGGTGCGCTCCGGCACCCGACCGAAGAGCGACCAGGGGACGAGGGCGGCTTCAGATGGGGAGGAGGCCGAGCTTCCATCGCCGCCGGAGCCCCCACAGCCGGCGATCGCGCCGAGGCCCACGACGAGCGCAAGCAGCGCGACAACAGATCTCCCCGCTCGGTTCGGCATGACCCAGCCTGCATCGGCTCACGGCGCAAAGCCTTGAGCCCCGGCGGCCATGCCCAGAGAGAGCGGCGGACGGGAATCGAACCCGCATCATCGCCTTGGAAGGGCGAGGCTCTACCGTTGAGCTACCACCGCGCACGAATCCGTACAGAATCGTAAATCAGCCACGGGGAGTGGCGCAGTCTGGTAGCGCACTCGGCTGGGGGCCGAGCGGTCGCAGGTTCAAATCCTGTCTCCCCGATTTCCGCAGACAAAAGCATCCGGCTAGTTTGTATTGCTGGCCGGATGTCGCAGACTGCGAAGGAGGATTCGCTGGAGCCAATCGCGGCTCCAGCAATCGAGAAGCGGATCTTTGTCTTCCGCGGGCGGCAGGTGATGCTCGACGAGGATCTTGCTGATCTCTACGGCGTCGAAACCAGGCGGCTTATCGAGCAGGTGAAGCGGAATCGCGACCGCTTTCCGGAGGACTTCATGTTCCAGCTGAGCAAAGAGGAGGCCGCGGTTTTGAGATCGCAAATTGCGATCTCAAACGGCGGATCGGGCGGTCGTCGCTATGCGCCCTACGTCTTTACCGAGCAGGGAGTGGCGATGCTCTCGGGAGTTCTGAAGAGCAAGAGGGCGGTCGCCGTCAACCTCGCGATCATGCGAGCGTTCGTCGAGTTGCGCCGTGCGGCGTCGAGCTACGCGGAGCTGGAGAAGAGGCTCGATCGGCTCGAACGAGATACGAGTTCGAAGCTGGGCCAGCACGCTGAACAGCTGGATGAAGTCTTCAAGGCCCTGCGGCAGCTGATCTCTCCGCCCGCCGGGCCAAGGCGCCCGGTCGGGTTCAGGCCGCCGGAGGACGAGTAGCGGTCACGTCGTGCAGTGCGCCAGTTGTTGGCGGACGCGAGTTAGACGATGTCGACTCGGCTGCCGGATGGGAGGACCGCCTCGAGCTTGATGCCCATGGCGCTGAGGAGCAGGAACGCGTTCTCGGTGGTTGGGTTCGCGGTCTCGGTGGTCAACATGCGCCGGACACTGGACGCATCTAGGCCCGCTCGATCGGCGAGGTCCTTCTTGGAGAGCTTTTCGGCCTCGCGGACAGACTCCAGGGTGCTGAGAAGCTTGTTGCGCGCGACGAGCGCCTTTACGCGGCGCTCGTCGTCGCCCCTCTCCTGGCTGGGAATAAGGGAGGCGAGAGCTGCATCGTGAGGATTCCGCGGCTTGGCCACGAAGGGAGGGTAGCGTGTTCGTTGCATAAACGCAACACAGAACGGGTGCGTCTGATCGTCGGTTGCAGTCAATACGCTTCGTAAATGCGCTCGGGGGTTGAGTGGCTTGTGGACCAAGACGACGGGCCCCGATCAGTGGGCTGATCGCCACAGCCACTGCCCGATGAAGGGAGACTTGGCCGATCTTCACGAGGTGCGCGACAAGCAGGGGGAGAAGCTTTACCGCCTATTCGTGCTTTGGCAGCGCAAGGAACGTCGCGTGGTGATCGTCGATGGACGGGCAAAGGCCAACAAGACGAAGCTGTCCGACGCCGAATACGAGGCCGTACGTGCTCTCGCCGCGAAAATCTCTGATGACCCGCCACCATTTGCATCGGCCGACGACTTCATTCAGGCCGATCTCAAGGCATAGGCTCGGCCGGGCTCAAGTCGAGGCGCGCGATCAGGTCCTGAACTTGATTCAAATACCGTCCAGTTAGCCCGATCTCTCAGACAAAAGCATTCGGCCCAGTAGCTCGATCAGATCGCGGTTACGGCATCTGTTGCGCGATAGCGAGTGCATCGGAGCGACCGGCAAGCCACTCCTGCGCCGCAGGGTCGATCCAACCGGCAATCGCGAGCATGTCTTCGAGGCGCGCCGGGGCGTCTTGGTCGAGGAGCGAGTCGTGATGGGCGACGCGGTTGCGGAAACGCTGGACGCGGCGCATGCGAGCGCTGAAGATCCTTGCGGGTCAATGCTTCTTGCGGGAACGCAGCGCGGAGACGGTGCCTCCACAACTCCTCATAGCGACGGCCGAACAGTCCAGCCCAGAAGGCAAAGGAGACCCCTGCGACGACACGCCCCGAGTGACGAGCTTGCCCCGCTCGAGTCGCTCGATTGCGACGATCACCTGCTTGATTCCGTCGGGCTGGAGGATCTCGAAATCCAGCAGCCAGGTGTCCTTGATCGGCGTTTGCGGCTGGCCCTCGCCGAGCATGCCGTCAATCGCGTTGCGCAGGAGCACCTCGAAGCGGTGAATCAAGCCGAACGATGCGACGGAGAGGTCGACATGCCACTCATACAGCGCTATCGCTCGCTCGTGATCGCCATTGGCGGCGTCGAGGAACCGCGTGTAGCGTGGCTCGGATAGCCAGGCGCGTGCTTGTTGCTTCCTCCATGGTCGCGCTACGCTGTTCAAGACGCCCCGGTCCCGCCTAGGACTCCTTGGAGTTATGCGGCCGGGGCTTTGTCGTGCAGGGCCCGGATTCGTGCGGTAGCGCCGCGGTTCAAATACCGTCCAGTTAGGCCGATTTCCGCAGACAGAAGCATCCGGCTCGTCTGTCATGCTCCTGGAGTTCATCGGCGGCGGCTGCGGCTGCGGCTGGAGTCTCTCTCGGTCCGCTGGTGAGCCTCAATCTTGAGGTCATGCCAACCGCCTGGGACACTGAAGGGGGATGAAGATGCTTGTTGTAGACATCACGGCAGCCGACGCAGCCGGAGGGCGGCTAGGTCGTTACAAGGTTTCCGAGCGGCGCCAGGACGGCTCCCTGGTGTTCGTTCCCGAGACCGTCGAGGAGGTCATTGCCGAGGCCTCGGATCGGCCACTCAGCAGCGATGAGTTCCTTGACGCCTTGGATCGTCTCGGCGCGGCATCATCTCAGCAGGACGATTGATGAGCCCCACCTACGGGCTGTCCCCGAGCTTCGCTCGGGAGTTCGCGCGGATGCCGCGCGAGCGGCGGTGACGGCCGCGCCACCTTCCGGTACGGCACCGAGGTCAAGGTGGGGGAGGTCCACATCGAATGGCTGCGCGTCGGCGGGCACGAGATCCTGACTCGGCCCGAGTAGAGGCCGCACCAGAAAGAGCCTCTATATGTCCTCGGGCCGTCAGAGGTCGAGGCTTTGAGGTCACAAATTGCAACCTCAAACGAGGGCCGAGGCACGCTGGCCAAATCCGGAGCTGAACCCGCCATTCTTAAATAGCGACTAGATTTCTGATCTTTCGAAAATTCCTGACGCAGTTGCGTCGTCAAGAGATGAGGGAGCGGGAATGTCGCCGTCACTGAAGTTCTTCAACCTGCGGTCGAGGTGGATGTATGAGGTCAATGGCTCACCGGACCAGTGCGCAACTGCGTTTTTCGACGCCTTCACCGGTCATGGCGGTTTGCTGGCAAAAGGGAACTGGTCGGTATCTCGATCGAGTAGCGGGGCGGTCGCCGTCTACCAGGGACGATCTGGGATTGGTGCGATAAGTGGCGGAGGCACCGGCCGGCAGGCTGCAGAGATGGAGTCGGCGATCGGTACAAAAGTGAAGTTCGAAGTCGAAGGCTCCACCGCAGGACGCACCGCATGCGCGATGAGGATTGAGGCCAGGGGATCGACTATGGGCTTCACGTCTGACGCTCGCTTTTTTCGTCCCTACCTTCGGGCAGTTGAGAAAAACCTCAGGCACCTGGATCCCTCCCTCAAGGCGGAATAGATCTCCGTCTGGACTGCCCATCGTTGAGCCGGGGTTCAAACCGGGTCGAGGGCTTTGAGGTCGCAGATTTTGAGCTCAAACATCGGATATGACGGGCGGTGCTATGCCCATACGTCTTCACCGAGCCATGTCTGGCGTTGACTTTCGATCGGGTGGGGGAGAGGGTGCGGGAAAGTCGCGCCCGATCCCAGGATGGAGGTTGAGATGAGCAATGTGGAAGCGAACAGCGAAGGCGCTGCGGGCACCCCGCCTGTTAGCGCGGGAGAGGTAAAGCTCGAGGTCGTGGTCCTGCCGGTCTCTGACGTCGACCGAGCGAAGGGGTTCTACGAGGGGCTGGGCTGGCGCCTCGACGCCGATCTGACAGTCGAGGACGGCTATCGGGTCGTGCAGCTGACGCCGCCGGGGTCGGCCTGCTCGATCATCTTCGGCGAGGGGGTCACTTCTGCTCCGCCGGGCTCCTACGAGGGGCTGCAGCTATCGGTCTACGACATCGACGCAGCGCGCGCCGATCTGCTCGCCCGCGGGGTCGAGGTCGGCGAGCCCTTCCACGACGCGACTGGGATCTTCCATCACGCCGGCGTCGCCGGGCGCGTTGACGGGCCGGCGCCCGAGCACGCCGACTACGGCTCGTTCGTCGCCTTCAGCGATCCGGACGGCAACGGCTGGCTGTTGCAAGAGATTAAGACCCGGCTTCCGGGTCGCTGAGAGGAGCGACCGATGGCAACCGCATACGAGTCAGTCGAGGACCTGGCGGCAGCGTTGAGGCGGGCGGCCGAGGCACACGGCGAGCACGAGAAGCGAACCGGCGAGGAGGACCCGAACTGGCCGGACTGGTACGCGCTCTACATGGTCCGCGAGCGCGGCGGCGAAGAGCTGCCGAAATAAGGCTCGACCGGCACGGTAGCTTGGTTGCCGTGTCCGTTCCCGTCCTATTCGCGGTCGATGAAGACGAGCGCTCGCTGCGTAAGGTCGAACGCGAGCTGGTCGACCGCTACTCGCGGAGCTACCGCGTCGTCTGCGTGTCCTCGGCGCAGGAGGCAATCGCGGAGCTCGAGGCGCTGGCGGCCGCGGGCGAGGACGTCGCACTCGTCCTCGCCGCGCATTCGCTGGGCCAGGGCAGCAGCGGTGAGCTGCTGGGCCGGGTGCGCGAGATCCACGCCCACGCCCAGCGCGGGCTGCTGATCGAGTGGGGCGCCTGGGGCGACGGCCAAACCGCGGGGGAGATCTTCGAGGCGATGGCGCGGCGGCAGATCGAGTACTACGTGATCAGGCCGTCGCAGTCGCCCGACGAGCTCTTCCACCAGTCGGTCTCGACCTTCCTGCTCGAGTGGGCCCACGCGCGGCTGGTCTCACCCCACACCGTCCACATCGTCAGCGAGTCGTGGACCGGCAGGGGACAGGAGCTGAAGGAGGTACTCGGCCGCTGCGCGGTGCCGCACGCCTTCGTCCTCGCCGACTCGCCCGACGGGCGGGCGCTGGTCGAGGAGGCGGGCGGCGAGGAGCCGCTGCCGCTTGTCGTCTTCCCGAACGGCACCGTGCTCGCCAACCCGACCAACCTGGAGTTGGCGAGTGCCTCGGGGGCGACGATCGCACCCGACCGGCGCGAGTACGACGTGATCATCGTCGGCGGCGGGCCGGCCGGTCTCTCGGCGGCGGTCTACGGCGCCTCGGAGGGCTTCCGGACGCTCGTCGTCGACGACGGCGGCGTCGGCGGCCAGGCGACCTCGAGCTCGCTGATCCGCAACTACCTCGGCTTCCCGCGCGGGGTCAGCGGCCGCCGGCTGGCCGAGAGCGCCTACGAGCAGGCCTGGGTCTTCGGCGCCAAGTTCGCCTTCATGCACGACGCGATCGGGATCCGGCGCGAGGGTGAGCGCATCCACGTCGCGCTCTCTGACGGCGGCGAGGTCAGCGCCCCCGCGGTCATCCTCTCCACCGGCGCCACCTACCACCGGCTCGGCGTCCCCGAGCTCGAGGCCCTGGTCGGGGCCGGCGTCTTCTACAGCGGCCCCGCCTCGGAGGCACCGACGACGGTCGACGAGGAGGTCTACGTCGTCGGCGGCGCCAACTCGGCCGGTCAGGCCGCCCTGCACCTGGCCGAATTCGCCCGCCGGGTGACGCTCGTGGTGCGGGCCGACTCACTGGCGAAGGGGATGTCTCACTACCTGGTGACGCAGGTTGAGGGCACGCCCAACATCGAGGTGCGGCTCGGCACCGAGGTCGTCGGCGGCGGCGCCGGCGATGACGGCTGGCTCGAGCGCCTCGTCCTGCGCTCCGGCGCCGACGGGACGACGGAGACGGTCGCGGCCGATGAGCTCTTCCTGCTGATCGGCGCCCGCCCGAACACCGAGTGGCTCTCGGCGGCGTGCACCCTGGCCGACGGCGGCTTCATCCGCACCGGGGCCGATCTCGGGGACGGCATCTGGCCGTTGGAGCGCGACCCGTTCTCGCTCGAGACCAGCATGCCCGGCGTCTTCGCCGCCGGCGACGTCCGCCATGGCTCGATCAACCGCGTCGCCTCCGCGGTCGGTGAGGGCTCGATCGCGATCAGACTCGTCCACGAGCTCTTTGCGGCCGAGCAGCTCCAGCTGCGCGACCGGGTTTGACTCGCGGTCAGCGAGTGATGCCGGTCGGGGGTGAGCGATGAGCCGGCTCAGGCCGATGTTCTCGCGGCAGGTGCTGCTCGCCTCGGTCCCGCCGCTGGCATCGATCTTCGGCAGCGGCTTCCTGATCATCGTGCCGGTCCTCGAGCTCGGGCTCGGCTCCCTCGCTGTGGTCGGCATCGTCGGCGTTTGCGCCTTCGCCTGGCTTATCGGTACCGCTGTCCGGCACAACATGGAGAAGGTCGAGCCGCTTCACGAAAGCGGCCGGATCGACCGTTTCACGACCCGGGCCGAGTGGGCGTCGGACCTCACGATCGCCGTTGCCTACGTGATCTCGGTGGCCCTCTACCTGCGGATCATGGCCCAGTACGTCGTCCAGTTCGTCGCCTCCGAATCGTCCGACAGCGCCGAGCGCGCCCTCGCCTGCGCGGCCGTCCTGCTGATCACCGCGGTCGGAGTCCGCCGCGGCTTCTCCGGCCTCGATCGGATCGAGCGACTGGCGCTCGGCACGGTGCTGGTGCTGACCGCGGTGCTCGGTGGCGCCCTGTTCATCGCCGACGGTGCCGACCTTCTCGGCGGCGGTCTCAGCCTGCCTCCAATGCCGGGCAGGAGCATCACCGACGTCCTGCTTGTGCTCGGCGGAATCGTGATCACGGTCCAGGGTTTCGAGACCGTGCGCTACCTCACCGACGAGTACGACCGCGAGACCAGGATCTGGGCCTGCCGGCTGTCCCAGCTGGTCTCCTCCTCGGTCTACATCGGCTTCGTCGCCGTGGCGACGCCGATGATGGGCCTCGGCAGCGCCGACGGCGCCGACGCGACCCTGCTCGACATCGCCGACCGGCTGCTGCCGTTCCTCTCGGTCGGCGTCGTCCTCTGCGCGATCCTCAGCCAGTTCAGCGCGGCGACGGCGGACACGGTCGCCGCCCACGGCAACCTGATCCGGCACCTCCCCAACTCGGCGCAGGGCCCCCGTCCCTACCTCGCCAGTGGCGCCGCCGCGATCCTGCTGGTCTGGCTGGTCCCGACCCTGACCCTGATCGTGATCGCCTCGCGCGCCTTCGCCGCCTACTACGCGCTCCAGTGCGCGGTCGCCGTGCACACCTCAGAGGGGATCCCCCGCAAGCTCGGCTTCGGCGCCCTCGGACTGATCCTGGCGGCGATCACCCTCTTCGCCAAGCCGGTCTGAGCGGTCGGCGCCCTCAGTAGGGCGCGCCGACCGCCTTGGCCCAGTCCTCGTCGACGTGGAGCCGGCCCTTGGCGTCGGTATCGACGATCACCACTGTCGCGGGCTGCCGGTTGCCGTTGTGGGGGTCGATCGTGACCGAGCCGGTCCAGCCCTGCCAGGCCTTGACGCCGTTGAGCGTGCCCGTGAGCTTCTTGGCGGCGGTGCCGCCGGCCTGCTTGATGCCGTCGGCGAGGAAGTTGAGCGAGTCGTAGGTGTACGGGCTCCAGGTGCCGGGTTCCTCGCCGAATTCGTCTTCGTATTCGCTCACCTTGGCCGCGGCGCCGCTGAAGTCGTCGGGCGCGGGGACGCCGACCACGGGGCAGGCGCGGGCCGCCGCAACCCCGGCCGTTTCGACGAAGCCGGTGTCGTAGGAGGCGTAGTCGGCGATGCACCGCGATTGCACTTTCGCTTCCCGCATCTCCTTGGCGATCAGGCCGCCCTCGGGGAAGTAGACGGCGGCGTAGATGACGTCGGGCTTCGTCGCCGCGAGCTTTTCGACCACGTCGGTGTAGTCCTTCTTGCCGGGCTGCACCTTTTCGTAAGCGGTGACGGTGACGCCCGCCTTTTCCAGCGATTCCTTCAGCGCTTTCGAGACCGAGACGGTGTAGTTCTGAGTCGGGTCGTAGGCAATCGCGACGGTCTTGGCGTGCTCCCAGTCGGTCAGCGCTTGCGAGGCGACCGGGGCGATTTGGTAGGTCATCGGCTGCAGGGTGAAGCCGAGGCCGTTGGTCGAGTTGTCGGAGGTCAGCCTGATCGGCACCAGCCCGGCCTTTATGTAGAGCGGCAGGGTTTCGACGCCGACGCCCGAGTTGTAGGGGCCGACGATGCCGTCGAGGCCATCGGCGATCGCCGCCTTTGCCGCCTTCACGCCCGTCGCCGGGTCGGCGGCGTCGTCGATCGGCACGACCTCGACCTGCTTGCCGAGAATCCCGTCCCCTTCGTTGAGCTTCGTCGCCGCCAGTTCGGCGCCCTTCAGCATCCCCTGGCCGAGGTTCGACTGTTCGCCGGAGAGCGGCGCCTCGAGGCCGACCTGGAAGGCGTCGGAGCCACTCTCGTCGGAGTTCGAGCTACCACAACCTGCTGCGACGACGGCGAGGCCGGCGAGTACGAGTGCCGCGATGAGCCGGATCCTGTTCTGCACGACTGGCAGCTCCTTTCGAGAGCGGAATGAAGCTTGGTTTCGAATACCTTCCAGCCGGAGACCTGACGATGCCCGCCCGGCTCAAGCACGTCGACCCTAACCGGCCGCCCGGCCGCTTCAGCCGCGCCTACGCGGCGTTCTCGAACACACGCCTGGGCCGGTTCCTCTCGATCTACCTCGTCTGGAAGCTCGACCCGCCGCTGATGCGGGCGACCCGCGGTCGCGCCGACCGGGTCTTCGCGCCCTACGCGGCGTATCGCTGCGAAGCCGCGGAGGCGAATCGGACGATTCCCATTGTCCAGCTCACCCTCATGACGTAGGTTCTTTGCAAGGGATGCAGAGTTGGGACCTGAAGATCATCGACGCGGAGCCCCACGCTCCCCAGATCCTTGCCTCGGCTGAGGATGCGCGGACGATCGTGCTGGACATCCCCGCGGGGGAGCAGCTCTCCGAGCACGAGGTTCATGAGCGGGCGCGGATCGTCGTCGTCGGCGGTGAGGTCGAGGTCGCCGTGCCCGACGGCGAGACCGTCGCGGCCGAGCCCGGCCACCTCTTCGAGTTTGACCCCGGCGAGCGTCACACGATCAGCGCGCGCTCAGACGCCCGCCTGCTCTTGATCCTCACCCCGTGGCCCGGCGACGGCCATCCCGGCGCGATGACGCTGGCCGAGAAGTCCGACGTGCGCCGCCGCGCCGCCGAGCACCCGCAGACCTAACGGTCGCTCTCGTCGTCCTCGCGCCGGCGGCTCGGGTCGGCCGCCTGGGCCAGCCGTTCCGCCCCTTCGCGCATTTCGGTCCCCGCCTCGCGGGTCGCGGCGACCGCCTCGTCGCCGACCGCGGCCAGGCCCTCGCTCGGCTTGCCGCCGACGATGTCGCGGAAGGCTTCCTTGAAGCGCTCGGTGCGGCGGCCGGGATGGAAGCGCTCCTCGGCCTTGGCCTGCTTCTTCGGCCGGCGCTCGCCGTAACGCCGCCGTCCCCAGCTCGAGCCCGGCTTGCCGATCCGGCAGGCGCCGTAGACCGCAATCGGGAAGATGAAGAAGCCGACGACCCCGTGCATGACCCGACCCTTGAGGAAGCAGATCGCGACCATGGCGAAGACGAAGAGGGTGGCGAGGATGCTGGTGATCACCACCTCGGGCGAGCCCGAATCGATCGCCAGCGGGTTGGCGCCGAGCAGGATCAGCAGCATCGCGGCCGCCGCGATCACGGTGGCGTCGATCGAGCTGCGCCCCTCTTTCGCCCAGTAGACGTCCTCGAGGTGGACCCAGAGGGCGAACTCGTCGATCGTCAGGCCGACCCCTACGCCGAAGCCGAGCGCGCAGATCTCGGTGTAGGGGCTGCGACCGTCGGCGACGAAGGCGAGCGTCCCGGCGACCATCATCGTCACGATCCCGAAGACCAGGTGGTGGACATGAACGCCGCTCTCGCTTTCGACGCTCCCGGGCCACCAGGAGACCCGTTCGCTGCGGATGATCCGCGTGCTCATGCGGATGAAGGCGAAGGAGCCGAGAAAGCCGACGAGGACGAGGAAGACCGCCTGCTCGTGGTTCTCTTCGAGGCCGTCCCAAAAGCTGGAGAGGATGGAGGCCGTGGTAATCACAGGTGGCCGAGTTTAGGCTGGAGGCGAGCGCCGAGGCGCGGTAGGCGGTTACGATCCGCGTCATGGGGGAGCTCGGACCGACTTCGTCTGCAGTGGAGCTGGCGGCTGCGCTGCGGGCACGCGAGCTCACCGCGGTCGAGCTGCTCGACGCCTGTCTGGCCGCGGTCGACGCGCGCAACCCGGAGTTGAAGGCGGTCGTCTGGCGCGACGATGAGGCGGCTCGCGCGGCCGCTCGCGACGCCGACGCGCGGATCGCGGCCGGGGAGGAGACGCCGTTCCTCGGCGTGCCGATCCCGATCAAGGACCTGACCGCGGTCGCGGGCTGGCCGCTGACCTACGGATCCAACGGCGCGACCGATGAGCCGAGCGCCGAGAGCGAGCTCGTTGTCGAAGCGCTGCAGCGGGCCGGCTTCGTTCTCTGCGGCCGCACCAACACTCCCGAGTTCGGCCCGCTGACCGTGGCCGAGAACTCGCGCTACGGCAACACCGTCAACCCCTGGGACACCGCCCGCGCCTCGGGCGGCTCTTCCGGCGGCGCCTCGGCGGCGGTGGCGGGCGGGATGTTCCCGATCGCCCACGCCAACGACGGCGGCGGCTCGATTCGCATCCCCGCCGCCTACACCGGGCTGGTCGGCCTGAAGAGCAGCCGCGGCCGCATCCCGCGCCGCGCGCAAACTTGGATGGGCGCCGTGGTCGAGGGCGCGATCACGCGCACGATGGCCGACGCCGCGGCCTCGCTCGACGCGATGGCCGGGCCCGACCCGCTCGCCTGGTTCAACGCCCCGGCGCCGCAGCGCCCCTTTGCCGAGGAGGTCGGTGCGCCGGTCGAGAAGCTGCGGATCGGCCTGATGGCCGAGGCGCCGCTCGGTCTGCCGACCGACCCCGATTGCGTCCGCGCCGCCCGCGAGGCCGCCGCCCTGCTCGAGGAGCTCGGCCACGAGGTGAGCGAGGTCGAGGTGGGAACGATCTCCGAGGAGCTGACGCCGGACTTCGTGACTATGACGATTGGCGGAATCGCCGACTACGACGGCGTCGACTGGTCCAAGGTCGAGCCGCACAATCGCCACGCCTACGAGGCCGCGACCGACGGCGTCAGCGCCTACGAGTACGTCGTCGCCGTGCAGAGGCTGGAGCGGCTCTCGCGTCGCGAAGTCGCCCGCTGGGGCCGCGACTTCGATCTGCTGCTGACCCCGACTTCGGGCATCCTGCCGCCGCCGAGCGGTCAGGTCCTGGCCGCGCAGCACGCCGCGCCCGACCAGCCGGTCTTCGAGACGATCAGCTCGGTCTGCTTCAGCGCCTTCGGCAACATCACCGGCCTGCCGAGCATCTCGCTGCCGCTGCACTGGAACGAGGACGGGATCCCGGTCGGCACGATGCTCACTGGCGGCCCCTTCGAAGAGGCGCGGCTGGTCCGCCTCGGCGCCCAGCTCGAGGCGGCCCGTCCCTGGGCCGAGCGCCTCGCCCCGGCGGCGGTCGCATAGCCCGCGACGCGATTGATCGATTTGCCACCGGATCCGGGGGTCAATCGATCAATCGCGCTAAAGGATCTCTCCCAGAAGGTGCACGCTCTGCTCGATCGCCGGCTCGGGCATGGCGGCGAAGCCGAGGACGAGGCCGGGTGGGCCGCCAGGTTTGAAGCGATGGAGCGCCAGCCCCTCGACGCCGACGCCGCGGCTGGCCGCGGCGCTGACCAAGGCCGCCTCGTCAACCTCCGCAGGCAGCTCGGCCAGCTCATAGAGGCCGGCGGCACCCTCCGTGACCCGCGCCTGGGGCAGGTGCCGCTCGAGCGCCTCCATCAGCGCTTCGCGCCGGCGCGAGTAGCGCAGTCGCATTCGCCGCAGGTGGCGGTCGAGCTCGCCGCGCTCGATGAAATCCTGCAGGGCGAGCTGGCCGATCGCCTCCGAGCCGCGGTCCTCGATTGCCTTGACCGAGATCAGCGGCCAGCCCAGCCAGGAGGGAGTGAGCATCCAGCCCAGTCGCATTCCGGGCACCAGCCGCTTACTTGCCGAGCCGATGTAGGCGACCCGCTCGGGGGCGAGTCCCTGCAATGCGCCAACCCCGCCGCGGTCGTAGCGCAACTCGGCGTCGAAGTCGTCCTCGACGATCAGCCGCTCCCCGCGCTCCGCCCACTCGATCAGGGCCGCGCGCCGCTCGCTGCTCAGCACGGCGCCGGTCGGGAACTGGTGGGCGGGGGTGACGATGACGGCGGCCGCATCGCAGCGCTCGAGCAGGTCGACCCGCAGGCCCTCGCCGTCGACCGGGATCGGCTCGACCGCGAGGCCGGCCTGCTCGAGGATCAGGCGGTGGCTGTGCCAGCCCGGGTCCTCGAGAGCGACTCTCTCGACGCCGCGACTGGCGAGCCAGCGGGCGATCAGCGAGAGGCCCTGGCTGAAGCCGGTGCAGATCAGCAGTTGCTCCGGGTCCGCGGCGGCGCCGCGCACGCGCCCGAGGTAGGCAGCGAGCGTCTCCCTCAGCGCCGGCACCCCGCGCGGGTCGGGGTAGTCGACGGCGTCGATCGGCGCCTGTCGCCAGGCGGCCCGCAGCGAGCGCAGCCAGCGGTCGCGGGGGAAGCCGGCGAGGTCGGGAAGCCCGGGGTCGAGGCGGTGGATGAAGCTGGGCCGCAGTGAGGGGGAGGGGGAGCGCCGCGCCGCGGCCCGCACGGTCGGCGCCACCCGCACCGGGGCGCCCTGGCGAGCGAGCAGGTAGCCCTCGGCGGCGAGCTGGCTGTAGGCCTCGCTGACGACGCCGCGCGAGATCCCCAACTCGGCGGCGAAGCTGCGGGTGGAAGGAAGCTGCGATTCGGCTGCCAGCCTGCCGCTGCGGACGCCCTCGCGAATCGAGCGCTCGATCTGTTCGTGCAGCGGTACGTCTGCCTCACGGTCCAAATCGACCAGCAGGTTCGGGCCAACTGGTCCACCAGAACGCGCCATTACTGGCACTGTATAGCGAACCAGTAAGCCCCTACGATCACCCCCAGACGGTGACTTCGTGCTTTGTAGTGCCTATGCGCCCAAAAAGGGGAAGTCAGCAGGCGATGAAAGTGAGGGGAGCTATGAGCGGGATCGCGGTTGTTGGGGGCGGTATTGCCGGGTTGACTGCGGCGATCACTGCGGCCGAGGGTGGTGCGTCGGTGCGGCTGCTCGAGGCGCACGATTCGCTCGGTGGGCGCGCGCGCAGCATGGCCGGTCCCTACAAGGCGAACTTCGGTCCTCACGTCATCTATAAGGACGGGCCGCTCTGGGCCTGGCTGGCCGAGCGCGAACTGCTGCCTCACTACTCTGGGCCACCGCTGGCCGGTATCCGCTTCCGCTGGCAGGGCGAGATCCGCCGTACGCCGCCGCTGGGAGCGATCCCGGCCGTGCTGCGCTTGCGCGGACGCGAAGCGCCCGTTGATCAGGACTTCCGCGGCTGGGTCGCCGACCACTCCGACGAGCGCACCGCGGCGATGCTCTCCGCCGCTGCCGGCGTCTACACATTCCACCACGACCCCGGCGAGCTCTCCGCCGCCTTCGTCTGGAAGCACTCGGTGCGCGTCCTGCTTAGTCCGCCGCCGACCGCGCGTTACCTGCACGGCGGCTGGAGCTCGCTGATCGATTCGCTCGAGAACCGGGCGCGCCGCCTCGGAGTCGAGATCGAGACCGGGCACGCGGTCGAGTCGCTGCCGGAGGCGCCGCTTATTGTCGCTACCGAGCTGGAGCGGGCGGGGGAGCTGCTCGGCGATGAGTCGCTGAGTTGGCCGGGCGGCCACACGGTCTGCATCGATCTCGGCCTCGAGCATCGCCGCGGCGACCCCTTCGTCGTCTCCGACCTCGACGAGTCCGGCTGGGTCGAGCGCTTCAGCGCCGCCGATCCCTCGCTGGCGCCTGTCGGCGAGGAGCTGGTTCAGGCGCAGATGCCAGTGCGGCCGGGGGAGGGGGCCGAGCAGACGGCGCTGCGTCTCGAGCGCCTGCTCGAGGCCGCCTTCCCGGGGCTGGCGGACCGCGAGAACTGGCGCCGACGCCAGGTGATGGACGGTCGCAGCGGCCCGCTCGATCACCCCGGCAAGACCTGGCGCGACCGCCCCGCAGTCGATCGCGGCGACGGGGTCTTCCTGGCGGGCGACATGGTCGCCGCCCCCGGCCTGCTCTCCGAGGTCTCGTGGGCGAGCGGCACTGAGGCCGGGCGCCTCGCCCTCGTCGCGGCGGGAAGCCAACGCGGCGAGCTGAGGCGAGTGGCCTGACGCGCATCCGACTTTGACCCCACTCTGGTGTGGTCAAAGTCGGATGCGCGGTCGACTACCGTTTTCGCGGTGGCAAAGACCAGCGCCGGCATCCTGCTGTACCGCGGTGAGGCGGATTCCCTGGAGGTGCTGCTCGTGCACCCGGGCGGGCCCCTCTGGGCGAAGAAGGACGAGGGCGCCTGGTCGATTCCCAAGGGCGAGCCCGACGATGGGGAGGAGTTGCGGGCCTGCGCGCTGCGCGAGCTGGGGGAGGAGATCGGCTCGTCGCTGGGCTTGACCCCCGAGGCGCTGACCGGTCTGGGCGAGGTGCGCCAGAAGAGCGGCAAGATCGTCCACGGCTGGGCGGCCGAGGGCGACTTCGACCCGGCGGCCCTGCACAGCAACACCTTCACCATGCAGTGGCCGCCGCGCTCCGGCCGGGAGCGCGAGTTCCCCGAGGTGGACCGGGCCGAGTGGTTTTCGCCGGAGCGAGCCCGCGGCAAGATCAACCCCGCTCAGGCGCCGTTCCTCGACCGTCTACGCGAGTTGCTCGGGTAGATTCAGACCGGTTGCCGCTGTTGACGGCTTGTCCACGCGATCGGGGAGGACGGATGCACCGAGTGAGGTTCGCGGCACGCAGCGGAGGGGCTCTACTCCTCGTCGCGCTGCTCTGCGCGGCCGTCGCGGGCGTCGGCTCGGCGCACGTGACCAAGTCCTCCGGCCCGTTCCAGGTCGAGATCGGCTGGGGAAGCGAGCCGCCGCTCAGCGGCTTCGCCAACTTTGTCGAAGTCGACGTGTCTGGCGCCAACGGCGACCCGGTTGCGGTGCCCGCGGGCGCGCTCTCGGTCGAGGTCAGCTTCGGCCGCCGGGCGACGACGCTGCCGCTCCTCCCCGATGAGGGTGCGGGCGAGCTACGCGCCGCGCTGGTGCCGACCCGGCCCGGTTCCTACGGCTTCCACGTGACCGGGGTGGTCGAGGGACACAGGGTCGACGTTGGCAGCCCCTGCTCGGAGGCGACCTTCGAGTGCGTCGGCGAGAGCGCCGAAGTCGAGTTCCCGGTCGCCGACCCATCGAGCGGCGAACTGGCCGAACGGGTCGTGCGCGAAGCCGATCGAGTGACGAAGGCGACTGACAGCGCCGATGGCGCCAAGCGGACGGCCAGAATCGCGCTCGCGATCGCCGCCGCGGCCCTGGCGATGTCGGTCGTGATCGTCCTGCGGGCGCGGCGGCGGAGCTGGCGCTCCTGAACCCTCGCCTCGCCTGCGCGCTGCTGCTGGCGGCGGCAGTTGGCCTGATCGCGCCCGGCGCCGCGAGCGCCCACGCGGGCCTCTTCGGGGCCGAACCCGCGCCCGGGGCAACGCTCGGCGCGACGCCGCAGTCGGTGCGGCTCAGCTTCAGTGAGCAGCCACAGGCCTCGCTCTCGGAGATCCGCGTGCTCGGGCCCGGCGGCGAAAGCGTGCAGCGCGGCAGTGCGAAAGCGCCGCCCGGCGATCCACTGGCGCTTGTCGTGCCGGTGCGGCGGCTGCCGCGCGGCGTCTACGCGGTCAGCTGGAAGGTTGTCTCGGCCGTGGACGGGCATGCAACCGAAGGGACCTACGCCTTCGGTGTGCGCCAGTCGCCAGGCGGGGCGGCGGCGAGCGCGAGCAGCACCGCAAGCTCGATCTCAGCCCTGGAACTGGTTGCCCGTTGGCTGTTCCTGCTCGGCGTCGCCGCTCTGCTTGGCGGCGCGGTCGCCGCTTTGGCGGGGTTCGGCGGGTCCTCCGGCAGTGACCTGCGTCTGGCCGCGGCCGGCTGGGCCGCAGCGCTGGTTGGCCTGCTGCTGCTCGGCGCGGCCCAGCGCAGCAGCGCGGCCTCCTCGCTCGCCGCCCTGCTCGACACTCCGGTGGGCGCGGCACTCGCCTGGCGCGGCGCGGCGCTCGCCCTCGCCGGTGTCGGGCTCCTCCTCGCCCGCCGGCGAGATGGCGCGGGCCGCCGGGTTGCGCTCGGGCTGGTCGCGATTGCCGCCCTCGGCGCGATCGTCGCCCACGTCGACGCCGGCCACGCGGCCGCGGGCAACTGGTCCTCGTTGGTCACGGTCCTTGCCCAGGTGACGCATTTCGCCGCCGCCGCGATCTGGGCCGGCGGTCTGGCGGCGCTTCTGCTCGGGATCCGCGGCGAGCCCTCGCCGGTCAAGGCCGCGGCGGTGCGCCGCTTTGCCGCGGTCGCCCTCGTGGCCCTGCTCGCGGTTTTCCTCACCGGCACCCTGCGCGCCGTCGACGAGCTCTCCTCGTGGGGGCAGCTTTTGAGCAGCGGCTACGGTCGCGCCGTCCTGGCCAAGTTCGCCCTGCTCGGATTGATCCTCGCCCTCGCCAACCGCAACCGCACTCGCGGTGTGTCGGCGGCCGGCACCGACCTGAGACCCCTACGGCGCACCTCGCGGATCGAGCTCGCCCTCGCCGTCGCGGCCCTCGCCGTCGCCGCCCTGCTCGGCACGTTGGCGCCCCCGGTCCCGGGCGCCGTGGCGCCGCCCGGCATCACCGTTGCCGGGTCGGACTTCGCCACCACCACGCGGGTCGAGCTCGGCACCGCCTCGGCCGAGCCGGGTCCGAACCTGTTCACACTCAAGGTCGAGGACTACGACTCCGGCGAGCCACTGAGCGACGGCCGGGCGAGTCTGCGCTTCACCCCGGTTGACGACCCGGGTGTCGCCGCTTCGACCCTGGAGCTGAAGCCCGGGCCCGACGGAACCTACGTCGGCTCGGGCGCCAACCTCGCTTTCGACGGCCGCTGGGCAGTTACCGTGACGCTGCAGCGGGGGGCGAGTGGGGTGACGGTACCGCTGCAGCTCGAAGTGCCGGGCCCGCGACAGTTCGTCTCCGCTCTGCGCATTCCCGGCAAGCCGCCCCAGTACACGATGCAGATCGGCTCGGTGGGCGACATCCGGATCGAACCGGACCCCCAGCGCGCCGGTCCCAGCACCGTTCACGTCACCTGCTTCACGGCTTTCGGCTCGTTCTCGGAAGTCGACCAGATAGTGGTCACGGCCGGGAGCGCGGGGGAGTGGCCGCGCCGGCAGTCGCTGCGGCGCCTCGGTCCGGGGAGGTTCGTCAGCGAGATCACACTTGAGCCGGGTCGCTTCGAGATCGGCGTCGTCGCCCACACCCGCGACGGCACCCGCCTGCGCGGCGTATTCCAACTTGGGGTGCCGGGAGGCTGAGGGCGGGCGGTTGCGCGGCAGCAGGGGAGGGCGTAGGCTGGTCAGGGAATTTGCACCAATCCGCCGTCTCGTCCACCGAAGGGTTTTAACGCTGCGACCTCGAATCGGTAGTCCCGGAGTTTCCGCGGCGGGCATGCGTCGCTTTTCGATCCTCACCCTCGGCCTGCTGGTGGGGGCGGCGCTGTTCCTCGTCACTTTCAACCCGTTCGTCTCGGCGACCTCGGGGGGCGACCCCTACAGCCAGCCGCTTGTGGACGACACCAACCCGGCGCCGAACGTCGTCGAAACGACCCTCGTCGCCGAGGAAAAAACGGTCGAAATCGGCAACGGTGTGATGGCCAGGGCTCAGACCTTCAACGGGCAGATCCCCGGGCCGATGTTCGTCCTCAACGTCGGCGACACGGTGATCGTCCACTTCGAAAACCACCTCACCCACGCGACCGGCATCCACTGGCACGGGATCGAGCTGGCCAACGAGATGGACGGCACTCCCTTCACCCAGAACCAGGTTCCACCGGGCGCGAACTTCCTCTACAAGTTTACCGTCAGTCGCCCCGGGCTCTTCTGGTACCACCCGCACCACCACGCTTCCACCAACCAGGTCTTCAAGGGTCTCTACGGGATGATCCGCGTCCGCGACCCCAATGAAACGCCGCTGCAGGCCTCCGGGACGCTGCCCGCGCCGAGCCAGATGAAGCAGATCGTGCTCAGCGACGTCACCGTCTGTAAGAAACCGGGGGAAAACGACGCGGAAACCTACAACCCGGCGCTGCCCCACGTCAGCGGCGCGGCGTTGCCCGCGCAGCAGCCGCCGACGCCGGTGAACCTCTGCGAAGGACCGGGCATCGGCCCGCCGCCGACCGGCGGCAGCCCCTACCCGATCGACGAGGACGGCTCGCTGCGCGCGCCCTTCGCCAAAGGTGACATCCCCAATATCCAGACCGCAAATCACGCCGGACCGACCAACGAGGGTCAGACCGTGCTGACCGACGGTAAGAACGTCGGCGGGCGGGCGGGCATGCCGGCGGCGCCGGGCGCGCTGGAACCGGGTGCCTCGGTACTCAATGTACAGCCGGGTCAGGGCCTGCGCCTGCAGCTGCTGAACGCGGCGACGACGCGCTACTTTCGCCTCCGTCTGACCACGCCGAGCGGCTCGCTGGTGCCGCTGATCAGGGTCGGCGGCGAAGGTGGCCTGCTCGACAGCGCCGTCCAGGAAGGCGGCACGCTCGGTACCTGGGACACGAAATACGGCGCCGGGGAGATCCTGATGCCGCCCGGCAGTCGCGCCGATGTCGTCGCCGCGATCCCCTCCGCGCCGACCACGGGTGTGCTCACTCTTTGGACCGAGGACTACGAACGCACCGGCGGCGGCTACTCAAACACGCCGACCGTGCCGGTCATGCACCTCAACCTCTCCGGCCCCGCGGTCGGGCCTTACTCGATCGCCGCGGGCACGCCGCTTCGAAACGCTACCGGGCACCCGCAAGAAGTCCTACCGGAACCCAAACTCGGTGAAGAACTGCTCAACCCGGCGACCTTCACGCCGCCGAAGAAAGGCATCGTGCCGCCGCTCTCGGTGATCAAACTCACCCAGAAAGCCCAAGTTGAGCTCGGCGTCGACGGCACCTTCGGCACCCACGACGTGCCGGGAAGCTATGAGAACGCGCCGCACCTGGAATCGAGCCGCTATGCGAAGGAGGGCGACGTTCTGCAACTGCAGGTGAAGAACGAAACCACCGCCCACCACCCGTATCACCTGCACGGCTTCTCGATGCAACCGGTGAAACTGAGCAATGAAGCGGGGACGGAAACCTTCACCTGGCCGGGTAACCCGGAGTTTCGCGACAACGTTGACGTGCCGGGCAAATTCACCCTCACCTACCGGATCAAGATCGAGCCGCGCCCACTCGCCGACGGCGTCACTCCCGGCGGCGCACTCGGCCGCTGGCTCTATCACTGCCACATCTTCTTCCACGCCACCGACGGGATGCTCTCCGAGCTGGTGATCACCGACAAAAACGGCAACGAGCGCCCCGACGTCAACGTCGACAACTCACAGCTCGAAGTGACCCAGGGCGGGACCGCCACCGTCACCGGCAGCTACAAGGACCCCGACGGTGACCCGGTCAAACTGACCTCGTCGGTCGGCGGCGTCGCCGACAACGGCGGCGGCAAATACACCTGGACCTTCCCGACCAGCGCCGTCGACCACACCCAGCTCGTCTACGTCACCGGCACCGACTCGCACGGTCTCAAGGGGCAGATCCCCTTCTACCTCAAGGTCAATCCGGGACCGACGCCGGCGATCGACGAAGCGCCGACCCTGAAGAAGCTCAAGCTGACCCCGATGGCGTTCAGGCCGGCGAGGTCGATCACCAAGCTGAAGCGGCCGAGCATCAGCAAGGCCAAGGCCAAGAAGGGCGGGGCGAAGATCTGGTTCCGCATCTCCGAGCCGGCCAGGGTCCAGTTCACGCTCAAGCGGCTCAAGCCGAAGCGGCCGAAGGTGACGAAGAAGTTCAGCCGTACGGTGAAGGCGGCCGGCAAGCGCAAGGTCAACTTCAGCGGGCGCTTCAAGAAGGGCGGGGCGCTGCCGCCGGGCAAGTACAAGCTGTCTGCCCAGGCCACCGACTCGGCCGGCCAGCGCTCCAAGAAGGTCTCCACCGGCTTCAAGATCCTCCGCTGAGCCGGCCCTGGCGCTCTTATACTCGCGCGATGGCTGACGGTAACGACCAGCGCTCCGCGCCAAACGGCGAAGGCCCATCGGGCAAGCCGCTGCCGCTCTCCGTGCGCCTGCTTGCCGCCGGCGTGCGCGGGCGCGCGCGACGTCGGCAAGGCGACCGGGACTCGACCAGGCGATGGAGGTCGCCGCCGAGGAGGCGATGGTCGCCGCGGTCGAGAGCGAGGCGGTCGAACGGGCGATCGCGCGGGTCTTGAAGGGCCCGATCGTCGAGGAGGCGATGAACAGCGCGCTGGAGAGCGACGCGGTCAAGAACGCCCTGGTCGACGCGCTCGACAGCGAGCTGGTCGACGAGGTCTGGCGCCGGCTGCTGGCCAGCGACGAGGCCCAGCGCCTGGTCGAGCGGATCGCCGAGGCGCCGGAGATCCGCGCCGCGATCAGCGCCCAGAGCGTCGGCATGATCGAGGACGTCGGCCACACGATCGGCAACGGCACGCGCCGCCTCGACGGCGTGGTCGAGCGGATCGCGCGGCGGATCTTCTTCCGCCCCCGCCGGGCTGAGCCGACCGACCGCGCCGGCGCGGTCACCCGCGGGCTCGCCTTCGGCCATCGACGTGCTGATCGTCAACCTCGGCTTCTCCGGCCTTGGCCGCGGTGATCGGCCCTGATCGCCTCGGCCTTCACCGGCAACAGCAACGGCGTCTCCGAGCTGGCGCTGGCGGCCGGCACGCTGCTCTGGTTCGGGCTCGGCAGCCTCTACCTGGTCGGCTTCTGGTCGCTCGCCGCCCAGACGCTGGGGATGCGCTTCCTCGGCATCAGGCTGGACGTCGAGGGGCCGCGGCCTGCGCTTCGGCAGGCGGTGAGGCGCCTGATCGGGATGGGCCTGGCGGCGATCCTCCTTCGGCCTCGGCTTCCTCGGCATCCTCTTCGACGAGCGCCGGCGCGCCTGGGATGACCGGCTCAGCGGCGTCGATGTCGTCTATGAGGGCAACGAGCGCACGCCGGCGCCGTGGTCGCGGCTCGAGAGCGCCGTGCCGGCGCGGCTCGATGCCGACCCCGCCACGACGAAGGCCCCGGATCGCCGGGGCCTTCGCGTCACAGGGCGTGGTCGGCTCTTCGCCTAACTGACGGCGCCTTCGGGCCCCTCGGCCAGCTTGTAGACGATGATGATCGAGAGGGCGAAGATCGCCAGCGACCAGAACGGGCGGCCGGGGATCGAGAGCAGCGCCCCGATCGCGTTCAGCGAGGCGATGAAGATGCCGAACCAGCGCCCGAACTCTCCTCCGGAGAAGAGCGAGAAGGCGGCGACGAGCTCGAGCACGCCGATGATCAGCATGACCCAGCCCCAGGTGTGCAGGCCGCTGATGATGTAGGTGGCGTTCTCGGTGAAGAACTTCGAGTCGCCGATCGCCGCGATGCCGTAAATGATGTTGAGGACGCCTGCGACCAGCAGCAGTACGCCGGCGAATACCCACCAACCGCTGAGTGTGGTGCTCTCCTCGTTCATGGGTAACCCTTTCATCCGCAAATAGGCACTGTGAACTTGCGCGAGGATATTCCAGGGGTTGGCGGTTTTCCTGCTCTGGAGCGAGATTTGCCAGCCTGTCCAATAGTCTCTCGGGGCATGGACGTGGCGCGCACAGCGCAGGAGAGCCTCGAGGGATTGCCCGACTTCCCCTTTGAGTCGAGCTACCGGAGATCGATGGTCTGCGGCTCGCCTACCTCGACGAGGGGGAGGGCCAGCCTGTCGTCTTCTTTCACGGCGAGCCGACCTGGTCGTTCCTCTGGCGCAAGGTGATCCCGCCGGTGCGCGACGCCGGCTTCCGCTGCATCGCTCCCGACTACGCCGGCTTCGGCCGCTCCGACAAGCCGACCGATCTCGACTGGTACACCTACGACCGCCACGTCGATTTGATCTCGAAGCTGCTGGAGGAGCTCGACGTGCGCGACGCGACGGCGGTCGTCCACGACTGGGGCGGGCCGATCGGGCTGCGGCTCGTCGGTCGAGCATCCGGACCGCTTCTCGCGCCTGGTGATCATGGAGACCGGACCCTTCACCGGCCATCAGCGGATGAGCGACGCCTGGCTGATGTTCCGCGAGTTCGTCCGCGACAACGCCGACGTGCCGATCGGGATGCTGGTCCGCGGCGGCTGCAAGCAGGACCCCGGCGACGAGGTGATCGCCGCCTACGAGGCGCCCTATCCCGACCCCGAGTCGAAGGCGGGAGCGCGGGCCTTCCCGCTGATCCTGCCGACCGAGCCCGACGCGCCGGGCGCCGCCGAGGGCAAGGCGGTCGCCGATGCGCTGCGCGAGGACGAGCGGCCGACGCTGGTGCTCTGGGCCGACTCCGACATGGTCCTGCCCTTCTCGGTCGGCGAACGGGTCTCCGAGCAGCTCAACTACCCGCCGCCGCGCCGATCGAGAACGCCGCGCACTTCCTGCAGGAGGACGCGGGCGCGGAGATCGGCGCGATCATCGCCGAGTGGCTCTAGCCGCTGCGGCTTTCGCAGCGCCTGACCGTCGCCGCGCAGCTCGTCGCGGGGCCGGCCCGATCAGCAGGCGGACGCGCCGCGGCGGGCCGTCGTCCTTGAGCCAGGTGACGGTGCCCGGCCAGTAGGGCCCGGGCGGGCGTGCCGGGGTGGTGGAAGGCGGCGGCGAAGACCCAGCTGCCGGTGTTGTGGAGCGTGCCCCCGCCGGGCAGCGGCCACTGCGCTTCGCTCTCTTCCGGGCCGGCCGCGGTGGGTGTGGCCGGTGATCACGTGGGCGGCGTCGACCCGCAGCCGTCGCATCAGTCTCGGTCGCTGCGGCGATGCCGCTGCGGGTGATCGCGGCGGCCGAGAGGTCGGCGTCGAAGTCGGCCCGCAGCAGTCGGTTGAGCGCCCAGACGCCGGCCGGGAGGCCGGCGCCGATCGCCGCGCGATTTGCGGCGCGGCCGGGCGCGCTTGCGCCGCCGCCGCGGCGGCTGGAGACGGTCGCCAGGCCGCTCGGAGGGGCGGGCTTCGCCGTGCTCGCAGGCTCGACTGGGCGAGGCCGAAAGACGAAGCCCGTAGATCGGGCGCAGGATCGCGCTCGTAGTCGCCGGGGCGGCCGGGTCCGGGAGCGGCGGCGGCCGCTGCGCATCACCGCCGCCGCGGCGACGCACTCGAGTCGCGGCAGCGTCATGTGGCAGTCCATGTAGTGGCCGTGGGTGGCGTAGACGTCGTCGCGCAGCCAGAGCCCCGGGTAGGCGATGCTGAGCTCGGCCGCGGCGAGCCAGCGGCCGATCTCGCGCGGTCGCCTCGCCGGCCGGCGGGGCGCGGTGCTCGAGCGCCGAGCGCGCTCCCCCGCCAGCGCGAGGCTCTTCGAGCAGCGGCTCGGCGAGGCGGTGGTCGTGGTTGCCGGGGACGAGGATCACCTCGCCGTCCGCCGATCGCTTCGCCGAGCTCTTCGAAGAAGGGGCGGGCGGCCTCGAGCACCCGCGCAGCGGGCAGTCGCGCAGCTCGAGCACGTCGCCGAGCAGGACGAGGCGGTCGGCGCCGCGCGATCTCGCTCGAGCAGTGCGGCGCGGATCTCGGGGTCGCGGAGCAGGTCCTCGCCGGTGGCGCTGCCGAGATGAAGGTCGGAGATGATCGCGGTGCGCATCGCCGCCCAAACTACGGTGCAACGCTTTGTGGTCCCCCTGGGGCTAAGACGTTGCCTCGACTGGCTGGGCAGCCAGTCCCGGGTAGACTTGCCTGCGTGGCCGAGTTCAGCGAAGAGCGCCTGGCGCCCAGCAACGGGATCGAGATCGCCTACCAGGAGATGGGCGACCCCGACGGCGAGCCGCTGATCCTGGTGATGGGCCTGGCGACGCAGATGATCGCCTGGGACGATGAGCTCTGCTCGATGCTGGCGGAACGCGGCTTTCGCGTCGATGCGTTTCGACAACCGTGACATCGGCCGCTCGACCAAGCTCGACGGGGCGCACGTGCCTGAGCCGCCTCGATCTGCTCTTGGCCGCCGCGAGACCGCCGCCTACCTGCTCTCCGACATGGCCGCCGACACGGTTGGCCTGATGGACCACTTGGGCATCGACTCGGCGCACGTCGCGGGCTCTCGATGGGCGGGATGATCGGCCAGACGATCGCGATCGAGCACCCGGAGCGGGTCCGCTCGCTGGTCTCGATGTGCTCGACCACCGGCAGCCGCCGCGTCGGGCAACCGACGCTGAAGGTCTTCGCCCACATGCTGGCCGACGCGCCGCGCGACCGCGACGCCTTCATCCGGCGCATCGAGCGGACCTACGAGCTGATCGGCTCACCTGCCTACCCGACCGACCAGGAGCGCCTGCGGCGCGTGGCCGAAGGTTCCTGGGATCGCGGCCACAACCCACGCGGCGTGTTGCGCCAGCTGCACGCATCGTCGCCTCGGGAGACCGCACTGCCGCCCTGCACAAGCTGAACCTGCCGGTGACCGCGATCCACGGCACCCGTGACACCCTGATCCGCCAGAGCGGTGGCCACGCCACGGCCCGGGCCATCCCCGGCGCTCGCCTCCACATCATCGAGGGCATGGGCCATGACCTGCCCGGCAAGCTCTGGCCGATCTTCGCCGACGACTTCGCCGCCACCGCCGCCCGGGCCGGCTGGCAAGCCCCCGCTCATCAGCCCGTCTGAGAGTGCGGCTGAGAGGAGTCGAACCTCCACGAGCTTTCGCCCACACGGATCTGAACCGTGCGCGTCTACCAGTTCCGCCACAGCCGCGCGGAAGGGCAATCTATCGATTCCCAGCGCCCAGGCCCCAACACCCCGGCTCGACGGCGCCCCCGCCCCTCTCGCTAGAATGCCCGTTCCTCGCCGCTATCGTCTAGGGGACTAGGACGCCGGATTCTCAGTCCGGAAACCGGGGTTCGAATCCCCGTAGCGGTACCTCACGCAAAGCGCTCTAGAAAGCCAAAAACCTCGGTTTTGCCGGGGTTTTTCTAGTTTGATGGGGCAACGGTTCGGCAACAGGGTGGTGTTGCCGACGCTGTAGCCGAGCGCAGGCCCAGGGCGAGCGTTTCCCATGCTGGAGCGGTTTCGCTGTTGCCGCGCGGTAACTGCGATGACGGTTTCGAGGTAACGACTGAAGGCGGCTGTTGTGTTGCTCACCGACGCCGCGAGTGGCGGCGGGGGAGGACCGTGATCGCAAAGGTGGCGGAGGCTTCGTGGATCAGGTCGACCGGGATGGCCGTCGTCTTGGCGGCGCTCCGAGGTGGCTTGTCCGAGCCGAAGAGAGCGATGGAGACCAGCTGTCCGCGTGGGTCGTGGCGGGCCTTGTAACGGATGCCGTTATAGCCGGCCTCTTGGAGGGCGAGCGCCCAGCCCTGGGTCAGGTTGTAGTCGGAGGTTGAGTGGATCTCGGCGGTGAGGCCAATGAGCCCAAGAACGGTTGGGTCCGTCAGGTCAACGACGTTTGCTTTGGGTGGGCGCAGCCTGGATAGCCGCTGCGCGTCGACCAGCGGCTCCGGGATTACCCCGCCTGGTCGCAGCAGGCGCCCAAACTTCTCCACGAAGGCGCCAATCGGCTCCTCGGCGAGGTAGCAAGTGCCTGACTCAGAGAGGTTGAACCTGCCATCGGGACCGACGTCGAAGAACCAGGGCGCGACATCGGCGGCATGGATTCGCCACAGAGGTTTCGTCCCGAGCTTCGCGCTGGGAAGCTCGGGCAGGTCGTCAGGAGGAGCGGGCAGGTCGCGCGGACTCAACGCTTCAGGTCAGCCACGGTGCGGTGAGCCGAGAGAAGCAAGGGCTCGATGTCCGCGTCGGCGAACGAATCAACCGGCGCCCGGTTGCCAAGCTCCGGCTGGGGAGTGGTGGCAAATGCGGCGAGCGTCCACGGGTCGAGCCCCGCATCGCCGAAGATCTCGTTGAGCTCCTTGATCGCCCTAAAGGGAGCGCTGTTGCCGGCATCGAATTGCCAACGCGGATAGCGGATCAGGTCGGCATCATCGCGCAGGGCGAGCACCGAGCCACTGAGAACCCGCTTGCGCAGCGCCTCGCGACTGATCCCGCCGAGCAAAATGCGAGCTTCGGCGCTCGTCAGCAGCTCCCCAAGAGCTCGTTCCCAGGCCCCGCCGGCGAGTACGACCATCGCCGCGCGGCGCCCCAGAACCTCGGCGTCATCAGCCGAACTCGGTTGCCCACCGATCTCAGTGAGCGTGCGCCGGAACTCTTCAACGGTGCGATCTAGGAGGGCTGGATTGGCTGTCATTCAGCTATTAGCCTAGCGTCAACCTCGTCAACCGTCAAGGAGTAAATGTGCGGCATGCAGGCCCCAGCGGTCGCCGTTTGAGTCTGCGATGTACGCTTCGAGTGCGCAGGTAAATTATAGCCAATTGAGTTTGTTAGAAGGCAGGGGCAAATGGGGTTCGAATACCACCACCTTGACGAGGCGGACGTTCGCGCGACTATGGGTGCATGTTGGCAAGAAGAGTGGGCTACCCTTGGGGCCATCTCGGGACCCATGCGGCCGTGCGGCAAGCAGCTCACCGCAGTGGGGTGGGATGCCTTTGCTGTCGCGATGCCAGAGGCCTTGACCGAGCAAGATGACGAGTGGCTCCGAGAACGGATGTCAGATCTTGCTTATTGGGATACTCATTTGGCCCGCAAGACGAAAAAGGGCATCACGCTGGTCGACTACAACAAGGCTGATGCGATTCGAAGGCTCTGCTTCGGAGAGTTCAACATCGCCTACATTCGAGGTCTTGCCACCGCCTTGGTCGGCCGTGGTGAGAAGGATTGTGTTGTCTATCGGGCTGACAGTGCCTATGTACCACGCGGTGAGTGCTCAGAGTGGGAGGGCAAGCAGTTTTCCCTGCGGGACGTGATAAATGGTCATCGTGTGCGCTATTGGCCCCCAAGCGAAGCCGACCGAAGCATCTTTTCGATTCCCAGCGGCCCAAACTGCCATCACAGCATTAAGGCCGTAGGCGCCTAAGCGTAGTGCTCTCTTTCGTGGAGGCGCTGGCGCGCTCTCAGGAGATTCACAAGAGGCGCCACCTGCTGCTTGGGAATGGCTTCAGCATCGCATGTCGGCCGGATTGCTTCAACTACAAGCGGATCCTCGACGAAGCTGATCTAGAACCGCTTTCGGTCGCTGGCACGGCGTTGTTCGAGAGTGAGCAAACGGCTGACTTCGAGCTGGTGATCCGCTCCCTGCGAGCGGCGGCGAGGATGGCAGATTTCTATGAGACTTCGGACCCCAGGCTGAGCGCACGGCTTCACGCCGACGCCGACTGTCTCAAGGACATCCTCGCCAACACGCTGGCTAAGAAGCATCCCGACAACGTTGGCGAGATCGAGAATGCAGAGTATGAATCGGCTCGCCAGTTCCTCGCGCACTTCGAGCGCTTCTACACCCTCAACTACGACCTGCTCCTCTACTGGGCGATGCTGCAGGAGCTTGAGCCCAGCTTCAAGCATGACGATGGATTCCGTGCCGATCCCGACGAGCCAACGGCCGATTGGGTCGCCTGGAACAGCTACAACCAGTATGGCCAGAACGTGTTCTTCCTACACGGCGGACTCCACCTCTACGATGAAGGTGCCACGCTAAGGAAGCTAACCTTCAGTCGCACTGGTATTGCTCTTGTCGATCAGATCCGCGAGCAATTGGACACTGGCGCATTCCCTCTGATCGTCACTGAGGGAACAGCTGCCGAAAAGCTCTCTGGCGTTCTTGCCCATGCCTATCTCGGCAAGTGCCTTCGCTCGCTCAGTTCCTGTGATGGCTCGCTCTTCATTCATGGTCATTCGTTGGCCGAGAACGACGGTCACGTCTTGCGTGCGGTCGTCGAAGCAAAGTTCAAGGCGATTTTCGTCAGCCTTCACGGTGACCCTGACGATGAGGAAAATCGGGCGATTCGCCAGCGTGCCGAGGCGCTCACCTTGAGTCGGCCTGCCCAAAAGCCGCTTGAGGCCTATTTCTACGTTGCTGATTCGGCCTCGGTGTGGACGTGATGTTCAGGCGGGCGACGGTCCAGCAAATCGCTGCCGACTCCGGTCGCTACCTCCGTGAGTCACTTGGCGAGTGCAAGCTGCCGAGTTTCGGAGCCCAGGGTTTATGGGTCAAAGATGCGAGGAGATACCGACCTTGACTGACAATGAGGTTCGAATTCCACCCGATCTTCTAGCGGCGATTGCTGCAGACGGCGGCGGTCGGATCGTGCTCGTGATTGGGGCGGGCGCATCATGTGAGGAGCCGACCAAAATTCCCCTCGCTGGAGAATGCTCAGAAATGGCTCACCAGCGGCTAGTAGACAATGGGGTCCTTGTTGCGGGCGAGTGCGACGATCCCTCTGACCTCTCCGAGTTGGCTGAGGTCGTCTACGCTAAAACCGGTAGTCAGGTTCCCCTCGTCGAGGAGCTGCCGAGAACTGACTTCCGCAGTAAAGCGCCGAACCTAGGCACGACGATTGCAGCCGCCCTGCTCCGTGAGGGCGCGGTATCCGCCGTGCTCTCTCTGAACTTTGACCTGAGTCTCCAGTTGGCATTGGGCGAACTTGGCATTACTAACCACGTCGCCGTGATCCGAGGCCCCGACGATCATGGCGAGATTTCCAGCGTCAACTTCATCTACCTACATCGAAGCGTCGAAGCGGATCCCGAAGAATGGGTCTTGCGTTCGCTGGACCTCGAGGAGTCCTGGAAGGGCGAGTGGGAGGAGATGATGACCGCTCGAGTGATGGCCTCTTCGGTGGCAGTGTTTGCCGGCCTCGGGTCTCGCGCGGCGGTATTGGTCGAGACCACCGAGAAGATTCGCAAAGCATCCGAAGGAAAAGTCAAGACCTTTCAAGTCGACCCAAGTGCCTACGGTGATTCGGACTTCGCCGAAGCGCTTGCGATCCCAGAAGCTGATTATCTCCAGTATGGGTGGTGTGAGTTCATGGAAGCGCTCTCGGCGCGCTTGGTCTTGGTTCACATCGACGAGCTCAGAAGAGCGTGCGTCGCTATTGCCAGGCGGGAAGAATGGCAAGACTCCACTCCAGTCGATCTGCGCCGCCGGCTCGGCGGTCTCGGTCTAGTTGATCTAGGTCGCTTGCGGGCGCGTTGGTTGCTGGCGGAGGTCGCCTACCTACCGCGCTCGTCCGGCGAGGTTCAACTGATCGCCGACCTGTTGTTGGCATTGGGCCTGGTGGAGGACGCCGCCGATTGCGAAGCCGTCTTTGGCCCAGACGGCGTCGTTGATTTCATCAGCGAGCAGGAGCTGGTGGGGTCGGTGGCGATCGGTTCGGGACGTGGAGAGATGCGCTGGGGAGCCGTCGAAGCCGAGCTTCACCAAAAGCGTGTTAGGGAGGGGGTCGCTGCGAGGAAGCCAAATTTCGCTCTGGTTAGTGGAGTTCAGGGCGAGCGCCCTGATCCAGTGCCACCCGAAAATGTGGTCGGATCCTCGGCCACTGGCGAGAGTATCCTCGGTGAGGATGAGCCTCTGCGACTGGTGAGTGTCGACGAGCTGCGAGCCAAGCCGACCCTCGCAAAGGAGATGATGGCTTGATGGAGTCTTCTTCGCTCACGCCGACCAATCTCAAGGCCGCTGTGTCGAGCTACCTAGTCGAGGCTGGGTACACACAGATAAGCTCGGCGCGACTCGACGGCCTTGAAGCCGTCGGAGGACGCTTCTTTGAGGATGAGTACCGGGTAGTGATGCTCATGGTTTTCGATACCTGGGCAGAGCTTCGTGAGAGTTGGACCAACGCGCAGTCGGGCCTGGTTGAACTGATCTCGACTCATATGACAAAGGCAATCGAGAAGTCATGGGACGGCTATCTGGTCTTGCTCACCCTCGATCCTTGTCCGCCCTCGCGTCGAGGCGAATTGGATGAGATTCGCTATGACACCTTCCGAGTGCGAAAGCTGGTTGCTGCGGGGGATGAGCTTCGCAGTCTCGGCGATGTGCGGCGGGCTCTCTCGTCGCTGCTGCCGATCGAGATCGAGATCGTCTCTGGAGATGCAACCTCTGCTCTGGACGTTCTGCCGGATCTGCTCGCCGAAGAGGGAATAAACACAGAAGCCACCGAACGGCTGCTCGGTGCCTTCCGCGAGCGCAGTTCCCTGATCGATGCGCTCCATCGTCTGGAGACCGACCGATGAAGCTGAAATCCCTAATTATCAGCGATTTCAGAGGGTTTGCCGGCGAACACCAATTTAATCTCGATGCCGATGCGATTGTCCTCGTAGCCGCCAATGGTCAGGGTAAGACCTCATTCTTTGACGCGATCCTCTGGGGATTGACTGGTTTGCTGCCGCGACTGGGAGAGAATCCCAGAATTCGCTCGCTCTATTCGCAGGGCGGCGAGGCCCGGGTCGAGCTTGAGCTCAGTTCTGATAATGCCTTGCCTTTGAGGATCGTCCGTCGCGATCCGGGCGGACTATCGGTCGAGTGGCAGGGAAAGCGAACCGACGGGACGAGCGCGACCTCCGCGCTTCACATTGCGCTTTGGCCCGAGGCAGAGCAGGCACCAGACGGGCCGAAGGCGCTGGCCAACGCCCTTACCCGTAGCGTCTACCTGCAGCAGGATCTGGTCAGGGATTTCGTTGAAGGCGATGACGACAAGGCTCGCTTTGCCGCCGTCTCTGAGCTTGCCGGTGCTGGCCGCGTCACCGAACTCGCGCGCGAGCTCGAAAGCGCAAGGCTCAGTTGGTCGCGAACCACGAACGCAAAAGACAGAGAATTCTCAGAGGCCGCTCAGAGGCTCGATGTCCATGAGGCTCAGTTCAGTGCGCTGGGTTCGGTCGACGGGGCCTCGGTTGAGCGGATAGCGGAGCGCTGGGCTGCGTGGTGGCCGAACGCACAAGAGCTAGAACCTGCGAGCGGCGAGCGAGAGGTGCCCACTCCGTCGAGTGCCGAGGCGGCGAATGTACTCGAGGCGGCGCTTCGGCTGCTCGAGTCGGCGCGCCTGCGGGCTGAACGACGCCTGGTTTCTGCCGAATCACTGCTCTCGGAAACCAAGAAACGCACGCCTACCAAAGAGGCCGCTGACCTTCCGAAGCTAAGGCGCGTTGTCTTGGAGGCAGAGAGCCATTTGGCCGCGGCCAGCGATGCTCTGGGGGTTGGCGAACTGGCGGCGGCAGAGCAGCGAAGAAAACAGGTCGAGCATCGCCAGGCAGTCGAGGAACTCGGCGCCCTTGCCGAACTGGCTATTCGCCATATTGACGGCTCCTGTCCGGTCTGCGGCCAAGAGCATGACCACAGCCACACCCGTGCCAATCTCAAGCAGTTGATCGAGGCCGCCGGATCGAGCCCTGAAGAGGATCCAGAGGCCCAGACCATGGAGCTTGCCGAGGCGGTGCAAGGTCGCGAAGCCGAGCTCTCCTCCGCGCAGGCAGCCCTGAGGCAAGCCGAGAGCGCCGAGCGTGAGATCGATGCCTGGAAGGGTGAGAGCGACAAGCGCCTCGACGAGCTTGGTCTGTCGGCTGCGGGGGAGGGTCAGGATGTCGAGGCACTCACTGCATTGATCTCGTTATCCCGCGAGGCCAAGGAGGCAATCGATGCATGTCAGGCAGAGGGCGAGCAACTCTCCGTAGACCTCGTTGGGGCGAGCGAGCTGGCGAGGGCACAGGAGCTTCGAGGCACAATTGAGGCTGAACGCAACGAAGTGAGGGAGCTTGGGGAAGTGGTCGCGGCGCGTAAGAGGACCGGCGATCTCACCTCGCAAATCCTTGAGGCGCTGCGTGAAGCGTCCGCATCTGTGGTTGAGGCTGAACTAAGACGGCTTGACCCCCTGCTGCAGACGATCTACGGCACGGTCGACCCCCACCCTTGCTTTCGTGCGGTCAGGTTGCTCTCGAAGGTAGCGCGCGGTCGGGGGCATCTGAGCGCCGCTCTTGATGATCAGTTTGCGACTCTCTCCGTCGAGCAGCCTGAGGAGGTTCTCTCCAGTTCCCAGCTCAACGCTCTCGCGGTCTCCGTCTTTCTAGCCCTGAACCTTGGATTGCCGTCGGTGCCGCTGCCGATTGCGATGCTCGACGATCCCCTGCAGAGCCTCGACGACGTCAATCTGCTCGGTTTGGTTGATTTGCTGCGCGGCACAAAGGGGCAGCGTCAGCTCCTGCTCTCGACTCACGATCAGAGATTTGGCGCTCTGCTCGCTCGTAAGCTCCGGCCAGTTGGAGAGGGGCCCCCAACGCGGGTCATTGAAATTGACGGGTGGGGCCGCAGCGGCCCAACGGTGCGCGAAGCCGAGGCCCCCGGAGACCCCGAGCCGCTCCGAATTGCGGTTCCTTCCTAAACGAGTAAATTGAACGGCGAGCCTTGGTCGAACCGTACCGAAGGGGAGACAGGAAGAGGCCGAAGTCGGCGGTGCTCAGCTATCACCGCCGACCCAAAGGGGCCTCGATGCTCGCTGACTTTGACCTGCTGCTCACCTCTGTGTTCTGCACCGCTGACGATCTACTGCCGGCAAGCCAGGAAACCCCAGCGCAGCTTGACCGACTCAGAGGTACTCACCCACTGCGTGGTGCAGTCGACCATAGGGCATGGGCTCCAATGCTCGGATCGCCTGCAAGCGCGTTCGCCACCTGTTTCCGAGACTGACCAGGCGCTCTGCCCTCCACAAGCGTCGCGGCCGGCTGATCAAGGCAATGACCGGACTTCGCCGTCCAAAGTCCCAGTAGGACGCCGTTTTGGCGGCGAGACACAATAAAACCGTATGTTTTTAATAGTACGTTTTTCGGCATTGACCTCGCGGTCTTTGCTTGTAGGCTTCGTCCGACTCGGGGAATCCTCATTGGTCGGTGTGGTCAAAGCATCCGAACGGCCCGCTCCGGGAAGTCATGCCGCCCCTATCGCGACCAAAGCCTCCGACGCCCCGACCGCGGCTCCTGCTCCGGGACTACACCCTGCCCGACCAGGGAGAGCTGCAGGTGATTACGAACGCGATCCACGCGGCTCTCGAATACTCGCCGTTGATGACGGCACCACGTGACCATCAAGACGTCTACGCGTATGTGGCGCGGCGGATCGAAGAAAAATTCTGGACAGACATCTACGTCGATCGACCTGAGATGCGGGACATCATCTACACCCTCGAGACCGGCACGATCGCAGTGATCACCGGTGAGCGCGGCACTGGCAAGTCGACTGCGCTGCGAGCGATCATGCAGGAACTTACGGAGTCGCCTAGCCCTTTTCCAGATCGCGATCCTCCCTCGCACGCCGCCAATCTCATACCGTACGTTTTCGACGCCAACAAATTCACCGAAAGCATGATTGATCGCGATTCGGTCGCCGAAACGATGCATCGAGAGGTCTACGGACATCTACGCGACCAGCTACGCGATCCCGAAGGGTGGCAGGCGTATCTGCACGAGAAGAGTCTCGCGTTCGAAGAGTTCCAGAACACCCTCGAAGGCGAAGGGATACGTCTCTCCAGTGTCGAAGAGTGGCGCTACTTCGGTTCGGCTAACGAGTACCGTGATGTCATCAAGGCCGGTACCGCGAGGTTCGCTGCGGAAACCTTCCGCGACAAGCTGCCGTTCCTGCTCAAATACATCGGCGAGCGCACGCCCTACGAGCCCCTCGTCATTATCGACAACGTCGACCATCTCGACAACGACGTGGTCAGTGACTGCGGCTTCACGCTCGCCGCGATGGTTCAGTCTTCGCCGCACCGAGTGCGTGGCGCGATTGCCGTCCGACCTGAGAATGCCGATCTCATCCAGCAGGCATTGGATACGTTGCCGCGGCCCCGGCGAATTCCGATGAGCAAGCGCCCTATGGCTTCTCGTGAAGCAGGGGGCGAGTCTCCTATCGCGATAACCCAGGAGGTGATGGAGAAGCGTTTCGCGGTTCTCAAGGATCGGGAGACGATCGAGCGGCTGCGGCGCGCGATTGATCCCGAGAAAGCCTCGCACCTTGCCGCCGAGCTTTCAGAGGCGAGCGTGGGCGAATTCCTCGATCATGTCTTGGAACTGGTCGACCTGATGGTCTACGACATTTTCCGCACTGACGAGAAAGACCCCAAACTCAAGGACGACAACTGGGAGTTCGCTGCGGCCATCCATTCCTGGCACAACGGCTCGCTGCGGGAGTGTGGCTTGAGCCTCACCATCTTCGCGTCAGACATTCTCCAAGACAAGACTCACACCTATCAACTACGCGGCTTGCTTGAGTCGGTTGAGGCGAATCGGGTAAGTGGCTCCGGGCGTGAGCGATTGAGGCTGCGTCGCGTGGCGCGGAGCCTGCTTTATCGCCACCTCCTCTTCTGGGCTACGCAAGACGCCGAACAGGATCGACCTCGGCCCCTGAAAAACGTGATGGTGTTTGAGGGAGCTGAAGAGAACACCGACCCGCCACTCCATTTCCTCCGGCTACGCGTGCTGCAGTACTTGGCGAAGCGCGACCGCGGACGGGCAGCCGTTGGAAAGATCTACCTGGAACTGGGCGAGCTGGGCGTTGGGCAGGTTCGGATCGAACAGGCGCTGCGGGAGCTCGCCAAGAAGCGTACGCACGACGATGTTGGCTTGGTGAGGATCGACGGCTTCTCCGACGCGGACGATCAGGATGAGCTCAAAGCCAGTGCCAAGGTGCAGCTGCTGGACGCTGGCAGGTTCTTGGCGATGACGCTATACAAGACCACGGAGTACCTTTTCTGGAGCGCGTTGAACACCGAAGCGGCCTTTGGGCCGGCGCGGATCCCGCGCGAGGTGACCTCTGATGACATCCAGGACGACTCGTTTCGTTCGGCGGTGGCGACGCGGTTCCTCGAGCGTTACCTGGTGTCGAAGTTCCGGGATGAGCACCCCTATATCCGCGGCTTCAACGAGCGCTGGACCCCAGCCATCGCGAAGCGCCGGCTGGGCGTCTACGAAGAGTTGTTCGGTTTTTCGAAGGGGAAGTGGTTCCTCAACCTCGCCGCCAACTCGATCGAAGCGTTCGTGCGCGGAGGCAACCTGAACATCAGCGAAGTGAAGCCTGCGCTCGACCGCGTTCGCAAACTCGCCCACTCACTCGACACCATCGCCGATGCCCGAACCCGCTAGCGTCGAGGCCCCGAACAGTTCGTCCGAGACCGACTCGAATGGCTTCATCCTCGAGGCGGCCGCGGTTTCCGATCTACCTTCGGAGGTCGATCTCCTCGGCTTCAGCCCACTGGTCGAGGGCCTGAGGGCTCTGCTAAACACGCGGCGGACGCCGCTGCCGCTGGCCCTGGCGATCGGCGCCGCCTGGGGCGCGGGCAAGTCCTCCGTGATGCTGCAGCTGCGCAACCTTCTACGCGAACCGGGTGATCGCCACCCGAGTGAGCGCAAGTGGTGGACCGTCGATTTTCCGGCCTGGAAGTACGAGCACAGCGAACGGCTTTGGGCGGCCCTGGCGAAGGCGATCTACGAGCAACCGCAGAAACACATGCCGATTCCGCAGCGAATTTGGTTTCGGATCCGGGTCGAGCGCGAGCGGCTAGGCTTGCTCAGGTTCTTGTTGAAGGGCGTGTGGCCGCCAATCGCGGCCGCCGTCGCCGTCGTCATAGCGGTCACGAGTCTCGACCCAAACGGCTCTGCCCCCGCCGCCGGCGCTTTCTCTGCTCTTGCCGCGTTTTCGGTTGCGGCGGGCCACTACTGGGGCATCGCCAGCATGCCGTTCAAGCGCGCGATCGAACGTTACGCCAGCGCCCCTGATTACGACCATAAGCTCGGTTTCACCTCTGAGGCCGACAAGGACATTCGCAGTCTCGCCCGTGTGCTCGCCCCGGACACTGAGGACAACCCGCAAGCGCTTGCGGTTTTCGTCGACGACCTCGACCGCTGCACCAGCCCGCATGTGGTGGAGGTCGTTGAGGCGATGAACCAAATCTTCAACTCCGACGGTCGTCACGGGTGCGTTTTCGTTCTTGGTCTGGACCGAGAGATCGTCGCCACCAACATCGAGGTCGCCTACGGGCCGACCGTGCAGGGCCTGCTCGAGGCTTCGCCGTCGATGGGACGCGGGTTCGGAATGCATTTTCTCGCCAAGCTGGTGCAGATCTCGGTCACCGTTCCACGGCCGGACGATGACGCGGTCAGACGTCTTCTTACCTGGATTACGGCCGGCGCGCCCGTCGTCGGCGCTATGCCGATCGATGGCGAGGCGGTCGGGCGGGTCGAGGCCGAGATTCGTCGCCAGGCGCCTGAGGGACTTGCCGAGGTCGCTGAGGCCTCATCGAGGGTGGACGCGAGCCCCCAAATAAAGAGGCTGGGCGAGCGACGAGTGCGAGCCTCGTGGATCCAGGATTCACCGGAGGTGGTCGAAGCAGAGTTCGCGTTGCTCCCATATTTGGGCCACAACCCAAGGCAGATCAAGCGTTTCGACAACGCCTTCCGCTTGCAGCTCTACGTCGCTAACGAGGACCCGGCCTGTCGTCTAGATTTTTCCCGCGACGAGCTCATCGCCCTCGGCCGCTGGGTCGCCCTCCGTCTGCGCTGGCCTGAATTGGCGAAAACGATCGACGACGAGCCACTGCTCTTGGCCGCGATCGAGGCAAAGGCCAACGAGGTCGTCGCCGAGGTTCCCGCACTGGAGCTGGAACGCCTCCACGGCGAGCAGAAGAACTGGTTCAAAGACCGTGAAGTCCTGGAGTTCCTAGCCGACACCGGCGAGGGCGAGGCGCAGCGTATCTCGCGGCTTGAGTCGGGCTCGTTTCTGCGGATTGCGTAGGGGCGGAATCGCGCAGTCTTGCGGAGGCGTGCACCGCATAGACGGCTAGGCGGCATCGAACCCGCCGACCTCCCCGGCGCGATAGGCGGACGGCAGGTCTGGGCCGCTGTCGAGTGCGCAGATGTCAGAGGGAGCACTTCTTCATGCTCGCGGCCCGGCGCGCCGGTGAAGCCAGATCCCGTGGGCACGAGGCGCGCGCCGTATTGCGTGACGGCGAGGAAGCGGTGGTCAGGTGCGAGAACTGCAGTGCCCTGGGTATGTGGATGCTGCTGATTCCGTCTTCGGCGGAGCCGTGTTCGATGAGGACTGTCGCGAGGGAGAGCTACCAGACGCTCTCAACGCCGGGTAGCTCTCGTCGCCTTTGTCCTATTCCTCCGGGTCCTTGCTCCACGGTCCACGGCCGACTTCGACTGCGTCGTCGAGGAAGTCAGCTCCCCCGACTCCGTCGTCGAGGAGATGGATGTAGGTGCGCAGGGTGAAGGCCGGGTCGGAGTGGCCGAGCCAGGTCTGGATTTGCTTGATGTTCTTGCCCTCGGCGAAGAGCAGCGAGGCGCAGGTATGGCGGAACGCGTGGAAGCTCACCCATTTCATCTTTACGAGGTCGCGCGCGGGGTTGAGCACGTTTTCGGCGACTTTGCCTCGAATCAACTCTGTGCCCACCTTCGACGTGAAGACGGGCTCTTCCGGGCCGGAGTAGTTCGCCTCTCGATGCGCGATCAGCCTCGCCGTGATCTTTGGCGCCAGCGGTATGTCTCGCCGACCCGCACCGCTCTTCAGTGTCTTGCGTACGCCTCGATAGACCTGCTCGCGCACCTTTACCCGCGGATTGTCCTCCAGCTCTAGGTGCTTCCAGGTAAGGCCGACCGCCTCTGAGATCCGCAGCCCGGTGTGCACCATGAACTCGAAGAAGAGGTGCCAGTCCTCTGGGATCGCTGAGAGCAAGGTCGCCAGCTCGGCCTTTGTCATGGCCTTGGCCCGCTCCTCGGTGGGTATCTCCTCGACCAAGGGTGACGGAATGCGGACGCCGCGGATCGGATTTGAGCTGATCAATCCGTCCTCGAGCGCGGTGGCGAAGAGCGCAGAGAGCGACGCCCTCGTTTTCCTGATCATCGACGTGCTCTTGCCTTCGTTTCGCATCGCCATCAAGAGCTCTCGGACATCCTTGGGCTCTATCTCGCTGAGCTTCAGGGTCTTCCAGCGCGGCAGCGCGAAGTTCGCGATCGTCCGCCGGTACTCAGGCCGCGTGGTCTCGGAGAATCCGCGCTGGGTACGGCCAGCGTAGGTCTCGATCCAATCCGGGAAGTAGTCGCCGAAGCGGGTCCGCTCCAGCGGTTTGCTGTCGACCGAGTCGCGGAGTGACTTTTTCTCGCGCGCTTCGTTGAAGGTGCGGCAGGTTTCCTTGTGCTGGCGGCCGCGGTGGCGCCACATGATCACGTAGGGGCAGTCGCAGCGGCTGGTACCGTTGCACCTCTTTCCGTGGGCGCGGTAGATGCCGGGGGAGGAGGTCCTCGCTAGCTGGGTCATCGTGTCTCCTTTCGCGCAGGGCGTTGCCCTGGCGTTGGTCCTTTGACCCCTACACGGACGAGCTGGATCGGGCGCCACCCCTGGGGTAACAGCATGCCGTCGCTCGGCAACAAAAAAGCAACAGCGTGCTCTTTGACAACCGCAAACAGCCGCAAATAGCGAATTTCGCCGGAAGCGTTCGCTTTGCGGCTGTTTGCGGTTGTCAAGCCAGATATGCCACCGAACCGCTAAAAGCCCTGCAAACAGAGGGCTTTTCTCAGTCCGGAAACCGGGGTTCGAATCCCCGTAGCGGTACTGCTCGTTGCGGTGGTCGAAGTAGGGACTGTTGCGCGTGAGGCCGATCAGGGGAGAGGCCAGCCCAAGTCCGCGCGGGTGACAACGTTGTACTCCGGGACATTGGTTTGCGGCTCGCCGCCGGCTTCGGGCTCGACCGTATAGAGCCAAGTGTCCAGCGGAGGCAGGCCCAAGACGCCGGGAACCGTTCCCCGCTTGACGGCCGCGACCTCTCCGGGTAGGCCCTGATCGACCAGAACCTCTTGACCGACCTGGAAGCGTGGGGGCTCGACGCTGCTCACTCGTACACCCACCCTACGCGGTCTGAAGTGTATTGTCTGCCGAGCGGCCATCGTCTGTTAGAGCGCGACGACCGCGAGGCCGGGGACTCGCTCGAACTCGGTTGCGTTCGCGGTCGCGACGGCCATGCCATGACTCAGGGCGGTCGCCGCGATCCACATGTCATGCGCGCCGATCACTTCTCCGCGTCGCTCCAGTCCAGCCCATATCTCGGCGTGAGTCCTGGCGACAGTGGTCGTGACGGGCAATGGCTCGATCGAGGAGATCAAGTGCTCCACGAAGGCCTGTCGTCGGCTTCGGACGCCGTCACCCTTGGCACGGTGGACGCCGTGCAGAAGCTCGCTGGCCGTGATCGCGCTGATTGCCCGACCTTCCTCACCGAGGGCACGCTCAAGCGATAGGCCGCGTCGCTCCGCGTTGACCAGGACCGAGGTGTCAATCAGGACGGCCAAGCCGGGTCCGGCGGGCCGATGGTCTCACGACTCGCTTCGATGTCGTGCTCGAAGTTCTCGTCGACGGCTGGTGCGCTGTCCATCAGCTCGCGCCAGCGTGCCGCGGAGACGACCTGGGGGCCTCGGGCCGGCCGCATCTGGGCGACGGGGACGCCGTTGCGAACGACCTCAACCTCTTCGCCGGCGCCGACCCTGCTGATCACCTGCGAGAACCTTCTGGCGACTTCCGTTGCGGTCAGGCTGATCATGGTACTGATGGTATCAGATAAATCTGATTCTTGACCTCTTTCCCGGCGTGCAGCGAAATCGGATCGGTGCGAATCTGCGCAGCGTGGTTCGCCTTTGTGTGCCGCTGGGGGTATGGCTCTGGCAAGCCGATCTCGTCCGTGAGAGGCCATTTTTTTTGCTTGGCGGCAACGCTCACGGCAACAGGTGACAGGCACGGTGCGGGATCGGCAGTGCTCGCGCGGCTCCAGAAGACGCGACCCGCTGCCCGCTGCACACTCTTATGTTGCTCTTCATTTCGCCCGCCATCCTCAGTGTGTGATGGATGTGATCGTGGTCGACGACGAGTACCCGCTGCGTGCGGCACTGCGGCGAGCGCTGGCGCTCGAGGGCTACGGCGTCACCGAGGCGGCCAGCGGCGAGGAGGCGATTGAGCTGCTGCGTGACCGCAGTTGGGACGCGATGATCCTCGATGTTCTGATGCCGGGCCTGAGCGGACTCGAGGTTTGCGAACGGCTGCGGGTGGCAGGAGAGCGGATACCGATCCTGATGCTGACCGCGCGTGAGACGGTCGCCGACCGGGTGCGGGGACTTGAGGCCGGCGCCGACGACTACCTCGTCAAGCCCTTCGCCCTGGAGGAGCTGCTGGCGCGCCTGCGAGCGCTCCTCCGTCGCAGCTCTTCCAGTGATGAGGATGAGGAGATGCTGCGCTACGAAGGGCTCGTCCTCGACCCGGTGCGCTACGAGGTCCGCGTCGGCGACCGCGAGCTGGAGCTGACCCGCACCGAGTTCTCGCTACTGCACCTGCTGATGCGCCACCAGGGCAAGGTGCTCTCGCGGACGACGATCAACGAGCAGGTCTGGGGCTATGACTTCGGCCCCGACTCCAACTCCCTCGGCGTCTACGTCGGCTACCTGCGGCGCAAGCTGGAGGAAGGCGGCGAGCCGCGACTGATCCAGACCGTTCGCGGCGTCGGCTACGTGCTGCGCCGCCCGCGCTCATGACCATTCGCCGGCGCCTCGCCGTAGCCGCGGCTGTCGCTGTCGCGATTGCCGTCCTCGCCGCCTCCTTCGCCGCCTACCTCGCCGTGCGCTCGCAGCTGCGGGGGGAGGTGGACTCCGCCCTGCACGAACGGGCCGACGCGATCCAGCTCTTTTCTCAGTCCGGCGAGGGCCCGCCGCCGAGTCCGCCCAAAAACCTGCGCCTGCCGAAACCTCCCCAGGCGCGCTTCGGCGGCGCCACCGGGCTCGTCCAGATCATCGGCCCGACGGGTGCGGTGCGGAAGCTGCCCTCCCAGGACACGATCAGGGTGCCGCTGACCGCGGAGGCGAGGGAAGTGGCGCGGGGCGAAGGAGGGGCGCTGCTGCAAGACCAGACGGTCGCCGGGGACCACCTGCGCGTGCTCACCGAGCCTCTTGACGGCGGCGGCGCCGTGCAGGTTGCCCGGCCGCTCGATGAAGTCGACAGCGTCCTGCGCGAGCTGCTGCTGATCCTTGCGATCGTCGCGGCGGGCGGGATCGGTCTCGCGGCGGTGCTCGGGGCGCTCGTCTCACGCGCCTCGCTCGCGCCCGTCACCCGCTTCACCGACGAGACGGAGTCGATCGCGGGCGGCGCCGACCTCTCCCGTCGCCTGCCAGACGACGGCAAGGACGACGAGCTCGGACGCCTCGCCCGCTCCTACAACGCCACCCTCGACGCCCTGCAGCGCTCCTCCGACGCGCAGCGCCAGATGGTCTCCGACGCCTCGCACGAGCTGCGCACGCCGCTGGCCAGCCTCAAGGCCAACCTGGAGCTGCTGTTGCGCGGCGAGGACAGGCTCTCCGACCGCGACCGCGCCGAGCTGGAGCGGGACCTGGTCGAGCAGATCGACGACGTCACCCGCCTCGTCGACGACGTGGTCGAGTTGGCGCGGCGCGGCGAGCCCGAGCAGCTGCTGGACGACGTCGGTCTCGAAGCGATCGTCGCCGCCGAGATCGAGCGGGCGCGGCGCCACGCGCCGGGGCTCAGCTTCGAGGCGAGCCTCTCGCCCTGCACGGTGCGGGGAGTGCCCGAGCGGATCGCCCGCGCCGTCCACAACCTGCTCGACAACGCGGCGAAGTGGAGCCCGGAGGGCGGCACCGTCGAGGTGCGACTCGCCGACGGCGCCCTCAGCGTCCGTGACCACGGCCCGGGCTTCCGCGAGGAGGACCTCCCCTTCGTCTTCGATCGCTTCTACCGCGCCGCCGACGCGCGCAGCCGTCCGGGCTCGGGGCTGGGGCTGGCGATCGTGCGCCAGACGGCGGAGGCTCACGGCGCCGAGGTTGAGGCCGCGAGCGCGCCGGGCGGAGGGGCGGTGCTGACGCTCCGCTTCCCAGCCGAGCCGGCCGCGCCCACGCCTGGCGACTGATTTCTTACGCACTTCTTCACCGCCTCTGCGGTGGCGCTAAGGAAGCCCCCCTTAGATGCCGTCGATGCGACGACGCGGCTGGCACAACTGGGTACTGGGGATCCGCTGCCTGATCGTGATCGCCCTGGCGATCACCTCGATCGGCTCCTCCTCGGCCGGCTCGGCGGCGACGCAGCGCACCGCGACCGCCGAGCGCGGCGTCGTGCAATCGACCGTCTCGGGCAACGGCAGCCTCGAAGCCGCCAAGCAGGTCGAACTCAACTTCGGCAGCTCGGGCGAAGTTACCGAGATCGACGTCGAAGCGGGCCAGAAGGTGAGCAAGGGCGATGTCCTGGCGCGGATCGACTCCAGCTCCGCGCGCGCTTCGCTTGCCTCCGCCGAAGCGCAGATCGCCGAAGCCGAAGAAACCCTCGAAGCGGCGGAAGAAAGCGAAGAAGAAGCGGCGAGCACGGAAGCCGAAATGGGCGCGCAGGAAAACCGAGCAGCCGCGAAGCGGCACCGAGCGAGCGGAATCCAGCTCGCCGGCAGGCGCGACCGTCAGCGTCGCCACCGCCGAAGCGAAGCTGCGCCAGGCGCAGCTCAGCGTCAAGAGTGCCCGCCAGGAAGTGCGCGAAACCGCGCTGCGAGCCCCGATCTCGGGCACGATCGCCTCCGTCTCGGGCTCGTCGAAACTCAGCGGCGAAGGCTCGCCCACTCACAATCCAGGGGGCGGCCTGCTCCCCGCTCGTCGAAAAGCTCCAGCCGCTCCTCCTCGGTGTCCATCGTGCTCAGCCAGCTCGGCCGGCTGAAGATGGAGGTCTCCTTCAGCGAGTCCGACATCGGCAAGGTCAAGGTCGGCCAGCCGGCGACCGTCTCGGTCAGCTCGATGGAAGGGACCGAACTCGCCGGCCGGGTGACGAAGGTCGACGTCCTGCCGAGCGAAGGCTCGAGCAGCGGCGTCGTCGAATACCCGGCGACGATCACGGTCACGCAGAGTGCCAAGGGCGTGCGGGTGGGGATGTCGGCGAGCGCCGAAGTCGTCGTCGAACAGGTCCAGGGCGCGGTCAGCGTCAGCAGCGAAGCGATCACCTCCGGACCGGGCGGCGGCAGCGTGACCGTGCTCGAAGACGGCGTGGAAGCGCAGCGCAGCGTCACCACCGGGCTCAAAGGCGACGAAACGACACAGGTCCTCGGCGGCCTCAAGGAGGGGGAGACGGTGGTGCTGCCCGAAATCACCACCGCCGCCGGGGGCGCAGGCGCACCGAGCGGCGAAAGCGGCGGCTTCCCCGGCGGCGGCTCGCTTCCGAGCTTCGGCAGCGGCGGGCCGCCCGCTGGCTTCCCGGGTGGAGGCTGATGGACACCCGTCGACATCCGGTCATCCGCGTCGAGGGGATGACCCGCACCTACGTGATCGGCGAGATGCGCGTCCACGCGCTGCGCGGCGTCTCGCTGCGGATCGAGCGCGGCGAGTACGTGGCGATCATGGGGCCGTCGGGCAGCGGCAAGTCGACGCTGATGAACATGCTCGGCTGCCTCGACGCCCCCAGCGAGGGCCGCTACCTGCTCGACGGCACCGATGTCCGCGCCCACAGCGAGGACGAGCTCGCCGACCTGCGCAACCGCAAGATCGGCTTCGTCTTCCAGGGCTTCAACCTCGTCACCAAGGTCTCGGCACTGGCGAACGTCGAACTGCCGCTCGCCTACGCCGGCCTGCCCCGCGGCGAGCGGCGGCGGCGGGCGCTGTGGGCGCTGGAGCGGGTCGGGATGGCCGACCGCGTCGATCACAGCTCGGCCGAGCTCTCCGGCGGCCAGCAGCAGCGGGTCGCGATCGCGCGGGCGATCGTCACCAACCCGGCGCTGATCCTCGCCGACGAGCCGACCGGCAATCTCGACTCGCGCTCGACCGCGGAGGTGCTGGCGGTGTTCGAGCAGCTGAACCGCCACGGCCACACGGTCGTGACGATCACCCACGAGGACGAGGTCGCCGCACATGCGGATCGCGTGGTCCGGCTCGCGGACGGGCTCGTCGTCTCCGACTTGCCCGATCCGCGACGATGAGGTCACCCGCCGCGCACCGTTGCTGGCGAGGAGCGCCTGATGGCGGCCGAGACGATCCCAACCGCCTGGGTGGGGCTGACGTCGCACCGGATGCGCACGGCGCTGACGGTGCTCGGGATCACGATCGGCATCGCCTCGGTGATCGTCCTGATCGCGGTCGGCAAGGGCTCCTCGAACGCCGTGCAGGAAAGCATCGACGCGCTCGGCTCCAACACCTTGACGGTGCTGGCGACCCCCGGCGCCGCCACGGCCAGCGCGGCGTCGGTCTCGGTGACGCTGACCCAGGAAGACGCCGAAGCGCTCGAAGACCCGGCCAAGGCACCGGCGATCAAGAGCGTCTCGCCCGTGCTCAGCGCCGGCGGCACCGAACTCGTCTACGAATCCTCGAGCTACGAACCGGGCGAATTCGTCGGCACCACGCCCTCCTACGCCGAGGCCCGCAACTACCAGGTCGAATCGGGCTCCTTCTTCACCGCGGCGCAGGTGAAGGAAAGGGCGCGGGTGGCAGTGATCGGGCCGGAAGTCGCCTCCGAACTCTTCCCGGGCCAGAGCGCCGTCGGCAAGACGATCGAGGCCAACGGCAAGAGCTTCGAAGTGATCGGCACGACCAAGGCCAAGGGCTCGAGCGGGACCCAGAGCCAGGACGACATCGTGATGGCGCCGATCAGCGCCGTCGAAGACACCCTCTCCGGCTACGGCGAACTGAGCTCGATCACGGTGCAGGCGGTGAGCAAGGAGGCAATCGGCGAAGCCGAAGCGCAGGTGACCTCCATCCTCGAGGACCGCCACGGCGTCAGCGAAGGGATCACGGTGATCAACCAGGGCTCGATCATCGAAGCCTCCAGCTCCAGCGAAGGGGTCTTCACGACGCTGCTCGCCTGGGTGGCGGCGATCTCGCTGCTGGTCGGCGGGATCGGCGTGATGAACATCATGCTCGTCAGCGTCACCGAGCGGACCCGGGAGATCGGCATCCGCAAGGCGATCGGCGCCAGGCGCAGCGACATCCTCGCCCAGTTCCTCACCGAGGCGCTGCTGGTCTCGGCGATGGGCGGCGTGCTCGGCATCGCGGTCGGCTTGATCGGCAGCCAGTTCAAGATCGCAGGCGTGCAGCCGGCGGTGGCGCCGTACTCGATCGCCCTGGCCGCCGTCGCCTCGCTCGGCTCCGGCCTCTTCTTCGGCACCTATCCGGCGGCGCGGGCGGCGCGCCTACGGCCAATCGAGGCGCTGCGCTTTGAGTAGGCGCGGCGACAACACCGAACTGGAGGACGAGATGAGTCAGGCCACCGAGCCGCAAACCGACGAGCGCGACGACGATCGTCTGGAGCCATCGCTTGACGGTGATTGGGAGGAGCCGGTCGAGGAAGAGCTTCCCCCGCGACCACGCAATCGCCTGCTCGCTCCTTTGCCGCTGGCGCTGATCGCGATATTGATCGCGGCGACCGGCTTCCTCGGCGGCGTGCTGGTGCAGAAAGGGAGCGAAGGGGGCGGCGCCACCGCGGGCCTACCTGCCGGCATTCCTACTGACCTCCCGACCAGCTTCCCCAGCGGAAACTCGAGCGCGGCTGTGTCGGGCACGGTCTCCAGCGTCAACGGCCACACGATCTACGTCAAGGACTCGGGTGGCACCACCGTTGCCGTGCGGGTCGAAGACGGATCGAAGGTGAGCCGGGACTCCAACGTCGGCGTAAAGAAGATCCGCCCCGGCGACAGCGTCGTCGTGCAGGGGGCCAAGCACGGCTCCACGGTGAAGGCCAGCTCGATCGCCGCCACTGAATCCGGCGTGGAAACGAGTGCGGCGAGTGGATTCCCGGCTTCCGGTGGCAGCGAAGGCGAAGGCGGCTCGGTCGAAATCTTCGGTGAATGAGCTCTCCGGCGCGCACTCCAAAAAGCTCCAATGAGAGAGGAAACGATGAAGAGGAAATACCTGGTACTGGTCGCAGCGGCAGCCCTGTTGCTCGCAGGCTGCGGTGGCTCCAGCGGCAGCGACTCGAGCAGCGAAGAAAGCAGCGCCGCGAGCTCTGAACAGGCCGGCGGTCCCGGCGGCTTTGCCGAAATCAGCGACGAAACCCGCGCCTGTCTGAAGGAAAACGGAGTTGAACTGCCCGAACCGGGCGAAGGAGGCCCGCCGGCCGGTGGACCGCCAGAAGGGGGACCGCCCGCAGGGGCACCGCCTCAGGGCTTCAAAGGCGGGGCGAAGATGAAAAAGGCGTTCGAAGAATGCGGCGTCGAACTGCCCCAAGGCAAACCGCAAGGGGCGCCGCCGATGAACTCCAGCGCCTTCCGTAAGTCGATCAAGGAATACGCCGCCTGCATGCGCGAAAACGGCTACGACCTACCCGAACCGAATGTCTCCGGCGAAGGGCCGGTGTTCAGCGAATCCGAAGTTGACCGTGAAGACCCGAAGTTCGAAGCGGCCAACGAAAAGTGCGAGTCGATCCTCGGAGTGCCCGGTGGAGGTGGTTCAGCCGAAGCAGGTTGAGTACATACGCACCGAGCCTCGGGGAAGCCGAGGTTCGGTTTGTATTTGCCATCGAGCCCGGCCGAAACGGGGATTTCCCTGTTTATACGCATGTGCTTGCAGCATTGCGTCACGAATGAGAGGGTGGACGAACCCAGTCGAACGAGCACCAGGAGGTCATGCATGAGCCTGTCCACCCTGACCAGGATCGCCGCCCAACGCGACACTGGTAAGCCACACGTCGCAATGAAGAAGAAGAAGGACGACGAATCGAAAGTCGATACGGAAGAGCGCAGCTACCTCAGCACGCTCGTCGCGGCGATTCCGACCGAGCCGCTGGCTCTCTACACGTTCCTTGTGGCCACGATCGTCGCCACGATCGAACCAGGTGGCGATAAGCGCCTCTTTCTACGGTGGGTGATCTACGTGGCAATGATCGGGGTGATCGTCCTCTGGCTCTGGTCCTCCTACCGCCGCAACCGAGGCTCGGACGGGAAACGGTCCTTTCCCGTGCTAGAGACCGTATCCGCCGTCGTCGCCTTTGCGGCGTGGGGGCTGGCGATGCCCGAATCGCCGCTGAACGCGGCGCTGAGCAGTGACAACCGGACGATCTGGACGGCAATCGTCACGGTTGTGGGTGTCCTAATCCTCGGCATGCTCGGCAAGTCGCTGAAGGAAGAAGTGAAAGCGAAGAAAACGGCAAAGGGATAAGAAGCAGGGCTTTGATTTCGCCGCAACCGGCAGGCCGATTGCCGTCGATGCGCGGCGATTCCGGTCGATGGCTGCGAAGCGCGCTACCGTGCCAGCGAAACCGAATCAGCGTCGATCCGCGCTATCGGGTTCGACTTGTGTTCCGCTGGGGGTACTTCAGGACGGCGCCCAGCCCGATGCCTAGCCCCAGAAGATGCAGGTGGGATCGTTGTCGAGCTCGCGGAGCAGCGGCGCCAGGTCGCGCACGGGTTTGATGTACGGGTACTCGAGTCGACGGTCGTTTCGGTCGCGTGCATAGAGCGTCCAGAGGCGGGTCGTCGGATCCCACTCGAAAGTGCAGATCCGCATCCTGGTCCAGTCTGGGCCGAAGTCCTCCCGCCAGGGCGGGCGGCATTCGTAGATCGTGATCGTGTTTCCGCGGACCTTGTACTCGGTTCTCAGCTTGTCGTCGTGTTCGGCGGGAACCTTTGTCGCGCAGTAGGTCGCGATGAGCGAGATCGCGGGATCCGATACCTCGGTGGGCAGCGCCATCGGTTCCAATCTAACGCGGCGGGGCGCTTCAGCGCGCCGTTGCTACCAGGCGGCTCTCTCGTGGCTGGTCCAACGACTCCGATCTTGCCGGCGCTTCGCCTTGACATTGGCGGTCAGCTTGTGCGGCTTGCACAGCAGGCAGCCGTTACGTCGATGCTTGGGGCGCTTGCGCTTGTGGTGGGCCACTGACTCAGCTTGGCACGGATCGAGGCGCTCGACTCTGAGGAAGGAGCCGTCCAGTATCCGCCGATTCTTCACCGCCGAAGTCAATCCCGAGCTGAAGACCGTCGCCGCCGTAGTAGAGGCCCTTTGGGGCAGAGGTCAAGGTGGTTAGCCGGAGGGTTCGCAAGAAGCAGCCCCACACGCGCCGGGACTGAAGCGTCGCTCAAGGCTATGGCGGCGTCGTCCGATGCCACCCCGGTGACGATCTCGAGCCTCCCGACCCAGGTGGGACCGGTGCCCGATCGGATGATGATCTGGCCGATGGATGACGGGAGCTATGGCCTGGATGCCAGCTTCCAGGGGGCAAGCGGCTATGAGCGAGCAGAGCGGCATACGAAGCTCCTTGAGGAGCACGGGGTGCGCCATTCCTTTCGCCAGGAGCTCGGCGGGGCCTGGACGCTGCGCTTCGGCCCCCTGAGTGCTGCTGAGGTAAGCGTCGCCCTCCAAGCCTTTGTCCAGTAGGACGTAGCGGTAGCGGATTTACGCGGGGTCGGTCGGTACGCTTGAACCGTGACTGCGAAGGAGAAGCTGTTGCGTGAGGTACTTGACCTAGATGAGGCCAGGGTGGCCCGTGCGCGGATCGTCGTCCCCGACGAGCCGGTTGATGAGCCGGAGATGGCTCCGCTGCCCGCAGGCTGGGGCGAGACCTTGACCGGCGAGCCGATGCCGAACGTAGCGGTCGCCGTGCGGCGCTCTCGCGAGTCGCACTGAGCGCGCTGGTCGTAGACGCGAGCCTGGCGGGGAGCAGGCGAGCGCTTTGATGACGGAGGTCAGCTCATCGCCCCGCCACTGCTCTGGAGCGAGGTTCCCTCGGCGCGGTAGTCGCTGATCGGTCCCGACTAGGACCGAACCTTGCGCGGGCGTGGTGGGACGCTCTTGAGCGCTCCGCCTGGGCGAGTGCGGCGGCTCTGCTCTACGACGTGGGCGAACTCGGCGCGAAGCTCGCCGAGGTCGGGGGACACTGGAGTAGGAGCCCTGATCCTTCCCAAGACGACCGTCCCGGGCGCAGTGGGGGCGAGTTCGTGCATGAGAGCCATAAGGGGCCAGGAGACGCTTGAGCACCACCGGAGCGCAGCGATCCCGACCTCGCGGATCCGACGATCAGGTCCGCGTCGGCGCCGCCCAGCGCCCGGCTCTGCTCGAACTTGGGATTGAGTACGAGCGGCCGCGCATTCGCCCCCCCGGTGACCGCTTCGCGTTCGACCTCGATTGCGCGTATGCCGATGGACGGGTCCCGTGAGAGCATCTGGACCGCACGGGTGGCGACGGTTTCTTCGATCGAGCTGACTCGAAGGCAGGCCCGCAGGAGGTAGTCGAGCCCGGTGCCGACGAGACCCGGGTCGGCACCGACAGCGCGCGGGATCCGGCATGCTTGTTCGCCGCCACGAAGTTGGCGATTTGCCTCGCGGGTGACGCTTCGGGTTTCGGGAAAGCGCTCCTCTAGCCAGCGCCCCGCACGGGGCTATCGCGACTTTCCAGATGCGAGGTGAGACTCACGGAGCGCGCCCGTCAATCAGGTTGCAACCTCGCCAAATTCATCTCGGCGGGTGCTGGTCTTCGCGAGGGCCTCGGCGACCGTGTCGCAGGTGAGGAGGAGGTCGATGGCGATCCAGCCGCGATGGCTTCCATAGAGGCCCCCGGTCCTCACGGGCTTCGGCGGCACGATCGCGGGACCGAGCCGGAAGACCCAGTGCCGTTCGTCGGGCCAATCGACCCTTCCCTTGAGGGGCATGAAGCCCGCGTAGTTGTCGTCGGTGACCCGATAGGAGTCGACGTGTCGGATCTGCTGCAGCCTTCCCTCGAAGCGGAAACCGAGGTAGTTCGGCGGCTCCTTCGGATAGCCCCGACCGACAGGACAGAAGTAGGTGTCGTGCTTCGTGACGACCTCCTGGAAGCTGATTCCGGTTTTCTCGATCTCCCCGCCGAGGCTGACGACGTAGACGAGGTTCGAGTTGACGTTCTGCATGGTCATCAGGCCTCTCAGGTAGCGGGACAGGTCTCGCAGCAGCCGCTTCTCGGCATGGCTCTTGGATCGGCTGATCGCGATACCGACGAGCTCGTCGAGCCGACGCCAAGAGCGGTAGTGAACAGGGACACCCTTGACCGTTGCCGGCAGCTTTCCGGCAACGAACTCGCCTGATGCCTCGGCCATCACGACGAGCACGTCCGGCGGCTCGTTCGTACGCGTCGCGTACTTGGTCAGCTGCTCGAGCTCGGGAAGGTTGTAGCCACGCTTTGCCTCGACGACGATGTGGAACTCGGAGTCGTTGATCTTGATCTCAATGTCGGTGAAGCCGGCGTCGGGGACTCCCTCTTGCAACAGGACGATGTCGACCGAAGGCTCATCGACCTCGGGGAGGACATCGTCGATGAACGCGGTCGCGAGCTCTCGACTTTGCGACAGAGCCCAGCCGACCGAGTAGGTGATGTCGTTCTCCTTCTTCCCGAGAAGATCGAAAACCGTTCCTATCAGGCGGCCATGAAGAGTGAGGTCGGTTGGCATGATCGGCGAAGCAGCCGGTTCAGTATGCAGGTTTTCCACTCGAACACAGGTACCTCACCCGCCCTCGATATCTTGCCCCGATGAGCAGCGATCTCATCCCCTGGGTTGTCGCTATCACGCTCGGCATGGCAGTCATCGTCTTGGGGCTGCGACGGAATCTCTCTGAGACCACGCGAAACGGGTTGCCACGGTTTGGAGGGGACCCCGAGCGGGCGACTGCGACGCTGGGGCTATATGAGGGCGAGGAAAGGCGACGTCGCCCGCTTTCCCCACGGCAAAGACAATGGATGGCCGGGGGATTTCTGCTGCTAGCTCTCGCCTACGCGGTAATGGCGCTGCTGTGGGCCAACGACAGGTTGATTCACGCCGTTTTTGCCGCCCTATGGGTGATTGTCGCTGTTGGATACATCCTTGGAAGGTTGCCGCTTTCAGTGAATAGGTCTACCTCCTGAATCTGATGCAGCAGCACCACGACGGACAAGCGAAACCGATTCCGCCGCGATCCTCGCCGCGTGGTTCGTCTTGTGTTCCGTAAGGGGTACTTGGGCAGCGGGCCTTGACGGTGGTCGAACCACGCTGGAGGGGAGCAAGCCTCTCAGGCGGCAGACCGAGGTGGCGGATTTCGCTGGATCGTAGGTGGCGGGAGCACCTTCACCCCGGAGACCTTTTCACTGTCGCGGAAGAGGCAGAGGACCTCGCTGCCCCCCGGTCGTGCTGCGCTCACGGCTCGCACGCCGTTCCATCCCTCGGCGTGGAGCTGCTCGCCGACCTTCTGAAAGGCCGGCCATCCATGGCGACGGGGAAGGGGAACTGCGAGGCCGACCCGCTCAAGCTGCGCCTCGCTCCGCAGGTCGGCGATTCCATTCACGTCCACCTCGAAGCGCCATAGGTCACGAGGCAGCTGATCGGCAGGCCGCAGCGCCAGCTCGTCGATCTGCCGATACCACTCGGCCCAGGCTGTCTCACGCGAGTCGGCGAGGTAGAAGCCGGCGACTGCGGCGCCTCTCTGCCAGCGTCCGTCGGGCGGCGGCTCCGAGCGCCACCAGACCGAGCCTCGATGTGGGAGATGGCGGTACCAGACGCCATCGACGCCCATGCGGTCGACGTCGATGGCCAAGGCTCAGGTCGCGACCGGTTCCTCGAGTGCGGAGACGATGCGCGCGACCCTCAGGTACTCGCCTCGGGAGATCAACTCGATCGGCTTTCTGTCGTCGAGCGCGGGGACCGGCTTGTTCATCCAGACCGGGATGTACTCCGGATCCATCACCCGCAGCAGCCGCTCGCTGATCGAGGAGAGCTCGGCGATGCGCTGCGCGCGCTTCCCCGAGGGAATGCGCTTCAGCGCCACCCAGGCCCGTGCGGTGCTCGGCGCGGCGCCGGTGGCCGCGGCGATGTCCTCGGAGCTGAGATGGGCCTCGTCATGGACAAAGGCCGCCTCTTTGGCGAATGCAGGGGAGGACACGAGCGCAATTGTAGCTCATTTGTGCATCCTCTCGAAGAGGGCGGGGAGCAGCCGCCCACGCTCGGCGACCGGCGATACTGCCCCGGTGGAACTGCTCGCGGTTTCGACGGGGGTCGCCATCGCCTACGGAATTGGCCTCTGGGTCGTGCTGATCATCGGACCGGCGACGGTCACGGTGTTGAAGGGTCAGTGGCCCCTGTTTGATTACGGCTGGTTTACGCTCGGGATTGTTTGGTGGATCACGGGCTTCAGACTAGCCCGACCCGAGTCCTGGTGGGCCCGCCATCTCTATGGCCCAGCCAAGCTTGCGCGCGCAAACGCTCGTTACCCAGAAACCTTGGATGAAGAAGAAGGAATTGACGGAGAACCCGACCCGCGGTGGGTCTACATCGCAACCGCACTCTTCCTCGCCCTCTGCATTCTCGCGGCGATCCTCGCGGTCGGAGGGCTCCTCGGTCTCTAGCGCCGGACTACCGAGTGCCGCTGCTGGCGTACGGTCAACCGGGGAGGGAGCGGCCCAGGCTCGCGCGGGTGACGACGTTGTACTGCGGGATGTCGACTTGCGGATCGCCGCAGTTGGGCTCGACCGCGTAGAGCCACGTGTCCAGCGGAGGTAGGTCCAAGCGGTCGTGGACCTCCGGACTCCGGCAGGGATCGAGGAGAGCTCGGCAATGCGTTGCGCGCGCAATCTCGAGGGAACGCCTTCAGTGCCACCATACCCTGAGGTCGCTGGCTAAACCGGCTCAGCGTCATGGCAACGCGGGATCGAACGCGTTTAGCCGGGCTTGCGCTGGCAGGGCAACTTCCCCCACAGCGAGCCCGAGACTGGAGGCGGCAGGTGCAATTGCGGCCCCGCCGCGCGGACGTCGCGCAAGTTCCGGGCAGCGGCTTTGAGGATATTCCGATTGTCGGCCCAGATGACCACCGTCGTCCGGCCCGTGAAAACTTCAATTGGGCTTCCTCCTTCTACGCCGCCTTTGCCCCCGGTCGCCTTCGCGCCTCGGAATGCATAAAGGTGGCGTTTTCCGGAGATGGCTGTGAACCAGCGGCGGCAGGTGCTGAAGACCTGGATCTCGATCGGCGGGGCGCAGGACGGGTGGTCCTCTCCTTCCAGTTCACAGGTTCCGTAGATGAAGTTGCAGCACGATGATCGCTGACTGTCTTGCGACGGGTCACCCAAGATTTCTTCAAGTGGGAGTCCGGCAACCTCTGCGCCCGCGTAATAGAGGTGGTAGGCGTCGAACTTCTTGACTTCGTTCAGGCTGAGAGCAGCATCTGCCCCGCAGCTGCCCAGGATGAGTCCGGAGAGGAGGCTCACGCAGGCAATGCCGAGGATTCTGTGGACGTTCATGGGCAACGTCTTGGGCCAGCCTAGGCCTAACCAGTTGCCCGGAAGGTGATCCCGCTCAAGCTGATCTCGGTGTCGCTGCCAGATTTCACGTCGCCGTTGCCGTCGACGTAAACGGGCCAGGTGGCGCCGCTGTAGCCGAAGTTGGAGAAGAAGAGCCTCGTTTCCGGCCGGTAGCCGCTGGGCAGGTTGAAGACCACGAAGCTCGTTTCGTTACCGTCTGCCAGGCCATTGAGGTGAACGACGCCCTCGCGATCCTTGTAGAAGGAGATCGGCGCGAAGTTTGTGTCGCTTTTCCAGCCCGAGGCGAACGGCGGCTGACCGGCAGAGCCGACGATCCGAGGGGCTTCGGGTGGAGCGATCGAGTTGGCGACGGTCGCGCTGTCAGCGTTGGTCGCATGCGTGGCGCTCGGCACGGTCCCCAGCGAGCCGGCCGCTATCTTCGCCCCGGTCACGGCGCCGTTCTTGATCTTCGCTGTGGTGATCGCGTTCTTCTTGATCTGCTTGGAGCCGACGGAGTTCTTCGGCAACTTGATCGCGGCGTAGCTGGCGCCCCCGAGGGCGATGAAGAGGGCGATCGTCGCCGTGACGTTTGCATAGGTGAGGCGCTGGCGGATCTGCATCACGGGTTGTGTTTTCTTTTGCGCTTGGGCACGCACTTGACTTTGCCCTTGACGACGACCCGTTTCTTCGATTTCGGGCATTTGCGGGCTTTGGGTTTGACTGGGGCGGTGACCGCCGGCGGGGTGCTGCCGCCGGCTCCGACTACGTTTCCGGGGCTACCGCCGCCTCCGGCTCCGTTTTCGGAGCCGCCGCCCGGGCCGGGGCCGCCGCCCTGCTGAGACTGGACGACCTGGTTCAAGGTGGGTGAAGTCGAGGCTTTGTAGACGCTGGTTCCCGTGTAGCCGGCGACGATTGGGTGCGATCCAGTGGCCGAGAAGGTCACCAAGCAGGTGGCCTGTCCGGACCCGTTCAGGCTCTTTGCACTGCAGCCACTGATTGCCGTGCCATTGTCGGTGAAGGTGACGGTCCCGGCTCCCGGGGGAGGGGAAACGGTCGAGGTGAGGGTGACTGCCTGGCCGACCGTAGCTGGGTTGGTCGACGTGCTCACCGCCGTGGTGGTCGGCGTGAGCGCTGGGGCGGACCCCGTCTCCACGGCGCCGATGTCGCAGCTCGAGCCGCTGCCGGGTCGCGGGTATCCACGTTGATCGGTCGGCACGCTGCTGCAGGCCGAGCTGATCGCGCCGATCGCCGCGCTCCCCGGCTGGGGTTCCATCGTCAACGTCGGGCCGCCGTTGTCCTGCAGCAGCCCGAGTATGGGATCGGCGCTGATCCCCGGGCAGGTCGTGCCTCCCCAAGTCAGGTTCCCGCCTTGGTCGAAGTAGTTGGTCGGCGAAGCGCCACTGTCGACGCAGTTCGCATCGGAGACGAGCCCGTTGTTGGCGATGATCGTGTTTTTGAGGTACACGCTCGCGCCGGAGGGGTCGTAGCGACCGCCGACCGAGATGCCGGACCCCTTGCCGCGGACGCCGGGTATGCCGAAGTACGGGTCACTTCCTTCGGGTGGCGCTCCGGGTGCGCCGGGGGGACCCGCGTCGCCCAGAGAGTTCTTCGAGATGGTGACGTGTGTGAGCTGCACGTAGTAGGGGGATCGTGCGCCGTAGGACCAGATCGCGCCGCCATCGCCCCCGTAACCACCCGGACCGGGGCCGAGGGACCCTGATGTGGGCCCGTTGCCTCCCACACCGCCGTCGCCGGTGAAGTTGCCGCTGAACGTAACGTTGGTGAGGATTGAGGTTCCGTAGGAGGTCCAGAGGCCCGCGCCGACGCCGCCGGAGCCGGCAAATCCGCCGGTGGAGCCGGTGACCGAGTGGCCGTTGGAGTCAGGCCCGCCAATCCCCGCGCCACCGCCATTGCCACCGGCGCCGGTGTTGTTGGCGCTGACGGTCGACGCAGTCATCGTCAGCGAGCCACCTTCGACGTTCGCGATACCGCCCCCGCCGAGGATCGAGTTGGGCTGGTAGCACTGGCAGTATTCGTTGCGCGAGTAGCTCGCCGACCCACCGTCGCCTCCGTAGCCGCCCCGTCCGGAGCTGAAGGTGCCACCATTTGGGGCGGGGGCCGGACCGGCTCCCTGGCCGCCGTTGCCGCCATTTCCGCCACGGCCGGTGAAGTTCCCGCTCAGTGTCGAGGTGGTGATCGTCGCGCTGCCCGCGTTGTAGATGCCTCCGCCCGATCCCGGCGGGCCGCCGGCGCCGCCATGACCGCCCTGGGGGTAGTGGCCGAGCCCATTCACCCCTATGCCGCCGGCGCCGCCGTCTCCACCACCGCCGGTCCCGTTGGCGCTGATCGTGGAGGCGGTCACCGAGAGATAGGCGCCCGCGTTGTTGTAGATGCCTCCACCGCGGCCGCCCAGGCCGCCGCCCTTCCCATCGCTTTGCGCATCCGAGACTCCGTCGGCCCCGTTACCTCCGTCACCGGTGAAGTTCGCCGTAACGAGAACGTGGTCGAGGCTGAGGCTGCCTTTGTTGAGAATTCCGCCGCCGTCCCCGGCCGGACCCCCGTATTGACCGTAGGACGTCCCGTTGGTCCCGTTTGCGGTCTGGCCGCCCGTAACCTTGAGGCCGGTCAGCTTCACCTGGGCACCGGAGAGGATTTCGAAGACCCTGCCGGGGCCGGTGGCGTCGATCACGGTCGAGGCCGGGTCGTTGATGCTGGCGCCGATGATTTCGAGCTGCGCGCCCGAGGTGACCTGCAATTGGCCATCAGAGGGCGTGTAGATGTTGGCGGGGAGATTGATCGGCGTCAGCCCGCCGCTCGATACCGACCCGCACGCCGTGGCGCTGTTGTTCGTGTTGACCGCTTCGATCGCGCCACGAAGGGTGCAGGCACCCGTCTCGCCAGTCGAGGTGACCGTCATCGCCGCAGCGGACGAAGCACCGAGCAGGAATACGAAGGAGACCAGAACGGACGGCCCGAGCAGTCGGGCCCATTGCCGAACCGTGATTGCGAACGCCCCAGACATTCCCCGTGCTCTCATCGCTCGGCATGATCACAGAGCGGTCCGCCAATAGCAACGCGCGTAACGGGGTTCGGTTTTCCGGGGTTGGGCCTATCCGACAGCGCGGGCGACGCCGACGACGATCAGCCCGAGCGCGACCGTCCCCAGGGCCTTGCGAAAGAGGTTGACGCCGTGCGCGGCCTCCTCGTAGGCCCACACGGTCAGCGCGACGTAGAAGATCGCACGGGCGAGGTCACCGATCGTGCTGCCGTCGTCGGCCAGTCGCGTGACGAGGAGCGCCGCGAGGGCGATCCAGAGCGGTGGATTCGGAAACTGGCCGACGACGTATCCGCGGATCTTGAGGTCCCTTTGGATGGGCGCGAGCATACCGCCGGCCGTCGTCTTGCCTATCGGCGTCGCGAGTGGCGGCGGGGGAGGACGGCGATCGCGAACGTGGTGGAGGCTTCCTGGATCAGGTCTACAGGGATAGTCGTTGTCTTGGCAGCGCTCCGCGGCGGTTTGCCTGACCCGAAAAGGGCAATGGAAACCAACTCACCGCGCGGGTCGTGACGGGCCTTGTAGCGGATACCGGCGTAGCCGGCCTCCTGGAGGGCGAGCGCCCAGCCCTGGGTCAGGTTGTAGTCGGAGGTTGAGTGGATCTCAGCGGTGAGGCCAATGAGTCCGAGAACGGACGGGTCCGTCAGGTCAACGACGTTTGCGTTGGGTGGACGCAGACTGGACGTTTCGGCGCTATCGCCACCGAGGCCTGGGGCGACCCTCGGCACGAGTGGTCGATTGACCCACGCATACGGTGGCAAACCGTTCAGTCAGCGCCGTGCTAGGGCGCTCGAGTCGAGCTGGTTGTAGACCACGTCAACCCGACGGCTGCTCGCCTGGGCGAGCACCCTCGCGGGCGATGCTGCCCCAGCCGCCGCGGCCCAGGAGAACCTCGACCAGCGCCCACACCCGCCATACCGCGAGCCATTGTCGGTATCCCAAGTTGTCGAGGAATGCGTAGGCAACCAGACGCAGTGCCTCGCGCTTGTTGGTGTAGCGCCGAAATGAGAATTCGACCGCGACCAGGGCGGCCACGGACTGCAGTACGCCAAGCAGCACGGCGACGATCGCGAAGGCAATGGCCGTCTTGAGGTTCAGGATCCCAAGCACCGCCGCGACGCCGATGACCAGGTAGCCGAGCAGCTCGATTACCGGGCCCAGCAGCTCAAACAGGAGGTAGAAGGGCACCCCGACCATCCCCACCGTGCCGTATCGGGGATTGGCGATTACCTCGCGGTGGCGACTGATCGTGTCGAACAGTCCCTGCTGCCAACGGCGCCGTTGACCGCTCAGTCCACGGTGGTCGGCGGGCGCCTCGTTCCACACCACAACCTCCGGCACATAGACGATCCGACATGGCTCCCGGCGCTTGCGGAGCATGTGGTAGAGGCGCTGGACCAGCTCGAAGTCCTCACCGATCGCACCCGGCTCATAGCCACCGACCGACTCCACGGTCGAACGGTGAAAAAGTCCGAACGCTCCCGAGACGATCATCAGCGAGCCAAACTTGCTCCAGGCAAGGCGACCGGCGACGAAAGAACGGAAGTACTCGACGACCTGCAGCGTCGCCAGCCGCCCGGCCGGCAATCTCGGCTCCACCACGGCGCCGTCCTCGATCACGCTGCCATTGGCAATGCGCACAATCCCACCCGTCGCGACGACGTCCTGGGGGTCGTCGAGCAGCGGGCGGGCAATCCGCAGCAGGCCGTCGGGCTCGACCAGCTCGTCGGCGTCGAGCACGCACACGTACGGGTAGCGGGCGACGTTGATCCCGGCGTTCACCGCGTCGGCCTTGGTTCCGGCGCTCACCTTGCTGACCAGGGAGAGGTGTGGGTGGCGACGGGAGCGATAGGTCCGGTGCACCGGCGCGTGGGGAAGCCTGTCTCGCATCGCTACCTGGGCCGGCACCACCTCGAATGCCTCGGTGAGACGGGCGACGGTCGCATCGGTCGAGCCGTCATCGACGATGACGATCTCATAACTCGGATAGCGAAGGCGCAGCAGGGCCCGGACACTTTCCACGATCCAGGTCTCCTCGTTGCAGGCGGGCAGGATCACGCTCACCGGCGGGGTCAGCGGTGAGGCGAACGCCGCTTCGACACCGATGTGATCGCGACGACGCAGATGGCGGACGATGTCGTGCGATGCGATCGCGGTAAAGACCAGGAGGCAGCCGTTGAGAACCGCGAAGTAAAGGATCACGGCGATGCTGAAGACGGAAATCGCCTCGCCGACCCGGCTCATCACTGGGCCAGTGCGAGGGCGTCGACAGCCTCTTCGACATGGCTGCCGCCGGAGCCGCGCGCGGCGCGGACGGCCCCCGGGTCCAGACGCGCGGCGGCCCCGGCGGCGGCGCGCCCCACGTCGAACTCATCGCGGCGCGCTATCTCGAGCAGGAGCGGGGCATCCTCGGCGCTGCCGACGGCGCCCAACCCGTGCGCGGCCTGGACACGCACGAACCAAATTCGATCGCTCAGAGCTTGCCGCAGGGCATCGTGTTGGTCCGGCGTGCCGATCTTGGCCAGCGAGCCGCAGGCTTTTGCCCGTACCTCTGCCGAGGGGTCGCGCAGGTGCGCGGCGACCATCGGCGCGTCGCTGCTCGAACCGACGTACCCGAGCAGTTGGATCGCGGTGGCGCGCAGGTCGGCCTCGGTCTCCGCGGCCAGGGCGCGGAGCGCCGGCGCCGCGCGCTCGCCGAGCTCCAAGAGTGCGCCCGCCGCGGTCACCTGCGGCACCTGCTCCGCGACCAAAGCGCGGACGATCGGCGCCGTCGACTCTCCGCTCTCGAGCCCTCCGAGGCTGCGGACGGCGGCGGCACGAACGTCGCGGTCCTGGTCCTCGAGAGCTTTCAGCAGATCCGGGAGGGCGCGGCGGGCGACCATGTCGCCGAGGGCGGATGCCGCGGCCACCCGGCGCCAGGCGCGCCTCGAGCGGAGCGCCCGGACCTCGTCATCGACGAGCCCGGCCTGCTCGAAGAACTCGGCGATCCAGAGCCGGGCATCGCCCTGGACCCAGCGCGAGTAACGGCCGACCAGGCCGGCGAGCGCACGTTGTTCTCGCCGGCGCATCGATCGCACCTGGTCGAGGGGCGCGGAATGCTCCTCGACGATCGCGATCGCGAGCGGCCGCAATCTCCCCTCGAGCTCGACCTGCAGCCGCAGCCGGCGGGTGAGCTGGGTCTGCCGGGCGAGCAGAAAAGCGGTGAGCGCAAGGCCGAATCCGGCCAGGCCGATTGCCACGGCGAGCAGGCCGGCAACCACCTCGATCTCAGCGGCGCCCGAGCACCGCTTGAACCCGCGAGCGCAGCTCCTGCGGGCTGAACGGCTTCTTGACGTAGTCGTCGGCGCCGGCGTCAAAGCCTCGCTGCACGTCGGCCTCCTGAACACGGGCCGTCAGCAGGATCACCGGAATCGCCTCCATCGCCTCGTCCTTGCGCATCTGTTCGGTCACCTCGTAGCCATCGAGGAAGGGCATCATCACGTCGAGCACCGCGAGGTCGGGCACGAGCTCGCGCGCCAAGCGCAGCGCCTCTCTGCCGTCCTCGGCTCGGGCAACCTCGTAGCCGGCCGCGCCGAGGCGGAACTCGACCAGTCCGAGGATGTCCGCGTCGTCGTCGGCGATCAGGACAAGCGGCTGGTCGCGCTCCGAAGTGCTCATCGAGGTGCCTCGGCGGGGGCGCCGGCGGCCACTGCCGCGGCGACAGCCTCCCGCAGCTCTGACGGAGCGAAGGGCTTGCGCAGGTAGTCGTTGGCGCCCGCCTCCTCGCCGCGGTGGATCTCCGACTCGCGCACGCTGGCGCTCAGCAGCACGATCGGCATCGCGCGGAGGTCGGGGTCGGCGCGGATAGCCCGGGTCAGTTCGTAGCCGTCCATCTCCGGCATCCAGACGTCGATCACCGCCGCGTCCGGCCGCCGCTCCCTGGCGACCCGCAATGCCTGGCGCCCGTCGACCGCGGAGGCGATGTCATACGCGGCCTCCCTGAGGCGCAGGCTGACCAGGCTGAGGATGTCCGGCTCGTCGTCGGCCACGAGGACCAAGGGTCGCTCTCGGGTTTGGTCCTGGTTCATACCCTCACGCTCCTCGCGGGTTGGTTCGACCCGCCCGCGTCGATTGCCGCGGTCTTCTCGATTGGCAGATGCACCCGGAAGTTGGAACCGCGACCGGGATCGCTCTGCACCTCGATCTCGCCGCCGTGGGCCTCGACGATGGCCTTGGTGATCGCCAGGCCGAGACCGACGCCCTTGACCTGGCCGGCGTTGGCTTGCGTGCCGCGATAGAAGCGATCGAACAGATGCTCGATCTCCTCGGGGCCGATCCCGAGGCCGGTGTCCTCGACGTCGAGGACGCAGGCCCCACCACGTTCTTGTACTCGGACGACGACCCGACCGCGCGGGGGGGTGAACTTGAGAGCGTTGGAAATCAAGTTGTCGAGCACCTGGTTCAGCCGCCCCTGGTCACCGGAGAACCTGCGCACCCCATGGCTCTCGACGGACAGCTCGACCCCCGCCTCGATTGCGGCCGGCTGAGAGCGCTCGACGCACTCACGCGCAACCGCCTCGATGTCGACCACACCAACCCGGATGGTGAAGGTGCCGGCGCCGACCTGACCGACGAGGAGGAGGTCTTGGACGAGCCGATCCAGACGTTCGCTGTTGCGCTTGACGATCGCGAGGTGGTGGCGTCCATGCTCGGAGAATCGCTCACCTTCCTCCTCGCTGAGGACGTCGGCGTAACCGATGATTGAGGTCAGCGGCGTACGCAGCTCGTGCGAGACGAGCCCGAAGAACTCCGACTTCAAGCGGTCGGCCTCCTGCTCGATTTCCTTGCGATCGGTGACGTCGCGAACGAGTGCCATCTCCATCCGGCCTCGATCGGTCTCGACCGGGGCAATCGTGATCTCACAGGCGAACTCGCTGCCGTCGCGGCGGCGGGCGAACTCGGCATAACCGTCCTGCTGGTCGGGGTGTTCACTTTGCAGGCCACCCGGAACGAGGACCTCGACCGGTTCGCCGATCAGATCCTCTTCGCCGTAGCCGAACATCGCCTGGGTCTGGGAGTTGACGACCTCGATGCAACCGTTGCCGCCGATGCCGATCACGGCGTCAGGCGCCATCTCCAGCAGCTGGCCGAACATGCGGTCGGCTCGCTGGCTCACCGATATGTCGTGGCCGATCACGGAAGCGCCGACGATCTTGCTCTCGGCGTCGAAGATCGGCGACAGCGTCAGGGCCACCTGGACCAACTGTCCATTCTTGCGGCGGCGGACGGTCTCGAAGCGCTCCACCCGCTCCGCGCCGGCAACCCGGCGCATCAGGTCGGCCAGCTCATCCAGCCGGTCTGCCGGAACGATGATCGAGATATTGCTGCCGATCGCCTCCTCGGCGGAGTAGCCGTAGAGATGCTCGGCTGCCTCGTTCCAGCTTCGTATCTCACCGTCGAGGTTCTTGCTGATGATCGCGTCGTTGCTCCACTCGACGATCGCCGCAAGCCGGCGCCGGGTCTCTTCGGCGTCGCGGTGCTCCGTCTCGTCTTGGAAAGTGGCGACCGCCCCGATCGTCGCTCCGTTCGCGTCCAGGAGCGGATCCGCGTTGACGCGGAGGTGTCGAGACCCCGTGCCCTGCGGCTCGATCGTCATCTCCAAGCCGCGCAGAACTTCGCCGCGCAGGGCGCGGAGCAGCGGCATATCCGAGGAGAGGACGGCCTCCCTCAATGGTGTGCCGTCGCCGCCGATCCACTCGCTTGGATCGGCGTCTCCGACGGCCAGCCCGTGAATGCGTTGCAGCTCAGGGTTGAAGAAGGTGAGCCGGCCCTCGGCATCGCAAGCGGCGACCCCGACCCCGGCGCCGGCGATCAGGGTCCGGGCGAAGGCATTGATGCGGTCACGATCCTGCCCCGAGCGGCGCAGCTGCGAGGCCGTCAGCGCGATCAGGCCGAGCATCGAGCCGATCGTCAGCACCGCCACTCCCGAAAGCCCGACCTGCGGGTCGAAGAGCCCTCGAGCCTCACCCTCTCGCGCGAGGAAGCCGGCGAGGAGCGGCAGGACGATCGCCACCGGCGACAATCGGCGGGCGACCACCGCACCCGGGTCGCCGCCGCTGAGAAACGCGACGACTCCCCGCTCGGGCCGCAGGAACGCGAGCCCGACGATCGCCACCAGGAGCGCCAGTGCTGTGTGCAGGGCCACTCCGGTCGGCCCCCCGGCTTCGCTGCCGCGCAGGGAGGCGACGCCGAAGGCCAGACCGACGAGCCCCGCAATCAGGAGCGCGCTCGCGATCGCGCCCGTCGCCTGGCTCAAGCGCGAGGCTCTGCCGCCGAGATCGAGACTCGCCAAGGAGACCCCGAGAAAGACGAACACCGCGGCGGTCAGCGGCGACGGGCGGCCGGGGTTGCCCCCCGAGTCGGCGAACAGCAGCTGATCGAAGCCGAGATTGCCGATCAGGTACTCGGCGAGGAGCCCGACGCCAAAGACCGCCACCGCCATCCCGAATATCAGGCCAAGTCGCTGCCGGCGGGGGGTGCCCGGCGATGTCAGAAGCAGGATGCTGGCGCCGGTGAGGATCAAGCCAACCGCGGTGTTCGCCTTCATCGCTCTCAGGCCGGGCAGGATGGCCCTAAAAGCTTGCGGGTCGAAGATCCAGGTGAACAGGACGAGCACGCCGATCGCGATCACGGTTACGCCTGCCACAACCGGGATCAAGTCACGCCCACGTCCCCTGCTGGGGTTAACCACCATTGTCCAACACAACCAAAGGTAGGGTGACGCAAAAGTGAGTCGCGATGCCATGCACGCTTCCGACCCTGACCGCGCCGCCATGGGCCTCGGCGATCGCCTTGGCGATCCCCAGGCCGACATCGGCCTTGGATCCCTCCGCGGGTGGAACGTTCGACCCCTGGAAGAACGGTTCGAAAATCTGCTCGAGCTCATCCGGCGCCAAGTAGGTGCCGGAGTTCGTCAGGTCGATCACCGCCTGAGTGTCGGTGGCTGACAGCTTCATCTCGATGCGCTCTTTCGCCGGCGTACATTCGACGGCATTTGAGAGCAGCTGATCGAAAAGCTCGGTGAGCGTGTCGGCGTCGCCGTCAAGCGAAATCGGCGGACCCTTGAAGAGAATCAATTCGACGCCCTGTTCCGCTGCCTGTGCGGTCCAGGTGTCGAAGCAGCGCCCGATCAACTCGCCGAGGTCAACGCCCTGACGATGGACGGTGAGATCACCGGGTTCGATCACCTCCGTGAAGACGAGTTTTTCTACCAGGTGAAGCAACTCGTGGCAATTGCGCTCGATGACCTCCAAGCATTCGCTCTGCTTCTCCTCGGTCAGCGCCAGCCGGTCGCGGTTCTGCAGTAGATCGACGTAGCCCATAATTACTGCGAGGGGGGCACGAAGATCAGTCGAAAGAGCCGATTGCACCTTTGGTCGAGGCTTATCCACATTTGGCCTTACCTCGGCCGGGTCGGCTGTGTCCTCGAGAACGGCGGGCTTTGCCTGGGCCATGCCTCAGTATCGCCACTTGGGCGCGGTCGCCACTCCTATCACCCGGCCATACTTACGGTGGTGGTCGTACCGTCCCATCGGACACCGTATGATCGATGGAGTTCTGAAATCACACGCCTGAGCGCTGGCATCGCCGACTCGGAGGCGAGCCGTTGAAATCGAATAAAAAGCGCATCACCGTCGTTGTCGCCGACGACCACCCACTCTTTCGCGAGGCGCTTGCGACCATGGTTCGCAGGCATTCGCAGTTGGAGTTGGTCGGCGAGGCAGGTGCGGGTCGCCAGGCGCTCGACTTGATCAAGGAGCGTCGACCCGATGTCGCCGTCCTCGACCTGCGCATGTCCGACCTCGATGGCGATCAGGTAATCGAGTCGATCATTCGCGACGGAATCGCCACCCGGGCGCTGATCGTCTCTGGGGACCTCAGCCCTGAGAACGCTTACGGGCTGATCGAGGCCGGTGCCGCCGGCCTTATGTCGAAGACTGAAGGGGCGAAACGACTCAGCGATGCTGTTATTGCTGTCGCTCGCGGCGACACGGTGTTGCCGTCCAACCTCCACGGCGGCCTGATGGACCAGATCCGTGGCCACGCGGACCATCGGCAGACCCAGCTCTCCCCGCGAGAGCTGGAGATGCTTGTCGATCTGGCAAAGGGTCTCTCGGCGCCGGAGATCGGGCGCCAGCGCCACCTCAGTTCCTCAACCGTGAAGTCTTATCTGCACCAGCTCTACGAGAAGCTCGGCGTCTCCGACCGGGCGGCAGCGGTGGCAGAGGGCATGCGGCGCGGGCTGATTGATTGAGGGGAGTTTGGTTCGACGCGGGCGCCTCGAGGCACGTTCTGCTCAAGGCCGTTAGCGAAAAAGCCGACGCTCATAAGCAGGAAGCCGAAAATGACTGTCCAGTCGAAACGAATGGCCCTCGCCCTCTCGGGGTTCTTTGCCATCTACCTCAGCTGGCAGGCGTTTCACTGGCTGCCGGGCGGGCGGGCGCAGGTCGGCGACCTCTTCTTCCTCCCGGTCGGCAGCGTCGCGGTCTTCGCGGCGTGGCGGGCGAGCCGCCGTTGCGGACAACACGGGCGCCTTTGCTGGTTTTGGCGACTGTTTGCGCTGGCGCTGGGGGTGCAGCTTGCCGGCGATACGGCGATGGCGATCTATGACTTTGGTCCCGGAGAAGTTCCCTTTCCCTCGTTGGCGGACCCGCCGTACCTCGCCTTCTATCTATTGGCGGGACTGGCGTTGAGTCGAGTGCCGCTCGCCCCGGCCACCAGATCGCAACGAAACAGGATCGGGCTCGATCTGGCGACGGCGGTCCTCGGTGGCGGCATGGCGATCTGGTACCTGGTGCTGGCGCCAACGGTGACCGAGGGTGGCAGCAGCGCGCTGCAAATGGCGACGTCGATCGCCTACCCGGTCGGCGACGTGATGCTCCTGGCGGCCCTGGGGATCGTGGTGCTGCGCTGGAGCCCGCTCGGATTGCGGCGGCCGCTTGCCTTCATCGTCGCCGGCCTCTCGATGTTCATCCTCGCCGACCTCGCCTACGGCTATGCCCTGCTGCACGGCAGCTACACCGCCGGCGGCCCGACCGACATGCTCTGGATCGGGGCGCTGGCACTCTTCGCCTTCGCCGCGACACAGCAGATGGAGGTTCGACCGGGCACGCACGAGACCTCGATCCCGCCGCGGGCTCCAACCGAGCGCACGGTGAGTTGGCTGCCCTTCGGGGCGCTTGTGATCGGGTCGGCGACCCTGCTCGACTCACAGTGGGGAAACCGGTTCGTCCCCGAGCTGAGCCTGGTCGTAGTCGCGATCGCGCTGGCGGCGCTGATCGCGGTGCGCCAGTACTTCGCCCAGGGAGAGATGGTCCGCCTGCAGCGCGAGCTGCGCGAGGCCCACGAGGAGGTGGTCAGACTGGCGAGCCAGGACCCCCTGACCGGGATGGCCAACCGCCGCAGCCTCGATGCGAGCCTCAAGGACGAGTTGGAGCGCGCAAACCGCTACGGGCGAGCGCTCTCCGTCCTCTTCGTCGACGTCGACCACTTCAAGGCGGTCAACGACGACTTCGGCCACGCTGCCGGCGACGACGCGTTGAAGGAGATGGGCACGGTCATACGCGACTGCCTGCGCCCGGCCGACCTGTCGAGCCGCTGGGGCGGCGAGGAGTTCGTCGTCGTCTTGCCCGAGACCGGCTCGGCTGAGGCGCTGCGGGCCGGCGAGCGCATCCGCGCCTCAGTCGAGTGCCACGCATTCTCCTTGGGAGGCGACAAAGGACTGACCTGTTCGATCGGCGCCAGCAGTTGCCCCGATGACGCCAGCGACGCGGGCGGCCTACTGGGGCTGGCCGACCATGCCGTTTATGAGGCGAAGCGACGAGGACGGAATCAGGTGATCTCCGCCGAGTCGATGGCTACGGGCTCGCCGGGTAGGTCGAGTTGCCGCTGAAGGTGAGGTTGGTCGGGTAGGAGACGCCGGTGCTGGTGTAGGGGCAGACGTCGAAGTAGCCCTCTGGGGAGTAGGGGACAAATTTGCCGAAGGTGAGGAGGTCGTAGGCGAGGGCGTTGAGTTCGATTTCGAAGGGCACCGGGGGCTGCAGCCAGGTGTTTTCGATGAAGGCGATGTCGCCGTAGGTGACGCAGCCGCCGAAGTCCGAGCCGTAGCCGAGCGCAGTTGCCCTCGCTCGGTTCCTTGGAGTAGGGCAGCGGGTCGCCGGGGCGGGGTGGGGGGCCGAGGTAGGCCTTGCCGATCGGGTTGTCGTAGGAGGCGTTGCCGCGGACGGTGATGTAGCGGCTGCCGCCGTCCGTGTAGAAGGTGTTGCCACCCGCGGCCGCCCGCTTGCCGTGAGCGACGTTGGCTTCGATCCGCAGCCCGTTTTCGAAGCTCGTGCCCTGGGCGCCGGTGGTGTAGATCGCGCCGCCGTCCCAGAGCAGGCCGAGGAAGTCGCTGATCGTGTTGTCGGCGATCAGGCCGTTGCGGTTGGGCGTCGGCGTTTCCCACTGGCCCCACTGTTGGGGAGTGGCGTGGGGCAGCCCCGGGAAGCCGCCGGGGTCGAGCAGCCCCCATCCCCAGCCGATCGCGATGCCGCTCCAGGGCACGTTTTCGATCGTGTTGCTGATGACCCGGGTGCCGCTGGAGAAGCCGATGAAGATCCCGGGCGCGTCCGGGTATCCCCAACCAACTTCGGTGACGCGGTTGCCGGCGATGGTGTTGCCGAGGCTGCGCTGGGCCGGGTTGGTCGGGTTGTGGTCGGCGGCGCCGATGCCGCTCGAGCTGCAGCGCCGAGGAGCTGACGTCGGTGAAGGTGTTGCCGCGGACGAGGTCGTGCTGGCTGCCAGTGCCGAGGGAGAGGCCGACGGCGCCGAGGTGGGCGAAGCGGTCGCCGAGGAAGCGCACGTTGCGGCCGAAGCGGATCGAGACGTTGCCCGGCGTCGCCGTGTCATTCGGGTCGTGGCCGATCGTGTTCGGTTCGTGGCCTTCGCCGACGAGGTGGAAGCCGCCCTGGTCGGAGATGTAGCCGTTCTCGCCGCTGGGCTGCAGCCAGGTCGCGCAGGTGAAGGTGAGTCCGCGAAATTCGACGTTGCGGATCGGCCGTTTGGCGCTCCCCCTGCCGCGCACCAGCGCCTGGCGCAGCGGCAGCTCGACGTCGGCGCCGCGCAGGTTCTGCCAGGGCTGCGGCTTGTAGTAGAGCCAGCCTTCCTTTTCGTCGAGGTACCACTCTCCCGGCGAGTCAAGGAACTGCAAGGCGTTTTCGAAACGGGTCACCTGCCAGAAGCTCCAGATCCCCGGCTGGCCGTCGGGGCCGCGGAAGACGTTGGCGTTCTTCCACGCCGGTTCGGCCATCTTCAGCAGCCCCGGCGTCGAGCCTGAGGCCGGCACGATCGAGCTGACCGGGACCGTCATCGTCTTCCACTGGGTGAGGATCACCGCCTCGACGTCTTCGGGATTGCTCCATTCCGCCGGGTTGCCCCAGCTGGCCGGGTTGAGCCCGCCGGGTGCGATCGTCGGCAGGTATTCGATCCCGCTCCCCGTCCCGCCGCCGTTCCAGTTGGGCCGGAAGCCGGCCGGGTATTCGCCGCTCGCGGCGCGGGTCGCGCGTTCGCCGTTGACGTAGAGCTCGCGGGTCGAGACGTCGCCGACCTTCGCCCGCCAGATGTTCGCTTCGGTGTCGTAGCGCTTCCAGGCCGAGCCGGGGACCCGGGCCGCCCCGGAGATCACCGGCCGCTCGTCCTGGTAGGCGCGGTAGCTGACCATCGCCCCGCCCGGCCCGGAGTCCGCCGCGGTCAGCTTCAGCGGGTGCGCCAGCCGGTAGGTGCCGCCGCGCAGGATCACGCTGACACCGAGCTTCGGCTGCAGGCGGAGGGATTTCCGCACCGCCTTCTGGGCTGCCGGCAAGCTCGCGAGCGGCGCCGCCTTGGAGCCGGGGTTGGCATCGGAGCCCCGCGGCGAAACCCAGATCCGGACATTGGCGCCGGCGCGGGCGCCGGCTGGGAAAGCGATCAGCAGCGGCAGCAGCGCCAGCAAGACGACCAGGCCTCGCCGGCGGCGGATCGACGAGCGCGCGGGCATCGTCGCCAGCCTATTTGGCGCTACGGCGGTCGCGGCACAGTGCCGTCTCGAAGCCCTCGTCGTTACGCCGCCGGTTCAGATCGCGATGCGACGGCCTCGTCGAGATTGGCGAGAAGCAGATCGACAATGTGGGGGTCGAAATGGCTGCCCCTGCCCTGACTGATGATCTCGACGGCCTCATCGACCTCGAGCGCCGGTCGGTAACAGCGGTCGCTGAGCAGCGCGTCGAAGATGTCGGCGACCGCGGTGATCCGTCCCTCGAGCGGGATTTCCTCGCCGACCAACCCCCTCGGGTAGCCGCTGCCGTCATAGAACTCGTGATGGGTCAGGGCTATGGTCGCGGCGAGATCGAGCAGCTCACTCTTGGAGTTGGCGAGGATTTCGTAGCCGACGGTCGTATGGCGCTTCATCTCTTCGCGCTCCGCGGGGGTGAGGGGGCCTGACTTGCGGAGGATCTCGCTCGGCGTGCCGATCTTGCCGACATCGTGCATCGGAGCCGCCAGCAGCAGCTGGTGTACCCGCTCGGGGTCGAGGCCCATCCGGGCCGCCAGCAGGGCGGCGACGGCGGCCATCTGACTGACGTGCTTGCCGGTCGACGAATCGTGAAGCTCGATCGCCTTGCTGAACCGTTCCACCGTCTCCTGGCGGGATAGCCGCAACTCGTCGATCGCTCGCTGCTGAGCGGTTGCCAGCTCGTCGCGCAGCAGCAGCGCCTCCTTGTGTGCGGTGATGTCGGTGGAGATGCCGCAGATCGCAGTGGCGATTCCGTCCTCATCGAGAAGGGGGAACTTGATCGTCTGGAAGGTTCGCTCAACGCCGCCGATCGCAAGCGTTTCCTCGGCCCTGTATGTCGTGCCTTGCTTGAGGATCCCGCGATCGACCCCGCGAGTGCGCCTCAGGGCTTCAGGTCCCATGATCGCCTCGTCGGTCTGGCCGACGAGCTGTCCCCGTTCTTGGCCGGCGAGATCATCGGCCTGCGCGTTGGCGAAGACGTAGCGAAGGTCATCGTCCTTGACATAGACCGGCATCGGGGCCATGTCGATGATCGCCTGCCGTCGCTCTTCGAGGTTGCGCCTGTGAGCGCTCTCGAGGTCTTCAAGTTCCCGCCGTCGCAGGGCGTTCATCGCCGTGATCAGCAGTTGCCCCGGCCAGAATGGCTTGACCAGGTAGCCGTGGACCCCGTGGCCGCCGAATCCGAAGGCCTTCGCGGCCACCTTGGGGTCGTCCTTGTCGGTGATCATCACGACCGCGGTCTCGGGGTGTTCTTCTGTGATTTCTTCAGCCAGGACAAGGCCCGAACCGTCCAGCATCTGAAGGTCGCAGAGGGCAAGCTGAAAAGGCGTGGAGGCGAGCTTCTTGTGAGCCTGCGCGATGCTGGTTGCGAACTCGCACCGGTATTTCTCGCCCAGGGCCTTGTCGACCAATTGGAGCATCTCTGGTTTGTCGTCTGTGACCAGAATGCGGGCTAGGCCGGGCTTGCTTTTCGCATTCCCCGAGGTTGCCCTGAACCGCTCGAGCGTCGAGCCGTCCAGGTCAGATCTTTTTGCACTTTTCGAAGGATTCACCGGCGGATCCTCTGCCGGATGGGGGTGGCCTGATCAGATACATGAGGAACTTGACCAGGCGAATAAACCGTAGGCCTTCTTTCGTGTAAATGCAACACTCGAAATTCGCTATTTCCTCATCCCCGGCCCGCTGCGCGGTTTGGTCCTATGTCACCGAGTTGTTGTCATGGCCACTAATCGGGCGTACTCTTAGAACCCATGACTACGTCAGCGGAGCGCGCCGAGGGGCCGGCCCGGCGTGAGGCGGACAAGGCCACTCGTCGCCTTTCCCGTACCTACCAAGATGCGGTTACGGTTGCCGATGCGGAGGGCGCCGGACGCGTGGCCAGGCGGGCCCTGGGTGCGGGTATGGGAGTTGCGGGCCTCTACCAGCGAGTGATCGCGCCGGCGATGTGGAGGATTGGCGACCTCTGGGAGGACGGCGCGATCTCCGTTGCCGATGAGCACCTCGCGACGGCCCTGACGCACCAGGCGATGGCCGGTATCTACGGGCCCAGCCTCGGTCACAAGGCGATGCCCGGGCGGGTGCTGATGGCGGCGGTGGAGGGAGAGCGACATGCCCTCGGGTTGAGGATGGCTGCCGATGTGATCGAGTTGGCCGGTTACGAGACGATCTATCTCGGCGCCGATGTTCCGCTCGCCGACCTTCTCCAGGCTGTTGAGAATCGCTCGCCCGACTTGGTTTGCCTCTCGGCGACGATCCCGAGCTCGACCCCCGCGCTCGATCGCGCGATTACCGAGATTCGGCTGGCGAATTCTGGCCTGATCGTCCTCTATGGAGGCCAAGGCGCGCAGCCTCGTGAGGACGACGACGGGCGGTGCTCGTCCCTGGGCTCGAGCAACTGCTGGCGGCGGTCGAGACTGCTCTCGAGGCGCTTGGCCCGAGTTGGAAGACCCCGCCGACGCAGGGGGCGCAGCCGCAGGAGCAAGGCGCGAAAGGGGACGGCAAGCGCCCTGCCGAGCCTTTGATGCTCGACAAAGTGCCCCGGGATGGCGAGGAGTCCGACGAGTCGATTGAGCAGGATCTCTCCGGCATTGCCGCCGAAACAGCCGATCTGGCCCGCGATCTGGCTCGTCAAGCGAGCGCCTACAAGGACCTGGCCTACACCGACCCGCTCTCTGGGCTGCCAAACCGCCGGGCCTTCGAGGACCGTGCGGCCCGGCTCCGGGACCTCGCCGATGCCAAGCCATTGGCGGTTTTGATGGTGGACCTCGACGGCTTCAAGCGGGTGAACGACTCAGAAGGACACGATGCGGGCGATCGAGTCCTTGTCCTGATCGCCAGGGCGATTGCCAGAAGCCTTCGCGAGGGCGACTTCGTCGCTCGTTTCGGCGGCGATGAGTTCGCCGCTCTGCTGCCTCGTACGAGTATCGCTGAGGCGGAGTTGCTGGCGGAGCGACTGCGGGCAGAGGTGGAGAGTGCCGGCGCCGATACCTCGGTCACGGCCAGCGTCGGCCTTGCCGCACTCGAGGACGACCTTCGACGCGCGCTGCTGCGCGCGGACGTCGCTCTCTACGAGGCCAAGAACGCGGGCCGCAACCTGGTCAGGCGCGGCGAGTGATTTCGTGGCCCCCTGGATCCGGCAGGGGGAGGACCCAGGGGGCCGGAGACAACCAACTGTGTGTTCAACGTCCGGTGGGCTTCAGGGTCCACCCATCCGGGAGCATCACTTTCCGCGTTCGCCTTGAGCAGCGCAATCCCCCGGACGTGTGAAGCACGGTGAATATCCCCCAAACGGGTTAGTACCAGGCAGGGCAGACTTGCAATTTACGGTGATTCTCCCCTATGGTGTTTAGGTACGGCAAGCAATCAGCGTGTAGGACCCCAGAGTCAGGGGGTTTTAGTGGCATCTCCCAATCTGCCCGGTGATGGAGTGAGCGTGCCCGTTCTCGAGAGCGGCGAGTCCGGTTCGCAAGCGGCGGTGCGCCTGCGAACGGCGCTTGAACGCTCGCGGCACCCGATGCTGATCGCCGATGACCAGCGTCGTTGGGTGACCGGGAACGCGGCCGCCTGCGATCTGCTCGGGATCGCCCGGGAGGAGATCCCCTGGCGGACGATGGACGAGTTCACCTCTCCCCCCGAGCGCAAGAGGCTCGAGGAACAGTGGGGCGGATTCCTCGCCAGCGGGGGCGCGGAGGGCTGGTACCAGCTGTACGTTCCCGACCGCGGCCCGGTACCAGTTGAGTTCAGCGCCACGGCCAACGTCCTGCCCGCGCGCCACCTTTCCGTCTTCATCCCGCCCGAGGAGTCCTCGGCGCGGGAAGGCGAGGAATGCCCTTGCCCAGGAAGCAACGTGGGCACCGGTCGTGGTGGAGGGCGCCGGGCGGCTGCAGCTGACCGAGCGCGAGCGCGAGGTGATGACGCTGGTTGCCTCCGGACTGCAGAGCGGCGACATCGCCGGGCGCCTCTATCTCTCGCCGGAGACGGTCAAGTCTCATGTTCACAACGCGCTGGGCAAGCTCGGCGCACACACACGCGCACACGCCGTGGCAATCGCGCTGGTCACCGGCCAGATTACCTGGGAGATATAGCGGCGAGGAAGTAACACGCCTTCGTGGTTAGCCCTTCCGGGGGATCTTCGCAACGGCTCATACGTCCGGGGGATTGTGCTGCCTGCGGGGCGCCCGGATAGTGACTCGTCGATGAAATGCGCTGGGTCAAAGAAAGCCATTGCCTCACTTGTGTTGATCGTGGCCCTGGCATTCGCGGGCAGCGCGCGAGCGGCGACGTCGGTGGGCCTCGGCACGGCAACCAGTTTTGCCGTTCTGGCGGGGGCCGGGGTGACGAACAAAGAAGCCAGCGTCATCAACGGCGATCTCGGCACCGCCCCAACCCCCGCCGTTACCGGCTTCGGCGGTGCACCCAACGGAACAATCAACGGGGTAATCCACCCGGCCGACCCGCTCGCCGCGCAGGCTCAGGCCGACCTCACCACCGCCTACGACAACGCGGCGGGCCAGGGCCCGGTCAACACCCTCGCCACCGAGCTCGGTGGCGAAACCCTGACGCCCGGGGTCTATGACTCCGAATCGGGGACCTTTGGGATCACCGGGACGCTGACCCTGAACGGCCAGGGTAACCCGGATGCCGTCTTCATCTTCAAGACCGCGACCACGCTGATCAGCGCGCCTGCCTCCCAGGTGTCGATGATCAACGGAGCCCAGTCGTGCCATCTCTTCTGGCAGGTTGGTTCGTCGGCAACCCTCGACACCGACTCTGTCTTCGCCGGCAACATCCTGGCGCTGGAATCGATCTCGCTTAACAGCGGTGTCACCGTCAGCGGCAGGCTGCTCGCTCGCAATGCCTCGGTCACGCTGATCAACGACACTGTGACCAGGGCCGACTGTGCGGTCCCCGAAACCGGTGGCGGTGGCGGTGGTGGCGGTGAAACCGAAACCGGTGGCGGCGGTGGTGGTGCCGGAGCGGGGAGCGTTGGAACCGGTGGCGGCGGTGCCAAAGGGGGAGGAAATAGAGGCGGCGGCGGTGGAACCAAACCGAGCGTACGAATCTTCAAAGTGCCCGGCGGCCCCACGGCCGGCCGGGCCCGCGGCGCCTGTACCGACGATGGCTTCAGGGCACGGTTCAAGGTGCGCAGCTCGGCGAAGCTGCGAAGCGTCACGGTCTTCGTCGACGGCAAGCTGATCAAGCGGACCACCAGCAAGCAATTCTCGGCCTGGGTCAGCGTCGTCGGTTTGCGCGCGGGGCTCAACACGATCCGCGTGGTGGCGGTCGATCGCAAGGGCCGGCGGGATGTCTCCAGCCGGACCTTCCGTCGTTGCGCTCGGGCTGTGCCGACCCCGGACTTCACGGGCTGAGCGATGGTCGCCCTCGTCACCGTGCTCGTCGTCTTGGTGCTTCCGGCCGCGGCAACCGCGGCCATGGTCCCCGGTGCCACCGGCAGTGTTCGCATCTCGAACGAGTGGACCTTCACGCACTGGGCCCACCCGCTGCGAAAGGCGCCGATTCGCTGGTTGCCGACCCCAGGCGCGCGGCTGATCGCGCGGACCCATTACCTCACCGGGGACGGCTTTCCGGAGGTCTATCCGGTCCTGCGCAGATGGAGGGACTCGAGCTGGCACAGCTGGCTCGAGGTGCGCATCCCGATGCGCCCGAATGGGCGAACGGGGTGGCTCCGGCGCTCGGCGCTCGGTCCCCGCTACCGAGTGCGGACCGCGCTGGTCGTCGTACGCCGCAAGCTGCAGGCAACCCTCTATAAGCGGGGCCGGCGTATCTGGCGGGCACCGGTTGGGATCGGCAAGCCGAGCACTCCGACGCCGGCAGGGCGCTTCTGGATCCGCGAGAAGTTCAGGACGCCCGCTCCCGGCGGCCTCTACGGGCCGGTGGCGTTCGGCAGCAGCGACTACTCCGTTCTCAGCGACTGGCCGGGCGGCGGGATCATCGGCATCCACGGCACCAGCGAACCCTTCCTGGTTCCCGGCCGCCCCTCCCACGGCTGTATCCGCGTCCAAAACAAGGCGGTGCGGCGGCTATGGCGCCTGATGCCGGTCGGCACCCCGTTGCTGATCCGATGAGTCGCCCGCGCGTGCTGGTCGCCGGCACCGGCGGGTCCTCCGGCGTCGCGGTAATCAACGCACTGGATGGCGAGAAGTTCGAGCTCTTCTCGGCGGACGTCGATACCCACGCCATGGGGGGCAGGGACTCCTACGCGGAGGCGGTCTACGACCTCTGCGAGCGCCACCGAATCGACGTTCTGATCCCGACCATGGACTGCGGGCTGGTGTTGCTTGCCGCCGCGCGGCCTTTCTTCTCTGAGATCGGCACGAAGATCGTCCTCCCCTCGGAGGACACGCTGCTGGCGGAAATCGCGGTGGCCGGTGACGCCTAGTCCCGTGCTCAGCCGCGACATGCACGTCAACTCGACCTTCTCCGGTGGCAGGAACACGATTGCGGAGAACATCGCCGCGGCCGAGCGGATCGGCCTCAAGGAGCTCGCCTGCGTCGAGCAGGTGCGGGCGGACACCAGGTGGATCCCGGCCTACGTCGCGGCCGTAAGGGAGGGCAGGGGGCAGACGGCGGTTGTCCTGCACTGCGCGGTGGAGGCAAAGATCTTGGATACGTACGGCTGTCTCGATCTTCCGGCCGAGCTGGAGGGCGTCGACGCTGTCTATGCGGTCAGCGATCAGGCGCCGTCCCCCGATGGACCGATGCATCCCCGCTCGACCCGCGCCCGGATCGAAGAGGGCGAGCTCGACCCCGGGATGGTGCTTCGTTGGCTGGTCAACGGCACCGCGGCGGCCCTCGGTCACCACGATCACGTCGTCATCGCACGCTTGTTCAGCGTCCTCCCGGGGCTCGGACTCCAAGAGGGGGACGTTCCACTGGACCTGATCGATGCGCTCGCGCTCGCGGCGGCCGAAGCCGGTTCGCAGATCGAGGTGAACGAGCACCGGCACTGTCCGACCGGGCGCACCCTGCGACCGTTCTTGCTCCACGGAGTGCCGCTGCTGCCGAGCAGCGGCGGTGTGTATATGAGTAGTCCGGGAGCCCTGGCTTAGCGGCTCAGCGCAGGAGTTCCAGCACCACTTGTTCGCTGCCGCTCACCTGCGAGGGATCCGCCCACGCCGTGTCCTTTGCGGCTCCGCTGAGGACCGTCCAGGCCCCGGCGGCCGCGGTCGGCCAGACGTGGTACTCGTTGTATGGACTGTTGGTGATGGTGCGGTCGGCACCAAGCGGGGCGAGGTTCTGCTTGCGGGTTATGTCCCACCAGGAGTTCATGCTCGCGTCGAGCACGTCGGTCGGCTGGCCGAGGAAGCTCGAGACGAAGCGCATCTCCGCGGTCCCCTCGAACCAGAGTACGTCCGGCGCTTTCTTGCCGATGTAGGGGCGGTAGCCGCTGAACGGGCCCTTGGCCTCGTAGGTCATGTTGTAGGACGCCGTTTTGTTCGACAGGGAGATCGAGCGCCCCTTGATCGCAAAGTTCTGCTGGGCGTACTCATAGACCTGCTTGGCCAGGTCTTCATCGCCGAGGAAGCGTGCGTAGATGACGCCCAGCGCCTGTGTGTCGAGCGGCACGACATCATCGCCGACGCCCTCGCGGAAGTGCGCCGGTCCGTCGTCACGAACAATCAGCTGAGAGTCGATGCCCTTGGCGATCACCGCGGCGGCCTCGCGGTAAGTTGCCGCGCCTTCGTCGCCCTGTTCTTCCAGCTGCTGGGAGAGGGTCATCAGTGCGATCAGGGTGAGGATGTTGTGTTGCGTCGAGACCCACTTGACGTCCGGTCCGCCGCGCACAAGGCCATCTTCGTTGCGCAGCGACAGCAGGTAGTCGACTGCGCGGCGGGCATCGTCCAGATAGATAGTGCTGCCGAAGCTGGAGTCGTAGTCATTGAAGGCGATCGCGTCAAAGGCGACCGAGCCGGCGCGAACGGTGCCGCTGCTTTCGCCGCTCTGCACGTTGAAGGCGAATTCGATCGAGCCGTCTTGGCGCTGCAGCGCCGCCAGCTGATCGAGCAGGCGCCCGGCCTGTTCCTGAAGGCCAACCGAGGCAAAGGCGGTCGCTGCGACCGCGGAGTCATAGGTCCAAGACCAGTTGAGCAGGCGTTCGTAGGAGGGGTCGTCGGTGGGGATATCGAAGGAGCGGATCAACTGCAGGGAAGAGATCCGCAGGCCGGTCGAGAGGCGAAGCGCGACCTTTTCGCTCTGCGAGGACTTCGTTCCGGGTCGAGCCGCAGCGGCGCGCATAGCGATTGGCGCCAGGGCGGATGTCGATGCCTGCGCCTTATGGCGACGGCCGGCGCAGCGGCCGTTGTTCTTCGCGGGACGCTTCGGGCAGGCGACCGGCACGCTCGGGCCGACCTGGCGGGCCAGCCAGCGGCCGATCGCGGTCTTGGGGCGATGCGCCTTCTTGGCGGGCCAGGCGCGCCGCACATGACCGCCGTGGCGCCGGGTGCTCGCCTTGCTCGTCTGAGCCGGCCCCGCAGCCGCCGATGACGCGCTTGGCGCGGCGGCGGCCGGAACCGCGGCGATCGCGGCGAATGATGCCGAGAGGATCAGTGGGACGAGCAGACGGCGAGCGCGAAGCGGCATTGAAGGTCCTTGCGTAGGGGAAACGAGCTGAGGCTTCATCGACCGTCCGGTCGCGGACTTGAGGCGTGGGTGGCCCCGAGGCGTGCTTTAGGTAGACGCAAGGCGCGTCGATAGCCAAGAACGATGACCTCCCTGACCGCTCTGATCGTGCTGGTGGGATCGAGCCTGCTGCTCTGGCTGGCGCTGGTCAGCCTTGCCGTCACCCGCAAGCTGCGACGCGATCGCCGCGAGCTGCGCTCGGTCGAGCGCCGCGCCCACTACGAGTCCGTGCTTCGAGGCGGCGACGTCGAAGCGATCGCGGAGCTTTGCGATGAGGTGCGCAGCGTTGCCGCGCAGGTCGACCTCGCGGTCTCGATCGACGCCGTCTATCCCACGCTCGCTGTCGGGCAGCTCAGCGCGATCCGCCTCGGCGCGGAAGCCTCCACGCTGCTGCCGGCCTTGAGCGCAAAGCTCACCTCCCGTCGCCCGACCGCACGCGCCCGGGCCGCGCTGCTGCTCACTCGGCCCGGCATCCCCGAGGTTGTCGAGCAGATCGTGCCGCTGCTCGCCGACCCCGACCCCGACGTTCGCCTCGTCGCCTGCTCGGGACTCGCTCGGGCCGCGACGCCGCGGGCCGCCGAGGTGCTGATCTGGGCGCTGATGGCCCACCTGCTGCCGGCGGAGCGGATCATCGAGCGGCTCGGGGCGCCGTGGGCGGTGGAGACGATCATCGCCACCCTTGAGCAGGGTCCCTCCGCGGTCGCCGACGTGCTCGCCGGGATCCCGCCCTGCGGCGACGAGGTCGAGCTCGACGCCAGCCTTGCCCGGGCACTCGGCCTCGCCGGCGATCCCCGCGCCGCTCCGGTGCTTGTCGCGCTCTTGGATGTTGACTCGACCGAGGTACGGATCTCCGCCGCACGCGCCCTCGGCCGGGTCGGCGGAGCGACCTGCGCGCCGGCGCTGATCGCCGCGCTCTCGGCGGAGGACTGGCCGGTTCGTGCTCAGGCCGCCAAGTCGCTCGGCGCGCTCGCTGCCACCGACGCCCTGGCGCCACTCGAGGACTGCCTCTCCGACCGTGCCTGGTGGGTGCGCGCCAACGCGGCCCGTGCCCTGCGCGAGCTCGGCGAGCCCGGGATCGAGGCGCTGGAGCGGGCGCTGGAGCACGACGATCGCTACGCCGCCGACCGCGCCCGCGAGCAGCTCGCACTGCACGCGGTGGTCGAGGAGCACGCTGCCGTATGACGAGCCTGCTCGAGCAGATCCTGCACAGCTTCAACGTCTTCACCCTCGGCTACTTCGTCGTCTTGCAGCTGACCTTCACCGTGCTCGCGGTCGTCGGTTGGCGGGCGATCGAGGACTACGTCGAGCGGCGGCCGATGCGCGACTACCGTGCCGTCGCCGAGTCGGAGATGAGCATGCCGGTCTCGATCCTGGTCCCCGCCTACAACGAGGCGCCCTCGATCGTCGCCTCGCTGCGCTCGCTGCTCACCTCGCAGTTCGTCGAGTACGAGGTCGTGGTGATCAACGACGGCTCGAGCGATCAGACGATGGCCGCCCTGACCGATGCCTTCGGCCTGGTCAAGGTCGGCCGCGTCCCGCGCTCGAACATCGCGACCCAGCTCGTCCGCGGCGTGTACACCAGCCCGCTCGAGCCGCGCGTCGTCGTCATCGACAAGGCCAACGGCGGCAAGGCCGACGCCCTCAATGCCGGCATCAACCACGCGGTCTACCCGCTCTTCTGCGCGATCGACGCCGACACGATGCTCGACGCCGACGCCCTCTCGCGCCTCGTCTGGGAGTTCCAGGCCGAGCCGGAGACCGTCGCCGTCGGTGGAATCGTGCGCATCGTCAACGGCTCGGAGTTCGAGGACGGGCGCCTGGCCAGGGTGCGCACGCCGCGCAACCTGCTCGCCAACCTGCAGATCATCGAGTACCTGCGCGCCTTCCTCGGCGGCCGCATCGGCTGGTCCAAGAGCGGCATGCTGCTGATCATCTCGGGCGCGTTCGGTCTCTTCCGGCGCGACGTCTGCGTCGAGGTCGGCGGCTATGACCCGACCACCGTTGGTGAGGACGCCGAGCTCGTACTGCGGCTGCACCGCCATCGTCGCGACCAGGGGAAACCCTGCCGGATCACCTTCTTTCCCGACCCGATCTGCTGGACCGAGTGCCCGGAGGACCTCGGCACGCTGGTGCGCCAGCGCGACCGCTGGCAGCGCGGCCTGATCGAGATGATCGCCCGCCACCGCAAGATGCTGCTGCGACCGCGCTACGGGCGGATCGGCTGCATCGCGATGCCGTACTTCATCTTCTTCGAGCTGCTCGGCCCGACGATCGAGTGCTTCGGCTACGCCCTGTTCGCGCTCTCGCTGGCGCTCGGGCTCGTCTCGCTTCCCTTCGCCCTGGCCTTCTTCGCCGTCTCCCTCACCTACAGCCTCGTGCTGAGCTTCCTCGTGATCCTGATGGAGGAGCGCGCCTTCCGCCGCTATCCCGGTTGGAGCGACCTGATCCGCCTCACCCTCTGCGCCGTCGCCGAGAACGTCGGCTACCGCCAACTGCTCGCGGTAGTGAGGATGCGCTCCTGGTACACGCTGGCCCGCGGCAAGCACCACTGGGGCGAGATGACCCGCAAGGGCTTCGGCCCGCTGCTGCCCGGCGGCGTCGGGATCGGCGCCGCCCCGCGCCTCGACCCCGCGGCCGATCCGGTCCTCGCGGGTGAGACGCCGACCGAGCGGTAGCTCGCGCATCCGCCTGATCACTCATATATGGTCGATCAATGAACGGGTGGGGGAGGAGGTTGATGGTGCTGTCGGCGCTGTGCGCGCTGGGAGCGATTTTCGGCGCGGCGTCTGCTCAGGCCGGCCCTGTGCTCCCGGTTCAGCGGTTGATCTCGCGGTCGAATGTCCTGGCGGCGAATCCCCTCACCCCGCTGGCGGCTCCGGGCGCGTTCAAAGTCAAGGGGAGCAACGGGTATTCGCTATTCGTTTTCGGTGCCCCGGCTCGCAAAGGGCAGCCTGCCAACGTCGCGATCTTCGTCTTGAGTAAGCACGGCGGTGCCTTCTATGACGCTCCCGCCACCGTGACCGAAACTTCGATGCAGGCCAATTTCGGCGCGCTCGGCGAAATCGCCGTCACCTTTCACCCCTCTGGTCAGGCGAAAAAGGTGCGACCGAGATGCGGCGGCAAGTCGTTCGCTTTTGACTCCGGCTCCTATGAGGGGACGATCCGCTTCAACGGCGAGGAAGGGTTCACCTCGGTTGAAGCCACCAGCGCGAAAGGCGATCTCAGCTTTCTGGTCGACCTCGTATGCCCGGGGATCTCGGGCCAGGCCGGTGGCGCCTTCCTGCCTGGCGCTGAACTCAATGCTTACGTCGGGCCTTCGCGTCAAGGCCCACACGTGAAAGTGGTCAAGAATCGGCCAACGGCTCGGGCGCATTACGAAGCCGGTGTCTCCGAAGTCCACGAGGGCGTCTTGATCAGCCGGTTTGTCAACGTGGTTGAGCCCGCCGGCACCTTCGTATTCGACCCGAAGGTGCAGACCGCCACCTTGCATCCCTCGGCCCCGTTCTCGGGCACCGGGCGATTCAATCGGGCGGCGATGCCCGCCAACCGATGGTCGGGGAATCTGACCGTCGACCTGCCTGGGCGGGCTGGAGTAAAACTGACCGGCAGCGGCGACCGAGCCAAACTTGCTCACGCCCACTGGGATTTCCACCCCGGTTCGTCAAGCAAGTCCCCCTGAGCGGCGGGCTTACGACGGGAGCACGATGCGCTCGGCCACGGCGTCGCGCCGGTAGTCGAAGATCCGCTCGAGGTCTTTGCGCACGAAGAGCCGGTGCGCGAGCGTGCCCAGCGGTCCAAACGGGATTGCGTAGCGGACGTGGTCGCGGATGATCGTCGCGCCCTCGCCGTCGGCCTCGAAGGTGTGGGTGTGCTCCCAGAGTGAGTAGGGGCCCTTCTCCTGGGAGTCGGTAAATCGGGATGGCGGCTCCCAGGTGTCGATCCGGGTCCGCCAGCGGACCGGCACGCCGTGCAGCTTCAGCCTGTACTCGAGCAGGGTGCCCGCCGCCATCGAGATCGGCCGCGGCGTCGTCACCTCGAAGTGGAGCCAGGGCGGGGTCAGCGGCTCGAGGTTGCGCTCGTCGCCGTAGAAGGCGAAAGCCCGGTCGAGGGGAACGGCGACCCGCTGGCTTCGCTCGAGGATATGGACGCGCACCGGCTTAGCTTCGCAGGCCCGGCGGAGTAACTTGGGTAGATCGCACAACGCGTCCTGATCGCCGGAGCAACCGGATTCGTCGGCGGCAGACTGGCTACGGCGCTTGCCGGCTCCGATGCCGCGGTCCGCTGCCTCGTTCGCGACCGGGCCAAGGCGCGCCACCTGGAGGCGGCCGGGATGGAGCTGCACGAGGGCGACATCACCGACGCGGAGAGCCTCGCCGGGGTGGGCGCGGATGTCGAGGTCGCCTACTACCTCGTCCACGCGATGGGCGGGGGAGGGGGCTACGCCGAGCGCGAGCGCATCGGTGCCGCCAACTTCGGCCGCATGGCGAAGCGCGAAGGCATCGAGCGGGTCGTCTATCTCGGTGGCCTCGGTGGGGACAGCGCCTCCGAGCACCTGCAGAGCCGCCACGAGACCGCGCGCGTCCTTATCGCCGAGGGGCCGCCGCTGACCTACTTCCGCGCCGCGATGGTGGTCGGCGCCGGCAGCGAGTCCTACAAGACGCTGCGCTACCTGGTCGGCCGCCTGCCGGTGATGATCACGCCGGGCTGGCTGCGCACCAAGACCCAGCCGATCGGCATCGACGCGACGATCGAGTACCTGCGGCGCGCCCCCGAGGTGCCCGAGTCCGCGGGCCGCGAGGTCCAGATCGGCGGCCCCGACATCCTCAGCTACGCCGACATGCTCGACCACATGGCGGTCGCGATGGGCAAGCAGCCGCGCCGACAGATCCCGGTGCCCTTCATCACCCCCTGGCTCTCCTCGCTCTGGCTCGGCCTGGTGACGCCGGTCGATACCAACGTCGCCCGTCCCCTGATCGAGGGACTGACCAGCGCCACGGTGGTGACAGACCCCAGCGGCGCCGAGCCCTTCGGGATCACGCCCGAGTCCTTCGACGAGGCCCTGCGCCGGGCCTTCGTCGACGAAGGCGGCTGAGACCGAGCGGGAGCGCATCTTCCCCCGCGGGGGAGTGTTTTAGCTGTGGGATGAGAGACAGCGAACGCCGGACCGATATCGCCCTGGCACTGCTAGCCACCGCGTCGATCGCCGGAATCATGCTGATCGGCCGCAACGGCTGAGCCAGCACCGTCAACGGGGTGACGAGTGGTCGATTGACCACCGCATACGGGGGCAAAACGACCACTCTGCGCCGCACCTACATGCGCCAAAGCCGCATGTAGCGGGCCGGTCCCGACCTTTCTCGCAAGGCGAACAGAACCGGCCCGTGTCGGCTATCGCTGCTTAACGAGTTGCAGCAATGGGACAACCGGCGTGACCGGATTTACCGTCATGCATGCTCACCTTCTCCCCGTGTCGTCCCCCGGCTTGTGCGCCGGGACGGGAAGAGAGGGTAAAAAATTCTCTACCAGTGGGGATTTCGTTACCCCCGATTGAGGCCGTCGAAGCCTTTATGCTCAGGTCATGGGCGACTAGCGATAACGAACCTGATTGAAGGGAACGATTAGCAGTGACTAACGAGCCAGCTGTTGGACGGATGCCTCTCAGGAAGCGCAAGTGGCGGGCGGAAGACGCCCTGCCTCACTCCGTCAACCACTGGATTCGCGTCGAAACCCTGGCGATCCTGAATGAAGGCGAGTTCAGCACCGGCGAGATCGCAAAGATGATCGATGAAGATGTTAAGAACGTCCGGCCCCATGTTGTAGACCTCTACGGGTCCGGCTGTATCGAGTTTTCCGAGCACAAAATGGTCGGCGGAAGCATGAGGCCGGTCTATCGCGCTCTGATGCTGCCCGTCGTCTACGACGACACCTATCGCCGGATGACGCTGGAAGAGAGACACGACCTGAACAGCGCAGTCGTTCAGGGAATCTTTGCGGAGACCATGTCGTCGTTCCGGACTGGGCACATGAACGAAGACGAGGATCTCTGCCTGCTGTGGGATGCCCTGACCCTCGATCCAGATGGCAAGAAAGAAATACTGGCGCTTCTGGCTGCGACGTGGGAGGGAGCGCAGGCCATTCACGGCCGGGCCGCCAATCGGCTTGCGAAATCGGGAAAAGCCGGCGAGACCACTTTCGTCGGCTTGCAGGGCTTCAAGCGTGGCGACCCGGCAGGCTGGACGGCGGCTACCACGGGGTAAAGAAAAAATAAGTGGTGGCAAAGTTCCGGTTGCCTCGGAGGTAGCGATTTGGAACTGTCTATCGCTCCAAAGGATAAGAGCGATAAGTCCCGATGTTCCAGCCCTAGGGTGAGCGGGCCGCAGTCGTCAGTGCTCGGCGCTTGAAGGCGGAACAGATGGGAGCGCCCTGGCCGGTGGCCCATAAGAGGAGTAAGCCGGTCGGGGCGCAGAAGCCAACTGTGCGCCAATCAAACGACATTCCAAGTTTCTCCCGAGATTGGCGGGAGCGGACGCGATGAGAGACGAGCCGTTGGACTGGAACGCGCTCGTCTTTCGCTCCGTCCACCCGATCAGGGTTGCCGCGCTCGAAGCGATGCAGTGGATCGACGAGCCCTTCTCGGCCGCGGACCTCAGCAAGATGTATGACGATCCTCCCGGCATTCCGGCCGTCGCCTACCACCTGCGAGTGCTGGCATTAAACCTCCCGGCATAGGGCGTCAGCGGCGCGATCGATGCTGGTCGTCGTCGTGCCGGTGGCGAATCGCCCAGACCTCGAAGGCGATCAGGCCGATCAGCAGCGCGCCGAAGGCGATGAAGGGCGGCAGCCATCCTTGGCGGCGGGAAACGAGGAGCGCGGCGACGACGAAGGCGTCCGCTGCGAGCAGGAAGCCGCTGAGGACCGGGCGGATCGCCGACCAGCCGGTCAGCTGCGCTCGGCGCGGCGCTTGGTTGCGGTGAGCAGCCGGCGGGTGACGAGGACGTGCATCCGGGTGCCGATTACGAGCGCGCGGTAGATGCTTCCCTTCAGGCCAGGGAAGGCGGCGCGCGTTTCCGCGACGAGCCGAGTGCGCCCGGGGCCCGCGTCCTCGAGCCGGAAGCTGAGCAGGTAGGTGGAGAAGCGGTGGCGTCCGGCGAGCCCGAGCTCGCTCGGCGGCTCGGCGCTCTCGACGTGGAAGCCCGGAAAGGCCGAGCCCTCCGTCAGAGGCCTCGGCCCCGACAGCTCGGTGTCTTCGCAGCCCAGCAGCCGCGCCGGCCCGCGGCCGCGGGCGGACGCGAACGTCCCCTCGACCACCCGCAGCAGCGCCGCCCAGGTTGCCTCGCGATCCGCGCCGATCTCAATCGGCAGCTCGTCGACGTAGGGGAGGGTGGGGCCGGTCGTCATCGCTCAACATCTTATTGAGAGGCCAGTTTGGCCTGCCCTGGCTTGTTGGAGCCAAATGACGCCCCATGCCTACATCGATCCATGTAGCCATATCGCCTTTGCGGGTTTTCCCCCTTGAAGCCGACGGGTAGGGGTAGGTACCGTAGAGGCGCGGAGAGGTTTAGCGCCATGCGCAGGGGACGTTGGGAACGTCTAATGCGACCAGAGGAGAGACGAATGGTAAGGCGCTTGATTGCTTGTGCGGTGATGGCCCTGTGGCTTGTAGCTGCGGTGTCGGTCGCTAAGGCCGACACCGGCAACATCATCGAAAAACAGAACGATCCGCCGACGGCCAAAGACGGCTGGCAGGCGGCTACCTGTACGACCGATACGCCGAAGTGTTCGCCGAACGAACCGAACTACTTCATCCAGGCGGGCGGTCACCCACAGATCGGCTTCACGAACTACATCATTCAGCACGAAGAATCGACGGGCAAAGTCGAACCGGCTGGAATCACGATCCCGACCTCGCCGATCGTGGGACCTGAGGCCAATCGGGACATCAAGACACTCCGGGTCGATCTGCCGCCGGGACTGACCGTCAATCCCGAGGCGACACCACGCTGCTCGATCGAAGACTTCGAAAACGAAGTCGCGCCAGAAACATTCGTTCCCATTTGTGCCAAAGGCACGAGGGTGGGCACTGAGGAAGTAACCCTCGTGACCACGGTTGGCGGCGTAGTTCCCGCGCCGTCACCTCCGTTCCCCGCCGCCAACACCTTGCCGGCCGGAGCTGTCATCCCACCTGACCCCAAACTCGGCACAAAAATCGCTGTCTACAACCTTGAGCCGAATCCGGGCGAACCGGCGCTCTTCGGCTTCGTCGCCGCCGGCAAAGAGGTCGTCTACCTCGAAACCGACGTGAGTTGGGAAAGCGACTACCACGAGTCGTTCACGATTCGTTTGCCTGAGGGCGAGCCGCCGTTCACGACTCTGCAGAGCAGGCTCGTCAACTTCGGTCAAGAAGCCGGCAACATCGAAGCGGCGGAAGGCAACGGCACCTACATCAACACGCCGACCACCTGCTTCGACCCGAACGAACTGCCGACTCTCTACCCGACCTGGTTCCGGGCCGAGTCTCACGGCGAACCGAATCCGACCTTCCCGACTGGCTCGACGCCGTTCCAGGCCAACGTCGAGGACTCGACCGGGTTCGTCTACGAACAGGAAGAATGCGCCACGGTTCCGTTCGAACCGAGCATTGATGTGAACCCGGGGACCGCCGCAGTTGACTCTCCGGCCCCCGCGGTTGTCAATACCGAAGTCCCGTTCGAAGTCCCGAGCGAAGGCGGCAACGAACAGTCGCAATCGCACCTGCGCAGCGCCAAGGTGACGCTGCCGGCGGGCATGGGGCTCAACCCCGCCGGCTCGGTCGGACTCGTCGCCTGCAGCGACGCCCAGTTCAAGAAGAATCAGCGGGTCAACGACAACAGCTGTCCGGCCGCTTCGAAGATCGGCACGGCTGAAATCGACACTCCGCCGATTCCGGAAACGCTGAAAGGCGACATCTACGTCGGGGAACAGATGAGCTCGAATCCCGAATCGGGTGACGAGTTCAGAGTTCTGGTCGAAGCGAAGTCGGAAAAATACGGCGTCGTTGTGCGCGTGGTGGGCAACACCGCGGCTAACGCAACAACCGGCCAACTGACCACGACATTCAACGAAAAGGAAGTCCAAGGTGCGCTGGCCGGCCTGGAGCCGGATGGTTTGCCGCAAGCTCCGTTCGAATCGGTCAGGCTCCGCTTCGACGGACCGCACTTGGTCCTGACCAGCCCACCGACCTGTTCAGCGGCTGATTCCAATGGGCAGATGGAACCGTGGGCACGACCGGGCCAACAGGTTCCGGTCAGCAGCTCATTCACTCTCTCCAGCGTCCCGGGTGGCGGAACCTGCCCGACCACGCTGGCAGCGCGGAAGTTCGTGCCGGGTTACTCGGCCCTGACCGGGAACAGCGTCGCCGGAGCAGACACTCCGTTCCGCGTCCACATCGGTCGTGGCGACGGTGAACAGGAGGTCAAGGGCGTCAACGTGACCCTTCCCGAGGGTCTCATCGGCAGCCTCGCCGGCCTCCTCTACTGCCCCGACGTCAATCTCGAAGTCGCGGCGCAGAAGAACGGCTATCAGGAGCAGGTCAACCCGAGTTGTCCGGAGACCAGCCATATCGGCACGGCGACCACCGCTGCCGGCTCCGGGTTGGGACCGGTCTCGCTCCACGGCGAGGCCTACCTGGCTGGCCCATACAAGGGCGCGCCACTCTCAATGGCAGTAATCACCCCGGCGCGTTCCGGTCCGTTTGACCTCGGCACGGTCGTTGTCCGGGTGGCGCTGTACGTCAATCCGAGAACGACGGAAGTCAATGCCGTCTCGGACCCGATTCCGAACGTGTTCGGCGGCGTCACGCTGGATCTGCGTTCGATCAACGTCGATGTCAATCGACCCAAGTTCGTCCGCAACGGGACCGACTGCAGCGAAGAGTTGGCGACTCGCGGATCGATCAATGGCGGTGGGGCGAACCCGGCTGATCCGGCCGCGTGGAGCTCCTACGCAGTATCGGCTCCGTACCGCCCGGCCCAGTGCGGGAAGCTCAGCTTCAAGCCGAAGCTGTTCACCCGCTTGCTTGGCGGCAAGAATACGACCACGCGGGCCAAGCACCCGGTGCTGCGGGCGATCGTCGAAGCGAACGAAGGCGACGCCAACATCGAACGTACGGCGCTGACGCTGCCGCACGCTCTGTTCCTCGACCAGGGCAATATCAGGACCGTGTGCACCAGGGTTCAGCTCGCCGCCAAAGCGTGTCCGAAGGCGGCGATCTACGGTCACGCCAAGGCCCGCACCCCGTTGCTCGACGGTGTGCTCCGGGGCCCGGTCTATCTGGTCTCCTCCGATCACAAGCTGCCGGACCTGGTGGCGGATCTGCGCGGCCAGGTGGGCGTGCAGCTATACGGGGTGATCAGCTCACCGCACGGAGGCATCAAGACTGTGTTCAACGGTACGCCCGACGTGCCGGTGAACAAGCTCATCCTGAAGATGGAAGGCGGCAAGAAGAAGGGCCTCCTGATCAACTCCAGGAACCTCTGCAAGGGCAAGCTGTCCTCCTACCTGAACATGAGGGCCCACAACAGCAGGCGGGTCAAGAACAAGCACTTGCCGCTGAAGGTGAGCGGCTGCTAAACGGGCGGCGGTAGAGGGCGCCTCTCATCCGGCGCGGCGGGCCTTCGGGTCCGTCGCGCCGTTTGCTTTGGGTCGCTCAGGCGGCAGGTGCGGGAAGCGCCGCCGAGGCGACGGCCCGCCGGGCCGGGATCAGCAGGGCCGAGGCGCAGACCATGACGAAGGCGCTCGCCTGCAGGACGAGGCCGAGCGGGCTGGCGGCAAGCGGGTCGCCGAAGACGAGCACGCCGCCGGCGATCTGGGCGGCGTTGGCGATCAGGCCGATCAGGCCGATCGTCTCGATCGCGCCGCCGCGCTGAAGCGCCGCGGCGGCCGCGTACTGGGCGCCGATGCCGGCGACCATGGTCAGCGCGACCCAGGGCGCCAGCAGGGCGAGCGAGACGCCACCGGCCCCGGTCAATCCCTTGATCGCCACGCCTGCGAGGGCGAAGAGGATGCCGGCGACGGCGGCGAGGGTGATCTCGCTGCGCCTGGCGAAGCGCGCGGAGCGGTGGCCGAGCGCGAGCCCGACGGCGAGCAGCGCCAGGCCGCCCTCGAAGCCGAGCATGCCGCCGACCTCAAAGCCGGAGTGATCGCCGCTGAAGTGGGGGACGGTGAGGACGAGCAGGGCGAGCCCGGCGCCGCCGAGCAGCAGGGCCAGCCACTGGCGCGGCTCGACCGCGTCGCCGAAGACCCGCTGCGCCATCACCGCGAGGGTGACTGCACCGCCGGCGAGCACGGCCTGGACGATCGAGATCGGCGCCATCGAGAGGGCGGCGACGTGGACGAACCAGGCCACCGCCGCGATTCCCCAGCCGGCGGCGAACCAGGGGGAGGAGGCGAGGTTGCGGGCGCTGCGCAGCGGTTCCTGCAATCGCACCGGCGCCGCGTGCCGGCAGCCCCGGTGCTTGAACAGCGAGGCGAGGTTGGTCAGCAGCGCGGCGGCAACCGCGAGGCCGATCCCTATCTGCATGCGTGCGCCGCCACGACCTTCTTATCGGCGGCTGATCGCCCGACGCTTAGCCCGCGACTCCTCCGAGGTGGGAGGCGGGTCGGGAAGCTCGAGCCGGCGACGGGCGCGGGTGACCGCGGAGACCGAGGTGCGGCAGGCGCGGGCGATGATCCCGTCGGTCTGATCCGGCGTGCGGCCGACCTCGAACTCGATCAGCGCCGCGCGCCGCATCTTTGCCCGCTCGGCGATCGGGCTGCCGCTGGGGACCGCGTCGAGCGCCGCCTCGGCGGCGCGATCGCGCCGGCAGACGAGGCAGAAGGTGCCCTCGTCCGACTTGATCCAGGCGCCGGGCATCGGCACCGGCTTGCCGTCGATGCTGCCGGCGCTGACCCCGCAGCCCTCGCAGGTCCACTTCTTCGCCGCGGCGGTCGCGGGGCTCATGCGGACACCTTGGGCCGGCGGTTGCGGCGCCGGCGGTTGCGGCGCTGACCTGACGCTGATCCCGAACCGGGCTTCTGGCCCGAACCCGGCTTCCCGTTCGAAGAGCGCTCGGACTTGGCGACGTGGCCGAGGTTCTGCTCGAACTCGGCGCTGAGGCCGAGGTCGCGGGCGATCCGCCGCATTTCGGCGGCTTGGTCGGTGAGCACGAAGCTGGTACCGGCACCGCGGGCACCGGCGCGGCCGGTTCGGCCGACCCGGTGCACGTAGGAGTCGCGATCGCCGGGGGCGTCGAAGTTGATCACGTGGGCGATGTCGGCGACGTCGATCCCGCGGGCGGCCACGTCGGTGGCGACCAGCACTTCGACATCGCCGCGCTCGAAGCGGGAGAGGGCGCGTTCGCGCTGCCCCTGGCTCTTGTCGCCGTGCATCGCGACGGCCTCGAGTTCGCGGCTGCGCAGCCGCTTGACCAGGCGGTCGGCGCCGCGCTTGGTGCGGACGAAGACCAGGGTGCGGCCGCCGTCGGGCCGCCCAGCTCGCCCGCCAGGTGGTCGAGCTTGGCTGCCTGGGAGTCGACGTGGACGAAGCGGTGCTCGATCTCGGCCTCGTGATCCTCAGGCGCCGCGTGGGTGTGGTGGCGCGGATCGCGGGTGTAGGCGGCGGCGAGTTTGCCGGTCGCCCCCTCGAGCGTGGCCGAGAAGAAGAGCGTCTGGCGATCCGGCGGCGTCTGGCCGACGATGCGGCTGACCGCCGGCTTGAAGCCCATGTCGAGCATGCGGTCGGCCTCGTCGAGGACGAGCATACTGACGTTGCGCAGGCTGATCGCGCCACGGGCGATCAGGTCCTCGAGCCGGCCGGGGGTGGCGACGACGATGTGGGCGCGCTGGGCCGCCTTCACCTGGGGGCCGAAGCCGACGCCGCCGTAGACAGCGGCGACGTGCAGGTTGCGTGAGCGGGCGACGGCATCGAGCTCGTCGACGATCTGGCTGGCGAGCTCGCGGGTCGGCGCCAGGACCAGAGCGGAGGGGCGCTTGGCGCCCGGCATCGATCCGGTCGACCAGCGGGATGCCGAAGGCGAGCGTCTTGCCCGATCCGGTCGGGGACTGGACCAGCAGGTCGTGACCGGCGAGCGCGTCGCGGATCACCAGTTGCTGGACGGGGAAAGGTTGGGTGATGTCACGCTCAGCGAGAGCGCGCACCACGGCTTTAGAAATGCCGAGGTCGGCAAATGACACGATTGTTGTGACTCCTTATGTTGCGATTCAGGGAGATCCAGCGACCCCTAAATGCAAAGAGAGCACGGAGGGAACGGAACCTCTCGGGTGGCGGTTTGGCCAAACCCGACCCCTTAACCGTAGCAGCCGGTTAAGAAATCACCCGCAATCGGCCACTTCGGGCGTACACTCGCCAGACCGGACCGGGTGCCGGTGAAACGCGTAGCGGCTCCACCAGGGCTTCAACGCGTTGCAGTGCCAACGAGAGGAGCGGTTGATGTACGACTACGTGATCGTGGGTGCCGGATCGGCCGGTTGCGTGCTGGCGGCGCGGCTCTCCGAGGACCCCGACACCAGCGTCCTGCTGCTCGAGGCGGGTCCGCCGGATACCAATCAGAACATCCACGTGCCGCTGGGCTACCTGCAGCTCGCCCGCACCGAGATCGACTGGGACTTCCACTCGGCGCCCGAGCCGAACTGCAACGGCCGCCAGATCTCGCTGCCGCGCGGTCGCGTGCTCGGCGGCTCCTCCTCGATCAACGCGATGATCTACATCCGCGGCAACCGCCGCGACTACGACGATTGGGGCGTCCCCGGCTGGGCCTGGGAGGACCTCTTCCCCTACTTCCTCAAGGCCGAGGACAACGAGCGCGGCGCCTCGGAGTGGCACGCGGTCGGCGGCCCGCTGCCGGTCTCCGACCAGCGCTCCGGCAACAGGATCTCGCCCGCCTTCGTCGAGGCCGGGGCGGAAGCGGGCCTGGCTCGCAACGATGACTTCAACGGCGCCGAGCAGGACGGCGTCGGCATGTACCAGGTGACCCAGCGCGGCGGCATGCGCGCCAGCACCGCCGTCTCCTACCTGCACCCGGCGGGCGAGCGGCCCAACCTGACCGTGATGCCCTACACGCAGGTCAGCCGCGTGCTCTTCGAGGGCAAACGGGCGGTCGGGGTCGAGGCGAGCCGGATGGGCGAGGTGCAGGAGCTGCGGGCCGAGCGCGAGGTGATCCTCTGCGGCGGCGCCTACAACTCACCGCAGCTGCTGATGCTCTCCGGCATCGGCCCGGCCGAGCACCTGGCGATGCGCGAAATCGAGCCGCTGCTCGACCAGCCCGCGGTGGGGGAGAACCTCGGCGATCACCCCGCCACCTACACCGTCTTCACCACACCGGAGCCGGAGAGCCTCTTGCAGGCGCTGGAGCCGGCGGCGATGGCCGAGTTCGAGGCCTCCCAGACCGGTCCCTTCGCCTCCAACCTGGCCGAGTCTGGCGGCTTCGCCCGGGTCGGCGAGGGCGTCAGCGCACCGGACGTGCAGTTCCACGTCGCCCCGGTGCAGATCGTCGACGAGGGGATGGCCGACCCGAGCGCGCACGGCGTCTGGGTCTCGCCCTGTGTGCTGACCGCGGAGAGCCGCGGCTCGGTGCGCCTCGCCTCGGCCGACCCGACCGCGAAGCCGATCATTCGCAACAACTTCTACGTGGCGGAGTCAGACATGGCGCGGATGATCTCGGCGGTGCGCCTGGCGGCGGAGATCTGCGCCCAACCGTCCTTCAAGCCCTACGCCGCCGAGCCCTTCACCGGCCCGGCCGACGACTCCGACGACGCCCTGCGCGCCCACATCGCCGCGACCACGTACGAGGTCTACCACCCGGTCGGCACCTGCGCGATCGGCTCCGTGGTCGACCCCGAGCTGCGGGTCGAGGGCACCGAGGCATTGCGCGTAGTCGACGCCTCGGTGATGCCGACCGTGCCGCGCGGCAACACCAACGCCCCGACGATCGCGCTCGCCGAGCGCGCCGCCGACCTGATCCGCCACGGCAAAGCGCTCGCCGCCGAGGCCGACGCCGCGGGCGCACAGGCATAGGGCGAGGCTCGCCGCCGCGCTAACCGCCACCTCCTGCAGCGTTTGATGGATTGACCCACGCATACGGTGGCAAATCCATCAAACGCTCAGCCCGGGTCGGCGACCGGGACGGGGGCGGTGCCGCCGTCCTCGGGGAAGACGAGGATCGCGCCCTCGCCGCTGGCGTAGGCCTCCTCGCCGTGCTGGACGACGTCCATGCCGAGCGCCTCCTCGTGCTCGGAGGCGCGCAGCGGCATCACCGCGCCGATCAGCTTGAGCAGGACGAAGGTGGCGAGGAAGGCGTAGGTCGGTCCGGCCAGGGCGGCCAGCGCCTGGTCGCCGAGCTGGGCCGCGTTGCCGTAGAAGAGGCCGTCCGAGACGCCGTTCCAGGAGAGCTCGGCGAAGAAGCCGATGAAGAGGATCCCGAAGAAGCCGGCCGTGCCGTGGGCGGCGAGAACGTCGAGCGTCTCGTCGACCCGCGTCCGGGTGCGCCAGACGATGATCGCGTAGCTGGGCAGCGCGGCGAGGCCGCCGAGCAGCATCGCCCAGCCGGGGCTGATGAAGCCGCCCGCCGGGGTGATCGCGACGCAGCCGACGACGATCGCGGTGGCGGCGCCGATCGCGGTCACCTTGCGGCCGCGCAGCAGGTCCAGCGCGAACCAGACGACCAGGGTGCAGGCCGGCGTCAGCAGCGTGTTGGTGAAGGCGAGCACGCTGGGGTTGCCGGTCGAGAAGCCGCTGCCGCCGTTGAAGCCGAACCAGCCGAACCAGAGCAGGCCGGCGCCGAGCAGGACGTAGACGGCGTTGTGGGGGAGCAGCGCCTGGCGGCCGTAGTCCTTGCGGGCGCCGACGACCAGCGCCGCCGCCAGGGCGGAGAAGCCCGAGCCCATCTCGACCGGCACGCCGCCGGCGAAGTCGAGGGTGCCGCCGGCCTGCAGCCAGCCGCCGCCGAAGGCCCAATGGGCGAGCACGGCGTAGACGCAGACCGACCACAGCGCGGCGAAGACGAGGAAGGCGCCGAAGCGCATCCGCTCGACCACCGCGCCCGAGACCAGGGCCACGGTGATGATGCAGAAGGTCGCCTGGAAGGCCATGAAGACGAGGTGGGGTATCGCAGTCCCTTCGCGCGGGGCGAAATCGACGCCGTGCAGGCCGACGTAGCCGAGGCCGCCGATCAGCGCGCCGGTCCCGTCGAAGGCGAGCGAGTAGCCGAGGAGCGCCCAGGTCGACCATTGCCACCGCGATCGCGCCGACGCACATCATGAAGGTGTTGAGGGTGTTCTTCGAGCGCACCAGGCCCGCGTAGAAGAGCCCCAGCGCCGGGGTCATCATCAGCACCAGCGCCGTCGCGATCAGCATCCAGGCGGTGTCGCCGGTGTCGATCCCGGACACCGCGGTGAGCAGGGCGGGCGGGCTCACTTGTCGACCGGCGTCACGGCGCCGTGGTCGGTCTCGCCGGTGCGGATGCGGACCGCCTGGTCGAGCGGCAGGACGAAGATCTTGCCGTCGCCGACCTCACCGGTCCGCGCCCCGTCGCAAAGCGCCTCGACGGTCGGCCCGACGAACTGATCGGAGACCGCGATCTCGAAGCGCACCTTCTCCGCCAGGCCCATCTTCACCGTCGTGCCGCGGTAGGTCTCGACCCGCTCCAGCTCGCCGCCGTGACCCTGTACACGGCTCATCGAGACGCCGCTCACCTGCGCCCGGTAGAGCGCCTCGAGCACGTCGTTCGCCTTCTCCGGGCCGCACGATGCCGATTACGAGTTTCATCTCTCGCCCGTTCCCATCCCAGCGGCGACCCTACGAACGGGCCCGGACAGTTTGGCCCGAGCGGGTGCGCCTCCTACACTTTGACGATGGCCGCCGAGTCACAGGCAGACTCCACTTTCACCCTTTACCGGCGCGGCATCGAGTTGCTCGAGGAGGAGGACTTCGCCGAGGCGGCGGAGCCGCTCGAGGAGGCGGCGCGGCGCGCCCCGGAGAAGGCCTCGGTGCGCGAGGCGCTCGGCCGCGCCTACTTCCGCTCCGGCCGCTTCGCCGCCGCCGCGGTCGAGTTCAAGGCGGTGGTCGAGCGCCACCAGGTCAACGACTACGCCCACTTCTGCCTCGGCCGGGCATTGGCCAAGACGGGGGAGACCGAGCGCGCCCGCCACCACCTGGCGCTTGCCTGCAACCTGCGCCCCGACCGCAGCGAATACAGCTTCTACAGAGCGATGCTCGGCGCCTGAGGCCTCAGGCGGCTTTTTCGCTTGCGCCCTCGCGATAGACGGCGGGGATCGCGGCGAGGATCGTCGTTCCGGCGCCGGGGGCGCTGCGCAGCTCGAACGTGCCGCCGGCGAGCTCGGCCCGTTCGCGCATGCCGGTCAGGCCGAAGCCGTCGCTGCCGGCGCTCGGGTCAAAGCCCTTGCCGTCGTCGGAGACCCGCACCCGCAGCGATTCGCCGTCCTCGCTGACGTCGACCCGGGCGTGCTTGGCGTCGCTGTGGTGGACGGCGTTGTTAAGCGCCTCCTGGACCAAGCGGTAGATCGTGTCCTCGACCTCGCCGCAGCAGGCGACCCTCTTTGCGCCCGGTCTCGAAGTCGAGGTCGATGTTGATCTCCACCTCGATCTCGTTGACGCTGCTGGTCCGTTCACCGAGTGCTTCGAGCGCGGCGCCGAGGCCGAGCTGGTCGAGCGTGCTGGGGCGCAGATCGGCGATCAGGCGCCGCATCTCGGCGATCGTGGTGTCGACCTGCTCGATGCCCTGGACGAGCAGGCCGTCGAGTCTCCCCCGGGTCGCTGCGCCGCGCCGCGGAGAGCAGCACGCGCAGCCCGGCCAGGCTCTGCAGCGACTCGTCGTGCAGCTCGCGGGCCCAGCGGCCGCGCTCGCGCTCGGTCGCGGCGATGCTTTCGCGGGTGCGGCCTTCGGCAACCGACTGCGCGGTGGCGACCGCCGTCGCGGCGCTGGCGGCGAAGGAGAGCAGCACGCGCTCGTCTTCGTCGCTGAAGCCGGCGTCGCGGCCGAACGGGTCGAGCGCGACCAGCACCCCGAGCGGTTGGCCGCGGAAGAGCAGCGGCGCGAGCAGGGCGGTGACGCCGGCGTCCTGGCTCCCGGGTCGGGCCATCAGGCTGGGGTCGAGATCGCGGACGCGACGCGGCGCCCGCGCCTCGAGCACCGTGCCCGGCACCGAGCCGGCGATCGGAATGCGCAGTTTGCCGATGCCGCCCTCGTGCTCGCCGGCAACCGAGGCGGCGACGAGCTCGTCGCCCTGGCGAGCAGGATCAGCAGCGAGCGCGCCTCGACCAGGGCACGGCCGCGCTTGACGACGATCTCGAGGATGCGGTCGAGGTCGGTCTCGCCGCCGACCGCGCGGGCGATCTCGGTCGTCGCTTCGAGTCGGTGCACGGCCCGCTCCATCTCGTCGCGCGCTGCTGCACGCTGCGGTACAGGCGCGCGTTCTCGACCGCGATCGCCGTCCACTCGGCGAGGATCATCGCCGCCTGCTCGTCGGCCTGGTCGAAGTCGCCGCCGCTCTTCTCGGTCAGGTAGAGGTTGCCCCAGGCGTGGCCGCGGATCATCACCGGCACGCCGAGGAAGTTCGTCATCGGCGGATGGCCGGGCGGGAAGCCGTAGGAGCGGGGGTGGCGGCCGACCTCGGCGAGGCGCAGCGGGCGCGGCTGCTCGATCAGCAGGCCGAGCACCCCGCGCCCGCGCGGCAGGTTGCCGATCGCGCCGCCGGGTCTCGGCGTCGATGCCGCGGGTGATGAAGCGCTCCAGTTCGTGGCGGTCCTCGTCGAGCACGCCGAGCGCCGCGTAGCGGGCCCCGGTCAGCTCGCAGGCGACCTCGAGCACCTGCTGGAAGATCACCTCCGGGTCGAGCTCGGCGACGAGGCTGCGCCCGACGTCGATCAGCTCGCGCAGCCGCGGCTCGTCCAGGGCGCTGCTGTCAGATCCCTGTGCCATCTCAGCGCTGCTCCACCCTCTAAGCCTCCAAAAAGATAGGACGTCTCCCATCCTATCCGGACGCCCATCCAATATTCAAAGTCCGTTGAGTACGGAGATTCGCGGGAAAACCCCGATGTAACCGCAGCCGTCGACGCGTTACATGGCTGATATGGATTCCACTTCTGGGATCGTGGACGCCGGTAACCTCGCCGTCGTGCAGGCCGCTGAAAAGCCCGAGCGCACACGGGGGACCGCGATGACCACGATCGTCCTTGCCGATGACCACACGGTGGTCCGCAACGCGCTGCGAATGCTGCTCGACGCCGAGCCCGAATTCGAGGTGGTCGCCGAGGCGGGGGACGTTGAGACCACCGTGCGCTACGTGCGCGGTCACAAGCCGACGGTGCTGATCCTCGACCTCAACATGCCGGGACGCTCCAGTCTCGACGCCGTGCCCGACATCCTCGAGGCCTCGCCCGAGACCGAGATCGTCGTCCTGACCATGCAGAACGAGCCCGCCTTCGCCCGCCGTGCCCTGCAGGCGGGCGTGCGCGGCTACGTGCTCAAGGAGGCCGCCGACGCGGAGCTGGTGCAGGCGGTGCGCAGCGCCGCGGTCGGCGACACCTACCTGCAGCCGGCGCTCGGGCGCCCGCCTCGCCGCCGGCAGCCGACGAGCGGACGGCGACGAGCTGAGCGAGCGCGAGCGCGACGTCCTGCGCCTGATCGCCCTCGGCCACACCAACGCCGAGGTCGCCGAGAAGCTCTACATCAGCATCCGCACGGTGGAGAGCCACCGGGCTCACATCCAGCAGAAGCTGAGCCTCTCGAGTCGGGCCGAGTTGGTTCGGTATGCGATCGAGCGGGGGTTGATCGAAACCTGATTCGCGTGCGTCCCCGGGAGGGTTCCGCTTAACCTCTCTCGAGAGGACGCTCGGCAGGAGCCTCGCTGGAGTGTTTTGAGAGACGGTGTCCGGACCTCTCAGCGAAGCAGTGGGATCACGCAGCGGTACTTACGTGTGTTGGTCGATGCGGTTGAAGTCGACGATCGCGCTGAGCTGACACAGTCCCGACGCTGTACAGGTCAGGTCGTCGCTCATATCTCGTGATGTCACTACTCCACTCCTTTCCGCTTTCCAACACCACACCCGGCTGTTGTGAGAAGGCAGCCAGCTGCAATGCCTCGGGCAATGTGCCGCCCTGGACTGCGCAGGCGTTGGACGCGGCCGGGGCGCTTACTGCGGTTTCGCTGCTGAAGCTTGCCAGCAGGCGCCGGCGAACTGTTGGTGCCGGGCAGGCAGCCGGCGCTGTGACCGTTGACGGTCTGGGCGTTGATCGCGTTGACGGCGTTGAGGGCGGTCTGGGCGTCGACGGCGCTCTGGCGCCGTGTCGGCGCTTTCGGCGTGCGCCGCCTCGGGCACCTGGCCCAGGGTCAGCTCGTCGATTTCGGCGCCGGTGATCGGTGCCGGTCTGGCCCGCGAGCACGCCCTTGAGCACGCTCGGCTTGAGCCGGTTGGCCGGGATCGAGCGCGGCTTCAAGCGGTTGCCCGGCAGCGACTTCACCTTCACCGCCCTGCCGTCGATCCGCGCCTTCTTCGGCCGCGTAAACGGTCCCACCAAGTGCCACGAACAACGCTAAAGCCGAAACGACCAATGCCGGTGACGGCAGCCGCATTCCCTGTCTCATATCTCCCCTTCCGTGGTCCGAGAAACGATGCGGCCGCGACCCTAGCCAGGACCCAGCCGCGGGCCAAGATTGCTGGACGAAAGTTCAGCGGATACACTCGGCGGCGTAATCGGTCGGTGGTCAAGGGAAGTCCGGTGAGAAACCGGCGCGGTCCCGCCACTGTGACCGGGTCAAGAACGTCGCCGGCGCTTCGGGCGCCAGCCACTGGGGAGGACACAGAGTCCCCGGGAAGGCGCGGCGGAGGAACCCCGGAAGCCAGGAGACCTGTCCCCGGCCAGCCATGACAACCCTCGAGGAAAGGGTGGCTTAAATGCCAAGACTCGTTCCGTTCCGGCTGGTCGCTGCGTGCGCACTGGCCCTTCTGTTGTTGCTCCCGACCGCGGCGCTTGGCGCGGGGAAGGGGACCAGGGCCAGCCTGCGCGTGGTCGGCAGCGGCGGCAAAGCGCTCGCCGAAGAGTTCGTCCACGCCAAGACGTCCTCGATCAAGACCAGCCCGAAGGCGACCTGCCTTGGCGGTGGCACTGGAGGCAGCGGCAAGTCGGTGCAGCTGCAAGGGCCGACCGCGCTGGGCGCGCTCAATCAGGCCTCGAAGCTGACGCCGTCATTGCGCCCGCTGCTGGTCACTGACCACTTCCTTTCCGAATTCGGCCTCGGGCTGTGCGGGATCGGCAAGTCGAAGACGACCAAGAAGCTCTCCTGGTACCTCAAGGTCAACCACAAGAACCCCAACAAGGGCGGCGAAAAAGTCAAGCTGCACAAGGGGGACGAAGTGCTCTGGGCGCTCGAGCCCTACCCCTATCCCGACGAGCTCTCGCTGCTCGCCCCGCACGAAGCGGAAGCGAACAAGCCGTTCACGGTCAGCGTCTTCTCCTATGACGACAAGGGGAAGAAGACGCCGGCCGCCGGTGTCACCGTGACCGGTGCCGGCGCCCCGACGGGCGCCGACGGCACGACCCAGGTGACGCTCTCGGCGCCGGGGGTACTGACCGCCACCGGCGGCAAGGACATCCCGTCCAACCAGGTCGCGGTCTGCCTCAACGGGGCCTGCCCCGGGGGCTGATCCAGTGAGGGGCCCCGGTACGGCGGTCGCGATCGCGCTGCTTTTCGTGGCGCTCGTGGCCGCCGGCTGCGGCCTCGGCCCCGGCGACGGGGTGCAGGACGCCGAGCTGACGGTGACGCGGGACTACGGGACCGTGCCCGTGCTGCACCGCCGGCTTGGCGACCTGACCGAATCCGACACGGTGATGCGGGCGCTCGAACGCAACGCCGAGATCACCACCAGCTACGGCGGCGATTTCGTCGCAGTCGATCGACAGGCGTCGCAGGCGAAACCCGATCCGGCGATCGGTTCGACTGGCTCTTCTACGTCAACGGCGTCGAGTCGAGTGTCGGTGCCGGCGCTTACGGCCTGCGCGGCGGCGAGTCGGTCTGGTGGGACTACCGCGACTGGAACGCCGCCCTGCGGGTGCCCGCCGTGGTCGGCTCCTGGCCGCAGCCTTTTCTCGGCGGTTACGACGGCAAGCGGCGGCCGGTCGCGGTCGAGTGCCTGGGCGGGGGCGGCGCCTGCGCCGAGGTCGACGAACGACTGGAAGCGGCGGGCGTGGACTTGTCTTCGCGGCCGGAGAGCGGGGCGATCCGGGTCCTGGTCGGCCCCTGGTCGCGAGTGCGGAGCGACCCCGCCGCGGCCCAGGTCGAACGCGGCCCGCAGGCGAGCGGGGTGTTTGCGGACTTCCACGCTGGAAGGAGGCGGCTATCGCCTCAGTGGGCTCGACGAAGCGGGCGACGCCGCCGTCGAGTTCGGCCCCGACAGCGGCCTGGTTGCAGCGACCCGCCGCTACGAAGAACCGCCCGTGTGGGTGGTCACCGGCGCGAGTGGGGCGGGGGTGAGCGCCGCGGCCGGGTTGCTCGATGCGGCGGATCTGCGCGACCACTACGCGGTCGCCGTCGACGGGGGCAAGGAGACCCCGCTGCCGCTGCGATGAGATCGCCGTTCGCCTACATCCCGCGGCCACGGCCGCTGCAGTCGGCCTCGCCGGGCGCCGCCGTCACCTACCTCGGCTCGCTCGTCGTCGTCGCCTTCCTCTACTCGAACCCGATCGTGCTGCTCGCGGTCGGGCTCGCCGTCGTCATCGCCGGCCGTCTTGCCGGCGCCCACGCGGCGGTTCGGGCGGCGCTCTGGATGGGCCTCACCCTGGCTGCCCTGATCGTCGTCGTCAACGCTCTGGTGGTCAGCCGCGGCGAGACCGTCCTCGCCCGCCTGGGCGAGTGGCCGCTCTTCGGCCAGGTCGACGTGACGCTCGAGGCGATCGTCGCCGGCCTCGTCCTCGGCCTGCGCGCCGCGGTCGTGATGGTCGCCTTCGCCGTCTACTCGGCCTGCGTCGACCCCGACCGGGTGCTGCGGGCGCTCCGTCCGATCGCCGGCCGCTCGGCACTGACCGCGACGCTGGTCTCGCGCCTGGTCCCCGTGGCCGCCGCCGATGCCGCCCGCCTGCGCGACGCCACCCGCCTGCGCGGCCCCGGCGCCGCCCCCGTCGGCCGCGCCCCCCTGGCCCGCCGCCTCCTCGCCGGCTCCCTCGACCGCGCCGTCGACGTCGCCGCAACCCTGGAGCTGCGTGGCTACTCGCTCGACCCCCGTCACCCCCCAACAGGTGCAACGTTTTCCGGCTCCGAAGCGACCAAAAAACGTTTCACCCGATGGGTGCCTCGACGCGGGCCCGAGGTGATCCGTGGACGACGCTCCCGCTACGACCGCCGCTTCTACGCCGTCGGCCTCGCCGTCCTGGCCGTAGCGATCGCCGGCAAGGCCCTCGGCGCCGACGCCTTCAGCGAATACCCAGCCACCGAGATCGGCAGCGGCGCCACAACCCTCGCCGTCGCGGCGCTTGTCGCCCTAAGCGGCCTCGCTCCACTGCGCCGCTCGCCTCGACACACCCGCTCCGTCCCGCTCGCTCGCCGAACTGCATCAACTTATCTATCTGCCGGGTGGAGAAGTTGATGCAGTTCGGGAGCGCGACACGTGTCCACCTGCGGGAGGTCGCGGGTGTCTGACTCGGCGACCCAGACGCGCCCGGCACCGGCCGTGGCACTCACCGGCGTCACCTACTCCTATCCAGCCGCCGATACCCCGGCCCTGCGCGACATCTCGCTCAACTTGCCCCCCGGCGAGTTCACCCTCCTCGCCGGCCGCTCCGCCTCCGGCAAGTCGACCCTCCTCCGCGCCGCCTGCGGCCTCGTCCCGCACTTCCACGGCGGCGAGATCGAGGGCCGAATCGAGGTAGCCGGCATCGACGCGATCGCCGCCGGGCCGGGAGAGCTGGCCGCGGTGGTTGGCTACGTCGCACAGGATCCCGAGACGCAAGTTGTCTCGACCACGGTGTCAGCCGAGATCGAGCTTCCGCTCGAGATGAGGGGGATGCACCGGCCTCACGTGCGCGGGCGGTCGAGGAGGTCGCCCTCGCCCTCGCCATCCCACACCTGCTCGACCGCGCAGTCGACACCCTCTCCGGCGGAGAGCTCCAACGCGTCGCCCTCGCCGCCGCCCTCGTCACCCGTCCCCGCCTCGTCCTCCTCGATGAGCCCACATCTCAGCTGGATCCCGTAGCCGGAGACGAGCTGATCTGGCTCCTACGTCGCCTCAATGAGGAGTGGGGGGTAACCATCCTCCTGGCCGAGCACCGCCTCGAGCGCTGCCTCGCCGCGGCCGATCGGGTCATCGCGATGGACTCCGGTGCCGTCGCTTTTGATGGCGATCCCGGGAGCTTCCTCGCCTGGGCCCAAGACGCCGACACGGCCCTGGAGACCCCCGCAGCCCGCCTCTTCTCCCTGGTCGGCATCGAGCCCCTGCCCGTCGGCGTCCGAGCCGCCCGCAAAACCCTCTCCTCCAGTGAGCGCCGGGTCGAGGGGAGCCGGACCCCCTCCTCTCTTAACTTTTTCGGTGGAGAGGGGTCGGCTGGCCGTGGGCGGATTGCCGAAAAAGTGCAAGACGTTCGGAGGGGGTCCGGCTCCCCTCCGAGCGCGGCGGTCGCTGTGCGGGATCTGTGGGTGGAGCTGAGCAGGAGCGATGGCGAGATGCGAGACGTTCTTCGCGGGGTGGATCTCACGGTCGAAAGAGGCGAACGGGTTGGCCCTGATGGGAAGGAACGGTGCCGGCAAGAGCACCCTGCTGAGGACGCTTGCGGGATTGACGGATGCGGTGCGCGGAAAGATCGAGTTGCCGGGCGATATTGCGACTACTGACACAGAACCCGGGCGACTATCTGGTTCGTGAGCGCGTCGGTGATGAGCTTGCCGGGCGAGGAGGGCCAGGCTGCGCTGAAGAATGTCGGTATGGACGCACGCCGTCGAAGCGGATCCTCGGGATCTCTCCGGCGGCGAGCGCCAGCGCCTGGCGTTGGCAATCGCGTTGGCGGGCCGCATGGACGGCGAGGCGCTGCCGGGCCTCGTCGCCCTCGACGAGCCCACGCGCGGCATGGACCGAGCCCGCAAGGACGACCTCGCCGACCTGATCGGCGATCTCGCCGAGCGCGGCGCCGGGCTGCTCGTTGCCACCCATGACGTCGAGTTCGCGTCGGCCTTCGCCGAGCGCGTCGTCTTGCTCGGCGATGGAGTGGTGATCGCCGACGGTCCCGCTGCCGACATTCTCTCCGGCGGCTGGTACTTCGCCACCGAGGTCGCGCGCGTGCTAGATCTGCCCGGTGTGATCACGCCCGAGCAGGGCGCCGAGGCGCTGCGCCGGCAGCCGGAGACCGAGCGCTGATGTCCTGGCAACTGACGAGCTTCGTCATCCTCGCCGCCGTCCTGCTCGGTGGTTTCGCCTGGTATGAGCGCTCGCGGCCGCCATCGCAGGTGGTCGCCCTGGTCGCCGCTCTTGCCGCCCTGGCAATTGCCGGCCGGATTGCCTTCGCCGCCTTCCCCAACCTCAAGCCGACCACCGACATCGTCGTCTTCGCCGGTTACGCGCTCGGCCCGGCGCCGGGCTTCGCGGTCGGCGCCCTCGCCGGCCTCGTCTCCAATTTCTGGTTCGGCCAGGGGCCGTGGACTCCCTGGCAGATGGCGGGCTGGGGGATGTGCGGGTTGATGGGCGCGGCCCTGGCGCTGGGGACCCGCAACGCCGGTCGCCTCAGCCTGGCCGCGGTTTGCGGGCTGGCGGGCATCGCCTACGGTGTGTTGCTGAACTTCTCGCTCATGGCGACCTACGGCGGAGATCTCTCACTCGAGCGCTTCCTCACCCTGGAGGCGCGCGCGATCCCGTTCGACCTCGCCCACGTCGTCGGCAATATCGCCTTCGCCCTGCTCGCCGGTCCGGCGATGGTGCGGATGCTGGCTCGTTTCCGGCAGCGCTTCCAGTGGCGCACGCCCGCCGTCGCCACGGCGATCCTGGCGATCCTGCTGCTCCCCGGCCTGCTGCCGGGAACCGCCAGGGCCGCCGCCACCGACGAGGCGGCGAACTGGCTCGAAGCGGCGCAGAACTCCGACGGCGGCTTCGGCTCCTCGCCGTCTTCGGACTCGAGTGCCGCGACTGACCGGCTGGGCGATGCTCGGCCTCGAGGCGGCCGGGCGCAACCCCTACGACGTGGCCGGCGGCGGCAAGAGCCCGATCGACTTCCTCAGCGGCCACCTCGATGAAGTCAGCAGTCCCGGCGACCTCGCCCGCACGATCATCGCCCTCGAGGGCGCCGGTGCCGACCCGCGCTCGTTCGCCGGTCGGGACTTGGTCGGCGCCCTGCTCAAGCGCCGCGCCGCCAACGGCTCCTATGTGGGCTGGCCGGGAACCACGTCCTTCAGCGTGATCGCCCTGCGGGCGGCCGAAGCCGGCGACGGCCTCGACGGCACTCGCTCCTGGCTGACCGGGGTGCAGAACGACGACGGCGGCTGGGGCGATGTGCCGGGCCAGCCCAGCAACGCCGACGTCACCGGCGCGGCGATGCAGGCGCTGCCCAGCACGAAGGCTGCCCAGGCCGGCCTCTCCTACCTGCGCAAGCACCAGCGACCGAACGGCGGTTTTGCCCTCGGCGCCGGCGGCGGCGTCAACGCCCAGTCGACCGCCTGGGCGGTGCAGGGGATGGTCGCGGTCGGCGCCGATCCGGCCAAGGCCGGCGAAGGCGGCAACAGCGCGCTCGACTACCTCGCCGCCAGGCAGGCCGGCGACGGTCATTACCGCTACTCGGAATCGAGCGACCAGACGCCGGTCTGGGTGACCGGCCAGGTGCTGGTCGCGGTTGCCGGCGACTCGCTGCCGATCGAAGCGCCGCCGCGCCAGCCGACCCCGACCACGGTGTCGCCGTCGAAGGACGCCCCGCCGCCCCCGGCCGGCGGCACCAGCCTGCCCGAGGAATTCGAATCGGTGCCGCCGACCTCGGGCGTGCCCAGCACCGGCGGCAGCGGTGTGCCAACCGCGCCGCCCCCGGCGGGCGCCGTGCCGGCCTCACCGCAGGGGCAGCTCGGGACGCCGGAAGAAGGCGACGCCGAAGCCACGCAGCCGACCCCGGTCACCGAGTCGGCGCCCGTCAGCGCCTCGGGCTCGAGTCCCTCTCCATGGGCCCCGATTGGCGTCGGCCTCGCGGCCACCGCCCTCGCCATCGGCCTGCCCTGGTGGCTCGGCCGTCGCTTCGCCTGGTAGCCGGACGCGCCCCCCATTGACTACCTCTGCGGTAGTAAACGGAGGGCGGGTGGAGTTCGGCGGCTATGTTGCAGGCGTGGACGTAGAGACCGCGATCCGAACCCGCCGCACGCACAAGGCCTTCGGCCCCGAGCCGCTTGCGCGCGAGGAGATCCTCGGGCTGCTCGATCTCGCCCGCTGGGCGCCGAACCACCACCTGACCGCGCCCTGGCGTTTCCGCGTCGTCGGCACCGAGACGCTGGAGAGGCTGAAGCAGGCAGCCGGGGACGAGGGAGCGGCGAAGCTCGATCGCGCCCCGACCCTGATCGTCGTCTCCTGCCTGCTCGGCGCCGATCCGATTCAGAACGAGGAGGACCTGCACGCGACCGCCGTCGCCTCCTACATCGTCTTGCTCAGCGCCCACGCTCGCGGCTACGCGGGTTACTGGCGCACCCCGGGGCTGTTGCGTTCGGCCGGCGGCCGGCGGGCCGTCGGGCTGCCCGACAGCGAGCGCTTTGTCGGCCTCCTGCACCTCGGCCGGCCGCGCCAGGAGAAGGAGCCGCCGGAGCGGCCGCGGATCGAGCAGTCGACCGAGTTCCTCGCCTGATGCTCTCGCGAGCCACTGCCGTCGAGGCGATCGCCGGCCGGCACTTCGAGGTCGTCGTGATCGGCGGCGGCATCACCGGCGCCGGGGTCGCCCTCGACGCCGCCTCGCGCGGCTACTCGGTGGCGCTGCTGGAGCGCGGCGACTACGCCGAAGGGACGTCGAGCCGCTCCTCGAAGATGGTCCACGGCGGCCTGCGCTACCTGCAGAACCTCGACCTCGGCCTGGTCCGCGAGGCGCTGCTCGAGCGCCAGCTGATGGTCCAGCTGGCGCCGCACCTGGTCTACCCGACGCCCTTCATCGTTCCCTCCTTCCCCGACGAGCGACGCCAGCGCGGCCTCGGGATCGGGCTCAACATGTACGACGTGATGGCGACGACGCGGGTCGGTCGCAGCCGTCGCGAGATGCGCTCCTCCAAGCAAGCTGACGAGGACTACTACTGGTCACCCGACCGCCACCGCACGATCGACCGCGATGAGGTCCTGCAACTCGTCCCCGCGCTGGAGCCGCGCGACCCCAAGAACGCCTACCTCTTCTACGACTGTCAGACCGACGACGTGCGGTTGACGCTGACGATCCTGGGCGAGGCCGAGCGCTTCGGCGCGGTGATGCTGAACGGCGCCGAGGTGGTCGAGGTGCTCACCGAGAAGGGTCGCGCCGCCGGGGTCGCCTTCGTTGAGGCCGGCTCGGGCGAGCGGCTCGAGCTCAGCGCCGACAACGTGATCAACGCCACCGGCGTCTTCGCCGACCGGATCCGGCCCGAGGAGACGATCGAGGAGGAGGACGTGCCGCGGATCTCGCCCAGCCGCGGCACCCACGTGCTGGTCGACCGCGACAAACTCTCGACCGGCACCGCCGCCTGCATCGTCCCGGCCGGCGAAGGCCGGGCGATCTTCGCCCTGCCCTGGTACGGGCGCACCCTGATCGGCACCACCGACAACGACTTCGAGGGCGACATCGACCATCCGCGGCCGGGTGGCGAGGACGTCGCCTACCTGCTCGACGCGGTCAACGAGTTCTTCGGCGTCTCGCTTGGCGCCGCCGACCTGGTCGGCGCTTACGCCGGGGTGCGGCCCCTGATCGCCACCGGCGACCCGAAGAAGTCGGTCGACATCTCGCGCAAGGCGGAGCTCTATGAGACCTCCTCGGGGATGCTGACGATCACCGGCGGCAAGCTGACCACCTGGCGGCGGATGGCCAAGCAGACGGTCGACCGCCTGGTCGAGCGCGAGGGCCGCGAGGCGCCCTGCCACACGGCCGAGATCCCGCTCGGGATGGAGGCGCGCCCGGATGACCTCGAGGCGCCGGAGGGGGTGGGGGAGGAGGCGCTCGAGCAGCTCGCCTTCCGCTACGGCCACGCCGCACGCAACGTCCTCGCCCTGGCCCGCGAGGACCGCAAGCTGGCCGAGCCGATCGTGCCCGGCCGCCCCGACCTGCTCGCCGAGGCCGTGATCGCCGCCCGCCACGAGCAGGCCCGCACGGTCGCCGACGTGCTGCTGCGGCGCACCCGCCTCGGCCTGCTCGCGGCGCCGCAGCTGCGCGAGCCCGCACCGGCCCGCGCCGTGGCCGCGGCAATGGGCGGCGAGCTCGGCTGGTCGCGCCGCGATGTCAAGCGCGCGGCGGAGGCCTGGCCCGCCGCGGCGGCGGAGGCGGGCATCGACCCCGCCGGCTCACCCGTCGAGTCGCTCCAATAACCTGCGCCCCCGATGAATAAGACAGAACTTGAGTCCAAGCACCTGGCCGAGCTGCACTCGCTGGCCGCCGAGGCGGACGTGCCGCGTTACCGCATGCTGCCCCGCGCCGAGCTGATCGCGAAGCTGAGCGACGGCGACGACAAACCCGCGCAGAGCGAGAAACCTCGCGGCGAGCGCCCGCCGCGCCGCGAGCGCCAGTCAGGCGACCGCCCGCCGCGCCGGCGCCGCGAGCGCTCCGGAGGCCGTGAGGGGGGTGGTCGCGAGCGTCCCGCCCGTAAAGATTCGGCGGCAGATTCGCGGGCGGCCAAGCCCGCCGCTGCGCCCGAGGCCCCGGCTGAGCCGCCGAAGCCGCCGGCTCCCGCCGCCGAGCCGGCAGCCGCTGCAGCCGGTGAGGCCTCCCGCCCCAAACGCAAACGTCGGCGCCGCCGCTTTGGCCGCAAGAGCAAGGGCCTTCGCGCCCAGGACCTGTTGCTGCCGCCGCCCGGTCGCCAGGCTCTGGTCTACGGCGAGAGCCGCGCCGTCTGCACGTCGCTGCTGCGTGAGATCGCCGGCGAGCTTTCCGGCGCCTCCGAGGGCCCCGACCCGATCGCCCTGCTGATCGACCCCAGCCCCGAGGAGCTGGCCGACTGGAAGCGCGAGGCGCCCGACGCCGAGCTGGTCGTCGCCGCCCAGGCCCGCCACGCCGGCGACGCCCTGGCCCAAGCCATCCGCCGCGCCGAGGGAGGCGAAGACATCATCCTGCTCGTCGACTCCCTGACCCGTCTCGATGACGCCGACGCGGCCAAAGAGATCTTCGACGGCGGCCTGAACCTCTCCAGCTCGGGCTCCCTAACCGTGGTGGCCGCGCTGGAGCGCCAACCCTGACCTGAACCGCGCTATCGCCGGTAGGCGATGCGGCGCCAGGAAGGCTCTTTGGAGAGCTCAATCAGCTCCGAGCTGCGGTCCGGCTGGACGTAGCCGAAGGTCTGGTTGCGCTCGTCGAAGACGACGTCGAGCTCACCCTCCTTGACCCGCTGGTCGAGCCAGGCGCCGCGGAAGACGAGGCGGCGCAGCCAGTGCACGAGGCTGCGGTTGGCCGGGCCGACGAGGTCGTCCCAGTTCTCGTTGATGTGCTCGCCGAGGCGTGAGCTGGGCTCGGCGATCTCGCCGCTGACGGCGAGATCGAGCAGGTCGTCGAGCTCCTCCTGGCTCAGCCCCTGGTGGACGAAACCGAGTTTTACCGCGGCCTGCTCGACCCGCTGGCCGAAGTCCCCCTCGTTGAAGGCGAAGCGGAGCTCCCCGTACTCGAGCACGTAATCGGAGCCAGACTCGTAGTTCCCTCGGCGGGTCGTTTTCTTATCCATGAGTTGAAGCCAACTGCTCGCGCCAGCCCAGCGGGAGCAGGTGCTGGATCATGCCGATCATCGTAGTCGCGTGCCCTAGTCGGGCCACGCCTGAAACGCTGTTTGCAGCGATGATCGATCTGCACTGCCACATCCTTCCCGGCGTCGACGACGGCTCGCTCGATCTTGCCGACAGCCTGGCGATGGCGCGCCAGGCGGCGGGCGACGGCATCGAGCGGGTCTGCGCGACGCCGCACATCCGCCACGACCACGACGTGCGGATCGAGCAGATCGCCGAACGGGTCGAGGACCTCAATCGGGCGATCCAAGACGAGGGACTGCCGGTCGAGGTGCTGCAGGGCGGCGAGGTGGCGGAGACGGCGGTCGAGGGCCTGAGCGAGGAGGAGCTGGGCCGGGTCGCGCTCGCAGGAGGCCACTGGATCCTGCTCGAGCCGGCGCCCGGGCCGCTCAGCGACACCCTGATCGCCCGCGTCGGCCAGCTCGCCGAGCGCGGCCGGCGGGCGCTGATCGCCCACCCCGAGCGCCACCTCTCGGCCGACATGTACGAGCGGATCGCCGCCCTGATCGCCGCGGGCGCCCTGGTCCAAGCGACCGCCGACTTCTTCCTCCACGAGCGCTTCGCCGGCGGCATGCGGATGCTGGCCGAACAGGGCCTGATCCACGTCCTCAGCAGCGACGCCCACTCCTCCCACGGCGGACGGCCGCTGCACCTGAGGGAGGCCTTCGAATGCTTGGCCCAAATCGAGCCGGTCGCACCTCATCTCAACTGGATGCGCGACATTGCTCCACACGCGATCGTCGAAGGCGAGGCGCTCTCCACCCCGTTTGAAGGTCGATCCCGGTAGGGGTGGAGCGTCTTGCACTTTTTGGGCGCCAACCTTGTGGCGCCAGCAGGCCTGCGTCCCATCCAAAAAGTTAAGCGAAACCCCTACCGGGATCGACCTTCAAACTCGGCGCAGTTCGACCTTGCCCGCCAGGTCTTCGATCACTGCCCGTGAGCCGCTGCCGAGGCCGGCGCGGAGGAAGTTGGCGGCGCCGGCGGCGGCGCTGGTGCGCAATGTTGTCTCCCAGTCGAGGCCGGCTGCCATGCAGGCCGCCAGGCCGCCCATCATGGAATCTCCGCAGCCCTCACGGGAGCCGCGTTCGAAGCGGGGTGGGATCAGCTCCCAGGCCTCGTCGCCTCGCACGACCATTGCGGGCTCCTCGGCTCGGGTGATGATCACGGCGCCCGCGCCGGCCTCAATCAGCTTCTGGACCGCCGCCCGCATCCGCTCTGGGGTGTCGACCGGGCCCTCGATGTAGCCGGCCAGCTCCCAGTCGTTGATCTTGACCAGGTCGGGGCCGCCTTCGAGGGCGCTGTCGAGGCGCGGCCGCGAGAGGTCGACGACGACCGGCGTGCCGTTGGCCTTGACGTCGGCGACGAGGTTGCCGTAGATCTCCAGCGGCAGTGCCTCGCCGGGGTAGGGCCCGCAGAGCGCCAGCACGTCGGAGTCGAGGGCAGCGGCGACGGTGGTCGAGAAGAGCTCGTCGATCTCGTGGCGTGAGGGCGGCATCGAGGCGCTCTGGGCGATCGGCACGCGCTCGCCGCTGCGGCGGTCGTGCAGGTATGTGCCGCTCGCCTCGGCGGTCTCGACCAGGCGCATCTCGACCTCCATCTGCTCCAGCAAGGGCCGCAGCACGGTGCCGCTCTCGCCGCCGATGAAGCCGCAGAGGATCGGCTTGGCGCCTAGCTCCGAGGCCATCCGCGCGACCCAGACGCCCTGCCCGGCGGCGTGCAGGTGGACTTCGTCGCCACCTTCGCTGGTCAGCGCCTCGACCGTGATCGCGAGCATCGGGTGCGGTCCGAAGACGGTGACTTTTCCGCCGGCTGGCATTAACAGAGGCTAGATGCCAGAGCCCCTCCTCGCCCAACGTCTGCGTCGCCTACCGGTTGCGACCGTGCTCGGTCGCGAGGTCCGCGTCGCGCGCGGGGCGCGCGCACGGCTCCTGGGCTTGGCTCATCTCGACCGCGATCGGGCCGGCTCGGGCTTGCTGATCCCGCGCTGCTCGAGCGTCCATACCTTCGGCATGCGCTTCCCGCTCGATCTCTATTTCCTCGACGAGCGTGGGGAGGTGGTCTCGCTTCGCCGGGGAGTCCCGGCCCGGCGCTTCGCATTTTGCAGGGACGCCCGGGCCGTTTTGGAGCTGCCGGCGCGCGAGGGGGAGAGATCTCGACGGTCAGGTCTTAGACCGGCCAATGCTTCCCCAACGCCGTGAGGTCGCCAACTTGGTCGTCTGCGAGGACGACGCCCAGACGCTCGAGCTGCTCTGCGACAACCTGGTCGCCGATCGCTTCGGAGTCCTGCCCGCGCCGAACGCCTCTGACGCGCTGCGGCTCTGCCGCTACAACCACCCCGACCTGCTGCTGCTCGATCTCTCGTTGCCCGACGCCTCCGGGCTCGACGTGCTGCGGGAGATCCGTGAAGCGGACGGGGTCACCTCGCGCTTCGATCCCGGCCTGCCGGTGATCGTCCTCACCGGCCACGGCTCCGACGAGGACCGGGTGCGGGGGCTGGAGACGGGAGCCGATGATTTCCTCGTCAAGCCGCTCTTCTATCCGGAGCTGCGCGCCCGCATCGGCGCGGTCCTGCGCCGCGGTTCCAGCGAGCGCGAGGGACCGCTTCGGGTCGGCGAGATCGTCGTCGACACGGCGCGGCGCAAGGCCTGGGTCGACGAGCACGAGGTGGTGCTCTCCAACAAGGAGTTCGGTCTGCTGCGGGTGCTCGCCGGCGAGCCCTCGCGGGTCTTCACCAAGCGTGAGTTGCTCGAGGCCGTCTGGGGCTACCGCAGCCCGGCGCGGACCAGAACTCTCGATTCCCACGCCAGCCGCCTGCGGCGCAAACTCGACCCGGAGCATGGCCGCTACGTGGTCAACTGCTGGGGCTACGGCTACCGCCTGATCGACGGATGACCGAGCTGGCCCAGATCATCGCCGGTTGGCCAATGGTCCTCTCGATGGCGGCTGCGGTGGCGGCGCAGACGCTGCGTGCGGGCAGGCGGCGCAGCGCTCTCAACGAGGCGCTGCATGAGCTGCGCCGCCCGCTGCAGGCGGTGGCCCTCGCGGTGGGTCCCCGGTTCGGCGGTCCGAGCGGCGGCGGCGAGCCGATCGAGCTCGCCGCGGCGGCGCTCGAACGGCTCGACCGCGAGATCAACGGCGGTCCGCTGGTGCCCACGCTGGGCTCGATCGATGCCGGCGCGCTCGCCCGCTCGGCCGTTGCCCGCTGGCAGGCACGGGCCGAGATTGCGGAATGCTCGCTCGAGCTGCGCTGGAACGCCGGCGAGGTGCTGCTCAACGGCGATCGCGGCGCGCTCGCCCAGGCACTCGACAACCTGATCGTCAACGCGATCGAGCACGGCGGGCCGACGATCGTCGTCGCCGGCAGGCTGCTCGAGGGGCGCCTGCGAATCGCCGTGGTTGACTCGGGCCGTGCGATGCGGCCGCGGTCGCGCCGTCATAGTCCGGCCCAGGTGCTCGCCCGGCTCTCGGGCCGTCGGCACCATGGCCACGGCCTCGGCGTGGTCCGGCGGGTGGCTGCCGACCATGACGGTCGGTTCACGCTGCGCCACTCGGAGCGGGGATCGCGTGCCGTGCTCGAGTTGCCGCCGGCCGAGCCGAGGACCGGGCGGGTGGCATGAGTCGACGGACCCGGGCGTTTGCCTTCCTCGGGCTTGCCCTGATCACCGCGCTCCTGGCCGCCGGCATCGCCAACAGCTACGGCTCGCGGGTGGCGAGCGGCTACGGGCCATTGCGCCAGGTCGTGGTCGCGGCGAAGAGCCTGAAGGCGGAGGCCGTTCTGCGGCCCGCCGATCTCACCGATCGGCTGGAGGTTCGTCGCGTGCCGGGCCGGTTTGTGCCCGCGGGGGCCTTGGGCGACCCGCGGGAAGCGCTTGGCCTGGCGCCCAGCGCCGAACTTGGGCCAGGCTCCTACCTGGTCGCGAGCCAGCTGCGGGCACCACGGCCGAGGAGTGGCTCGACCCGCGCGCTCGGGTCGAGCCGGCGCCCGGTCGAAATCGCGGTCAGCGGCGCCGAAGCGCTGCTGGTGAGTGGCGCGAGTGCGGCTGGGGCAAAGGTCGACGTCGTCGTCACCACCGAGCCGAGCGGCAGCCGCCCCGGCCGCACCTACGTGGCGGCGGCAGCGGTGCCGCTGCTGGCGCTCGGGCCGGGGGCCGACGGGCCCGGTCCCGGCGGTTCCGCGGCGGCGACCCTGGCGCTGACCAAGCGGCAGGCACTGCGCCTGATCGCGGCCGAAAGCTTTGCTCACAAGCTGACGCTGCTGCCGGAGGGTTGAGCGATGGCGACGCGCGAGCACCACCTCGCCGGTCTTGCCGATGAGCTCCGTTTCCGGCTGATCGAGCGGCGCCGGGTCGCCGCTGCCGGTGGCTCCGCCACGGGCGAGCTTCCCGATGAGGTGCGCGCCCTGGTCGCGGAGGAGGCGGCGCTGCTGGGCCAGGCCACGCGAGAGGAGCTGGCGACCAGGATCGTCCGCGACACGGTCGGCCTCGGGCCGCTCGAGGAGCTGCTCGCCGACCCCACGGTCGAGGAGGTGATGGTCAACGGTCCCGACGAGGTCTACGTCGAGCGTTCGGGTCGGATCGAGGAGGTCGATACCCGCTTCCCCGACGAGGAGGATCTGCGCAACGCAATCGAGCGCATCCTGGCGCCACTGGGGCGGCGGATCGACGAGCTCAGCCCGATGGTCGACGCTCGCCTCGCCGACGGCTCGCGGGTCAACGTCGTCATCCCGCCGCTCGCGGTCGACGGGCCGGTGCTCTCAATCAGGCGCTTTGGCGCCGCTCGGCCGGGCCCGCGGGAGCTGGTTGAGAGGGGAAGCCTCACCGCCACTCAGTGCGAGATGCTCGAGCAAGCGGTCGCGGACAGGCGCAGCATCCTGATCAGCGGCGGCACCGGCGCCGGCAAGACGACCCTGCTCAACGCGCTATCTGGCTTCATCGGCTCCGGCGAGCGCATCGTCACGATCGAGGACGCGGCCGAGCTGCGCCTGCAGCAGCGCCACGTGGTGCGGCTCGAGAGCCGGCCCGCCAGCGTCGAGGGCAAGGGGGAGGTGAGCGTCCGCGACCTGCTGCGCAACGCCCTGCGCATGCGCCCCGACCGGATCGTGATCGGCGAGGTGCGCGGGCCCGAGGCGCTTGACCTGCTGACCGCGCTCAACACCGGTCACGAGGGGGCGCTCTCGACCCTGCACGCAAACTCGGCCGCCGATGCGCTCAACCGACTCGAGACGCTGGCGCTGATGGCGGGCGTGGGGTTGCCGCACGAGGCGATCGCCGAGCAGGTCCAGCGCGGCGTCGATCTCGTCGTCCAGGTCGAGCGCCGCCCCGACGGCTCGCGCCGCGTCGCCGAGATCGCCGAGGTGGACCGGGTCGCGGGCGCCACCGCGGTTCGCGCTCTCGGTGTCGGACCCGGATCGTGAGTCACGGCTCCGGAATTCTGGTGCCGCTCGCCGGAGCCGCGGCGGGTGGATTGATCGCCGTCTCGGCGCGCGAGGCGGTGCTCGCCAGCCCCGCCCTGGGGCGCTGGCTGCGCCGCGCGGTCGAGCCACTGCAACGGGCCGGTCGCGAGGGCTACTCGCCCTCGACCCCCGAGCGGCGCCGCCTCGCTGTTCTGGGCAGTGCCGGGGCGGTTGCCGCGGGTTGGTTCGTCGGCGGCCTCTCGCTGGCGTTGCCGCTCGCGGTCGCCGGGCCCGCGCTCGCGGCCTGGGCGGTGGCGACTCGTCGGCGCCGCTACCGGCGCGCGGTCGAGCGGGCCCTGCCCGACGTCGCCCTCGCGGTCGCCGACTCGTTGAGCGGCGGTCGCTCGCTGCGCGCCTCGCTGCCGGCCGCGGCGGCATCGCTGGACGGGCCGGCGGCGGTCGAGCTGGCGCGGCTCGGGGCCGAGCTCGACCTCGGCGCGGCGACCGGCGACACGGTTGCCGCCTGGCGCCGGCGGATGCGCTCGCCCCACGTCGACGCCCTCGCCGCCGCCCTGCTCAGTCAGCAGCTCGCCGGGGGAGACCTGGCCGGATTGTTGCGCCGCTTCGCCGAGGGAGCGGCGGAGCGCAACCGGGTCGCCGAAGACGCCAAGGCGGCGACCTCGCAGGCCCGTTTCACCGGCTTGCTCGTGGTCGCGATGCCGACCGGCGGCGCTCTCTTCGCTGAGCTGCTGCAGCCTGGGTTCCTCGCCAAGGTGCTGGGCTCGCCGGCCTCGGCGCTGCTACTCGTGCTTGCGGCGGCGCTGCAACTGGTTGGCTTCTTCGCGATCCGGCGGCTCTCCGAGGTGGTCGAGTGAGCCCGGTCGGGATGGCCGCGTGCGCCCGGTCGCCGTTCTCGCCGCCGCCGCCGTCCTGCTTGCCTGGGCGGGCCTGCGCGAGATCGGCGCGGGCGCCTCGGTCCTCGGCTCGCGGCTCGCCCGCGGCGGCGGCCGGGTCGCGGCAACCGCATTGCGGCTCGGCCTGCCCGATCGAATCGCCAGGTCAGGTCTCGAGGCGCGTCTGCCGTTGCCCGCGGTCGGGCTGGGCAAGCTCGCCGGGGCGGCGCTGGGTGGCCTCGCCGCGCTGGTGGCCGCGCCCGCGGCACCGGGCCACCTCGCGCTGCTGGTTAGCGCCGGGTTGCCCGCCGCCGGCTTCCTCGTTCCCGACGCACTGCTCGAGCGCCGGGCGCGACTGCGCAGCCGCCGCCTCGTCGCGCCCTGCCCGATGCCTGCGACCTGCTCGCGGTCGCCGCCGCCGCCGGGCGCGGTCCGGCTGCCGGCTTTGCCGAGCTCGCCCGGGCAGGCGACGGGCCGCTGGCCGAGGAGCTGCGCATCACCGTCGCCGAGCTCTCCTGCGGGCGACCGCTGCCGGCGGCGCTGGCTCGCTGCGCGCCCGCGTCCCCGGCAGCGAGATCGCCACCCTCTGCGCGGCGATCGAGCGCTCGCGCCGCTATGGCTCGCCCCTGGCCGAGCAGCTGCGCCGCCAGTCCAGCGCCCTGCGCAGCGACCAGCGCCGCGCGGTCGAGGAAAGCGCCGCCCGCGCCGCCCCCAAGATCCAGTTGGTCGTCGCCCTCGTCCTCGTCCCCTCGGTCCTGCTGATGATCACCGCCGCCCTGATCGCCAACGCCGACGTCCTCCTCAGCGGCCTCTGATCTTCCGGTGCGCCTTATGCACCGTTGCGTGCATAAGGCGCACCGGAACGGGTTGGGCGAACTCAGGCGCCGCTTGTTTCGAGCGTCTCCTCGCGCAGCCTTCGGGCGACCGAGGCCGCGGCGGCGCTGATCAGGTCGAGCTCGGCGGCGGACTCCTTGTGGCCGTTGACGAAGCAGCAGAGGGTGCCGCCGACCAGCTCGAAGGCGAACTTGTTCGGCGCTTCCTCGCCGAGCCAGACGATGAAGGTGGGGGAGAAGAGACGGCGCAGCCAGACCTGGTCCTGCTCCTTGCCGGAGAAGATCTCGTAGCGCTCGTCGAGCGCCTCGCTCTCCAGCTTCACCCGCTCGGTCGAGCGGAAGGCGTCCTCGAGCTTCTCCAGCGAGCGCAGGCCGGACTTGCGCCGGCAGTAGAGCTCGGGGAGGTGGGCGACGCACTCGGGCACCTCGATCAGGCCGACGGTGTAGCGGTAATAGTTGGTCTGCCTGTTGCCCTCGCCGTCGGTGGTCTCGTCCTCATAGGTGTAGAGCGCGAGGACGCCGTCGATGCCCTCGGCGAGCGGGCCGCTGAGGGCGCGCTCGGCGTAGCGGTCATCGCCCTTGCGCAGCAGTGGCGTCGCCGGCGGCAGTGGCGAGCGGCCGGAAGGGTCAGGCCGCGCTGCTGGGCGTAGAGCTCGAAGAAGGCGTCGGCGGCCTTCGAGTCGGCGATCGCGAAGACGATCAGCAGCGAGACCAAGAACATCGCGACCGCGGCCCCGGCCCCGATCGCGGCGCCGAGGAAGACAGCGCCGGCGATGCCCGCGGCGAGGACGAAGACCGCGATCGCGATCCAGGTAGTCGCCTTGCCGAGTAGCCGCTTGAAGTGGAAGCCGCGCAGATCGTTGGCGTCGTCGGGCGGTGCGCTCGGCGCAGTCACGGCCCCAACCTAACGCAGCCCCCAGCACCCGCGACTGCATCAACTTGTCTATCTGGCGGATAGACAAGTTGATGCAGGTCGGCCAGGGCCGTGGTGCAAATGGGCTTGCATTGTGGGGTCGTGTTGCAAAGTGGGGGAAAGTGGGTTACTGTGCCGATCGAGTTGAAGCCCAGGACCGGGGTGGTGAGGCTCCTCCCACCTCATCACTCCGGTCCTAACTCTTTTCCTGGTCCAGCGCAGCGCTCGCACAGAAAGGAACCGGCGGTGGCATTTCGGGGCCTCTACGAGCACAGTCTCGATTCAAAGGATCGCCTCACCGTTCCCTCCAGGTTCAGGGCCGCCCTCTCCGACGGCATTGTTCTCTCCAAGGGCTTCGACCCCTGCGTCTGGATGCACACGACCGCCGAGTTCGAGCAGCTCTCCGACCGCTTCCTCTCGCCGCACAGCCCCTTCGGCGCGCGACGCGCGCCGCTGCGCCGCCGCTTCCACGGCAGCTCCTTCGACGAGAAGCTCGACTCCGCCGGGCGCATCCGCGTGCCCAAGCCGCTGATCGAGCACGCCGGCCTCGCCGGTCCCTGCGTCGTGATCGGCGCGGGCGAGTACCTGGAGATCTGGAACGCCGAGGCCTGGGCCAAGCAGGAGGCCGAGCTCGACGCCTCGGCGCCGGAGATCGCCGAGGGCCTGGCCGCGAGCGGAGCGCGCTGAGTGAGATGGCCGTCCCGTGCCTACCGACCGCCCGTCCTCACACGACCCGAGACCTGACCGCGCAAACCTTGCCTATATGCCCACCGAGCACAAACCCGTCCTCGCCACCGAGCTGGTCGAGCTGCTGGCGCCCCAGCCCGGCCAGACCGCGATCGACTGCACCTTCGGCGGCGGCGGCCACGCCCGCCGGCTCGCCGAGGCGCTGGGGCCGACCGGGACGCTGATCTGCATCGACCGCGACCCCGGCGCCCTGGCCCGCTATCGAAGCCTTCGCCGCCGAGGTTCCCTGCTCGACCCGCTTCATTTCCACCGACTTCGCGGCAGGGCTCCGGGCCCTGTCGCGGCGAAGGCATGCGCCCAGAGATGGTCTACATGGACCTCGGAATGTCCTCGATGCAGATCGATGCCTGGGAGCGGGGCTTCTCCTACTCCTATGACGCACCCCTCGACATGCGCATGGACACCCGCCAGCAGCTGAGCGCCGCCGACATCGTCAATGAGTGGCCCGAGTCGCGCCTGGCGCAGGCTCTGCGCCGCTTCGGCGAGGAGCGCTACGCCGGCGGGATCGCCCGCGAGATCACCCGCCGCCGGCCGCTCTCGACCACCTCCGAGCTGGTCGACGCGATCAAAGCCGGGATGCCGGCCTCGGCCCGCTTCGGCGGCGGCCACCCGGCCAAGCGCACCTTCCAGGCGATCCGGATCGCGGTCAACGGCGAGCTCGACTCGCTCGAGGACGCGCTTGCCGACGGCCTGGGCGATGCTGCCGATCGGCGGCCGGCTCGCCGCGATCTCCTTCCACTCGCTCGAGGACCGCCGGGTCAAGCAGTTCCTCGCCGAGCGTGCCAAGGGCTGCGTCTGCCCGCCCGAGCTGCCGGTCTGCGTCTGCGGCCGCGAGCCCGAAGCCGAGCTGCTGACCCGCCGCGCCGTCGCCCCCGGCCCCGACGAGATCGCGACCAACCCGCGCTCCAAGTCTGCCCACCTGCGCGCCGCGATGAAGATCGCCGAGGCCGTCGGCTGATGGCCGCCGCCGCGCCGCTCGCAGTGCCGCCGCGCCGGCTCCGGTGCGCAAAGCTCCCGTGCGCAGGAAGCCGCCGGCGCTGAAGACCGCGCCGGCCCGCAGAGCCCCGGCTCGCAAGGCGCCGACCCGCCGCAGAGCTCCCAGCCGCCGCCCCGGCGGCCAGCTGATCCCGATCGCGGCCGGCGCCGCCACCGCGGTCCGCCAGCTGCCCGACTCGAGCCTGATGGTGCGGATGACCCGCGGCCGCGCCTGGATCGGCGTGCTCGGCGTGCTGCTGGCCGGGATCGTCGCGATCAACGTGGTCACCCTCAGCCTCTCCGCCGCCGCCGGTCATATCGACCAGCAACATCGCGGCCTTGGAAGAGGAGAACCCGATCTGCTGCGCAGCTCGTGACGCGCAGCTCTCCGGCGTCGGTCGGGTGCGCCACGACGCCGCCGCAACTCGGCCTGGCCAGCCGCGACCACCGACCAGATCGGCTACGTGCAGGCCGCCCGCAACGACGTCGCGATCGCCGCCCAGCGCCTCGCCGCCGCCGGCTCGGGCTACTAGGGGCCGGCCGCGATGCGGGTGATCGAGCGAAGGATCGGCCTCCTCTTCGCCGGCTTCCTCCTCTGCTTCTGCGTGATCGCCGCCCGCGCCTTCTGGCTGCAGGGGGTGCAGGGCTCCAAGCTCGCCTCCGAGGCGGTCAGCCAGCAGACCGAAGCGATCCCGCTGCCGAGCCTGCGCGGCAGCCTGCTCGACCGCCATGGCAACGCGCTCGCCGCCTCCGAAGACGCGGCGACGATCTTCGCCGTGCCGCCCGAAGTCAACAAGCCCGCCCTGGCCGCGGAAAAGCTGGCGCCGATCCTGGGCTTGGACGAGCGCAAGGTGCTCGGCGCCGTGACCGCCGAATCGACCTACTCGGTGCTCGCCAAAAAGGTCGACCTGCCGACCGCGAAGCGAATCGAACGGCTCGAGTTGGCAGGGATCGGCGAGGACCCCGACAGCCGCCGGACCTACCCGCAGGGCGACCTCGCGGCACAGGTGATCGGCGCCGTCGGCTCCGAAAACGAGGGCCTGACCGGGCTCGAGGAAGGCGAGGAATCGGTGCTGCACGGCACCGACGGCGAACGCCGCATCGTCACCGACGCGAGCGGCGAACCGATCCGGCTGGAAACCGCCCATGAAGCCGAAGACGGCGAAGACATCCAGCTCACGCTCGACCCGGCGATCGAGCAGAAGACCGAGGAAGTGCTGGCCGAAGTCGGCGAAACGTACGCGCCCAAGGGCGCGACCGCGATCGTCATGGACCCGCGCAACTCGCAGGTCCTGGCGATGGCGAACTGGCCGCCGGTCGACCCATCCGACCTCTCCAGCGCGAGCCCGGAAGACCTGATGAACCGGGCGACCGGCTTCAACTACGAGCCGGGCTCGACCTTCAAGGCGTTCACGGTCGTCCGCGGCGCTGGAAGAAGGCCTGGTGACGCCGGAGTCGTCCTTCTACCTGCCCTCGCAACTGCACGTTGCCGACCGCGTGATCGAAGACGCCGAGGCGCGGCCGCCGATCACGCTGAGCGTCGCCCAGATCCTCGCCCAGTCCTCGAACGTCGGCGCGGTCACGATCGGGGAGAAATTGGGCGCCACGCGCTTCAGCAAGTGGATCGACCGCTTCGGCTTCGGCCACCGCACGGGCGTCCAGTATCCGGGCGAGGAAGTGGGGCTCGTGCCGAAGCTCGACGAATACTCCGGCTCGACGATCGGCAACCTGCCGATGGGCCAGGGCCTCTCGGTGACGCCGATGCAGATGATGGCCGGCTACCAGGCGATCGCCGACGGCGGCATCCTGCAGCCGCCGCAGCTGATCGAGAAGGTCGGCGACGAAACGGTGCACGAGCCGAAGGGCCGGCGCGTGATCAACGCCGCCGTGGCGGCGCAGGTGCGCGAAATGCTCGAGGGGGTGCTGGAAGCCGGCGGTACCGCCTCGGCGGTGAGCGTGCCCGGCTACAAGCTGGCGGGGAAGACCGGCACCGCCCAGGTGGCGGAAAACGGGACTTACTCGGACACGAAGTACGTGGCTTCGTTCATCGGCTTTGCGCCGGCTCAGGATCCGCAGCTGTTGGTTGGGGTGATTGTGGATCAGCCGCAGGGGGAAATCTACGGCGGGTCTGTGGCTGCGCCGGCCTTCGGCAAAATCGCGGGGTTTGCGTTGCCTTATCTCGGGGTGCCGGCGGAATAGAGGTGGGGGCGTCGGGTGACCCTCCCCAAAACGAGCAGCCGGAGGCTGCTCTTGAGCGTTTTGGGGAGGGTCACCCGACGCCCTACCTAGAATCCGGCGGCGTGAGATTGGCAGCGCTGGCCGCGGAGATAGGTGAGGCACGAGTCGTCGGGGATCGCCGCCGTCGAGGTCGAGTCCTTGGCTTACGACAGCCGAAAAGTTGGGGCTGGGACGCTGTTTTTCTGCGTTCCGGGCGAGAAGGTCGATGGGCATGAGTTTGCTGCCGGGGCGGTCGAGGCCGGGGCCGTGGCGTTGGTGGTGGAGCGGGAGTTGGAGTTGGATGTGGCGCAGGTGGTGGTTCCGGACGCGCGGGCGGCCATGGCGCCTTTGGCGGCCCGGTTTTGGGGCGATCCGACGGGCGAGCTTCGGGTCGTGGGGGTTACCGGGACCAATGGGAAGACGACAACGGCGTTTCTGCTCCGGGAGATCCTCGAGGCGGCCGGGATCCAGACCGGGTTGCTCGGCACGGTGCGGCAGGTTGTCGGTGGGGTGGAGGAGGAGGTTGAGCGGACCACGCCGGAGGCGATTGAGTTGCAGGCGACGTTTCGGCGGATGCTGGAAGCGGGGGACGAGGCCTGCGTGATGGAGGTCTCCTCGCACGCGCTGGCGCTGCACCGGGCCGACGCGATCCATTTTGAGCTGGCGCTGTTCACGAACTTGACCCAGGACCACCTCGACTTCCATGCCGATATGGAGGACTATTTCCAGCGCCAAGCGGCTGCTCTTCGAGATGGGTCCGCAGATTGCGATCGTCAACGCCGACGACGAGTACGGCCGGCGCCTGGCGACGGAATTCGATTGCGTGACCTTCTCCACCGAAGGCGCCGCGGCCCACTTCCGCGCCCAAGCCACCACCTTCGACCCCACCGGCGCCCATTTCGCCGTCACGTGGGGGTCGACGGGCCTGAAACGTGACATATCGACACATTTCGGCCCGTCGGCGGTGAAATCGAGGTGCGGACTGGGTTGCCGGGGGACTTCAATGTGGCTAATGCGTTGGGGGGGGTTGCGGCGGCGATTGCGCTTGGGGTTGAGCCGGGGGTGGCGGCCGCCGGGTTGGCGCGGGCGGAGCGGGTGCCGGGGCGGTTCGAGCCGATTGACGAGGGGCAGGACTTTGCCGTCCTGGTCGACTACGCGCACACGCCCGATTCGCTGGAGAACGTGCTGCGGGCGGCGCGGCGGTTGAGCGAGGGGCGGCTGCTTGCGGTCTTCGGCGCCGGCGGTGACCGCGATCGCGACAAGCGGCCGAAGATGGGGCGGGCGGGCGCGGCGCTCTCCGACCTGGCGATCGTCACCTCCGACAACCCGCGCTCCGAGGATCCCGAGGCGATCATTGCCGAGATCCTCGGCGGGATCGAGAACGGCACCAAGGTCGAGGTCGAGCCGGACCGCCGCGCCGCGATCGCGCTGGCGCTCGGACTGGCGCGGCCCGGCGACACGGTGGTGATCGCCGGCAAGGGGCACGAGCAGGGTCAGGAATTCGCCGACGGCCGCAAGCTGCCCTTCGACGACCGCGAGGTCGCCCGCGCGGAGCTGCGCCGGCTTTGAGGCTCGATGCGGAGCAGATTGCCGCGGCCTGTGGGGCCGAGATCCTCGCTCGCGGCGAGCCGGGCGCCCCGGCCCGGGCGACAATCGGCTCGGGCGAGACCGGTCCCGGCGACCTCTTCTTCGGCCTGCCCGGAGAGCGCGTCAACGGCGGCGAGTACGCGGCGGCGGCAATCGCTGCCGGCGCCTGGGGCGTCGTCATCGACCGATCGCTGACTTCCTCTTTGTTGGCGAATACCGCGGAAAAACAGGAAGTCAGCGAGGGAGGAGGGGGGGTTGGGTTTTTGGGGTTGGGGATTCACTTGTTGCGCTGCAGGCGCTCGCTCGCGTTTGGCGGCGGGAGCTGGGGGCTCGCGTGGTTGGGGTCACTGGCTCGGTTGGCAAGACCTCGGTCAAGGACATTGCCCGGGCGCTGCTGCCGGGCCGGGTCCACGCCAACCGCGAGAACCTCAACACCGAGGTCGGGCTGCCGCTGACCGTGCTCGAAGCGCCCGATGACACCGATGTCCTGGTCCTCGAGATGGCGATGCGCGGCGCCGGCCAGATCGCCGAGCTGGCCGCGATCGCCGAGCCCGAAGTGGCGGTGATCACCAACGTCGGCCCGGTCCACGTCGAGCTGCTCGGCTCGGTCGAGGCGATCGCGGCGGCCAAGGCCGAGGTCCTGGCGGCGCTGCCCGCGGACGGGGTCGCGATCGTCCCCGCCGAGGCGGGGCTGCTGGAGCCGCACCTGGCCGCGGCGCCGCGGCTGCTGCGCTTCGGCCCCGGCGGCGACGTCTTCGCGCTCGAGAGCAGGGTCGCGGACGGCATCACCGAGGCGCTGATCGAGACCCCCGCCGGCCGCCGGCCCTTCCAGTTTCCCTTCGCCGAGGCGCACAACCTCGAGAACGCCTTGGCGGCCGTCGCGGCCGGCGTGGCGCTCGGCGCGCCGCTTGCCGAGATGGCCGACCGCGCTGGGAACATAGGCTTCTCACGCTTTCGGGGCGAGCGCCTCGAGCTGGGCGACGGAATCGTCCTTGTGAACGACTGCTACAACGCCAACCCGGTCTCGATGCGCGCCGCGCTCAGCCACCTCGCTTCGCTCGAGGGGGATCGACGGATCGCGGTTCTGGGCGAGATGGGCGAGCTTGGCCCCGGCGCCCGCGGCTACCACCGTGAGGTCGGCGAGAGCGCCCGGGCCGGCGGCATCGACCTGCTGATCGGCGTCGGCGAGCCGGCTCGGGACTACGAGCCGGACGAGCTGTTGGGCACGCCCGAGGAGGCTGCCGAATGGCTCGCTGCGCAGGCCGAACCCGGCGACACGATCCTGGTCAAGGGCTCGCGCTCCGCCGGCCTCGAGGCCGTGGCCGAGACGCTGGGGGAGCTGCTCGATGGGTGAAGTCCTGATTGCCGGCATGGCGGCGATGTTGATCTGCATCTTCCTCGGCCCCAAGTTCATCGAGTTCCTGCGGGTCAAGGAGTTCGGCCAGCACATCCGCGAGGACGGGCCGCAGGAGCATCACGCCAAGGCGGGGACGCCGACGATGGGCGGCCTGATCATCTTCGCCTCGATCTGCGTGCCCTACCTGGTGCTCTCCGATCGCGACGCGCAGAGCCTCGCCGTCTTCGGGGTGGCGATGGGCTGCGCGGCGATCGGCTTCGCCGATGACTTCATCAAGATCGTCAAGCGCCGCTCGCTGGGCCTCTCGGCGCGCTGGAAGATCCTCTTCCAGCTCTTCCTCGCGCTTGCGCTCTGGTGGGTGGCGCGGCACGAGGTCGGCCTCGAACCGATCCTCTTCTTCCGCATCGGCGATGCCACGGTCGACCTCGGCCCGGTCCTTTACTTCGTCCTCGTCTTCCTCGTCATCGGCGGCACCTCCAACGGGGTCAACCTCACCGACGGCCTCGACGGCCTCGCCGCCGGCTCCTGCGCGATCGTTCTGCTCGCCTACACGGCGATCGCCTTCGTCACCAACGAGCAGCAGAACCTCGCCCTGCTCTCGGCCTGTCTGGTCGGCGCCTGCATCGGCTTCCTCTGGTTCAACGCCTTCCCCGCCTCGATCTTCATGGGCGACACCGGCTCGCTCGGATTGGGGGGCGCAATCGGCGCCCTCGCGGTGATGACCCAGACCGAGGTGTTGCTGCTGATCATCGGCGGCATCTTCGTGATCGAGGCGCTCTCGGTCGCGATCCAGGTCTTCTCCTTCAGGACCTTTCGCCGCCGCGTCTTCCTGATGGCGCCGCTGCACCATCATTTCGAGATGATGGCTTGGTCGGAGACCAAGATCATGCTGCGGTTCTGGATTATTGCCGCGGTTTGCTCGGGGATTGGGTTCACGCTTTACCAGCAGAGCATCGGGCGGTAGGCGCCTGCATTTCGGCGCAATTTGCGCACCACGCGTGCGTCCGCGCTTTCTAGGTTCGGAAGGTGATTCCGATTGCTGCCTTGCCCAACCCCTCCGAGCCTGCGTTCGTTGCGATGGGTGCGGTGATCGGGGGATTCATCGGCGACTCCGTCGCCCGGTTGCGGCGCTACGATGCAGACAACAGTATGCAAGCAACGATAACCGGAAGCTACTACGGGACCGGCTTGGCCCTTGCCGCATATTTCGTGGCGAACCTCCTCGAGGGGGGTTTTCAGTTGAGCCCGGATGTGCGCTGGACAATTCCGATTGGCGCCGAGCTGGTCCTGACCGCCGTCCTTCTCTCTTTTGCGGATGCCCATTCCTGGAGCAGTTCGACCACCGCTTGGGCCGTCGTTGCCGTCCTCGGACTCGGAACCTTTGTCAATCGCAAGATCTGGCGCCGCGAAGAACGGACCGCGCGTAGGCAAGGCAGGCCCTGGCGCTGACGCTGACGCGGCACGGTTAAGTAGTTTCGGCGAGCCGGGACGCCTTTTACAGGGTCATCCTCGGGGAGAACGAAGATATCCCCGATGAGCATTCCGCCACCCAAGGAGCTGCGGCCGCCGCTCCCAACCGGGCCGTTTTTGGTCGTCGGGTTGGCTCGATCCGGGCAGGCCGCGGCGCGGCTGCTCGCGGCTCGGGGAGAGCAAGTGACCGCGGTCGATTCCGGTCATCCCGACGGAGCAGCAAGGCTTTGGGAGGTTGGTGTCGAAGTCGTCCTGGATGCAGAAGGAATTGCGCTCCTCGAGGGGGTGCGGACTGTGGTCAAGAGCCCGGGTGTGCCGCGGGAGGCGCCGGTGATCGCGGCCGCTGCGGAGCGGGGGATCGACGTGGTGGGGGAGCTTGAGCTTGCCTGGCGGGCGATCCCCAATCGCTTTCTCGGGGTGACCGGGACCAACGGCAAGACGACCACGGTTGAGCTGCTCGGCCACATCTATCGCTCGGCGGGCGAGCCCGTGGCCGTGGCCGGCAACGTCGGCACGCCGCTCTCCTCGCTGGCCGGTGAGATCGAGCCGGACGCGACCGTGATCTGCGAGGCATCGAGCTTCCAGCTCGAGGACAGCGTCGCCTTCGCGCCCGAGTGCGCCGTCTTCCTCAACCTCGCGCCCGACCACCTCGATCGCCACGGCGATCTCGCGGCCTACCTGGCGGCGAAGCTGCGGATCTTCGCCAACCAGGGCAACGACGACCTCGCCGTCTACAACGCCGATGACCCCGAGCTGGCCGGCGTCGACCTCGGCGGCTGCGGGCGGCGGGATCGCCTTCTGCCACGGCGCCGCCCCCGACTGCGAAGTCGCCCTCGCCGAGGGCACGATCTTCTACGACGGCGAGCCGCTGCTCGCGGTCTCCGAGCTCGGCCTCTTTGGCGAGCACAACGTCGAGAACGCGATGGCCGCCGCCGCCGCGGCGCTCTCGATGGGCCTTGACCGCGAGGCGGTGCGCGAGGGCCTGCGCAGCTTCGCCGGCGTCCGCACCGGCTCGAGCAGGTCGCCGAGATCGACGGCGTGCGCTTCGTCAACGACTCCAAGGCGACCAACGTCGCCTCGGCGACGGTCGGCCTGCGCGCCTTCGACGGCGGCGTGCACGCGATCCTCGGCGGCAGCGAGAAGGGCGAGCCCTACGCGCCGCTGCTCGACCCGGTTCGCGAGTCGCTGCGTCGCCTGCTACCTGACCGGCGCCTCGGCGGGGCGCCTCGCCGAGGCCCTGGCCCCGGCGATCGCGGCCGGCGTCGAGCTGCACCTCTGCGAGGACCTCGAAGAAGCGATCGCGCCTCGCCGCCGCCGCGGCCCAGCCCGGCGAGACCGTGCTGCTCTCGCCCGCCTGCGCCAGCTTCGACGCCTTCGAGAACTTCGAACAGCGCGGCGAGCGCTTCCGCCAGATCGTCGGGAGCTGACTTGAGCGCTCTCGCCCTCGGCCGGCCCGGCCGCCGGCCGGCGAAGGCGAAGCAAGAAGCGCCGCGCCCGCCTCGACCGAGTACAACCTGCTGCTCACCGCCACCCTCTGCCTGCTCGCGCTCGGCGCGGTGATGGTCTTCTCGGCCAGCTCGACCACCCAGATCCTCAGCAACGGCAACCTCGCCGACAGCGCCTTCTACCTGAAGCGCACGCTGATCTTCGGCGCCTTCGGCCTGCTGGTCATGCACCTCAGCGCCCGCCACGGCCTGACCGCGATCCGCCGCCTCACCCCGGCCCTGCTCCTCGGCTCGCTCTTCCTGCTGCTCGTCGTCCTCGTCGCCGGCTCGAGCGCCAACGGCGCCAGCCGCTGGATCGGCCCCGGCTCGCTGCAGTTCCAGCCCTCCGAGCTGGCCAAGGTGGCGCTGATCCTCTACGGCGCCGACCTGCTCGCCCGCGAACCGAAACGGGTGCGCTCGCTGCAGGGGCTGATGCCCTTCCTGCTCGTCGTCGGCGTCGCCTGCCTGCTGATCATCGCCGAGCCCGACATGGGGACGACGATGGTGATCGCCTTCTCGGTCGCGCGCGACGCTGATCGCCGCCGGCGCCCGCCCCGTCGACCTCGGCAAGATCGCCCTCTGCCTCGGCGGCCTCGCCCTGCTGCTGACCGTGGTCGAGCCCTACCGGCATGGCCCGCCTGACCGGCTTCCTGCACCCCGGCGCCGACGCCGCCGGCTCCGGCTTCCAGGCGGCGCAGGCGAAGATCGCGCTCGGCTCCGGCGGCATCTTCGGCGTCGGTATCGGCAATGGCGTCGGAAGGCGGGCTTCCTGCCCGAGGCCCACACCGACATGATCTCCGCCGTGATCGGCGAGGAGCTCGGCATGGTCGGCATCCTCGGCGTCGTCGGCCTCTTCGGGATGCTCGGCTACGCCGGCCTGCGCAGTCGCCCAGAAAGCCAAGGACCGCTACGGCAAGCTGCTCGTCGCCGGCCTCATCTCGCTGATCCTCGTCCAGGCGACGATCAACCTCTTCGCCGTGATGGGCCTGGCGCCGCTGACCGGCGTACCGCTGCCCTTCGTCTCCTACGGCAACAGCAGCCTGCTGGCGACGCTCTTCGCGGTCGGCCTGATCCTCAACGTCGCCCGCGGCGGCAGGGCGACCGCGGCGGCGCGGCCCGGTCGCGCCTCCGGCGCTGGCAAACTGCGCGTCGTCGAGGGCGGGCGTTCGCCTGCCCGCAAAAGGAGCAGACAAGCCGTGGAAAAAGCGCCCAGAGTCGTAGTCGCGGCGGGGGGAACCGCCGGACACGTCGTGCCAGCGATGGCCGTCGCCGACGAGCTTCGGGCTAGCGGCGCCGTGTTTCCTTCCTCGGCACCCGCGAGCGGATCGAGGCCGAGCTGGTGCCGGCCGCCGGCTATGAGATCGACTTTCTCAAGGTGCGCGGGATCGACCGCAGCAATCCGCTGCGCGCGCCCGTTGCCGTGGCCGAGGCACTCGGCGCGGTCGGGGCGGCCCGGCGCGCCGCTGCGCAGTCGTGGCGCCGACGTGGTCCTCGGCGGTGGCGGCTACGTTGCCGGGCCGGCCGGGCTCGCCGCGGTGACGCAGCCGGACTCCGCTGGTCCTGACCGAGGCCGACAGCCGCCTCGGCCTCGCCAACCGCCTACTGGCGCGACGGGCCCGCCGTGTCTGCCTCTCCTTCCCGATCGAGGGTCGCGAGGGCGAGCCGTACCTGCTCACCGGGAGGCCGGTGCCGGCCGCGGTCCTGAGTGCCGACAGGGCCGAGGCGCGGCGTCGCTTTGGGATCGCCCCCGAGGCGCGCTGCCTGCTGGTGATGGGCGGCAGCCAGGGCGCGCGCTCGATCAACCTGGCCGCGATCGAGGCCTTTGCCGAGGCGGGATCCGGCGGCCCGGATGCCGAGTTCCGCCGCGACTTCCACGTCATTCACCTCAGCGGCCGCCGCGACCACGAGGAGCTCGAGCGGCGTCTGGCCGCGGCACCGCACGCCGAGGCTACACCCTGCTCCCTTACGAGCCCGACCTCGGTGACGTGCTCGCCGCCTGTGACCTGGTCCTGGCCCGCTCGGGCGGTTCGATCTTCGAGGTGGTCGCGGCCGGCCGTCCCGCGATCCTCGTCCCCTATCCATACGCCACGGCCGATCACCAAGCGGCGAACGCGGCCTGGATGAGCGAGGCCGGCGCGGCCGAGACGATCGCCGACGAGGCATTGAGCGCCACCTTGCTCGCCGGCCGCGTCGCATCCCTGCTCGCCGACGAGGCACGCCTAGCCGCAATGTCCACCGCCTCAGCCTCCCTGGCGAAACCCGACGCGGCGCGCAAAATCGCCAACGAGGTCCTAGCTGCGGCCGGTCGGGACGCTTCCGGTGCGCCTTATGCACCCGTGGAGAGCAAAAGGCGCACCGCAACGTGAGGGGCTGGGGCTCCAGGCGGCTGCACTTCATCGGCATCGGCGGGGCCGGAATGAGCGGGTTGGCGTTGGTCTGCGCCGAGCTTGGCGCGAGCGTCAGCGGTAGCGACCGCAGCGACTCCTCTTATATGGAGCGACTGCGCGTCGGCGGGGCTCGATCCGAGCGTCGGACACGATGCGGCGAACCTGCCCGAGGGCGCCGAGGTCGTCGTCTCGACCGCGATCGGCGATGAGAACCCGGAGCTGGCGCTGGCCCGCGAGCGCGGCATCGAGCCGATCCACCGCGGCGCCCTGCTGGCCGAGCTCTGCGCCGAGAAGCGCCTGATCGCGGTCGCCGGCACGCACGGCAAGACGACGACGACCGCGATGCTGGTCTGGGCGCTGCGCGGCGCTCGGCGCCGACCCGGCCTTCTTCGTCGGCGGCGAGGTACCGGGCCTTGGGCCGGAGGCAGCCGCCGCCAATGCCGGCTGGGGAGGCGGCGAGTGGGTGATCGCCGAGGCCGACGAGAGCGATGGCAGCTTCCTCGCGCCTGAAGCCGGAGATCGCCGTGATCACCAACGTCGAGATGGACCACCACAACCGTTGGGGCTCGATCGCCGAGCTGCGTGCCGCCTTCGAGGAGTTCGCCTCGAGGCGCCCGGGCTGTGGTTCGCCCCGAGGACACGGATCTCGAGATTAAGCTCGCCGTGCCGGGGCAGCACAACCTGCTCAACGCTCGCGCTGCTGTCGCTTGCCGCCGCGGCCGCCGGGTTCGAGCCCGCGGATGTCGCTGCTGCCCTCGCCGATTTCCCGGGCGTAAAGCGCCGCCTCGAGCTCAAGGGCAGCCGCGCCGGCGTCCGTATATATGACGACTACGCCCACCACCCGACCGAGGTCCGGGCCGCCCTCTCGGCCCTGCGCGAACAGGGTCCGGGCCGCCTGATCGCCGTCTTCCAGCCGCACCTCTACTCGCGCACCAAGGCCTTCGGCGAGGAGTTCGGCGCCGCCCTGGCTCTGGCAGACGAGGTCGTCGTCCTCGACGTTTACCCGGCCCGCGAGCAGCCGCTCGGCGAGCTCGCCGGGGTCAGCGGCCTGCAGGTGGCGCAGGCAGCGGCCGAGCGGATGGAGGGGCGGCGGGTGTGCTGGCTGCCCGATTCGGCGGGCGCGGGCCGCACCCTAGTCGATCTCCTGGACCACAACCAGGCGCTCGGCTACGCGGACCAGGTGCTGGTCACGATCGGCGCCGGCGACGTCTTCAAGCTCGGCGAGGCACTGGTCGAAGGCGCCGCCGGCAGCGAGGAGGTGCTGGGTGAGCCCGCAGCCGGCAGGAGTGCAAAGCGACTTCCCCCTCGCCCGGCTGACCACGGTGCGCACCGGGGGCGACGCCGATTTCTTTGCCCGGCCCGGGAACGAGGGGGAGCTGCTCGCGGTGTTGGCCTGGGCCGCGGACGAGGGCCTTCCTCTCGGGGTGATCGGCTCGGGCTCGAACCTGCTCGTCGCCGACTCGGGCTTCCGCGGGCTCGCGCTCAAGCTCGACCGCGAGCTGGCCGACGATCGAACGCGAGGGGGAGGGGATGGCCTGCGGCGGCGGCGCGCGCTTCCCCTCGGCCGCGGCGAAGGCCGCGGGCTGGGGCCTCGCCGGGATCGAATTCGGCGTCAACATCCCCGGCACCGCGGGCGGCGCGGTGAGGATGAATGCCAACGCCTACGGCGGTCAGCTTGCCGAGGTGCTCGAGTGGGTCGACGTCTTCACGGCGACCGGCCGCGAACGGCGCCAGCCGGAGTCGCTGGGCTTTGCCTACCGCAGCTCCAACCTGATCGCGGGCGAGGTCGTCTCGCGCGTCGCCTTCAAGCTGCGTCCGGACGACCCGGCGGCGATCCGCGCTCGCCTAAACGAGATGCGCGGCAAGCGCCGCGAGGCCCAGCCCTCCGGGATCAAGACCTTCGGCTCGACCTTCAAGAACCCGGATGACCCACGGGCGGAGGGTCGCAGTGCCGGCCGGCTGCTGGAGGCGGCCGGTTGCCGCGGGCTCAGCTTGGGCGAAGCCCGTTTCGCCGAGAAGCATGCCAACTTCGTCGAGAACACCGGGCACGCCGCGACCGCGGACGTATTGGCGCTGATGGCGGAGGGCCGGCGCCGGGTGCACGCGCTGACCGGCGTCGTGCTCGAGCCGGAGGTGCAGTTGCTGGGCGAGGTCGAGTGGCCCGAGGGCTGGGAGCTGTGAAGCGGCTGTTCCGGCCGTTTTACCGGTCGGTCATGGTGATCCTGGCGGTGATCGTCGTCGCCTTTCTCGCCCAGAAGATCGTTGGCGGCAAGACGCTGGAGCCGCGCCTCGTCTCCACCGAACCGGTGGCGGTGCTCGGCAGCGGGGGCGAAGCCGTGGCGGTGGCCGATGACGGCACGGTCCTCGCCTGGCTGACCCTGCCCGAAGACAGCACACTGCCGCAGCTGCCGCTCGACTCGGCGCCGAAAGGACAGCGCGTGCAGGGCCCCGTACTCGAACAGGTCCGCGTTCTCGCCGCCGTACCGCCGGCCCTTCGGCCCTATGTCGCCGGCAGTCGGTTTGGCGAACGCGGGGTGGACGTCGAACTCAGCTCGGGGATCGAACTGCGCTTTGGCAGTGCGTCCGATGCCGCGCGCAAGTGGCGAGCTGCGGCCGCGGTGCTCGCCGACCCCTCGATCACCGCGCTCGATTATGTAGACCTGCTCGCTCCCGGGCACCCGTCGGTAGGCGGCTCTGGGCATACGCTTCCGCCCATCGAATGAACCCTCAACCATAGGGTTAGGTATGCGCAACCCTCAAGTAAGACATGAGATATCGGCCTTGCAGGATGCCACCCGGCCGTTTGACAGACCCCGCCCGATACCTTACGTTGAGCGCAATTTCCGCGGTTACAGCGTACCCTTGAACTCTCAAGCATTGCTGTAGCGTCGGACAGAACGAAGGCTCAACTCAACACCCAGTCCTATGGACCGGGACATATCCAGCCCCATCCGGGACTGGGCTTGGAGAAATCGGGAGATGGAATCCACATACCTAGCGGTGATCAAGGTGGTCGGCGCCGGCGGCGGCGGTACGAATGCCGTCAGTCGCATGGTCGACGCCGGCATTCGCGGCGTCGAGTTCGTCGCCGTCAATACGGATGCTCAGGCCCTGCAGGCGTGTGACGCCGACATCAAGCTCTCGATCGGTCAGGAGCTGACCCGCGGCCTCGGCGCCGGCGGCAACCCCGAGGTCGGTGCCGGCGCGGCGGCGGAGAGTCGCGACGAGATCAAGGAGGCGCTGAAGGGCGCCGACATGGTCTTCGTCACTGCCGGCGAGGGTGGCGGTACCGGTACCGGCTCGGCCCCGGTGATCGCCGAGATCGCCAAGGAAGAGATCGGCGCGCTCACGGTTGGCGCCGTGACCAAGCCCTTCGAGTTCGAGGGCAAACGACGGATGCAGCAGGCGCTCGAGGGCATCGAGAAGCTGCGCAACAACGTCGACACCCTGATCATCGTCCCCAACGAGAAGCTGCTGCAGGCGGTCGAGCGGCGCACCAGCGTGCTCGAGGCCTTCCGCCAGGCCGACGACATCCTGCGCCAGGGCGTGCAGGGCATCACCGACCTGATCACGATCCCCGGCCTGATCAACCTCGACTTCGCCGACGTGCGCACGATCATGCGCGACGCCGGCTCCGCCCTGATGGGCGTCGGCTCCGCCTCCGGCGAGGCCCGCGCCCTCGACGCCGCCAAGGCGGCGATCACCTCGCCCCTGATCGAGGAGTCGATCAAGGGCGCGACCGGGATGCTGCTCAACATCACCGGCCCCGAGGATCTCGGCCTCTTCGAGGTCAACGAGGCGGCCCAGCTGGTCCAGGCCGAGGCCGATGACAACGCCAACATCATCTTCGGCTCGGTCGTCGACCAGTCGATGAAAGACGAGGTGCGGGTGACGGTCATCGCGACTGGGTTTGAGGGGTTCGAGCTGCTGGCGCGCTCGCCGCAGCGGGTGCGGCGGCGTTACGAGAGTCGGCCCCGGATCTCGGCTGAGGACACCGACATTCGCAAACTGCGGGTCTCGGATGACGACATCGACGTGCCGGGTTTCCTCAAAGAATGAGCTGGGGGTGGGGGGCCGTCGTCAGGCCCTCCCGCCGCCGCTTCGCGGGAGTTCGTCGGGAGGGCCTGACGACGGCCCTCGGCACGTCCCGGTCATTCGTTGAAGGTTCAAGCGCGTCGGCGCCCCCCTCGTTTCCTGAGCTTTAGAGATCCAACTCGTAATAGAGCATGCGCGGACCATCCGGGGCGCCTTCGTGATTTGTGAAGCCGCGGCTCTCGTAGAGGGCTCTTGCTTCCTTGTCCGTCTCACCCGTCGTCAGCTCGAAGTGGTTGGCGCCGGCTTGGCGGGCGGCGTCGATGGCTGCATTTAGCAGGGCTCGACCGATGCCCTGGCGGCGCTGCTCGGGGATGACGTAGAGCTCTTCCAGGTAGGCGTCGGCTGCCTTGGCCCAGAGGGAGGGGCGGAGGCGGAAGAGGGCGAAGCCCGTCGCGGGGTTGCCCGCGAGTAGGACCGTGATCTCGTTTGCGGCCAGCAGTTCGCCGAGGCGCGTAGTGAGCGCCGGGACGCTCGGGGTGGGTTCCTCGTATTCGCTGTTGAAGTCGTGCAGGAGCTGGGCGATGGTGGCGGCGTCGGCCTCGCCGGCGCGGCGGATCTCGCTGTGGGACTGGGCGCTCATCTGCGTGGACGAGCTTGCCACAGGTCTTCAATACGCTGCCGCGCGTGGCCGAAGCCGTGCTGAAACGAACGCCGCTCTACAGGAGCCATGCCGAGCTCGGGGCCAAGCTCGTGCCCTTTGCCGGCTGGGAGATGCCGGTCACCTATGAGGGGATTCGCGAGGAGCACGCGGCGGTGCGCACGCACGCGGGGATGTTCGACGTCTCGCACATGGGCGAGGTCGAGGTCGAGGGGCCCGGCGCGCTCGCCTTCCTCCAGCGCGTCCTCTCCAATGACGTGGCCAAGATCGAGATCGGCGGCGCCCAGTACTCCTGCCTCTGCGACGAGGACGGAGGCGTGCTCGATGACCTCTTCACCTACCGGCTCGGCGGCGACCGCTACCTGATCGTCACCAACTCGGCCAACCACGACGCCGACCTCGCCTGGCTCGGCCGCTGGAGCCGCGGCTTCGACGTCGCCGTGCGCGACGTCGCCGACCGCTACGCGATGCTCGCCGTGCAGGGCCCGCACGCCCGGGCGATCCTCACCGGCGCGCTCGGCATCGCCCTGCCGGCGCGGATGCGGGTAGCCACGGTGCGGATCGGCAACCGGCCCGCCCTCGTCTGCGGCACCGGCTACACCGGCGAGGACGGGGTCGAGCTGCTGATCGATCCCGAGATCGCGCCGGCGATCTGGGCCGAGCTGCTCGACGCGGGCGTCGTCCCCTGCGGGCTCGGCGCCCGCGACACGCTGCGGCTCGAGGTCTGCTTTCACCTGCACGGCAACGACCTGACCCCCGAGCGCAACCCGATCGAGGCCGGGCTCGGCTGGTGCTGCGCAGAGGCAACCGGCTTCATCGGCGCCGAGGCCATCGCCCGCGCCCGTCGCGAAGGCACGGCCGAGATGCTGGCCGCGTTCAAGATCGAGGGCGCCGGCATCCCGCGTGAAGGCAACCCGGTGCTCACCCCCGGAGAGCCGGTCGGCACCGTCACCTCGGGCACCTTCTCGCCCTCGCTGGAGATCGGCATCGGCATGGCCTACCTGCGCGCCGATCTCGCTGAGCCCGGCAACGAGGTCGAGATCGACGTGCGCGGCAAGCATCGCCCCGCGCGGATAGCTTCCAAGCCCCTCTACCGCAAGGAGAAGTGACGTTGTCCGACGCCCACTACCCCGACGATCTGCTCTACCACGACCAGCACGACTGGGCGCGGCTCGACGGTGACGATCACGCCGTCCTCGGGATCACCTGGTACGCCCAGGACAGCCTCGGCGAGGTCGTCTTCTACGACGCGCCGGAGGTCGGCGCTACGATCTCCAAAGACGCCTCCTACGCCGAGGTCGAGTCGGTCAAGGCGGTCTCCGACGTGATCGCACCGATGTCGGGCGAGATCGTCGAGGTCAACGACGCGCTCGAAGACACGCCGGAGAAGATCAACGAGGACCCCTACGGCGAGGGCTGGCTGGTCAGGGTCAGGCTGACCCAGCCGGAGGAGCGCGGCGCCCTGCTCGGCGCCGACGAATACCGCAAGATGCTGGAAAAGGGCTAGGGAGCCCCGCCAGTCGCTTCCGTAGCCTTAGCCAGGTGACCCGCTACACCTCAGCCACCGACGCCGACCGGGCGGAGATGCTCGCCGCGATCGGGGTCGACTCGGTCGACGATCTCTTCGCCCAGATCCCCGAGCCGCTGCGCCTCGGCCGTCCGCTGTCGTTGCCGGAGGGAATGAGCGAGGCCGAGGTCTACGAGCGCTTGGCGGCGCTGGCCACGCGCAACGAGGACGCCGAGAGCCAGGTCTGCTTCGTCGGCGCCGGGATGTATGACCACTACGTGCCGGCGATCGTCGACGCGATCACCCAGCGCTCGGAGTTCCTCACCCCCTACACGCCCTACCAGCCGGAGATCTCCCAGGGCGGGCTGCAGGTGATGTTCGAGTTCCAGACCGCGATGTCGGAGCTGACCGGCCTGCCGGTCTCCAACGCCGGTCTCTACGAGGGACCCTCCTCGGTCGCCTCGGCCGGCTACCTGGCGATGGCGGCGACCAAGCGCAAGCGCTTCGTCGTCTCGCGCGCCCTGCACCCGCACAGCCGCGAGACCCTGGCGACCTACGCGGTCGGCTACGGCGCCGACGTGGTCGAGGTCGAGTTGCGCAATGGCGAGACCGACGCCGCGGCGCTGGCCGCCGCGGTTGATGGCGAGACCGCGGCGGTCTTCCTGCAGAGCCCCAACTTTCTCGGCGCGGTCGAGCGGGTCGAGGCGCTCGGCGCGGCGGCGAAGGAGCACGGCGCGCTGCTCGTCGTCGCCACCGACCCGATGACGCTCGGCGTGCTCAAGCCGCCCGGTGAGTGCGGCGCCGACATCGCCCTCGGCGAGGGCCAGCCGCTCGGCAACCGGCTCGACTTCGGCGGTCCCTCCTTCGGCTTCTTCTGCGCGACCGAGGAGCAGATCCGCCGCATGCCGGGCCGGATCGCCGGTGAAACCGACGACGTCGACGGCCGCCGCGGCTTCGTCTTGGCCCTGCAGACGCGCGAGCAGCACATCCGCCGCGAGAAGGCGACCCACAACATCTGCACGGCGCAGGCGCTCAACGCGCTCGGCGCGATGGTCCACCTCGCCTGGCTTGGCCGCGAGGGCTTCCGCGAGCTGGGCGAGCTGCTGGTCCGCCGCACCGCCTACGCCCGCGAGCGGCTGGCAGCGGTCGAGGGAATCGAGCTGCTGCACGAGGCGCCGGTAGCGCGCGAGTTCGCCGTCCGTCTCGACGCCTCGGTCGAGCGCGTGCTCGAGCGCTGTGCCGAGCGCGGAATCGCCGCCGGCTATCCACTCGGCCGTGAGTACCCCGAGTACGAGGACGGCCTGCTGGTGGCGATCACTGAGCGCCGCAGTAAGGCCCAGATCGACGAGCTGGCCGAGGCGCTCGGAGCCGCGATCGCGGCCGAGGCCGCTGGCGACTTGAGCGTCAAGGTGACGCAAAAGTCGCCAATCGCTGGAGAGGTGAGCTGATGGCGATGAGCGAGACGCCGATGCAGGCCGAACGGGCGCGGACGATCTACGAGAAGTCGAAGCCGGGACGGCGCGCCGCGGTGCTTCCCGACGCCGAAGTTCCCGAGCCGCCGCTGGCGGAGCTGATCCCGGCCGATCTGCTGCGCGCTGAGCCGCCGCGCCTGCCGGAGATCGCCGAGCCGGAGATCGTCCGCCACTACAACAAGCTCTCGCGCCGTAACTTCGACCTCGACAGCGGCTTCTACCCCCTCGGCTCCTGCACGATGAAGCACAACCCGCGGCTCAACGAGCGAGTCGCGGCGCTGCCCGGCCACGCTCGCCTGCACCCGGCGCAGGATCCCAAGCGCGCCCAGGGGGCGCTGGAGTTGATGTGGCTGCTGCAAGAGAGCCTCGGCGAGATCTGCGGCCTGCCCCACGTCAGCCTGCAGCCTTCCGCCGGTTCGCACGGCGAGCTCGCCGGCCTGCTGCTGACCCGCGCCTTCCACGCCGACCGCGGCGAAGAGCGGACCAAGGTGCTGGCGCCCGACACCTCGCACGGGACCAACCCGGCCTCGGTGACGATGGCCGGCTACGAGGTGGTCAAGGTCGCGACCAACGAGCGCGGCGGGGTCGAGATGGACGATCTGCGGGCGAAGATCGACGAGGACCCCGACAAGGTCGCCTGCCTGATGCTGACCAACCCCAACACGCTCGGCCTCTTCGACGAGAACATCGCCGAGATCGCCGAGCTGATTCACAAGGCGGGGGGGACGCTCTACTACGACGGCGCCAACCTCAACGCGGTGATGGGCCACTCGCGGCCCGGCGACATGGGCTTCGACATCGTCCACGTCAACCTGCACAAGTCCTTCAGCCAGCCGCACGGCGGCGGCGGCCCCGGCGCCGGCCCGATCGCGGTCTCCGAGCGGATCGAGCCCTTCCTGCCGCGGCCGCAGGTGGTGCGGCGCGAGAGCGACAACGGCGGCGGGCCGAGCTTCGACCTCGATCTCGAGCGGCCCAAGTCGATCGGCCGTCTGCGCGGCTTCCAGGGCAACTTCGGCGTCTTCGTCCGCTCCTACGCCTACATCCTCAGCCTCGGCGGCGACGGCCTCGCCGAGGCCTCGGAGACCGCGGTGCTGAACGCCAACTACCTCAAGGCGCGCCTGGCCGAGGGCCGCGCCGGCGAGCGCCTGCCGGTCGCCTTCAAGCGCCACTGCATGCATGAGTTCGTCCTCTCCGGCAAGCCGATGAAGCGCGAGCTCGGCCTGGCCACGCTCGACCTCGCCAAGCGCCTGCTCGACTTCGGCTTCCACCCGCCGACCGTCTACTTCCCGCTGCTGGTCGAGGAGGCGCTGATGATCGAGCCGACCGAGACCGAGACCAAGGAGAGCCTCGACGGCTTCGCCGAGGCGATCGAGCGGATCCTCGCCGAGGCCGAGAGCGACCCCGAGCGCGCCAAGCAGGCGCCGTACACGACGCCGGTGCGGCGGCTGGACGAGGTCAAGGCGACGCGGCGGCCGGTCGTGCGGCAGGTACTGCGCTAGCTGACGAACCCCAACACGTCCCGAACGCGCTTCATAGGCGGCCGGTTGCCGAGCGCTGAGTGGGAGCGCCGCTCGTTGTAGTGCTTGATCCAGTGTGGCAGCGCCTCGCCGCGAGCGTCGCTTGAGGCGTATTCGAGCGCGTAGGCCCACTCCCGCATCAGTGTCTGGTGGAAGCGCTCCACCTTCCCGTTTGTCCGCGGCGTGTAGGGCCTGATCTTCAGGTGGGAGACCGCCCTGCCGTCCAGCAGTTCGGCCAGCGCCTTGCTCTTCGTGTAGCTGAAGTGGTTGTCGGTCATCAATCTCTCGATCGCGATCCCGCGCTCTTCGAACCACTCGAAGGCCCGGCGGGTGAAGCCCATCACGGTCGGGGCCTGCTCGTCGTCGTGGATCTCCGAATAGGCCAGGCGCGAGCAGTCGTCGACGATCGAGTGCACGTACTCCCAGCCGACTCGCCGCGAGCGGCGGCGCCGGTCGCCGGTCAGCGCATGGCCGGGCTCGGTGAAGCAGCCGAGCTTCTTGACGTCCATGTGCAGGAGGTTCCCCGGGCAGGGCCACTCGTATCGGATCACCGCCGGCGGCTTTGGCCTGGGGAGGCGCGAGCAGCCGCCGCGGCGCAGGACGCGGTGCACGGTCGAGTGGGGGCGGGCGATGTCGGGCTCGTCGGCCAGACGGCGGGGGCTCCAGCCGGTCTTCTCGCGCCGTTCGCAGATCTTCTTCGCCTCCCCCTCGGGGACCTGCGCGGGGCTGTTCTTCGGGCATGAGGAGCGGTCGCGCAGGCAGCTCAGGTCCCGCCGCTGCTCCTCGCCGGCCTCCCGCCAGCGCGAGACCCAGGTGTGGGCCGTCGACTTCGCCACGTTCGAGGCGGCCGCGGCCGCCTCGAACGTGAAGTCCTCCTCTTCGACGAGCAGGACCATGCGGTGCCTGCCCTTCGGGGTGAGCGGGGAGTTAGCGTGTTGCATCCGGGCCTCCTTGAGGTCGTGAGCTTTGACACCCACAGCCTCTCGGTAGGCCCGGATCTACCTCATGGCGTTCGGAACGTCCCTGGGCTCGTCAGCTAGCCCAGAGCGACGAACACCGGTCCGCCGGACGCGCTTCGCGCTGAGTGTCCGGCGTACCGGTGTTCGTCGCGCTCGACCGGCCGAGCGACCTCCCGCAGAGCGGGCGAGCGCGCAGAAGTTCGTCAGTACTCCGAACGTTCCTATACGTTGCCGAAAAACGATGTGGGGAGGATCGATGAAGGTGAAGCTGGTTGTGTCGGTGGTGGCTGCGTTTTTCTTGCTCGTCGCGGGGGCGCAGGCGTTTCACTGGCACCTGGGTTATGGGCAGGCAAAGCATGCGAGCAAGGAATTTGCTGAAGAAGCCTGTCACCTCGATCACAAATGCACCGGCTTCGGAGTCGGACAGTGCCGGCGCGCGTCGGAAAGCCGCATCGACTGCGAAGTGGGGCTTTTCTACGCCGAAGAGCCCGAACCGGAAGAAGAAGTGGAGTGCAATATCGCCCTGCACTGGGGGGTCGATCACAGTGGGGCCCTCGCCTTGAAGAACTACGGCAAGCCTCACTGCTTCAGGGTCAAACCCTAAAGCTCGGGCAGCTGCTGTCGCAGCTCCAGCACGGGGGCGAAGAGGTCCCCGTGCTGTTCGATCCGCTTCAGTACTTCGTCGGCTTCGAAGACGAGTGAGCCGGCGTCCTCTTTCTCGACCGCTCGTTCGACCTCGTCCCAGCTCACGGGCGTCGAGACGGTGGGCCGCTCGCGGGCGCGCAGGGAGTAGACCGCGATCGTCGTCTTGCGGCGGTGGTTCTGGGACCAGTCGACGAAGACCTTGCCTTTGCGTTCGACCTTCTTCATCTTCGAGACGACCAGGTCGGGGGTCTGCTTCTCGAGCAGCTGGGCGATCGCGCGGGCCAGCGGTTTGGTCCCGCCTCCGTTGTCGTCTCCCTCGTAGGTGACCTCTTCGTTGTTGAGCGGCGCGTAGACCTGTAGGCCCTTTGAGCCCGAGGTCTTGGGGAAGCACTCGAGGCCGAAGTGGGCGAAGAGCTCGCGCAGGCGCAGCGCCACCCGGCAGCAGGAGAGGACTTCGGCCGGCGGGCCGGGATCGAGGTCGAAGGCGAGCACGGTCGGGCGGTCGTGCTCGGGCGCCAGCGAGAGTGAGGGGTGCAGCTCGATCGCCGCCAGCTGCGCCATCCAGACCAGCGTCGCGCGGTCTTCGCAGACGCAGAAGTCGATCCTGCCGGTGCTGGCCCCGACCGGCGTGGTCTTCACCCACTCGGGCCGGTGCTTGGGGCAGCGCTTCTCGAAGAAGGCGGCGTCGGTGTCGTCGACCCCTTCCGGGAAGCGCCGCAATGTCACCGCCCGCCCGCTCAGGTGGGGAACCATCGCCGGCGCCACCTTGGCGTAGTAGTCGACGACCTCACCCTTCGTGAATCCCGCCTTGGGATACAGAACCTTGTCCAGGTTCGTGAGTTTCAGCTCACGCCCGTCGACCTCAACCAGATTGTCGGCGGGCACCTAGAGCCGATCCCGGTAGGGGTTTCGCTTAACTTTTTCGTGGAGCGCCCACCGCCGTCCGAGGGGGGCTGTTGCGAAAAAGTGCAAGACGCTCCACCCCTACCGGGATCGGCTCTAGGCGGAGGACTTCGCGGTTGAGGCCGACCGTTTTTTCGCTGTGGCTTTCTTGGCTTTGGACGACCGCTTTTTCGCTGGTTTCTTGGCGGCGGGCTTGTCGCGCTTGTCCTTTACCGCGGCGATGCTCTGCTCCAGGGCCGCCATCAGGTCCGGTGCCTTGGTCGGCTCGCGGTCCTCCTGCGGGGCCGCGACGATCTCCTCGCCGGCCGCCTTGCGTTCGATCATCGCCAGCAGCTCCTCGCGGTACTCGTCGCGGTAGAGCGTCGGGTCGAAGTCACGGGTCAGCGATTCGATCAGCTGCTCGGCCATCTCGACCTCGCGCTTGGCGATCTTCGGCTGCTCGGTCGGCAGCACGTCGTCGAGCTCGGCCGGCGGCACGACCTCGTCGGCGAAGCGCATCGTGGTCAGGGTCAGCACGCCGTCACCGGGCCGGATCGCCGCCAGGTGCTCCTTGTTGCGAAAGACGAAGCGGGCGATCGCCACCTTGCCCGAGCGTTCCAGCGCCTGCGCGAGCAGCGAGTACGCCTTCTCGGCGCCGTCGGCGGGGCCGAGGTAGTAGGGGCTGTCGAAGTAGATCGGGTCGATCTCGGCGATCTCGACGAAGTCCTGGACCTCGATCGCGCGCGTCTTCTTCGGGTCGAGCGCGCCGAGCTCGTCCTTGCTCAGTGGCACGTAGCGGTCCTTGGTGATCTCGAAGGCCTTGATGATCTTGTCGTAGGGGACCTCTTCGTCGGTCCCCTCGGCGACGCGGCGATGTTTGATCCGGGCGCTGTCGGACTCGCGGATCTCGCGCAGGGCGATGCCGCGGCGGGCCACCGCGCTGTACAGCTTGACGGGCACGTTGAGGAGCCCGAAGCTGATCGAGCCGCTCCAGATTGCTCTAGCCATCGGCGTTCACTTACCCGATTGTTCCAGCCGTTCACGCTCGCGGCAAAGCGGGATCGGCGGCGAGAGGCATCTTGCGCCCGCCGCGGTGGGATCATCCGCCGGTGCTGTTCGAGCTGCGCGAGGTCAGCCTGACCCGCGGCGATCGCCGCGTCCTCGACTCGCTCAGCGCCGAGATTCCGGCCGGGGCGACGGCGATCGTTGGGCCTTCGGGGGCGGGCAAGTCGACCCTGCTGCGCCTGCTCAACCGGTTCGCCGATCCTGACGCGGGGACGATCGCGTTACCGCGGCAAGCCGCTCGGCGAGTACGAACCCCTGGCCCTGCGGCGCGAAGTGTCGCTGGTGCCGCAGCTGCCGGCCCTGCTCGAGGGGACCGTCGAGTCGAATCTGCTCTACGCGGCCGGTCTCGCCGGAAAGGAGCTGGACGCGGCGCGCTGCCTGCGCCTCGCCGGGCTGGACCCGGACTTCGCCGGGCGCGACGTCGCCAAACTCTCGGTCGGCGAGCAGCAGCGGGCCATGCTGGCGCGAGCCCTATCGCAGGAGCCCGCCGTCCTTCTGCTCGACGAGCCGACCTCGGCCCTCGACCAGGTGGCCCGCGACGCGATCGAGGCCACGCTCGCCGAGCTGCGCCGCGCGCTCGATCTCTCGATCGTCCTGGTCAGCCACGACCCCGAGCAGGCGCGCCGATTGGGCGACTGGGTGGTGCGGCTCGAGCAGGGCCGGGCGATCGAGGCCGGCCCGATCGAGGAGGTGTTGGCGTGAGCACCTCGATCCACCTCAGTCCCGGCCAGGTCGCGGCCTCACTTGCCCTGGTCGTCCTCGCGGCGGCGATCTCCTTCTGGCAGAAAGCCGACCTCGAGCGCGACATCGGCATCGCCACCGTGCGCTCCTTCGTCCAGCTGACGGCGATCGGCTACGCGATCAAGCTGATCTTCGAGGCCGACTCGCTCTGGCTCGTCTTCGCCCTGCTGACGGTGATGGTCGTCTTCGGCGCGCTCACCGCGCGCAGCCGGGCGAAGAAGGTGCCGGGCGCCTTCTGGCCGCTGCTGATCGCGCTGGCCCTGGCCGGCGGCACCACCCTCGGGCTCGTCGTCGCCCTCGGCGTCTTCGAGCCGACCGCTCGCTACCTGGTCCCGGTCGGCGGCATGGTGATCGGCAACGCGATGACCGCCTCGGCCGTGGCGCTGAACCGGCTCGGCGACGAGATGTCCGAGTCGCGGCCCAGGATCGAGGCGACCCTGGCGCTCGGCGCCACCGCCCAGGAAGCCGCCGCCCCGTTCGTCCGCCGCGCCCTGCGCTCGGGGATGATCACCCTGGTCGACTCGACCAAGACCACCGGCCTGATCTTCTTCCCCGGCACGATGGTCGGCATGCTGCTCGCCGGCGCCAGCCCGACCGACGCCGTCCGCCTCCAGCTGATCCTCCTCTACGCCCTGCTGGGCAGCGTCGCCATCGCCGCCCTCGTCGCCACCGCGCTTGCGTATCGGAACTTCTTCACCCCCGCCCAGCAGCTCCGCGACCCCGAGGCCGGCTAGCTTCCGGTGCGCCTTATGCACCGCCGCTGTGCATAAGGCGCACCGGAACGTTTCAGCCGCTCTCGCCTGGAGCTGGCGGGCAACACCAGCCATCGATTTGAGGGAAGAGTGTTGCTCCGTTATGACCTGGTGAGAAGACTGAAGAGATGTTGCCGATCGCCTGCGGGTGACCTCGCCCGTCGGTCGGCAGGAAGAGCCACCGGTCCGCGGCCGGCCAGGCGAGCAGGAGGCGACTGCCGTCGGGTGACCAGGCGAGCTCGTGGAGGCGCCCCGATACGGCGAAGAGTCGCCGTGGTGGACCACCGCCGGCATTGATCAGGAGCGCTTCGCTGCGGGGCTCACTTGCCCGGGCGCGCCGTTCGAGCGATGCCGCGATCGTGTGCCCCCGCGGCCCGAAGGCCGCTGCACGCGGGACCGCATCGCTGGGCAATGGGACGCGTCTGGGACTGTCGAGCCGAATGTGGTCAGCGAGCTTGTCGAGGTGCAGGGGCCGCAGCCGGAGGCCGTGCGGTGAGACTTCGCCAAGCACCCGTCCGTCGGCGCTCCAGCTGAGCGCCGTGACGCCCGGCGCGGCGGGCACCGATGCCAGCGTTCGTCCGGTGTCGGCTTCGACGATGCGCAACCGCCCGGTCGCGTCGACGTAGGCGAGCAGGTGCGGGCCCGGCGGGAACCACACCGGCGCCACGGGCGCCGCCGGCCCGAGGAGTTGATCCCCGGTGCCGTCGGCCCTGATCACGCGCAGCGAGTGCCCCGCCAGGTAGGCGATGCGGAACCCGGAGGGGGACCAGCGTGGATCGCTTACCGGACCTGTCGCCGAGACCGACCAGTGGGGCGTGCCGTCGGGCTCGATCGCGCTCAGCGTGCGTCCCGAAGCGGCGGCGACGAAGAGGCCGTGCGGGGACCAGCTCGCTTCGTCGTAGTGCCCGAGCAGGCGCCGCGAGCCGTCGGGCTGGACAACCCAGGGACCGCGCGGTGACTGCACCAGCAGGCGGCCGCCGCCGGGCACCTCGGTCAGTGTCGGCTGCGCGTTGTGGACCCCGGCGGTGAAGACGTCGCCGATCCAGTTGCGCACCGCGGCGCCGGCGGGTGAGAGCAGTAGCGCCGCGAGCAGGGCCGCCGCGGCCAGCGCGACGGCGAGCCGCGGCAGGACCGGGCGATTGGCCGGACGGCGCTCCGAGTAGGCGCGCTCGACCAGGGCGAGCCCGCGGCGCTCGGCCTCCGCGGCGCCGGGGATCGGCTCCTCGCGCAGCAGGATGCGCAGACGGTCCTCGTTCATCGCTCCACCTCGATCAGGTCGCGCAGGCGGTCGAGCCCGCGGCGTAGGCGCGAGTTGACCGTGCCCCGCGGCAGCTCGAGCATGCGCCCGATCTCCCCGGGCGTGTACTCGAGTAGGTAGCGAAGCACGACCACCGCGCGCTGCTCGGGCGGCAACTGGGCCAGTGCCGGCATCAGCTCGCCCGCCGGCTCTTCGGCGTGGCTCGGAGCGGCGCGCTCGTCGGGGTCTCCGGCGCTCGCCCGCAGCGCCTCGCGGCGCCCCCAGTCGATCGCGCGGTTGACCACGATCCGGTGCAGCCAGGGCGCGAACGGCCGTCGCCGGTCGAAGCGATCGAGGCCGTCGATCGCGGCGAGGAACGCCTCCTGGGCGATGTCCTCGGCCGCCGCGGCATCGTGGACGACGAGGTAGGCAGCGCGCTGAGCGCGCTGCCAGTGCCTCGCGTAGAGCGCGGCGAGTGCCTCCCTCGAGCCCCCCTGGGCCTCCCGGAGGAGCTTCCGCTCGCTGACCTCAGTGCCCAAGCCTCACCTCCGCGGCGCAGCATCTCAATCTCGGCCCACCTGCGCCTCCCAGCGCCCGACCCGGTCGAGGGCTTCGTTGAGCCGTCCGGGAAAGTCCGGTGACAGCTTTCCCTGCGGCAACTCGACCACGTAGGCGGCGCTGTCGGGGAAGCGGTGGTTCTGCCAGTTGGGACCGGTCCCGGCCGGCCAGGGCATGAGGCGGAAGGGGATCTTCGCCAGGCGGGCGAAGAGCCGCCCGGCCGGGGCGCTCCGGCCCCAGGCGCGGACGAAGGCGCCGCCGCTCCCGATCTGGTGGAACCAGATCGTCACCCGTGGCCGCAGCTTCTCGACCAGCCGGGCGGCGAGGCGTGTTTCGGGCTCGGAGAAAGGCCGCGGCCCGGAGTATTCGGCACTGCCACGCTGTCCACTCGGGCGCCATTGGGAGGGGAAGTTGCGGTTGAGGTCAACGCCCCGGCCGTTCAGCCTGGTGCCGGCGGCGGAGCCGTCGGGATCGAGGTTGTCGACGACGAAGACGTTGACTCGCGGGTCGGGGCAGCCGTTGACCAGCGGCTCGATCCCGCGCGCCGCGCACTCGTCGCCGTGGATGCAGGCGAAGACCAGCACCCGACCGTGGAAGCGCGGGTCGCCGTACTGGCGCAGGAAGATTGAGTGGCCGAGCAGAGATCTCCCTACCGTCCCACCTCGCTCGACCAGGTTGCCGGGCAGGCGCGGCGTCGTGGTGAAGGCGAGGAAGCCCGACGCCGTCGCGGTCGCCGGTTTGTGCCAGCGCATCAGCCTGTCGACGTCCACCGACAGCAGCGGCTCTGTGCGCGGGGCGACGTGGCCCGATTCCGGCGAGCGGGGATAGACGCGGAGATGGCGACCCGCCGAGTCGAGTCGCAGCTTCAGCATCAAGGGGTTGTGCAGCCGCTCCAACCCGGGCAGGTCCACCCGCAGGACGCGCCCCGTGGCGGTGTCGAGCGCGAGTAGGAAGGGTAGGCGCACGTCGCCGTCGTAGAGGGCGTAGGCCCAGCGCCCGTCCGGGCTTGTCGCGCCGCTGATCGGCAGCCCGGCGAGCTGACGACCACTGTTGCTCACGCTCAGCGGTCGCGGCGCGAGGCCCCCGTTGCGGGTATCGAGGATCCACAGATCGAAATCATCCGGACGGCGGTCGTACGCCGAGCCCCGGTTGCGCCTCCGGTAGTGCCTCATGTACAGCTTCGACCCGTTCGGCGAAATCGCCTGGAAGGCGAACTGGCCCCGCAGGTCCCAGTAGCGGATCGCGTGTTGCGGCCGGTGCTGGTCGGGCCGGCGCGGGTGGCGCAGGTAGGCGTTGGTGTCGAGGATCGCGACCTTTGTCGGCGGCGGTGGGAAGGTCCGGCTGAAGCTGATCAGCGCCAGCGACCTGCCGTCGGCGGAGAGGCCACCGGCGCTGCCGTCGTAGGCGACCGCGGGGATGAGGTAGTGGCCCCGCAGGTACCACCAGCGATCGATCGCACCGTCGCTCATCTCGATGCGCTCGACAATCGTCAGCGCCGGCTTGGTTTGCGGGTTGACGGTGACGTAGCGGTAGGCGGTGCCGTCCTGTTCCGTGACGATGCCCTGCGCGGCCCCGACCGTGCCGGTGGCGTCCTGTTCGGTGATGATTCCCTGCCCGGCGCCGGTTGCACCGATCTCCTTGGCGGCCGAGGTCGCAGCCGCGGCGAGGCCTGCCATCAGGGTTAGAAGGAGGAGGGCGAGTTGGCCCGCTGCCTTTTTTTGTCGTCTCACACAAGGGTTACGCGCGAGCGGGCCCCAGAGGTCCCGCCCTCCGTTGGCGCCCCCCATTGACTCCCTCTGAGGTAGTCAAAGGGGGGCGCGTTTTACACTCGACGGGTGTCCCGTGCGCAGCGCCTGACCCTGATCGCGACGATCCTCGGCTCGACGGTCGTCTTCCTCGACTCGACCGTGGTCAACGTTGCCCTGCCGGCAATTGCCGACGGGCTCGACGCCGGGCTGGCGGGACAGCAGTGGGTGGTCGAGGCTTACATGCTCACCCTGGTCTCGCTGCTTCTGGTCGGCGGCTCGCTCGGCGATCAGTTCGGCCGGCGGCGGATGTTCGTCATGGGCCTGGTCGCCTTCGGTGCAACCTCGGCGCTCTGCGCGGTCGCGCCGACGGTCGAGTTCCTGATCGCCGCCCGCGCCCTGCAGGGGATCGCCGGGGCGCTGCTGGTGCCGGGGTCGCTGGCGATCGTCGCCGCTACCTTCGAGGGGGCCGAGCGCGGCAAGGCGGTCGGGACCTGGACCGCCTGGACCGGGATCGCGACCGTGATCGGGCCGGCGGGGGGAGGGGCATTGATCGGGCTCACCTCCTGGCGTGCGATCTTCTGGGTCAACCTGCCCCTGATCGCGGCGACGGTGGCGCTGACCCTGCACTCGGTTGAGGAGAGCAGGGACCCCGACGCCTTCCGCGGCATCGACTGGACCGGGATCGGGCTCTCGGCCGCCGGCCTCGGTGGGCCGGTCTTCGCCCTGATCGAGCAGCCGACGCGCGGTTGGGGCGACCCGATGGTCTGGATCCCCTTCATCGCCGGGATCGCCTGCTTCGTCCTCTTCGTCCTGCACGAGATGCGCGCCCGTCACCCGATGCTCGACCTCGGCCTGTTCAAGATCCGCAACTTCGCCGTCGCCAACCTGACCACGCTCTCGACCTACGCCGGGCTGATCGGCGGGCTCTTCTTCGTCGGCCTCTTCCTCCAGCAGGTCGCCGGCTACTCACCGCTGGAGGCCGGCCTGGCGACGACCCCGGTCTCGCTGATCCTCTTTTTCCTCTCACCGCGCTGGGGCAGGATGGCGTCCGGCACCGGCCCGCGGCTGCCGATGACGATCGGCCCGATCGTCGGCGGCCTCGGCCTGCTGCTGATGCTGCGGATCGGCTCCAACGCCGACTACGTCACCGACGTGCTGCCGGCGATCCTCGTCTTTGGCCTCGGCCTCTCCGCCACCGTCGCGCCGCTGACCGCCACCGTGCTCGACTCGGTCGAGGAACGCCACGTCGGCATCGCCTCCGGCGTCAACAACGGCGTCTCCCGGGTCGCCGGCCTGCTCGCGATCGCCGTCCTCGGCGCCGTCATCTCCGGCTACTTCGGCTCGACCTTGGATAGCAACCTCGGCGACCGCCCGCTCGGCCCCCGCGCCGAGCGCACCGTCTCCGATGCCAAGGCCCAGCCGCTGGCGGTCCCCGAAACCAACAAGCTCCCCCCAGCCCAAGCCGCCCGCGTAAGCACCGCCTCCGCCGACGCCTCCACCTCGGCCTTCCACCTCGGCATCGGCATAGCCGGCGTCCTGATGATCATCGGCGGCACCGTCTCCGGCTTCGGCATCGAGAACCCGAGGAGAAGAATGGAAGCTATCCCCAGCAGGGGCTCTGCCACCGCCGGCGAGTGCGGCCACGGAGCCGACGCCGACTGCCCGGAGCCCCCGTCCCAGCTGGACTCTGAAGCTCCCGCCGCCGAACCCGCTTGAGAGCCGGGGACGAGACCCCTCTCGCACGGGCGGATACTCAAAATGCAGCCCTAATTAGGGCTGCATTTGTCCGAGCGAGAGGGGTCTCGTCCCCGGCCCCCGAATAGGCTTCGGGCCGTGAGCGCACCAATCGTCTTCTCGGGAATCCAACCCACCGGCCGCAAGCACTTGGGCAACTACATCGGCGCCATCCGCCAGTACGTCGAGGGCCAGGATCGCGCCGACCCGGCGATCTTCTGCATCGTCGACCTGCACGCGATCTCGGTTGCCTACGACCCGGCCGAGCTGCGCGAGCGGCTCTACGACACCGCCGCGATCCTGCTCGCCGCCGGCCTCGATCCCGAGCGCTGCGTCTTCTTCCGCCAGTCCGACGTGCGCGAGCACAGCGAGCTGACCTGGTTGCTCTCCGCCGTCACCTCGCACGGCGATCTCAACCGCATGACCCAGTTCAAGGACAAGTCGGCCAAGCAGGAACTCGTCTCCGCGGCGCTCTTCTTCTACCCGGTGCTGATGGCCGCCGACGTGCTTGCCTACCGGGCGACCGAGGTGCCGGTCGGCGACGACCAGCGCCAGCATGTCGAGCTGATGCGCGAGGTCGCCCGCCGCTTCAACGAGCGCTTCGGCGAGACCCTGGTCGTGCCGGAGATGCTGATTCCCGAGGTCGGGGCGCGGATCATGGACCTGCAGGAGCCCGAGCGGAAGATGTCGACCACCGGCGGCACCGAGGCCGGCACCGTGCTCGTGCTCGACGAGCCGGGGGCGATCCGCAAGAAGTTCGGCAGCGCCGTCACCGACTCCGATCGCGAGGTGCGTCGCGCTCCCGACAAGCCGGGGATTACCAACCTGATCGACATCTACGCGGTCGCCCGCGGTATTGATCCGGCCGCGGTCGAGGCCGAGTTCGAGGGCGCCGGCTACGGCGACTTCAAGAAGGCGGTGGCGGAGGCGGTGGTCGAGTACCTCGCCCCGGTCCGCGAGCGCTACGCCGAGCTGCGTCCCGACGAGGCGGCGCTGGAGGCGACCCTCGCCGCCGGCGCCGAGAAGGCGCGCGCGATCGCCGCGCCCGTCGTGGCCGATGTGCGTGAGCGCATGGGTTTCGGCCCCGCCTAGCTCGCCGTCGCTCCCGCGCGTTACGGTGCCGGGGTGACCGTCGCCGAGCTGGACCTCGACCTCGACGTCTTCGCCGGTCCGTTCGACCTGCTGATGGCGGTCGTCCTGCGCGAGGAGGTCAGCCTGCTCGAGGTCGAGCTGGCCGAGGTTGTCGTCGCCTATGTCGAGCACCTCGAGCGAACCGAGGAGCTCGAGCTCGACGTCGCCACCGAGTTCCTCGTCCTGATCGCCTCGCTGTTGGAGCTGAAGTCGCGGCTGCTGCTGCCGGGCGAAGAGGAGGCGCTGGAGGACGTCACCCCCGAGGAGGCGGTCGAGGAGCTGGTCGCCCGCCTGCTCGAGTATCGCCGCTACCGTGACGCCGCCGCCGTTCTGGAGCAGCGCTTCGAGGCGGCGCGAGGCTACCTCTACCGCTCGGCACCGTTGCCGCCGGAGCTGCGCAAGGTCGCGCTCGACGCGGCGACCGCCGTGTACGACCCGGAACGGCTCGGCGCCGCCCTCGGCGACCTGCTGACGATCCCGCCGGAACTGAACCTCGACCACATCCGCCCGACCGTCTCGCTGGAAAAGCGGCTGCGCGCCCTGCGCGACGCCTTGCGCGGCCACGCCAGCATCGACTTCGACGAGCAGTTCGGCGAGGAGGACCGCCTCACCCAGGCCGTCACCCTCTTCGCCCTGCTCGAGATGTACCGCAAAGGCGAGGCGACCTGGGAGCAGTCCAAGCCCTTCGGCCCGATCCAGATCCAGGCCCGGGAGACGACACCATGACGTTCCGGTGCGCCTTTTACGGCCCATGCCCACATAAAGCGCACCGGAAGGAGTGTCTGTGAGTGACCTGACCCGGACGATCGAGGCGCTGCTCTTCCTCTCGCCGCAGCCGGTCAACGCGCGCGACCTGGTCGAGGCGACCGAGGCGACCGAGGGCCAGGTCGAGGAGGCGATCGGGCTGCTGCGCGAGGACCTCGCCGAGGGCAAGCGCGGCGTCGTCCTGCGCGAGGTCGCCGGCGGCTTCGCCCTGGCCAGCGATCCGGCAAGCGAGCAGGCCGCCCGCCGCCTGCTGGCCAAGCCGCGCACGCCGCCGCTGACCCAGGCCCAGGCCGAGACGCTGGCGATCGTCGCCTACCTGCAGCCGGTCACTCGCCCCGAGGTGGCGCGGATTCGCGGCGTCACCTCCGAGTCGGCGGTGCAGACGCTGGCCGAGCGGGGGCTGATCGAGGAGTCGGGGCGGTCTCAGTTCGGGGCGGCGATCTTCAAGACGACGGAGCTGTTCGAGCGGCTCTTTGGGCTCGCCGGGTTGGATGCGTTGCCCGATCCGTCCAAGTTCGATCCGACGCCGGAGGATGAGCGGGAGCTGCGGGAGCGGCTGCTCAAGGCGGGGGAGCAACGATCCGAGCCATGAGGCGGTGGGCGGGCCGGGGCAGGTCCCGCCGGAACAAAAGCGGGGAGGTTCCGTCGGGACCTGCCCCGGCCCGCCCAGCGTCATGAGGCTTGCCAAGTTCCTCGCACACGGGGGAGTTGCCTCACGGCGGAAAGCTGAGGTGATCATCTCCAAGGGGAGGGTCAGGGTTGGAGGTGAAGTCGTCACGGATCCGGCGCGGGACGTGACCGATGCGGACGAGGTCCGGGTGGATGGGAGCTTGGTTGGGACCGAGGCTCGGGAGGTTTGGGCGGTGAACAAGCCCGCCGGAGTGGTCTCGACCGCGCGGGAACCCGGGGGGCGGCCCGCTGTGGTCGAACTGGTTGATACGACGGCGCGGCTCTATCCGGTGGGGCGGCTCGATGCGGAGTCGACCGGATTGCTCTTGCTTACCAACGACGGGGAGCTGGCCAATCGGTTGACGCATCCGCGTTACGGGGTCAGCAAGGCCTATCGGGTGGAGTTGCGGCGGCCGCCGTCCGATGCCGACCTCGGCCGGCTCCAGCGTGGGGTGGAGCTCGATGACGGGATGACGGCGCCGGCGGAGATTCAGCGGATTGGTGAGCGGGAGATCGAGATCGTGCTGCGCGAGGGGCGCAATCGGCAGGTGCGGCGGATGGCGGAGGCGATCGGCAACCGGGTGGTGAAGCTGCGGCGGGTGCGCTTCGGGCCGATCGAGCTTGGGCGGCTCAGCCAGGGGCAGGCGCGAAGGCTGGGGGAGAAGGACATCGCCCGGCTCTGGGAAGATTCGAAACGATGAGCGAGGAGCGACTGTTCGCGGTCCGCGGGGCCGTGCAGGCCGGAGCCAACGAGGCGGACGCGATCGTCGGGGCGACCGAGGACCTGCTGCGCGAGTTGCTCGATCGCAACGCGTTGGGCGCCGAGGCGATGGTCAGCTGCCTCTTCACCACGACGGAGGACCTCGACGCCGAGTTCCCGGCCGTCGCCGCCCGCCGGCTCGGCCTCGACACGGTGCCGTTGATCTGCGCCCGCGAGATCGACGTGCCCGGCGCGATGCCGCGGGTGATCCGCACGATGGTCCACTACTACGCCCCGGTCGGCCACAAGCCGGATCACGTGTACTTAGGGGCGACCCAGGAGCTTCGCGCCGACTTGCACGCGGCCCAGTAGAGGCCGCTTCGGCACAATGGGCCGATGAGCGTCACCTTTGCCGAGAAGCTCGCCCGCATGCCGGGCTACCAGGCCGGCGTGCCGACCGGGCAGGCGCCGGAGGCGATCGCGGCCGGAGGCATTGCTCAGCTTGCCTCCAACGAGTCGCCCGCGCCGCCGCACCCGAAGGTGATCGAGGCGATCACCGCCGCGGCCGGGGCGATGAACCGCTACCCCGACCCCGACGCGACGCTGCTGCGTCGCCGCATCGCCGAGCGCTACGACACCGACCCCGCCCGGGTCGCCGTCGGCAACGGCTCCTGCGAGATCTTGCTCGCCGCCGCCGAGGCGCTCTGCGAGCCCGGCGCCGAGATCCTCTACTCCTGGCCGGCCTTCTCGATGTACCCCTACCTGCCGGCACTGACCGGCGCCCGCGAGGTCCGCGTGCCGCTCGGCGCGGGCGACGTCCACGACCTCGAGGCGATGGCGGCGGAGGTGACCGCGGCGACCCAGCTCGTCCTCGTCTGCAACCCCAACAACCCGACCGCCACCCACGTCCCCGCCGCCGCGGTGGCCGAGTTCTGCGCCGAGCTGCCGTCCCACGTAACCGTGATCCTCGACGAGGCCTACGTCGAGTTCCAGACCCACGATGACGTCGACGCCGGCGTTGACCTGCTCGCCGACCTCCCCAACCTGGTCGTCCTGCGCACCTTCAGCAAGGTCTACGGCCTCGCCGGCCTGCGGGTCGGCTACGCGCTGGGCGCCCCCAAGTTCCGCGCCGCGATTGACGCCGTGCGCCAGCCCTTCAGCGTCAACGCCCTGGCCCAGGCGGCGGGGGCCGAGGCGATCCTGCACCAGGACGACGTCACCCGCAGAGTCGAGAGCACGATCGCCGAGCGCCTGCGGGTCGAGGAGGGCCTGGGCGAGCTCGGCCTCGCAACCTCGGAGACCCACGCCAACTTCTCCTGGATCGACCTCGGCGACGCCGAGGAGGCCGCCACCGTCGCCGGCCTCGCCGAGCGGCAGATCGCTGTCCGTCCCGGCACCCCCCTGGGCGACCCCGGCCACATCCGCGTCTCCTACGGCACCGCCGCGGAGAACGGCCGCTTCCTCGCTGTGCTGGGCGAATTGCTCGACTAGCCCGGCCTCACCTGCTACAAAGTCAGAGAAGGTGAAGCAATCAGCCGACACGACGAGCGTCACTCGCGCCTCCGGCGCCGCGCTCGCCCACGCGCGCTTCTCCTATTTCTGGCGATTTAGCTAGGCGTCCGGCCTCGCGGCTCTGCCGCACCTCAATAAGCAACTGGCCCGGGCGCCGGAATTTCTCGTGATCACCCGTTATGTGCGACGGGGAAACCGGAAGTAGGCTTGTCAACGTGGAGGACGGTGAAGGCAAAATGATGATTGGGATGAAGGGGGAGACGCGAGACCGGGTCCGCGACCAGCGGATCGAACGGATCGAGGAGCTGGTCTCGCCGGGAGCATTGATCGCGGACCTGCCGCTGGGCGAGGAGCGCGAAGCCGCCGTGGTCCGCGGCCGCGGCGAAGTCGGCAACGTGCTCGACGGCAGCGACGACCGCGTGCTGGTCGTGGTCGGGCCCTGCAGCGTCCACGACCCGGCGGCGGCCTTGGATTACGCCGGGCGCCTGGCGGAAGTGGCGCGCAAGCTGAGCAGCGACCTGCTGATCGCGATGCGGGTCTACTTCGAGAAGCCGCGGACGACCACCGGCTGGAAGGGGCTGATCAACGACCCCCACCTCGACGGCTCGCTCGACGTCAACACCGGCCTGCGCATGGCTCGCCAACTGCTGCTCGAGGTGCTCGACTTCGGCCTGTCGGTCGGCACCGAGTTCCTCGACCCGATAACGCCCCAGTACATCGCCGACGCCGTCGCCTGGGGGGCGATCGGCGCCCGCACGACCGAGAGCCAGACCCACCGCCAGCTCGGCTCGGGCCTCTCGATGCCGGTTGGCTTCAAGAACCGCACCGACGGCGACATCCAGGTCGCGGTCGACGCCGTGCGCGCCGCCGCGGCCCCGCACGCCTTCGCCGGCATCGACGACGCCGGCGCCCCGGCGATCCTCTACACCAGCGGCAACCCCGACGGCCACGTGATCCTGCGCGGCGGTCGTGGCGCCCCCAACCACCGCGCCGACGGCGTCGCCGGGGCGCTGGACCTCCTGCGCGCCGCCGGCCTGGCCGAGCGCCTGGTGATCGACGCCTCGCACGACAACAGCGGCAAGGACCCCGCCCGGCAGCTGCTCGCCGCGGGCGAGATCGCCGACCAGGTGGCTGACGGCAACCCCGCGATCGCCGGCGTCATGCTCGAGTCCTTCCTGGTCGAGGGGCGCCAGGAGCTTGGCGAGGGCGAGCTCGTCTACGGCCAGTCGATCACCGACCCCTGCCTCGACTGGGAGTCGACCGTCTCGATCCTGGGCCAGCTTGCCTCGGCAGCAAGGGCGCGGCGCGGCGGATGAGGATCGCCATCCTCGGCGTCGGCCTGATCGGCGGCTCGATCGGGTTGGCCGCGCGGCAGCGGCTCGACGCCGAGGTGGTGGGGTTCGACCCCGAGCCGGCGACCCTCGAGCGGGCGGTCGAGGACGGCGTGATCGACCGCGGTGCGGCGAGCGTTGCCGAGGCCTGCGCCGGCGCCGAGGTCGTCTTCTGCGCGGCGCCGGTGGCGGGCCTGGCCGAGCTGGCCACGGCCGCGCTTGCCGCTTGCGGCCCCAAGACGGTCGTCAGCGACGTCGGCTCAACCAAGCGCGACATCGTCGCCGCGCTCGGCGGCGACGAGCGCTTCATCGGTGGCCACCCGCTCGCCGGTGCCGAGACCTCCGGCGTCGAGAACGCCCGCGCCGACCTCTTCGAGGGAGCCCGCTGGTACCTGACGCCGAAATCGGCGCGCTCCAGTGGCCTGCTCTACGACCGCCTTCAGCGCACCGTGGTCGGCCTCGGCGCCCGCGTGCAAGCGATCGACGCCGAGGCGCACGATCGGCTGATGGCGACGATCAGCCACCTGCCGCACGTCGTCGCCAACGTCCTCGTCGGCCAGGCGGTGGCGGAGCTGACCCGCGACTCCGAGCGGATGCCCGAGGTCGGCCCGAGCTTCCGCGACACGACCCGGGTCGCGGGCGCCAACCCGGCGATCTGGGGCGACATCTTCGCCAGCAATCGCGACGCCGTCGCCGAGGCGGTGGACGGCGTCGCCGAGCGGCTGCGCGAGGCGGCGGCGCTGATCCGCGAGGGCGAGCGCGACGCCGTCGCCGAGTGGCATGCAGAGGCCGGCAACGACCGCCGCCGCCTGCTCGAGACCGAACTCGCCGGCGGTCCGCTGCGCGAGCTGCGCGTCGTCGTCACCAACCGGCCGGGCACGATCGCCGAGCTGGCGCTGGCACTCGGCGAGGCGGGCGTCAACATCGAGGACATGGCGCTCTACCCGGCGCCCGACATGACCTCGGGCGCGGTCTCGCTCTGGGTCTCCGGCGACGAGCAGGCCGAACGCGCGAAAGCCCTGGTGCGCGAGCTCGGACACAGCGTCAGCGCGGTCGGCAGCGGCGCCTAGCTCAGATGGCTACGCGCTTCGATCCGACCGGGCCCCTGTCCGGCAGCCTGCGCCCACCGGCCGACAAGTCGATCTCCCACCGCGCCGCGCTGATCGCCGCGATGGGGGAAGGCGTGACCGAGATCGAGGGCTACCTCGATTCCGCCGACACCCGCTCGACGCTCGAGGCGGTGCGATTGCTCGGTGCCGAAATCGAGGGCGTGACGCCCGGCGGCATCGAGCCGGTGATCCGGATCCAGGGCGTCGGCCTGCGCAGCGCCCGCAGCACCGCGATCGACGTCGGCAACGCCGGCACCCTGTTGCGCCTGCTGCCGGGCTGGCTCGCCGGGCAGCCCGGCGGCAAATGGACACTCGACGGCGACGACTCGATCCGCCGCCGCCCGGTCGACCGGATCGCCGCGCCGCTGCGCCGGATGGGCGCGCAGCTGAGCTGTCGGCGAGGAGCGGCTGCCGCCGCTCGGGATCGAGGCGGCGCCGCTGCAGGCGATCTCCTACGAGCTGCCGATCGCCAGCGCCCAGGTCAAGTCGTGCCTGCTCTTCGCCTCCCTGCTCGCCGAGGGCGAAACCTGGCTGCGCGAGCCCTCGCGCAGCCGCGATCACACCGAGCGCATGCTCGCCGCCGCCGGCGCCGACATCGCCTGGCTGCGCGGCGGCATCGCGATGCGACCGGTCAAACGGCTCGAACCGAGTGAGCTGGCGGTGCCCGCCGACTTCTCCTCGGCGGCCTTCTTCCTCGTTGCCGCCCTGCTCGTGCCGGGCAGCGAGGTGACGCTGGAGGAGGTCGGCACCAACCCGACCCGGACCGGCCTGCTGGCGATCCTCGAGCGGATGGGCGCCGAGATCGAGGTTGAGCCGGTGGGCGAGCGCGGCGGCGAGCCGATCGGCACATTCCGCGCCCGCACCTCGGCACTGCAGGGCACCGAGGTCGGCGGCGATGAGATCCCGCTGGCGATCGACGAGCTGCCGTTGCTCGCCCTCGCCGCCTGCTTCGCCGAGGGTGAGACGACGATCCGCGATGCGGCCGAGCTGCGGCGCAAGGAGTCCGACCGGGTGGCGAGCACCTGCGCCGCCCTGGAAGCGCTCGGGGCGACGGTCGAGGCGCGCGAGGACGGCATGTGGATCGAGGGCGGCGGCGGCCTGCGCGGGGGCACGATCTCCTCGCACGGAGACCACCGGATCGCGATGCTCGGCGCCGTCGCGGGCCTCGCCTCGCGCGAGGGCGTCACGGTCGAGGGGATGGACGCCGCCGCGGTCAGCTACCCCCGCTTCCAGGCCGACCTCGGCTCGCTCTCGCAGCGGAGCGCCTGAGCGCGCAACGCCGCGAGCGGCCGCCGTCTCTACGCTGCCGCCCATGGTCATCGCCATCGACGGACCCGCGGGGGCCGGCAAGTCCACCGTGGCACGCGGCCTTGCCGAGAGGCTCGGCTTCACCTACCTCGATTCCGGGGCGATGTATCGCTGCGTCGCCCTGGCGGGGCTGCGGGGCGGCGCCGACCTCGACGATGCCGAGGCGATGACCGAGCTGGCCGGCTCGATCGCGATCTCGCTCGACGGCGGGAGCGTCGAGCTCGACGGCGAGGACGTCAGCGCCGCGATCCGCGAGCCCGAGGTGAGCGAGGCCTCCTCGCGCGTCTCCGTCCATCCCGGCGTGCGCGAGGCGATGGTGGCGCGCCAACGCGAGCTGATCGCCGCCGGCCGCTACGTCGCCGAGGGCCGCGACATCGGCACCGTGGTCAGTCCCGACTCGCCGCTGAAGGTCTTCCTCACCGCCTCGGCCGACGAGCGCGCCCGCCGCCGCGCCGCCCAGAACGGTGAGGACCCCGCGGCCGTGCTCGCCGCCCAGCGCGAGCGCGACCGTCGCGATGAGACCCGCGAGCACAGCGCCCTGCGCGCCGCCGCTGACGCGGTCGAGATCGACACCACCGGCTTCTCCGAGGATGAGGTCGTCGGGCGAATTGCGTCGCTCGCCCGCGACCGGGGTCTCGTCCAATGAGGTGCAACGTTTTGCGGTCCTCAGCGAGCCGAAAAACGTTGCACTTGTCGGAGGGTTGGACATGAGCCTGCCCACTGTCGCCATCGTCGGCTTTCCCAACGTCGGCAAGAGCACCCTGGTCAACCGGCTCGCCGGCGGCCGCGAGGCGGTCACCCACGCCGAGGCGGGGGTGACCCGCGACCGCAAGCAGGTGCGCTGCGAGTGGAACGGCCTCGCCTTCTCGCTGCTCGACACGGGCGGCATCGACCTCGAGGACGAGTCCGAGCTGGCCCGCGACATCCAGCGCCAGGCCCGGCTCGGGATCGCCGAGGCCGACGTGGTGATGCTGGTCGTCGACGCCCGGGCCGGCGTCCGCGCCGGTGACGTCGAGCTGGCCAGGACGCTGCGCGGGGCCGAGATGCCGGTGATCGTCGTCGCCAACAAGGTCGACCGGCTCGAGGACGAGCACCTCACTGCCGAGCTCAACCAGCTCGGCCTCGGCGAGCCATCGGCGGTCTCCGCCAGTCACGGCCTCGGCACCGGCGACCTGCTCGACCGCGCGGTCGAGCTGCTCGGCGAGCACGCCCAGCCGGGCGAGGACTCCGACGCCGTGCGGGTGGCGGTGATCGGGCGACCCAACGCGGGCAAGTCCTCGCTGGTCAACGCCTTCCTCGGCTCCGATCGGGTGATCGTCTCCGACCGCGCCGGCACCACCCGCGACTCGATCGACACCGAGGTCGAGGTCGACGGCCGCCGCGTCATCCTGGTCGACACCGCCGGCCTGCGGCGCCGCTCGAAGGTCGCGGGCACGGTTGACTACTACGCCCAACTGCGCTCCGAACACGCGGTCGAGCGCGCCGACGTCGCGCTCGTCGTTTGCGACGCCGGCGACGGGATCACCGCCGAGGACCTGCGCGTCTCCGAGATGGCGATGAAGGCCGGCTGCGCGACCTTGCTGGCGCTCAACAAGTGGGACGAAACCCGCACCGACGTCGATGACGCCCGCGCCCGCGTCACCCAGAAGCTGCGCCTGCGCCCGGCCGTGATCACCTGCTCGGCGACCCGCGGGCGCAACGTCGCCAACCTGCTGCCCAAGGCGCTGGCGCTGGCCGACCGCGCCGCCGAGCGGATTCCCACCCCCGAGCTCAACCGCTTCGTCACCGACGTCGCCGCCAAGACGCCGCCGCCCTCGCGCCGCGGCCGGCGGCTGCGCATGTACTACGCCGCCCAGGTCGGCGAGCGGCCGCCGCGGATCGCGATCCAGGTCAACGACCGCAAGCTGATCATCCGCGACTGGGCCTACCACCTCGAGAACCGCCTGCGCGAGACCTACGCGCTCGAGGGCGTCCCGCTCGTGATCGACTTCGTTCCACACTCGGGCACTCGCCGCGGTCGCTGAGCGGCCATTGCTCGGGGCAACCATTTAGGCTTCAGCGATGAGCGATATCCAGCCACTCGCCGAGGGCGAGTACCTCTTCACGTCCGAGTCCGTCACCGAGGGACACCCAGACAAGGTCGCCGACGCGATCTCCGACGCAGTGCTCGACGCGGTGATGGCGGGCGATCCGGAGGGCCGCGTCGCCTGCGAGACGCTGGTCAACACCGGCATGGCGGTGGTCTCGGGCGAGATCTCGACCAGCGCCCACCTCGACGTGCCCGAGCTGGTCCGCGAGACGATCCGCAGGATCGGCTATGACCACGGCGACTACGGCTACCACTGCGACCACATCTCGGTCCTGGTCTCGCTCGACAAACAGTCGCCCGACATCGCTCAGGGCGTCGACAAGGCTTACGAGACGCGCACCGAGTCGGTCGAGGACGAACTGCTGATTGCCGGGGCCGGCGACCAGGGAATGATGTTCGGCTACGCCAGCGATGAGACCGAGGCACTGATGCCGATGCCGATCCACCTCGCCCACCGGCTGGCCGAACGGCTTGCCGCGGTGCGCAAGGACCGCTCGCTCGATTACCTCGGCCCCGACGGCAAGACCCAGGTAACGGTCCGCTACGCCGACGGCCGCCCGGTCAAGGTCGAGAAGCTCCTGATCTCCACCCAGCACGCCGAGGGCGTCGAGTCGGAGTCGAAGATCAAGCCCGACCTCTGGGAGCACGTGGTACTGCCGGTGCTGAACGCCGAGGCGCCCGGCCTCTTCGACGAGAACGAGCTGCGCCAGCACTTCCTGGTCAACCCGACCGGCAAGTTCGTGATCGGTGGCCCGGTCGGCGACGCCGGCCTCACCGGCCGCAAGATCATCGTCGACACCTACGGCGGCATGGCCCGCCACGGCGGTGGCGCCTTCTCCGGCAAGGACCCGTCCAAGGTCGATCGCTCCGCCGCATACGCCTCGCGCCACGTCGCCAAGAACGTCGTCGCCGCGGGCCTCGCCCAGCGCTGCGAGGTCCAGGTCGCCTACGCGATCGGCGTCGCCCGCCCGATCTCGCTGATGGTCGAGACCTTCGGCACCGGAGCCCTCCCCGACTCGCAGATCTCGCGCCTCGTGGAAGGCGAGTTCGATCTACGTCCTGGAGCCTTCCGCGGTTATCTCGACCTGCACAGGCCGGTCTTCAGCCAGACCGCGGCCTACGGGCACTTCGGTCGCGAAGGGGATGCCTTCACTTGGGAGCGGACGGATCGGGCTGACGCTTTGAAGGTGGCGGCGGAGTCTGCTGCTGCGCCTGCGTAGACGGCGGCCGGGGTAGGGGTTTCGCTTAACTTTTTCGATGGGGCCGCGCCTGCTGGCGCCACAAGGTTGGCGCCGAAAAAGTGCAAGACGCTCCACCCCTACCCCGGCCGCCGTCTATGGAGCCGTCCCGGCAAATTCCGTCAGCTTCGAGCGTCGGACCAGGGTCGTTAGCTCAGGGATAAGTCACGCTCTTAAGCTCCAGGAGGGTCCGAGGTGAGGATGCTCAGGAGAGACAAGGAGGGCGCGCTCACTCGAGCTCACGAGGGTCCACTCGAGCTTGATTGCACACGCCCGGTCCGTGCCGGTCGTGAGCTTTTGGCGACTCAGCGTGCTTGGGGCTTTCAGCGGTTTGCCGCTTGGCTGACCTTTGGGCTGGAGCGGGGTCCGGGTGGGGGTGGAGCGTCTTGCACTTTTTCGGCATTCCCATGCGGCGCCAGCAGGCGCGGCCCCACCGAAAAAGTCAAGCGAAACCCCCACCCGGACCCCGCTCACCGCAATCGTCGTCAAGCAGCAGGCGGTTGGGGTTCTCCCAAACCATGCGACCCGGCGACATTTGCTCCCGTCGCTTGGTCGACGCTGTGTACGACCTGCTGCGGATTGGCCACTCCGTAGAAGACGAAGTTGTAGTCGTCTCCTGCCGCCGTGTCGAAATCGACGTCGCCGATCTGCATCGCCCGTTGGTAGACCGACTGCTTGTAGTTGACGTTCTGCACGCGCTCCAGGCGTGTCTCCTGGACCTCGCGGGAGACGATGCCGCGTTTGATGTTGAGGCGGCGGTCGGTGATTGTGTAGGTGGTGGCGACGCGCTTGACGAAGCCGATCAGGACGGTCGCGGCGACGATCACGAGGACGACGAGGAAGACGGTCGCGCTGCTCGAGCCGAAGAGCTTGAAGAGGACGCCGACGATCGCGGCGACCAGGATGCCCTTCAGGTAGAAGCCGAGGATCGCGCGCCAGGAAGGGTGGCCCTGGAAGATCACCTGCTCGCCGGGGCTGAGGTTGAGCGCCATCGCCGCGCAGCATACCCGCGCCGTCCGCGTCCCTCCATACCGTGAGTCGGTGTCCATAGCGAAGGTCGAGCCGCTCACCACCGCCCGCGCCCTGCGTGGCCCGTTCGACTACCGCCTGCCCGAGGCGATGGCCGATCTCGAGGTCGGCAGCGTGGTCAAGGTGCCCTTCGGCAGGCGGCGCATTCTCGGCGTCGTCGTCGCCCTCGCCGACGCCTCGGCGCTGCCCGCGGAGCGGCTTGCCGAGCCGATCGAAGCGCTCGAGGCCGGCACGCCGCCGGAGCTGGTTCGCCTCGGTCTCTGGATCGCCGAGGAGTACTGCTCGACCCCCTCACGGGGCCTGCAACTGGTGTTGCCGCCGGGCACCGGGGCCGCCGGCCAGCGGGTCCGCTCGCGGCAGGAGCTGCGAGCCGAGATAACCGTGGTGGGGGAGGAGGCGCTGAGCGGGGGAGAGCGGCTCGGCGTCAAACAGCGGGCGGTGCTTGAGGCATTGCGCAGCGGCGAGATGTCGGCGCCGGAGTTGGCCTCGGCTGTCGGCTCCGATCGCGGTGTGCTGCGCCGGCTCGAGCAGCGCGAGCTGATCGCGACCCGCAGCTCGCCGGCGCGGCGCCGCTCAGCTCACCCCGAGGTCGGCGCCGCCGCCGGCCGTCCGCAGCTCCTGCCCGAGCAGCAGGCCGCAGTTGAGGCGATCGTCGCCGCGCTCGACGGCGAAGCCGGGGCGCCGCGCGAGCAGCTCTTGCACGGCGTCACCGGCTCGGGCAAGACCGAGGTCTACCTCGCTGCGGTCGAGGCGGCCCTGGCGCGGGGCAAGGGGGCGATCGTGCTGGTTCCCGAGATCGGCCTGGCGCCGCAGGCGGTGGCGCGCTTCCGGGCGCGGCTCGGCGACCGCTTCGCCGTCCTGCACTCGGCACTCTCCGACGGCGAGCGCTACGACGAGTGGCAGCGACTGCGCAGCGGCGAGGCGAGCGTCTGCGTCGGCCCGCGCTCGGCCGTCTTCGCGCCATTGCACGACCTCGGACTGATCGTGATCGACGAGGAGCACGACGCCTCCTACAAGCAGGAGGGCGACCCCTGTTACGACGCCCGCGCGGTCGCCCGCCGCCGCGCCGCCGAGAACGGCGCGGTGCTGGTCGCGGGCACGGCGACGCCGCGGCCCGAGTCCTGGCTGGAGCTGCCGCGGCTGGAGCTGGCGCGCCGCGTCGACGGCCAGGCGATGCCGCCGGTGCGGGTGCTCGACATGCGCGAGGCCGATCCCCGCGCCGGCGCCCTGCACCCCCAGACCTGGGCCGCCCTGGAGAGCGTCCGCGCCGCGGGCAACAAGGCGATCGTGATGGTCAACCGGCGCGGCTTCGCCCCCTGGCTCACCTGTCGCTCCTGCGGGCAGCACTGGAACTGCCCCAACTGCGACGTCTCGCTGATCGTCCACCGCCACAGCGAGCGCCTCGTCTGTCACCACTGCGCCCATCGCGAACCGCAGCCCAGCGCCTGCGGCGTCTGCGACTCGACCACGCTGGCGCGCGCCGGGGTCGGCACCGAGCAGGTCGAGGCATTGCTGGCCGAGCGGCTGGCGCCGATGCCGGTCTTCCGGCTCGACGCCGACACCGCCGCCGGGCGCGGCGCCCACGCTCGCATCCTCGCCGGCTTCGGCGAGGCCGAGAGCGCCGTCCTCATCGGCACTCAGATGGTCGCCAAGGGCCACGACTTCCCCGAGGTGACCCTGAGCGCGATTCTCGACGCCGACGCCACCCTGCGCTTCCCCGACTTCCGCGCCGGCGAGCGGACCTTCGCGATGGTCGCCCAGCTCGCCGGGCGCAGCGGCCGCGGCCCGGCCGGCGGCGAGGTGATCGTGCAGACCCTGGCCCCGAGCGCCCCCAGCATCGTCCACGCCGCCGAGCACGACGCCACGTCGTTCCTCGCCGAGGAGGTCGGGCGGCGCGAAGCGCTGCGCTACCCGCCCTTCTCCCACCTGACCCGGATCGTGCTCAAGGCCGAGTCCGAGCGCCGCCTCGACCGCGCCGCGTCCCTGCTCGCCGACGGTCTCGCCGCGGCGTTGCCGGAGGACACCGACCTGCTCGGCCCGGCGCCGATGTTCCGCGTCCGCAACCGCCACCGGCGCCGCCTGCTGCTCAAGGCAAGCGAGCGCGAGGCCACCGTCGCCGCGGTCCGGGCCACGGTCGAGCGCCTCGCCGCCGATCGCACCCTGCGCGAGGTAGCGATCTCAGTCGACGTCGACCCGCAATAGCTCGCCCTCAATCCTTAGACTCGGAATCTGATGAGCGAACCTGCCGAGACGGAGACCGAGGAGCACGGCCCGAACGAGCTCGAGGCCGAGCTGCTGGAGCGCCGCGAAGCGGCGCTGGGGCGCGTGGTCAAGTTCGGCGATCCAGTGCTGAAGAGCAAGGCCTCGCCGGTGCGGGAGTTCGGCCCCGAGCTGCGCGCAGAGATTGAGCGGATGGCGTCGATCATGCGCGACGCCATGGGCGTCGGCCTCGCCGCGACCCAGGTTGGAGTGCTGCGTCGCCTGCTCGTCTTTCAGGCCGGACCCGACAGCGAGCCAACCGCGCTGATCAATCCCGAGGTCGAGTGGCTCTCCGATGAGGTCGTCGTCGCCGAGGAGGGATGCCTCAGCTTGCCGCGGGTCTCGATGGACGTCGAGCGCTCGCTGCACGCCCGTTTCAGCGGCCTCGATGCCGACGGCGAGCCGATCCGGCTCGAGGCATCGGGCCTCGAGGCGCGGGTGCTCCAGCACGAGATCGACCATCTCGACGGGACCCTGATTCTCGACCGGGCGTCGCGCGCGCAGCGCAAGGGTGCCCTCCGCGCCCTGCGCGAGGGCGGCAGCTACAGCCCGGCGCCCGCCGAGCAGGAGGCCGTCGAGGAGGGCGAGCATCGCGAGCCGAAGAGCACACCGTGAGCGCGCCACGATCCCAACCTTGAGGACCGTCTACCTCGGCACATCGGAGTTCGCCGGCGACGTGCTGCGCAAGCTCGGCCCTTCGGCCCACCGGCCGCAGCTCGTGGTCACACCGCCCGACCGACCCAAGGGCCGCGGCCGCCGCATGCAGTCGCCGCCGGCGGCCGAGGTCGCCGTCGAGCTTGAGATTGAGGTTCTGCAGACATCCGCCGTCAATGACGAAGAGCCGCTTGAGCGGATCCGGGCCGCCCGTCCCGAGGCGCTCGTCGTCTGTGCCTTCGGCCAACTGATCCGCGAGCCGCTGCTCTCGGAGTGGCCAATGCTGAACATCCATCCCTCACTGCTGCCGCACTGGCGCGGTGCGGCGCCGATCGAGCGGGCGATCATGGCCGGCGAGCAACGCACCGGCGTCTGCGTGATGCGACTGACCGAGGGGCTCGATGCCGGGCCGGTCGCCCTGCGCGAGGAGGTGGCGATTGGATCGGAGGACGACTTCGGCGCGCTCTCCGAGAAACTGGCGAGCCTCGGCGGCGACCTGCTGGTGCGGGCTCTGGACCTGCTCGCGAAGTCGCGGCTCGACTTCGTCGAGCAGGACGAGGGGGCGGTGACCTACGCCGAGAAGATCTCCGCCGAGGAGCGGCGCCTCGACCCGGCCCGGCCGGCGACCGAGCTCGCCCGCACCGTGCGGGCGCTGACCCCGCACGTCGGTGCCTACCTGGAGATGAGCGACGGCGAGCGCCTCGGCGTGAGGCGCGCCCGCGCGGTCGACGTCAGCGTCAAAACGGGTGCCGTCAAGGCCGAGTGGGGGGCGCTGCTACTCGGCTGTTGCCGCGGCGCCTTGCGGCTCGAGCTGGTCCAGCCTCCCGGTGGCAAGCCGATGGCGGCCGACGCCTACCTGCGCGGCCACTCCTTGCCGAAGCTATGAGCGTTCAAATCGACACGGTGACTTCCGGGTGTTCAGATCCGTGGCGATTTGAACGCGATCCATTGTCATGATCGCTCCCGCGCGCCGGCTCGCCTTCGAGACGATCCAGGCCAGCTTCGAGCGCGAGGCGCACACCGAGCTGTTCTTCCGCCAGGCGGCGGACGCCGCCGAGCTCGACGGTCGCGAGCGCGCCCAGGCGCAGCGGCTCAGCTTCGGCACCGTTCAGCGCCGCGGCACGATTGACGCGGCGCTGGAGCGGCTCGTCGACCGGCCGTTGCGCGAGATCGACCCGCCGGTCCTGGCCGGTCTGCGCCTCGGCGTCTACGAGCTCCTCTTCGCCGACGGCACTCCCGACCACGCCGCGGTCGACCAAGCGGTCGAGCTGGTCAAGCGCGCCGGGGCATCGCACGCCTCCGGTTTCGTCAACGCGGTGCTGCGGCGGGTCGGTCGCGAGCGCGAGGCGCTGGTCGAGGCGCTGTTGCGAGACGACTCGACCCCCGAGAGCGCCGCGGTCAAGCACTCGGCGCCGCTCTGGCTGGCGCAGATGTGGTGGCGCGAGCTCGGCCCCGAGGGCGCCCGCTCCCTTCTAGCCGCCTGTAACGAGCCCCAGGAGGCCGCCTTCCGCGTCAACACCCTGCGCACCGACGTCGAGTCCGTGATCGGCCGTCTCCGCAACGCCGGCGTAACCGCCCGCCCCGCCCGCCCCGCCCGCCCCGCCGGTTCCGGTGCGCCTTATACACCCGTGGAGAGCACAAGGCGCACCGGAAGCGAGTGGCCGTTGGGGGTGGCCGAGATGATCGTGGTCGAGGGGCAGACCGGGAGGTTGGTGCCGGAGTTGATCGTGGCCGGGGAGCTGACGCCGCAAAGTCGTGGCTCGGCAGCGGTAGTCGAGGTGCTCGATCCCCAGCCCGGTGAGCACATTCTCGACCTCTGCGCCGGCCCAGGCATCAAGACGGGTCAGATCGCCGCGCGGATGGGCGATCGCGGCGAGGTGATCTCGGTCGAGAGCGATCCCGAGCGGGCGGCCGAAGTCGCGGCCCAGGCGACGCGCCTGGGGTTGCGCAGCGTCACCGTGATCGAGGCCGACGCAACCGAGGCCGGCATGGCGCCGGGCTTCGACCGTGTCCTACTAGACGCTCCTTGCTCGGACCTCGGCGCCCTCGCCTCCCGTCCTGACGCGCGCTGGCGCAAGTCGCCGGCGACGATTGAGCGCCTGGTCGGGGTGCAGTCCGAACTGCTGCAAAGAGGCCTGGAGGCATTGCGACCGGGGGGAACGCTGGTCTACTCGACCTGCACGATCTCCAAGCGCGAGAACGAGGAGCGCATCGACGCCGAGTACAGCATCCAGCTGCGTCCCGACCGCGATCTCACCACCGGCTTCTTCATCGGCCGCACGAAGCGCGATGATGTTGGCGGATGACGGAGCCCAGCAAAGGGGAGAGCATTATGCGCCGCGCCGCCTGCCCGGGCTGCGGCGAGCCCTGGCTGCGGCCGACTCAGCTCCCGGGCCGCTTCCGCTGCGTGTACTGTCTGCGCCGCTTTGAGCTCGTCTCCCAGTGCCCCAACTGCGGGGAACACCAAACGATCGCCCGGATGAGCACGACCGAGGACATGACCTGCCAAACCTGCGGAGACTCGATGATGAGGCCGGTATGAGCGAGCGCATGCTGGAACTGATTGCCTCGCCGCGGGTAGCGCCCTCGATCCTCTCGGCCGACTTCGCCAAGCTCGGCTCCCAGGTCGGCGAGGTGCTCGAGGCCGGGGCGAGGGTGATCCACGTCGACGTGATGGACGGCCACTTCGTGCCGCCGATCACGATCGGACCCTTGGTTGCGAGCTCGATTGCCGACCAGGTCCACGCCGCGGGTGGGGCGATCGACGTCCACCTGATGATTGAGGCGCCCGAGCGCCAGATCGAGGCCTTCGCCGCGGCCGGCGCCGACTCGATCACCTTCCACGCCGAGGCCACGGCGCACGCCAATCGCACCCTCGCCGCGATCCGCGAGCTCGGCTGCCTCGCCGGCATCGCGCTCAACCCCGGCACCCCGGCCGAGGCGGTCGCCGAGCTGCGCGACCTCGCCGACATCGTCCTCTGCATGACCGTCAACCCGGGCTGGGGCGGGCAGGCCTTCATCCCCGCCTCCCCCGACAAGGTCTCGCGCCTGGTGCCGCTGGTCGGCAAAGCCAAGATCGAGGTCGACGGGGGCGTCGACACCGCCACCGTAGGCTCGGTCGCCGCGGCAGGTGCCTCACTCTTCGTCGCCGGCTCCGCAGTATTCGGTGCCGACGATCCGGCTGCCGCTTACACGGCGATCGCAGCTGCTGCCGGAGCTGTCTAGCACATAGCTAGGGCCTGTCTCGGCAGGGGTTCCGCTTAACTTTTTGGAGGGGCGGTGTTGGCTGGCGCCCCGAAGCGAACTTGCCAAAAAGTGCAAGACGCTCCACCCCTGCCGAGACAGGCCCTACCCCCGCGCGATCAGAGCGCCGACGACCTCCTGCCACCAGGCTCGCTCGGCAGGATCGTTGCCTGTTCGTTCGGCGCGACGCTCGCACCAGCGGGCCAGCGATCGACGGTCGCCGAGGGCCACCGCTGTCTCCGACACAAGCGCATAGCGGCCGTCGACCAGCGCGACCAGCGAGGTCGAGGCATCCCGGCGACTGCGCAGCACCGAGACGACGGCGATGCCGTTGACCTCGGTCGGCGCCGAGGGGTCCTCGATCGTGCCGCCGGGGCCGACCGAGAAGATTTGCGGAGCGCCGCGCGGCGGCAGCCGGGCCGGAGCGGGAGTCCCAATCGGCCCGTCCTGCCAGCGCTTGGTCAGCTCCTCGACCTCCTCGCGCAGCTCGCCGCGGACGAGGATGTGGATCTCATCGCCCTCGCGTACCTCGGTCGAGCCGCGCGGCGGGATCGCGTGGCCGTCGCGGACGATCACGTTGACCAGGGCCTCGCGCGGCAGGCCGAGTTCGCGCACCAGGTGCCCCGCCGCCGCCGCTCCCGGACGCAGGCGGTAGGAGATCACGTCGCCGCCGAGGCGGCGGATCCGCCCCGACTCGAGCAGCCGCCGCGGCAGCGCCGGCTCGTTGGTGGTCAGCCCGAGCCGGCCCGCCAAAGGCTCGAAGCTCGCCCCCTGGACCAGGGTCGAGCTGACGACGACGAAGAAGACGATCGCGAAGAGCTGCTCGCCGCTGCCGACCCCGGCTACGACGGGGAAGGTGGCCAACCAAATCGGCGTCGCCCCGCGCAGCCCGGCCCAGCCCAGCATCGTGCGTTCGCGGATATCGAGCGGCGAGAAAGCGGTGGCGACGAAGGCGGCGAAGGGGCGGGCGAGGAAGATCAACACTGCCGAGAGGGCGAGGCTCTGCCAGGCGACGCTGCCGAGCGAGCTGGGGAAGACGAGCAGACCGAGCAGGATGAAGAGGCCGATCTGGGCGACCCAGCCGACCCCCTCGTGGAAGGCGACGATCGTGCGCCGGGCCGGGATCCGCGCCGCCCCGAGCGCCAGTGCGGTGAGGTAGACGGCGAGGAAGCCCGAGCCGTGGGCGATCTCGGCCAGGCCGAAGGCAAGGCCGGCGATCGCGATCGTCGCCACCGGGTAGATCCCGTCGGTCGGCAGCCGCGCCCGATCGAGCGCGATCGTCGCCACTCGGCCCAGTGCCAGCCCGACGACGATCCCGATCGCCAGTTTGAGCGCCAGCAGGCCGACCATCTCGGCAAAGCCGAAGGCCGGGTCCTGGATCCATTCGATGAAGCCGATCACCAGCAGCAGGGCGACCGGGTCGTTCATCCCCGACTCGCCCTCGAGTGAGCGCGCCAGCCGCTTTTTCAGGGTCGAGCGGCGCAGCACGGCGAAGATCGCCGCCGAGTCGGTGGCGGCGATCGCGGCGCCGACGATCATCCCTTCGAGCACGCTGATGCCGAAGATCCAGTGGGCGGCGAGCCCTGCGGCACAGGCCGTGATCGCGGTCCCGATCGTCGCCATCGAGGCGGCCGTGCCCAGCACCGGACGGATCTCGCCCCAGCCGGCGGTCAGGCCGCCCTCGAAGAGGATCAGGACGAGGGCAATTGTGCCCAGGGTACGGGCCAGCTCGACGTTGTCGAACTCGATCCCGCCGATCCCCTCTGAGCCCGCCAGCATGCCGAGGCCGAGGAAGAGCAGCAGGCCGGGGATGCGGATGCGGTCGGCGAGCAGGGCGCCGAGGATGCCGGCGGCGAGCAGGGCGCCGGCAACAAGAATCAGCTCGGCGTCGTGGCCACCCATCGACGGACCCTAATCAACTGCCCTAGACGTTCTCGTCGATCATCGCCAGCTCGGCCTCCAGCTCCTCCGGCGAGCCCGGCATCGGCACGTCCTCGGCGCGTTCGCGTGGGCGGCGGTAGACGTAATAGAGGAGCGAGAAGAGGACGGCCGCGGCGAGCAGGAAGCCGATCTCGACCCGGCGGAACTCGTTGCTGACGAGGGGCACGAAGTTCCAGCCGATGAAGAGGGCCGCGCAGGTGATCCAGCGCGCGGCGGCGCGGCGCACCTGTCCCTGGGCGATGCAGGCCTGGTTGACGGTGACCGAGCCGAGGTAGAGCCCCATGCCGAGCGTGACCAGTAGCAGCCCCTCACGGTCGTAGCTGAACTTGTCGCTGAAGGCGATCTGCATTGCCTTCGGTCCGACCGCCGCCATGAAGACGAGGGCGAGGGCGGTGAAGGCGATCAGGCCGAGCAGCACCATCCGCACCGTGCGGTGGAACTCGTCCTCGCTGCCTGGCTCCTCGCTGGTGTGGAGGCTGGTCAGGTGGGGGAGGATGCTGGTCGAGACCGCCTGGAATAGCTGCAGCGGCGCCCGGGCGATCATCAGCACGTTGAAGATGAAGCCGGCGGCGGCGGCGCCCTGCAGGCCGCGGATCACCAGCGGCCCGGCGTTGAGGAAGGCCTGTTCGCTGAACATGATCACCAGCACCGCCGCGGCGAAGCCGCCGCCCTGGACCATCGAGACGGATGAGTCGTCCTGCTCGGCCGACTGCGGCGGCGCCACGTCTCCCTCACGTTTGGCGCGGCGGGCGAAGGCGAAGGGGACGACCATCAGCGACAGCGCCGGGGCGGCGACGATGCCGATCGCGACCGCCGACTGGCCGCTGAGCAGGCTGACCGCGACGAGCACGGCGAAGATCGTGCGGAAGCACGATTCGGAGAGGATCAGCGCGACGAAGAGGCCGAAGCGCTTGCTGCCCGCGAGGAAGCCGCGGGCGAAGTAGCTGGCGGCGTAGAAGAGGACCGCCGAGAAGAAGACCCAGTAGAGCGTTTCGTTGCCCTCGAGCAGGCCGTTTTGGATCGGGCCGCGCAGGGCCAGGGCGAGGACCGCGAAGGTGAGCGAGAGGCCGAGCTGGATCGTCGAGGCGACCCGCATCGTGGCGCCGAGCGGCTCGCCCTTGACCGTGTGCTGGGCGATGTTGCGCGAGAGCAGCTGTTCGATCGGCCGGTAGAGGGTCGAGATCGTGATGAAGACGGCCGACCAGAGCACGGTGATCTGCCCGTAGTCGGGCTTGGAGAGCACATGCGAGGCAATCAAGAAATAGACGTAGGTGATCACCCCGGTGAGGCCGACCCCGATCGCCAGGAAGCTCGCCGTTTTGCCGTAGTCGGCCGCGCTCTCGGTGCCCCGGCCCGGGCTGGGCGGGCTGTCCTTCGGCGAACCCGAGCTCACTGCTGGTCGCCGGGCTCGTAGTGCGAAGGGGGCACCTCAAGAGCCAGCTCGACCCGGCGCACGCGCTCGTAGACGCGTTGGGTCATCACCCGCTGTCCGGCCAGCAGGTCGCCGATCACGCCGAGCGCGAGCAGCTGGATCGCGGCGATGAAGAGGACGGCGCCGAGGATCAGCGACTGGACGTGGCCGGTGCTGTCGCCGTTGACGATCCAGTCGAGCAGGAAGGGCAGCCAGGCGAGCAGCGCCAGGATCGCCACCACCAGTCCGGCACTGGCGAAGACCCGCAATGGCTCGTAGCGGGCGTAGATGCGCAGGATCGAGAGCGTGTTGCGGCGCACGTAGCCGCCGGTCGAGTCGAAGAGCCGCGACTCGCGCGTCTGCGGGTTGGTGGCGACCTCGACCTGGTCGACCGCGACCAGCATCTTGCCGGCCTGGATCAGGCTCTCCAGCGTGTAGGTGAAGTTGTCGACGACGAGCAGCCCGAGCGCCGCCTCGCGGTTGTAGGCGCGAAAGCCCGAAGTGGTGTCGGCGATCTCGGTCCCGGCGAGGCGGCTGACCACCCAGCTGCCGAGCCGCTGCAGCCCCTTCTTCGAGCCCGAGAAGTGCTCGATCTGGGAAACCTGGCGATCGCCGACGACCATGTCGGCGTTGCCGGCGAGGATCGGCGCCAGCAGCTTGGGGATGTCGGCGCCGCTGTACTGGTTGTCGGCGTCTGTATTGACGATCACGTCGGCGCCCAGCTTCAGGCAGGCGTCGAGCCCGGCCTGGAAGCCGGCGGCGAGGCCCTTGTTGTTGGTCAGCCGCACGACGTGCTCGACCCCGTGCTCGCGGGCGACCTCGACCGTGCGGTCGGTCGAGCCGTCGTCGACGACCAGCAGCTCGACCGAGTCGATTCCGGGAATCTCCCGCGGGATGTCGGCAATCGTCGCGGGGAGCGTCGATTCCTCGTTGAGGCAGGGGATTTGGACAATCAACTTCATGGAGGCCGGGTCAGGGTATCTGCGGGGTCGGCGCGCGGGTCCTGTCGCGGCGGCCCTCCCCCATGTGCTCGGACGCCGCTTCGCGGCGCCCTGCGCTATGGGGGACCCCCGCCACCACGCCACCCGCGCGAGGAACGTCACAGACTCCCCGATCAGGCGCGGTACGATGAGTTGATTGACCAGTCAATCGGTCCGATGAATACGCAGCTCACAGGCACAGACAAAGCCCACCTGGCGCGGGCGCTGGAGCTTGCGGAGCGCGGGCGGGGGCGGGTCAGCCCCAATCCTCTCGTTGGAGCTGTGGTTGTGCGGGATGGCGAGGTCATCGGTGAGGGGTGGCACGCGGAACTGGGTGAGTTGCACGCGGAGCGAGCGGCGTTGGCCGATTGTGCGGAGCGGGGCAACGATTCGGTCGGGGCGACGATGTACGTGACGCTTGAGCCCTGCGCTCATCAGGGCAGGCAGCCTCCTTGTGTGGAGGCGATTCTCGAGGCGGGGATCGCGCGGGTCGTGATCGCCTCCGACGATCCCAGCGAGAAGGCCGCGGGCCGCGGGCCGGGGATCCTGCGTGACGGCGGCGTTGAGGTCGAGTTCGCCGCCGGTGAGGAGGCGAGTGCCGCGCGCCTGCTCAACCAGCCCTTCCGCAAGCACGCCCGTACCGGCCTCCCGCTTGTGATCCTGAAGCTGGCGATGTCCCTCGACGGCCAGACCGCGACGGCACCCGGAGACTCCCCGTGGATCTCGGGCGAGCAGAGCCGCGACCTGGTCCACCAATGGCGAGCCGACTCCGACGCAATCGCAGTGGGCATAGGCACAGCCCTAACCGACGACCCCCTCCTAACCGCCCGCCCCCAATCTTCCGGTGCGCCTTTTGCACCCACCGCGAGCAAAAGGACCACCGCAAGCGAGGTGCGGCAGCCGCTACGCGTGGTCTTCGATCGCCAGGCGCGGCTCCCGCTCGATTCCCAGCTGCTCCGGACTCTCGACCAGTCGCCGGTTCTTGTGGTAGTTGCTCCCGAAGCGGACGCGTCGGCTCTGCGCGACTTCGGAGCCGAAGTCGTCGTCGCCGACGGCATCGACGCAGCACTCGCTGACCTCGGCCGTCGCGGCATCACATCCCTCTTCCTCGAGGGCGGCCGAACCCTCGCCACCGCCTTCCAGACCGCCAGCCAGCTAGACGAGGCAAGGACCTTTGTCGCCCCAGTCCTGCTGGGCGGGGGCCAGGCGGTTACTCGCGCGGGTGGCGCCGTAGGGGGGCCCGCCCCTGAGGACGCTTTAGCGACCGGAAGGGGTGGGGGGTCCCCTGCGGCGACAGGACCCGCGCGCCTAACCCCGCTGTCCCACGCAGTAGAACCGATCGGCGACGATGTCCTGATCACGGCCCGCTTCAAGGAGTGGTGATGTTCACCGGCTTGATCGAAGACATCGGCATCGTCAAGGCGGTCGATACCGCCGACGATGGCGCTCGCCTGCGGATCGCAACCCGCCTGAGCCCAGAGATCGACACCGGCGACTCGGTCGCGGTCAACGGCGTCTGCCTGACCGCGACAGCGGTCGACGCCGACGGCTTCGAGACCGAGGCAATGAACCAGACCCTGACCGTGACCGCGCTCGGCGCGCTCGCAAGTGGCGACAGCGTCAACCTCGAGCTGGCGATGAAGGCCTCCGACCGCCTCGGCGGCCACATCGTCCAGGGCCATGCCGACGGGGTCGGCACGGTCGCCTCGATCGAGGGGGACGGCTTCGCCCGTCGCCTCCGCGTCGAGCTTGGCCCCGAGCTGATCCGCTACGTGGTCGAGAAGGGTTCGATCACGCTCAACGGGGTCAGCCTCACGGTCGCGGATTTGGGCGACTCTTGGGCTGTTGTTTCCCTCGATACCCGAGACCCTGGAGCGGACGACCCTGGGCGAAGCCGAGGTCGGAGACAAGTTGAACGTCGAGTGCGATGTGGTGGCGAAGTATGTTGAGCGATTGGCGGCGCCATTCGCCGGAAAGGAGCGCACGTGAGCCAGATGACCGAGACGCAGAAGACAGACGGGGTGGCAGACGAGACGGGGGAGAGCCCGTTCTCGACGATCGAGGAAGGGATCGAGGAGATCCGCCAGGGCCGCATGGTCGTCGTCTGCGACGGCGAGGACCGCGAGAACGAGGGTGACCTGGTGATGGCGGCGCAGTTCGCCACGCCCGAGGCGGTCAACTTCATGGCCAAGGAGGCCCGCGGCCTGATCTGCCTGGCGCTGACCGCGGAGCGCTGCGAGAAACTCGGCCTGAAGCTGATGGCGGCAAAGAACGAGGCGCCGCTGCAGACCGCCTTCACGGTCACGATCGAGGCCGCCGGCGGAGTCAGCACCGGCATCTCCGCCCACGATCGCGCCCACACGATCCAGGTCGCGATCGACCCCAACTCCGGCCCCGCCGAGATCGTCGTCCCCGGCCACATGTTCCCGCTGCGCGCCAAGGAGGGAGGAGTGCTCGAGCGCACTGGCCACACCGAGGCCAGCGTCGACCTCGCCCGCCTCGCCGGCCTCACGCCCGCCGGCGTGATCTGCGAGGTGATGAACGACGACGGCACGATGGCCCGCGTCCCCGACCTGATCCCCTACTGCGAGCGCCACGGCCTGAAGATGATCACCGTCGCCGACCTGATCGCCTACCGGCGCCGCACCGAGGAGAAGCTGGTCGAGCGCGTCGTCTCGACCGCCCTGCCGACCGAGTTCGGCGATTTCACCGCGGTCGGCTACCGCTCACTGGTCGACGACAAGCACCACGTGGCGATGGTCAAGGGCGAGGTCGACGGGGCCGCGGACGTGCTGGTCCGCGTCCACAGCGAGTGCCTCACCGGCGACGTCTTCCACAGCATGCGCTGCGACTGCGGCGAGCAGCTGGTCGCAGCGCTGACCCAGATCGAGCAGGAGGGCCGCGGCGTGCTGCTCTACCTCTCCCAGGAGGGGCGCGGGATCGGCCTGCTCAACAAGCTGCGCGCCTACAAGCTGCAGGAGGAGGGGGCGGACACGGTCGAGGCCAACCTCAAGCTGGGCCTGCCCGCCGACCTGCGCGACTACGGCATCGGCGCCCAGATCCTCGTCGACCTCGGCCTGACCAGCATTCGCATCCTCACCAACAACCCGAAGAAGATCGTCGGGCTCGAGGGCTACGGCCTCTCGGTCAGCGAGCAGGTGCCGATCGAATCGGCCCCCAACGTCCACAACGAGGCATACCTGCGAGCCAAGCGCGACAAGATGGGCCACTCGCTGCACCACCAGGGCCTCGCCTTCGACGAGGAGATGATCCGCGACGAGGACGTGCGCGACGCCGCCGCCGAGGACGACAGCGCCGATGGCTGAGTCGACCGCCTTCCTCGAGGACTTCGGCGAGGCGGAGCGCGAGCAGCTCGCCGGCCGCGAGTTCGCGGTCTGCGTCGGGCGCTTCTACGAGGACCTGGCCGAACGGCTGCTGAGCGGCGCCCGCGAAGGCTTCGAGCTGGCCGGGGTGCCCGCCTCCTCGGTCAGCGAGGTCTCGGTGCCCGGCGCCTACGAGCTCCCCTTCGCCGCCAAGCTGCACGCCACCACCGGCCGCTTCTCCGGCGTCGCCTGCCTCGGCGTCGTCATCCGCGGCGAGACCGACCACTACGACTTCGTCTGCGCCGAGGCCGCCCGCGGGATCCAGGACGTGCAGCTGGAGACCGGCGTGCCCTGCGCCTTCGGCGTGATCACCTGCGACACGATGGAGCAGGCCCTCGCCCGGGCCGGCGGCGGCAAGCGCGACCAGGGCCGCAACGCCGCCCTCACCGTCGCCCGCATGACCCTGCTCAAACAAGACATCAACCCCTATCGCTGGCAGGTCCGCGACGGTTAGCTCGCATCACTGCCACCTGATACCGGGCGATCTTGTGGTCGGAGGTCACAATCGTCAGGCCGTTAGTCTGCGCCTGCGCCACGAGCATGCGGTCGAAGGGGTCGCCGTGATGGTGGGGGAGCGACTCGATTGCGCGTGTATGTGAGAGGGAGATCGGCAGTAGGGAAAAGCGCTTCTCGGCGAGCTGGACCTCAAGATCGTCTGGGGGGTCAAGGTTGCCACGCGATTTCTTAATCGCGATCTCCCAAGGGCTCGCGATGCTCACGAAGACATCGTTGGCTCCATCCTCGATCGCCTCTTGGGTCGTGGCGAGGAGGCGGTTGGGTTGCAGCAGGGTCCAGATCAGCACCTGCGTGTCGAGCAGCAGTCTCAATCGCCGGTCCAGAGGCTGTCGCCGCCAGGGAAGACTTCGCTTTCATCGAAATCACGTTCGATTTCCCTGTCCATCTCCGCCCACTCGGCCTCGGTCGGCATCCGCATCTTGCCCTCCCAACCCCCGAGCGTCCGCTTCCGCGGGGTCACCGGCAGCGCGGGCACCAGCTTCGCCGCCGGCTTCCCGGCGCGGGTGATCATGATCTGCTCGCCGCCCTCGACCCGGGCGACCAGCTTCGAAAGGTGCGTCTTCGCCTCGTGCATGTTCACGCTGGCCAAGTCCTCGGCGCTCATAGTTCTCCCCCCTTCGGTGAGGAATGCTGAAATTCAGTTCACCATTAGTCCACTTAGCTAACTAGCGATCAAGGTAGCATGCTCGACCCATGGCCAAGGTATGCCACAGCTGCGGCAAGGGACCGGCGTTCGGCCAGTCCCGCAGCCACTCGATGGTCGCGACCAAGCGGCGCTTCGACCCGAACCTGCAGAAGGTGCGGATCACCGAGGGCGGACGCAAGCTCCGGACCTACGTCTGCACGCGCTGCCTCAAGGCCAACAAGGTCACCAAGGCCGCCTGACTCGACAGCGCTCCGAGGGAGGATCTGGCCGGTCTCCGGTCGAATCGACATCGCGCGCCCAGATGATTGATTCCACGGCGACGGCCGTGGCCGACCCCTTCTAGAGCTCCAAGCGAGCGGTCCGCGCATGTAGTGCGGCGCTGACTGAACCATTTGCCCCCGTATGCGGGGGTCGATCGACCACTCGGCTCCGAGCGATTGCCCACGCCTCGGTGGAGAAGGCGCTGATCGGTTGCTCGATCGTCTCGAAAATGTCAGTGCGCGGCATCGCCCCGAAGACCCCGGTTTCGCGGTCATCGGCAACATTTGCCTGAAGCCTGCGAGACCCCATCTCTCAAAGCACTTCCGCGTCAGGGCTCAGTTACTGCGTCGATCGCCTCGACAATCTCGACCATGCATTTGAGATCCCCGCTGACCTCATCACCTGAGATCGTCGCCCTGCCGCGCCCAACTCGGTCTCCGCTGTGAGCAATGCGATTCCGTCGCTCGTAGAGGGCGTCAAGTGTCTTCTTCGAGCTTCCTTTGGTGGCCTTGCGTTGACTATCGACTCTTTTCCAAAGATTTTTCTGCCCGACGATTCCGAAGGCTTCACCGATCTGTGAAGGCGCCGGACTTGCGATTTGCCGAACCTCCCAATCCACGACCTCTCTCAGCCCCCACCTCTTTCGCTCGTAGTTCTCGTCGATCCAAAGCCAGTCGCCGACAGTCATCGACAGTTCTAGGAGGCGCGGCGGTCTGTCGTCTAGGTCGAGAGCTCCGCGGTAAAGCTCCATGACGCGATCCCCAACGAAGGTCTCAAGTGCGGCACATCCCGCGACGAGGGCCTGTCGAAGAAGTGGCCGCAGGGCCTTTTCGTCGAAGGTGTTCCGATCAAGTCTCGACTCACCGGAGAACACGGCAAATAGGTCCTCGCTTTCAATGCAGTCGAGGTTGTCCCAGTTCTTCTTCGCGATGCCGAGCGCATCGCCGATGGTTTCTCGCTTCTCTCGGCGCATCTTGCGAACCCGCTTGTTGCGGAGAGAGTCTGCGAGGAGGACGAGCGTCTCCGCATCGGCGATGTTGTCGTCAAACGCTTGGCGGGCCGTTGGCTTCGAAACTCCGGGCATATCTCTTGAGACCCTCTCATGGACCCGTTGTCCTGATCAAGTCTCCGGGTGCGCGCCCTTGTGGGAGGGACGCGCTAGACGTTCTCGACCACGGGGTGCTCGCCCGTCGGTGCCGGATCGCCCTCGGCCGGCTCTACGTGCAGCCGGGGCAGGATGCGATCGAGCCAGTCGGGTATCCACCAGGCGCGCTTGCCGAGCAGTTGCATGATCGCCGGGACGAGGACTGAGCGGATGATCACAGCGTCGATCAAGACCGCCGAGGCGAGGCCGAGGCCAAAGAGCTTGATGATGCGGTCTTCGCCGAGCATGAAGGAGGCGAAGACGGCGACCATGATCGCCGCCGCGGCCGTGATCACGCGGCCGGTGAGGGCGAGGCCACGATGGACTGCCTCGCTCGCGTCTTTGTTGTGTTCCCACTCCTCGTGGATCCGCGACATCAGGAAGACCTCGTAGTCCATCGAGAGCCCGAAGACGATCGAGAAAAGGAAGATCGGGAAGAAGGAGATGATCGGGCCGGTGGCGTCGACCCCGATCAGGCTCGCGCCCCAGCCCCACTGGAAGACGGCGACGATCAGGCCGAAGGCGGCGCCGATCGAGAGCAGGTTCATCAGCACCGCCTTCAGCGGCACCAGGATCGAGCGGAAGACGATCATCAGCAGCAGCGCTGAGAGCAGGACGACGACGCCGATGAAGAGTGGCAGCTTTTCGGCGATCCCATTGCCGAAGTCCTCGAATATCGCGTTGATGCCGCCGACGTGGACCTGGGCCCCGGTCTTCTTCTCGATTGGCGGGATCACATCCCCCCGGATGTGGTCGAGTAGGTCGGTGGTGGCGGCGCTCTGCGGTGAGGTGGTCGGGTAGAGCTGAAAGACGCCGACGGTCTTGTTGGGGTTGAGAGTGACGTCGGTGACTTCTTCGACCCCTTCTTCGCCCTTCAGCTGCCCGCGCAGCTCGTTCAATACTTCGTCGTTCCCCTTTTCGGGAAGTTCGGCGGCGAGCACGAACGGCCCGTTGAAGCCGGGGCCGAAGCCTTCGGCGAGCAGGTCGTAGGCTTCGCGTGTGGTCGATCCCGCCGGATCGGTGCCGGCGTCATTGGTGCCGAGGCGCAGCGAGAGGGTGGGGATGCAGAGGACGATCAGCAGGCCGCCGGAGAGCAGTGCCGCCACCCACGGCCGGCGCTGGATGCGACCGCTCCAGCGGAACCACCAGGTGTTTTCGTCGATGCTGCGGGCGCCTTTGCCGAGGAAGGGAATGCGCAGCCGGTTGACCCAGTTGCCGACCAGCGACAGCATCGCAGGCAACAGCGTGAGCGCGGCGATCATCGTGCAAAGCACCGCGATCGCTGCCGCGGTTGCCACTCCGTAGAGGAAGGGGAGGCCGAGCAGCAGCATCCCCATCAGCGAGATGATCACCGTGATCCCGGCGAAGAGCACCGCCCGCCCGGCGGTGTCGACGGCGGCGATCGCCGCCTCCCTCTTGTCGAGCCCCTCGTCGAGCCCGTTGCGGAAGCGGGTGAGGATGAAGAGCGCGTAGTCGACCCCGACGCCGAGTCCGATCATGAACGCCAACTGGGGTGCGAATTCCGCCGTGTCGAAGACATGGGTGAAGAGCGTGATCCCGCTGATCCCGACGCCCAGCGCGAACAGCGCCGTCAAGAGCGGCAGTCCCATCGCGACGACCGAGCCGAAGCTGATCAGCAGCACCACGATTGCGGCGAGAATTCCGATCCCCTCCGAGGAGCTTTCTTCTTCTTCGCCCCGGACTTCCTCGACCGGGGAGCCACCGGTCTCGACCCGGAGGCCGTTGCCCCCCGCCGCCCGGGCGGTGTCGACGATCTTCTTGACTTCGCCGTCGTTCAGCTTGTCGGTCGTGACGTCGAACTGAGCGGTTGCATAGGCGATCTTGCCGTCTTCGCTGACTGCGCCGGCGCCGCCCTTTTCGTAGGGGCTGGAGACTTCGCTCACGTGGGGCAGCGCTGCGACCTGCGTGAAGACGCCCTTCATCTTCTGTTCGATCGCCGGCGACTCGACACCCGATTCGGCCTTGTAGACGATCTGCACCACATCGCCCGCTTGCGCGGGGAAGCGGTTTTCGAGCAGGTCGAGAGCGTCCTTGGAGTCGGAGCTGGGCAGGCTGAATTCTTCGGTGAAGTCGGAGCCGACCGAGCTGGCAATCATGCCGAGCCCGATCAGGGCCACGATCCAGCCGATGATCACCGTCTTGCGGTGGCCGGTGGTCCAGGTGGCGAAGCGTCGCATCGAGCGTCGCACCGTAGCGAACCCGGCGGCTCGACCCATGTAGTTCGCGTCCTCCAGTCCGACAGCTAGATTTCGCCCGATGCCCGATCCCTCGATCGTGCGCTTCCGGCGCGTCGTCAGCTCTGCCTACGCCAATCTGGACGCCCGCCGCCAGGAGGTAAACGACCTCAACGTCTTCCCCGTCGCCGACGGCGATACCGGCGACAACATGGCGATGACGATGCGCGCGGTGATGGAGGAGCTCGACCGCCTCGACGGGATGGAGGTCGACGAGGTCGGCCGCACTCAACTGGTCCAGGCACTTGCCCGGGCGGCGCTGATGGGCGCCCGCGGCAACTCGGGCGTGATCCTCAGCCAGATCGTCCGCGGCGCCGCCGAGGAGCTGGCAAGTCGTCCCGGCGAGTTGATCGACCCGGTCCTCGTCGCCTCCGCCTTCGCCAGCGCCGCCGACGCCGCCTATGACTCGGTGCGCGACCCGGCCGAGGGGACGATGCTGACCGTCTTCCGCGAGATGGCCCACTCGATCGCCCGCCAGCTCGCCCACCTCGACGCCGGCAAACAGCGGCTCGAGCAGGGCGTCTCCGAGGAGACGCAGGACGCCGTGCTGGCCGAGGTGCTGGAGCGGGCGATCGCCGACGGTCAGCGCGCCGTCGAGCGCACCCCCGAGCAGCTCGACGTCCTGCGCGACTCGGGCGTGGTCGACGCCGGCGGCTACGGCCTGGTCCTGATCCTCGCCGGCGTCGTCGCCGGCCTGCGCGGCGACGAGGATGCGGTGCCGGAGGTCAACCACCACGAGGCGCCGAAGCTGAGCCAGCCCCACCACGAGGACAGCCGCTTTCGCTACTGCACCAACTTCATCGTCTCCGGCAGCGGCCTCAGCAGCCGCGACTTCCTGCCGCGGCTGGAGGGCCTCGGCGACTCGGTGCTCGTCGTCGGCGACGAGGTGACGCTCAAGGTCCACGTCCACACCGACACCCCGGAGGCCGCGGTCGCGCTCTTCGAGGACGCCGGCGAGGTGACCAACCTCGACGTCGCCGACATGCGCGAGCAGATCGCCGAGCGCCGCGCCCGGCTCGAGGGCACTCGCAGCGGCGCCCTCGCCGTGGCCGCGGGCAAGGGCCTCGAGCGGCTCTTCGCCGAGCTCGGCGCCCACGTCGTCCCCGGCGGCGAGACGCTCAACCCCTCGACCTACGAGCTGCTCGCCGGCATCCACCAGGTGCCCGCCGAGGAAGTTCTCGTCTTTCCCAGCTCCTCCAACGTGATCATGGCCGCCGAGCGCGCCTGCGAGCTCTCCGAGAAGCCGGCCCAGGTCGTCTCGGCGACCTCGCAGCAGGCCGGCCTGCTGGCCCTGGTCGAGCTCGATCCCGGGGCGGCGCTGGCGGAGAACGCCGAGCGGCTCGAGGCGGCGCTGGCCACGGTCGCCACCGGCGGGGTTGCCCCGGCTGCCCGCGACGACGGCCAGGGGCGCTTTCGCAAGGGCGACGCGGTCGGCTTCGTCGGCGAGCAGATCGTCGCTTGGGGCGGAGCGGGCACGACCCTGGCGGCGACGATCGCAAAGCTTGCCGAGGGAGCCGAGATCGTCACCGTGATCGCCGGCCAGGACGCCCCGATCGCGCTCGATGAGCTCGATCCGCATGTGCCCGACGGGGTCGAGTTCGAGACCCAGGACGGCGGTCAGCCGAGCTGGTGGTGGCTGCTCGCCGCCCAGTAGTGCGCGCTTTCGCGGGCAGCGCCGAGCTCACCCAGGCACAGCTGCGCGACGCCTCGCTGCGCTGGCCCCGAGTGAGCGCCCTCGACGTCTCGCTGCAGGCGCTGGAGGGGGTAGGGCCGAAGCTGGCCGAGACGGCGGCAGACGTGGGAATCGCCACTGTCGGCGACCTGCTCCTGCGCTTCCCCCGCAGACATCGCGACCGCACGGTGGTATCGGTTGCGAACTTGGAGCTCAAACAGCAGGCGACGATCGCAGTTGATGTCCTCGCCAACGCCGGGCGCCCTTTCCGCCGCCGCGGCCTCAGCATCCTCAGCGTCAAGGTCGGTGACGACACGGACACCGTCAGGGCCACCTGGTTCAACCAACCCTGGCTAGCTCAGAAACTCACCGCCGGCGTCCGACTCCTTCTCACAGGCTCGCTGGACAAACGCGGCTTCCGCGTCTCTGAATATGAGTTCCTCTCTTCCGCGGGTGGCGTGGGGGAAGGGGGGGTCGAGGACAGCCCGTGGACTGCCCGCAGTGCCCCCCCTTCCCCCACGACAGGACCCGCGGCCGAGAGGTTGGTCCCTATTCACCCGGCGACCGAGCAGCTGAAGCCACAGCGCCTGCGCCAATGGATGGAGCAGGCGATCGGCTCGGTCGGCAACGTGCTCGAGCCGCTTCCAGCCGAGATGCGCGTTCGTCGAGGTCTCGCCGGGGCGGCGGACGCGATCAAGGCGGTGCACTTCCCCGAGACGAGCGAGGAAGTCGAGACCGCGCGCGAGCGGCTGCGCTTTGAGGAGCTCTTCCTCTATCAGGCGATCCTGGCGACCCGCAAGCGCTCGCACCGAGCCGCGCGGCCGGCGCCCCGGCTGGGCAAGCCGGGGGAGATGGTCGGGCGCTGGGTCGAGTCGCTGCCGTTTGAGCCCACGCGCGATCAGCTCGAGGCCTTTGACGAGATCGACGCCGACCTCGACTCCGGCGAGCCGATGCAGCGGCTCTTGATGGGCGAGGTCGGTTCGGGCAAGACCGTGGTCGCGCTCTACTCGATGCTGCGAGCGCTCGAAGCGGGCTTCCAGGCGGTGCTGATGGCGCCGACCGAGACGCTCGCCGAGCAGCACGCGGTGACCCTGGGACGGCTGCTCGCTGAAGAGGCAACCCCGTTTGCGCTGCTGACCGGGGCAACGCCCGCGGCGCAGCGCCGGCAGTACCTGGAGCGGCTCGCGACGGGCGAGCTGGGCCTGATCGTCGGCACCCACGCGCTGATCGAGCCGACCGTCCAGTTTGCCCGGCTCGGCCTCTGCGTGGTCGACGAGCAGCATCGGTTCGGGGTCGAGCAGCGCAAGGCGCTCGACTCCAAGGGCGTCGAAGGCCTGGCGCCGCACATCCTCCACATGACCGCGACGCCGATCCCGCGCACGCTCTCGCTGACCACCTACGGCGACCTCGACACCACCGCCCTGCACGAGCTGCCCTCGGGGCGCAAACCGGTGCAGACGCGGATCGTCGAGGAGGACGAGCGCGCCGGGGCCTATGAGTTCATCCGCGGCCAACTGCGCGAGGGCCGCCAGGCCTTCGTCGTCTGCCCGCTGGTCGAGGAGTCGGAGAAAATGCAGGGCCGGGCCGCCGAGGTCGAGGCCGAGCGGCTTGCCGCGGGCGAGCTGCGCGACTTCCGAGTCGGCGTGATCCACGGCCAGATGCGCTCGCCCGAAAAGGTCGCGGCGATGGAGACCTTCGCCGCCGGCGCGACTGACGTGCTCGTGGCGACGACGGTGATCGAGGTCGGTATCGACGTGGCCAACGCGACCGTGATGGTGATCGAGGGAGCCGAGCGTTACGGCATCTCGCAGCTGCACCAGCTGCGCGGCCGGGTCGGCCGCGGCGAGCATGCCTCCTGCTGCCTGCTCTTCCCCGAAGACGCCGGGGAGCTGGCGCGCCGCCGTCTGAAAGCGGTGGAGCGCGAGAGCGACGGCTTCAAGCTCGCCAAAGTCGATCTCCTCTTGCGCGGGGCCGGTGAGGTGCTGGGCACCCGGCAGCACGGCCTGCCGCGCTTTGCCGTCGCTGAGCTGCCCGACGACGAAGAGACGCTGGTGGCTGCTCACGAGGAGGTGCAGACCCTGCTGCGCGAGCACGGTTCACTCGACGCACCCGAGCTCGGTCCCCTCCTGGAGGCCGCCCGCCGCCGCTTCGGCGCCGGCGCCGCCGACCCGATACCACTCTGAGGATGCGCGTAATTGCCGGAGAGCTTGGGGGGCAGCAGTTGGTAGCGCCGCGCGGCTGGAAGGTGCGGCCGACCTCCGATCGCGCCCGCGAGGCGATCTTCTCGGTGCTCGGCGAGCGCGTCGGCGGCGCCCGCGTGCTCGACCTCTACTGCGGCACCGGCGCGCTGGCGATCGAGGCGCTCTCGCGCGGCGCCGCCCAGGCGACGCTGGTCGACCGCGACACCCGCGCCGCCGTCGGCAACGTCGAGCGACTCGGCCTCGCCGAGCGGGTCGAGCTGATTCGTGCCGACGTCTCGCGCTGGTTGGAGAACCGCGAGAGCGGGGAGGAGAAGCCCGTGTTCGATCTCGTCTTTCTCGACGCCCCTTATAGACTCGCCGACCGCGTGGGTCAGGAACTCGACAGCCGGCTGCCGGGCCTCCTCAGCGAGGGTGGCCGAGCGATAGTCGAGAGCGGCGCCCGCCGCCCGCTCCGCATCGACTCGCTGCCGCGCCTGCGCCAGCGCCGCTACGGCGCCGCCGACGTCTCGATCTACGGGAGCGCCTCCTGATGGCCGAGCAGCGCGACGGCACCGTCGTCTGTCCCGGCAGTTACGACCCGGTCACCAACGGCCACGTCGACATCATCACCCGCACCTCCGCGGTCTTCGAGCGCGTCATCGTCGGCATCGTCAACAACCCGATGCGTAAGGACAAGACGCTCTTCACCGCCGAGGAGCGCAAGGGGCTGATCGAAGAAGCGACCGCCGGCCTCGGCAACGTCGAGGCGAAGATCTTCTCCAACCTGCTGGTCGAGTTCGCCCGGGAATCCGGCGCGAGGGCGATCGTCAAGGGCCTGCGGGCGATCTCCGACTTCGAGTACGAGTTCGAGATGGCCCAGCTCAACCGCAAGCTCGACCCCGGGATCGAGAGCATCTACATGATCGCCTCGCCGCAGTACAGCTTCCTTTCCTCGACCGGGGTGAAGGAAATGGCGACCTTCGGCGGCGACGTCTCCGACCTGGTTCCGGGTCCCGTCTCGGCCGCGATGACGCAACGCCTGGGCGACAGGTAGGCTTTTCCAACGCGGCGCAGAGTGGGCGAGAGCTTGCAAAAAGCCGAGGAAATCACAGCTTCTTCACCGAAGATGCCTCTGACACGTAGGCTTACGACCTCCTGATGGACGTTCTCGTTCTAATAGACAAGCTCGACGATGTTGTGCACAACGCCCGGCCGGTGCCACTCACCGACCAGGTTCGTGTCGACCGCGAGGAGATCTACGACCTGCTCGATCAGATGCGGGCGACGATCCCTGAGGAGATCAAGCAGGCGCGCTGGATCGTCAAGGAGCGCCAGGAGATGCTGGCCGAGGCCAAGCGCGAGGCGGAGCGCATCGTGCGCGAGGCGCGCGAGCAGCAGGCCCGCCTGATCTCCGACGAGGAGGTCACCAAGCAGGCCGAGCGGGCCGCTGATGAGATCGTCGAGGACGCGCGGGCGCGGGAGCGGGAGATTCGTCTTGGCGCCGAGGATTACGCGGACGAGATTCTCAACACGCTTGAGGTCAATCTTCAGAAGTTCCTCGCTGCGGTGCAGCGGGGGCGGGATCGTTTGGCTGGTCGGGACGAAGAGCAGCAGCCCGTGCCCGATCTAGACGAGCAGGAGCAGTAGGCGGGAGGGAGGGCAAGGCCTCTCCCAAAACGCTCGGCAGGAGCCTCGCTTGAGTGTTTTGGGAGAGGCCTTGCCCTCCCTCTCACACGAAGCTTCTCGCCCCGATTAGTAGGTGGCTGCCAGGACGGCTAGGTCTTCGGCCTGCCAGGTGATCTGGCCGTCGGTCCACTCGGTGAGCTTTTTGAGCTGCTCTGGGTTGAAGGCGTCGGCGATTACGAGGGAGCGGGATTGCTCTCGCACTCGGCGACAGAGGGCTTGGAGTTGGTCGTCATTTAGCTCGGCCGTGGCGAGCACCGAGATGACCAGGTCCCAGGGGCCGTCGGGGAGGGGGTCCTCCATGCGGGCCAGTTGGACGTCGTCGTAGGACTGGCGGGCGCGGAAGACCATGTCGGGGCTGGAGTCGAGGCCTACCACCCAGGCGTCGGGGTGGGCCTCGATCAGGCGGCGGGTGGTCTCTCCCGTGCCCATGCCGAGCTCGAGCACGCGCTCGGGCGGGAAGGGGATCGCGGCGATCGCCTGCTCTTGCAGCTCGTCGTAGCGGGGGATCTGCGTGCGGATCCGCTCCAGGTAGACCTCGGGTGTCCAGTCCAATTGACCCATTCCGTAATCTCGTTGGGGAGGGCTCATCGTACGGCCGGCCGAAGCGGAGGACGATTACATGGCGCACGCATCGACGATCATCGATCTCGCACGGCTGTCGCTGTCGCACGGCGAGGGGCGCCGGCTCGACCTGCCGGTCGACCTCGAGCCGCTGGAGCTGGCGGGTCAGGCCTACGTCTCACCCGACTCGGTCCCGGTCCGCCTCGACGTCTCCCGCCCCAGCGGTGGCTACGCCTTCCGCCTGCGCTTCCCGGTGCGGATCGAGGGGCCCTGCATGCGCTGCCTCGGCGACGCCGCGCTTGAGGCCGAGGTTGACGCGCGCGAGGTGGCTCAGGACGACACCGAGGACGAGGAGCTGCTCAGTCCCTACGTGGTCGACGACGAGCTCGACCTCGGGCGCTGGGCCCACGACGCGGCCGTGCTGGCGATTCCCACCCGGTTCCTCTGCCGGCCCGATTGCGCCGGGCTCTGTCCGGATTGCGGCGAGTCGCTTAATGACGCCGATCCGGCTGAGCACGAACACGAGTCGGGGGTTGATCCTCGTTGGGCGAAGCTGAAGGAGTTGGAGCTGGAGTAGGTGGTGGGTGGGACGAGGGCCGGGGCGCCCCTCCCAAAACGCTCGGCAGGAGCCTCGCTGGAGTGTTTTGGGAGGGGCGCCCCGGCCCTCCCGCGACCCGCTACCATCTCGCGACCTATGGCGGTCCCTAAGAAGAGAACTTCCAGTGCTCGGCGCGACAAGCGGCGGGCGAATCACAAGGCAGGCAAGGCACGGCTCAACCAGTGCCCACGCTGCCATAGCCCGCGTCTTCCGCACAGGGTCTGCCCGACCTGCGGTACCTACGCCGGGCGTGAGGTCATCAAACACACAGTCGCCGAGCCGACTGCGCCCTCGCCTGACGCTGCTGAGTAGCGATGCCTGAGGGCATCACGGTTGCTCTCGATGGGTTTGGGGCGGAGCAGGGGTTTGGGGTACTTGCGGAGGGTGCGCGTAAGGCTGCCGCTGGTGGGATTCGGCTGCGGGTCTTCGGGCCGCCCGAGGAGCTTGGCCTGGGTGGTGTCGACGGGATCGAGGTCGTGCCGACCAGCGAGTGGATTGGCAATGACGAGGACCCGGTTGCTGCGGTGCGGGCGAAGAAGGGGGCCTCGGTCGTGCTTGCTGCCGCTGACGTTGCCGCGGGGCGCTCGGCCGCGATGGTCAGTCACGGCTCGACTGGGGCGACGATGGCTGCGGCTACCTTCGGCCTGCGCCGTCTCAAAGGGGTGCAGCGGCCCGCTCTGGCGGTGCAGCTACCGGTGCCGGGCAAGGCGGTTCTCTTTCTCGACGTCGGCGCCAACGTCGAGGTGCGGGCGCAGCATCTTGTTCAGTTCGCCTTTCTCGGCGCCGCCTTCAGTGCCGCGGTGCTTGGGGTCGAGCGGCCGCGGGTGGGGCTGCTCTCGGTCGGCGAGGAGGCGGGCAAGGGGCGCCAGGAGGTGGTGGCCGCCAACGATGTCCTCTCGGTCGCAGCGGGGATCGATTTCGTCGGCAACGTCGAGGGCCGCGATCTGCCCGCCGACGCCGCTGACGTGGTCGTCACCGACGGCTTCACCGGCAACGTCTCGCTGAAGCTGATGGAGGGGACGGCGAAGGCGGTGACCGGGGCGATCCGCGATGCCGCCCGCTCCAACCCACTCGCCTCGATCGGTGGTCTTCTGATGCGTCCCGCCCTCGGCGGGCTGCGGCGCGAGCTGCACCCCGACGCCACCGGCGGCGCGATCCTGCTCGGGCTGCGCGGCATCGCCGTCGTCGGCCACGGCAGTGCCGGGGCGGAGGGGATCGCCAACGCGATTCGCCTCGCTGCCCGCTGTGTCGAGGTGGACGCCGTCGGGCGCACCGCGGCGCTGCTGCGCGAGGGCGGCGCCGGTCGCGGCGAGCTCGCCAACCGTGACGAGGCAGACGGGGCGTGATAGGAACCCCGCGATGAGCCGCGAGCAAGTCCTCACCCTGGTCCGCAATCACCTTGCCGAGGAGCTCGAGTTGGACGCGGCCAAGATCGGTGAGACGAGCCGCTTCAAGGAGGACCTCGACGCCGACTCGCTCGACCTCTACGAGCTGGTGATGGAGCTCGAGGACACCTACGGGATCTCCGTCTCAGAGCAGCAGGCGGCCAAGATCGCGACCGTCGGCGACGCCGTCGACTTCGTGCTCGAGCACGCGCCGGCGTGAGCGAGTCGACCCTCGCCGAGCTGATCGCCGAGTTGCCGGACGACCTGCGCCGCCAGGCGCTGACCCACTCGTCCTGGACCGAGGTCCGCACCGACTCCTACGAGCGCTTCGCCTACCTCGGCGACAGCGTCCTCGCCCTCGCCGTGGCCCGCGGCCTGGTCGAGAACCTTCCCGGCGTCGATGCCGGCGGCCTGACCAAGATCCACAACCAGGCGGTCAGCGGCGTCTCCTGCGCCGAGGTGGGCCGTGAGCTCGGGGTGCCCGAGATGCTGCGTGAAAACGAGCCCGATGACATGCCGGTGGGGATCCCCGCCGAGATCCTGCTCAGCGGTGAGCGGCCGCTGCCGGAGGCAACCGAGGCCCTGATCGGCGCCTGTTTCGTCGCCTTCGGCTTCGACCGGGTCGCCGCCGCCGTGGCCCTCGCCTTCGAGCCCCGGGTCGAGCACGCGGCCGAGACGCGGATCGACTTCAAGTCGGCATTGCAGGAGTTACTGGCGCGGCGCCGCTCGGTCGTAAGCTACGAGGTGATCGAGGAATCCGGACCGCCGCACCGGCGCAAGTTCGAGGTGGCGGCAATCGTCGATGACGAGGAAGTCGGCGAAGGTGAGGGACGGAGCAAGAAGGCGGCCGAGCAAGCCGCCGCCGAGCAGGCGCTGAAACGGCTTGGGGGCTGAGTTTGATCATCCGTCCGATGCGCTCGCGAGGCTAGGCAGCCGAGGGTCCAGGGACCGCTTCCGGAGAGACAACACATGTATCTGAGATCAATCGAGATGAAGGGGTTCAAGTCGTTCCCCGAGCGGGCGAGGCTGGAGTTCTCGCCCGGCGTCAGCGTGATCGTCGGCCCCAACGGCTCCGGCAAGTCGAACATCACCGACGCGGTGCTCTGGGCGCTGGGCGAGCAGAGCCCGGGCGCGATCCGCGGCGCCTCGATGCAGGACGTGATCTCGGCCGGCGGCAAGGGAATTGGCCAGCGCCGCCTCGCCGAGGTCGAGGTGACGATCGACAACTCCGAAGGCCGCGCCGCCACCGAGCTTTCCGAGATCGCGGTCAAGCGCACGCTCGATCGCGCCGGTGAGGGCTCCTACCGGCTCAACGGCGCCCGCTGTCGGCTTGTCGACGTCGCCGAGGTGCTCTCCGACGCCAACCTTGGCCGCGAGATGCACTCGGTGATCAGCCAGGGCCGGGTCGAGTCGATCATCCACTCCAAACCGCGCGAACGGCGCCTCTTGATCGAGGAGGCGGCCGGCCTCGGCAAGCACCGCAAGCGCCGCCGCCGGGCCGAGCTGAAGCTGCGCGCCGCCCGCGACAACCTCGATCGCGCGCTTGACCTCGAGCGCGAGGCGCGGGCCCGCCTGCGGCCGCTGAAGCGCCAGGCCCAGGCGGCCGAGCTGGGCGCCCGGATCGAGCGCGAGGAGCTCGGCCTGCGCGGGCAGCTGGTCGCCGAGGAGCTGCGCTTCGGCGCCGATCGCGCCGCCGCGGCGGAAAAGGCGGCAAGCGAGGCGCGGGCCCAGCGCGCCGTGCTGGAGAAGAACCTGGCCGAGGTGAGTGCCAAGCGCCGCGCCGCCGAGGAGCGCTTCGCCGCTCGCGATCGCGAGCGCACCCAGGCCTGGGGCCTGCTGACCAAACTGCGCGGCGAGCAGCAGCGGATCGCGATCCGCGCCACCGGCCTGGCCGACCGCGAGGGCGATATCTCTGTCCGCCTCGATTCGCTGCGCAACGAGCTCGGCCCGCTGACCCTCGACGTCGGCGCCACCGCGGCGCCCGGCGAACGGGCGCGCAAGCTCGAGCAGGAGCTGAACGAGATCGACGCCGGTCTCTCCAGCGCGGCCGATGGACTTGCCCGCGCACGCCTTGCCGACGCCAGCGAGTCGGCTCGCGAGGCCGCCCTCGGGGCGGTCCAGGGCGGTGCCGAGCGCGCCTCGCGCCACGCCCGCCGGGCAGAGGGCCTGCTCGGCGAGCGCGCCCGCGAGGTCCTGCGCAAGCGCCTCGCCGGCGGTGAGGAGTTGCTCGATGACGTTCGCGCCGCGGCGGCCGCCGCGACCGTTGCCGAGGCGGCGATCCGGGCCCGGGTCGAGCGGATTGAGAGCCGCGTGGTCGGCGGCGAGGGCGACGGCGACGAGATCGCCGAGGAGATGCGGGCCTGCTCCCAGCGCGAGTACGAGCTTCAGGCCGAGATGACGAAGGCCTCGGACCGGCTGACCGAGGTCGAGGTCGAGGCCGCCCATCTCGGCGACCGCCGCAGCGAGGCGGCCAAGGAGCTGGCCTCGATCGCCGAGCGCCTCGGCGAGGAGGTCGAGCCCGCGACTGAGGCCCTGAGCGACGAGGATCGCGCCGAGATCGACCGCCGGTTGGAGCGGCTCGAGCGCCGCCGCGCCCAGATCGGCCCGGTCAACCCGCTCGCCGAGCAGGAGTACGAGGAGGCCCGTGAGCACGTCGAGTCACTGCAGGCTCAGCGCGAGGACACCGAGCGGGGGATGCGCGAGCTGGAGGCGCTGATCCGCGACATCGACAACGAGATCGAGCGCGCCTTCGAGCAGACCTTCGAGGCGACGGCAAAGAACTTCGAGGAGATGGTCGAGCACCTCTTCCCCGGTGGCCGCGGTCGCCTGCGGCGGGTCACCCTGAGCGCGGTTCCCGACGCCGAGGCGGAGGGGGAAGCGGCGGCTGAGGATGCGGCCGGGGACGACGAGGAGGCCGAGGAACAGCGCGAGGAGTTCGGGGTCGAGATCGAGGTCACCCCGGCCGGCAAGTCGACCCGCAAGCTCTCGCTGCTCTCCGGCGGCGAGAAGTCGCTGGTCGCGATCGCCTTCGTCTTCGCCGTCTTCCTCGCCCGGCCCTGCCCCTTCTACATCCTCGACGAGGTCGAGGCCGCCCTCGACGACGCAAACATCGATCGCTTCTTGCAGCTGGTCCGGCGCTTCTCCGACCGCGCCCAGTTCGTCATCGTCACCCACCAGAAACGCACGATGGACGCCGCCGACGTGCTCTACGGCGTCAGCATGGGCGGCGACGGCGTCACCAAGGTCGTCTCCCGCCGCCTGCCGCGCGAAGTGGCCGAGGACGGGGGCGAGGTCGCCGCCGAGGATGAGGCTGAGGTGGAGCCCCCGCCCCCTTTCGCCGGTATGGCTGAGGACGAAGCGGATGAGGACGCCGCCGACGGGGCCGCGTCGCCAGGCCTGATCGGCGAGCAGTCGCCCGCAGCGCAGTCGCGCGCGGACGTTGAAGCAGCCTGACGCCGGTGTCGTTTGATGCATTGACCCCCGTTTTCGGGGGCAAATCCATCAAGCGTGCCGCCGCGCCTTAAAGGAAACAGAACGTTCGGGGCGAGGGCCCCCGTCTACTCTGTTGCCTGGGGAAGCTAAGGAGGGAATATGGCGCAACGTCACATGGACAGGCTGACGTCTTTTGACACCTCGTTCCTGGCCAACGAGAAGTCCAACGGACACATGGCGATCGGCGCCGTGCTGGTCTGCGAGGGCGAGCCGCCCAGCCACGAGGAGTTCCTCGCCAGCATCCGCAGCCGCCTGCATCTGCTGCCGCGCCTGCGCCAGCGCCTCTCCTATCCGCCTCTGGGCCTCGGCCGTCCCTTCTGGGTCGACCACGCCGGCTTCGATGTCCACGAGCACGTCAGCCGCAGGGTGCTCGACGCTCCCGGCAGCGACGAGCAGTTCCGCACCGCCGTCGCCGAGACCTTCGCCCCGCCGCTCGATCGCTCGCGGCCGCTCTGGGAGCTCTGCCTGGTCGAGGGCATGGAGAACGAGCGCTTCGCGATCGTCTACAAGACCCACCACGCGATGGCCGACGGCATCTCCGCGGTCGACATCGGCGTCCTGCTCTTCGACGTCGAGCCGACCACCGAGCCGGTGCCCGAGCCGGCCCCCTGGGAGCCGAAGACGGCGCCCTCGCGCCTCGCCCTCGTCGGTCAGGCCGGGCGCGGGTTCGGGCAGATGTTCGCCCGGGCCGGGCGCTGGTTGGCCGCCGCATTCCGGGCGCCGCGGCGCGCTGCCAAACGCGCCTCGGACGGCATCGCCGGCCTCTGGGAGGTCACCTGGAACCTGACCAAGCCGGCACCGAAGGTGCCGCTCAACGTCGACATCTCCCCGCAGCGCCTCTTCTACGGCGCTCGTTGCGACCTCGACGAGTTCAAAGAGTTGAAGAACGTCCTCGGCGCCACGGTCAACGACGTCACCCTGGCGGTGACCGCCGGCGCCCTGCGGCGCTGGATGCTCGACCGCGATCTGGAGACCGAGGGGATCGAGCTGCAGGCCCTGGTACCGGTCTCGATCCGCACCGAAGACGAGCACGGCGAGCTCGGCAACAAACTGACGGCGATGCGCGGCCCGCTGCCAGTTGGCGTCGCCGACCCGATCGAGCGGGTGCGCTTCGTCGCCAAGGCGATGGACGACCTCAAGGCCTCCAAGCAGCCGCTCGGCGCCGAGGCGATCTGGGGCCTCAACGACTGGTTTCGGGACTTCGCCCCGCCGCTGCTGCTTGGCCCGACCGCGGCGATCAACTTCTCGACCCGGCTCTTCAACCTGCTCGTGACCAACTTCCCAGGCCCGCAGATCCCCTTCTACGTGCGCGGCCGCGAGCTGGTCGAGGTCTACCCGGTCGGCTTCCTCGCCCGCCGCCACGCGCTGGCGATCGCGATCATCAGCTACAACGGCGCGATCGGCTTCGGCCTGCTCGGCGATCGCGACTCGATGGCCGACATCGACCGCATCGGCACCTACATCGAAGCGGGCGTCGAGGAGCTCCGCGTCGCCGCCGGGATAGCCTCCAGCGACGATGGCGACGAGTTGGCAGGAGATCCTCGACCTGGGGCAGCGCGCGGCCCCAACGGCTTCGTCCGAGGCTGAAGACGAGACGCAGCGCCGCGGCGTCTTCAAGCGCCTGCGCCAGAGCCTCTCCAAGAGCCGCAAAGCGCTCGCCGAGGAGCTCTCCTCCAGCTTCTTCGAGCGCATCGACGGGGAGACCTGGGAGCGGCTCGAGGAGGCGCTGATTCTCGCCGACACCGGGGCGCCGACCACGGCCAAGGTGGTCGAGCGGCTCGAGCACGAGGTCGAGGCCGGAACCGTGCCCGCCGACGGCGAGGCTGTGCAGGCGCGGCTGATCGAGATCCTCGCCGAGGTCGCCGCCACGGCGCGGGCGCCGATCGACCTCAGCGGCGAGCCGGCGGTGCTGCTGATGGTCGGGGTCAACGGCACCGGCAAGACGACGACGATCGGCAAGATCGCCTGGCACCTGTCGAAGGAATTTGGGCTCTCGGTTGTCCTTGCTGCCGGGGACACCTACCGTGCTGCCGCAGCGGAGCAGCTCGCGGAGTGGGCCGACCGAGCCGGCGCCGAGCTCATCCGCGCCGAGGAGGGCGCCGACCCCGGCGCGGTCGCCTTCGACGCGGTCGAAGCCGCCCGCGCCCGCAATGCCGACGTGGTCATTGTCGACACCGCCGGCCGGCTGCACACCCAGACCAACCTGATGGAGGAGCTGGCCAAGGTGCGGCGGGTGATCGCCAAGCAGATGCCCGGCGCCCCGCACGAGACGCTGCTCTCGATCGACGCGACCACCGGTCAGAACGGCCTGCGCCAGGCCAAGATCTTCGCCGAGGCCGCCGAGGTCGACGGCGTCGTCCTGACCAAGCTGGACGGCACCGCCAAGGGCGGCATCGTCCTCGCCATCGCCGACGAGCTAGGCATCCCAGTGAAGCTGATCGGCACCGGCGAGACCCTCCAGGACCTCCGCCCCTTCGACCCCACCGACTTCGCCAACGCCCTCCTAGTCGAGGGCTGACTTCCTCTTTCTTCGCGTATATCGCGACTAACCAGGAACTCACCCCTTAACCTCAGCGGCAGTGTTCGACCAGCTTTCAGATCGGTTGCAGGCGACGCTTTCCGACGTTCGTTCGCGGGGGAAGCTGAGCGAGGGCGATGTCGACGCGGCGATGCGGGAGATCCGGCTTGCGCTGCTCGAGGCGGACGTCAACTTCAAGGTCGTCAAAACTTTCACCGCGACGCTGAAGGAGCGCTGTCTCGGCGCCGACGTGCTCGGCAGCCTCGACCCGGGACAGCAGGTGATCAAGATCGTCAACGAGGAGCTGGCCTCCCTGATGGGCGGGACCGGCTCGGAGCTCGCCTTCGCCTCGAGCGGTCCCACCGTGATCCTGATGGCCGGCCTGCAGGGCTCGGGCAAGACGACCGCCTGCGCCAAGCTCGCCCGCTTCCTGCGCGAGAACGGCAAGAAGGACGTCGCCCTGGCCGCCTGCGACGTCTACCGGCCCGCCGCGGTCGAGCAGCTGGTCACCGTCGGCGGTCGGGTCGGCGCCCACGTCTATGAGAAAGGCACCGACGCCGACCCGGTCGAGATCGCCGCCTGGGCGCTCGAGCAGGCCAAGACCGAGCGCCGCGACGTGCTGATCGTCGACACCGCCGGCCGCCTCCACGTCGACCAGGAGCTGATGGAGGAGCTTTCGCAGATCCGCAAGCGGGTCAAGCCCCACGACGTGCTGCTGGTCGTCGACGCGATGACCGGCCAGGACGCCGTCGGCGTCGCTGAGTCCTTCGCCGAGGCGGCCGAGTTCGACGGCGTGGTGATGTCGAAGCTCGACGGTGATGCCCGCGGCGGCGCCGCGCTTTCGGTCAAGGCCGTCACCGGCAAGCCGATCCTCTTCGCCTCGACCGGCGAGAAACTCGATGCCTTCGACCGCTTCCACCCCGACCGCATGGCCTCGCGCATCCTCGGCATGGGCGACGTGCTCAGCCTGATCGAGAAAGCCGAGCAGCAGATCGACGAGGACCAGGCCGCCGACCTCGAGCGGAAACTGCGAAAGAACCAGTTCACGCTCGAGGACATGCTCCAGCAGATGCGCCAGGTGCGCAAAATGGGTCCGCTCAGCGGCATCCTCGGCATGCTTCCTGGCATGGGGGCGATGAAACAGCTGAAGAACGCCGAGATCGACGAGGGCCAGCTCGACCGGGTCGAGGCGATCATCCTCTCGATGACTCCCGAAGAGCGGGCCAATCCCGGGCTGATCAAGGGCTCGCGCCGCAAACGCATCGCCAACGGCTCGGGAACGCGGCCCCAGCAGGTCAACCAGCTGATCAAGCAGTTCGACCAGATGCGCAAGATGATGCGCCACATGACCTCGGGCAAGATGCCCGACGCCCAACAGCTCGCCGCGATGACCGGGGGAGCACCGCGTCCAAAGGTAAGAAGGCGCTAACCTTCCGCGCCCTATGGCAGTCCGAATCAGACTCAGACGAGTCGGGTCCAAGAAGAACCCGATCTGGCGGATCGTCGTCGCCGACAAGCGCTCGCCGCGTGACGGGCGCACGATCGAGACGATCGGGCAGTACAACCCGCAGACCGAGCCTTCGACGATCGAGCTCGACGAGACCCGCGCCCGCCACTGGCTCGAGCACGGTGCCCAGCCCTCGGAGACCGTCGCCACGCTGCTGCGCACCAAGGGCATTCCCGCCTCCGGTAGCTGAGCCTGACGTGACCGAGCTGCTGGAGTTCCTGGTCCGCTCGCTGGTCGAGGACCCGAGCGCCGTCGTCGTCGAGGAGCTCGAAGAGGAAGGCGACCTCGTCTACGAGATCAGCGTCGCCGAGGACGACCTCGGCCGCGTGATCGGCAAGGGCGGTCGGGTCGCCAACGCGATCCGGACGATCGCCAAGGCCGCCGCGGTGCGGCTCGATCGACGCGTCATCGTCGACATCCTCGATTGAAGCTCGACATCTTCACGCTCTTTCCCGAGGCCTTCGACTGGTTCCAGTCGCAGCGCTCGGTTCAGAACGCGCTGGGCGAAGGCAGTGAGTTGCGACTGCTCAACTACCGCGACACGACCCCGCTCAGCGCCGGCCAGGTTGACGACTCGCCCTACGGTGGGGGTGCGGGGATGGTGCTGCGGGTCGATGTGGTCGATGCGGCGCTGCAGGCGGCCTACCCGCATGGGGAAAAGCCCCGCACGGTCTTGCTCTCCCCGACCGGGCGACTGCTCGACGACGAGCTTGCCGACGAGCTGACCCGGGAGCCCCACGTGGCGTTGCTCTGCGGGCGATACGAGGGCTTCGACGACCGCGTGCACCAGCACTTCGCCGACGACGAGGTCTCGATCGGCCGCTACGTGCTGGCGGGCGGCGAGCTGCCGGCGATGGTGCTCGCCGACGTGGTGATGCGCAAGCTGCCCGGGGCGCTCGGCCACGAGCAAAGCGCCGTCGAGGAGTCCTTCAGCCAGGCGCTCGAGGGGATGCCCGAGTACCCGCACTACACACGCCCGGCCCAGTACCGGGGCTGGGACGTGCCCGACGTGCTGCTCTCCGGCGACCACGAGCGGGTGCGGCTCTGGCGCCTGGAGCAGAGCCGGGCCCGGGCCGAGCAGTCCGAAAAAAACCCGGAGTAGCTACCATTCCGCCACCGCGCGGCGCCCGGTCCGGGCCCGGCGGTCTTTTTTCGCATGAGCAGCGTCATTGACGACATCGAGCGCGGTCAGCTGAGGAAGGGTCTCCCTTCCTTCGATCCAGGCGATCGCGTCCGCGTGCACTTCCAGGTCGTCGAGGGCACCCGCCGCCGCACCCAGGTCTTCGAGGGAATCGTCCTGCGGCGTCAGGGTTCGGGAGTGCGCGAGACCTTCACCGTGCGCAAGCAGTCCTTCGGCGTCGGCGTCGAGCGGACCTTCCCGCTGCACTCGCCGAAGATCGAAAAACTAGAGATCGCCGCTCGCGGCGACGTGCGGCGGGCCAAGCTCTACTACCTGCGCGGTCGCATCGGCAAGGCGGCTCGCGTCGCCGAGCGCCGCTGGGGCATCGACGAGGAGCTGATCTCGGCGCCGACGGCGGCGGAGGAGCCCGAAGCGGTGGATGCAGAGGGCCTGAGTCAGGCAGAAGAAGACGCCCAGGCTGCGGGTCCTGTCGCGGAGGAGGACTCCTCGTCCTCGCAAGCTGCGGGCGAGGAGCCCACCTCCACGCCACCCGCAGACGAGGCGCCTGCATCTGACGACGCCCCCGAGGCGTCCGAGGAGAGCGAGCCGGAGGCCGCCGCAGAAGCGACCGACGAGCCAGTAGCTGAGACTTCGAGTGAGACAGCGGCAGAGACAGACGCTGAGGCGCCTGAGGCGGGGGAGACTGAGGACAACGCCGCGGCTGAGGATGCCGAGGATGAGTCGCCGGATGAGAAGTCCGACGACTCCGGCGGGGACTCGGCCTGAAACTCTCGATTCCGAAGCCGAAAAGTCGTGGCGGCGGGTTCGTAGAGCTGGTCGTCATCGTTGCGCTGGCCCTGGGGCTGGCGCTGGCGATCCAGGCTTGGCTGATCAAGCCCTACCAGATCCCCTCGCAGTCGATGGAACCGACCCTGGACGTCGGCCAGCGGGTTCTCGTCAACCGCTTTCTCTACCACTTCACCGATCCCAAGCCGGGCGACATCGTCGTCTTCCACCCGCCCAAGGGGGCCGACACCGGCACCGAATGCGGGGTCACGGTCAAAGGCCAGGAGCCGGTCGAAGTCGGCATGCCCTGTCCGAAGCCGACGCCGGCGGAGTCCAGCCAAAACTTCATCAAGCGGATCGTCGCCGGGCCCGGCGACACGCTCAGCGTCCGCAACGGCCACCCCGTCGTCAACGGCGTCGAGAAGACCGAAGAGTCCTACATCAGGCCCTGCGGCGCCGCCCCTTCCTGCACTTTGCCCAAGCCGATCAAGGTTCCACCCGGCTATTACTTCATGATGGGCGACAACCGTGGAGAAAGCGACGACAGCCGCTTCTGGGGTCCCGTCCCACGGGGATGGATCATCGGCAAGGCCTTTGCCACCTACTGGCCTCCCGATCGCATCGGCACCCTCTAAGCCTGCCTCGAAGGGCAAGCTCCATGAGCGTCGCCTGGCGCGTACCCGTCGCCTCTTCGCCTTCGATCGTGGTCTCGACAGCCGTTGGGTTGCCGGCGCCGATGAGGCCGGCCGCGGCTGTCTCGCCGGTCCGCTGGTTGCCGCCGCGGTGCTGATCGACTACGAGACGCTCTCCCATGCCGATCGCCGCGCCCTCGCCGGCCTGCACGACTCCAAGCAGGTGCAGGCCGAGAAGCGGGCCGAGCTCTTCCCCTGCGTGCTGCGGGCCGCCGAGCGGGTCAGCGTCATCGTGCGCTCCGCCCGCGGCATCGACGAGCGCGGCCTGCACGTGACCAACATCGAAGCGCTCTCCAACGCGCTCGAACGTTTGCGACCGGACGCCGCCGCGACCTGCCTCGTCGACGGCTTCTCGCTGCGCGATTGCAACGTCCCGCACCGGGCCGTGATCGAAGGCGACGGCACCAGCGCGGCGATCGCCGCCGCCTCGGTGATCGCCAAGGTCACCCGCGACCGCTACATGCAGCTCGCCGCCGCCCAACACCCTGGCTGGGGCTTCGAGGAGCACGTCGGCTACTCGACCCCGGAGCATCGCGAGGCGATCGAACGCATCGGCATCTCGCCACTGCACCGCCGCTCCTTCCAATCGGTTGCGTATAGCCAACTCGAGTTTGGCCGGTTGAAGCAATGAGCGCCCGTGCCTTGTTCGATTCGTTCTCCTACTTTGCGGGTCTATGTGCCACACCCGTCCGCCGACGCCCTTAGGCTGCTTGCGGTGACCGTTGCACAGCAAGCGCGCGAGGAAGGGCACTTCCGCCAGGTCGAGGGAGCGATGCTCCATGTCGAAGATGCTGCCCGCCGTTTGTCTGAAGCCGCTGAAGAGTTGAAGAAGGACGACGCGTCCCCGCACCTGGTCGCCGCGCTTGAAACCGCCGCTGGTGCCGTGCGGGCCGACCATGCCCGGCTGATGAAATCGGTCTACTGGCAGGCGCCTTCAAGCTCTCAGGGCGAGCAGCAGCGCCTGGCTTCGTAGTCGGCGTACGATGCCGCCCACAGGCGAGGAGATTCGGGCGAACCTGACTCGGTTCGTCGCGCGTTGGAGCGTACGTGACGGGTACGAGCGTGGCGAGGCCCAGACGTTTCTCACCGAGCTTTTCGCTTGCTACGGGCAGCGACTCTCCGATGACCGCGTCCGCGAGGAGATCGGCGATATTGCGAAGCGGCTGATCGAGTGCCGTCAGGCGATCTGCGTTGAGAACGAGGTCGGGCTCACCAAGCTCTACAACCAGGCGGATGAAGGTGCCTGGTCGGAGCTAAATGACCTTCATCGCTCGCTCGACGAAACTGTCGCCCGGGCCTATGGGTGGTCTGCTGCGGTTGCCGACGATCCGCTGGAGGCAAAGGCACGACTCGCCGTGCTTCACGGCGAGGTCGTCGAAGGCGCCGCCTACAACCCATTTGGATGAACGACTTGGGATTTCCGAGCGTCTAAAACGCGCCGCGGATGTGCTCGACGTCGATCGCGCGGTCGGCGCGGTCGAAGCTGACGCCGACGGCGTCGAAGCGGATCTCAGCGTAGTAGGGGAGGCCGCGGCGCTCGCCCAGCCAGGCGGTGGCGAGGCGGCGGATGCGCTGCTGCTTGCGGCGGTCGACGGCGTGGACGGGGCGCTCGGGGCCGAAGGCCGAACCCTCGCGGCCGGCCTTGACCTCGACGAAGACGAGGGTGCGGCCGTCGAGCGCGACGATGTCGAGCTCGCCGTGGCGGGTGCGGGCGTTGCGCTCGAGGATCTCCCAGTGGGTGGCCACGAGGCGGGCCGCCACGAGGTCCTCCGCTGTGCGTCCGAGGCGCTGTCGCTGAACGGTCATCGCGGCCGACGATAGGGGCGAATCCGAGGGCGCAGCTCCCGGTTGCGGCTTCGGCGCGAGCGAAATGACAGACGCGGCACAGAGTGCGCACCACGCGTCGGATTTACCTCCCTAGCGTCGTCGCCATGCTCGCAACTGCGCAGACCTTCACCCTCGACGGCATCTCGGCGCGACCGGTGCGGGTCGAGGTCGACGTCCACCGCGGCCTGCCCGCCTTCTCGGTTGTCGGCCTGCCCGACGCGGCGGTGCGCGAGGCGCGCGAGCGGGTGCGGGCGGCGCTGGTCAACTGCGGTTTCGAGTTCCCGCTGCGGCGCATCGTCGCCAACCTCGCCCCGGCCAGCCTGCGCAAGGCGGGGCCGGGCCTCGACCTGGCGATCTCGGTTGCCCTGCTCACCGCATCGGGGCAGCTCGAGCTCGAGCGCGGCTCGATCGCGATGGTGGGCGAGCTTGCCCTCGACGGCTCGGTGCGACCCGTGCCCGGCGTGCTGGCGATCGCCGAGGCGGCGCGCGAGCATGGCTGCGAGGCGATCGTCGTGCCGGCGGAGAACGGTGCCGAGGCGGCCCTGGTCGAGGACCTCGAAGTGATTTGCCTCGAGAGCCTTGCTCAGGTCGCGGCACTTGCCGCCGGTGAGTGGCTGCCGCCGCGACCGCAGGCGATGTCACTCGAACGCGAGGGAGGGGCAATGCCGGACCTTGCCGACCTGCGCGGTCAGCGCCACCTGCGCTACGCGCTCGAGGTCGCGGCCGCGGGTGGGCACAGCATGCTGATGGTCGGTCCGCCCGGAGCGGGCAAGTCGCTGGCGGCGAGTCGCCTGCCCTCGATCCTGCCGCCGCTGGCGACCGGCGAGGCGCTCGAGGTTGCGCGGATCGCCAGCGTCTGCGGCAGGCTTGGCGACGCTGGCCCAAGCGGACGGCCGTTTCGCTCTCCCCATCACACGATCAGCCCGGCGGGCTTGATCGGCGGTGGCAACCCGCCCGGCCCGGGAGAGGCGACTCTGTCCCATCGGGGAGTGCTGTTTCTGGATGAGCTCTGCGAGTTTCGCCGCGACACCCTGGAGGCATTGCGGGCCCCGCTCGAGAGTGGCTGGGTCGCGGTGGCCCGGGCCGGAGCCTGGCGGCAGCTGCCCTGCCGCTTCATGCTCGTCGCCGCCTCCAATCCGTGCCCCTGTGGGCGCGGCGAGAGCGATCCGGAGTGCAACTGCGCGCCGCTCGCGGTGCGTCGGTACCAGGCCAGGCTGAGCGGTGCCCTCGCCGATCGCATCGACGTGCTCGCCGCGATTCGCCAGCCCAGCGCCGAGGAGATTGGAGGGCCGGCAGGGGAGCCCTCCGCTGCCGTTCGCGAGCGGGTGATCGCCGCGCGCGAGCGTCAGGAAGGCAGGCTCGGAGCCGGTCGCAGCAACGCCGAGATGACCGCGTCCGAGGTTCGCGATTGCGCGCTCGAGGAGGACGCCGCCACCTTGCTCGCCGAGTCCTACTCCCGCCGTCGCCTCAGCGGGCGTGCCCACGACCGCATCCTGCGCCTTGCTCGAACGGTTGCCGACCTTGCCGACAGTGAGGCGATCGGCCGCGAGCAGGTTGCCCAGGCTTTGCAACTGCGGCGGAGGGACAGCGAGTGAACGAGCCGAGCGCCTGTCCAGAATGCCTGCGCCGAGCACGGCTGCTCGCGCACCTGGCCCCCTACATCGAAAAGATCTCCAGCGCCGCCCCCGGCTCGCGTTCGCCGGAACTCCTGCGGCTCTCCAACGAGGATCTTGCCGCTGCGGCCGCCCCCAAGATCGCCGCCCAGGTGCTCGCCGGGGTCGATGCCGTGCCGGAGCAGCGACTCCGTGCCGACCTGACGGCCGCCCAGTGCTGGGCCTGCTGCCGCCACGACCCGTCGTTTCCCACCGGGCTCACCGACGCGGCCGATGCCCCTTGGGCGCTGATCGGGAGAGGGGATCCCGGCCTGCTGTTGCGGCTCGAGCCGCAGGAAACCGTGACGATTGTCGGGGCTCGGCGTGCCAGCACCTACGGCCGCGAGATGGCGCGCGAGCTGGGGCGGGAACTCGCCGCCGCGGGCTTGCTGGTGACCAGCGGCCTTGCCTTCGGCATCGACGCCTGCGCACATCGCGGCGCACTTGAGGCCGACACGACCGTCGCCGTACTCGGCTGCGGCGCCGACATCGCCTATCCGGCCTCGCACCGGTCGCTCTGGCGGCGGATCTGCGAGCGCGGCCTCGTCCTCTCGGAGCTGCCGCCCGGAACCGGCGCCTGGCGCTGGACCTTTCCGGCTCGCAACCGGATCATGGCCGCCCTGGCCGGGATGACCGTCGTCGTCGAGGCCGCTCAGCGCTCAGGCTCGCTGATCACAGCCGACCTCGCCGCCGACCTGGGGCGCGACCTCGGCGCCGTACCCGGACCGGTCAACTCGCGTGCTTCCGCCGGCACGAACGATCTGCTCGCCGGCGGCGCCTGCCTGATTCGCGACGGCCAGGATGTCCTCGACGCGATGCTCGGCCCGGGAGTCCGCAAGGCCGAGCGGGTCGGCGCCGATCTTGACTCGCGTCTGCGCGAAGTGCTGGCCGAGCTGGAGCGCGGCGCCGAGACCAGCGACGCGATCGCCGCCGGGCTCGACCTCGATGGCGCACAGGCCGCTTCGGCGCTGGCCACGCTTGAGGCGCTCGGCTACGTCTCCTGCTCGTTGGTTGGCGTCTACTCACGAACCCTGCTCTCGGCGCCCGCCATCTAGGCTGCGATCGTGTCTTCGACCTCAATTCCAGGCGTGCTCTCGATTGCCGGGTCGGACTCGGGCGGCGGTGCCGGGATCCAGGCCGACCTGAAGGCCTTTGCGCGCTGCGGCGTGCACGGGATGACCGCGATCACGGCCATTACGGCCCAGAACACGGTCGGGGTCGAGGCGATCGAAGCGGTTTCGCCGGAGATGATCATCGCCCAGGTCGGCGCCGTCGCCGAAGACATCGGCGTCGCGGCGGTGAAGATCGGCATGCTCGGCACTGTCGAGACGGTCGATGCGGTGGTCGAGGCGCTGCGCTTCGTCGGCGAGGCGCCGGTCGTGATCGATCCGGTGATGGTCGCCGAGAGCGGCGCCGTGCTGCTCGACGAGGAGGCACGCTCGGCGTTGGTCGAGCGCCTGCTGCCGTTGGCGACGGTGGTCACACCCAATATTCCCGAGGCGCAGGCGCTTAGCGGGGGGAGCGAGCAGGACTCCCAGGAGGATCTGGCGCGCGAGGTGCGGGCCCTTGGACCACACTCCGTGGTCGTCACCGGCGGCCACAGCGAGCGCGTAGTCGACCTCTTCTTCGACGGCCGCGAATCGGCCGAGATCACCGGCGAGCGGCACGCCGACGGTGCCGCGCACGGGTCAGGCTGCACCCACTCCTCGGCGCTTGCCGCCCACCTGGCGCTCGGCGACTCGCCGCTGGAAGCGGCGCGCAAGGCGCGCGCGATTGCCTCCGCGGCGGTGGCTTCGGGGTTGCGCGAGCTCGGCGAGGGGCCGGGGCCGGCCGATGTCTTCGACCTGACCTCTGGGCTGCCTCGCTAGATTTTGGCGATGAGCTCAAACGGCGCCACCACGACCAAGCTTCCCCGTCCCCGCTCGAGTGCCCTGTTCGACGGTCCCGACCGGGCCCACTCGCGCGCCTACATGAAGGGCGTCGGCTACGACGACGAGGCGCTGAGCCGGCCGACGATCGGCATCGCCAACACCTGGGCCGAGGCGAACTCGTGCAACTTCCACCTGCGCGGCCTCGCCGAGCACGTCAAGGAGGGCGTCCGCGCCGCGGGCGGCACACCGCTGGAGTTCAACACCGTCGCGATCTCGGACGGGATCACGATGGGGACCCAGGGGATGAAGGCCTCGCTGGTCAGCCGCGAGGTGATCGCCGACTCGATCGAGCTGATGGCCCGCGGCTACCAGTTCGACGCGATCGTCGCCCTCTGCGCCTGCGACAAGACGATCCCGGGCTGCGCGATGGCGCTCGCCCGCCTCGACGTCCCTTCCGTCGTCCTCTACGGCGGCTCGATCGCTCCCGGTCACTGGCACGGGCGCGACGTCACCATTCTCGACATCTTCGAGGCGATGGGGGCTCACAACGCCGGCGACATGAGCGACGAGGAATTGCACGAGCTCGAGGGCGTCGCCAGCCCGGGTGCCGGCGCCTGCGGCGGCCAGTTCACCGCCAACACGATGGCCTGCGCCTTCGAGGCCCTTGGGGTCAGCGCCGGCGGCTCGGCGATGGTCCCGGCCGAAGACAGCGAGAAGGGCACGGTTGCGGAGCGGATCGGCGAGCTGGTCCTTAACGTCTTGGTCGAGGACATCAGGCCGAGCAAGGTGATCACTCGCGACTCGCTGGAGAACGCGGCCGCCTGCGTCTGCGCCTCGGGCGGCTCGACCAACGCCGTCCTGCACCTGATCGCGCTGGCCAAGGAGCTCGAGATCGAGCTGACGATGGCCGACTTCGAGCGGATCTCCCGCGCCACGCCGCTCTTTGCCGACCTCAAGCCCGGTGGTCGCTTCGTCGCCACCGACCTCTACGCCGCCGGTGGCGTGCCGGTGATCCTCAAGCGCCTGGCCGAAGCCGGCAGCCTGCACGGGGACGCGATCACGGTCACCGGGAAAACGATCGGCGAGGTCGCCGCGGAGGCGAGCGAGGCCCCCGGCCAGGAAGTCGTGCGCCCGCTGAACGACCCGAAGAGTCCGGAGGGCGGCCTGGCGATCCTCGGCGGCAACCTCGCCCCGGAGGGTTCGGTTGTGAAGCTCGCCGGCACCGAGCGCACCCGGCAGAGCGGTCCGGCCCGCGTCTTTGAGTCCGAAGAGGACTGCTACCGCGCGGTCAAGGACCAGCAGATCAACCCCGGCGACGTCGTCGTGATTCGCAACGAGGGCCCGGTAGGCGGGCCCGGCATGCGCGAGATGCTCCAGGTCACCGCCGCGATCGTCGGCGAGGGCCTGGGGGAGAGCGTCGCGATGGTCACCGACGGCCGCTTCTCCGGCGCCACCCGCGGCCTGATGGTCGGCCACGTCTCTCCCGAGGCAGCCAAGGGCGGCCCAATCGCGGCGATCCGCGAGGGCGACGAGATCACCGTCGACATCGACGGCCGCCGTCTCGACGTCGATCTCAGCGACGATGAGATAGCCAAGCGAGTTGCCGAACATGAGTCACCGCCATCCCCCTTCGGCAAGGGAGTGATGGCCAAGTATGCGGCCACGGTTTCGTCGGCGTCGCAGGGTGCGGTCACCGCCTAAGCGGTCAGGAACTCCTCCAAGGCGGCGTTGAAACGGGCGGGGCGCTCGAGCTGGGGTACGTGGCCGGTGTGCTCGAAGATCTCCAGGCGGGAGTGGGGGATGCGGCGGTTGTAGCTGAGGGCGGCGGCCGAGGGGATGACCCAGTCGTCGGTGCCCCAGACGATCATGGTTGGGATTTTGATTTCTTCGAGGCGGTCTCGGGCGTCGTATTCGATCACGGCGTCGAGGGCGTCGGCGAAGCCGGGGCAGGGGACGCCGGAAGCCATTTGCTCCCAGAGCAGCTCCTTACTCAGGCGGCCGGGGTAGCGGATCGCGAAGCGGAACATCGCCCAGCGGGCGCGGGGGTGGGTGACGAAGAAGCGGGCGGCGGCGCCGAAGGGGCGGCCGAACGTGCTCCAGGCCTGCGAGGTCGCTCGGCCGCGCTCGTGGGGGAGCCAGGTGTTGATGAAGCCGGCCGCCGAGACCAGGACCAGATGGCCGAAGCGGCTCGGCTCGGATAGCACCGCCTCGGCGGCGACCAGGCCGCCCATCGAGTTGCCGACCAGCGTCGCATCGGGACCGATGTCCAGCTTCTCGCAGAAGTCGTGCAGCATGCGCCCGTAGGCGGGCATGTCGATCGGCCAGGAGGGCATCGGGCTGGCGCCGAAGCCGGGCAGGTCGAGGGCGATGGCGCGGTGGGAGCGGCTGAAGTGGGGGAGGTTTTCCAGCCAGGCCTGCCAGGAGCTGGTCAGACCGTGGACAAAGACGATTGGCGGGCCCTCGCCGATCTCGGCGTAGTTGACCGTCGCCCCCGGCAGATCGAGCCGGTGCAGGTGCGGCCGCCAGTCGAGCTTCAGCCAGTCGGGATCGGGGTTGCCGTAGTCGTCACGCATAGCCCATACGTTCGAGCATGGGTATTTCGCGGATCTGCGGCGGCTGCAGGTGGTCCCAGAGAATCCCGCGCGGGCGCTCGTACTGACGCTCGACCTCGATCACGGCGCGCGGGGTGGCGATCACGTCGACCGGCAGGTCGTGCGCGGTCATCATCAGGTGGCGGCGCAGGACCTGGGTCGGGTGCACCGTGGTTGCCACCGTGGTGTGGCTGTCGATCTTGCCGGCGTCGATCAGCACCCCGTACTCGAGGTCGGAGTAGCCACCCCCCTTGCCGACCCGGGCACCGCTGAGGTTGACCGCGACCGAGCCGCAGAGGACGAAGTCGATCTCGGGCAGCTCGTCGAGGGCGACGACGCGGCCGTGTTTGAGCGCGCCCTTGATCGTCGCCGCCTCTTTGACCGCCCGTTTGGAGAGCTTTTTCGGGTCGAGGACGCGGAAGGGATGCGGGTCGCGCAGTCGCGGCACCGCCATGATCACGACCTTGCCCTCCTCGAGGGCGATGCGGCGGGCGTAGGTCTGCGGCGAGTCGGGGTTCGCCTTGATCACCCGGGCCCGCCGCCAGAGGCGCTGTCCGGCGAGCTTTTCCGCCGCCAGTTTCGCCCCGGCGAAATTCGGGATGCGGCCCTCGGCCCCGGGGAAACGCGATACGCCCGCGCGGTCCATCGCCTTCCAGACCTCCTTGCGGACCTCGTCCTTGGAGCGCATGAGGAGAAAGATATCCGCAGCGCCCGTCACCCTGCCGAGTGCGGCGTTGCAGGTGATCTGAGTATTTGGGCCGAATGATCTGCCTGCCTAGACTCTTGCGTAGGTCAGGTCAGGTCGGGAAGATGCCGATGTTGGGAAAGGTAATGGGGCGTAAGACTCAAATCGCGGTTCTCGCCCTCGTGGCGCTGCTTCTCCTCGGAGTCGCTGTCGGTTACGCCTACGACAGCTCGCAGAAGGACAAGATCGCCGACGGCGTCAGCGTCGGCGGCGTCGACGTCGGCGGCATGGACGAAGCCGAAGCCAAGCGGGCGGTCAGTCGCCGGCTGCTCGGCCCGCTCAAGCACTCGCTGCGCGTCGGCTATGACGGCGAGAGCTGGATGCTGCCGGGCAAGAGCCTCAAGGTCCACGCCGACATCGATGCCGCGGTTGAAGAAGCGGTTGCCGAAAGCCGCGACGGGCGGCCTCCCCGGGCGCCTGGTGCGCTACGTCACCGGCGGCGAGCGTCGACAAGCAGATCGGCGCCGACGTCACCTACTCGAAGCCGGCGATCAACCGCTTCGTGCGCAAGGTTGCCGACGCAGGTCGAACGCGAAGCCGCAGGACGCCACGGTCGAAGCCGGCCCCGACTCGCTCGAGGTGGTGGCGGCGAAGAACGGGCGCAAGCTGCGCGACAACCTGCTCACCCGCCAACTCGAGGCGGCGGTGCTCAACGCCGACGCCGACCACACGATCGCGGCTCGCACCCACGCCACCAAACCGGAGGTGACGAGGAAGGAAGTCGCCTCCGCCTACCCGTCCTACCTCACCCTCGACCGCTCCACCTTCACCCTGCGACTCTGGAAGAACCTGAAGCTGGCGAAAACGTACACCGTGGCGGTGGGCCAGGAAGGGCTTGAAACGCCCGACGGGCTCTACCACATCGAGGAAAAGCAGGTGAACCCTTCCTGGCACGTTCCCGACTCCGCCTGGGCGGGCGACCTGGCCGGCCAGGTGATCCCTCCGGGCCCCGCCGATCCGATCAAGGCGCGTTGGATGGCGATCTTCGAAGGGGCCGGGATCCACGGCACCGAAGAGACCGAATCGCTCGGCTCCGCCGCTTCGCACGGTTGCGTCCGAATGTCGATCCCCGACGTCGAAGAGCTGTACGACCAGGTCGAAGTCGGAACGCCGATCTACATCGGCTAGCGAGAGGCGCGAGGACCGGCGCATTTCGGCGTCCTCGGTCGCTCGCGTGCAGAAGCACGCCACGCTCCCTGTGTCCTTGAACTGCTTGGCCCTCGCGCCTCTCGCAGGACGTGGGCAACGAACTCGAATTGAGTTTCGTGAACTGGGGGAAGCGCTGAGCGCGTATGACCGAGACCTGAGGGGTCGAGGAGCGGCTGAGCGCACACGCAAGGCCTATGGAGTCGACCTTGGGCAGTTCGTCCTGTGGGCCGGCAGATCGCACGCCCGGCGATATCCGCCACCGCGACGTGCGCCGATACGCCGCCGGGCTCTCGCCGGACGGCGCGGCACCGGCCACGGTCGCGCGCAAGCTGGCCGCCGTGCGCGGTCTCTTCGACTTCCTCGTCCGCACCGAACGGGTTGGGCAGAACCCGGCGGATCTCGTCTCCAGCCCCAAGCGGGAGGAAAAGCTGCCGCGGGTGCTCACGGTCGAACAGGTACGGGAACTGCTCGAGCGGATCCCGGCCCGCACGCCGCTGGAGCTGCGCGACCGGGCGATGCTCGAGCTCGCCTACTCCTGCGGCTTGCGCTGCGAGGAGATCGTCACCCTCGACGTCGGCGCGCTCGACTTCGAGACCGAGCAGCTGCGGGTGCTGGGCAAGGGATCGAAGGAACGGCTCTTGCCGGTCGGCGAGCCCGCCCAGCAGGCCCTGCGCCGCTACAGCGAACGCGGCCGCCACGCCCTCACCGCGGACCCGCGCGAGCAGGCGCTCTTCCTCTCCAAGAGCGGCCGGCGCCTCTCCAACTCCGACGTCACCAGGCCGACTCGGGCTCTGGGTGCGCGAGGCGGCGCTGGCCGCGGGCGTCTCGCCGCACTCGCTGCGCCACAGCTTCGCCACGCACCTGCTCGAGGGCGGCGCCGACCTGCGCACGATTCAGGAGCTGCTCGGCCACGCGTCGATCTCGACCACGCAGGTTTACACTCGGGTCGATGCTGCTCGCCTCCGTGACGCGTATGCGGCCACCCATCCGCGCGCATGAGCGCAATAACTTGTCAGCGACCTTAGAATGCAGGGCGAATTCGATGGAAACCGGCGTAAAAGAGGTGGAGCTGCGCGATCTTTGGCGCCGCTACAAGGAGGAAGGCGACGCGAGCGCGCGCGAGCGCCTGGTCGTCGCCTACTCGCCGATGGTCAAGTTCGTCGCCGGCCGCCTCGGCGCCGGGCTGCCCTCGCACGTCGATGACGCCGACCTGATCTCCTACGGCCTGATGGGCCTGATCGGCGCGATCGAGCGCTTCGAGCCCGAGCGGGGGATCAAGTTCGAGACCTTCGCGATGACCCGGATCCGCGGCGCGATCATCGACGAGCTGCGCTCGCTCGACTGGGTGCCGCGCTCGGTCCGCTCGCGCGCCCGTGAAATCGAGGCCGCGCAGGCCAAGCTCGAGCACGAGCTGCAGCGGGCGCCGAGCGAGGCCGAGCTCGCCGCCCGGCTCGAGATCAGCGAGGACGAACTGCAGACCTCGCTGCTGGAGATCGCCAACTCCTCCGTCTACGCGCTCGACGAGCTCTGGACCGTCTCGGACTCCTCCGGCGACCAGGTCTCGCTGCTCGACACGATCTCCGACCCGCGCGCCGAGGACCCGCAGGAGTCGCTGGCCAGCAGTGAGATCAAGGACCGCCTGACCGAGGCGATCTCCTCGCTGCCCGAGCGCGAGCAGCTGGTCGTCGCCCTCTACTACTACGAGAACCTCACCCTGCGCGAGATCGGCGAGGTGCTCGGCGTCACCGAGTCGCGCGTCTCCCAGCTGCACACCAAGGCCGTGATGCGGCTGAAGTCCGGCCTGCAGACCGCCGCCTCGACCCGTATCTCAGCGCCGGTTGAGTTCCGCCACTCGGCGGGTACCTTCGGATGCGTGCCTCATAAGGCCGCAGATCGGATTCGCAACGTCGCCCTGATAGGGCACCGGGGCTGCGGCAAGACCAGCCTGCACGAGGCGATGCTGTTCGAGGCCGGCGCGGTCAACGCGGCTCGGCGCGGTGGCCGACGGCACGACGGTCTCCGACCACGAGCCCGACGAGCAGGAGCGCGGCGCTCTCGATCAACGCCTGCGCTCGCCTGCTTCGAGCACGGCGGCCGCGAGATCAACCTGATCGACACCCCGGGCGAGCCGAGCTTCGTCGCCGACGCGATCGCCGCGCTGCGCGTCGCCGACGCCGCGGTCCTCGTCGTCAACGCGGTCGACGGGGTCGAGGTGCACACCGAGCGCCTCTGGCGCCGCGCCGACGCCGAGGGTCTGGCGCGGCTGGTCTTCGTCAACATGCTCGACCGCGAGCGGGCCGACTTCTTCGCCGCGCTCGACTCGCTCAAGGCGGCCTTCGGCGCCCACGTGGTCGCCACCGAGATCCCGATCGGCGCCGAGCATGAGGTGCGCGGCGTGATCGACCTGATCGACCAGACGGCCTTCCTCTACGAGGGAGTCGGGCCGGGCGCGGCGCGTGAGGTGCCGAGTCCCGGAGGAGCTGCGCGAGCGGGCCGAGGAGTACCGCGAGAAGCTGATGGACGAGGTGGCGGAGAACTCCGACGAGCTGATGGAGCGCTACCTCGACGGCGAGGAGATCGACCACGACGAGATCGTGCGGGCGCTCAAGCAGGGCGTCACCGCCGGGCGGATCTTCCCGGTCACCTGTGGCGTCGCCACCGCGCAACCTCGGCACCGGTCGGCTGCTCGAGGCGCTGGTCGAGGACCTGCCCTCGCCGGCGATGCGCGGGCGCGCTGCGTCGGCGCTCGGGCCCGGCGGCGAGGCGATCGAGATCGAGCCCGACGAGGACGGGCCGCTGGTCGCCTACGTCTTCAAGACCCTTGCCGACCCCTACACCGGCCGGGTCAACCTCTTCCGCGTCTACCGCGGCACGCTCGCGCTCCGACTCGCACGCGTTCAACGTCACCCGTGGGCAGAAGGAGCGGATCGGCCAGCTCGGCCAGCCGCTGGGCAAGGAGCTGAGGCCGGTGCGCGGAGCTCGGCGCCGGGGACATCGGCGCCGTCGCCAAGCTGAAGGAGACGCGCGCCGGCGACGTGCTCTGCGCCGGCCCGGAGGCGGATCGCGCTTCGCGCCGCTCGATCTGCCCAACCCGGTGATGGCGTTCGCCTACGAGCCGAGGTCGAAGGGCGACGAGGACAAGGCCGCCGCCGCGGTGCGCCGCCTCACCGAGGAAGACCCGACCCTCGACGTGCACCGCGACGCGCAGACCGGCGAGCAGATCATCGCCGGCCTCACCCAGGTCCACGTCGAGGTGATCGTCGGCGCGGATGAAGCGCCGCTTCGGGGTCGAGATCGAGCTGCACCCGCCGCGCGTGCCCTACCAGGAGTCGATTCGCCGGCCCGCCGGCGCCCACGCCCGCTACAAGAAGCAGTCCGGCGGCCGCGGCCAGTTCGCCGACTGCGAGATCGAGATCGAGCCGAGCGAGGAGCGGCGCCGGCCTCGAGTTCGTCAACAAGATCAAGGGCGCGGCGATCCCCGGCGGCTTCATCCCGGCGGTCGAGAAGGGGGTCGAGGAGGCGATGGCGCACGGGACCGTCGCCGGCTACCCGGTCAAGGACGTGCGGGTGCGCCTGGTCGACGGCAAGCACCACGACGTCGACTCCTCCGAGATGGCCTTCAAGATCGCCGGGGCGATGGCCTTCAAGGAGGCGATGGAAGCGGCCGACCCGGTGCTGCTGGAGCCGATCGTGCGGCTCGTCGTCACCTGCCCCGGGGACGTCGTCGGCGACGTGATCGGCGACCTCAACTCGCGCCGCGGCCACCCGCTGGGGATGGAGCCGAAGGGCACGGTCACCGAGGTGCGGGCCGAGGTGCCGATGGCCGAGGTGCTCGACTACGCGCCCGACCTGCGCTCGATCAGCGGCGGCCGGGCCGAGTTCGAGGTTGACTTCGACCGCTATGAGGAGGTGCCGGCCCAGCTGGCTGAGAAAGTCGTGGCAGCGACCGGCTGAATCGGGTCGCCCCGCGTCGGGTGGACTAGCTTTGGGGAGTGAGCATCTACCAGCGCGATCCAGCCGCCCCGGGAGCCAACATCAGGCGGCGGCAGGTGGAAGCGCCGGGTGGCCGGTTGGAGCAGGCGGTCGATCCTCTTCAACGCGAGTCGACGCGGGCCGCACCGTCGCGGGGCTGAGCCGCAGCCTGGGTCGGCCCGACAGTCTCCGTGGGCGCCGCTGCGGGGTCCGCCGGCCTGGCGCGGATCACGGTTGCCTGGGAGCTCTGCTGGTACCAGTGGGGGGTCGACCTCGACGATGAGCGGCGCGGGGTCTTCGAGATCGCCAAGGGCGAGGACATCGAGCAGCTCGATCGCTCCGCTCGCCACTGGAACGCCAAGGTGGGAAAGGGTGGGCAGCTCCTCTTCGGCGAGGCCGGCCGCCGGCCGGTCCGCCGTGCCTTTTGGCTGAGGACGCCGGTGAAGGTCGTCGTCAACGTCGACGGCGGCGCCCGCGGCAACCCCGGCCCGGCGGCAATTGCCGCGGTCATTCAGGAGCCCGGCGGCGGCGTGCTCGAGGAGCGCGGCGAGCGGATCGGGCGGGCGACCAACAACGTCGCCGAGTACAAGGCGCTCTTGCTGGGGATCGAGATGGCAGGCGCCCTCGGCGCCGACGAGCTGGACCTCGTCGGCGACTCGGAGCTGATCGTCAAGCAGGTCAAAGGCGAGTACAAGGTCAAGGACGCGACGATGCGCGAACTGCACGCGGAGGTGAAGAAGGCGCTGCGCGAGTTCGACGGCTGGTCGATCCGCCACGTGCGCCGCGAGCACAACGCCGAGGCCGACCGCCTCGTCAACGAGGCGCTCGATGCCTGAGCCGATCGATCCCGGCGTCGACATCGGCCATGTCCACCTCAAGGTCGCCGACCTCGACCGGGCACTGGCCTTCTACTGCGACGTGCTCGGCTTCGAGCTGCAGCAGCGCCTCGGCGAGGAGGCGGCCTTCGTCTCGGCCGGCGGCTACCACCACCACATCGGCCTCAACACCTGGCACTCGAAGGGCGGCAGTCCAGCCGCCGCCGAGCAGTACCGGCCTCTTCCACCTGGCGATCCGCTACCCGACCCGCCGCGCCCTCGCCGCAGCCCTGCAGCGCCTGGTCGACAACGGCGTCCCCCTCGGCGGCGCCTCCGACCACGGCGTCAGCGAGGCGCTCTACCTGGAGGACCCCGACCACAACGGGATCGAGCTCTACTGGGACCGGCCCAAGGAGGAGTGGCCGCAGCCGGCGCCGGGGGAGAAGGTGGCGATGTACACGCGCCCCCTCGACCTGCACGACCTGCTCGCCGAACTCGAGCAATAGAGGCGCCCCAGCCCGCGGCGGGGGAGGGAGAAACCGCCGCGGACCCAAGGCGTCACGAACGAGACCAACATACCAAATATTAGGTAGCAGCCGATAACACCCAGCCGCGAGCATCTGCCGATGCGCAGCTATACTCGCCGCTTCGTGCGGCTGTAGCTCAGCTGGCTAGAGCGTCTGCTTGCCATGCAGAAGGTCGAGGGTTCGAATCCCTTCAGCCGCTTCACTTCGATTCCCCTGCACTTCGCCAGGTTGGTCCTCCTGGGGGAAAATCAAACCACCCCCGCATATCGCCTCCATTTTGGGCACTAGTTCCCAAAATGACGCCGATGCGCGGGGATTAGCGGCGATTCCGCTCGATTCCGCCTCGCTTTCGGCCAGCAGCGGAGCTAGGTTCGCCGAGCCGACATAAACAAGTGCCCCGGCGGCGCTCGAACGCCCCGGGGCCGGCACCGAAGCCATAACTTCGATGCAAGAAGAACGGTACTCGCCGTTGCCCTCACCGGGGCGGCATCGGGACCGGCTTCGGTGCCCTACCGAGAGGAGGGGCGCCGTGCCCGCCACCACGATCACGATCAACCGCGAGCAACGCGACGGGCTCTACGAGCTCATTCGCAACCACCTCGGCTCCGTGGGCGATCTCTGGGACGCGCTGGAGGAGACCAGGGACTTCGCCAAAGCCGAGCAGCTCGCCAACGAGTTCAGCGAAGACTTCGGCCTGCTGGCGGACATCGGCTGGGGCGAGGAGGAGGGCCGCGAGAGCTTCGAGCTGACCGTGCCGGTCCACGACCTGATGGAACTGGTCAAGCGCCTCCACGACGAAGCCGAGCAGGTGCTCGTCGGAAAAGGAACCGAGCGGCAGTCCCGAGAGGCCGAGCGGGCCACAGAGGGACGCTATCTGCATGGCCGCGACGCCTGCGAGGAGCTGCTGCTCAAGCTCGACGAGGCGGCGGGCGGCCCGGCATGACCGCGACCCTCACGATTGACGCCGACGAGCGCGAAGCGCTGCACGGAATGCTGCTCCGGCGGCTGACCCTTCTCCCTGACTACGAGGGCATCTTCGCCGAGCGGGACGGGCTCAACGTCGCGGATCTGTATCTGGCCCTTGGTGACGAGCTGCGCCTGCTCGACGAAGTCGGCCTCGACTTCAAGATCGAGCGCAGCTCCGTTGAGCTGGCCATGCCGCGGGACAGGCTCGTCGCGGTGCTGATGCGTCTACGCCGAGACGCCCGTCGCGCCCCATGCGAAGCGCGGCACGAGCGCGAGCCACACGAAAACGACACGGAGCGCTGGGAGCGCTTCCGGCGCGGCGTCCTCGCCTGCGAGGAGCTGCTGACCCGTCTTGACCCACCGGATCCCGAGCAGAAAACGAGCGAACCACAAGGAGAGGCAGCATGAGCGAGAAACAGCCAAACAAGAAACGGAACGGCGCCGGCAAACCGGCAAAGCGGTCATCCGGCAAAGAGGCATCGAGGCGCCCGAAGAAAGCCCGCCTTGGACCGGGTGAGCTAGACAATCTTGTCCTCGCCTACATGGCCGAGCACAAGAGCGAGGCGCCGCACACCGCCAGCGCGATCGGTAAGGGGATCGAGCGCTCCTCCGGCGCGGTGGCCAACTGCCTCGCCCGCCTGGAGAAGGCCAAAGAGGTGCGGCTGGTCAAGCCGAAGCCCCGCGCCTACAAGCTGAAGGGGGCGAGGTAGATGCTCGGCAGCTCAGCGGTCGCGATGGTGCCGGGCGCAGGGGCCGGCGCGCGGTGATCGAGGGATCGCGGCCATTGGTGGCTCTTCGAGGGTCGGAGCGCAGGCCACAGGGAGGGGCTGCTCCCGCGCTGGTTGCGGGAGCGGCTTCCTGCTCCGGCCCTCGAAGAGCCGCCAATGGCGAGCGGGCTCGGGCACCCGCGTGAAGCGCGGCCGTGGAGGCGCACCTCGAGCCAGGCCGATGCGTCGAGTGCGGGCGCGAACTGCTCGGCGTCGAGGTGGCCGCCGACGCCCCGAGCCGGTGCGAGGACTGCGTTCGGGAAACCGGCCCCGGCAGTCGCCTTCTCGACCAGCTCACGGTCAACCTGCGGCTGCTTCGCGCGAGTGCGGGAGTCAGTCGTGAGGAGCTGGCTGCGCGCGCGGCGATCAGCGTCAACGACATCGGGCAAGCCGAAGGCGACGGCGGCCGTGAACCGGGCGCGACCAGAGCTCTTCGGCTCGCGCATTCCCTCGGGACCTCGATCGACCAGCTCGCCGAGCGCATCTACTGGAATCCGGGCGAGACGGCGAGCAGTCCAGGGGAACGTCGCCCGGCAGCAGAGCGGCTCTCCGGGTTCTTCCTCGTGCTTCCTGCCAACGTGCCGGTCTTCGATCCGCCGCCGCAGCATGATCCGATTGCCAGTCGCCAGGAGGCGGCCCAGATATTCGGGCGGAATCTTCGCGGCGCTCGCGAGCGCCGTCATCTGACCCAAGCGACGCTGGCCTGTGCCGCCGGGCTCAGCAAGGCCGGCCTGTCCCTTATCGAGCGAGGCATCCGCGAGACGACAATCGAGACCGCGCTGTCCCTGGCTCGCTCTCTGCAGGTCACGCCTGAGTTCTTGTTCGGCGGCATCGCCTGGGCGCCGCGCCGGTCGCCTTGCGAGTACCCCAGGAGCGGCGGTGCCCAGCGCCACCGGGCGCATAGCCTCGATCCTCCAATAGGGAAGCTCTGGCGCGAAGGGAAGACGGCCGGGGAGATCGCGGCCGCCGTCGGCGCATCGTCGGGAGCGGTCTCAGTCATCGTCCATCGTCTCCGCGAGCACGGCGAGGATCTTCCATACCGCAGTCCCGAGAGGCGAGCCGTACATGAGGCGGCACGGCGCCGACGCGAGCGATGCCCCCGCCTGCGATTGCCAGGAGAAGAGCCCGTCGCCGATGCGGAAGGGGTCGCGGACACGGCCAGCCGGGGGAAAGCCTCCGACGAGGACATAGCGGATCGGATTGGAGCCAATCTGGCGCTTCACCGCCGCGCGATGGGTCTCACGCTAAGAGAGCTCGGCGAAGCTGTCGAGGTCGACCGCTCCTATCTGCACCAGGTAGAGAACGGGAAGCGGCTTCCAAGGCTCGGCTTCATCGTGAGGCTCGCGGCCAGCCTCAACGTGCGCTGTGAGCGAGTCACCTCCGGCATTACCTGGGAGCCGGGCTCGCGCGCGTTCCGGGTGGGGGCAATGGAGATCGAGACGGACACGGCACTGTCGCGACTGGGTCAAAACGTCCTTGGCGCCCGGCGCCGAGTCGGCATCTCTCAGCAGTGCCTCGGCGCCGGAGCGTCGATGAGTCGCGGAGACGTTGTTGATTTCGAGCGCGGCAATCGCAACTTCAGGATCTTCGCGGCGGTCAGGCTCGCCGGGGCGCTTAGGCTCGATTTCGCCGAGCTGTTCTCTGGGGTGGTCGATTGGTATGTCCGACCCTTGCCGCCGCCGGAATACGGGCCGGGAGATCGGCGACCGACCAAAGCCGAGCGAGACGCCGTGCTCATGCGCATGTGGAGGGGAGGAAGGCCCGAAGAGGAGATCGCCGAAGCGCTGGATTTGAAGGCCAGTGCTGTCGGCTCTTATGTCCGAGAACTTCGTGACGCGGGCCATCACCTTCCGTATCGCCGCCCGGCCCGTAGCGCGGCCGAGATTGCCGCGCGCCGACGGAGAGCGCACTCCAACGAACCGGTCCAACCCTAGACTTCGCGGCGAATGTCGCACGATGACTTCTATGCCTCGCCGTTTGGTATCGCCTACAGCACCTACATGGAGCGGCCCCGCCTCAGCCGCCTGATCGGCCGAGTTCTCTGGGGCGGCGACAGCAAGCCCTACTACGACAGCATGAGCGCGATCGAGGAAGTGGCCGGGGGCGGCACAGTCGTCGATTGCCCATGTGGCGCGGGTCCGGCCCTCCGTTCCCTTCGCCCGGAGACCGGGGTCCGCTACGTGGCTGCCGACCTCTCGCCTTCGATGCTTCGCCGGGCTCGAAGGCGGGCGCTGAAGCGCAGTCTCACCCAGGTCGAGTTCATCGAAGCCGACGCGACCAACATCCCGATGCCGAGCGCCAGCGCCGACTTGTTTCTCAGCTTCTGGGGCCTGCACTGCTTCGAGGATCCGGCTGTTGCCCTCACCGAGGCCGCTCGGGTGCTCAAGCCGGGCGGGCGCCTTACCGGCTCCTGCTTTGTACGCGGCAGCGACAGCCTTCGCCAGCGCCTCGTCCGCCCCGGCTCCGGCGACTTCGGCCAGGTGGGCACGGAGCCCGAAGTCGCTGCCTGGCTCGTTGCGGCGGGGTTCTGGGCGCCGAGCTTGGCCCGGTCAGGGCCGATGCTGTTCTTCGACGCCCGGCTGGCTGAATAGGTGCGGCCGTGGCTTACCGGCAGCGGGCAATCAACGCGTTATACCTGGCCTGCTCATAGCTCAAGCGAATCGCGCCGGCAACCGGCCGGTTGCGGAATTCCTCAAGGACGCAGTCGACCGCTTTGGGGTCGAGATTCTCTTTGTCTTTCAATTCGCGCCCCAGGTATTTGAAGACCGCCTTGCGACCGCAGCTGTATACGAGTTCGCTGTAGGCCAGGGGGTCGAGGTGCAGGCGCACCAGCTCGGCATCGCTGAGGGCCTTGATCTTGCTTGCCGCGCACTGGATCGCCCTCGGCGGAAGGTCGAACTTCGGCTCCGCGATCGACTGCACGAGATTTCGTTCGGCGCCGTCGCGATCGCACGCGACAAAGATCGGGGTGAAGACGCGGGGGGAATCGCGCAGCGCGGCCGTCTCGATTTCGGTGTTTGAGAACCGCCGAGCCTTTGCCAGCGCGCAATCGGCGCTGCTTGTCGGAGAGCCGAACGCCAAGAAGCTGCGTCGATAGGCGCGATCGAACTTGGCCCGGTCAAATCGCCTGAAAGCGATGAGTCTGTCCAGCTTCCACTCGCCGCCGTTCTTGACGAGCCCCACGGCGAGCTTGGACCCGTCCAAGGAGCCACCCGTATAAGCGACCATCGCCGTCGCGCGATTGCCGTCGACTGCGACTTCGCTCGTAGTCACCGAGTCGGCGCGCGAGGCTTCTGTCTCGCTCTCGCAGACCTCGTCGGCGAACGGGGGCTTGGTGCCGGTGGTCTGTTCGAGGTAGCGCGGCGTTACCTTGGCGTCGCAGTAGTAGGCAGGGTCGGTGCTGGTTGCGACGGCTTCAATCGTCTTGGCGATCTTGGCTTCGTCGCCCGGCAGGTTGAGGCGCTGAAAGACGAGCAGGCCGAGCAATAGCAGCAGCCCACCGATCATCGCCAAGGCGACGCCGCGGCGGCCGGCCTTGAGCGATCGGACGGCAAAACGAACGTAAAGGACGATCAACGCCAGGGAGAAGCCGAAGAAGAAGAGGGCTCCGATGGGTCGGAGGAAGCTCTCGGTGGGGGATATGACGAGCAGCGCAAGGCCTGCGCACCAGCCGAGAAGAAGGAGGTACTTCATTGCCGCTTAGATCGGCCGGGACGGCTCATTCCTGAAGGGCGCGGAAAAGTCCGACCAGCCGGTCGTGCATAGAGTTTGCCCAGTGGGAACGCAGGGAGCGACGTCTGGGTATCGCCGAAAAGAGCGAGTCGCGCCAGCGGGAACGTGGAACGCTGAGCGGGTGGTTGCGGCGCTGCGCGATTGGGCCGAGGAGTTCGGCGAGCCGCCGCGGATCTATGAGTGGTCCGTCTCGGCCGCTCGCACCGTTGGAGCCGAGGACGGGCGAGTAAAGCGATGGGCCGCCGAGCACCCACGCTGGCCCGGCTCGAGGCCGGTCGTCAAGTACTTCGGCTCCTGGTCTGCGGCTCTCGCCGCCGCTGGCCTGCGTGAGGAGCCGCTGGCCCCCTGGGAGTTGAGCCTGGGCGAGCGGGTCGAGATCGCCAAGTGCCTGGATCGGGCTGGTCTGCGGACGGCCGAGATCGCCGAGCTCCTCGATGTGAAGCCGGAAACGGTTCGCGCCTACCTGCGAGCCGGTGCCTGCCCGGACTGCGGTGGCCCGGTGATCAGCCGCGGTGCCCGGCGTTGCCAGGGGTGCGCCGCGAGGCTCGCCCACCGAGCGGGCTGGGGGGCGGAGGAAATCATCGCGGCACTCCGCGCCTGGGCCGAGGAGCACGGGTCCCCGCCTTCGGGGCTCGACTGGACTCCCACTGAGGACACCACACTTCAGTGGGCGCGCGAGTACCCGCGCTGGCCCGGCACCGGGCAAGTCCTCCATACCTTCGGCGGTTGGAATCAGGCACTCGAAGCTGCCGGCCTCGACACGCGCAAGCGCCGTTGGGACCGCGAGAGCGCCATCGCCGCCGTTCGCGCATTTTGCCGAGCGCCACGGCCGCTCCCCGACGACAGCGGACCTTAAAGGCGCGGAAGAGCTTCCTTCGCGGGAGGTGATCATCCGCTATTGCGGGTCGCTCGAAGCCTGTCGAGACGCCCTGGAGGCGCAGAAGGGGGCGAAGCCGGCGAACGGCTGGCTTCCGCCGGTTCACCAGCGCTGGGACCGCGAGCGCATCGTCGGGGCGATCAAGGCTTTCGCCGCCGAGCACGATCGCCCGCCCATTGAGCACCGACTGGAAACGAGCCAGCGCCGATCACCCCGGGGTGGGATCTGTGGTTGGCCACTTCGGCTCCTTCGCCGCGGGACTGGCGGCGGCCGGATACGCATCGCGACGTACCTCTTGGGACCGCGACCAGATCGTCGCCGCGATCAACTCCCACCTGAGCGAGCACGGCGAGCTGCCGACTCCGAAAGATTGGCGCGAGCGGGACCCGGCCGGCGCACGCCCGGCTATTCACAATGTCCACCAGCACTTCGGGAACTGGGGCAATGCGCTCGAGGCCGCCGGCCATACCGTCGAGGTCGAGCGCTGGGACCGCCGGGCGATGCTCGACGCCCTGCGCGATCTCGGCTGCGAGCTCAAACGCCGGCCGACGGAACGCGACCTACAGCCCAAGCGCCCCGGCCGGCCGGGCCTCAACAAGGTCAAGGCAGAGTTCGGGTCGTTCACCGCGGCACTCGAAGTGGCCGGGTTTCCGATTAGAAGGCGCTGGGGCCGCAAAGCGACAATCCAGGCGCTGAAGTCTTGGTCGGCGGAACATGGGCGCGGTCCGACCTATGACGACTGGCGACGCAGCTCCGAACGACACCCCGGCGTGTCTACGGTGGAGAACCTGTTCGGCTCTTGGACGGAGGGCCTGCGCGCCGCGGGCCTGCCGATCTCAAAGCGCAACTGGGATCGCGTAGCCATCCTCGGAGCATTGCGGGCCTGGGCCGCCGAGCATGGACGTCCTCCGTCGAGCGCCGACTGGCGTGGGGCGGACCCCACCGGCCAGCGACCGGCGACCTATCGGGTGCAGCGCGAGTTCGGGACGTGGGGCGCCGCACTGGACGCGGCGGACGTGGCTTCCGCCGGTCACGCGAGCACAAATGGGGCTCTCCTGACGTTTCCGTGGGTCACGTAACGGTGACTCTCCCCGGCAGAGGCGGACACAACCCACCCAGCTTCAGCATCGCCAGGGAGATCAGCGCCTGAGGTGAGTGAAACCCGAAGGCGCGGCGGGCGATCAGGCGGATCTGGGTGTTGATCGCCTCCACCCGGGCATTGGAGAGACCATGGCGAATCGCGGCGACGATCCCCTCGCGTTGCGCAGTGACCGTGCGGGCGAGCTTGACGAAGGGCTTCAGGCGAGAGCGCCGCGCCCAGGAGAGCCATTCCTCGAGCAGGACGATCGCCTTTCGAACCGGCAGGCGGTAGATCTGGCGCAGCTGCTCCTTCAGCAGGTAGGCGCGGTAGAGCGGCCGGTTGAGCCGCTCGACGTCGGCGAGCTTTGACTGCTGGCGGGCTGTCAGGTTCTCGGGGTTCTTCCAGAGGGCGTAGCGGGTGCCCTTGAGCTCGCGGGCGACGTCGCCCTGGCCTTGACGGCGCGCTTCGCGCCAGACCTCGCGGCGGATCTGATCGAGCGCCTCGGTGGCGAGCTGAACGACGTGGAAGGGATCGACGCAGCGCTTGGCCTGCGGGCAGCGCTTCACCAGCGCCGCCTCGATCCAGCCCGCCATGTCGCAGGAGACGAGCTTCAGCTGCTTGGCACGCTTGGCGCCGAGCGCGTCGAAGAACGCCCCCACGGTCGCCTTGTCGCGGCCCGGTGCCGCCCAGATGAGCCTGCCGGTGTCGTGGTCGACGACCACGGTCAGGTAACGGTGGCCCTTGCGGTGCGATATCTCGTCGATTCCGATCCGCCGCAAGCCGGCGAGCAGGTCGACCTCGCGGCCCGCCTCGTTCGCCACTCGCTCGCAGATCGCCCCGACGCTGCGCCAGGCGATCCGCATCAGCTCGGCGACGGCGCTGCCCGAGGTGTTCACCGCCAGCCAGGCGACCTGCTGCTCGAAGGCGCGGGTAAAGCGCGAGTCGTGCCGGGCCCAGGGGACGGCGCCCACCACGACGCCATGCTCGGGGCAGCGCACCCGCGGCGCGTCGGCCTCCAGGTAGGCGATCGTCGTGCCGAGGTCCAGCGCCCGCCAGCGCCGCCGCCCCTCGCCGAGGTCGAAGCCCGGGGAGCGGCGCCCACAGACACCGCAGCGATCCCGTTCCCGGTGGTGGGGGCGAACCGCCACCACCACCTGCTTGCTGTCGTCGATCTCGACGCTTTCGACGACCGCCCGCTCCAAGCCGAGCAGGCGTGCCCATACCCTTTCCTTGCGCACGTCGTTGCCGCTCCTTTCGCTTCCGACTCCTTACAAGCCGGAAACCTAGGCGCGGAGCGGCGTGCGCCTTCTCTCAACTGCTTACGTGACCCACGGAAACGTCAGGAGAGCCACAAATGGGCACTCCGCAGCCACGGCGTAGGCCGGCAGGCTGCGGCCTACTTCACGGCAACCATCAACGCCAGCTCAAGCCACTTGAAGTGGCAGTCGACCTCGGCGAAGCAGCTGCGCAGCCAGCGGATCTGCTCCGACAGGTCCGCGAGTTGATCGGTGGGGTCGTCTTCAGTTCGGCCGATCTCGCGGCGGAAGCGCTCGTGCAGATCTTCAGAGGCAGAGCTCACGAGATCGAGATTCGCGAAGACGCCCCCCGGCACGAGGAGCCCGTGGATTTCGCCGATCAGGTCCAGCTTGCGCATGTCGTGGAGGTGGTGGATCGCCAGTCCCGAGACGACGGCATCAAACGACCCCATTGACGGGAGCGCGGAGTCGAGGTCGTGGGTGCAAATGTCGACCAGCGGGTCTCCGTTGAACCTGTCTTCCGCGAGGACGAGCATCGGCTCCGATATGTCGATTCCGATCGCTCGCGCATCGGGGTAGCGGGAGCGAATCAGCGCCAGCAGCCGCCCGTCGCCGGTACCGAGATCAAGGAAGCGGTCGATCCGCTCGGGGAGCGCTTCCAGCAGCATCGCCTCGGCGATCAGCCTGTGCGGTATCTCCCTGGAGAGATACTCGTCGACACGCTCGGGATCGGACCACTCGTCCGGCATGAAGCGAGACCTTACTCAGGGTTGGCCCGGAAGCCGAACTGGCTGGATCGACGTTTGAGTTGCCTGTGCAGTCGGCACCGTCAGTCGATGACCTACCCTGACCCGGTCGAACGTTTCGGTTTCCGCCGTTTCCGTTTGTCCTTGGCGGGTCGCTGATCTTTCGGACCGTCGGGTTCGACTGGCTCAGGCGCTTCAAAAGCCGCGAGGCCGACGATGGCTTTCATGCCCGGCTCGCCGGTTTCCTCCTGGCGCATTTCTGACTCTTCTTCAAGTGCCGGAACTTTGGTCCACACCAGCCGAAGCATCTTCGTGAGCTTGCTCCACCCGATCTCGTCGAGCTCGGCTTCATCCCAGGTAAGTACGAAGTCGCCACGGTTGCGGAAGCTGCCGGTGTCGATCGCTTCGGCGGTGACGACGACGAAATCGGTCAGCCCCGCGGCAGCAATGTCGCTCTGTACCGATGCGGGGAGGTTCTGCCAATCCTTCGCGGTGATTACGCCGCGCTTCGTGCCCACGTACAGGTGGCGTACGGAGCCACTTACTGGTTCGGTGCGCAGGAGCTTGATCGCACCGTAATCGGCCAGCTTGCGGAAGTGTTCGGCGACCCGACTGGTCCCAAGGTCGTGCTGACGAGCGAACCCCGACGGGCTGATCGCTTCTCGGTGAGCGGCGGCGAGGATCTGGACCCGGATGGGGTGGGAGAGGAGGAAGGCGAGACTTGCCTTGCGTTCGCTACGGCGCTTCGCCGCCTTCTTGTCCTTGGCGCCAGGTCCCTGTTTCTCAGCGCCTCCGCTGCCCGCCTTGCCCCCCGCTTTCGCCTTTACGGGCCGCGCCATTTCGAACCTCCCCGTTTAGTCAGCGCTACATGAGTGGTTCGGCCGAAGGCTAGTAGATCGGTTTGTACCTAGCCACGGGCTCATCCAAAGCCCGTACCGGTTGGGCGGTCCTTACCGGTTGGCCTAAGCTCAGCGGCGGCGACCATACGGGTTTGGCGCCCCCTCGCTGGGCCGACGCCCGGCTTCCCGGTCAACGCCCACGAGCGGCCAAAAGCAGAGACGACGCTGCTGCGCCCCTCTGTGCGGACAGGGAAGGGAGGTGAGCGGGATGAAGGTCACGCCATGCAGCCAGGTTGCGCCGGTTCTTCACATCTTCAAGTCCAACTAGGGCCTGAAAAGTGAACGCCCCGGCCCGCTCGAATCCCACGCGCGAGCGTCGGGTCCAGCGGGCCGGGGACCGCTAAGCTAAGGGCGGTGATCTTCTCGGCGGTCCCAACCGGCATAGACCTCGACTATAACGCAACGTTTTTCGTTGCGACAAGTTTAGCTCAATCCACCGATTCACCACACCCGACTCGGCGCGGTGCGCTTCGCTTCTGTGAAGAGCTGATCGCCCGGGTGCGCAGCTCAACAGGCCGCTGAGCTTTTTCGCTAATTTCGTCCCCGCTTCTTGCCCTTGCCCTTCTTCGCGCACTTGGCGTGCAGCTTGGGCTTGGTGTCGTGGACCTTGCCGTTTTGGGCGTTGAGCTTGAGCGTGGCGCGCCAGGTGCCCTTGCAGATGTCGGTCGAGTTTTGAAAGAGGCCCTTCTTACCGCCCTGCAGGGTGATTATCGCCTTGGTCACCGGCAGGTCGGGGACGCTCTCAAAGATGGTGCGGATGCCGCCGTGGACGGAGTCCACGCGGCCGTCGAGGTCGACCTCGACCGGCTGGTAGGGCGGGCCGCGCAGCGCCGCCACCACGTCGGGCAGCTTGTGAGAGGAGGAGCGCAGGTAGATCGGGCCTTGGACCGGGTAGTCCACGAGCGGGCTGGTGGCCTTGATGTGGCCGTAGATCGAGCCCGGCGGGCACTGGTTGGCGGCGAACTGCACGCGGGTGCAGATCGTGCGGAAGTGGGCCTGGTCGATGAACTCCGATTTGGGGAAGGCAAAGGAGACGCGGGAGGTATTGGCTTCCCCGGGCTTGGCGGTGAAGACGGCCTTCAGGCGCGGGTGAGCGCCGCGGTGGGTCGGGCCGAAGAGGCGGACGTTCATCTTCGGCTTGTAGGGGAGGGATTTGCAGCCGCCGAGTTGGAAGCGCTCAAACAGCGGTGCGGCCTGACCCAGGGTCGAGAGCACCTGCCCGCCGAAGGACTTCTCATCGCAAGAGGTCGGGTTGAGGCTGAATTCGGGCCGCTCGGCGCGCACCGCGACCGAGCGCACGTCAAGCGGCACTCCGTGCAGGACGGCGGGCAGCGGATCGGAGACGATCCGCGCCTGGGCGCTGACGGGATCGAGGTAGAGCGCGCTTCGCACCACCACCGTGCCGAGGTCAAAGGGACCGGCGACGGCGGGGGCGATCGCCACGATCGAGAGCGGGGCGCCCTTGTAAGGGGGGGCGAGGTAGGCGTGGCCTTGGGTGTAGTAGGGGGTGGGCCCGGCGCCGGCGGCGGCGTTGAGGACGCCGATCTCAGATGAGGCCGGGCAGCTGGGGTCGGCCTGCTCGAGGGCTCCCATCCGGGGTGCTTCGCGCGAGCGGGCCTTGGCGATGTCTTGCTCAGAGCAGGTGCCGACTCCCGCCAGCTTGGCCGAGAGGCCGCCGGGCAAGGTGGCTTCGATCTTGCCCAGGCGCTGGCCGGCGTCTTCGCGGGACACCTTGAAGATCAGCGGGCTGTATTTGCCCGCGGTGGGGTTCTCGGTGCCGGCGCTCAGCTTGGGGGCGTTTGGCAGCTGTGACTCGCCGGTCGGGCAGCTTCCCCCTCTCGGCGTGGCCGTGGTCTGAAAGCTCGAGCCGGGGTGAGCGTGTTTGCCTTCGGGGGCGCTCCAGGGGGTGAGGTCGGTTTCGGTGGCGAACTCACCGCAGGTCGGCGGGGTGAGGAGCGGCCCGCGCGGGCCGTCGAAGAGGTGGACCACGACGTCTTGGAGCGCCAGCTCGGGGTTTTCTCGCACGAAGGTGGTTATCTGGCCCGTGCCGGGGTCAAGCTCGCCTTTGCCGGCCAGCTTGGCGACGATGCCGGTCTTTTTGTCTTCGACCACCAGGTAGACGGCGATCAGCGAGCCGAAGGGGTTGGCGAAGGGCTTGGCGATGTAGAGGGAGCCGTGCAGCGCTTCCAAGACCGGGTCCCCTTCGGGGGTTTCTTCGACTTCGTGATCGGCGTTGCGGGCGACCAGCAGCGGCGAGGAGACCGCGAGGGTGCCGATCTTGGCCGCGTCGGGGCAGCTTTGCGGTTCCTTGGAGAAGGAGAGCGTGCCTTCTTGGTTGGCTTCGAAGCCGATCTCATCCTCTGAGCAGGCGCCGAGGCCCGCCGCCTGGGAGGGGTTTACCGCCAGCCCGGCGGGGAAGCGGATGACCGCGTCGCGCAGCGCCGCGGTGGAGCGCGAGTCCAGGTTGGTGTCTTGGGGCTGGTGCAGGGTGAGGTCAAGGCCCGCGGGGGAGTCGGTGAGGTTGGTACTCGGGCGGGCGGTGATCGTCGGTTCGAATTTCAGCTCGCCGCAGTCTTGGACCGAGACCGGGTCCCCGGCGAGGTCGGCGCTTTCATAGCGCGCTTCGCGTTCTTCGAATTCGGGGAACGGTTCCTCCCAGCTGTCGGCGAGGACCGCGAAGGGCAGCGGCTCGCCGGGGCAATCGCTTGGCATCGTCAGGAAGGCGGTTTCCCGGGCGCCCACCGGGCAGGAGCCTTCGCCGCTCACGCATTCGCCGCGGACGTGGTCGTGGGCCGCGGCGGAGGGATCGCCCCAGATCTGGGCCTGGATGCTGAAGATCGGCTGGGTGCCGAGGGCGAGGATGTCGTGGGTGGCGGCCTCGGCGCCGTAGTCGCCGTCGGAGCGCACCCCGGCGAGGATGTGGACGAAGATGCCGGCGCCGGCGACGTTGGTGGCGAACTCCGCCGCGGCGCCGGGTGGCGGGACCATGTTGTAGAGGCCGGTGGTGGAGATGCCGTTGGTGCCCACTTTGCCGACCAGGGTGGTGATGTCGGCGAGGCCGATCTGGGAGGGATCGGGGCAGCCCTCGCTGCCGGTCAGCTCGGCCTCGGTGCAAAGCACCGGTGAGGCAGCGGGGGAGCCGAGCAGGCCCCGCGGCAGCTCGAGGTAGATGTCGCGGGCGTGCCCGGCGTTGGTCAGCCCGTCGCCGGGGTTGACCGTCGGCAGGCCGAAGGCGACGGTCTGCTGGTAGGGGTGAGAGCCCGCCAGGGTGGCCGGGGAGCCTTCCCCGTCGGTGGTGGGGGCACTGAAGCCGGGGAGGAAGCCGAATTCCAGCGGGGCGGCCTGGACCCTGGTGAGCAAGGTGGCGCTGACTTTCGCGGCGCCGCCGCCGCTGATCGAGGCCGTGGTCGTGGTCGGGCCTTCGGGGCCTGAGACCGCGACGTCTACCTGGGCCAGCAGGAGACGGCCGGGGCCGAGCGATTCCGCGGTTTCGCAGGTGACCGTCTGGGCGGCGATCGAGCAGCTGGGCGGATTGGCGGTGTCGGGGTCGTTGTCGAGGGCGCTCACTTTGGAGGGCGCCAGCCCAGCCGGCAGCAGCGCTTCGAGCACGATCGCTTCGCCCCCCGCGGGGGCTTCGCCGACGTTGGTGGCGCTGATCAGGTACTGCGGCTCGGGGTCGGCGCCGATCGCGAAGTTCGAGGGCATCGGCGTGATCGAAAGCGACCAGGCCGGGGCGCCCGCTGCCGTGGCCGGGGCCGGGGCGAGCGCCGCCGCCGCGCAGCAGAGCGCGATCGCGGCGAGCGTGGCCTTGCGGGCGCTCACCGGGCGCTCCTTTCCTTGGAGCCGGCTCGCTTGTGGGTCTTGTGGGTTTTGTGCTTTCTTGTGCTTCTTGTGGGTCTTGTGGCGTTTGTGTTTGGGCGCCGGGTTGGCGGGGCCGAGGAAGCTCGGGGTGGTGGGCGAGGATTCCACCGGCGGGGTCTGCTCGGGGCCGTGGCAGGACGGGATCGATCCGCAGGGGATCACCGGCTGCGGGTTCTGGGCGGGCAGGCCGCCCCCCACGCGGGCGTCATAGACGTCTTGCAGTTCGTCTTCGTCTTGGCCGACCAGCTGCCGGCGGGTGAAGAAGAAGACGTCTTTGCCGTCGGCCGAGGCGTCGGCGAAGAGCGAGGGGAACTTGCTCTTGCCGGTCGAGAGCAGGTAGACGCAGCCGCCGTTTATGGGGCTGAAGGAGGCCGAGGATTCTTCGCAGGTTCCCCCTGTGGCCCCGGGGGCCTCCCACTCATAGACGTCGAGGCAGGCGGGGAAGTTCTGCACCCCGGTGCCGGTGGGCGGGCAGCCGCCCTGGCCGTTGGTGTCTTCGGGGACCAGCGCTTCGGAGGTCTCGAAGAAGGCCCGATCGCCGTCGGCGGAGAGGATGCGGGCGGAGACCGCCGACACCCCACCGGCCAACGGTCCCAGGGCCGGGAAGAGAACCTGACCCGTGCTCGGGCCTCCCGCCGCCGCTTCGCCCGCCGGGTTGCAGCTGACGCAGCGGATCCCCGCCGGGTCGCCGACGCGGAAGCGGTAGAACTCGGGAACGCTTTCGTTGTCATAGGCACTCAGCTTTTCGCGGGAGCGAAAGAGCAGGGACTTCCCGTCAGCGCTGAGGAAGGCGGTCTTGGCGACGTAGCTGGCGGTGCCGAACTGTTCCCGCGGCGTACCGGCCCAGTTGAGCGCGTCTGTACCGAAGCTGCCCCCGGCATCCAGCCGCGCCACCAGACTGATCGATCCTTCCTGCCAGAGGTAGAGGCTGCAGCTGCCCGAGGCCGAGCCCGGCGTCCCCTTGCAGTTCCCCGGTTTCGCTTCTTCGGCCTCATCGAGCACTCCGTTGGCGACGAAGTAGACGTATTTGCCGTCGGCGGAGGCCCCCACCACGCCCTGCACTTCTGCCCCGTTGCCGCCGGGAAGAGGTGTCAGGTCGGTGAGCTCGCCTTTCCCCGGGCCGTAGCGGTAGAGGTCGTTGCCGGGGTTGGTCGGCGCTTCCCCGTTTATCGCCCAGTAGAGGTGTTCGGAGTCGACCGCGAGGCCGTTGGGTTTGCCTTCCAGCGCGATGAATTCGTTTTTCGCGATTTTCCAGATCGAGTGTGGCCCTTCCAATCGCTTCTTCGCCCTGCGTCGCCCAGTAGACGTGGCCCGCGTCGACCGCCAGGCCGCGGATGCCTTCTTTGCCGACGAAGAGGCTTTCCTGTTCGCTCCCTTCCAACAAAAACTGCCGGATGAAGGCGTTGTCAGCCCCCTCTACGTTGCCGCTGTAGTAGAGGTGGGTCGGGCTCAGCGCCACGCCGTAGGGTTTAGGGCCGTTGCCCGTCACTTTGATGAAGCTCTGAATGACTTCCCCACCGTCGATCGTCGCCCGCCCGATCGCCCTCACCCCGGCAAGCGTGCCTGCGTTGGCCCAGTAGATGTGGGTTTCGTCGACCGCGATCCCCTGCGGGTTGGAGGCGCCTTCGATGAAGGCAGCTTCGACGCCGGCTTCGCTTCCGTCGATGTCGGCCCGCCCGATCGTCCCGGTGCCTTCGATCGCTTCTCCGGATTCTTTATCGCTGCAGCCAGTGTTGGTCCAGTAGACGTGTTTTGAGTCAACCGCGACGTAGCGGGGGCGGCTTGGCACCTCTTCGAAGACTCCCGGTTGGCCACTGACTTCGCATTCCACCGGGCCGGGGACGATGAAGGTGGGCTCGCGTTTTTTGCCGTCGATGTCGGCCCGGCCGATCGTCCCCGCCGCCGGGTCGGCCCAGTAGATGTGAGAGCCGTCGACGGCGACGCCGACCGCGTGCCGGGGGGAGATGAATTCTTTGTCTTCGACTTCCCCGCCGCCGAGGTCGTCGCGTTCGATCTGGGCCAGCGATTGTTCGGGCCCGGTGTTGGCGTCGTTGGTGAGCTTCTCGGGGGAGGTGAAGAAGGCCTGCGAGCCATCGGCGGCGGCGGCCTGAAAGGCGGCCGGCTGGGGGCCTGCGGCGTCGGTGCCGCCCGGTCCTTTGCCGTCGCTCTTGTGGGAGGCCGAGATCTGCACGGTGCAGGCTTTGGCCGGGTCTTCGCATTCCTCTTCGCCTTTGCCGTTGGTGGTGAAGGGGCTCTGCTGCGCGCTCGGGTTGAGTCGGCGGTAAAGCCGGCCCGTGCCGGCTTCGGTGAAGTAGACCGAGCCGTCGGGGGCGATCGCTCGCTCGTCTCGGAGGTAGAAGCCGCGGTTGGCGCCGCCGAGGCCCAGGTGCCGCGCGTCAGACCCACCCGTCCACGCATACGGCCCCGCCAGGGTGCCTTTGGGCGGCGAGGTTTCGTCGTTGTAGATGCCGGCCAGGCTCAGTTTGCCCGTGTCGCGATTCCAGGCGTAGAGGTTGGGGAATTCCTCGAGCGCTTCGGGAAGGAGCTTTGAGCGCGATTCGAAGAGGACGACCGAGCCGTCCTCGCTCTGCCCGGCGTAGAGGTAGTCGGTGCCAATTCCATCCACATAAGGGGTGATCTGCACCGGTTCCCCGCCGGCGGTCGATTGCACGATCAACGCCGAGGCTCGCGGGTCTCCCAGCCGGGTGGCAACCGAGAAGACTTCGGTGTAGTCGGGGGACCAGCCGACCACCTGGGCGCGCTCGCCGGCCGAGAAGGGGGGCAAAAGGCCCTGGGTGGACCAGCTGCCCTGGCCGCGAGATGCCAGGTAGGTGGGGAATTCCTGGGCGCCTTTGCCGCCGGGGAAGCCAAAGGTCGACTCGAAGGTGATGCCGCCGCCGCTCGCGGTGGCTTTGATCGTCGGCACGTCGCCGAGCGCGTCGGCGCCGTTCTTGTCGACCGGGGAGGCCTGCTCGTAGGCTCGCCCATCGGGCAGGCCCGAGAAGACAGTGGGCGAATGGGTGGCGAGGACTCGATCGCCGCTGTCGGATTTGCCGTCACCGTTTTCGGCGAGGACGCGGTAGTGGTAGAGGGTGGCGGGGCTGAGCCCTTCCAGGGGGACCTCCTCGACAACGGGCGAACCCGAGGGAATCGAGCCTTCGGCGACCGTCGCGCAGGTTTCCATCGAGCAGTCTTCGCTGCCGACTTCAAAGCGGTAGGTGCCGGCTTTGCCCTGCGGGTCGAATTTTCGCCTTCAGGGTCGCCGCCGTGTCCGTGACCGCCGAGGCGCCGACCTGGCTGAGCTGCGGCGCAACCGCAACCGCGCCCTGAGCGAACAGCCCGGAGACGACAAGCGCCGCCGCCGTGCAGATCGCAATCCGATTCCCCCTTCTCCCTCTCCCCCGCATTCCCACCTCCATGATTCGCCCCTGCCTTTCTCCCTGTCCCTGTTTCGATCTTGCCCGGGCCGTGAAATGACACGGCCCGGGCAAGTACTTCTTCAACTCATGCTGCTTGGATCAAACTGATGCTCTCGCTTATGCTGGATCACCACTCCATTTCAGTTTTTCGTGTTCCCCTTCGAGGAACGCCCACACGCTGCCTAAGATAGTCGCGACGTGTTCAGCCGTTTTGCTGATCGTCCACAGTTCGGTTAACGGACCTGTTTCGACTAAGTGTTTGACCAGGTGTTCTAAGAAGAGACCTTCACAGTCTTTGAGGGTCGCTTTCCCGATCACGTTGACTTTTGTTCCAATCGAACATTCAGGACCCAATTCGAGAGTCGCAAAGACTTCGCTCGGTTTTCCGCCGACATTGTCCGGTAAAATACGAACAATATCGTCTTTAACGCCACCGGCTAATTCGTGTAATTCGATTAAGCCGTGGCCCGGTTTGGTGACAATCGTACCTGCTTCGCCATCTTCTTTATCTTTCGGCGTACATTCCGGCGCCGGTTCACCTCCGAGGTCCGTGGTACACCCGCTGAATAAGAGTTTGGCACCTTCGCCGATGCTCCCGTTTGCTTTGAGTACCGCGTTCACCGCTTTAACCGCTGTGCATAAGAATAAGACTTTGAGTTTGAGGATTTCGGTGTGTAGTACCAACACCACATTTTCCTCTGCTTCAAGTCCAACTTTCGCTTCTAAGAAGGCGACTAATTTCGTCCCCGCTCCTTTTTCGGCGAATAACCACTGTGCGCCTTTTTCGGCATGCGCCGCTGTCGCGCCGAAGGCCATTACGCCGAACAACACGGCGCAGAGCCCCAGCAGTCCGAATCTTGTGCGAATCATTTTGGTTCCTCTCATCTGTTGGTTACGGTTTCGATCTTGCTGATGGAGTGCGGAAGCCCTTGCCTCCGCCCATTGAAACCGTCTCACATAATTGAGAAAAATCAAGTAAGAACTGCGCCCGGTTTTCTATCTCTCCGGGACTTGGCTGATTCAAGCCAAACATGGTCGAGAAATTTAGAAAACAATGCGGGTTGATTTGGGAATCATAGGGGTCTTTGCAGGCTCACACAAGGAGGCGGGCGCTACTGGCGCCGCCTCCCGCCCTTGCCCTTCTTGCCCTTCTTACCGCCCTGCAGGGTGATTATCGCCTTGGTCACCGGCAGGTCGGGGACGCTCTCAAAGATGGTGCGGATGCCGCCGTGGACGGAGTCCACGCGGCCGTCGAGGTCGACCTCGACCGGCTGGTAGGGCGGGCCGCGCAGCGCCGCCACCACGTCGGGCATCGAGCCTGCCGGGCACTGGTTGGCGGCGAACTGCACGCGGGTGCAGATCGTGCGGAAGTGGGCCTGGTCGATGAACTCCGATTTGGGGATTTGCAGCCGCCGAGTTGGAAGCGCTCAAACAGCGGTGCGGCCTGACCCAGGGTCGAGGCGGCACTCCGTGCAGGACGGCGGGCAGCGGATCGCCAATCTCGGGCGCAAGGTGCTCACCCTGATCCATGCGATCGCGGCGGGCGCTGAGTGGGGCAACTGGGCCTGGAGGACTCCACCTGGCGTGCCGCGAGGACATCCGAGGCTGGCTCGTCGCGCTGCCGGGGCGGCTCACCCGGACGGCCAGGCGCTTCACCGCTCAGCGGCGATTCAGCACACCTCCGATCGGTCGATCCGTCCACTCCGGTCATGAAAAGGACCTCCTGAGCAGGCAAATAGCGGCTGTTTAGGGCAGCCGCGGCCTGGCAACAGGAGGTCACCCACATGGTGAAGGTTTCTCCGGAGTCCGTGCGGCCCGAGTCGGTGGGCATCGAGTTCGACGATGAGCGGCTTATCGCCAATGCCGGCCTGGTCTTGATCGCCACCCTGGGCAGGCGACTGGGCATCGAGCACCTGGTCGACAAGACGGTCCGCCTGGGGGAGCGGGCGGGGGCCTCCGAGCCAGGGCGCAAGGTGCTGACCCTGATCCACGCGATCGTGGCCGGTGCCGACTCGATCGAGGACACCGACGTGCTGCGCAGTGGCGCCACGGAAGCCCTGCTCGGCCACAAGGCGATGGCGCCCTCCACCCTCGGCACCTTCCCACTCCTTCCTCGGCGAGGCCAAAGGCGCCCTCAAGCAGGGCGCCTCCCGCGGCTACACCGGGTTGCGCGGCTACCACCCGCTGCTCGCCACCCGGGCGGGTACCGGCGAGGTCCTGCACGCCCGAGCGCGCAAGGGAGCGGCCAACTCCGGGCGCGGAGCCCTGCGCTTCTGCGAAGAGCTCCTCGCACGGGTGCGCAGAGCCGGGGCAACCGGGGAGATCCTGATCCGCGCCGACTCGGCCTTCTACTCACACAAGGTGATCGCCTACCTGCAGGCCAAGGCCTGCCTCTACTCGATCTCGGTTCCCCAGAACAAGCGCGTCGCAGAGCGGATCGCCGAGATCCCCGAGTCGGCCTGGCAGCCCGTCGCCGACTACCCCGAGACGGGCGTCTGCGAGCTGGCAGAGACCACCTGCAGCGAGCGCAGGTTGATTGTCCGCCGCGTCCACCTGCACGCCCAGGAGGGCCAGGAGGAGCTCTTTGCCTACTGGTGCCACTTCGCCTTTCTCACCAACAGGACCGAGGACATGCACACCGTCGATGCCGAGCACCGCCGCCATGCCGAGGTCGAGCTGGCGATCCGCGACCTCAAGGACTCCGCGCTTGCCCACTTCCCCTCAGGGAGCTTTTGCCGCCAACTCCGCCTGGACGGTGATCGCCTGCCTCGCCCACAACATGGCGCGCTGGGTCGGGCAGCTGGGCCTCGAAAACGAGACCTGGAGGGCGGCACGAACGATCCGCCGCCGGCTGATCGCCCTGCCTGGCCGGCTCACCCGCACCGCCCGGCGCACCACCTTGCACCTGCCCGCTCGCTGGCCCTGGCGGGATGCGTTCGTCGAGGCCCTTGCCAGGATCAGGGCATTGCCGGCCGTGCCGGCCGCGGCCTGACCCTTCCCTCACCGCATTCATCCCTGACCGGCCTCCCGGTCATCTCGGCCTGCTTGTTCTCAGTCGCCGGCCACTCGCGGAAGGCCATACCGCGGCTCGCCGTCGCCCGATACGCCTTCGAGCCAGCGGGTCTTCACCGTTCACACGGTCGCCGACGGCGATTCTCCTGTCTGTGAGGGTGAATCGGTGGATTGAGGCTAAGTCGACATTCGATCCCAATGCGCCGGGAACCTCCGGCGGGCTCGGGCGGAGTGCAGGAACTCGGAGCTTTAGCGAGCCATGTGGATCTCGACGAATGATCGAGCGACTCTCCCGAACCAATCGAAAGTCTTCCGTGTTTCTTTCTCTGCATATGGGCTAGTTCCCCACAAATTTCCTCCCGGGGGGTGGCGCGAGGTGCCGCTCATCCGTGTAGGGGGTGAGGGGACCCGTTTAGCAGGGGCCCAGAACGCCGGTCCAGAGGGGCCGGCAGAACAAGGGAGAGAGAAATGTCTTCTCGATTGGGAAGACCGGCCAATCAGCCGGTCGCGATAGCCCTATGCCTGATGTTGGCCTGCGCGGTGGTCGCCGTCGTGTGCGCGGCGACGGCCCATGCCGGGCAATTCAAGATGGTGATGTGCGCGGCGGACTCCGGCACGCCGGGTTTCTCGACCGAGACAAACACGGTCAACGCCCAGCACCCCTACGGCATCTTTGACTTCACCAACCACTGCGGTGGGCAGGGAGGCGACCCGCCCGGCGATTCTGCCTTCCTACGCATCGCCGAGCACGAACCGAACGGCAACGCCGGCAACGGCTCCTACGCCCGTTTCGTCTTCGCCACGCCTTGGTACGTCCACTTCAAGGCCGCAGGTGGCTACACCCGCCAGCCCAACGCCTTCAACGACGGCTGGCGCTCGCGCTTTTGGGGGCTCGACTTCGCGAGTAACGGCACCATCTTCGTCAACCAGGGCGCGGGCCTCACCAACTCCGGCACCGATCGCCCCTCCTCCAACACCTTCGGCCCGCACCTGTGGCCCTTCACCACATTCCTCGACTTCCACCACTTCTACTTCGAGCTGATCTGCGTCCGTCCCGCCGGCTGCGACCGAGCCAACTTCAACGCCACCGACGCCAACGGCTTCGTCGTCATCCTCAACGACGACGAAAACTCCAAGATCGCCTTCACCTCCTACAACCCGCAACTGATTGGAGGCGCCTGGGTTCGCGGAATCCAGGGCATCGTTTGGAACGTCTCCGACAACGGTTCCGGTCTGCGCTTCGAGCGCCTTCGTGTCGACGGCACCGAGCGCCATGTTCTCGACTACCAGGCGATGGGGCAATGCAACGCCACCTACTCGCAGGCCAACGGCGAGTTCGCCCGCACCTACCAGCCCTGTCCGACGGGCGGTCCCTGGCCCCACGGCTATGACCTCAACACTGCCTCGCTTCCCGACGGCGCCCACAGCCTCTCCGTCTGCAGTCAAAACTACGGCCAGTACCGCGGCCTCAACGGCACCGGCTCGGAAACGTGTGACCAGCGCACCATCCACGTCGACAACACCCCGCCGGGAGCGCCCATAGGCCTCACGGTCACCAGCGCCAACCCCAACCGCTACCTCGATCACATCGGCGCGACCTTCGCGCTGCCGCCCAACTCCGGCAGCCCGATCGCCAAGCTCCACTACAACGTCGTCGACGCCGCCGGCGAAGTCGTCGTCCCCGAGCACACCGTCTCCGGCCCCAACCCGACCTCGATCCCCACGATCGAAGGCCCGGCCAAGCCAGGCGACTATCGCCTGCGCGTCTGGCTCGAAGACTCGGTCGGCCTCGTCGGCCCGGCGGCGACCGTGCCGGTCCCCCGCGACACAACGCCTCCCGCCGCGCCGCAGGGCCTGCAGGTGAGCGCGCCGGAAACGTCGCGCTCGGCCGAGGGCTTCGACCTACGCTGGCAGAACCTCGCCGACGCGGGCTCGCCGATCGACGCCGCCCACTACCAAGTGCTCGACGGCGCGGGCAGGGTCGTGGTCCCGACCCAGGCCGCCAAGGGAGATGGCGTCGCGGCGATCGAAGACCTGGCCACCCCCGACCAGCCCGGCTCCTACACCTTGCGCCTGTGGCTCGAAGACGAAGAGGGCAACGTCGGCGCCCCGGCCACGGCGCCGCTCTCCTACCGCTGCGTTCGCTCCGATGCCGGCGGGGCCACCTCGCTGAGCGCCGGGGTGGGCACCGACCAGGGCCCCGAAGCGGTCCTCAGCCAGGGCGAAGGGTCGATCCTCACCGGTCGCCTCGCCAACTCCGGCGACGGCATCGCGGGCGCTCCGGTCTGCGTCTTTGCCCGTGTCATCACCGAAGGCCGGCGCGAGTTCCTCGGCATCGCGATGAGCCGCCCGATGGGCGGCTACAGCTTCGCGATCCCGCCAGGGCCCTCGCGCGAAGTGAGCACCCTCTACCGCCCTGAGCACCGCGAACTGGGTGCCCACGCGCTGTTGCAGACGGTCGTCCACCCGGAGTTCAAGGTGCGGCGAAAGGTCGTGCGCAACCGGGGCTTCGCCCGCTTCGTCGGCCATATCCCCGGCCCCGACAACGACAACGTCGTGGTCGTCTTGCAGGTCAGGCGAGGCAAGGGCTGGCTCGCCTTCCGCCGCTACCGGACCCGCGCCGGCGGCAAGGTCACGGTCGGCTACCGCTTCACCCGCACCAGCCACCCGACCCGCTACGTGATGCGCGCCCAGGTCCGCTCGCAGGCCGGCTATCCCTACCTGCAGGGCAACTCCGACCCGCTGACGCTGGTCGTCCGTCCGGGGGGCCAACCGACCGACGGCAGCCACCGGCGGCGATAGGCGGCGATGGGACGGCGGGGCGGCAGGGGGCGGGGACCGGGCTCCGCCGGGGGGCAAGCTCGCCGCCGTCCCGCTCCGCCCGGAGAGCGGCGGCTGAGCCTCGCCGAGGCCCAGTTCTACGCGCGGGTCTATGACCCGGCGCGCAAGGGTTCGCTGGCCGAACTGCGCCGCCGCGGTTGTGACGAGCATGAGGCCGAGGAGCTCTTCGCCGCCGCCTACGCGAAGGTGATGGAGGCCGTCGATCCGATCGAGCGGGAGTTCTCCGCGCCTCAGATGGTGCGCTTCGTCAAACGTGCCTGCTGGCGCCGCTTGGTCGACGAGCGCCGCCGGCTTGCCCAGCGGGCCGAGTCCGCAGCGGGGCCGCCGCGCCTTCGGCCCGAGAGCCCCGCAGAGCCGCCCTCCGAGCTTGCCGAGGAGCGCGAGGCGGTGGCGATCGGCCGCGAGGCGCTGGCGATGCTGCCCGAGCGCGACCGGCTCCTCTTCACCCGCCGCCACCTTCAGGGCATGGAGCCCGGAGAGATCGTCGCGCAGACGCCCGGGCTCAGCCTGCGCACCTACCGCAAGGTCATCCAGCGCGCCAACGCGCGCGTGCTCGAGGCCTACGGGCGGATCGAGGCGGGGGAGCGCTGCGTAGAGATGGAGGACGATCTGCTTCGCCGCTACGCCGCCGGAGAGGGCCCGGCGAGCGAGCGCACGGCGGTCGAGGCCCACTTGACCCACTGCCGGGCCTGCCGGCAGGCCCATGCCCGGATGCGCGACTACCTCATCGACGTGGCAAGCGGAGCCTTGCTCGTCTCCTCACTCGGGGGCGGGGGAGTCAGAGCCGTTCCCGCCCACCTGCTTGAGCTCGCCTCTCAGGGCGCCCAGGCGCTCGGCGAGGCGAGCCGCGCCGTCCGCGAACGAGGGCGCGAGGCGCTGCTCAGGCTCGTCGGCGCTGTGTCCGGTCCCAGCGCCGACGCGGGTGCCTCTCAGGCTCTCGGCGCCTCTTCGTGGCGCATCGTCTCGGCCTGCACCGCGGGCATCGCCGCCGGAGCCTGCGTGGCGGCCGGGGTCGTGCCGGGCATCGGTGGCGTCGGCTCCTCGGTCCACCGCCACACGACGACTCCCGCAGCGAAGCAGGTTGACGCGCCGGCCGCCCCGCAGGCCGGCGCGAGGGAATACGCGGCACCTGTGCAGAAGAGGCCCAGCTCGGCAGGGGCGAACTCGGAAGCCCCCGCGAAGCGAGCCGCCACGGCGAAGCACGAAACCACCTCGGCCTCGCGCAAAAAGTCCTCCTCTACTACCAACGCCTCAGGGCGGCAGGTCGGCACCGAGTTCGGGCCCGAGTCGAGCCAGCCCGTCCCGCCGAGCAGCACCTCCTCGCCCTCTTCGGGCACCTCGCAGGGCTCTCCGGTCTCCGGCGCCGCGGAGGCGAAGGGCGGCGGCTCGGGTTCCGGCGGAGGCTCAAAGGGTACGAGCAGCTCCGGTTCGGAGTTCGGCCTTTGAGCGCCGGACCGCCCATCGCTGCTCACACACAGTAACGGCCGCCGTATCCCACTCGACGAAAATTCTTTCGGCGAGGGGTGGCGCGAGGCGGCTCTCATACGTGTAAGGGGTGAGAGAGAAATTCGAGCTGGACTCGAAGGGGTCCGGCGAGGGGAGGATCGCGATGCCCGCAGAGGAACCCACTACACCCAAAGATGAAGCCGCCCCGATTTCGCCCGAAGGCTACTTGCGTGACCTGCAGGGTCGCACCGGTACCGCACCGGGCGCAGAGGACGAGATCGAAACCCAACAGGTCGAACCTGAGGGAACCGAAGAGGAGGGACCGAAGCGTGTTCTCTCGCGGCGCGTGCGGATCGCCGTTCTGGCGGCCCTGATCGTTTTCGCCGTAGCGCTGGCCTGGACTGTCGTCCCCGGGCTGGTCGGGGGAGGTTCCAAGGGCCGGTCCCGATCTTCACCGGGAGCCTTGCCCGCGAGGGTGCTCGGGGCCGGCAAGCGAGGGCCGGGCCGGACGCGATGGGTGAGAGAGCCGGATGCCGGGGCACAGCCGCGGCGGGGGCCCGCCAGGCGGGGAACTCCTCAGCGAAGGCGCCGAATTCACCCACGCCACGAGCTGCCGCCATCTGTCCCGGCGAAGCCAGATGTTCCCCGCCGGCCGCCCGAATACGGCACCACGCGGTCCGAAGCCCCGGCGGAGTCAAGCGAACCCGCGCCGCCCCCACCGGCCGAGCCGGCGGGCAAGCCCGGCCTTCGCGACGGAGCCACCGAATCGGCCGAGTTCGGACTTTAGGAGCAGGCGGGGGGTGAGTGGAGCATGAGTTCCGATCCAAGAGCAAACGGGAACACCTCGCTTTCGCGAGGCACACCCGCGCATGAGCTGCTCCCCGACCAGCTCGCCGACTCGATCGCCGAGTACCTGCTTGCGATGGCCGAGCCACACCGGATCGCGTTGCTTGGGGCCCTGGCAGGCGGCGAGGCGAGCGTGCAGGAGCTCGCCGACCGGGTCGGAATGCCGTACCAGAACACCTCTCACCATCTCATCTTGCTCCGCAAGGCCGGAATCCTCACTCGCCGCAAGTTGGGTAAGGCCAACCTGTACGCAATCGAGGACTGGAGCGCCTGGTGGGTGGTGGGGCAAATCGCCGGCTGGATGCGCTCCAACCAGGACGAGCAGAACTCTCCAGCGTCCTCCGAGTAGTCCCGCGCGGCGGGGCATGACCGGCCCCTGACGGTCTGCGTTAGTCGCGAGCGATGTCGGTCGCGAGCGCTGTCACCCCGACCTACGTTCGCGGTTCCTCACGGGAAAACAAGCACATCCACGCACGGCCATAGCACACAGTGAAAGTCGATCTACAAACGTTCAAACGATCGTTTGAACGTTTGTAGACGGGATCAGGCTCCCGCGGTACCCCTTACCTGCAAACGCAAAGCGACACGCCGGGGCGTGACGGGAGGTGACAGTCACGTCCCGGCAATTCCAAGGAGGGGTATGCAAGGTGAGTAACGAGGTAGGTAAGAAACGCAGGTCGACCGAGACGAGGGTGCGCTCGCTGCTGCGCCCTGCCGGGCGGATCACGATCTGGACGGTCATCGCCCTGCTGCTGGTGCGAGGGCTGGGGGCGGTGCTGGCGCCCACGTCGGCAAGTGCGCCGGCGCAACGCGCAAGCGGAGAGGGTCCGGACCCCGCGGGCGTCGCCCTCGCGGTGCGCTTCGCCCGCGCCTATCTCGGCAGTCCCGCCCCGCTGACTCCGTTCCTCGCCGAAGGCGCGAGGGTCGACGCCAGACGCCCGGCCGGCGGCCGGGAGGCGGAAGTCGCCCAGGCCGAGGTGGCGGCAACACACGAGCTTGGCGGCGGTAGGGCTGTCCTCACCGTCGCCTGCGATCTCCGCGACGGGCGCAGCCTGTATCTGGCCGTCCCGATCTCCCGCTCGGGGGCGGGAGAGGCGGCGGTCACCGGCGCGCCCTGGGTGGTCGCGGGGCCGAGCACGGCCGGGGTCGCAGCGGAGCGGCCCCGGCCTCTCGCCGGTCCCGACGCGGGCGCGATTCGGGTGCTGGCGGCGAAGTTCCTGCCCGCCTACCTCGCCGCCCGCTCCGCGCGCGACCTCTCCTACCTGCTGGCGCCGGGGGCGACGGTGGCGCCGCTCGCGGGAGCGCTGGAGCCGGTCGGGTCCTCGGGCTCGATCTCCCAGCTCGGCGAGGGCGAGGGGCGGCGGCGAGCGATCGTCGCCTCGGGCCGCTTCCGCGACCCCGCCGCCGGCACCACATACCGGCTCGCCTACCGTCTGGCGCTCGTCAAGCGCAACCGCTGGTATGTGCAGGCCGTCGAAGGAGCGCTGCCGTGAGCCGCCGCCTCGCAATGCTCACGCTGGCGCTGGCCGCGATCCTCATCGCCACCCTGGCGCTCGCCCCCGCTGCGCTGGCGGCCGGCAACGATGTCGGCCACAACCTCGGCTCGCTGCTGCGCCGCTACGCGAGTGAGATCTACGGCGGGATCATCGCCGTCGTCGGCCTCGTCTTCCTGGTCAACCGCCGCCTCAACGACCTGGCGATCTTCTTCGTCGCCGCCGTCTTGGTCGGCTGGCTGGTCTTCAGCCCCGATCAGGTCGCCGACGCCGCAAGGGCGATCGGCAAGCAGGTGCTGCCGTGAGTCGGGGCTATGAGCCGATCCGCTCCTACCAGCGGATCTTTCGGCCCGAGCGGCGGATCTACCGGGTCGAGGGCCACACGCTGCCGGTGCCCGGCGGGGTGCCGCTGCGCTGGCTCGCCTATGCAGCCGCCGCCCTGGCCGGAGTGCTCGCCCTCTCCTCGGGCTCGACGACGGTCCCGGTCCTTGCCGCGCTTGCGGCATCCGCCACCGGCCTCGCGCTCGGCGGCAGGGAGGGGGCTGCCCTCGCGGGCGTCGCCTCATTTGCGGCAAGCTGGCTGGCCGGCCTCGCCCTCGGGCTGCTCGATTGGCCGCTTCGCCTCGTGGTGGTCCCGGTCGCGATCGCGACCCTCGCCACCCAGGCCGCCCCCGACGGGCGGCGCGCCGATCGCTTCGCCGCCTCCTGGCTCGCCCTGCGCCTGGCGCCACGACGGCGCTCGCTGGGGCGGGCGCTGCCGGCGGCGGGAGTTCCTAGCCCCGTTGGAGGCCAGGTCTGGGTCGCCCGGGAGGCACGCCGATGAGGGAGTTCCCCCTGCGCTACGCGCGCCGCAACGTCCTGATCGGCCCCGGCGCCCAGGCCGCCGCCCTCTATAGGGCGAAGACGGTCTCCTACCCGTTCGCCCCGGTGGCGGAGAAGTGGTCGCTGCTTCACCGCCTGGAGCGCTTCGGGCACCTGGTCGGCGCCGACTTCTCAATCTGGCGGGTCTGCCGCGCCTACCCCGCCGAGCGCTACGCCGATGGGCTGGCGGGGAGCGCCGACCCCCGCCACGCCGATCCGGAGGCCTGGCAGCGCTACCTGGAGGGACACCAGGCCCAGATCGCCGGGCTCGATTCGAGTCTGCCCGAGGTCTACCTCGCCGTCTGCCTCGGCGAGCGCCCGAAGGGACACCTGCGCTCGCTCGACCGCGCTCGGAGGCGGGTCGAGGAGCTGGCCGGGGTGGGGGCGCCGCGACCGATCTCCCGCCGCGAGCTTGAGGATCTGGCCGCCGCCGAGCGGCGCTGCTTCGAGCGCCTCTCGGGCCTGCTCGGCCTGCGGCGGGCGAGCACGGCGGAGTTGCAGTGGCTGCTTCGCCGCGGCGCCTGTCGCGGCGTCGCCGAGCCGGTTCTGGAGGAGGCCTGGGAGCCCGACGCGCTTGTTGAAGTGGACGGCGAGGGCGAGTCCTCATACCGCCCGCTCGGGCACGACCTCTGGCGCTGCGCCAACGCGCCGATGAGTGAGGACCCCGCCCATCCGCCATCGCTCGTGGTCGAGGCCGAAGAGGGCACCTCCTTCCAGGCCTTCCTCTGCGCCGGCTCGCTGGCCGAGGAGGCGACATTCCCCGGAGCGGCCGAGCTGCTGCACGCGCCCTTTGAAGACGCCGGCTTCCCCGCCGACGCCGTCCTTCACGCGCAGTGGATCGGCAACCGCGAGGCACTCGGCCAGGTGCGAAAGCGGATCATCGACGCCGAGCACGCCTGGCGCGAGCAGGCCGAAGGCGCGCAGGGAGGTGCGGAATGGCGAGCCGAGGAGGACCGCGAGCTGGCCCGCGAGTACGAGGCGGTGCTCTCGGGCTCCGCGCACCCGCCGATGCTCCGCACATACCTCGGCGTCGCGCTCGGCGCGGCCGACCGCACCGAACTGGAGCGCCGCGTGGAGACCCTGCGCGAGCGCTTCGGCGAGGTCCGCCTGCACCGCCCGCGCGGCCTGCAGCACCGCCTCTTCTTCGATCACCTGCCGCGCACCGACGCCGGCTCGCTCGCCGACTACCGCCAGCAGGCGACGGTCGAGCAGCTGGGCGCGACGGTCCCCACCGCGAGCGCCGAGCTCGGCTCGCGCTCGGGTCCCTATCTCGGCCACACGCCCAGCGGCGCCCGGCGGCCGGTCCGCTATGACCCGACCGAGGCGCCGCGAACGTCCCGTCCCTCCGCGGTGCTGCTCGCCGGCACGCTCGGCTCGGGCAAGACGCTGGCCGCCCAGGCGATCGCCTACGGCGCCGAGCGCCGCGGCTCGCTCGTCGTCGACTTCGACCCCAAGCCCGATCACAACCTGCAGGGCGCCCCGGGGCTGGAGGGGCGGGTCGAGGTGGTCGAGCTGTCGGGCGACCCCGATCATCGCGGCAAGCTCGACCCGCTCGCGGTCGGCCTGCCCGAGCTGCGCGAGGAGCTGGCCTCCTCCTATCTCTTGGAGTTGCTGCGCGATCCCCCGCCCGCCTGGGAGAACGCGATCGACAGAGCGGTGCGCGACGCGGTGCGGGCGGGGGAGTGCAGCCTGACCTGCGTGGTCGAGCGCCTGCGCGCCTCGGAGGTCGAGGCGGCGAGGGAGGCCGGCGACGCGCTGGAGGTGCTGGCCGACTTCGGCCTCGCCCGCCTCGGCTTCGCCCCGATCGAGGAGGCGGCGGCGTGAGCGAGATATCGGCGATCACGATCCGCACCCCGGGCCTCTCCCTGCCCGACCCCGGCGCCTCGCGTGACACCTACACGCGCGCCGAGCGAGTTTCCGTCGCGACCCTCTCCCTGGTCGCGGCCCTGTGCCTGCGCCTCGTCAGCGGCGAACGCCGACGACACAAGATCGTCCTGCTGGACGAGGCGTGGTTTTTGCTGGCCTCCACCCAGGGCCGGCTGCTCTTGAACCGCCTGGTGCGCCTCGGCCGGGCGATGAACGCGACGATCCTGCTCGCCACGCAACGCCTCGGCGACCTGGGCGACCTCTCCGAGCTGGTCGGCACCTACTTCCTCTTCGGCCAGGACTCGGCGGTCGAGGCGGGGCGGGCGCTGGAGCTGCTCGGCCTCGACCCCGAGGACGCCGCGCTGCGCGCGCGCCTTGCCTCCTACCGCCAGGGCCTGTGTTTGATGCGCGACCTCGACGGGCGGGTCGGCGAGCTGCAGGTCGACCTCGTCTTTCCCGAGCTGCTGGCGGCGCTTGAGACGACGCCGGGGGAGGAGCGCTCGTGAGGGCGCCGCGGCTCGGCTGGAGGCAACGGGTCGCGCTGGTGCTCGGGCTGGCCCTCCTGTTCGTGGCGCTCGCCCACCCCTTGGCGGGGGCGAGCGACGTCTGGGGCAACGTCGGCCCGGCCTCGCCGCTGGGCTCGGGCGCCCTGCTCGGCCGCTACCCGCTCTCCCACTACATGCTCGATCAGCATTTCGACGCGGTCTCGGCCTCGCTGACCGGCGGCGTCGACGTCTCCGGCGTGCCGCCGATGATCGCCTACTTCCTGGCCAGCGTGATCTGGGCGTTGACCAGCTTCCTCGCCAACACGCTGATCTCGCTCTTCTCCTTCGCCTTCGGTCTCGACTTGGTCAACGGCTCGCGGGCGACGGGCGGGGCGGGGGCGCTCGGCCCGGTCGCCCAGGCGATCCACTCGATCTACGCCAGCGTCTTCGGCGGCCCCTGGCTGGTGCTCGCGGTCGCCGTGGCCGGGATCTGGGCGATGTGGAAGGCGCTGGTGCAGCGCCGCTACGCCGAGACCGCGGGCGCCCTCGGCCTCTCGCTGGTCTACGTCGTGGTGGCACTCTTCTTCGTCGCCCAGCCGGGCAAGACGATCGGCGCCGCCTCTGAGTGGACCAACCGGATGTCGGTCGTCTTCCTCTCGGTCGCCTCCCACGGCAACCCCTCGAACGGCCCGGCGGCGCGCGAAGGCGGCGCCCAGCAGCTCTTCGACCTGCTCGTCGTCAAGCCCTGGGCGGTGCTGGAGTTCGGCGGCCTCGAGCACTGCGTGGTTGCCGGCACCGGCTCTGAGGACTCCGATCCCGAATCGGTCGCGGTGCGCCCGCTCTCGGAGGACCCGAGCCAGGACGCCGCGCTGGCCCGCCGCCTTGCCGCGGGGACCGGGATCGCTGCCGGGCGCAAGGCCTGCGTCAACGACGCCAACAAGTACGGGCCGCACTTCCTGCGCTTCGCCGTCGGCACCGACGAACGAAGCGCCGAGTACGACGCCCTCGACCACGGCGACTCCTCCAAGCTCCCCGACGCCGACCCCGAACGCCGTGGCTACAGGCTCGGCGTCGCCGACAAGCCTGCCACCGACGCGATGGAGGAGGGCGGCCAATACCAGCGCCTGCTGCTGGCGATCGTCGTCTTCTGTGGCGAGCTCGGCGCCTTCTGCCTGCTCGGGGCGCTCTCGGTCGGGGTGATCCTCGCCCAGGTCCTGCTGCTCTTGCTGCTGGCCTTCTCCCCGGTGGCGCTGGTCGCCGCCGCGATCCCCGGCCGCGGCCATGCCTTCTTCAAGGGCTGGCTGGAGAAGCTCTGCGGCTTCCTGCTGCGAAAGGCCGCCTACTCATTGGTCCTGGCGATTCTGCTGGCGGTCAACGGCGCCCTGGCCAGCCGCCACGGACTCGCTCGGCTGGCTGATGTCCTTCGGCCTGCAGGCACTCTTCTTCTGGGCGGTCTTCCTGCAGCGAAAGGCGCTGGTCGAGGGCCTGGTCGGGATCGCCACCGGGCCGAGTGCACCTGGGCGCGAGGGCTCGCTGCGGCTGCTTGCCCTCTACGCCGGCGCCCGTCGCCTGGGTACGCCTTTGCGCAACCGGGGCCGCTCGGGTTCTCCTGCGCCTGCGGGCGCCGGCGCTCCGGCCCGCCTGAAAGGAGGCGGCTCGGGCTCGCGGCGCAGCGGTGAGCGCGGCGGGGACGGCCTGGCGGGGTCGCCGTCCCCGCCGATCGACTCTGGTGAGAGCACCACCCCCGATGTCCGGCAGGACCGTCCAGGGGGCCGAGCATCTGAAGGCGAGCGCCGAGACGCTGGTGCCCCGGGCGAGGCCGGCGCCGCGCCGATGCCCGAGACGGCCGGCCCTCGCATGCCCGACGCAAAGGGGGACTCTCGCCGTGCCCGTGCCGCCGAGGCCGCCCTGACCTCAACGGCTCGGGAGGCGAGCGCCGGGCGCTCCACAGCGCCGAAGCGCGACAAGCCCCAGGCCGAGGAGCCGAGCTCCAGCGAAACCCCGCAGGCAACGCCTGCCGCGAAACAGCGAAGGCCGCAGGCCCGCGAGCCCGGCGCTCAGCCGCCCGCCCCCGACCAGGCAAGCCCGCGCGAGGAGGCCGGCGAGGAGGGCAGCCTGGAATCCGACCTGCGGGCCGAGCGTGAGCGCGGCGGGAAGGCACGGCCGGAGCCGGCAGGCGAGGAGAGCCCCGGCCGCAGCGGCGCGCCCTCGCCGAGACGCCCGCGGAAAGGCAGCGGGAAATGAGCCGGGTGGGGAGGGGGCGCTCGCTGCTCGTGATCGTCGTCCTCGGGGCCTGCGCGGCCGTGGTCCTGACCGTGACCGCGACGGTGATGGCGATCCTCGGCAGCGAAATCGGCTGCCTCGGAGGCGTAACCGCCTCGGCCCAGCCTGCGAGCGCAGCGGCGCGGCGTGAGATCCCGCCCGCCCGCCTCGCCCTCTACCAGGCCGCCGGGAAGCGCTTTGACATCGACTGGGCCTTCGTCGCTTCGATCGGAACCCAGGAGTGCGGCGCCGGCACCTGCGCCGAGGTCAATCCCTCCGGCTGCGGCGGGCCGATGCAGATCGCCCTGGTGCCCGAAAGCGCCTGCAGCCCCGGCCCCGGCCCGACGATCTGGGACACCTACAAGGTCGACGGCGACGGCGACGGGCGCGCCGAACCCTTCGACCTCGCCGATGCGATCTTCACCGCGGCGCGAATCATGCGCGTCGTCATGCACGCGCCGCCGAGAGGTGGCACCTACGCCGCCTACCGCCAGGCCGCCTGCAACTACTACGGCGCCTGCGCCGATGGGATCGTCGATTACGCCGATGAGGTGATGCGCCGCGCCGTCTCCTACGGCTTCGGCGGCGGCGCCGGAGGGGAGTCGGGCGCGTCGCTCGGCGGGGGCTGCTCCGCCTCGGTCGGTGCCGGCGCCGGGCCACTCGGGCCGGTGCGAAAGGCCTTCGCCCCGCGGCGGCTGGCGACGCTGCCCGCCAGCGTGAGCGCCTATGCGGGGATCCGCTGCGACGCGCGGATCGTCCCCGATGTCGTCTACCTCGCCCGCCGCTTCGGCGTGCTTATCAGCGCCTGCTACTCGCCCAGCGGCCACGAGGCCACCGGCGAGCACCCGCTGGGGGCGGCGATCGACGCCGGGCCGCGCGACGGGGACTGGTCGCGAACCGCGCGGCTCGCCAGGGCGGTCGGCTGGAAGCCCTCCTGCGCCGCCTCGGGCGTAGCGCCCGAATGCGCCCGCCCGCCCTTCCGTTTCGTCGGCTACAACGGCTATCCCAACCACGGGGACCCGCTGCACTGCGTGCCCTGCGCGGGCGGTCCCCACATCCACATCTCCTGGCTGACCTCAGCCTCCCCCGGTGAGCCCGAGAGCCGGGCCCGCTACGGCTACGAACCGGCGAGCTGGATCGAGGTCTTCGCTGTTTCGCACGAACCGGGGAATAACTCTCGGCAGAGGGGCAGGCAGTGAATGTCGGCTCCCTCTTCTCCGGCATCGGCGGATTCGACCTCGGCTTCGAGCGGGCCGGGATGCGGGTCGACTGGCAGGTCGAGCAAGACGCCTACTGCCGAGCCGTCCTCGCCCGGCACTTTCCCGACGCCGCCCGGTTCGAGGACGTGCGAGAGGTCGGAGCCGGGAACCTCGACCCCGTCGACCTCATCTGCGGCGGCTTCCCCTGCCAGGACCTCAGCGCCGCCGGCAGGGGAGCCGGGATCGACGGCGCCCGCTCGGGTCTTTGGTCCGAGTTCGCCCGGATCGTTCGCGAGCTTCGACCCCCATACGTCGTCGTGGAGAACGTGCCCGCCCTCCTCACCGGGAAAGGGAAGCGCTGGGACCGAGGCCCGATCGGACGAGTTCTCGGAGACCTGGCCGAAGCAGGGTATGACGCGGAGTGGGCGTGCCAGTCGGCTGGAGAGTTCGGGGCACCGCATCTGCGAAAGCGCGTCTGGCTCGTGGCCTACCCCGCACGGGATGCCCAAGCGCGGCCAGCGGCGGCAACCCGGCCCGAGCGGGAACGAGCTGGGCCGGGCGGTGCTGCGGGCCGAGCGCGAGAGCTTCCCGACGCCGACCGAGACCGATGCCCGCAAGGGCTACGCCTCGCCGCCGGGGCCGAAGAACCGGCGCGGACGGCAGACGCTCTCGGGCGCTGTCCAGTCGCGACTGTGGCCGACGCCGAAGGCGAGCCCGAGCGGGCCGGACTTCGCGCGAGCGGGGCGCCCTCGCAGCGGCGGCGACGATCTCCCGACCGCGGTGGCGCGCGAGGAGCTTGGCCGACCCCCAACGCCGCGGACGGCAAAGGAGGCGGATCAGCCCCGACGAGACGATCCTGAGCGGCCGGCGGCCCTCCGGGCGCGAAGGCGCAGCGCACCCTGCGCGAGGCTGTGAGGAAAGCCGACCTGGACTGCGACTCCCCGCCTCGGAGGGCTGGGGCGCTGAACCCGACGTGGGTCGAGTGGCTGATGGGGTTCCCGCTCGGGTGGACCGCCTTGCCGCCCTCGGCAACGCCCTGCTCCCGCAGATCGCGGAGTGGATCGGGTCGCGCATCCTCGAATACGAGCGCGAGGCCGAGTCGAGCGCGGGGGAGGGGATGAGCTGATGCGGCGATCTCGCGCGGCGCAGACCGTCATTGACCTCTTCGCGGGGCCGGGGGCTGGGATGAGGGCCTTCGCGAGCTTGGCTACCGGGCGCAGGGCATCGACGCGGACCCGCTCGCCTGCGCCACGGCCGAGGCCGCCGGGCACGAGCGGCTCCTCGCCGACGTCGCGGCCCTCGACCCCGGCCGACTTCTCACAGGTCTGGGGACTGGTCGCCTCGCCGCCCTGTCAGGCGTACTCGAAGGTCGGCAAGGGACTCGGCAAGCTCGACAAGCCAAGAGTCCTCTCCTGCGCGCGCGAGCTGAGCGAAGGGCGCGACTCGCGTGCTCGCCACCGGGCGCGCTGTGAGGACGAGCGCTCGCTTTTGACCGTCGAGCCGCTGCGCTGGGCGCTGGCTCTGCGTCCGCGCTGGCTGGCGCTTGAGCAGGTGCCGGCGGTCGCCGAGCTTGTGGTCGGTCTTCGCCGAGGTGCTCGGCGCCCACGGATACCGATGCGCGGTTGGCCTGCTCTCGGCCGAGCGCTTCGGCGTGCCCCAGGTTCGAAAGCGCGCCTTTCTCATCGGCTCTCTCGACGGCACGGTCGAGCTGCCCGCGCCGACGCATCGCTCCTACGACCCCCGGCGCCACCGCCCGCGCGCGGACGAGCGTCATCTCCCGCGCTGGCGGAGCATGGCCGAGGCGCTTGGCCGGCGGTGCGAGCCGGCGCGGCTCAGGTGCGAGGGCACCCGCCCCGGCCGCCCGCTGGACTCCCCCTCCGAAGCCCTCGCCGCCGGCTCGTGCAAGTGGCGCATCGAACCCTTGCCGAGCTGGACCCGGCGCCGTCCGGCGACGACGCTGCTCTGCGACCCGCGCGTCACCGCGCCGGGAAGCTGGCCGCGCTGCGGACGCCGGGCGGAGATCGTCCGCGGCAGGCCCGTCCGGGTGAGCGTCGAGCAGGCGGGCGTCCTGCAGGGCTTCCGCCACGACTATCCGTGGCAGGGCACTCGCTCACAGCGCTTCGAGCAGATCGGCAACGCCGTCCCGCCGCCCCTCGCCGCCCGCGTGCTGGCGGAGGCCATGCGCCCGACACTGGGCCGGGGAGGCAAGCGTCGTGGCTGAGCCGGCAGTGGCCCAGAGGAAGGACAGCGCGTGAGGGCCGCGAGCGCGGCTATCGGCCGGCGCGGAGGCTGTCGCGCGGCGGTCACCCGTCGCGTCGTCCGTGCGGTCACCCGTCCGGTCATGCGAGCGAGGGCCGAAGACAGCGCAATCCCCGATGCCCGCTGCGGTTTGCGGCACTCGCGTTTTGCCGACATCCCTCCGTCACCCAAAGGTCGGTACATGATGGGTGGCGATCGCTCCGATCCTCGTCCGATGCTGGCGATCCTCGCCGCTCGCCGTGGCCTTCGCACTCTGGCGGCTCATATCGAGCATCCGCCTCGATCAGCTCCTCGCCTCGATCCTCTCGCTCGCGCCCCTCGCTCTCGGCACAATCGCTATCGCCTCCGCGCTGGCTACGCATCGCTTCTTCGCAACCCGCCGCACGCTCCGATCGCGCCGCTGCGGTCGCGATCGTGCCTGCGGACGAGTTCGACGCCGAGCCCGACGCCGTGCTGCGCTTCGCCGCCCAGCTCGCCGCCTCGGAGCGCAGGGTCGCAGGCTGGGTCGACCGCCGAGCGAGCGCGATCCGCATCCGGCTCGCCGCCGATTCCGAGCGGCGGCTCGTCTACCTGATCGAAGTTCCCGAGCGCGCGGGCGAGGCGCTGCGCACCGCGCTCGCCACCTTCGAGGGCGTCGAGGAGCGCCCCGCCGAGGAGGTGCTGGGCAGCGGAGGCGAGGACGAGGACGAGAGTGACGATGAAGCCAAGAACGCGGGCAAAGCCGAAACCGAGGAGAGCGAGCCAACCGTCCTGCGCACCGAGCTGGTGCTGGCCCGCCCGAGCGTCGAGCCGCTGGCCCGGCTCTCCCCGAAGCCCGATCCGCTGCAGCCCTTCGCCGCGGCGATCGGCCGGCTTCACGTCAAGGGCGAGGACGCGAGCGTCTGCGTCGACCTTTTGCCGGCGAGTGGCTTCCGTGCTGCCCGGCTGCGGCGGCGCCTACGCCGCGAGGCCCGTCGCATCCACGGCGAGCGTCGCGACTGGGCGGCGATCTTGAACGGCGAGCGGTCCCGTCGCACCCGCCCCGACCCGCAGGAACAGGTCGAGCGCCGCGGGGCCGTGCAGGCGGTTGACGCAAAGCTGCGCGAGTCCGGCGAGCTGTTCGAGGCACAGATCCTCCTGCGCAGCGAGGCGCCGAGCCGGGGGCGGGCCGAAGCGGCGATGTCGGGCCTGCTCGCCGCCTTCCGACCGCTGGCCGAGCGCAACTACCTGAAGGCCTCCGGCCTGCCGATCCCCGGCCTCGCCTTCCTTGGCTCCGATTTGCCGCTGCGGCGAGGGCGCTTCGATCGCCGCTTCGCCACCGGCCTCTTTCGGCCGGCTCGAAAGACGATCCTGACCGCGCGCGAGCTGTCGGGGTTCCTGAAGCCGCCGACCGTCCACTGCGGCGAGCGGAACGTGCTGCGCTCGGGCGCCCTGCTCTCGCCGCCGCCGGACCTGCCGGACTTCGACGAGGACAAAGACGACTTGATCCCGCTCGGCCTGGTCGCCTCCGAGTCGGGCGAGCGGCTGGTCGGCGTCCAGGCCGCCGACACCTTCTTCACCTACATCGCCGGCCGCTCGCGCTACGGCAAGACCGAGGCGGCGATCGCGCAGTTCGCCCACATCGTCAGGAGGGGACACGGTGGCCTCTTCCTCGATCCCCACGGCGACGGGCTGGAGCGGATCGAGCCCTACCTCGCCGAGATCCCCGACGAGCGGGTGGTGCGGATCGACCTCGGCCCCGGCAGCTCCCCCGCCGATCAGCCCGGCTGGAACCTCTTCGAGTTCGGCGGCAGCGCCGAGCGAGAGCGAGGCGCGGGTCGAGGCGGTAGTCGATGCCTTCGCCTCGGCGCTCGAATGGGGCGAGCGCTCCACCCGCGCGATCAACCTGACCAGCCAGGCCGCCGCGGCGCTTGGCGACGATCGCGCAGAAGCTCGACGCCGAGCTGGCGCCGACGATCTTCCAGATCCCGACGCTGCTGAGCGACGCGCGAGTGGCGCGAGGCGGTGCTGCCTTTCCTGCCGCGCGCCGACCAGCGCTTTTGGACCGACCGCTTCCCGCTGCTTGGCGAGCGAGGCGATCACCCCGGTCACGAACATGGTCGACCGACTGCGCAGGGCACCCGTCGATCCGGGCGCTGCTCGGGCAGAGCCAGAGCACCTACCGGGTGCGCGAGGCGATGGACGCCGGCAAGGTCGTCCTCGCCTGTCCCGGGCACCGGCGGCACCCGCGACCGGCTGGTCGCCAACCTGCTGCTCTTCGATCTCTTGCACGCCGCGCGCGGGCGCGGCGGAGCTGGCGCCCGAGAAGCGCAAGCCCTTCTGGGTCTTCCTCGATGAGGTGCAGAGCTATGACGGCGCCGCCTCGGGCAACCTCGCCGCGCTCTTGGAGCAGAGCGCGAAGTTCGGGTTGCGGGCGGTGCTGCTGAACCAGAACCCCGAGCGCCTCAGCGCCGCGACCCTGAACGCGCTCCTTACCAACCGCTCGCACCTGCTCGCCTCGACTCTCAACTCCCACGCCGCCGGGCTGATCACCAAGGAGTGGGGCAAGCGAGTCAACCCCGAGGCGCTGACCAAGCTGGAGCGCTTCCACTTCATCGCCCAGGTCACTCACAAAGGCAGGCTCAGCGCGCCCTTCGCCCTGGGCGGGGTCCGGGTCGAGGACGTCCTCGGGGAGCCGCCGCGCGGCGGCGGGCAGGAGCCGAGGATGGCGCGAGCCCGGCGTCGCAATCGGCGGAGGAGGTCGCCGCGCAGCTCGACGGCCTTGACGACCGCATCCTCGCGGCGCTGACGGAGCGCCGAGCGGGCAACGGGCGGCGCGGGATCTGCGGGCGCCCGCGAGCCGACGCCCCGCGCGCGACAAGAGGGAGCGAGGAGCAATGCGCTGAGTGGGCGATCGTTCAGGCGCTGCCGGAGAAGGCGGTCGAGGTGCTCGCCTCGCTCGCCTCCGCACCGGGTGCTCTCCACACCCCAGGTCGGCGCGATCCATGCGCCGCGAGCGAGCCTGCGCTGGGCGCAGCGGTTGCTGGTGCGGCTGCGCGCGGCGGGGCTCGCCGATTACGTCGAGACCGGCCACGCTCGCCGCCGCCTCTGGCACGCGACCGAGCGCGGCGTGGCGCTGGCGCGCGAGGCCGGGACTCTTGAGGCCGATCCGCCACCCGGCGCCGAGCTGGCCGCCGGTCCCCTGGCGGCGCACACGCTCGCGGTCAACGACGCGGCGATCTGCTTCCTGGGCGCAGCGGCGGAGCGCGGCGACGATTTCGGCCCGCTCGCCTGGCGCCACGAGGTCTTCCATCCGCTCTCCCGCGCCCGCGGCAAGCGCAGGCGCTCGCTGGTCGCCGATGCCGTCTTCACCTACCTGCGCCAAGACGGCGAGGAGATCGCGATCGAGCAGCGCTTCCTCGAGCTCGACCGCGCGACGCTCTCCGTCGACCGGCTCGCCGCCGAGCTGGCCCGCTACGCGGAGCTTTATCGGGCCAAGGAGGCCAAAGCGACCGAGCCGCTGTGGCGAGCGCGCTACCCGGTCTTCCCGCCTGTCCTCTGCGCGCTTACGGGCGCCCCGGAGCGGGCGCTCTCGCGCCGCCGATCCACCGCGTCGCTGCTGCTCGCGGGCGACCCGTTGCTCTCGCGCACGCCCGAGGTCGCGATCTCGATCTGCCTGCTGGAGGACTTGCGCCGCGAGGGCCCCTACGCGCCGGTCTTCCGCGACGTGCGCGATCCCGGTCGGCCGGTCGACTGGCTCGGCAACCCTGCCGAGCGGGGAGGAGTCGCCCGATGAGCGCGGCGAAGGCAAGCCGGCGCAGCAGCCGCTCCCGAGCCGGCGGCGCTCGCAGACGGCGCGCGCCTGCTCGAAGGCGACTGCCTGGAGGTGCTTGGCACGCTTGAACCCGAAAGCGTCGATGCGATCGTCACCGACCCGCCCTACGGGATCGGCTTCCAGCACGAGCGCTGGGACTCGGTCGCGATCCGCGAGGCCGCGGCGCAGGCGGGTCACGACCGGCTGAACCCCAACGAGGCGTTCGAGGCCTGGTGTCGCATCTGGGCCGGCGAGTGCCGGCGGGTGATGAAGCCCGGCGCCTTCCTCGCCGCCTTCGGCTCGCCGCGCACCTACCATCGGCTCGCCTGCGGGGTCGAGGACGCGGGCCTTGAGGTCCGCGACACGCTGATGTGGCTCTACGCCGAGGGCATGTCGAAGTCGCGCCACTACGCGGGCGGGAGGGCGACGACGCTGAAGCCCGCGTTCGAGCCAATCGTGCTGGCCCGGCGCGAGCTGGACGGCACCACCGAGGAGACGATCGCCCGCCACGGTACGGGCGCACTGAACGCAGAGGCCTGCCGGGTCGAGGGGCGCCATCCGGCCAACGTCGTCCTCGGCCACGATTTCGGCTGCGAGAAAGGACGCTGCGTGTCGGGTTGTCCGGTCGCCGACGCAGACGCCTGCGCGGGCGAAGGCCGCTCCCGGCTTGAGCCGAGCCGCTTCCTCTACTGCCCGAAGGCGAGCCGCAAAGAGCGCGACACAGGATGCGAGAACCTGCCGAAGCGCGCGCTCGACCTCTTCCCCAATGCGCAGAAGGGCGGCAAGAAGCCGGCGCCCGCCGGCAATCCCCACCCGACCGTGAAGCCCCTTGAGCTGATGCGCTGGCTGGTGCGGCTGCTCTGCCCGCCCGATGGCCTCGTGCTCGATCCCACGGTCGGCTCGGGCACCACCGGCGCGGCGGCGGTGCTGGAGGGCCGGCGCTTCCTCGGCATCGAGCTCGAACCCCCCTACATGGAGATCGCCGCGGCTCGAATCGCCCACCATGCCCGGCTCTCGCCGGGGAGACCGAAGGTGAGCCGCGTCCCTTTCGGGAGACGGCGATGAGCGCCGAGCCTCCGGCAAACGGCGAGGTTCGGCTCGACGCCGACTCGATCGATGCGCTGGCGAACCGCCTCGCCGAGCTGCTGGCGCCGCGCGAGCCGCAGCTACCGCGCGCCCGGCTCATCACCGCCGAGGAGGTCGCGCGGTGGTGGGGCATCGGCCGCCGCTGGGTCTATGACCACGCCGACGAGCTCGGCGCGCGCCGCCTCGGCGGCGGGCGGCGCCCGCGCCTTCGCTTCGATCCCGACGAGGTCGCCGAACGCCTCGGCGAGCCTGGCGGGGCCGGCGAGGCGCGGCGATCGGAGGCGATGCGCGGCGATTGCGCTTCTGACTCGCTTTCCGTGCGCAGCAGAGCTATCGTCGGTCGCCAATCAAGAAAACGGCCGGGGCGGCGCTCTAACGCCCCCCGGCCCGGTGCCGAAGGAGGGCCTCCGGCACGATGAGAAGCCTAGCCCCGCAGGATCTTCTCGACCGTCGACCCTCCGAGCGCCGCCGAAGGCAAGGAGGGCGACAATGACGGTACGAGGCGAGGAGCGGGTCAGCGAGCAGGGCAACAGGATCGAGGTGGCCATGCTCAGGGGCTTTCTCAAGCGGGCGCTTGCAGACGACGCGGTTGCCGACGCGGTCAACGAGCTGCTCTTCGAGCATGCGGTCGCCGGTCGCTTTCACCCCTCGGTGGTCGCCGAGACCCTGCCCTCATACATCAACGAGATTCTGGGCACGGCCACTCGCGAGGACTGGCAGGCGGTGGCCGATGAGCTGATCGAGGGGGCGCGCGAGGTGGCCGAGGAGAGCCAGGCAGGCAGGGGGGACTGACGATGGCCACTCGCAAGGAGGGCGAGGTCAAGGTCCGCGACTGGAAGGCCGGTCGGGGCTATGCGCTTCGCTTCCGCGCCTACGGCGAGCGCCAGTACGTGACGCTGGGCTTCGAGCACGAAGGCTGGGACTGGGGCAAAGCCGAAGAAGAGCTACAGAACATCCTCGCCGACGTGCGCCGCGGCCTCTGGGTGCCACCCCAAAAGAGGAAGCCGCGCGGGGCCGGCGACAAGGGCCAGCCCGATCGGGTGCCGGCCTTCGGCCCGTTCGCCACCGGCCTGAAGGCCGATCGCGAAGGGCAGGTGGCCGAGACAACGACCAAGCACGAAAAGTGGGCGCTCGGCCACCTCGTCCCCTTCTTCGGCGACTGGGCGCTCAACGAGATCGACATCGAGGGGGTCGACGAGTACCGCGCGTTCAAGGTGAAGGAGTCGGAGCTGCGAGCCCGCGCGATCGAGCGGCGCAAGCCGAAGCGAAACGACTACGGCCAGATCCTGCGGCCGCTCTCGGCGGGGTCGATCAACCGGACCATCGACTACCTGCAGTGGGTGCTCTCGATCGCGATCGAATACAGACGCTTCGGCATCGCCGATAACGCTGCCGAAGGCAAGCGGCGGCGATTGCGCGAGAAGCGCCCGGTGCCCGTCTACATCGACAGCGCCGCGCAGGTCGAGGCGCTGCTCGAGGCGGCGGCAGAGCTTGACCGCGATCCTCACTTCGAACTCGCCGAACGCGAGGCGATCGTGGCGACGTTCCTCTTCGCCGGACCCCGCGCGCACGAGCTGTGCAACCTGCTCTGGCGCGACATCGACCTGGCCGGCGCCCGCGTCTTCGTCGGTCGCTCAAAGACGGCGGCCGGCCTGCGCGAGATCAAGATCCTTCCGATCCTGCGCGACATCCTCGCCACCTACAAGGCGATCGCCTACCGCGGCAATCCCGAGGCCCTCACCTTCCCGACCTTGACTGGCGGCAAACGCGACCCCGACAACCTGCGCACCCGCGTCCTCGCCGCGGTCTTCGAGCGTGCCGACGAGCTGCTGGAGGGCCGTGGCCTGGTGCCGCTGCCGCGCGGCCTCACCACTCACAAGCTGCGCCACGCCTTCGCCTCGATCCTGGTCGCGCTCGGGGAGGACCCGATCTCGGTGATGCGCCAGATCGGCCACACCGACCCCCAGTTCACCCTGCGCGTCTACACCCACATGATGAGCCTCGACGGCGCCGACCGAGAACGGCTGAAGGCTCTGGTGCGTGGCGAGCGGGTGATCGCACGACAGGCGCCGCCGCCCAGGCTGGTCGATCTGGCCGAGTACGAGGCGCCGATCATCTCCGCGCTGGCCGAGTGCGGCGGCCGCGCCCCGCGACGGCAGATCCTCGCCGCCGTCGAGGAGGCGATGGCCCATCGTCATGGTGCGCTTGATCTCAAGCGGTTGCCGAGCGGGGAACCCCGCTGGCAGCCGCGCCTGGGCAAGGCGCGCATGCGGCTGGTCAAGCGTGGCTGGCTTGAGGCCAGCGGCTGGCGGGGCAATTGGGAGCTGACCGAGCGCGGTTGGGACAAGGCGCGCCGTGACCGGCTGCGGGGAGAGCGGCCGGGGGCAGATGCCGGAGTCGAGGCCACCGAGACCGAGCTGGCGGTGGCGGCGTGATCCTCGCTGACCTTGCCATCGTCGCTCTCTGCCTTCTCTTCGCCTGGGTTATTGGCGGCCTGCTGCTGCGACTCGGCGGACTCATCCTGGCGCTGGGCGGCGCCGGAACGATCGCGCTCTCGGGTAACGCGAACGGCGTTCTCGTCTTCGCGATCGGCGCCGTGCTCTGGCTCGCGGGCCACTGGCACTACGCGCTTCGCCACCACGAATACAAGAGCCCGCTGGCCGGCTACGTCTTCATGCGCTGGGCACCGGGCTGGCTCGACCCGACCCGTGATTGGGAGATCCCGATGGTCGACGGCGAAGCCGTCGACCCAGGGGGGAGGCCAAGATGAGAGCGACCGGCGTGGTCGCCCGCCTGCGTCGCTCGGCGTTCACCGAAACCCTGCCCTCCTATATCGACGAGATTCCCACCACAGCCACCCGCGAGGATTGGCAAGCGGTTTTGGTGGGCGAGCTGATCGCCGAGGGGCGCGATGTCGACGGGGAGGCGTAGGCGCAGATGCGCGAGATCGTCCTCTACGTGCCGAGCGGCGGCTTTCAGGCGACTGTAGACATCGCTCGCGGCTCGGCGATCGTGGGGGAGCCGCGAGCCGCCGCGGCCGAGGTCGAGGTCTACTTCGAGGGTGCGATCTTCGGCCAGGAGAACATGCGCACGCTCGCCGACCGGGCCACGCACGCGGCCGGGCGGATGCTGGAGCGCTTCGCGACCACGGCGACGCGGATCGTCCCCCGCGACGCGCTTCTCGCTGTAGGGACCTTCGACTTCCGCGAGCGGCGCATCCGGCTCACCGGCTCGGATTCAGAGCGCGCCGTCACGGCCTGGCTCGGCACGCCGCAGCTTGACCCTGCGGAGCTGGTTCAGGGCGGGCGAGGGCGGCGCACAGCGGCCCACGCGGCGATCGTGCCGGACGTGCCCGTCACGGTGACTCACTCGCTGGGCGAGGCGCTGGTCGAGCGGGCAGGCATCCGTCGTCAGCGCGACGGCACCTGGGTCGACGCCGAGGGGCGGCGCACGTCGGCGATCGCCGAGGCGCTGACGTGGGCGCTCGTCGCAATCGCCGAGGCAGGTTGAGCAGGGTCTCCCAAGCCGCCACACTTACCCCCGTGTCCCCGCAGAGATGAGGCCCGCCGCCGCTTCATCGCCGATGAGGCGGCACTCGCGAGTTCGGCCTCTCGCCGACCGACCTCGCCGACGCTGACCTGTGTGGGGAGCTGATCCGCCGCGAACACCCCGATCTCGATCGCTCCTTTCGGGAGGGCCGCGCGGCCGCCGAGGTGAACGGGCAACCGGGTCAACGCCCGCATGCACCTCTTGTGCTCCTCGCCAGCGAGTCGTCGGCCAATATGGCGGAGGTAGTCGGCTAACGCCATGGTTGAAGGGTCTCTGAGAGGAGGTCTGGAAGCTGTTCCGCTCTCCACCGGCCTCGTGCATGACAGTCAGCCACTGCTGCACAGGTGCCAGCCGGTTGTCTGCAGGTCACCGAGGCAGGGAGCAGATGATGCTCCCAGGCGTCTTCAGGATGGCAGCTCGGATCATGATTCCAGGGACCCTGCGTTGTAGGCTCCTGCCCGCGAACGTGCGGAGAGACGATAGGTGCGAGCGGGTCCCAAGCAAACGGTCTCTAGAGGGGTCAGAGGTAGTGCCGACAAGGAGCTCGGTGATCTGCACGCACGCCTTCACGCTCACTTCGGCAGGCTCGGGGATTTGCGTGCAGCGGTTGGTGCCCCCGTGTTCGCGCTGGAGCACGGTCTTGCGCCTGCCGAGATAGCGCTTCTACGCGAGGATGTCATCACCGTCATCGGTGAAGGGGGTATCCCTGTTGAGGCGTGGCTTCCCTTCGTGGTCTATGCAACGGAGATCGGATACCACTTCTCGGGAGACGAGTACTGGCAGACGTTCGAGAGTCAGACCCCCGGTTGGATCAAGGGGGGAGACCGGTCCTACCTTCGACAAAGGTTTCTTGAGTTCAAGGAGATGTTCAGCGGCGCCGAGCCAGCCGGGCCGTGGGCCAAGAATTTCTCGATCATCTGCTGGCCGATCACGCACGCGGTACTTCCGGCGGATCTTCAGCGACACCTCGCACGTCTCCTCTTCGAATATCGGCGCGCGCTCACTTCGGACCTGCTGGCGGAACCAGAAGAGTTGGGTCGGCAATTGGCGGCACGGTCATTCCACACCTCCTCCCGTTTCCAGCACTTCGCCCAAAACGTCGGACTGCTCGGCCGGGTTGCCGCTTCTTTGCTCTTAGGCGAAAACGATCAATCACCTTTCCTCCTGACGTCGACGCTCAACCGGATCGTCGCGGACCTCTCTGACGAACGAACCGCACGTAGGTGGCTTCATGGCGCGAGAACGGCTGCGGCACGACTTCGGACGCGGGGGTTTCTACCCACAACGTCTCCGAAGGGCAATGGCGGAAAGGAAGGAGTCCCCCTTGCCCCACTAACCGACCCCAAGCTCTCCCTACAGAAAGAAATGGACGGCTGGATCGCATTCATCGAGGTGCCGGATCTCTCCGTGCTGGCTGGGCGCTTTCCGGAGGTCGTCGACGAACTTGGTCGTCGGCGTACCGTCCTTGCAGGTGTCGCCGGCGCTCCTATTGCCAGAACCCGCCTTCTCTATCCAGGTCAGCGCTTCCGCATGGGCGAATGGCCGTCGACGAGTGAGCCGCTGCTCAAGGTCGAGGGTGGAGAGCAGGCCATAAATTCCATCCTTGCCGATCAGTCCGTGTTGTCCCCGGGGCCGTGGCTGTTCGGCGTTCGGGCACCGGGATATGCAACCGAGGTGCGTTCGAAGCGGGTTCGACCGGGCGGCGAGTACATCCTTCTAATGGAGGACGCCGCGCCGCCAGGTCTTCCGGATTGGATCTCCGCTGGCGCCGTCGAGACCGTGGGGGTCCATGCCCACGAGATGCGCGTGCCCCCGGTGCTCGATGCCGAGCATGTAGCGAGCCTGCGGCGCCTGGGGATAGCAGCCCAGGCCGATCTCGAGGTCCATCCGGTCGGCATCGTGCCCGCCTCGTGGGACGGACAAGGGCAGGCCGAGTGGTTGGCCGGCGAGAACGCCGTCCTGGTTGTCTCTTCCACCCACGGCGTCAAGAAATCGATCTGGGTCCTGGACGATCAGCCGGTCGTGATTCCGTGGCCTGACGGCGAGAGCCAGGTATTCATCGAGATCGACGATCTCTCCGTCGGTCGTCACGAGGTTCTCGTCTCACTCTTCGGTCCCGACGACGCTGTGGTTGCCGAAGAGGCCATGGTCCTCGATATACGCCCTCCTCGCCCCCGACCTGAAGGCGGAACCGGCCAGGAAGGTTTGATGATCCTTGCGACCCCGGTCAGCCCGACGCTCAACGAGCTGTGGGACGGGGAGGCCGTGGTGGAGGTTCGGGGACCGCCCGGAGTCGAGGCAGGCATCGAACTCGCACTCCGTGACAGATCAGGAGCGAAGGTCGCCCTCGTGAAGACGGCAGTGCGTCTGCCGGTCGACGCTCGGGACTGGGCCGGTCTGTTCGAGCGGATCCTCCGTCGGGATGAGAGCGTGCAAAAGGTCTATGACGAGGTCGAGATGTGCGAGATCCAGGTCTCTCACGACGATCTTGGCGCGGTCGCGCTGCGGTGCGAGCGCCCGTTCGCGGCGCTCCGATGGGCTGCGGGCAGGGATGGCCAAGGTCCGTTTCTTCGGCTTATCGACAACACGGACGGGAACCGCGTCGACATCACTCTCTACAACTTTTCGAGTCCAGATCAGCCCGAGACCGTCACGGTCGACGAGCACTCGCGCCTGAAATTTGGACCCGGTGGCCTGGCCGTCGCCTCCGTAGGCGCCGCATCGGCATCCATGATCCTGCCGCCCACCGTCCGCCATCTGGGGGATTTCCAACCGACTCCACGGCTCTCGCCGGGACGCGCGTCCCTGGACGGGATCGCGGAGAGGATAAAACTCGCCGGGAGATGGGGGGTCGCCTCGCGTTCCTCCGATCCCTTCGGCGAGTTCGGAAGGGTCAAGGTCCTGAGGCTGATGACGGGTGACCTCGCCGGTCTGATCGGAGGTCATCAATGGACCGCCCTCGAGCGGAGGGCGGCCGAGAAGGAAGACGTGAGTGAGGAGGTGCTGCTCGGGGCCATCGGATCCAAGCCGTATCAGCGCGCCGTCGCCCACGATGTATCGAGGTGGACCGAAAGCCTCGTCTCCGCATCCCCTGAGGAGCGGGCCGAATCTTTTGCAACGTCCCTGGCAGCCCACGCGCGGTTTCGCTCTGAAGATCAGAGATTTGCCGGGTTTCTTCTTCGTCTCGCGAGCGCGCCGGACTCGCTTGGCGGCTTGGATGCCGAGGAGCTGTCGGTCCAGCTCCACCGTGTACTGCGGGCACCCTTCCTTATCCGGGCGGCCCGTTGTCTGGTTCTCGCGATTGAGGCCCGCGCGAACGATGAGACGCCGGCGACCTTCGGAGGATGGGCATGGGGATAGCGAGGATCGATCGGACCGGGTTGGCGCTTCGCGTGGTCCAGTCACTTGGCCTCGAGTCGGACGCAGTCCGCGTCGATTCTCCGACAGTGATCGCGGCCTCCGTCCGTCGGGCTGCATCATTCCTCTGTCCGACGCCACCGGGCGCCCTCAGTCGAGAGGTAAGTGCCGTCGTTGCCGAGTTGACCGAAGATCTCCAGGCAATGAATCCGGAGGCGATCGATTCGGTGGTGGATGTACTCGTCGCGCTCGGCGATCTCGTCGAACTACAGCTCGAAGACACCGGAGATCCCGCGCGCCGCCACCTCTTCCTCGGCCTGCCTTCCTATGTGCAGCGGGCGTCCGGTTGTGTGCTGCTTGGAGTGCGACCCGAGGGCGCCCCGATCCTGTCGGAGGGGCTGATCGAGAGGGTCGAGCACCGCGACCACCTTCGATTCATCCGTCGGCGGGACGAGTCCGAGGACCTGGAGGAGGCGCTCGCCGGAGAAGGACTCTTCGAGCTGAGTCCGGAGCATTGGCTCAAAGCTCCTCGCCGAGTGTCGCCGGATGAGCTCATCGACCAGTACATTTCGCGCTTGGATGCAGCTGGCGGGGCGAGAGACATCGAAGGGATCAGGATGATCGATCCAAGCACCGATGTCACCCACTATCGGAGCCGCTGGCGAGCGCCGAAGCAGAGTGACTGCGGCCGGTTCGTGGTCAGGCGCCCGCGAGCCTACGGCGCGGATCTGTGGTGTTTCGCCGAGGTGCTCGATGGCAGGATTGAAAAGCTTTTCGACCTACCCATCACCTCTCCCACCGCCCGAGGGGCCGACGAGGCATGGCGGTTGCAGGCTGCGATCGATCGTTCTTCCGGCAGCCCTCAACGCCTGCGGATCCGGCGCCCACTGGGGCAGACTCCGGTCATCGACGTCTTCTCGCCGTTGCCCGGCTGGCATCAACGGCGCCTAGAGTTCGTCGCCGCGCGCACGGAGCGTTTCCCCGGAGCGCTCTTCTCGTATTCGGTCGCCGCCGAGGACGTGGGGGAGGAGGTCCAGTTCCTGGTGGAGATGCTCTGGCTCGAGACCGAAGAGGCGCGTGGAGACGACCATGCCCGGTGACGCGCGGACGGTCGGGGACAGCATCACGGAGATCCTTGGGACGCTGCAGGACTACATCGAGGCGACCTACCACATCGGCGATCCCTCGCTCGTGGAGCAACGACGACGTCTACTGGAGCAGGAGGGGGTGCTCTTTCAGGCGCCATATATAGAGAGCACGCCGCGCTACACCGCCTCCGCACCGTTCGCGGAACTCGAAATCCCCGAAACCGCGAAGACGCTCTTCGAGGAGATGGCCCACCCCCGGAGTGGCGATCCACTTCTTCACGATCCGCCCTACAGCCACCAGGCGGCGACGCTTCAAGCCACGACCAACGACGGGCTCAGTCTCGTGGTGGCGACCGGGACGGGGTCGGGGAAGACCGAGGCCTTCCTGTTCCCGATCCTGGCGAAGCTCGCGACCGAGGCCCAGGAGTCCGCTAGTTTCGGGGAGCCGGCGCTCCGAGCGATCCTGCTCTATCCGATGAACGCGCTGGTGAACGACCAACTCGGCCGATTGCGGATTCTGCTCGGGGACGAGCGCGTGGCCGATCTCTTCACGGCCTGGGGTGGCCGGCCGGCGCGGTTCGCGCGCTACACCAGCCGGACGCTCTACCCGGGCGTGCGCACGGTGAAAAAGGATCAGCGGAGGCTGAGGTCGATCGAGCCGTTCTATATCTCGCTCCTTGAAAAAGCAGGCGATTCCGACTCACCGCACCACGCCCAGGCCGCGAGGCTGATCGAGAATCTTCGAAGCCGGGGCAAGTGGCCGGCGAAGCCCGACCTTCAAGCTTGGTACGGCGGCAAGGGGCAGCGGTGGCAGGACGCCGAAGGCCGGTTCGCGCGTGCCGTGATGCGGCCGGAGGACCCCGAGCTCTTGACCCGCCACGAGGTCCTCGCCAATGCGCCGGATGTACTCGTCACCAACTACTCGATGCTCGAGTACATGCTGATGCGGCCGCTTGAGCGGCCGATCTTCGACGCGACGCGCGACTGGCTAGAGCGCAACCCCGACGAGCGGCTCTTGCTGGTCATCGACGAGGCACACCTCTACCGCGGCGCCGCCGGCGCGGAGGTCGGCCTTCTGCTCCGCCGCCTTCGCTCACGCCTTTCACTGCCCCCCGAGCGCCTCCAGGTCATTTGCACGAGCGCGAGCTTCGACGATGAAGAGCACGCGAGAGTGTTCGCCGCGCAACTAACCGGGAAGCGCGTGGCGGATTTCCGGACCATCACCGGAACGCTCGCCCCCCGGCCGGGTGAAGGACGAGGGGGCGAGGCCGACGCAAGAGCATTGGCGGACTTGTCACTCGAGGACTTCTATGAGGCGACCGACGAAACGGAGCGGCTCGAGATCGTTGCCACATTCCTGCAGTACCGACGTATCGAGCCGACGGACCGTTTGGAGTCGAGCCTCCATCGAGGCGCTATGTGACTTCGCCCCGATGAGTCGACTCGTGAACCACAGCATGCAGGAGGCCAAGCCTGTCACCGAGCTGGGGCAGGACGATATTTCGCGACCGAGGATCGGGAACTGGCGGATCGGGCGACCACCGCTCTGATCGCGCTAGGCAGCGCCGCTCGCGAGAAGCCCGGAGAGCCCGGCCTCCTGCCGAGTCGGATACACGCGTTCTTTCGAGGTCTGCCCGGGCTGTGGGCCTGCGTCGACCCGGACTGCGGTGCGGTACGCTGAGGACCTGAAGGGTGGTCCGGTCGGAAAGCTCTACGCCCAGCCACAGGCTGTGTGCGACTGCGGAGCCCGCGTTTTCGAGTTCTACACCTGTCGTCACTGCGGCTCGGCCTATGCGCGGGTCTACACGGATGATCTGGAGGAACCCAGCTTCCTCTGGCACGAGCCGGGTCGTCGTTTCGAGGCCGCGGCCGGACATGTCGGCGAACTCCAGGCGCTCGACCTGCTCGCTGGAGCAGCCGACCACCGATGAGGTTCAGCCCGCCGATCTCGATCTCGTCACCGGACGACTCGATCCGATGTCACCGGGGGAGCGGATCGCGCCAGGTGTTCCTCAGACGGGATCGGACCGGACGGCCCAGGGGATGACGAAGACGGTGAGGTCGAAGGCGGCGCCGGCGGCGAGTTCCGTCCTTGCGGCGTCTGCGGTGAATTCGGCGACTACGGACGCTCCTCGGTGCAGGATCACCAGACCAAGGGAGACCAGCCGTTCCAGGCTCTGGTGACGCGGCAGATCGAGGTTCAGCCGCCCGGCCCACAGCCCTACTCCGATTTCGCGCCGCTGCGGGGCCGCAAGGTGCTGGTCTTCTCGGACTCACGGCAGGCCGCCGCCCGGCTGGCTCCAAACCTCCAGAAATACTCGATGCAGGACGTCCTTCGCCCTTTGATCCTCAGGGGCTGGCGAGAGCTTGAAGCGAATGGCACGCTGGCACCGCTCCTCAGCCTGGAGGACCTCTACCTCTCGGTTCTCCTGGGCGCCCAACTCCTCCGCGTGAGACTTGAGACCGCAGTTGAGGGACGGCGAGTCACTCCAGGGCGTACGCGAGGTCGCCGAGGTATTGGGTCGTGGGCGGCCTCCAGAGCGACGGCGAACTCCTGCAGTTGGCGTTCACGATGCGCGCCGAGGCGATGCCCCTGTCTCTCCTGAAAGGGATCGTCACCACGGTCAACCGATCGCTGGTACGGCCTGCGGTCGCTCGCCCTCGCATCACTTCGGAGCCGGTCCGACATCGAGCAGAATCTCTCGCTCCTGCCTTCGCTGTCCGGCTTGGCGGAGACGGATGACCAGAAGCTGGCGCTCGTCCGTTCCTGGATCGCCCAATGGTCGGGGCGGACCGCCGGGATCTGGTTCCAGGATATGGACCCCGGGGACTGGATACAGACCAGGGGGGGCATCAAGCCGCACGCGGGCAAATTCGCACCTCTTTCGCGTTGGTTCGTGGACCGGGAGGTCAAGAAGACCTTCGAGCGGGAGTGGCTGCCCGTACTGTTGGAACGGCTCTGCGAGCCGAGCGGCGACAAGTACCGAATCCGGGCCGTCAATCTTGCCCTCGACCTGGGTGAGGCATGGGGGTATTGCCAGGCGTGCCGGACCACGCAACGGCCGTTCCCGGGCTCGGCGAAATGCATCGCCTGCGGACGCGACCGGGTCGTCGAGATCGATCCGGCGGACGACCCGGTCTTCACCGCTCGCAAGGGCTACTACCGGGCCAGCTCGGTTCGGGCGCTCGCGGCTGACGCCCGAGCCCCCGATGGCATGATCGCCGCCGAGCACACGGCGCAACTGAATGCCGCCCAGTCGGACGATGTCTTCTCGAAGGCCGAGGAGCACGAGCTGCTCTTCCAGGACGTCGAGATCGGGATCCCCGGGCCTGGAGCGCAGCCGAGGTCGCCATCGACGTGCTCTCCTGCACGACGACCATGGAGGTCGGCATCGACATCGGCAGCCTCTCCGGTGTCGCCCTACGGAACATGCCTCCCTCCCGCGCCAGCTATCAGCAGCGCGCAGGTCGCGCGGGCCGCCGTGGGAACGCCGTGGCGACCGTGGTGGCATTCGGGAGCGCCGACAGCCACGACGAGAACTACTTCTCCGAGCCGGACGCGATGATCCGAGGGGTCGTCGATGATCCGATATTGACGCTGGACAACCCGGAGATCGCGCGAAGGCACCTGACGGCCTTCCTGTTCCAGCGCTACCACGCAGATCGTCTGCCCGAGATCGCGCCCGACGACCAGCCGCAACTCTTCGAGGTGCTGGGCTCGGTGGGTGGATTCCTGAGCGCCTCCGCGCCTCTGAACCGGGTCGACTTCGAGACCTGGCTGCGTGAGAACGAGGACGAGTTGCGGGCGGAGATCGACGCATGGCTCCCCGGGGAGTTGAGCCCGGCCGATCGCGGGCAACTGCTTGAGGATTTCGTGGCGACAACGCTCGAAAAGGTCGACGCCGGGCTTCTCGGCAGTCGAGCCGAGGACCCCGCCGGCTCCACATCGACGAGCGACCAGGACGGCGATGATGCGACGGTGGTCGATGCCCCTGCCGAGGAGGGCGAGGAGCACGCCGCTCTTGACCGCGCCACCGACAACCTCCTCGATCGACTCCTCTACAGAGGGATCCTGCCCCGGTACGCGTTTCCTACCGACGTCGTTTCCTTCCACGTTTTCGACCGCGAGCGTTCGACCCGATTTCGACCGGAGTTCCGGTATACGCCAAGTCAGGGTCTTCCTACCGCGCTGAGCCAATACGCGCCGGGGAAGCGGGTATGGATAGATGGCAAGGAGTGGCGGTCGGGGGCCATCTATTCCCAGATGGTCGACGACCGCTTCCGCGCCTGGCGAGACAAGCAGCTCTATTTCGAGTGCGACAACTGCCACTTCGCGATAACTGAGAGCTACGGGCGCGCACACCGCGACGAGATCCGATCGTGTCCGGCCTGTGGCGCCGAGAAATTCGGCCCCGCCAGGAACTGGATGCGTCCGCCGGGATTCGCGCACCCGCACACCTGGGATGAGGAGACGTCTCCCGATGACCAGCCGGCCCTGAGCTATGCGACGCGAGCCAAGCTGATCGCGGCGGGGCCTTCCGATTCGGCTGAATGGCAGGCGGTGACCGACCGGATCACCTCGCACTATGAACGCACCCAGTTGCTCGTCACCAATACCGGTCCTCGGGGGGAGGGCTACAACTACTGCACGCTCTGCGGACTGATCGGCCCGACGGCAATCCCGGGGCACTCGATCAGCAGCGGGCACCCGAAGCCCTATCCGGATGATCGGGAGCCGACGTGCGAGGGCGCGGTCACGCGCGGTCTCGTGCTCGGGACCGACTTCATCTCCGACGTCCTCCTCTTCAGGTTTACCGTCGCTCCGCCTCTGGTGCTGAGACCCGGGGCGCTGGCGACCGACGTCGCGCTACGCACCCTCGCCGAGGCGATCACGATCGCGGCGGCCCGGCGTCTCGACATCGACGCTGGCGAGTTGCAGGCCGAGTACCGGCCGGCGCTCAGCGACGGCGGTCAGACCGGGCTCGAAGCGGAGATCTATCTGTATGACACCCTGGCGGGCGGCGCTGGATTCGCTCGGCGGGTCGCTGACCTGGGGCAGGCGTGCTCGAGGAAGCGATCGGAATCCTGGAGGAATGTCCGGCGGGCTGCGACCGTTCCTGTTACCGATGCCTGCGTAGCTTCCGGAACCGATTCGAGCACGCATTGCTCGATCGCCATCTCGGCACCAGCCTGCTCCGCTACCTCGTGTTCGGCGAGGAGTCCAGGTTGGATCCGCGACGGATCGAGCAGGCGGCGGATCGTCTTCATTTCGACCTGTCCCGCCAGGGCATCGACGGTGTCGAGTTTCTTCGTGCCGAGAAGATCGAGGTCCCCGGGATCGGGATGATCGAGGCCCCGGTACTCGTTCGATCCGACGGACGCCGGCTCATCGTCGGCGTCCACGGGCCCCTTACCCCGGATCAGCCGAACGACGACGGCCTCGTGGCGGCCAAGGAGTTCGGCCCCGCGGTCCCCGTGCAACTGGTGGATGAGATCGTCATTTCGCAGAACCTGCCGAGGGCGACCAAAAGCGTCCTCGAGGCGTTCAGTTGAACGACGACGACGATCACTTCGGGACTGCGGTGCGTGGTATCTCTGGTACCTGGCCGGAGGCACCTGCCTTCTGGAGTTACTCGAGCCTCGGCGTCGCGGAGGAATGCCCGCGTCGGTGGATGCTCTCCCGGGCCGATTACGGGGAACTCTGGGAGGGACACGGTTATCCACCTCGTCCGGCTCTCTCGGCGTTGGTTGGGACCGTCGTCCACCGATGCCTCGAATTGCTGCTGACCGCATTTCACGATCGAGGCTGTCCCTCGATCACCGACCCGGCTGCGGTGGAGGTGATCCGGGGACTCGGCGGCTACACCAAGCTGGTCGAAACGGTCATCACCGATGAGCTCGCCGCGCTCAAGAGCAACCCGCGGGCAGTCGATCTGGAGTCTGCCCTTGCGAGGCAACTGAGAAAGGACGTGCCGCGTATCCGCCAGCGCGTGCAGATGGCGATCAGCCGCGCCCGGCTCGCGCCCGTCGGTGGCGATTCCGAGATGGGTTCGGGAGGCCCGGACGAGCCAGGCGTCGCCGGCGGATCCCGTACCGAGGTCGAGCTTCGGGACGACGAGTTGAGGGTCATGGGTCGCGCCGACCTGATCACCTTGCGAGAGACTGGATGCACGATCACCGACTACAAGACCGGGGAACCGAGCGAGGGCCACGCCGACCAACTTCGCCTCTACGGGCTCCTATGGAACCGGGACGAGCGGGTGAATCCGGATCAGATCCCGATCGAGAGCCTTGTCGTCGCATACGCAACGCACGACGAGCCGGTCGATGCACCTTCGGACGCGGAGCTCGCAACCTTGGCCGACCAGATCTCCTCCAGGATCGCGGCGACGGAAGAGCAACTCGACCTAAGGCCTCCGCGTGCGAAGCCGGACCCCGAGATCTGCCGGTTCTGCGATGTCAGGCATCTCTGTGACGACTACTGGGCGACGTTTCCCCCAATGCTGAGCGCCGGACCGCCAGAATCCGCGACGGGCTTCGTCGACTGCGAGGGCGAGATCGCGCAACGCAACGGACCCATGAGCTGGGTCCTCAGCCTGGAGGGCGAACCCGACTCTGCGCTCCTCCGCACCACCGACGAGCATCCCGGGTTCGGGGTCGGGGATTATGTGCGCCTACTCGGGGTGGTGGCCGGGAGGGTCGAGGCGGAGGGGGCTTCCCAGGTCGTCCTCACGATGACGCCGTTCTCCGAGTCCTTCCTGCTGGACCCACACTAGCCGGGTGTTTGCGGCGAACCATGGTCACGGGGGCGTTCCACGATGCCGCGCCAGTCGAGCTAGTGTCCGTGCGTGGCCACGAAGGGCAAGAACCGCTACAAGTCGACCCGCGAAAGGGAGGAGGCCGCACGGCTGCGCAGGAAGGTCCGAGAAGAGCTGAAGCGGTCCGGATTCGTGAAGGAGGACGGCCGCCTCTGGCCTCGCGAGGAGCTGACGAAGGAGACGATCCGGGAGTTGCATCGACGCCAACGAGCCGCCCTCCTCAAGCGAAGTCGACCGTTCATCGAACGGTGGGAGGATCGGGTCATCGGCGAGTTCGCCAACGGGGATGAGGTCGATCCGAGTCGGATTCGACCGGTCGTCGAACAGGTGACCGGAGACGGCTTCCAGGCTGCGCTCTTCCGTTTCGCGACTCTTCACTGGAGCGTTCCGGTCTCCGTCGGCTACGGTCGGCGGACTCGGTTTCTCGTGCGTGATAGCTCGACCGAGCGGCTGATCGGCGTCTTCGCCTTGGGCGATCCCGTCTACAACCTCCGGACCAGGGACGATCTGATCGGTTGGAACGTGGAGCAGAGAAGCGCACGCCTCTACAATGTCCTCGATGCTTTTGTCCTTGGGGCGGTGCCCCCGTACAGGGAGTTGCTCGGAGGCAAGCTCGTGGCGATGGCCGCGACGAGCGGTGAGGTAGCTGCCGAGATCGAGACGAAGTACGAAGGTAGCGAGACCATCATCAGCGAAGCCTGCAAGGATCCCCGGCCGGTCCTGATCACGACCACCTCAGCGCTCGGCCGCTCCTCCCTCTACAACAGGCTGCGGTTTCGGGACCGACTTCTCTACCAGCCAATCGGCTACACCGAGGGATTCGGACATTTCCAATTCTCCGATTCACTTTTTGCCGGGCTCTGTGAATTCCTCGGCAACGATGGCGGTGTCCCGAGTTACGAGTACGGAAGCGGACCGAATTGGCGATTGCGGACCATACGCCGGGCCTTGGGAAGGATCGGGGTCGAAGACGATCTCCTCCATCATGGGGTGAGGAGGCAGGTATTCCTGGCTCCGCGTGCGATCAACTGGCAGCGATTCCTGCGAGGGGAGACGGACGAGCCTTCCTGGTATCGGCTTCACCTCAGTGAGATGGCCGCGTTCTATCGACGCCGTTGGGCGATTCCGCGGTCCGAACGGGACGAGCGGTTCAAGTCCATAGCCCGCGACGATATGCGTCTGTCGACCGCGGCCGGATCGGCCTGAAGCTACTCCTCGACGCGTACTTTCCCGCGATGGCATGGCGGCTGCCGCGGTGTCACACTCCACGGCAGAGTCTCACGCCCCGCCACCGAGGAGCCCATGTCAGACACCATCGAGTCCGCCCGCAAGCTGATCAGCGATCGCCTGGTGGCGATCGAGGCCGAGGCTGGCCAACTGCGCCGGGCCCTCGTGAGCCTGGGGGAGAGGGACGGCACCGCGTCAAGGGAGCCGAAGCCGGGTCGCAAACGGCGCGCGGGCAAATACCGCCGTCGAGCCCAGGCGCCGCGGGGTCAGCGCCGCGAGCAGCTGCTGGCGGCGATCGCCGCCAAGCCCGGCGCCCGGCCCTCAGAGCTCGCCGCCGAGATCGGCATCTCGCCGGGCCAGGTCTCGGCCCTGCTCGCCAAGGCCCGCACCGAGAAGCTGATCGTCAAAAAGGGCGCCGGCTACGCGCTGGCGAAGTAGATCTCGCGGGGCCCCGGCGAGAGTGGGGGCCAGGTCCACATAAGCGGGTGCTATCGGGCGTGGGGCTCGCTTTGTGCGCTGGAAGGCGCGGATTACGAACTCGGGTGTGTACCACTTTGCTGATCCACCGAGGCCTCGAACATCGCCGAATAAGTAATGATCAATGAAATATGGTTGACAGCATCTTGACTGTCGTGATCGGGCGGGGCTAAGACGGGTGCGATCGTGATCGACTGGTTTCTCGGTTTCGTGCGTGCCATGTGGGCCAGGATCAGAAGAGGAATGGCTGCCGTTGGGGCCATTACGGCCGCTGTAGCGGTGGCCACCGCTTTGGCCCTGAAGCTTGGTGTCGCGGGTCCGATGGCCGTGATCGCCATCTTCTGTCTCTTCTTTGGTGTCGGCGTCATCGGAGAGGCGTTGGATCGCCGTCGCCGCCGCAACGAAGCTTTCATTCGGCGGGATAGCCCAGAAAAGAACCTCGATCCGATAGCCGACTGTCGCATTCATCCTTGGATCGGCCAACGGGGAGAGGATGCCTTGCCGGAATTCGTCGAGAGGGGCGAATGGAATCTTCTCTGTAATGGCTTGACCCAGAAACGTTTCGTCTTTCTCGTCGGAAAGGGTACCTGTGGCAAGTCGCGCCTCGCCTTCGAGGCCTGTGCCAAGCTCAGTCAAGTTACCTTGGTGGCGCACGACCCTCCGTCTCTTGGCGACGATCCCTTGCGTGTCCTGATGGAAGACGAGCGAGGGTTCCCGGCAATGGAAGACCATCAGATATTGCTCATCAATGATGTCGCCAGACGATTGCGTGCGGGCTCCCTCAATCGAAAACTTGTGCGCGAATGGCTCGATCAGAATCCGACGATCTCCTTGATCGCGGTGCTCTCCCAACAGGATGAAAAGGAAATCGCGGAGGCGGGAGAGTCGCTCAACGGCGATCTCATGAATCTGATGGCGGAGTCGGAAGTGGTCGAGGTTCATCCATCCCTCAACAGCCAAGACCGTGCCAAGGCGAAGCGCATCTTCCCTCATCTCGATGATCGAGATCTAGAGAACCTGCCTCAATATTTCGCCTCCGGTCCACCCCTGCTAGAAGCTGTCGAGCGCGCTCGACGCAGCGGGAATACTCTCGGCCTGGCGATTATCCAGGTGGTCTGCGACTGGCATCGAACCGGTGCCTCAGTGCCGGTCTCGCTCGATTTCCTCAAGGAACATGCGCAACGGTTCGCCAACAACAGGGACGCCGAGGAGTTCGATCGCGAGCTTGGGTGGGCCTTGTCCTCCGTCACTGGCGATGCTGCACTTATCTACGAGCGTTTGATTTCTGGTGGTCGGGGCTTCGTTCCCGACAGCACCGTGATCGAACTCTTCACTCACCCGATCTCGGGCGAGGCCGTCAATCCACTTATTTGGGCCAATGCGCTAAACGCGCTGGGCAGACTTGCACGCTCCGGCAAATATTCCACGGACTTCGTCGCGCATGAGCTCGTCTCTTTCGGCAGGGCTGCCTTCCATGCTGGTGAGGAATCGATGGGAAGGAGAGCGTTCGACATCGCATCCGACCTCGACCCGCAAGTGCGGCAGCTCATCGCCGAATTTGTGGTCACTGACACGGAGAGCACGCTCGTGAAGTCCCGTCGAGGTGATGGGCTGGTCCAGCGACTGCAGCCGGTCGAGCAGCTCACCGAGGGAAGGCGTCGGCATCGCGGCGGCCGTCTTCGCTCTTTTTCGGGTGGTTCGTCCAGGTCTTTCACCTGGATCTACCGTCGCCAGTGGCTGCGGTCCTTGACACGCCTCCTGTTCCTCTCATCCGCTGACTTGGCAAGCGTTGCGCTCGGTCTGTTTGCGGGTCTCGAAATTCGGGCTTGGCTCTCCAGCTCCAGCGGAGCAGTGCAGACAATTCAGGCAAGCTCCTATGCGGGCATCGGTCTCGCCGCCGCAGCCACACTCTTCGTCTTCGGCTGGGCTGATCTCTACAAAAAGGACGCCAAGCGAGCCCGGATCGAGGCCATTGCCTCAGTGGCCAGCGTGCTTGCTGTGTTCGGTTGGATTGTCGCGCTCGCCGATGGTACAAACGTGTTTGCCGCGGCTAGCGCGGCGATTTGTGGGGGACTCGTCTGCCTCGGCGCGGATGTCCTGCTCCGGGGAGCCTATGACTGGGTTTCTCGCCACTGGGTGATTCGCAACAGTTTCGAGGCTCGCGCCTTGCTGGTCGGACCACCCGGCGCTGTAGCCGATCTGGAAATAGCGCTGCGAGATTTTTCCCGCCCGATGAACGTGGTGGGGTATCTCGAAGACGGTCAAGATCCCCCGGGCGATCCTGTCACCCCGGGTCTTCAACGACTCGGAGTGATCGATGACCTTGGCGACATCGCCCAGAGATACGCGATCGGGAGGGTGATCTTGGCCGACCCCGGTATTCAGCCGGATCGCCGGCAGCGAATCGCCGATCGCTGTCACGAGCGCCACCTGATTATCGAGGCCCGTGCATCATTCTCCGATATACGGAATGGTCTCGCCCGATTCGTGCTTGGCCAGCCGGCCGTGCTGATTCCCCTGTGGCCTCTTTGGCCGCGGAATGTAGGGATGATCGCCAAGCGCCTGACAGATATTGTCCTGTCGGTTGTCGCATTGATTTTTCTCTCCATTCCGATGTTGATCATCGCGATCTGCATCCGAGTTCAGGGGGGTCCGGTGATAGTCCGCGCGCTGCGTCTCGGGCTTGGAGGCGAACCCTTCTACATGCTTCGTTTCAGGACGAGCCCCAGTGATGTCGGGAGCATCGACATCTTGGATCCCGAGCCCGACGAGTCGAATGCGCGGATCTGGATGGGCGCGCTGCTTCGTCGCAGCGGATTGGACGAGCTGCCACAACTTTTCAACGTACTCCGAGGGCACATGTCGCTAGTCGGTCCCCGGCCACTTGAGCTCCGCCATCATCTTTTTCTCGATGAGCGCCAGTTGCAGCGGTACCTGGTTCGACCGGGTGCGACTGGGCCTTGGCAGGTCTGCCGGCGGACTACCCTCACCTACGAGGAGCTCACATCCTTGGATCTTGCTTACATCCGCCACTGGTCGATCTTTACGGACTTCGAGATCCTCGCTCGCACCTTCCTGCTGATGTTCACCCGGCGAACCGTCCCGTCCATTGCTGGGCGTGACAACCTCCAACGTGAGAGCTGAAACGGCCGGTCAGACGACGGCTAACGCAGGTTGGTTCACAGACAGGCAAATGATTGACCCCAAGCATCTCCCGAGTTGCCTTTTGAGCAATCTGGCGTCGGCGGCGCAGGCGGTTGAGCCGGGATCGAACCGGCGCCCTCGGTTTCGGGCACTTCAGGCCAGGAGTTCCCAAATCGCTGCATATCGGCGCATATCTCCACGTATTCTTGATCGTGGCCGCCCGCCGCGCCGTTACGAAACCCCTGCAAGCTGCTACATTCGAGGCGCGCGGCTTCTGGAGACCGGCGTAATTGCCATGCAGAAGGTCGAGGGTTCGAATCCCTTCAGCCGCTTTTTCACGAATCCCCTGCACGTGGGCGGGTTGGGTTCGGCGCCGGAGCCCAGGACCCACTGGAACCACCCCTGAATATCGTCGCCATTCCAGGCACTACTGCGAATTAGTGCCTGGAATGATCCGGATGCGCAGCGATTGCTCCGATCCCACGTTGAATTCGGCCGTCGCCACGGTAACGGGCGGCTGGTGAGGCATCTCGTTCCGACGGCAAGCGTGAGATCTGTATCTGGGGACCTCACGCGGTCAGGAAACCAGAGATAGCTGTCAGGGAACGGATATATAGTCACGCGAGCGGGGGCAGCGAGGCGAAGCCTGGACGAGGGGGTCGGGGGAATGGCCGATGAGGATCGGGGCACGGGTGATGAGGGCGGCTTCTCGGAGGGCGGGCCGAGGGCTGGCGGTGAAGGTGGAGAAGAGCCCAATGGGGATGAAGGGCTGAGCCCATACCGGCCCGACACGCTGCAACCGCTGAACAACGAGAGCGAGGACGGGTTTGGCCACGGCGACTATGTGAAGGCGATCGTCGAGGCGGTCAGTGAGTTCCCGCGGAGGTTCACGTTGGGGCTGTTCGGGGCCTGGGGCTCGGGAAAGTCGAGTGTGCTGGCGGAGGTGGGATCACGGCTGAATGCGATCGGCGAGCCAAAGACGGCGTATGTCGGCTTCGACGCATGGCGCTATGAAGACGACTCGCTGCGGCGGGAGTTCGTGCGCGAAGTGGGGATGGGCCTGAAGCAGAGTGGGGCGCTTCCGTGTGGGTTCGACCTGAGGAAGAGGCTCGCGCCCTTCGACGTGGGGGTAAGCGTTCCGCGCGGGGCGGGCTTGCGCGTGAGCCGAGCAGCGCTGGGAAGTGCGGTGATCGCTTCGGGGGTTGCCCTGGCCCTAATTCTGCTCGCCTACCTGGCGATCTCACTTTTCGGATGGGAAGGAGAAACGAAGGTGAAGGTAGCGGTTGCGGTGATCGGGCCGCTGCTTTCCTTTGTGCTGGTGGCGGCGGGGCGGGTGGCGATGCCGGTGACGATCCAAGAGAGCCGCGAGCGTTTTGACCGTCCCGAGCAGTTTGCGCAGAGCTTCGAGGAGATACTCGGGCAGGTGCGAGCGAAGCGGCTGGTGATCGGGGTCGACAACCTCGACCGCTGCTCGCCGGAGCGGCTGACGGAGCTGCTTGCGACGATCAAGACCTTTCTGGAGCCGGCAGCCGGGGCGAAAGGCAAGGGCCCCGAACAGGTGTGCTTCATCATCGCTGCCGACGATGAGGCACTGCGGCGCCACCTGGTCACGGAGGAGATGTCGCGGAGCGGAGGGCGCTCGGAACCCGAAGCGCGGGAGGCGGTGGACGAATACCTGCGCAAGTTCTTCAATGGCAGCGTGCGAATCGGGCAGATGTTGCCCGAAGAGATGGACGCTTATTGCGCCGACGAGCTGCGTGGCTTCCTGGTCAAGCACAGGCTGGCGGACACTGCGGCAGCGGGCGAGCTGGTGGCGATGACGTCGCAGGCGCTAAAGCACAACCCGCGGCGGGTGAAGCAGTTCGTCAACAACCTGGAGCTGCGGGTCGCCGTTTTGGAGAAGCGGCGGGCGGCCAAGCGCTTCCAGATCGAACCCGATCTGCTGGCAGTGGCGAAGCTGGCGATCATCGCGGAGGAGTTCGCGGAGGAGTTCGTGGAGCTGCGACGGGAACCGCGGCTCTTGGCCGAGTGGCAGGAGATGGTCGCGGAGTCGGGTGAGCATCAGAAGCTGGACGAGCGGCTGGTTGCCTTCCTGCGCTTCAGCGACCACATCCAGCCTCGCGAGGTTGGGGCCTACCTGAGCGAGAAGCAGAGCGTCGATGAGCGCGTGTTGCCCGACTACCTGAGGTTCGCTGACCTGCTCGAGGACGGCAGCGGCGAGAGGCTAGACGAGCTGTTGAGCGAGCTGGAGCCCGAGGAGCAGGCGGGCTATCGGACAGCCGCCGAGCGCTACTTCGACGACTCAGTGAAGCGGAAGGCCTGGAGCCGGGCCCACAACGCGACCCGGGCGATGCTCGAGTCAGAGGCGCTGGCGGCCGAGGGTGAGCTGGGGGTGCACGCGTTGGATGAGGCCTTGTCGCATCCCGAGCTGAAGGAGCGCCTGGCGCAGCTCGAGGTGGAGCTGGTGCTGGAAACGGGCGGACTGGGGCTACCGGATACTCGATTCGGCGAGCTGGTCGGGGTGCTGATGGATGAGGTGCGGGAACCGCGGAGCGAGACGGCGCGGGAACGGATCAGTCTCGGGCTGGTGGCGGCAAGAGAGCGGCTGGGAGACCGAGCTGGCCAACTGGTGAAGGAGGCCTACGAAGCCGACGGGGTGCGCGACGACTTCGGCGCCTACGTCGAGCTAGCCGAGGTCTGGCCGGAGATGGTGAGCGCGGCGGCGGTCAGCGACGCGCTGGAGGGGCTCGAAGGCGGTGCCATCGAGGGTCGGGACCCGCGGCTGCGGGTGGCGGCGGCGGGGCTGAGCGTAGCGGGCAAGGAGTCCGGGCTGACCGAGCGCTTCGTGAACGCAGTGCGTCCGGAGCTTGGCGAGGCGATGCGGCGGGACTCCGAGGAGCTGCACTGGCTGGCGGGTCGGGTGAGGGCGGTGGTTGAGGTGGCTGAGGAGGTCGAGGCGATGGCCGCGATCGCAGAGGAGATCGCCGCGGGTTGGGAGGAGAGCGAGGGCGACGCACGCTGGACGACGATCGGGCTCGGCCTGGTGCTGTGTGAGCGCAGCGGCGTGGCCGACGAGCGAGCGGGAGAGGCGTTGGGGGGGCGGCTGGTGGAGATGGAGGAGACGCCGAAGGTCAGGGAGTGGCTGGACAGAAGGCGGGGGAGGTTGCCGGTGCAGTTCAAGGCGGGGGTTAAGAGAGCACTACAAGCGCAGATCGCGGGCGAGGCCGAAGCGGTGGCGCGGGGGGTCGAGCTGGCCGAAGGATTGGAGGTGGGTGAGCGGGAAGAGATGCTGCTCGAGGCAGCGGCGCAATGCCTGGTGGAGGATCGCCACGAGGCGGCGGCAGTAGTACTGGAGCAACTCGACGAGAAGCAGCGAGAAGGGTTGCTGCGGGACGAGCTGCAACGACTTGGGGAAAAACCGGGGCAGCTGGTGAAGCGGCTCGGGGCGCTGCGGTTCGTGATCGGCGAGCAGCATGCGCTAGGGGCAGAGCAGCGTGAGGCACTGGCCGAACTGATGGTGGGGTCGATGGTCAGCGACAAGGCAAACGCGCCGACGCTGGGACCGGAGCTGGCAAAGGTGAAGATCGACGATCCGGATGCGCGACTGCGGACGGTGCAAAGGATGGTCGATCTGGAGCAGGGGACGCAGATGATCGAGCGGCGCGACGGAATGCTGAGCGGGGCGTGGGGAGTTGCGGGGACGGCAAGCAGCAGGGCAAAGGCCCTGGTGGACGAGCGCCTGAAGGAGCTGGAAGAGGGAGGGAGCGCGGAGGAGCAGACGATGGCGATAAGGGTGAGAGAGCGGGAATAAGGCGATGGTCGCTCCGGCAGTGCGAGCGACCAGGACCGTCGTTCCCGGCCCACACAAGGGGGACCGCGTTGGCTGGTTCCGGCTATCGGCTCGAGCTATGGACAAAAAGGTGCAAAATGCCCCTTTTTCTCCACAGGGTGCTAGGTTTGTGCCTGGACAAGAAAGGCCAAAACGCCCCTTTCCAACCACGATCATGCCTGGAGCCACCTACAACCGCCTCGCCGAGATCGCCGCCGAGCGCTACGGCTACGTGACCACCGCCGACGCCGAGGCGTTGGGGCTCGATCCCCATCGCCTCTTTGAGATGGCGCGCCGGGGGCAGCTGGATCACCCGACGACCGCCGTCTACCGGGTGCCGTTGATACCAGTGACCCCGCTGGACCCCTACATGCAGGCGACCCTGTGGCCCAGAAACGCGGATGCGGTCATCTCTCACGCATCGGCCCTCGGCCTCTACGAGCTGGGCGACGTCAACCCGGCGAAGATCCACATCACGGTCCCGCGAGCGCACCGTCCGCGGCGGGAGATCCCGGCCCTCTACGTCCTTCATCGCGAAGATCTCGAGGCCGAGGACCTCACCACCTATGAGGGCATACCGATCGTCACCGCGGCCAAGGCGATCCGCCAAGCCCACGAGGCACACCTTGGCCCGGCCTTGATCCGGGCGGCGATCGAGGATGGGCGCCGGCGTGGCCTGCTGAAACGCGCCGAGGCGGCCGGGCTCCATGAAGAGCTGATCGAGGGCCACTCGGCCGCGGTTCGATGAGTACGCCGATCCTCCCCGAGCGGGGTCCCAACCGCCGCCCCGACGGCCCGCCGGCCGCAAGAGGTCATCTCGAGCGGCTGATCGGGCACTACGCCGAGTTGACCGGCGTCGCCCCCGACCGGGTCAGGCGATGGGTCTCGGTGATGGTCTTGCTCGGAGCCTTGGACCGGGTGGGGGAGGAGGAGATGCCCAGGTTTCTCCTCAAGGGTGGGATCGCCATCGAGCTTCGCTTCGGAACCGACGCCAGGGCCACGAAAGACGTCGACCTCGTCTTCTTCGGCGATCCCCAGGTGCTTGAGGACGATCTCGATGCGGCTTTCGATCGCGACTACTCGCAGTTCGCGTTTCAGCGGCAGCAGATCGAGCAGATGCCGGGCACCCCGTTTCACCGCCTGAGCGTCAAGCTGCTGTATCGGGGGCGGGCATGGGCGACGCTGAAGCTGGAGGTTGCGCCGCCGGATGCTCGCGGTGTCGATCGCGAACCGGTGCCGGCGATCGACATCGCCGAATTCGGACTCGACGGACCCAAGGTCGTGCAGTGCCTGTCGACTCGGTTTCAGGTTGCGCAGAAGATCCATGCGGTCACCGAGCGCTTTGAGGATCGCGAGAACGAGCGCTTCCGTGATCTGATCGATCTACTGCTCTTGCGCGAGATCGTCGAGGATCTGTCGAGCCTGCGCGACGCCTGCATCGTGACCTTCGAGGCCCGCGGCAAACACGGCTGGCCGCCACAGGTGAGCGTGCCGGACTCCTGGGCCGAGCCCTACCGTGCGCTGGCGGGGGAGATGCAGTTTCCGGTTGCCGATATCGACGACGCGGCAGATGCTGTCCGGGCCTTCATCGCCGCCATCGACGCTGAGGCATAGGCTCTGGGTAGCTCAACTTGTCTCGTTTTTAGGCATAAAAATTAGCCAAAAGATAGGATGGCGCCCGTGCCGAAGGGTCCGGGAACACTGAAGCGTGCGGGGGCGCCCAGCGCCGCCGCCCGGATCCGCCGCCGAATCGAGAGGGGCGGTGAGCGCTTTTGGCGCGTGTCCGATTTCGGCACTCTGCCCCCGCGGACGGTCGCGCGCACGCTGGCGCGGCTGGCCGAGGCGGGCATCGTAGAGCGGGTGCGACAAGGCCTCTACTACCGCTCGCGCTCGACCGTACTGGGTCCGAGCATCCCATCGGCGACCGCTGTGGCCAGTCACATGGTCGGCGCGGCTTTGCACGCCGCCGGTCTGAGCGCGGCGAACGTGCTCGGGCTGACCACTCAGAACCCGGCCCGCCCGGAACTTGCGACCCCGGCGGCCAACCCGCCAAGCGCACTGGGCAACGCGGTCGTCCATACGCGGCGACCCGCGAGCCGGGCGCATCTCAGCGCTGAGGAGGGGGCGCTCATCGAGACGCTGCGTACGCGGGGCCGCTACAGCGATGTCGGCCCCGCGAGGACGATTAGGCGGCTTCTCCGCATCCTCGGGACGGGGGGTACGTTTGAGCGAGTTGCTCGGGCCGCCCTCGATGAGCCACCGCGCGTCCGCGCCATGCTCGGCGCCCTCGGTGAGGAGTTGGAGGCCAGTCCGCGCACGCTCAAGCGGTTGTGCGACAGCCTCAACCCTCTCTCTACGTTCGACTTCGGCCTCCTCCGCGACCTACCCCTTGCCAAGAAATGGCAGGCGCGATGAGATTTCCTCTGATCTGAACTTACGTAGCTCCTTGGCACGAAGGAGGGCACCGCCGAGGGCTTGTCATCCGTCGCCGACGCTACCGTAGGCGCGCGTGGCGGTTGCGCGAAACAATCCCTGTCCCTGCGGCAGCGGCCGCAAGTACAAGCGCTGCTGCCTGGCCGAGGAGAAGCGCGCCGCGCGGGAAGCACGCTTCGATGATGCGGTGGGCAGGCGCATCCAGGACTGGTCCACCGAGGTAGCCGGCGACGAGATCAGCGCGGCTCTCGAGGAGTTCGGCGGCCCGAATCGCACGATTAGCGATAGCGACATGCAGATCTTCTCGACCTGGTTTAGCTGCGACCGCGTGCTGCCCGGTGGCGGCACTCCGGCAGAGCGTTATGCGGCCAGCCCCGACCTTGCTGCCGACGAGCGGGAGGCGGCGTCGCGAATCGCCGCGGCAAAGCTGGGCCTGCACCGTGTGCTCGCGGTCGAGCCTGGGCACTGGATCGCGTTGGAGGACATCGTCCGTGGCACCCGGGCCAGGGTGCGGAGCACCGAGGTCTCACGCGACGCCGTTCGCTGGGACATCCTGCTCGGGCGCGTGATGGGAGGCGAGACACCCAGCCTGTGGGGTCCCGTGCGGTTCTTCGAGCCGCACGACGAGCCGGACCTGCTCGCCGAGCTTCGGCGTCTCGCCGGAGCAGATGTCGATGAGGCTGGGGACGGCGCGGACCTCTCGGTCGCCTTTCGCGACGGGGCGCTGGAGCTGATGCGTTTCAAGCCTCCGAGTTGGAACGTGATTCCCAGTTTCTTTACGCCGGAGGGGAATCCGATGGTGGATGGCCGAGCCGCGTGGCGCGTAAGCCAGCCCACCGTCGCGCGCGATCGCCTTCGGGCCTTCGGCGACCTCCTTCCCGACGAGTCGCCCGAGATAGAGATCACGGTTCGTCGGGACCGACTCCTGACAGGGGATCGGCCGACGTTGCCAGAGGGGGCCCTGGTGATCGAGGCCGAGCGCTTCGACGACGGCGACAGCATCCCGATTGCGAGGTTGTGGCTGGACGAAATGGTGCTCCGTGTCGAGGCGATGTCCGAGGAGAGGCTCGACCTCGCTATCGAGGTTGTCGACACCGACTTCGGCGATGTAGCCGAGCTGGTGGAGCGCGACGTGACCCCGATCGAGGAGCGCCTGGAAGAGCGCCGCGAGTCAGGAGCGGATCTCGCCGACGAGACTCCCAGCGACCTGAACCCAGCGCAGGAACAGCGGCTGCTCAGAGGCTTCATGACCGACCGAATGCGTCGCTGGTTGGACGAGCCGCTTCCTGCCCTGGATGGCGAAACCCCTCGCGAAGCCGTCGCTGGCGAGCGGCGGGACGACGTGGTCAGGTTGGTGCGGGGTCTCGAGAACGACGCAGACCGCGCTCAGCGTCGTGGCGAGCCCGGTGCCGAGGTGTCGTGGCTACGCACCGAGCTCGCGATCGAGGACGAGCTCGCGGCCTGACGACGACGGCCGTTGGACCGAGGCTGCCTCGCGCTGCGACTCAGGCTCCTGGCTTCACGCGGCGAGTGACACTCCGCCGCTTTCTAGTAATTTCTTTGCATCTCTAGCAGAATCACTAGAAAATGCTAGATATCGCTAGACTCGCGCCGAGGTGGATCCGCTTGAGAACCCATATGCGCCAGGGGCCGGCACGTTGCCGCCCGCCCTGGTAGGGCGCGAGCGTGAGGTCGAGCGGTTCTCGTATCTGCTTGGCCGCCTCTCGCGCGGGCGCAGCGAGAAGAGCCTGATCATCCACGGGTTGCGCGGGGTCGGCAAGACGGTGCTTCTCACCGAGTTCGCATCGCGCGCCGAGTCCGCGGGATGGAAGGCGCTTCGCCACGAGTGGCGTCGCGAGAGCGACTTCCGGATCGTCATCGCCCGGCTCGTGGGGGCCACCATCGTTGCCTACGAACGGGGAGGCGCGGTTCGTCGCGCGCTGCGCCGCGCACGCGGGGCGCTGGGATCGTTCACGACGACGATCAGCTCCGAGGGCCAGGTGAGTCTGGGCTTTCAGTGGGAGCCGGAGCGAGGCCTCGCTGACAGCGGCGAGCTCGAGCAGGACCTCGGTGAGCTCTTCACCGAGGTCGGGGCGCTTGCCGCCGAGAGCGACTCAGGGGTGCTCCTCCTGTTGGACGAGCTGCAGATCCTCGGGGAGCCCGAACTTGAGAGCCTTGTCGCGGCGATGCACCGGATGGCGCAGCAGCAGCTGCCGGTCGGCCTCGTTGGCGCCGGCCTGCCGACTCTCCCCGGGCTGATCCTCGAGGCAAAGACCTACGCCGAGAGACTGTTCGGGTTCCCGGGTCTCGGGCCGCTCGAGCCAGCGGCCGCCGAGCGCGCCCTACGGCTGCCTGCCGCCGAGCTCGGCGTCGATTACACCGCCAAGGCGATCAAGGCGATCCTCGACGAGAGCGGAGGTTATCCCTACTTCCTGCAGGAGTGGGGGAAGGCGGCCTGGAACGCGGCTGCCGACAAGCAGATCGACGAGGCGGCGATCGCCGTGGCGGCCGCCGAGGTCGCCGAGGAGCTAGACGAGGAGTTCTTCGGGCTCAGGGTGGGGCGGACGACCGCGGCGGAGCTTGAGCTCTGCCGCGCCCTGGCTAGCCTGGGAGAGGGCCCGCAGCCGATCCGCGAGGTGGCGCAGAGGATGGGGCGGGAGCTGAGAAGTCTCTCGCCGACCCGCGCGGCGTTGATTCGAAAGGGCCTGATCTACCCCACCAAGCGCGGGCAGATCGCGTTCACCGTCCCACACTTCGGCCGCTACCTGGAGCGCGCGCGATCGAGTTGAAACTGGGATCTCGAGAGCTTCCGGCCGTCCACAGGCTCCTGAGTCGACTGGAACCGGTCTCCTCGATTTCAGGCACTTCTGGCGAGAAGTGCCTGACTCGCTGCATATCCGTGCCTATCCGTTCATATCCGCGCTTGGATAT
>CAVRGT010000005.1:0-234632 GCA_963720805.1 uncultured Solirubrobacterales bacterium | reverse complement strand
GTGATCGACGGGTTCGCAGCGGGGCCTCAAACGCCAAAGGAGATCGGGTGCCGACACTATTGAGTGTCGGCACTCAATTCGGCACGGATGTCGTGTTGGCGAGCGTCGCGCTCATAGGACTCGGCCAGTAGCCGGAGCACCCGGCTGGTCCGGGGCCACTTTGACGCCGTCTGCCTCGACCAATCTCGGTATCGCGTGGCCAGCGCACGCTCCTGAGTACCACCGTCATAGACACCGCGGCTGGTGATACCACGGCTGTTGACGAGGCCGACGTGTATCCCCGACTCCATGCTGGTGCTACCGATCGCCTCGATCAAATCGCGTACGGGCTCGGCGGGCCATATCCCATCGGCACCCTCCGGACTTGCCGACAGAGCCTGCCCGATCTGCTCGTCGCCGATGTCGGCGCGATCCGAGTCGGCGAGGTCGAGTCGGGCGACCCTCACCCACTCGGCGAGCGCCGTCGGATCGACGCTGCCGTCCTCGCGCATCCCCGGCAACTCGCGCCAGCCCTCGAGCACCGACCAGGCGTGCCGCGCCCGCTCCTGATCGTCGGGATCGAGTTGGCGACGCTTTTCCCCGCTGCCCCGGTAGACACGGCGGACGAGTTCGACGAATACGGCAGGATCAGTCCGCATCGCCGGGAAGAGCGCCCGCGGTCGACGGTAGTCCTCGAGCAAAGTGAAGAACGCGAACTCATAGCGGGCAAGGCGCTCGATGGGTGCGTCGGTTTCCTGGAGACGATCGAGGAGAATCCCGACCTCATATCCCGGCGACTGCGAGCCGCTCTGCTCGAGATCGGTACGCAATGCTGCATCGAGAACCGCTTCGATCAGTTCGGCGCCAACCAACTCCTTCTCCTCCTCGGCGCCTTGAAGGGTGGCGGCGAGAAGATCGACGGCGACCCATGGCCGATCGTGTGCGAGCAGCTCGCCGGTAGCTCGTCGAGTATCCGCGCTCCGTATCCCCCAACCCCCGATCTCGACCCAGTAACGATCGAGCAACTCGGGGGCCAACTCCTCGAGGATGTCCCAGGTGACGGCGTTCGCGTTGGCGGCGTTGGCAAGAGCGATCCGGCGCTCAGTGTCGACCGCCGCCGGGTGCACGAGGGCATCGCGCAACCAGTCGGCGTCCTGCTGCAGTTTGTAGGCGGCCCAGCTGCGGGCAACGTCGCGCAGCGCTGGCACCTCGGAGTCGAGCCAGCCGAGGAGCCCCGCAGTCAGCTCGTCTGGATCGAGCTCACCCAACGTAAAGCCGATCTGGCCCGGCACCTTGGCACGCTCGGCCAGGGTCCGCAAGCCTGCCATGGACTGGGTCGCGAGGGTCTCCGCGACAGCCTCGCGGCGGACAGCTGCGAGGCGTTCCGTGTGAGCCCGGAAATCGTCGTCGGGACCCGGGATGTTAGGTCGCCAGTCGAACAGGTAAGCGAAGCGGCCTACGTCGTTGTGCGGCTCGAGACGCTCGGCAAGCGACCTCAGGCGCCCCAACGGCTCCTCGGCCATCGACCAGTCTGCATCCGGGAAGCGGGAGTGCCGAGCGGCCTCACCGTCGACTGCTTCCCACAGGGTGAGGCGCTCCTCAGGAGTGATATTCGCCTCGGAGACGAACCGCTCGAGGGCCTCGAGCAGCCGCTCACGCTCGGTCGGCGGCAATGGCCCGAGACGGGTCGCAAGCTCGGACCAGCGGGCGGGATCAGAGGCGGCGATCGCGACCGCGATGTCGACCAGATGTCCGATGTAGTCCACCCACTCGGCGACCGCGAGACTGCGGGATTCGGGCAACCAGTCGCGAAATCGTGGTGCGCTCGGCGGCGAGGAGATCGCATGGGAACTCGGCCAGAGACCCATCACCAGTTCCCACGCGCCCTGCGGCGATTCCCGTCTGATGGCCTCCAGTACCTCGACTTTCAGTCGCATCGGCGCGGAGGTGTGACGTATCCAACCGACGAGGATCGCTTCGAGGCTCGCCAGCGGGCGATTCGAGAGTCGCCCTCCGGGATCGATCGCGTGCAGTCGAGCCAGCGCGCGGGCGGCGTCGGCAAGATATTCGGGCGTCCAACAGAGCACCTCGAGCGCCCAGAGCAGGCCGGTGTGTGGGGAGGAACCGAAGAGAGCCGAGCTTCGATCGCCGTCCTGGAAGATCCCCACCAGCAATGGCTCGTCACGGTCGAGGTCGGCATGAACCGCATCGAGGAACGCTTCGGGTGCCGCCTCGGCGAGGAGCGGCAGCTGAGAACTGAGCGAGGCCCAGAGGTCCACCCCGGAAGCTTCGTTGGCGGCACCGAGGACGGCCGTGACGAGCGCTCGGGCATGTTCGGGACCGGTGCTGCCGTCTGCCAATCGGACCTCACCGCCGTCGCCGAGGAGTGCCGCGCCCTGCGCCATCCCCGATCGGAGCACATCGGAATGAAGCTGCGGTCGCTCGGTCAGGCCGAAGAGCATCCGATCTTCACCGACCAGTCGCGCCCTCGGGTCGACCTCGCCGAGCACCTCGGTCGCCAGTCGCCTCCACTCCGCGAGATCGCCGCGGGTCAAGGCTTCGCGGAGGATCAAGAAGGCCTGCTCGCCGGACGCTAGATGCCATTGTGACCCTGGATTTGCAAAGGGCGGGTCCTCACTTGCCCGCCACGCCAGAAGGATCCGCTCGATCTCCTCCCAGGGCCTTCGGGCGATCGCGCTCACCGCGGCGATGTCCTGCTCGGAATCGGTCCAGGAGCCGAGTAGGACGAGCGGGGCGATCGTTGCCGAGTCGGGCGGCTTCGACCAGCCCGGGCGGGCGAACTGTGGATCGCGGGAAAGCGAGCGCACGAGTGCCGGCATACTTCGCCGTGCCTGCGCCGAGAGCGAGTAGGCACGGTCGGAGTCGAGGCCGGCCGCTTCAAGGGCGGCGCCCGCCGCCGAGCGGTCGGGGCGAGGCAGCTCGATGTGGTCGCCGAATACTGTCGGCTCCCAGCCGAGGGCCAAGATAACGTGATGCCCTCCCTCGGTCGCGGCAGCAATGTCGGGATCGTCGAAGAGGGGAAGCAAAGTCATGGTCCCCGACTGGCCGCAGACCCGGTGCCAGACCTCCGCCGATGAGACGAGGAGGGGAGGCTGAGGGAACTTTCCTTCCCCCAGCAGACGCTCGATCGTGGCCGCGCAGAACGCGAGCGCGTCCTCACGCCAAGGCGCCTTGACCGTTAGGAGGTCGGGACCCGAGAGGAGAAACTCCGAGAGACGCTCGTTCTCGGCGTCGCGTCCGGCGAGAAATAGATCGGGAGGCAACGGAGGCTCGGTGCGTCGGGCGAAGTGCCGCCACCATGACTCGAGGGTCTGGGCATCCTGCGGGCGGCGACCGAGTTCCTCGGAGATCCAGTGGTGTACGGCAGGGGTCTGGGCGAGCCAACCCTCAAGGTTGTCGGCGTCGAGGACGCGGACGTCCGCAAAGACGCCATCCTCCTTTTTCTCCGCGGCCCAGGCCGAGGCCGTGGTCCAGCGTCGCGGGGTCGCGAAGACGAACGTGAAGTTGGCGGGCTCGAGACCCGCCGGATCTTCACAGCGCTTTAGGTAGTCGCTCTCGGCCTTCTGCCGGGGCTTGGCACCTACCCCAAACTCGAAGCAAAGGCGCCCTTCGGGAAGGAACGAGGTACCGGCAGATCGGGCGAGTCCGTCCCAACCCGGCGCAGATATTCCTGCGCCGGCCCGGACGGCGATGTCGGTCACGCCGTCCGTTCCGGCCATGAGGCGGCGCATCAGCTCGGGAAACAGAGTTGCCGCCGCTGGGGTTGCCGCCCAGGCACTCAGTTCGGCTGCGTCGATCAACTCCGGTCCCACCCTGCGCCGTTCTTCCCCCATCGAGGATACTGGACCACTGCGGCTCCCCCGCAGCCGCTCGACCTCGGCTGCGTCGAGACGGAGGGTGCGCGATCCCGCCTGCCGCGCCGCAACGAGAACCCCCCTCTTCGCCCAGTTCCGCACGGTGTTCTCGTGTACGCCAAGACGGCGAGCGGCCTCACGCACGCCGATGTACCGAGTCTCATTCTCCATATCTACAGTCTAGCTGATACGCTCGATTGTAGATATTGGAGGCCGAGAGATGAACTCTTGAAGCGAGATCCGAGGGGAATTAGCGTCGCCAGGCGCCGGATGGAGCGTGAGTTGCTGTTCTGGACGATTCGGCAGACCTGCTTCGCGGCGTTGCTCGCCGCGGCGACGCTCTGTGCCGTGATCTCGCTCTTCGCCGGCGAGTTCGGTGGCGCCCATCTGGTGGAGCAGCTTCTGACAAGGGCTGCCACCGTCCTCCCCTCTGAGTAAAGAGGTCTTTTCCTAAGCAGGTTTCGGCGAGCTTAGGTCCGGCCCAGACTTCTAAGCAACTCGGTCGTCGTCGCGAAGCGACCCCGTACTTCGACGAAGCAATCTGCGCAGTCCTCCGCGGGCCCCGGCGATGACCAATCGGAGACGGGCTCGTGGTTTCGCACGTGGGCGAGAGCTTCATGAGGCGTGTCGGCAACCACCGCATACCAGCATCCCTTCGGAGGTTTAGGACACGCAAGGAGATCGTCGGTACTACGGGCGAGGTCGACCTCGCCCGCGGCAACCCGAATTAGGAACAGGCGGTCAAGGTGCTCGACTGCATCGGAGGCGTCGCAGAACTCATCGGCTTCGACCCTGCCTGCGAGGTCCCGCCATCGACCTTCCCAGAGAAGTTCACAGGGGTACATCGTCGTCTGAAAGCCGTTCTTGTGAGCGAAGCGCAGCCCCTGGCACGGCAGCGTCAGCTCCTCCTCCTCGGCGGCGAGGAAAACGGCAAAGGTCCACTCGCGCTCGCTCGTCGGGACCTCGAGGATCTGCCCGGGTGCGAACTGGCGGGATGCGGAGCCGTCGGGCGCGAGTCCGACCACGCGTGGGCGGCGTACGACAGGCCCCGGGAAGTGACGGCCACCTGGGGTCTGCTCGCCCCAGAGGCGATTGATGTACTCGGCGACGGTGTGCAACGTTCGAGAGGAACCAGGAGGAGCTTCGATTGTCCGGCCGGTCGGATGGGCGGAATGGTTTCGCAGGTCGACCAAGGCCCGATCGACGATTCGCGAGCGACTACCAGGGAGAAGGCGCTCATACCGTGCCCATGCGAGGAGCGCCTTCAGGTAGGTCGGCAGTTCGGCCTTCGAGCCGTCGACTCGCCGTAGCTTCGTCTTCCTCGCCTCGCGGACAGCGTCGAAGTCCGCTGCCGGCAGGGTGGCAACCTCCTCGCCGCGGAATACCGGGATCTGGTGGTCGTAGTAGGAGATGAAGCGCACTCGAAGTGCCGCCTCCAAGACCAACAGCGCGTACTCCGGCGCCGCGGTGAAGAACTCGTACTCGAGCACCCCATAGAGATGCAGGCGACGGGCGCGCTCGAAGTTCTCCTTGATGTCGGTGGGAACAGGTGTCGCAGCGGCGATCGCCTCCTTCTGGAAGCGCGCGGCGTCCTCGGGCTCCATTCGACCCCCGAACCCGATCGGGTTGAAGACGAGCGCCATCTCGTCGGGCGTCTGCAACTCGGTGAGGGGAGAGACGGAGTCCTCGCTCATGTTCTGAGTGTAGGAACGTGCGATTCGGCGGGACGGGCGCGCCGACCGCTGGACTTGGGTCGAATCGGACCAAAGCCTCTACGGGCCACGCCAACGCCCAATAACCCCGTCTTATGGAGCGCAGGATCAGCGGTATCGCCGTTCACGGAACGGCTGCTGCGACGGGCCATGCTCCACTCCGCTTGTACTGCTGGTGCCGACTTGAAAACCCGGATGTAGCTCGGAGGCAGTTGTTTAGTTGAAATGATCCCGGCTCTTGAATCCGTGCAGGGGCGTTCAACACTTAATCCTGGCCTGTCTGATCGCGGGAACGGCAGCACTGTCGATGGTCGGTTGCGGGTCGCAGGCCGATGCTGTCCTACAGGCGTCGACCGACACGATCAACCCGCTGGAGCCACAGCGCTTGGCCGTCGTCGGCGACAACCATCTGAGCGTCGTCGAAGGAAGGCAAATCCGAACGATCGCCACCGTGCCCTCCGATTCGGTGATCGAAGAATTCGCCTGGTCGGGCAACGGCCGCCAGCTCGCCTGGCGCGACTACGAGGACGGTCCAAACGGTGTCGCCTCCTACCTCACCATGCTTGACGTCGAAACTGGTGAGCGCCACCGCTGGCAAGACGTCTACGGCCCCATTTCCCCGGGTACGACCGGAGTCGTTGTCGGCGGCTACGAAGGGACGCTCACGCAGTACCTGCCGGACGGCGGGAGAGAAGAGATCGCGGTCAGGATCCCCCCTCCCCCCAATCCCGAACGGACCGAACCCACCTCAACCCAGGTACTCGGCGCAGTTCCCCTCGAAGGTGCCTGGCTGATCGCGGCGGAGAACAGCGCACGGCTTGCGATGCCCGCCGAGTCCTACCGGATCTTCCGCTTCGACCCCGAGCACCCGACCTTGGTCCCGCTCCTTAGCGTCCGGGCTAACTGGTCTCAACCGACCCGCCTCGATGACGATCGAGTCGTCTGGATCCACCCCGAAATCGTGGACACTTGCCGAAACTCAGACCGCCTCGCCGGGTACCGCGTCCGGCCGCCACCCCTCCCCTCCCGGCCCGACCACCGTAGCTGGAGAATCAACAAGGTGATCGTCGATAACGGCGAGATCGAGGCCCTGGCGCGCGGGACCGGGCCCCCACACGAGGATCGGTCTGGCTACGAAGAAGACTGCGAACGGGGTGAGGACTCATACCATTGGCTGTCCCTGCGCGGAGGCGCCTGGGTGGATCGAGGCGGAGGCCTGGTCGAACTCGACGTTGCCGACGATGGTCGGATCGCTCGAGTCGACGGCGGTGTCTGCCACCCCTACGGTCCCGGCTCATACAACCTCCCGGCCGGCTGCGAAGGCGCGAGCGAGAGGGAGTACGAGATCCTGCGCTATGGCGCCGCCCTCCTCGACTTCCCGGATGGCTCGCACCTGCCACTGCCGGCATGGACCCGGAAAGTGAAGTTCTCGCCGGCCACCCCGATCTCCGTCAAGCGCACGGTCGGCCGCGGCCCGGCGATCGATGACAAGCTGACGCTCGACTCCGACGGCCTCGGCTCGCTTCGCTTCGGCTCAACCCCCTCCGAGATACAAGCGGGGACTGCGTCCGCTCTGCGCTTCGAAGTTGACCACAGCGGCTGCGGGACGGTCGAACTAGCCGATGCAACCGCCAACCGTGAGCTCGGCGTCCAGGGCCGGCTGGCCGGTGGGCGGCTCGTCGCGATCACCGCCAGCACCCTCGACAGTCCCGTCGATGAAACGCACGCTCCACTCTCCGAAGTCCAGCCGGACGTCAGCGCGATCAAACCCCGCGGCCCCCGCACGGACCGTGGGGTGCGCGCTGGCGACGACGCCGACCGCCTCCTCCGTGCCTACGGCACGCCAAGCGAGACCAATGCCAAAGCCGAGACCGAGACAACCGAATACGTCTTCGACGCGGATGGCGCCAGATTGGCTGTGATCGTCGACGGCGGCGCAACCGTTCGCCGCGTCGAACTCAGCAAGGGCGAGTGGGGGCCATGCAGCGGCTAACAGCCCTAACTGGCCTGTTGCTCATACCGGCACTGATCGTTGGGTGCGGTGCCTCCAGCGGAGGCGGCGATGCCGGGCTACCTCCGTCCCGCGTCAAGACGGTCGAGTCCCAGGCCCACCAACTCCTCGCCTTCGTTGCCGGCAGGCGCATCGGCGTCGTCGAAGGCAGTCGGATCAGATATGTCGCCAAACTGGCGCCGGGTGATGTCCCGATCGAACTCGATTGGTCGGGCGATGGCCGCCAGCTCGCCTGGACCGTTTCCGGTGGCGAAGAAGAAGTGGGGCTCACGCTCGAAATGGTCGATGTCGAGACCGGTGCGCGCCGAGCCTGGCACAGCGTCACTGGATCCCCAGACCCAGGCTTGGAGGGCGTCGTCGTCGCCAGCTACCAAGGTCGCTTCACCGAATACCTCCCCGACGGAAAACGCCTGATCTTTCCGTTCCACCTGCACCACCTCCAGCGACCCGGATACGCCTCGACCACCGGGGTTGACGCGGTCATGCCCTTCGGGGAACGCTGGTTGGTCCTGGGCGAATACACCGTGTTCTCCGGAAGAGGCGGGCCGGTGCGGGCATTCCTCTACGACCCGCAGACGGCACAATTCAGCCAGGTCGCGAAGGGGACCGGCTTCCCGGCAGAGCCGATGCCGCTCGAAGGTGGAGGTGCGGCCTGGATCGAGCGCCGCTCGGGGAGCGCCTGCCTGGAGGGGGACGAGATCGGATCGATCGGCACCGAGGTGCCCGACCTGCCCCGACAGGCAGACGAACGCCGATGGGGCGTCCGCCGCCTGATCACGGCAAGGGGGATCTCCCTCCTCGCCCTGAGGACCGGCGACTGGATCGGATCGGCCGAAAACCTCGAATGCGACGACGACCCCTCCTATTTATGGCTCGAACTGAAAGATGGCGATTGGGTCGCCCGGGAACGGGGCCTGCTCGACCTCGACCTCGCCGCCGATGGTCGCATCGCCCGGGTGCGGGGCAGGATCTGCAATGACGACGAAGGGTGTCCGCAGAGCATCTACATGCGCGTCGCGACCAGCGAAGCAACCCTCGAAGATCCCGCCAGCGACCGGGTTGTGACCCTGCCCAGGAACACCGTCCAGGTGCGCTTCTCGCCAGCCCACTCGCACGCTGCCCCCGATTACGGCGGCGAAGGCCCGGCCCTGAGCACGGCGATGCGACTCGCCATGGGAGGCTTCGGCCCACTCCGGATGGGGATGACTCCGACTGAGCTGCAGAACGACACCTCGACTCCGCTCACCTTCCAGCTCGACTCGACAGGTTGCGGCACCGTCACCCCGACCGACTTCCTCACAAACCGGAAGCTTGGCTTTGAGGGGGAGGTCAGGGACGACCGTCTTGCCGCGATCCGCGTCACCACCCTAGACGGCCCGCCCAAGGTCGACGAATATGAAGACGCAGACGAAGAACCGGACCCGCTCTCGGACCTGCAGCCCGGGGTCGGGTCGGTAAAGGCGCGGGGGCCCCGCATCGACGATGCCTTGCGCGCAGGCGACACCGTCGACCTGATGCTCGAGCGCTTCGGCCGGCCCGCGGACCAAACCGGTCTCAGTCCGACCGATGCGGTCGACTACTCCTACAAACTCGATGGGGGATCGCTGCTCGCCCATGCCGATGGCGCCGGCACGCTCCGCCGCCTCGAACTCCGGGCAGAGCCGACCTCACCCTGCTAGGCAGGCGGCCTGCAGGGGCGCTGGTATGGTGGCCAAGGTCCGACCAGCTCGATCCAATCGGCCGGACTGAGGAACTGGTGGGTGCGATCGCAGATCTCCTGGCTCCAGGCCGGAGCCCCGAACGGGATCAATTTCACCGTCGCCTGCCCGACCGCAAGGGTGGCAAGAGTTCCGTCGTGAGCGGCCAGCGCCGCGCCGCCGCCGTCCCCGAGTGAGCGCGTGCCGACCACCTGAAAGGTGCGGGTCTCGAGGAACGTGACCTTGCCGCCGTTTCCGACCACCGCCAGGACACCGCCGTCCGGAGACCAGGCGGCGTCGGTCGCCAGTTCGTTTTCGGTCGAGACCGTGCGCAGGAGGCGGGGGGTGTCGCCGGCCACGTCGAAGATCTCGAGTCGCCCGCTAAACCCGACCGCGGCCGCCCGCTTGCCGTGGACGCGCACCGAGATCATCCCCGGATCCCCGGTGGGGGTGCTCCCGCCGACCTGTTTGAGGTGGGTGTTGAGGACGCGCAGGATCGCTTTGGAACGATCACCTTCGGAATCGGCACCACTGCTGACCAGAAGCCGGTCGTTGTCGAGCCAGGCGACCCCGATGGCGTCGATTTCTTCCCCACCGCTTTCGAACGCTTCAACGTCTGGGCGCATCAACACAACGCCGACGCCGGGGACACCGGCGACCGCGAGGTTCTTGCCGTTGGGAGACAGCTCAAGGTCACGGATCACCCCGCCGAGGGCAACTGAGTAGTGGATGTCTGCGGTGGGATCCCGTGCGTCGATGCGGGCGACTTGGCCGGTGTCGCCAGCCGCCCAGACCCAGCGACCGAGCGGGTCCAGCTCAACCGCCCTGACCATGCCTGGGAACACGTGCCTCCAGACGAGGGCGCCGGCGCCAGGGTCACGCGGATCGAAGACCGAGACATCGCCCTCCTGGGAACCGACAGCCACGCGTTCGCCGTTCGCGGACCAGCTGACAGCCCAGCCCAGCGAATTCGTATTGGAGAGACGCAGGCGGGGGGTCAGCGGGTCTTCGCCCTCGAGGGATTCCACCCTGACCATCCCATTGCCGGAGACGACAGCAAAGGATCGCCCCCCGCGCCCAACGGAGATGTCGACATCGGACGGATGCAACGGCGCTTCCGCAACCACTTCGCCGCTTTCCGAGAGCGTCGTGATCCCCGAGTCTCCCGCCGTGTAGACGAGGCGGCCCCCGGGGACTTCACCCAAGACGTCCAGTTCTTCCGGCAGGCGGTGGTAGCCGACCTGGCGCCAGCGGGCGCCTTTGAGCCGGCCGATGCGGACCTCCAGGTAGTCCGGCCCGTGGGTAGTCGCGATCACTCCCGGCCTCAGCTGCGCCGCCGGGCACGGCACCGTGCCGCCACCGGGGTCACGCACGACCGACAGCGCCTGACGGCGGAGGTCAAGCCGCCACAGCTCCTGGTTGTTGCCAGTCGTCTCGATGCAGAAGGCGACGTGATCGGCATCGAGTGGAAAGACGTCGCGAACGTAGTGGCCACCAGCGTCTACCGAGCTCCATTCGATCGGCGACCATCTCCCAGCTTTGAACCGGCTGACGCCGAGAGAATCTTCGGCGCCGACGTAGAGCGCCTTGCCGTCTGCGGAGAAGGCGACGGCGCTGGCCCCACTCGAGAGTTCTTCTTCGAGCTCAGCGAAGAGGCCGGAAGAGGAGCGTTCGGCGAGAAGGACTGAGCCAGTCCCGGCGACGGCAATTAGGCGCCCATCGTCGGACGTTGCGAGCATCCGGGCTTCGTCCTCGAGAGCATCGCGCGAGATGACTTCTTCTTCGCGCGTCCTGCTGTCCCAAGCCCGCAGCTCGCCGTTCGCCCCGCCGGTGACGACTAGGCGCCGGCCGTCGGCCAGCGCGACCTCGCTCGCCACCCCTTCCCGCGGCCGGAAGCTGGTGATTCGCTTGCCGACACCGAGGTCGGCGTCGAAGAGCGCCGAGAGCGAAGCCGCAGACGGCTGTACCGTCGCCTCCTCGGCACGCAGCAGGGCGACGCGGTCGGGTTCGCTAGAGGCGAGGCGGTGGGCAGCGGCGGCGACTTTGTCGGGCAGCTGCGATTCGGCGACGCGCCGTTCAACCCCAGGGTCGGTCCCGCCTCGGGTCAGGGCGAAGGCGATGGCCGACACCACGACGAGCGTCACAGCGATGGCGATGAGGGCCGGGCGACGCAGCCGCAGGCGAGCCCTGCGCATCGCCTCGTCCAGATTCGTGATCGGAACGATGTCGATCCCCGCTGCGACCACCGCTTCGCGGTTGACGGTCCGATCCTGCGCGATGCCGTCTGGAACAAGCCCCTTCGCCTGCTTCTTCTCCACCAGCAGACGCACGACCCGCCCTTGGAGGTGATGCACCTCCGGTTCGCCCGTCTTCGGTGCCTTTTCCGCCAGCTTCTCTGCGATGCCCTCGACGCGCTGCGCCCGCCCGTCATCTGCGATAGCGGCCGCGATCGCCGTGTGGCCATCGAGCGGCAGCGATCTTCGCTTCGCCGCCTGGCGCGAGGCAACGGCCAGGGCCATGCCAGCACTTTCGCCGTGAACCGGACCCAGCCGCAGCTTGGAATCGGCGTTGTTCCGCAGCAGGTAGCGGATCGCGTACGGACCATCCTGACGGAGGATCAGCTCGTCGACGGTGCGCTCCATCTGCCGCCATTTCTCGTCGCGGTCCGCCAGCGCCGCCTGCGAGCCCTCGAAGACACCCGGCAACCCCCCACTCACCAGCCTCGCTTCGATCAGCAGCAGCAGACCGGCACCGTTGACGACGACAGGTACCGTCGTCGTCGCTCGCCGCAAACCATTCGGCGATTCACCGCACAGCTCGAGGGCCACATCGTGCAGTCCCTCGAGTCGCAGCCGGTGCTCTCCCAGACAGATCTGGGCAAGCGTGGTGGCGGCCGCACCAGACGCGAGGGTCACCGGAACCTCCGCGGGCAGAGCGTCCCCCTCCGGCGTCCAAAGCTCGATTGCCTCCTGCAGATGGCGGGCTCGCTCGGAGTTGTCGAGGTCCGTCGCCAGCGACAGCGCCAGGTGCGCAATCGCCCGCGCTCGGCGACCGCTGCCGAAGTTGTCGTCTATCTCTCTGAACTGTGGCGAGTGTCCGCTCGCGTGCTCGGCCAGCTCGTCGAGGCGCTCATCGCCGAGTGCGGTCCGACAGCCTTCGAGAAACTCCGCGGCGTCGCCGCTGCTCTCGCTGTACATCGCTACTCCGCGGCGGCAGCGATTGCGACCCGGACAGGGTCGTCGACAGGAAGCTCCTCGGCCGCGAGAAGCCAGGCGCGCTTGCCGGCGTGGTTCGCGTAAGCGACACTCGCCGCGATCGCCTCGGCGTCGAGACCACGTAGCTCGGCGACACCTGCCAACCACTCGACCGCGATCGCCTGGTCGACGAAGTCGCGGGCGAGGTTCGGCACCATCGCCTCGCCCCCCTCCCCCCCTCGCGATCACGCAGCAGCACGTAGATCGGTCGGTACTGCGGAAAGTCGACACGGGCGACTCTCGCAGCTCGCTCGTCCGACTCGGCACCGACGACCAGGCTGGAGCCAGACGCGCGGAGGGAAACCCGGCGCGGCGCGACGGCCGATGGAATCCAGAGCCGGGGGCGCCGGATGGCACTCTCCTCCGAGCGCGCTTCGGCGAGGTCGAGACCGAGGACCTTTCGCGTCAGCGGGAATCGTCCGCCGCCGGCCTGGATCTCCCCCTCGGCACTGCGCGCTTCAGCATTTTTCAGCTCCCTCCCGAGTGATTCGAAGCGAAAAACCGCGAATAGGTGGACTGGAGATTCCGATCGGGCGAGCAGGGCGCCGACGGTGAGTGTCAACAGCATGAAGGCGATCAGGTACTTCATCACCCCACCGATATCGAGAACGTCGAGAAGGGCAGCGGAAAAGAGGCCGAGCGCGACGGCCATCGTGTACGAAAACGGACCTAGCCGTGCATTCTGGTTCCGGTGGCTCATGCGATCAATTCCCAGACGCCGAACGACACCCCGAACAGAGCACCCAGCGTGCCGCCCTTGGTGGCGAGTGCCCACCGGTCGACTCCGAACCCGACATCCACGGCGATCGCACCGGCGATCAGCCCAAGCGAGGCGCCCCAAGCCGTCGCGCCACCGGCGATCGCACCCGTTTGGGCCAGAGACTCGCCGAACTTGGTGAGCGCGATCAGCAGCATCAGACCCGGTATTCAACCTACTTGCCGCCGATGCCACCCCTACGCCTGGGTTCGTAATTACCCACCAGCCCATGGCAAATGTCGAGTCATGAGTCGCTTGCTCTGGTGGTCAACGGCTGCCGAGCTCGTTAAGAAAGAGCTCGTCTACGCAGCGGTGGCGTGCTGGCGCGCTAGGGCCGTGCGCAGCGCGAGCGCCTCAAGTGCGATCTCGGCGTTCTCGGGCGTGTCCTCGATCTCGCCGCTGCGCCAGGCGTCGACGAAGGAGTCGGGATCCCGGCTGTTTGCCTTGCGAAAGGACTCGACCCTCTCCTCCAGCGGGGCGGGCTCGGTGTCCGTGGCGGGCTCGCGATCCAGGTAACGCTCAAGCTCGCTGGAGGGAATGCGCAGCGTCTTCCTGCCGATGCGGATGGCCTTGATCTCCCCCCGCTCGATCATCTTGTAGACGGTCGACTCATCGAGGGAGAACTTGCGGGCGTAGTCCCGCACGCGCATGTAGTGATCGGAGAGCTCGGTCATCTGTCGCTCCTGGTTCCTTCTGGCATTGTTGCAGCTATATCGGCAGGTTCCAAGTAATCCTCTAAATCCAGAAATTCAGCTTAACGGCTTCGGGCACGAGATATCCGAAGGCCCCTGTAGAACCGGCGGCCCATGCGCGAGCGGCCGATCCTGATCTCCTACCGGCGCTTTGAGCAGCTTCAGGAGCTGCTCTTCGCCCGTGGCTATCTCGTCGACCCCGGTGGCCGCGACCCAAACGAGTGGCGCGACGATCCCCCTTTGGGGCTGGTCCGACTGAAGGGCGTCGCCATGCGTGGCGAAGGCGACCATGCCGAGCCCGACCCCCGCGTTACCTTCAGCATTGCCGAGTTCTGGTCAGCCGACCGGGTCGAGGACGCCCACGAGGAGCACGGCTACTGGCTGGCTGGCTATGCCTACCACGGCCAGGTCGGCGACGTCTCCCTCCGCTACTGCTTCGACCCCGAGCGCCATCCGGAAATGCCCTACCACCGCCACCCCCCGAGCAGCAAAGCTCGCGAGCCCTGGCGACGCGTCAGCGTCGAAGAAGCGCTCGAAGACGTCAACGCCGTCGCGGCCGAACAGCGGCGCGCCGGGCAGCTATAGGGGTCGTCAAATCCGCGGACCATTTTGCGGACCTCCAGATCGGTAACCTGCATCACCTCAGAGCACCTCAGATCAACTGAGAGCGCTGAATGGAACTGAAATCGCCCCCAGGCGCAAGTTTGAGGGCCTTGTGTCCCTAACGGGACGTGATGGTTCGACTCCATTCAGCCGCACTCGGAAGCCCCCGACCGTCGGGGGTTTCTGCGTACCTAAGGACCGACCGGGCTCCGCCTGGTTAGAGATCGGTGCGCCAGTCGGTGCGCCAGTCGGTGCGCCAGTCAGACGCTCACGTGTCAGAAGCCATCACTTAGCCCTCGACGCATCAGCAACTCGTTCGTCTGATCAGCAGCAAAGTTTCCCTCTGATTTTCACTGGCTACATCGGTCATGAGCGAAGCCGGGCCACACTCACCCCTCGCTGTCGGAAGCCAGCGCTCCGAAATGGCGCTCGAAATCCTTGGGGTCGAGCCGCTGCTCGCCGTGCCGCGCGAGAATCGCCGCGACTGAGGTTTCCCGCCCCGCCACCGCTTCAAGCGCGGCCAAGGCCGCCTCGATGCGACCCTCAGGCAGATGATCGAGCACGATATGGGCCCTCTCGCGGGTCGTCACCGCCAAATCGTAGCCGGGGCATTTCCGCAGACCGCTCAAGGATCGTCTCAAAACTCTCCAGCGACTGGCGCGGACCATTCGCCGGGGTTACCATCTGAGGCATGGCGACCGCTGTAAAGAAGCTCGACTTGGCGATTGGCGAGATGATCGAAGTCGGTGGTCGGCGCTACGAGGTCGTGCCGGATCGGGTCGGTGGCGTGACCCTGGAGCCGCCGATCAAGCCGATGGCCGAGCTTGATGAAGAGTGGGGCACTTCGCCCGCCTCCACCGAGGACTTCGAGCGGCTGACCGCCGACGACCCCACCGACGGCGAGGGTTAGTGGCGGCAGTTCCGGGCGACTGCCCAGCTCAAAAGTCCGACTAGGGCAGGGGTCACCTCGCACTTTATTCTGGCTGTATGACCCGCAGGGGGAAGCTGCCTCCAGTTTCAATTGAATTCCGGTCGCCCGTCTGGGCGGAAGAGGTCGAGCGCTACGCCCCTCGATCTCCGGCACGCGCCCAAGCCGAACGTGCACGTAGAGAAATCGAAGCTGGCCGCACAGAACTCGCCTGGAAGAAGTGCGAAGCGGAAGGCGACAACGGAATCATGTTGCCGGGGTGTCGCAAGCTCCGCGTTCCCCTCGACGCAAAGGGGGCCTCGGCGGCACCCTTCGGTTTCGTCTTCCGACTCACCCGGGTGCCTGACGGACTGGCCTGGATCATGATCGCCTTCGGTGAGCGTCACCCAGACAACCCGCTGAGCCGCAGCGTCTACGAGCGGGGACACAAGCGCCTCCACGGTCGTTACCCAGACGAGGGTCGCTGACCTCGTGCGCCAGTGGTGCGCCAGTCAGGTGGAAACACCCGTGATGGTTCGACTCCATTCAGCCGCATTACCAAGCCCCTGGAAATCAGCGACTTCTGCGCTGCAACCCGCGGCGCAGTCTCGCTGCCCAGGTGGACCAGTTTTAGACCGGCAGAAGTGGCCCAGTTTTCTACCGGCCTTGACAAGCGGCACCTTACGGAAGGTGCCGAGCGCGGTTCTTCAGCGCGTCGTTGGCTGGATGCTCAGTCAAGACCTTCTCCAGGGTTCTCACCCAGAGCGGGATCGATGCCTTGTTTCGGGGCATGGTGGAATCGCTGCTGAAGATCAGGCCATGGTGCTCTTCGCCCGCGGCCAGCATCTGGTTGTGGATCAACTGGAAGTCGAGCACGTCGTTGGTCACGAGGGTCCGTTGCTCGGCGGCGATGCGGCGGACGATCTCGCGATCGGCGACCGCCTCCAAGTCGGGCCTGTCGCCCTTGATCGGCTGGATGTCGAAGTCCCCCTACCCCGTAGCTCACGAGCGATCTCCGGGGAGATCATCTCGTCGAGCAGGAGCTTCACGCAAGCGCCTCGTGGCCCCGGCGCCGACGCTCGCGCTCGCGCTCGCTGGCAGCCCGGGAGCGCTCAGCCAGCTCGTCCACCTCGTCGGTGTACTCGCTGTAGTAGCGCGCCGCGGCCTCCAGCTGCTCAACCGGAATCTCGAGGTAAGAGGCGGCCTCCTCGACCGAGCCGTCGTTCTGGCGAATCGTCTCGATCGCCTCTGCGACGTCGAGGCGGGAGCCGTGCAGGGCTGGCCGTCGACCAGCGGGCCCCTCTCGGAAGTAGATCAAGGGATGCTCGTCCTGGCGCATACCCTCCTCGATGTAGCGCTCGGCAAGCGCCGTCTGGCCGGAGCCCGCATCGGCGGCATGGTCCTTGAGGCGCCGAACCGTGATCGGGTCGAAGCGAAAGCTGACGCTCTGCTTACCTTGTTTGCTCTGTTTGCCCGTCATCGCACTCTCCGTATTGTCGCGTATCGCGCAGTATGCGAGAAGGCTTCGCCCACCTCACAGTTCAGGCCGAATTTGATCGCGTGGAAGGCACCCTCAGTAGGCTGGCTTGAGCCCGGCGATCATCGGGAAGTGGCGCACGTTTGTGGTCAACAGGTCGGCTTCGAGCAACAGCGCGGTGGCCGCGATTAGGTAGTCGGCATCGTCAATGCCACTGTGGGAGCGGCGGTGGCGCCGGGCGAGCGAGCCGGCGGTTCGGGAGACCTCCTCCCCCACCGGCACCCAGGAGATTGCCGCGAAGAACTGCTCCAGAGCGTCGACCTCCTTCTCGCGTACGCCGGCCAGCAACTCGAAGCGGACGACCTCGCTGGCGAGGAGGGCCTCTTCGGCCTCGACCATGTCCCTCAAGAGATCGACCGCGGGTGAGGAGCCGCGGAGATGGTCGATCGCGACGCTGGTGTCCAGCAGCTTCACTTGACGCCGAGTCGAGCCAGGCGGTCGTTGAGGTCACCGCCGCGCAGGGCGTCGACGTACTCAGCGCCGCCGGCACGCCGGCCTCGCCAGGAACCGGCGCTGGCCTGGAGGGCGCGCAGCTTCTCGTCCTTGCCCTGCTCGCCGAAGGTGGTGCGAACCGCGCGGCGGATCAGCTCCGAGCGCGACGCACCGGTGTCGCGCGAGGCGCGATCGAGGAGCTCCAACTCGCCCTCGCCCAGGTAAACCTGCGTCCTGCTCATAGCATCACTATACACCTTGTGGTGTCTATCTGACCATGGAAAAGCGGCCCCGACCGATTGGCCGGGGCCGCTTGGGACTGCTTTCGCTAGCCCTGCGCCGGAGCGGGCTCGGGCTCGTGCGCCTCAGGCAGCCACCGCAGAGCCTGCGGCAGGTACCAGTTGCGCTCGCCGAGGAGCTTCATCGTTGCGGGGAGGAGGACGCCGCGGACCAGGGTGGCGTCGAGGAGGACGGCTACTGCCAGGCCGATGCCCATCTCCTTCATGTCGATGATGCTGAGGGTGGCGAAGATCGAGAAGACCGCCACCATCACCACTGCGGCGCTGGTTACCGTGCCCGCCGTGGCGGAGATGCCTTGGCGGACTGCCTCGTCGGTGCCGAGGCCCCGGTCGACGCCCTCGCGGACACGGCTGAGGATCAGCACGTGGTAATCCATCGAGAGGCCGAAGAGGATCACGAACAGGAACAGCGGCAGCCAGGAGCTGATGCCTCCGTTGGAGTGGAAGCCGAGCAGCGACTCCCCCATGCCCCGCTGGAAGACGAGGACCAGGACGCCGTAGGCGGCTCCAACTGAGAGCAGGTTGAGCACGATCGCCTTGATCGGGACGACGATCGAGCGGAACGTCACCAGCAGCAGGAGGAAGGCGAAGCCGAGGACGAAGCCAAAGACCAGGGGCAGGCTCTTGGCCAGCTGGTCGTTGAAGTCCTGCGACTGCGCTGCCGGGCCGGTTACATCCACCTCGGCGCCTTCGACGCCGTTGAACGCCCTCGGCACCAGCTCCTGCCTCACCTGCTGCATCGCCCGCGTCGCCTCGGCATCGCTGCCGCTGCCGACCGTGGGGATGTTGACTGCCGCGACCTTGCCGTCGGCGCTCTCTTCGACGCTGAGCGGCCCGGCGACGTACTTGCTCGCGGTCGCCTCGTGGCGCAGCCGCTCGATCGCCCCAGCCACCGGGCCGGCGCTGACGTCGTCGGCCTGGACCACCACGGTCGCGCTCGCCGCTTCGCCCGGGAAGGCGGCGATGACGCGGTCATACGTCTGCACCACGGGGATGCTGCGGGGCAGGTCGTCGGCCCCGCTGACGACGGTATGCATGGTGAGGGCGGGAACCGCCAGCGCGATCAGCAGCCCGGCCGAGGCAACCAGTGAGAGCACCGGCCGGCGCATCACCCGCTCGACGATCGAGCCCCAGATGGAGCCGCCGCCGCGCCGCCGCAACCGGCCCAGGAACGGGATGTGGCCGCGCTCGACCTTGTCGCCGAGCTTCGACAGGACCGCGGGCAGCACCGTCAGCGAGGCGAACATCGCCACGGCGACGACGGTCATCGTCCCGACCGCGAACGAGGTGAAGGTCGGGTCGCCGCTGAGCAGCATCCCCGCCATCGCCGTGATCACGGTCAGGCCGGAGACCAGGACCGCGCGGCCCGAGGTCGCCGCCGCCGCATCGAGCGCCGCCGAGGCGCTGCGTCCGGCCCGGCGCTCCTCGCGCTCGCGGCGCAGGTAGAACAGCGAGTAGTCGACGCCAACCGCGAGGCCGACCAATACGACCACCGAGGAGACGTTGGGGTCCATCGGCACCAGCTGGCTGGGCAGCGCAAGCAGGCCCATCGTCGCGATCACCGCCGAGGTAGCGATCAGCAGCGGCACCAGGGCCGCGACCAGGGCGCCGAAGGCAAGCAGCAGGATCAGCAGGGTGACCGGAAGCGAGGTCTTCTCGGCCTTGCTCAGGTCTTCTTCGAAGGCGGATTCGACCGCCTTGCTGGCGCTGGCGTCGCCGAACTGTTCGACCCGCACGTCCGGATGGGCCTTCTGCACCGCGGCGGTTGCCGCGAGGCTGGCGTCGACCCGTTCCTGGGCCTGTTCGTCGTCGCCGGGGATCGTGAATTCGACCAGGGCCGAGTGGCCGTCCTTGGAGACCTGGCCGCCACCGTCCACCGGCGAGCTGACCTGGCGCACCGAGGGCAGCGCCTCGAGCTTGCGCGTCGCTTCGTCGACGGCCGCCCTAAATGGCGGGTCGCTCGCCGTCAACTGCTCGCTCTGGACCAGGACGATCTCGCCGCTGGGCGCCAGTTTCGACTTTTCGATCGCCACTTCGGCCCGTCCCGCCTCGCCCGAGACGGCTTCGGCGGGGGTCAGCTGCTTGGTGCCGACGGCGCCACCGAGGAAGAGTGCCCCGACCACGAATGCCAGCCATCCAAAGATGGCCAGCTTGCGGTGGGTGGCGCTCCAGCGGGCGGCGCGGGCGGCGATGTTCAACTTCGAGTGCATTGGGTTCCTCTCGGTCGGTTGGATCAGACCGGCCCAGACTCCCAACGCGCAGGCCCCCTTCCAATGCGGCTATCAGGCGTTTCGAGGTGCGGTTCGCGCGCCGCGATGGTGTGGCTAGCCGTACCCCCGGGGACCGCTTGGTGAAGGACAATTGCCGCGTGTCCACGTCAGTCCTGATAGTCGATGACCACCCCAGCTTCCGGGCCGGGGCGCGGCGGATGCTCGAGGCCGGCGGCTACTCGGTGATCGGCGAGGCGGCCGACGGCGAGGCGGCGCTGGAGGCCGTCCGCGAGCTCGCGCCCGACCTCGTCCTGCTCGATCTGCAACTGCCCGGCATCGACGGCTTCGAGGTCGCCGCGCGTCTGCACGACAGCGGCGACGCCCCGACCATCGTCCTCACCTCAAGCCGCGACCGCGCCGACTTCGGCGACGCCCTCGCCGAGAGCCCCGCCGCCGGCTTCATCGCCAAGGGCGAGCTGAGCGGCGCCACCCTGGCGGAGCTGAGCCGATGACGAGCCTGCGCCGGGCACTGCTTGCGCTGGCCGCGCTTGCCCTGCTGGCCGGCGTGGGCGCCGCGGCGCTGATCCTGACCAGCGGCCACGAGAGCTCGCGCGGCCTCGCCGCGGCGCTGATCCTCTCCGCCGCCTGGGGCTTCGCCGGCACCGGCCTCTACGCCTGGGACCGCCGCCCCGACAGCAACATCGGCCCGCTGATGACGGCGGTCGGCTTCTCCTGGTTCTTCGTCGCCATGACCTTCTCCGACAACGCCGTGATCTACGCGATCGGGGCGCTCGGCAACACCCTCCCCTACGCCGTCCTGATCCACCTGCTGCTCTGCTTCCCCGGTGGCAAGCTGGAGGGGCGGCTGAGCAAGAGCGTCGTCGTCCTCACCTACTTCGACACGATCGTCCTCCAGGCCGCCCGCCTGATCTTCACGGTGCCGGCCAACGAAGGCTGCGAGGGCTGCCCCGAAAACCCGCTGCTGATCGCCGGTCATGAAGGCATCCGCAGCGCGGTCAACGGGGTTCAGGTCGTTCTGGCAATCGCCATGATCGCGATCACCGTGGCGGTCGTCTTCAACCGCTGGCGGCGCAGCGACGCCAACCGCCGCAAGGCGTTCGCCCCGGTCGTCTTCACCGGCGGCGTCGCCTTCCTCATCCTGCTTGTCGGGCTGGCGATCCAGCCCGGCGTCTCCCATGCGGTCGAACGGATCGTCTACATCGCCGGGGTCGCGGCCTTCACCTGCTTGCCCTTCGCCTTCCTGCTGGGACTGCTGCGCTCGCGGATCGGGCGGGCGGAGGAGATCACCACCGCGCTCAGCGCCGAGAACGAGCAGCTGAATGCCGAGCTGCGGGCCAAGGTCGTGGAGCTGCGCGCCTCGCGGGCGCGGATCGTCGAGGCCGGCTACGCCGAGCGCCGCCGGGTCGAGCGCAACCTCCACGACGGCGCCCAGCAGCGGCTGATGGCGCTGACGATGAACCTGCGCCTCGCCCGCGACAAGCTCGGCGAGGACCCGGCGGCAACCGGCGAGCTGCTCGACGAGGCGATGGAGGAGCTGGCGGCGGCGACCGCCGAGCTGCGCGAGCTTGCCCGCGGCATCCACCCCGTTCTGCTCAGCGAACGCGGCCTGCGCGCCGCCCTCGGCGGCCTCGCCGAACGCTCGCCGGTGCCGGTCGAGCTGCTCGCCACGCCCGCCGAGCGGCTCCCCGCTCCGATCGAGATGGCCGCCTACTTCGTCGTCGCCGAGGCGCTGACCAACGTCGCCCGCTACGCCGAGGCTGAGGTGGCGACGGTGCGGGTCGAGCGCCGCAACGGGGCGGTCGAGGTCGAGATCCGCGACGACGGCGTCGGCGGCGCCGAGATCGACGCCGGGACGGGGCTGCGCGGGCTCGAAGACCGGGTCGGTGCGCTTGAAGGTCGCTTTAGCGTGCGCAGCCGCGCCGGTGAGGGCACGACCGTGGAGGCGAGCATCCCGTGCGAGTAGTCGTCGCCGATGACTCGACCCTGCTTCGCGAGGGCGTCGTGCGCCTGCTCGAGGAGGCCGAGATCGAGGTCGTCGGCCAGGCGGCCGACGCCGAGGAGTTGATGCGCAAGGTCCGCGCCCACAAGCCCGATGTGGCGATCGTCGACGTGCGGATGCCGCCGACCCACACCGACGAGGGGCTGCGCGCCGCCCGCGAGATCCGCGCCGAGCTGCCCGCGGTGGCCGTCCTCGTCCTCTCTCAGTACGTCGAGGTCGCCTACGCCCGCGAGCTGCTGGCCGAGAGCGCCGAGGGCGTCGGCTACCTGCTCAAGGACCGCGTCGCCGACGTCACCACGCTGACCGACGCGGTGCACCGGGTGGGAGCCGGCGGCTCGGTGCTCGACCCCGAAGTCGTCTCCCAAATGCTCGGCCGCCGGCGCCGCGACGACCCCCTCGCCGAGCTCACCCCGCGCGAGCGCGAGGTCCTCGGCCTGATGGCCGAGGGCCGCTCCAACGCCGCGATCGCCGCCGAGCTGGTCGTCACCGACCGCGCGGTCGAGAAGCACGTAACCGGCATCTTCTCCAAGCTCGAGCTGACCAGCAGCAGTGAGGACCACCGGCGGGTGCTGGCGGTGCTGCGCTTCCTCGACGGCCCCGGAGAGGGTTGAGTCCGGGCCCGCGCGGCCGAAATGTCTTGTCGTCAATTTTCCCGCAGGCGTGCCCGCTACCATCGGTCGCGATGCAACCGATCCGAACCGACTTCAGAGGCTACGAGGGCAAATTCGTCGCGCTCGATGCCCGCACGGGCAAGATCGTCCTCGCCGATGAGGATCCCCGAGTTGTCCTCGAGAAGGCGAAGGGGCGCAATCACGTAGTAGTTCGGGGTCGCGTTCCTTATCCAGATGAGCCTCTCTATGTCGGTCTCGGCTGAAGCAAGCCAATTTCCCTGGCTTTATCCCTATCGGGAGGATCCCCAACACACGCGGCTCGGCAAACCCGTGTTCCGGCCGTTCGTGCAGATCTCTCTGGCCAACGGCGGCACAAGCACGACAGTTCTGGACGGGTTGATCGACACCGGGGCGGACGCAATCCTTGCGAGCGATCTACTCGCTGACCAACTGAATCTCGACCTCGCCAATCATGAGGGGGAGACGCAGCACGCGGTCGGTGGCCGCACAATGGCCGCTCGCTACAAGACCGTGGCGCTACGCCTTCACCCCCGCGATGGCGAGGTGCACGAGCGGCGGGAATGGAAAGCCCAGGTCGGCTTTGTGGAGAACTGGCACAGCTACAGCTTTGTTCTACTTGGAAGCGTCGGCTTCCTTGACCGTTTCACGGTCACCGCGAGCCGGTTCGCCCAGGCAATCGCCATCGAGGACCGCGGCATTTTCGACCAGCGCTTCGGTGTCGTCCACTCCGGCTGAGCCGACGCGACCACGCGGCGTTGAAGACTGCGGGCCGGCGACGGCCGGGTCGAGGTCGTGACTCGCTCTGGCCGGGGTGGGTCTCGGCGAAGGCGGCGATTCCTTGGAAGCTTGCTCCCGCTGGTGCCGACTTCCGGGCGCCGCGCCGCCAGCAAAGCAATCCCAAGATCCTGAGTAGGCTGCACAGCATTGCGGCAAAACTCGGGACCACTTTGAATGACACCTGGCGTTATTTGTGTAAAGCGTGAACTCAGCCGAACACTAGGAAAGCATGGAGGTTGAATTGGAAACTGGCAGGTCGAGTTCAGTCGGCGCAAGTCGGAGGCTTGACCTAGTACAGCGAGCGGCGAAAACGTGGACTGGACAGCTGGTCGACCTGACAGGTCGCAACAACCTCCTCTACTTTCGCGATCTCAAACTCAGCACACTCTCTCTTGATAAATCACCCAGGCAGCTGATCTATAGCGCGCTAGCTGGGCGACCGGCCCTACTCAGCAAACTATTTCCCGACGAAGACGAGCTGGATGACGCTCTGCGGCGCGCCCGCGCGGTGAGGAACAAGGCTGGCGCCTACTTCGAGGAGCGGGGTATCGAAACCCTTTACCTGGCGTGCGGAATGGCGACCTGGTCCGGTCAGAAAAGCGCCGCAACGCCGGCAGCCCCCGTCCTACTCGTGCCGATTCGCCTCGCCCCGAAAGGCGCAGCGCAAAGTGAGTTCGAGCTCACAGTCACCGGCGAGCTGGAGGTCAACCCGACCTTCCTGCAGATGCTGAAGGCCGAATTCGACATTGTCTGTGACCCGGGCGAACTGCTCGATTCCGCCGGAATCGAGGGGATCATCGACACCCCCGAGGAGTTGACGACCTCCTTCAAATGGCTGAGGCGCCAATGCTCGACCGTTCCCGACTTCGCCGTCACGGAGCGCTTCGTTCTAGCCAACTTCTCCTATGCCCGGATGCCAATGGTGAGGGATCTGGAGAGCTCAATCGAGGTACTTGCCGAGCACGACCTCATCGCTGCCCTGGCCGGCGATTCCGAAGCCCAGGAGACACTGCGCGAGAGGGGTGCCTCCGTGGAGATCCCGTCGCCCGACTTCGTGCCCCCAGCCGACGAGTTTCTTGTGCTCGATGCCGATTCGAGCCAGAACTACGCGATCAATGCCGTGCTCGCCGGCAGGGACCTAATCGTCAAGGGGCCGCCTGGCACCGGAAAGAGCCAGACGATCTCGAACCTGATCTCAGCACTCGTCGCACGCGGGAAGAAGGTCTTGTTCGTCGCCGAGAAGCGCGCCGCTATCGACGCGGTGCTGCACCGCCTGGATGACGTCGGCGTCGGCGACCTGGTCCTCGACCTCCACGGGGGCGTCTCCTCAAAGCGCAAAGTGGCGAAAGCCCTGGAGGAGGCGTTGGAACGCAACGCGAGCTTGGCCCAACCGAGGGCGGAGGAGTTGCACCGCTCCCTCGCGCAACGCCGCCAGGACCTGAATCAGCACTCGGAGGCGCTCCACGAGCAACGTTCGCCCTGGGGAATTAGCTTTTTCGAGGCAAACCAGCGGCTAATGGGTATCCCCGGCTCCAGATCGAGCACGATCCGTTTTAGGGGGCCGACCTTGGAAGGGCTCAACGGAGAAACGGTAAACCGGGTACGCGAGACGTTGCAGGATTTCGTCGGTCGCGGTGGGCTCACGCTCCGCCATTCCGGGTCTCCTTGGGCACTGGCGACGATCGTTTCGGAGGAGGATGCAGCAGCCTGGCGGGCGGAGGTCGAGGCCCTGCGCCGACAGCTCCCAGAGTTGATCGCCAGTCTGCGTCAGGCCGCCGCCGGCACCGGCCTTACCGAGCCGGAAACTGTGGCCGGGTGGACTGATCGCTTCGACCTGTGGCACCGCGTCGCCGCCTCCTACGCAACCTGGACCGAGGCGGTCTACGCGCTGCCCCTCGCGCAGACCATCGACGCTGCCGCTCCACTTGAGCAGTCGACCATTTCACGCGCTTCCGCGACCGTCACCGATTCCGAATACCGCGCCGCAAAGAAGGCCCTGCGTGGCGCGCTAACGCCAAACACCAAGCTCGGCGCCAGTGAACTGTACGAGGCGGGCGCGACCGCTCTTGTCCTGAAGCGGGAGTGGGAGATGACGGCGCTCAACAGCGACTTGATACCGGCGTTCCCACAACAAATCGATGCACTGAAAGCCAGCTACGAAGGGGTGTTGGCCCGGCTGCAACGGCTCGGTGAACTGCTCGGCGCCCTGCATGTCAATGCCACCCTTGACGACATCGTCGCCCACCTCGACGCACTGATGGGAGACATCGTCACCCTGGCCAAACTGCCGCACCTTCACAGGCTTCGCAGCGAGCTGGAAGGGCAGAAGCTGGCCGAGCTTCTCACCAGCCTCGAGGCCCAGCCGCTCGATCGCCACGAAGCCTCCGAGATCCTCGATTTCATCTGGCTCACCTCGATCGTCGAGCACCTGATGTTGAGCGATGCTCGCCTCGGTTCCTTCGATGGCGAGCAGCATCACGAGCTGGTGCGCGAGTTTCAGAGGCTCGACCGAGAACACATCGAGACGACGCCGCAGCGAGTGCGCCGTCGCTGCGCCGAACAGGCGATCGCCGCCGAGGACGCATCGCCCGAGAACGCCCGGCTGATCCGCGCCGAGGCAAACAAGAAGCGTAAACACCTGGCGGTCCGCCAACTCTTCTCCGCCGCGCCCGACGTAATGCTCGCGGTCAAGCCCTGCTGGGCGATGAGCCCACTCGTCGTCTCGCAAGTTCTGCCCTCCGACCGGCCTTACTTCGACGTCGTCGTCTTCGACGAGGCCAGCCAGGTTCGTCCGGCCGAGGCGATCGCCGCGATCGCCCGCGGCAAGCAGCTGGTCGTCGCAGGTGACGAACATCAGCTGCCGCCGACCTCCTTCTTCGACACTACAAACCCTGAAGTTGACGAAGACTCAGACGAGAACTACCTGTCCGTGGACGGCAGCTACGAGAGCATCCTCGAGGCGTTGGCGGCCTTCATCGACTTCCGCATGTTGGGCTGGCACTACCGTTCCCGCGATGAGCGGCTGATCAACTTCTCCAACATCCACGTCTACGACCGTCGCCTGACCACGTTCCCGGGCGTATCCGGACCAGATTGCATCGCCCACGTCCTGGTGCCTCACTCACCCGGGCAGGCGGGCTCGGAAAAAAGCGGCATCGCCGAGGTGAACAGGGTGGTCGAGCTGGTGCTTGAGCACGCCGAAACCCGACCCGAGAAGAGCCTGGGCGTGATCGCGATGGGAGTCAGCCACGCCGAACGAATCAACGAGGCGCTGCGCCTCGCACTCGAGGAGCGAGAGGAAGGCGGCGATGGCGAGGGTCCACTCAATGAGTTCTTCCAGGAACGTCAGCACGAGCCGTTCTTCGTCAAGAACCTGGAGCGCGTGCAGGGCGACGAGCGCGACGCGATCATCCTCTCTGTCGGCTACGGCAAGAACACCGAGGGTCGGCTGCTCTACCGCTTTGGACCGCTGAATATGGAGGGCGGCGAGCGGCGCCTGAACGTAGCTATCACCCGGGCCAAGGACCGGATGACCGTGGTTTCCAGCTTCGATCACCACGACATGGATCCCGGACGCTCGAAGGCGCGCGGAGTGGAGTTGCTGCGCGGCTACCTGGAGTACTGCACGAGCGGCGGCACCCAGCTCGGTGACGGTGCGGCCGCGATCCCTGAGCTCAACCCCTTCGAGATCGACGTTCGCGACACCCTCGCCCGAGCCGGCATCTCGCTCGACCCCCAGCACGGCTGCGCCGGCTACAGGATCGACTTCGCCGCCAAGCACCCGCAAAAACCGGGGCGGATGGTGCTGGCGATCGAGTGCGATGGCGCCACTTACCACTCTTCGCAATCCGCTCGCGACCGCGACCGGCTGCGGCAAGAGCACCTGGAACGCCTCGGCTGGACATTCCACAGGATCTGGTCACAGGACTGGTTCTCGAACAAGGAGGTCGAGACAACCAGAGCCCAGGCCGCATTCGCGGCGGCCGTGCGAGCGGCCGACGAGGCCGATGCCGGCGATCTCGACGAATGCAAGGTCCCGAGTGGCATCCCCCCTTCCCCCGGCGGCCTCCCGAAGAACCCGACGTCGAGCGACGGTGAGGGCGAACATGGCAAAACGAGGCGAGCTAACCCACCGATCCGCGTCGGCCGGTCCAGCATCGAGGACTACTCGCCGGGCGACCTGGTCAAGCTGATCCGCTGGATCGAGTCAGACACCCTGCTGCGGACGAAAGAGCAGCTACTGGACGCGGCGAGGCAGGAGCTTGGATTCAAGCGGCGTGGCAGCAAGATCGTCGCCTCACTTGAATGGGCGATAGAAGCAGCCCGAAGTACCGCCTAGATGAGATGGCCGTGGCGACCTCTTTCCAGCAATAAGTGCGGGCAGCGCGGCACTGACTGAACCCTTTGCCCCCGTATACGTGGGTCAATCGACCAGTCAGCCCCAGGCATTGTCGCCGCCCGTCGGCCGTTCCGCGCCGACTTCGGAGGCTACGAGGGCAAGTTCGTCGCCCTCGACGCCCGCACGGGCAAGATCGTCCTCGCCGATGAGGATCCCCGAGTTGTCCTCGAGAAGGAGAAGGGGCGAAATCACGTCGTAGTTCGAGGCCGCGTTCCCTATCTATTCCGGCGGCTCCATGACCTCGATGCGACCGTCATCTGCCGCCGCTTTCAGCGCCGCGTAGTCGCGTTCGTTCTGGTCCGCGTAGCTCTCCGCGAATGCCGCGATCGCCTGGTCGAAGGTGTCGCTCTTGCCGAGGTAGGCGGCGATCGCGATGCGGTCGCCACTGCGCGCGTGGGCGTGGGCGAGGGTCGTGCCGCAGATCTCGGCGTAGGTGGTGAGTGCCCGGGCGTCCATGTTCTCGACCTTGGCCGAGCCCTTCTGGTCCCAGAGCTGGCGCACGTAGAAGTCGCGCTGCTTGCCGTCGACGCCGGTTGCTTTGACCCAGCCGAGCAGGATGTCGCTGGCCGCCTGGGTCAGGCGCTGGCCCTGGACGACGCGCTCGCCCTGGTTCTCGAAGGCGCACGGCGCCGCATAGGGCTCGAGCACCGAGCGCTGTGCTTCCTTGGCCTGGAGGAAGAGTGGGTCGCCGCTGTCGCGCCCCACCATCAGCACGATGAAGGCGCGGGTGCCGACGCTGCCGACGCCGACCACCTTGAGCGCCGCGTCGACGAAGCGGTAGCCGTCGAGCAGGACGCGACGGTCCTCGGGGAGCGTGTCGCGGTAGTCGGCGATGACGCCCCGCACCCGCGCCTCGACCTTGGCGGGGTCGGCCTCGACCAGCTCGTCCATCGGCACGATCAGCGGCGGTTCGCTGACGATGCGCAGCTCGCCGTCGACTTCGCGGGTCAGCTTCGAGAGGGCGCGCATGCGGTCCTTGGCGCGGGTCTTCTCGAGGTTGCGGCGGAAGGTCGCGGCCTCCTTCTCGCCCGCGGCCGATTCCCAGCCCCTGGCGACCGCTCCCACGTCGATCTTCGTGTACCAGACCTCGAGGTTGCCGAGCTCGGCCATGCGCCGCATCGCCGCCCGGTACTGGGCCGCCATCGCGGCGACGATCGCCAGCCGCTCGCGGCGCTTGAAGCCGCTCGCGCGCCCGGCGACGGAGAAGCTCGCGGCGAGCCGCATCACGTCCCACTCCCAGGGCCCCGGCAGGGTCTCGTCGAAATCGTTGACGTCGAAGACGAGCTCGCGGTCGGGAGAGGCGTAGGCGCCGAAGTTGGAGAGGTGAGCGTCGCCGCAGAGCTGCACGTCGAAGCCGCTGCGCGGGGTCGCGGCGAGATCCGCCGCCATCACCGCCGCCGCGCCGCGGTAGAAGGTGAAGGGAGAGACCAGCATCCGCCCATAGCGCAGCGGCACCAGTTGGCCGACCCGCGAGGTTGCCTGGCCCTCGAGCAGCTCGACCGGGTCGGGACGATCGCTTGCCGGCTCCCACTCGGCGTGGCTCGAGCGCGGTGCCTCGGCCCGGGCCGCCTTGCCGGCCGCGGCGCGCTCCTGCGGGGTGCGATGCCCGTGCTTGGGATCGAGCATGCTCAGACCGTAGCCGGCTCGGGCTCGGGCGAGGGCGGGTCGGGCCCGGCCTGCATCTGGTCGAAGCGCTGCTCGGGCAGCCGGCGCGTCGTCCAAAAGGAGCCAAGGGTGAGGAAGGCGGCGAAGAGGAAGGCGGTCTTCAGCGCCTTCAGCTGGGCATCTTCGTAGTTCTCGATCAGGGCGCTCGTCGTCGGCCCGTCGAGCCCGGCCGCTTCGGCTCCGGCACGCACCTCATCGGCGGCGACGAAGCTGCCGCCCGCGCTCAGCTGCACCTCCAGCTGCTTGCTGACGTCGGCCGAGATGCGCGCGTCACCGGCGACGTTGGCGGTGAAGGCGGCGATCAGTCCACTGATCACGATCGCGCCGAGCAGCGCCGTCCCCAGCGAGGAGCCGAGCTGCTGCGCGGTGCTCTGCAGGCCGCCGGCCTCGCTGCGATCGGCATCACCGACCGCTGACTGGACGACGTTGCCGAGCTGGGAGACGATCAGCCCCATGCCGACCCCGAGCACCCCCATCGCGACCAGGAAGGGCGCGTTGTCGAGTTCGGGCTCGATCGTGCTCAGCAGCATCAGGATCGCGACGAAGACGGTCGCCAGGCCAACCCGCACCAGCGGCCGTGGCGCGAAGCGCTTGGCCAGAGCCGAGCCGGCGATCGCGGCGAAGAAGAGTCCGGCCGAGGCGGGCAGCATGCGCACGCCTGTTTCAAGCGCGTCGAGGCCCTGCACGACCTGGAGGAAGAGCGGGATCGTGAAGAAGATCCCCATCAGGATCAGGTTCTGGGCGAGGAACATGGCGACGCCGCCGCGCAGCTGGGAGATCCGCAGCAGCGGCAGGTGCACCAACGGGTCCTGCCCGAGCCGTTCGCGGCGGCGCTCCCAGGCGACAAACCCCGCCAGCACCAGGGCGCCGGCGGCGATCACGAAGGGGGTCAGTGAGAAGCCAAAGGGCGTAATCGGCGAGCTGCGCGGGGCCAGCCAGCCCCAGTTGCTTGCCTGCAGGACGCCGAAGACAACCAGGGCCAGGCCCGCGGCGGAGAGCACGCCGCCGATCCAGTCGAGCACCGGCGGCGGCCCCTCCCGCTCCGGCTCGCGAATCAGCCGCGTTCCGGCGAGGATCCCCAGCGCGACGACGACCTCGCCGACGAAGACGATCCGCCAACTCAGCTCGGTCGTCGCCCAGCCGCCGAGGATCGGCCCGACCGCGATGCCTGCGCCGGCAACGCCCCCGAGCACGCCGTAGGCGATCGCTCGATCGGCGCCCTTGTAGTTGCCGGCGACGAGGGCGATCAGGGCCGGGATCACCAGCGCCGCGCCGATCCCCTCGAGGACCGACCAGCCGAGCATCAGCGAGGGCACGTTCCACGATGCGGCGGTGAGGCCCGACCCGACTGCGTAGACGCAGATGCCGATCGTGAAGGCGCGGCGCCGCCCCCAGATATCGCCGAGCTTGCCGCCGGTCAGCATCAGCCCCGCCATCACAAGCGCGTAGAAGGCGATCACCATCTGGATCGTGGTGACGGTGGTGTCGAAGTCTTCGACCAGTTGGGAGATCGCGACGTTCATCACCGCCTGGTCGAGCACCATCAGGAACTGGGCGGCGCCGAGGACGACGAGGACTCCCCACTTCTTCATCTCAGCTCACCAGCCCGGCGATGCCGCGGACGATCAGAAGCGCACCGAGCACGGCGGCGACGCCGATCCCGGCACGGCGGCCGTTGCGAGCCAGCCAGGCGCGGAAGCCGTCGACGGCGCGCTGCGTTCCCTCGGGCCGCAGGATGTAGCCAACCAAGGGCACCTCGAGCAGAAGTTGCTGCATCAAGCAGAAGCCTATGACCAGCAGCACGGTCGGGCCGACGCCGGCTTCGAGCTTGTCGATGTGGCTGAGCCCGGTCAGGTAGGAGACGCCGGGAAAGCTGAGCAGGAGCCCGACGACGAAGGCGATCCGCGGCGAGCCGCGGCCGAGCAGACGCATCGGCAGCGGTTCTTTCTTCTCGCCACCCGCCTTTGCCAACTTGGCTTCTTTGCGACGTGCCCGGCGTTCGCGCAAGCGCGCGTCGCGGTCGCTGCCGAGGACGAAGGCGATCAAAAGCAGCAGGCCGCCGATGACGAGATCCTCAACCGGCCCGATCGTCTGCTTGCTGGTGCTGACCGCGCCCGAGTCGTGCAGGGCGAAGACGATCACCAGGCCGAGCGTGATGCTGGTCGTGTAGGCGCCGAGCAGGTAGCCGAACATCAGCCGCTTCGGGCGCTCGGTCAGCAGCATCAGGGTGACCGCGGCGAGCAGGGTCGGGTTGAACATCGCCAACAGCGAGAGAAAGAAGATCTGGCCGAGATCGCTCACCCGGCAAGCATTCTCTACCTAAATCAGTTCGAGCAGCGTTCGCAGAGGCCGCGCAGGACCACGTCGTGGTCGGTGACCTCGAACGACATGTCCTCCGAGAGCTTGGCGATCGCACGCTCCAGCGAGGGATCCTCGAAGGGGACCATGCGGCCGCAATGGCGGCAGATCGCGTGGTGATGGTGCTCGCCGTCGGGCTCCACCCGCTCGTAGCCGGCGGTGCCGCGAGTCACCTCGAGCCGCTGCACGAGGCCGAGCTGCTCGAGCTGCTCGAGCGCCCGGTAGACGCTGGCCCGGCCGACCGCGGGCCTGCGGCGGCGCAGCTCCTGGTCGAGGTCGAGGGCGGTGACGGCACAGTCGTGATCGGCGAGAGCTTCGACCACGGCGGTACGGGCGCCGCCGCGCCTGAAGCCCGCCTCCTGCAGGGCGGTGAGGGCGTGCTCGGCCCAGGCCTTGTCGGTCTTCGTCGCCATCAGCCGATCGTAGCCTCGGCGGGAATGAGGGCGGAGCGGCGCGAGCGGCGCAGGTGACCGAGCGGCAGCGAGAGCAGGTAGATGGCGACGATCGCCAACGCCACCGAGGCACCGCCGGCCGTGCCCGCGTAATAGGAGAGATAGAGACCGGCGATGCCGGCCAGCGCGGCGAGGCCGGCGGCGAGCGCCATCATCGCCGGCATGCGGTCGCTGAGCCGCCGCGCGGCCGCCGCCGGGCCGACGAAGACGGCGACGACGAGCAGGTTGCCGAGGCCCTGCACGGCGACGACGATGCCGGCGCCGAGCAGCAGCAGCAGGGCAGCGTCGACGAGCGCCGGCGAGACGCCGAGCGAGCGGGCGGTGCCGCGATCGAAGCCGGCGACGAGCAGGCGGCCGTGCAGCAGGCGCAGGGCCACGCCGACCCCGGCGACCAGGATCGAGGCGGTGATCAGGTCGCCGTCGCTGACGCCGAAGACGTCGCCGAAGAGCAGCGACTCGATCCCCGGCGGCGAGGCCGGCGCCAGTGCCAGCAGGGCGCCGAGGCCGAACATCGTGGTGACGACGACGGCGACGGCGGCGTCGCGGCTGACCCCGACGATCCGCGCCGCCAGCGCAATCGCAACCGCGGCGAGGACGATCGCCGGGACGGCGCCGAGCAGCAGCGGGGCGCCGGCGATCGCGGCCAGGACCAGGCCCGGAAAGAGCGAGTGTGAGAGCGACTCGGCCGCGTAGGAGAGGCCGTAGAAGACGACCCAGCAGCCGAGCGCGCCGCCGGCGACGCCGAGCAACACGACCTCGACGAGGGCGCGCTGCATGAACGGTTCTTGCAGCGGCGCCAGCATCAGTGGTGGTGATGGTGCGGGGGCAGGATCGCGCGGCCGCCGCCGCCGGGGATCTCGACGATCGCGCCGCCGTAGGTCGCTTCCAGCACGCCGATGTCATCGAGCACTTGGTCCGGCGGCCCGGCGGCGACCTGGCGCTTGTTGAGGCAGAGGACGAGGTCGCAGGCCCGCGCCTGCTCGAGGTCGTGGGTGGCGATGACCACTGCGCGCCCCTCCCCCGCCAGCTCCGCGATCAGCCTTTCGAGGCTCTCGGCGCTGGGCCGGTCGAGGCCGGAGAAGGGCTCGTCGAGCAGCAGCACGCCGGCCTCCTGGACCAGCGCCCGGGCGATCAGGACCCGCTGGCGCTGGCCACCGGAGAGGCGGCCGAAGGTCTGCTCGGCAAGCGCCCGCAGGCCAACCCGGTCGAGCGCCCCCGCCGCCGCCTCTCGCTCGCGCCGGCCCGGACGGCGCCACCAGGGCAGCCGCGGCAGCGCCCCCATCGTCGCCACGTCGAGCGCCGAGACCGGGTAGTCGAGCCGCGAGCGCTCGGTCTGGGGCACGGTGCCGCAAGTAGCGGCGACGCGAAGTGTCCCCGCCAGGGGTGGAAGTTCGCCGAGCAGGGCCCGCAGCAGCGTCGTCTTGCCGCCGCCGTTGGGGCCGAGCAGGGCCAGCGTCTGCCCCCCGCCCAACCTGAAGTCGACGCCCGAGATCGCCGCCGTGCCGTCGTAACCCGCGGCGAGCCCCTCGGCCTCGATCAGGGCAGTGCCCTGCATCCCCGCCTCCCCCCGGTGAAGCCGCGCACCATCGCGTTCGCGTTCGCCGCCTCCATCGTCAGGTAGGTGGCGCCGCTGGAGTCTTCGGGGCCAAGCGTGTCGCCATAGAGGGAGTAGTCGGAGGAGGCGCCGGTCTGGCCGGCGATCGCCTCCGCGACCTTGGGGCTGAGCGAGCTCTCGGGGAAGATCGCGGCGACGTGCTCGCGCTCGATCAGCTTGGCGAGCGCGCTGAGGTCCTTGGCCGAGGGTTGCGCCTGCGTGGTCTGCGAGGGAATCACCGCACCGACGACTTCGATCCCGTAGCGATCGGCGAAGTAGCCGAAGGCGTCGTGGTCAGTGACCAGCTTGCGCCGGCCGACGGGCACCGCGTCCATGCAGCTCGCGATGCCGGCGTCGAGCGCGCGCAGCTTCGCCAGGTAGGCGCGGGAGTTGCGCTCGAACTCGCGACGCCGGCTCGGGTCGACGGCGACAAGCCGGCGCTCGATCGCGCCGACGGCCGCCTCGGCGTTGCGCGGATCGTGCCACCAGTGCGGGTCATAGCGCGAGGCCTCGGCCCCGCTCGACTCGCCGGGCCGGCGCTCGGGCACGATCGCGCCGAGGTCGACGACTTCGGCGCTGCTGCCGCTGTCGGCGACGACCTGATCGACCCAGGAGTCGAGCTGGTCGCCATTGGCGAAGACGAGCTTCGCTTCCGCCGCGCCGGCGACGTCGCTTGGCCGCGGCTCGTACTCGTGCGGGTCGGTATTGGGCTGGAGGATCTGGTCGACCGCAATCGCATTGCCGCCGACCGCGCGGACGAAGTCACCAAGCTGGGTGGTGGTGGCGACGACCTTCAACTGCCCGTTGCCCGGGCTGGAGCTCCCGCAACCGGCAACCAGCAAAGCAGCGATGAGAAGCCCCCGACGGCCAGGGCGGGTGCGACCCGACGAGCACGCACCAGCGCGCGGCCGCCGGCCGCGATCACGAAGACGGCCCCGGCGACGACCGCGATCGTCGCCCCGGGGGGCGCGTCGGTCTTCACCGAGAGCCAGAGCCCGACCGTTCCCTCGAGCGCAACCAGAGCGACGCTCGCCAGCTGCCAGCTCGGCATCCGCTCGGCGAAGAGCCGCGCGGTCAGCGCCGGCACGACGAAAAGCGCGGTCACCAGCAGGGAACCGACGACCGAGAGCGCCGCGGTAATCGCCAGCGCGATCAAGCCGAAGAGCACCAGGTCGAGCCGGCCCCCCGCCCCCGGCGCCGCGGCAGCTGGATCGAAGCCGAGCGCGAGCCAGCGCCGGCCGAGCAGCAGCGAGACGACCAGGGTCAGCCCCGCCGCCACCGCGGCCAGGACCAGGTCGCTACCGTCGATCAGCAGCAGGCTGCCGAAGAGCAGCGTCTCGATGTTGGCGCCGGAGCCGAAGACGTCGCTGGCGAGGATCGTGCCGGCGGCAAGGCAGCCGACCAGGACGATTGCCACGGCGCTGTCGGTCGCCTCCTCCTCGCGGCGGCCGAGCAGGGCGCTGCCGGCGCTGAAGAGAGCCGCAGCGCCGAAGGCCCCCAGCGGAGCCGCGAACCCCAAACCATCGGCGAGGACCAAGCCCGGAAAGGCCGCGGTGCCGACCGCGTGGGAAAAGAAGGCGAGGCCACGCAGGACAATCCAGGTGCCGAGCAGGCCGGCGGGGATCGAGAGGATCAGGATCTCGAACAGCCCGCGCTGGACGAAGGGCAGCTGAAAGGGCTCAAGCACGACCCGAGTAAATCAGAAATGAGACTCATTTTCATAAGGAGGAAGCGATGAGGGCACTCGTCCAGCGCGTCAGCCAGGCCGCGGTCGACATCGAGGGCAAACGCGTCGCCCAGATCGGGCCGGGCATGCTCGTCCTGCTCGGAGTGCGGCGCGGCGACACGGCCGAGCAGGCCGACCGGCTCGCCGACAAGGTGCGGGCCCTGCGGATCTTCGACGACGCCGGGGGGCGGATGAACGAGCCCTTGGGCGAGCGCGAGATCCTCTGCGTCAGCCAGTTCACCCTCTACGGCGACACCCGCAAGGGCACCCGGGCCAGCTACATGGAAGCGGCGCCGGGACCGGAGGCCGAGCCACTCTACGACCGCTTCTGCGATCGCCTCGACGCCGCCAAGGGCGTCTTCGGCGCTTGCATGGGCGTGGCCCTGGTCAACGACGGCCCGGTCACCTTGATGCTGGAGACGTAGCTCACAGACGAGCGCTCGCTCGGGCGAAATACTGCGGTTACCCCAATCGATCAGCGTAGGATTCGGACAATGGCTTCACCCCACCGCACCTTGCTTGAGCCCGGCCACGAAGCCGAGTGGGCCCGACTCAATGCCGAGAAGCGCAAGTTCTTGACCCCACCCCCCGAGACGCCAATTAGTGAGTTGCTGCGGCGGGGCCAGGAGCTATCGAACCAGGCTGCCGGGCTGCTGCGAGCGGTTGATCGCGCCAATGACCGCCCTCAGCCCTGAGCTAGACGTCGCCGTCGCGGCAATGGCCGCGGAGAAAGCACGCTTTGTCGTAGTCGGAGGCTTCTCGGTCATCGCCAACCGCTTTGTGCGGGCGACCGAGGACATCGACTTTCTGGCACCTGACGATGCCGACAACGACCGGCGCATCCTGAGAGCGCTCGTCACCCTGGGCGGAACCAGAATGCGAGATGACGAGCCGCTTGAGGAGCGGCATCTGATCGACCAGACCCACCTCCGCGCCAAGACCAGCGCGGGGATCATCGACATCCTCCGCGGTGGGATCCCACCGCTCGACTACGAAACGGTGGAGAAACGCGCGATGAGCGCCGACTACGGCGGCGTCGAGTTCCTCGTCGCCGGCCTCAGCAGCATCGTTGGCTTCAAGCGCCTCGCCAACCGTCCCCGGGATCGCAACGACCTGATCGGGCTCGAAGAAATCCACGGCAAGCTGCCCGTCGAGGATATTCCCGGCCTCAATAGCTGACCGCTACGGCGCCAGCCGCGACTGGCGCCAGCCGCGGTCAACCGCTTCAAAGAGACGGCGGTCGTGGAGGCGATCCTGACCTTCCTCCCAGAACTCGATGCGGTCCGGGACGAGACGAATGGCACCCCAATCCACTGGACAGGGGACGGGACCGTCGCCCAACTCGACCTCCATCTCTTTGAGCCGCTCCCGCAACGGGTCCAGCTCACCAATCTCCTCTCCCTGTCGCGAGACGTGCGCCTGCAATTGGTGACTGCGCGGCCGCCCAGCGAAGAGTTCCTCGGCAAGCTCGCGCGCAGCGATCTCGGCCCGGCCCTCGATCCGAACCTGCCGTCCCAGCGCCGGCCAGAAGAACACGGCCGCCATGCGCGGGTTGATCCGCAGCTCGTTGACCTTGCGCGTCCAGAGCGCGGTGGTGAAGACGAGCCGATCTCCTTCGAGCCGCTTCAGCGAGACGACCCGCGCCGAAGGCCGCCCATCGGTGCCAGTCGTCGCCAGGGTCATCGCCATCGGCGCCTCCACGCCGGCCGCCTGGGCATCGGCCAACCAACGATCGAGGCGCTCCAACGGGTCGCCCTCCGTCATTCACCCTCCAAAAACCGTCCCTGAGACGGAAAAGGGAGGGCGCATCGAGGGGGCCGGACAAAGATTGTCATATCAGATTGGTATCATAATTCGAATTACAGATGCAATCCAAAACTGAGAGTAAGCCGAAGCGTGAGACCCGGGCCGAGAAGCAAGCCCGCACGCGGGCGGAGTTGATCGCCGCCGCCGCGACCGTTTTCGCCCGAAGCGGCTACGAGGGCGCCTCGGTGGAGGAGATCGCCGAGCAGGCCGGCTACTCGCACGGCGCCGTCTACTCCAACTTCGCCGGCAAGTCCGATCTCTTCCTCGCCGTTTTCGAGGACTACATGGCCGAGCGCGGGCGGGAGCTGGCCGCAACGCAGGCGGGAATCGAAGACGACGCGCCGCTGGAGACCCGCGCCCGTGCCCTCGCCGACCAGTGGATGGAGCGCTTCGCCTCCGACCGCGAGTCCTTCCTCCTCCACCTCGAGTTCCTCGCCGCCAGCCGGCGCGAGCCCGAGCTCGCCAAGCGCTTCGGCACTCGCTCCGCTGCGCTGCGCGAGACGATCGCCGCCTTCATCGCCCACCACCAGGAGGAGGAAGGAGCCGAAGCCCCCCTCCCGCCTGCCGACCTCGCGTTGGTCCTGCGCGCCCTGGGCATCGGCCTCGCGATCGAAGCCCTGGTAAGTCCCGACGCCCTGCGCGAGGACCTCTACGGCGACTTCGTCGAGCTGCTGGTCTCGATGCTGCGCGAGCGCGCCGCCCAATGACCTTCCGGTGCGCCATATGCACCCCGGGAGTGCAAAAGGCGCACCGGAAGGTCCGCGAGTGAGTCGCCCCGCCTACGACGAGATCGGTGTGAACTATTCCGACTTCCGGCGCGCGGATCCCCGCATCGAAGCGAGGGTTTGGGCCGGGCTTGGCGACGCTCGCAGCGTCGTCAACGTTGGCGCCGGCAGCGGCTCGTATGAGCCGCTCGACCGCGAGGTGATCGCGGTCGAGCCTTCGCCGCTGATGATCGCCAAGCGCCCCGCCGGGGCAGCGCCCGCGCTCGAGGGTGTCGCCGAGGCGTTGCCGCTCGACGACCAAAGCGTCGATGCCGCGATGGCCACCCTCACAATCCACCACTGGGCCGACCTCGACACGGGGCTCGCCGAGATGCGCCGCGTCGCCCGTAAACGAATCGTGCTGCTGACGATCGACACCAAGAAGAACTCCGAGATATGGACGCTCGCCGAGTACTTCCCCGCGGCGATGGCGCTGGAGGAAGAGGTAATGCCTTCGATCGCCTCGCTCGAAGCGAGCCTGCCGGGGGCGACAATCGAGACCGTCCCCATGCCCAGCCGCTGCCGCGATGAATTCACCAGCGCCCTCTGGGACCGCCCCGAGATGTTCCTCGAGCCCGCGACGCTGCGCGCCAGCTCACTCTGGCACCGACTCGCCCCGGAGGTGATCGAGCGCGGCCAGGAGCGCCTGCGCGCCGACCTCGAGAGCGGCCGCTGGGACGAACGCCACGGCCACCTCCGCACCCTTCCGGAGCTCGACATCGGCCTGCGGCTGGTATGCGAAGAGCTGTGATCCGAGCGGCGACCGAGAGGGACGCGGAGGCGATCGTCGCGCTCTGGACCGAGGCCTACTTCAGCGAAGGCGAGGGCGGCCGCGACACCCCATACGCCCGGTCGGACTTCGAGCAAACGCAGGCCGCCGCCGCGCACCTCCTCGTTGCCGAGCTCAAGGGAGCCGTGGTCGGCGTAGTCGCCCTGCTCGCCCCCTGCGAGCCCACCCGCGCCGTCGCCCTCGACGACGAGGCCGAACTCGCACGCCTCGTCATCAGCTCGGCGGCCCGCCGCCAAGGCATCGGTCGCGCCCTCGCGAACCGCTGTGCCGAGCTTGCCCAAAGCGAAGATTGGCCGGCCATCTCCCTCTGGAGCCGCCCCTACCAACGAGCCGGCCACAGCCTCTACGAATCACTCGGCTACCAGCGCCAACCCGAGCGCGACACGATCGACGAGACCGGCTTCAGCCGCCTCGTCTTCCGACTCGAGCTCGAGAACTAACTGCCGACCGAGCCCAGCGCGTCGTCGATGAAGGGGCCGAGCAGCTCGCCCGCCTTGGCGGCGGTCGTCTCGGGGTCATCGCCGGGGGCGGTGACGTAGGAGATCGCGAGGCGGACGAGGGACTCGGCGAGCAACTTCACCTTGGTCGCGGGGGCCTGCGGCCAGCCCGCTTCGATCGTGGTCGTCAGGCGGGCGGTCGCCCACTGGACGACGGGCATGCCCTGGGTGGTGACGAAGGGCAACATGCCGCCGGTGCCGTCATCGCTGAGCAGGATGCGGACGAGAGGGTCCTCGCCGGCCGAGCTGAGGAACAGTTCGAGCGCGGCGCCGACGGCCGCGCGGGGATCGTCGAGGTGCCCGCGCACCGCCGCATCGACGCCGTCGAGGAAGCGTTCGCCCTCATGGATGACAAAGGCCTGGCCGAACTCGGCGCGGCTACCGAACTCCTTGTAGAGGGTCTGGCGGCTGACGCCGGCCAACTCGGCGATGTTCGACATCGTGATCTCAGACCAGGCTTTGCTCTGCAGCTGGTCGCGGGCGGCGCCGAAGAGGGTCTCGCGCAACAGCTGCCGTGCGGCCTCGGGGTAGGGCGTGCGGCCGGCCACGGCCGGGATCGTGCCGGCAGCAGCGGTCACTCGCCACCATCGTCGGGCTCGAAGTCGACCTTGTCGCGTACCCCGCAGTCCGGACAGGCCCAGTCGTCGGGAACCTCGCTCCACGGCGTCCCCGCCGGAAACCCCTCCCGCGGGTGCCCCTTCTCCTCGTCATAGACGTAGCCACACCCCGTGCAGCGCCACCGGCTCATCGAACCCCCTCCTTCCGGTGCGCTTTATGTGGGCATAGACCGTAAAAGGCGCACCGGAAGCTCATGCTGCACCGCCGTAGCGGGCGAGGATGCGCTTGCGGGCTCGGGGTTGGATGTTGGCTTGGCTTAGGTCGCCGTTGTAGTGGTCGACCAGGATCGGGTCCATCACGCGGCGCCAGAGCGGCGGGAACCAGGCGAGCACGATCATCCCGGCGTAGCCGGTGGGCAGCTGCGGCGCTTCGTCGACGTGGCGCAGGGCCTGGTAGCGGCGGGTCGGGTTGGCGTGGTGATCGGAGTGACGTTGCAGGTGGTAGAGCAGGACATTGGAGGCGACGTTGTTGCTGTTCCAGCTGTGCTCGGGAAGGCAGCGCTCGTAGCGGCCGTCCTCTTTGCGCTGCCGCAGCAGGCCGTAGTGCTCGAGGTAGTTGACGACCTCGAGCAGCGAGAAGCCGAGGATCGCCTGCAGCAGCAGGTAGGGCAGCACGACCGGGCCGAAGGCGATCGTCAGGACGGCGAAGAGGGCGACGGTCATCGCCCAGGCGCCGACGATGTCGTTGCGCAGGCTCCAGTGCGATTTGCCCAAACGGTCGAGGCGGGCGGCCTCGATCCCCCAGGCGGAGCGCAGGCTGCCCGAGACGGTGCGCGGCAGGAAGGCCCAGAAGCTCTCTCCCAGCCGCGAGCTGGCCGGGTCCTCGGGGGTGGCGACGCGGACGTGGTGGCCGCGGTTGTGCTCGATGAAGAAGTGGCCGTAGCCGGTCTGGGCGAGGGCGACTCGGCTCAGCCACTTCTCGATGCTGTCGCGCTTGTGGCCGAGCTCGTGGGCGGTGTTGATCGCGATCCCGCCGACGACCCCCATCGTCAAGGCCAGGCCGATGCTCTCCAGCACCGAGAGGTCGCCGCTTGACCAGAGCAGGCAGGCGAAGATCAGCCCCGCGTACTGGACCGGGATGAAGATGTATGTGCACCAGCGGTAGTAGCGGTCCTGCTCAAGCCACTTGAGCACGCTGTCGGGCGGGTTGCTCGGGTCGACCCCGATCGCGATGTCGAGCAGCGGAAAGACACCAAAGACGAGCAGCGGCCCGAAGAACCAGAAGAACTCGAAGCCGGTCACCTGGACGCTGGCCCAGGCGATGAAGGGAGCGAAGGGAATCACCAAGCCGAGCAGCCAGGCGTAGCGCTTGGCGTCGCGCCAGGTAGCCGGGTTGAGTTCGATCTCCGGCCCGTGATCGTGGCTATGCGCCGCTGCCTCCATGGCCCATCCTCCTTGTCAAATTCCCAGGGTGCGTCCTCTTGGTTTACAAGATAGCGCCATTTGTAAACCAGAGCAACAGGCATGCTCATCCTGTCGGCGGCCACCGAGCAGGTGCAACGCATAGCGTCCCCACGGGAGCCGTAAAACGTTGCACTGACCCTGGGGCGCCTTCCTCGCTACCATTCCCGCGATGGCCACCCTGCTCGGCTTCCTCCAGGTAATCATCAGCGGCGTGCTGATCTTCCTGATCCTGCTGCACTCCGGCAAAGACACCGGCCTCTCCGGCGCCTTCGGCATCGGCGGCGGCGGCAGCTCCTTCGGCGGCGGCTCGATGGTCGAGCGCAACCTCGACCGCGCAACCATCTTCTTCGCCGTGCTGTTCGTCCTCAACACCCTCGTACTGCTGAAGATCTAACCGATCTTCTAGACGGGCTCGCCGGCCCTGTGGCTGCCGTTGCCATTGGCCGAGTCGAGGATCTCGATCGCCTCCCTGCGCAGCTCGGCGTCGAGCAGGGCGAAGTCCTCGTCGGAGAGCTTGCCTGCAGCGTGGTCTAGCTCGGCGTCGCGGATCTCGCGGTACTTCGCTTCCTTCAGCGCCTCGAGCTCGGTCTCGGCGACAAGCCCGCGGCGGCCGCGGCGGGTCGGCCAGAGGCCGATGATCGCGCCCGCGAGGGCGATCAGGCCGCCGATCCACATCCAGGTGACCAGTGGGTTGACGATCACGCGGAAGGTCGAAGGGGCACCTTCGGAGACGTAGCCGGCGGCGATCTGCTTCGCCGTCTCGAGCTGCAGGCTGTTCGATCCGGGCCAGCGCCTGCGGGCGCAGCTGGGGATTTGCCGCCGCGGCCTGCATCATCGCCCCGATCGCCCGACACTGCGAGGGCACGCCCGGACCGCCCCGCACGCACTTCCTGAAGCCCTCGTCGGCGGCGCGGGCGTGGCGCTGCAGGCCGAGGATGTTGGGCTGCGTTCGCGGTCCAGAAGTCGCTGCCGAGTCCGGGTCTCACGCCGATTTCGCTGTCCGATTCGCCGGCGAAGTAGTGGACTGATCCCGCCCCCTTCGCCCCCGGTCGGCCGGTAGAAGCGCCGGGTCGGATGCAGGGTGAAGGCTTCCTCGCCCTTGGCGATCCGCAGAATCGCGCCGACCGAGAGGGCGAGTTTGTCCACCGTCGCCGTCGGCCGCACGTAGGTCACCTTGCGCCCATCGACCACCGCGCTCTGGCCCGGCCGCAGGTTGACGTCGCGCTTGGTCTGGAAGCTGGAGGAGGCGGCGATGCCGATCAGCAGCACGGCGATCGCCGATGTGGACGATGTAGCCGCCGTAGCGGCGGCGGTTGCGGCTGACGACGCCGACCAGCGCCGAGGCCATCGAGCCGCCCTTGAGCGAGCGTCGCGCCGCGGCGCCGCGCCAGAACTCCTGACTGAGCCCGACCAGGGCGAAGGTGGCGAACGTGAAGAGCGCCAGCGCCCAGGGCTTCGAGCCGGCGTCGCTGAAGACGGCGAGGGCGACGCCGGCCACCGCCGCGACCACGCTGGGCACGAGGAAGACCCGTCTTGCCGTCCCCCAGCTGACCCGGCGCCAGGCCAGCAGCGGACCGATCCCGGTGAAGAGCACGAGCAGGATCGCCAGCGGCGTCGTGTAGCGGTCGAACCAGGGCGCCGCCAGCGAGGACTTGGTGCCGGTGAAGAGTTCGGAGATCAGCGGGAAGAAGGTGCCCCAGAAGATCGTCGCCGTCAGCGCCACCAGCAGCAGGTTGTTGACGACGAAGACCGACTCGCGCGAGACCAGCGAGTCGATCCGCTTCTCCGAGCGCAGGTCGTCGAGCCGCGAGACGATCAGCGCGGTCGAGCCGATCAGCACCACGCCGATCAAGCCGAGGATGTAGGGGCCGACGGTGCTGTCGCCGAAGGCGTGGATCGACTGCAGCACGCCGGAGCGGACGAGGAAAGTGCCGAGCAGGGCCAGCGAGAAGGTGGCGACGATCAGCACCGCGTTCCAGACCTTCAGCATGCCGCGCTTCTCCTGCACCATCACCGAGTGCAGGAAGGCGGTGCCGATCAGCCACGGCATCAGCGCCGCGTTCTCGACCGGGTCCCAGGCCCAGTAGCCGCCCCAGCCGAGCTCGGTGTAGGACCAGCGGGCGCCGAGCAGCAGGCCGAAGCCGAGGAAGGCCCAGGCGATCAGGGCGAAGCGGCGGGTGGCGCGGATCCAGGCGGCGTCGAGTTTGCGCGTGATCAGGGCGCCGATCGCGAAGGCGAAGGGGATCGTGAAGGCGACGTACCCCGAGTAGAGCATCGGCGGGTGGATCATCATGCTCGGGTGCTGCAGGAGCGGGTTGAGGCCGATCCCGTCGAGCGGCACCGGGCTCGATTTGGCGAAGGGGTTGACGCCGCCGGCGAAGAGCATCAGGCCGGTGAAGAAGCTCGCGATCGCCGGCCATCACCGCGGTCGCGTAGGGGACGATCTCGCGCAGCTTGTTGCGGGTCGCGTAGAGAGCCAGCGAGGAGGCGATCGAGAGCACCCAGGCCCAGAGCAGCAGCGAGCCTTCCTGGCTCGACCACATCGCCGCCATCTTGTAGAAGGTCGGCGTCTCGATCGAGGAGTGTTCGGCGACGATTTTGAAGGAGAAGTCGTCGCGAGCGAAGGCGAGCTCGATCAACAGGACGCAGAGCGTCAAAAGCGCGCAGGCCCCGTAGACGGCCCGGCGCGAGATCAGGACCCAGCGCTCGTCCCCCTTGCGGCCGACCAGCGCGGCGACGACGGCGAAGACGAGCGTGAAGAAAGCCAGCGCCAGCGCGGCGCTGCCGAAGCTAGCTTGCATTCGTCGTGAACTTCGACGGGCACTTGGTGACAGCGTGTCGGGTTCGCCGATGAAGGTGCCCTTCTCGACCGCTCCGGTGAGGACGATCTCGCGGCCGGCGCGGAAGGGGTCCGGCACCGTGCCGCTGTAAGTGACCGGGAGCGTCGGCCCGCCGCCTTCGCGGTCGGCGACGCTGAAGCGCAGCTGCTCGCCACGATGGCGGATCGATCCCGGCACGACCTTGCCGGTCAGGTCGATGCTCGTCGCTGGTGGCGAGCCCGACCAACTGCGAAGGCTCCTTCGCCTCTGAAGCGGCGCTGAAGGAGGTGTAGACGAGCGCAACCGCCAGGAGGACGGCAACACTCAGGGCGACTACGAGCCGGACCTTCCGCTTGCGCTGGGGATCCATCGGGTCGGGGATTATCGCAATCTGGGTTGGGGGGCGAGGGTGAGGGGGTCTGCGGACGCGCTTCGCGCTTGAGTGTCCGCAGACCCCCTCACCCTCGCCCTCGGCAGCTCAGGGTGCGAGAATCGGCCGATGGATGCCAGCGGAAGCGAGCGCGTGCTGCTGATTACCGGAGCGTCCAGCGGCATCGGGGCGGCGACCGCTCGGGCGGCTGCTGATCGCTACCGGCTTGTGCTGGCGGCTCGCAAACTCGAGGCGTTGGAGGAGTTGGTTGAGGAGTTTGGAGGTTCTGAGCGGGCGCTGGCGGTGCGGTGTGATGTCACCGAGTGGGATCAGGTTGAGGGGATGGCGGCCGCGGCGCTCGACGGGTTCGGGCGGATCGACGCGGTGTTTGCCAATGCCGGGTTCGGTGCCACGCGGGGCTTCCTCGAGGAGTCGCCTGAGCACTGGCGCTCGATGGTGTTGACCAACGTCTATGGGGTGGCGCTGACAATCCGGGCCACCCTCCCCCACCTGCTCGAGCGCGGTGACGGGCACTTCATCGTCACCAGCTCGGTGGCCGGGCGCCACGCCCTGCCCGGCTCGCTCTACTCGGCGACCAAGTGGGCGGCGACGGCGATCGGCGAGTCGCTGCGGGCCGAGCTGCGCCAGATGCACGACAACCACGACATCCGCGTCACCCTGATCGAGCCCGGCATGGTCGACACCCCCTTCTTCGACAACCGCCCCGGCGAGTGGGCCCTCCAAGACGACGACATCGCCAAAGCCGTCCTCTACGCCCTGGACCAACGCCCCGGCGTAGACGTCAACGAGATCCTGATCAGACCGACGAGCCAACCGGGCTAACAGCCAGTCCCGGTAGGGGTGGAGCGTCTTGCACTTTTTCGGCAATTCCTCGCGGCGCCAGCAGATGTGTCTCCACCGAAAAAGTTAAGCGAAACCCCTACCGGGACTGGCTGTCAACGCTGATGCTTGTGGTGCTTCTTGTGCCTCTTGCACGGCGTGCGCAGCTTCGGCCGCTGATTTGCGTGCTTGCCGTTCTGACCGCGGAAGCGGGCGATGACCTTGTACTTGTGCCCGCAGAGGTTGCTTGAGTTGACCAGCAGGCCGCGCTTCTTGCCGCCTTTGACAGTGAGCACGAACTTGGAGACCGGCACGTCGGGCACTGTGTCGAAGGTGGTGCGCAGGCGGCCCTTGACGCTGTCGATGCGCCCGTCGAGGACGATGTCGACCTGGCCGTTCAGCGCGGCGACCATGTCCGGCAGTTCGTGGCTCGAGGAGCGCAGGTAGACCGGGCCTTTGAGCGGGCCGTCGAGCAGCGGCGTCTTCGCTTCGGCGAAGCCGTAGATCGAGTCCTTGGGGCAGTTGTGGGCGGCGAACTGCACCCGCGTGCAGACGTTGGCCAGGCTCGCCTGTTCGAGGATCAGCGGCTTCGGCAGCTTGACCGCGGTGCGGCCGATGTTGGCGTCGCCGTCGCGGGCGAGGAGGACGGCGCGCAGCTTCGGGCTCTTCGCCCGCCTGGTGCCGCCGAAGATCCGCATGAACAGCTTCGGCTTGAAGTCGAGCTTCTCGCAGCCGTTGACCTTGAACGGCGAGGAGACCGCGAACGAGCTGAAGGCCGCCGGGTCGAGCGGGTTGGAGCCGCCACCGCGCAGCGCGCCGCTGGTCGCGAAGGCCGAGCAGTTGGTCGGGTTGAGCGAGAACTTCGGCCGGTCGAGCTTGACCGCGATCGAGCGGACGTCGAGCAGCGCCCCGCCGAACACTTGCGGGATCGGGTCGGAGACCGCGTGCACCCTGGCCGTTTCGGGGTCGACGAACAGCGCCACCCTCACCACGACCGAGCCGAGATCGAAGGGCCCGGCCGTGGCGGGGGTGATCACTGCCAGGGAGAGAGGGGCCCCGTGGTAGGGCCCTGCGAGGAAGACCTTGCCGGTGGTGCGATAGGGGTCCGAGCCACTGCCGGCGCTGACCGCGGCGCTGCCGATCAGGCTCGAATCCGGGCAACTCGAGTGCGCGGCCTCGGCCGCACCGCTGCTCGCCGCGGCCGCGGCGAGCGCCGAGCCCGGGCAGTAGCGCACGCCCGCCAGCTTGGCGGTCAGGCCCGGCGGCAGCGTCACATCGACGCCCTTCAACTCCTGGTTGCCGTCGTTGCGCGTCGAGTTGAGCGCAAACTGGGTGTAGGCGCCGCCCTTGGGATTGCTGTCGTTGGTGCCGAAGCTCGGCGCGAACGGTCGCTCGCCGAGCGTTTTCGCGCAGGGACCGCCGCCGGGGGCGGTGCTCAAGCTGAACTCGGCGCCGGGCGACGCGGGGGCGTTGCCAGACCAGGGGATCATCTGCGAGCCGGCTTTATTTGGGCCGCAGGTGGGCGGGCTGGTCAGTGGCGAGTGCGGCCCACCGTTGAAGTGGAGGCGGAAGGAGCTGAATGGGACCTGCGGGTTTTCGGCGAAGGTCGTAGTCAGCTGCCCGGTCTGCGGGTTGGCACTGACGTTGCCGATCAGCCGCGCGATGATCCCGTATCGGTCGGATTTCGCTTCGACGAAGATCCGGTACTCATCACCGGAGGCGGGATCGCGGCTGAGCTGCCGGCCGACGTAGACATCGCCGTTGAGCGAGCCGTCGGGCAGGGGCGGGGTGTCGATTGCCACCGTGCCGACCTTCGAAGCCGGCGGGCAGCTGTTGGCGAGGCTCCTGGTGTTCTTGCCGAACTGCCCGTTGGCACAGGTGGCGATGCCGTTGGCCGTCGAAGGGTTGATGCCCATGCCCTGCGGCAGGGTCAGCTTGGCCGTGCGCAGCTGGGAGCTGGCCTGTTTGGTCCGCGGCAGCGCTTTTTCGGGCGCCGACGGAACTTCGAACGGGACCGCGACGTCCACCTCGGTGGCGGCAGGCGAGTCGGTCTGCGCCGTGCCGGGCGCGACCGCGGTCGTCGGCTCGAAGGGGACCGAGCCGCATTCCTTCGGGCTTGTGTTCGGCGGCAGTTCGGACTCGATGAAGGGCGAGCCGTTGGGGAAGCTGGGGTCTTCGAACGGCGGATGGCCGTCGGCGCGCAGGTAGGTCGAGTAGACGTGCTGGAACGCCGGCTGTGTCCAGTCGAAGCAGGTCGTCGGCGTCGTGATGAAGGTGCCGTTGCCGGCGCGTCCTTCGAAGACGAGGCGGTTCTTGAGCACGTGGCCGACCGGCGAGGTCGGCGCGTCGATCGTGAAGTACTCGTGGTAGTCACCCTCCCAGGCGACGCCCGCCCGCAGGTAGACGTTGTTGCCGAGCAGGTTGAAGCCGAAGCGCGCCGGCTCCCCGGCAGGCGGTTCGATGTTGTAGACGGTCGCGGGCAGCTGCGGCGATGAAACCCCGAGCAGGGCGGCCACCGCGAAGCTGGTCCCGACGTTGGACCCGGCCGGACAGCTCAGAGGGGTTGATTCAAATGTGGCCTGGGGACATTGGGGGGTCGCCTGGGGATTGACGCTGAGCCCGGTCGGGAGATCGACGCGGACGGTCTTGACGTCGCCGACCGGTTCTTCGAGTTTCAGCGGCGGGACCGGTTCGGTCGTCGTGTGCTTGACGATGAACTGGGTGAAGCCGACCTGGGGGTGCCCGGCCGCCTGTTCGAAGAAGAGCCCCGGCGTGTCGACCGAGCATTCCGTCGGCGAGTCGGAGTAGCAGGTGCCCGCCTGCCAGCCGTCGTCGGCCTGGGGCGGCCGGTGTTGGGGGGCGATGATCGCCGACTGGTCGACGGTTTCCGCAAGCGCCGGTGACGCTGCCGCACATAGTGCGGTGAGCGCCAGAAAAACCGCAGTCCCAAGCCAAATCCGTGCGCTCTCCCTCATTCTGTTCCTCCTCGTCGAAAGCATTCCCCTGCTTAGCCTACCCGATTTTAATGATTTAGATCATCATTTTTTGGTATCTATATACCTATAAGTTGGTAAACCAATCGAAAATCGGAGGCAGAATGAACTGGCAGCTCCTCGCCCGAGCCAATACCCACCCCCTTCGCATCTCAATCCTGGAAGTGCTGGGGATGGACAAGGGCCGCACCCTCTCCCCCAGCGACCTCAGCTACGAGCTGCGCACGCCGCTCAGCAACGTCAACTACCACGTCACCGAGCTGCGCCGGACGGGCCTGGTCGAGCTGACCGGGAACGGCCGGTGCGCGGCGCCACCGAGCACTTCTACCGCGAGGCCAAGGTCAGCGCCAACGGCAACGGCAACGGTCGCTCCGCCAATGGCCGCCCCCGCAAGAGAAAGGCTGCCGCAGTTTGATCCAGCCCCCGCAATAGGGCGGGAGGAGCAAAGTTCAGGGGCGCTCCCTGATGCGAAACGGAGCCCTGGGGCCGAGTATCGCTGCATGAGACTGCTCGGATCGCAACTGAAGCGCCCACGCTTGGGCGGCGCCGGGATGGAGCTGGCCGGCGCCCTGTCAATTGCCTCGCAGATGGCCCTGCTCGCTCCCCCCGGCTTCGACGAGCTGGTCCGCCGCGAGCTGACCGGTGAAGCGGACGGCCTCCGCGACGAAGCCAAGCGGCCCACCCGCCTCCATTGAGCCTGCAGACCGTCATCGACGCCGAGCTCTCCTCGCTCGAGGGCATCGCGCCGTTCGACTGCCACGCGCACACCGGGGCCGACATCGACGGCAGTGCCCGTAGCTGCGAGCAGCAGGTCGAGGCGCTGGAAGCGGTTGGCGGCCGCTCGGCGATCTTCCCCTTCTGCGTCGAGGGCGGCTACGAGCCGGAGAACAGGCGCGTGATCGAGGAGTGCCGGCGCCACCCCGAGCAGCTCGTGCCCTTCGCCCGCATGGACCCGCGCGTCACCACCGCAAAGGACGCCGCGGCTGCCCTCGCCGCCGGGGCCCGCGGCTTCAAGCTCCACCCCCGCGCCGAGGACTTCCGGCTCGACGATCCCGGCGTCGAGGCGATCTGCTCGGTGGCCGCCGAGGCGCGCGCGCCGGTGCTGATCCACGCCGGGGCTGGGGTCGGCTCCTTTGGTGAGACCGTGACCGACCTCGCCGCCGGCCATCCCGAGTGCCCCCTGATCCTTGCCCACGCCGCCGTCTCGGACCTCGCCTGGCTCTGGCGGGAGGTCCCAAACCACCCGAACCTCTTCTTCGATACCTCCTGGTGGAACCCGAGCGACCTGATCGCGCTCTTCGCCCTCGTCCCGCCCGGCCGGATCCTCTTCGGCAGCGACGAGCCCTACATGGACTTCGGCACGGTGCTGGCAATCACGCTGCGCTGCGCCCGCTTCGCCGGCCTGCCGGCGGATGCGATCGAGCTGGTCGCGGGAGGCCAGCTCGATCGGCTCTTGGCCGGGGATCCCGCCTCTGAGGCCGGGCCCGCACCGGGGCCACCCGCGGCACGGCCCTCACCGAACGAATCGCGGCTCGCCACCCTGCTCGCCGCGGCCGGTGGCTGCATGCTCGGCGGCGGCGACCCGGCGCGGCTGTTCGAACTCGCCCGCGCCGCGATCGGCGTCGACGGCTCGGCGATCCCGGCCGGCAGCGAGCCGTTGATCGCCGAGCTGATCGAGGAGGCGCAAAGCGGCGAGGCCCCCTGGGCCGTGGCAATGGCACTGACCGTGCTGGTCACGCCGGGCGTCGAGAGCGCCGTACTCACCGGTTGAATATCGCTTCGCGGTTTACGATCGCCGGGGAAGAGATGCCGGCGACAACCGCACTGCTGGAGAGGGAGGCCGAGCTCGCGACGATCGGGGCCACGCTGGATGCCGCCCGCGGCGGCTCGGGCCAGATCCTCACGATCGAGGGCGAAGCGGGCGCCGGCAAGACCTCCTTGCTCGATGCCGCCGGCCGCCTTGCCGGCGAGGGCGGGATGCGCGTCCTGCGGGCGCGGGCCGGCGAGTACGAGCGCGACTTTCCATACGGAGTAGTTCGCCGGCTCTTCGAGCCGCCGCTATGCGACGCCGAGCTGCTCGCCGAGCTGGGCGAAGGCAGCGCCGCCCTGGCCGCCCCGGTCTTCGATCCCCAGGCCGGCGGCGAGAGCGGCGATCCCTTCGCGATCCAGCACGGCCTCTACTGGCTCGCGGCCGACCTCGCCGCGGCCGCTCCGACCGCCCTGCTCGTCGATGACGCCCAGTGGGCCGACCTCGCCTCGCTGCAAGCCCTCGCCTACATCGGCCGCCGGATCGAGGGCCTGCCGCTGTTCCTCGCCCTGACTGTGCGCAGTGGCGAGCCGGGCGGGCACGAACGACTGCTCGATGAGCTTCGCAACGAGCCCGCGGCGAGCCTGATCGAACCGCCGGCGCTCTCTTCGACCGCGGCGGGCGAGCTGGTTGTCGCGCAGGCCGGCCAATCCCCGAGCGAGGATTTCGCCGCTGCCTGTCAGGAGGCCACTGCCGGCAACCCGTTCCTGCTGGTCGAGCTGCTGCGGGCGATCGGCCCCGAGCACCTGGGCGCGGGCGACGGCGATGCCGCCCGCCTGGCCGAGGTTGCCGCGGCCGGCGCCTCACGCTCGATCCTCACCCGCCTCGCCAGACTCGGCGAGCGCTCGACCGCGGTGGCGCGGGCTGTTGCCCTGCTGGAGCCGAACGCCGAGGCCCACCTCGTCGCCGAGCTCTCCGGGCTGCCGCCCGCCGAGATTGCCGACGCCACCGAGCAACTGGTCCGGGCACACCTGCTCTCCGACACGCAGCCGCCGGCCTTCGTCCACCCGCTGGTCCGCGAGGCGGTGCTGAGCGAGGTGCCGGCGCCGCGGCGCGCCGACGACCACGCCCGGGCGGCCGCGCTCCTCGATCGCGACGGTGCCGCCGTTGACACGGTCGGCGCCCACCTGCTGCTCGCCGCACCGGCGGGCGATGGGTGGGCCGTAGAGGCGCTGCGCAGGGCAGCCGCAAAAGCACTTGCCCGCGGCGCCCCCAGGGCGGCGGTGCGCTACCTGCGCCGCGCGCTCCAGGAGCCGCCGGCCCAAAGCGAGCGCCCGGCCGCCAGTCGTGAGCTCGGCCTCGCCCTGCTGCGCGCCAACGATCCCGAGGGCATCGAGATCCTGCGCACGGTACGCGCCGCGACCGAGGACCCGATCGCGCGAGCCGAGTTGGCAACCGAGCTGACCAGCTCGCTGGGCCTGCGCGGCGGCGGCGAGGAGGCAACGGTGCTGCTCGAGGAATCGTTGGCGGAGTTGCCGGACCGCGACTGCGATTTGGCGATTCAGCTGCGCGGCTGGCTGCTCCTGCAGACCCTCTGGGGTCTGGAGCGCCTACCCGAGAGGACATTGCCCGCCCCGGGCGAGGAGCCCTCCGCCGAGACGCTGGCCGGGCGGATGGTCCTCGCCCAGGGGGGCTACCTCAACTCGGTCGGGCTGGGGACAATCGCCCGCGGCCTCGAGCTTGCCGAAGCGGCGATGCCGGATCTGGAGACGGTCATCGCCGACACCGCCAACGGCCTGCCACCGCAGGGCGCGCAGGCGGCGCTCGTCCTCGCCGACCGGGGCGACCAGGTGGCCCACCACTTCCAACCGATCATCGAAGCGGCGACGCGACGCGGGGCGCCGGCCGCGATCGCCGGCGGCTACGGGTTGCGCGCCTTCCTTCACCTGCTGGACGGCAACCTGCGCGATGGGCAGGGCGATGCCGACGTCGCCGTCGACATTGTCCGCGACACCGGTCTCACCGGCTCGCTGGCGATCTGGTCGGGCCTGGCCCTGCGCATCGCGGCCGCCCGCGGCGACATCGCCGACGGCGAAGAGCTGTTGCTGGAGCTGTGGAGCGAGCACCAGCAGATCTCCGGGCTTGCGGCGGCGGTGTTGATCAGTGCCCGCGGTGAGTTGCGCCGGGCCGCCGGCCGCCACGCCGAGGCGCGCCACGACTTCCTCGCCGGCGCCGAACGGGTCAGCTTCGTGCCCCTGCCCAATCAGGAGATGGTGCCTTGGCGGGTGGGGCTGGCGCTCTGCGAAGCGGCGCTCGGCAACGAGAGCGAGGCGATCGGCCTGGCGAGCGAAACAAGCGAGCAGGCGCAGCGGGCGGGCGGCGTGCGCGGCATCGGCATCGCCTTGCGCGTGCAGGGCTCGGTCACCGGCGGCGCCAACGGCATCGAGCTCCTGCGCGAGTCGGTGAACACACTGTCGGGCACCCGCGCCCGCTTCGAGCACGCCATCGCCCTGGTCGAGCTCGGCGCCGCGCTGCGCCGGGCGAACAAACGCAAGGAAGCCCGCGAGCCGTTGCGAGCGGGACTCGACCTCGCCCACCGCTGCGGCGGCGCCCCGCTCGAGCAACGCGCCCGCACCGAGCTCGAGGCCACCGGCGCCCGCCCCCGCAAAGCCGTCTACAGCGGCGTCGAGTCGCTCACCCCCAGCGAGCTGCGCGTCGCCCGCATGGCCGCCGAAGGCAAGACCAACCGCGAGATCGCCCAGGCCCTGACCGTCACCGAGAAGACGATCGAGACCCACATGCGCCATATCTTCCAGAAGCTCGATATCGGGCGGCGGACCGAGCTGGCGGGCGTGCTGGAGTCGGGCTGAAGCGGACGACGAGGTTCGAACTCGCGACCTCCAGCTTGGGAAGCTGGCGCTCTACCAACTGAGCTACGTCCGCGCGCTGCTGATTCTATGGCGGCCGCGAGGTTGCCGGGGGCGAGCGCGATCTAGAGTTCGCCGCCGTGAGCGCCCGCTCCTTCCTCGCCTTCCTCGCTGTGCTGGCCGTCGTCGGCCTGCTCGCCTTCGGCCTGCTCAACAAGGGCGCGACCAAGATCGCGGTCGGCGACCCGGTGCCCGACAAGGTCCTGCCGGCGCTGCCCGGGCCCGGTCACGGCTCGATCGCCGAGTCCCGCGGCAAGTGGGTGCTGGTCAACCTCTGGGCCTCGTGGTGCATCCCCTGCCGCGAGGAGGCGCCGGTTCTGCAGCGCTTCTACGAGCGCAACAAGGCCGACAACGTCACCGTGCGTCGGGATCAACGTTCAGGACAACGAAGGCGATGCCGTCGCCTTCCTGCGCGACCACCCGGCCGGCTACCCGCAGCTGCGCTCGGTCGGCAACGAGCGCAGCGCGGCCTTCGGTTCCATCGGCGTGCCGGAGAACTTCCTCGTCAATCCCAAGGGCGAGATAGCAGTGATCTGGCGCAGCCCGGTCGACGACCAGATCCTGCGCGAACGCTTCCTACCGCCGATCGAAGCAGGCTCATGAGCTTCAGGTGCGCCTTTTGCACGCTCCGGGTGCATAAGGCGCACCGGTACGTACTCCTCGTCGTGATTGCGACTGTGGCGCTGGCTGCGCCGGCGGCCGCGGCGCCGGCGCCGCAGACGACTGTCAACGCGATCGAAGCCGAAGTGATGTGCCCGATCTGCGGCACCCTGCTCGAGCTGGCCGAATCGCCGCAGGCGAAGCGCGAGAAGGTCTTCGTCGCCAAGCTCGTCGCTGATGGCAAGAGCAAGGCCGAGATCAAGGACGCCCTGGTCGCCCAGTACGGCCCCTCGGTTCTCGCCCTGCCCAAGGCCTCGGGGTTCGACCTCTCCGCCTACCTGGTGCCGATCCTGGCGATCGCGATCGCCGTGGTGGCGCTCGTCTTCAGCGTCCTGCGCTGGCGCCGCAGCGGTCGGGCGAACGAGCGCTCAGCGACGGAGGCCGCGGCAGATGCCCCACGGGGCGAGGACGCCGAGCGGCTCGACGCCGACCTCTCGCGCTACGACCTCTAGCTCAGCCGATGAGGACCAGCGCCGGTGACCGTCACCGGCATCCGCTTTGGCAGTTGGCGGCGCTCGCCGCAGGCGATCGTCACGGCGGTGTGTTCGGTCAGGGCGCGCAGCGCGTCCGCGTCTTCGTCCAGCGGCGGCCCGTCGATCAGCAGCAGGTCGTAGGCGCGCTTCAGCCGCTCGATCGCGTGATCGCAGCGCTCCGAATCGAGCAGCGCCACCGGCTTCGGCTCGGGCGCGCCGGCGACGACGCAGGTGAGCGGCTCGGTCGCCCGGCCGGCGGCGGGGCCGGCAAGGACCAGCGGCTGCAGGATCTCGCCGGCGTCAGCCTGCTCGAGCAGGTACTCGTGCAGTCCAGGGCCGGTCTCCAGCCCGAGTCGGCCGGCCAGGGCCGGACCAGCGAGATCGCACTCGAGCAGCGCGACCCGGCGGCCTTCCGCGGTCGCGGCGGCGGCCAGGCCCAGCGCCACCTGCCCCTTCGCCGGCCCGGTCACGAATACGGAACCGGTTTTGGCCAGCTTCGTCGCCAGCTCCCGGTAGCCCTCCAGCTCGGCACGCCCGAGCGCCCCGGGTCGGGTCGATTCCCTCTCGAGCTCTCCACCTCGGCCAGGACAGGCTGCTTGTTGCGGCGACCGAGCATCACATCCGCTCCGGGGCGGAGATGCCGAGCAGACCAAGTGAAGCGGCGATCGTGCGCATCGTCAGCAGGGAGAGTGCCAGCCGCGAACGCTCGACGCCCTCCCCCTCGGCGCCGACGACCTGGCAGTCGCGGTAGAAGCCGTGGAAATCGGCGGCGACGGCGGTCGCGTAAGTGCAGATCCGGTGCGGCGCGCGGCGCGCGGCGGCCTCGCAAACCTCGTCGGGGAACTCGAGCAGGCGCTTGATCAGCTCGCGCTCGGCTGGGCTCCAGCGCCGTGCCGGGCGTCGCCGCGCCGGCGCCGGTGGCGATCCTGTCGGCCGGCCGGCCGGCTTTGCGCAGGATGCTGGCGATCCGCGCGTGCGCGTACTGGACGTAGTAGACCGGGTTGTCGTTGGACTGGAGGCGGGCGAGGTCGAGGTCGAGGTCGACCGTGGTGTCGTGACTGCGCCAGAGCATGAACCAGCGGGTCGCGTCGACGCCGATGTCGTCGAGCAGCTCGTCGAGCGCGACGAAGTCGCCGCTGCGCTTCGACATCTGCGCCCGCTCACCGCTCTCGACGATGTGGACGAGCCGCATGATCAGCGCCTCGAAGCGCTCGGGATCGCGCGCCGAGACCGGCGATCGCGGCCTGCAGGCGGGCGACGTAGCCGTGGTGATCGGCGCCGAGGATGTTGATCAGGCGATCAAAGCCCCGCTCCAGCTTGTCCCAGTGGTAGGCGACATCGGCGGCGAGGTAGGTCGGTTCGCCGTTGGCGCGGATCAGCACCCGGTCCTTGTCGTCGCCGAAGGTGGTGGTGCGCAGCCAGAGCGCCTCTTCGTGGCGGTAGGTGTGCCCTGCCTTGTCGAGCTCCGCCAGGGCGGCGTCGACCTCGCCGCGGCTGTAGAGGTCGCGCTCGGAGAACCAGGTATCGAAGCGGACGCCGAAGCGATCGAGCGTGCCGCGCACCTGCTCGAGGATCAGCTCGACGCCGCGGTCCCCAATCGCTTTCAGATCGTCGGCGCCGATTCCCTCAGCCCCGATCTGCTCACCCAACTCGATCACGTAGTCACCGTTGTAGCCGTCCTCGGGCGGCTCCTCCCCCTTCATCCGCGCCGCGATCGAGACGGCAAAGCGTTCGATCTGGCCACCGGCGTCGTTGACGTAGAACTCGCGCTTGACCTCATGCCCGGCGGCCTGGAGAAGGCGCACGAGCGAGTCGCCATAGGCGGCGTGGCGGCCACCGCCGATGTGCAGCGGCCCGGTCGGGTTGGCCGAGACGAACTCGACCAGGATGCGCTCCTGAGAGTCCGCCGGTGGCGGCCCCAGCTCCTCGCCGGCCCCGGCGAGGCCGGCAGTCGCCTCGCGGTACCAACCGTCGGCGAGGAAGAAGTTGAGGAAACCGGGCCCGGCAACCTCGATCCGCTCGACCGTCCCCTCCCCCAGCTCGGATCGCAGCTGATCGGCCAAGCGTGCTGCAACGTCGCGCGGATTTTCTCCCAGCGGCGCCGCCAGCAGCATCGCGGCGTTGGAGCTGTAATCGCCCAGCTCGGCTTTCGGCGGCCGCTCCAGGCTGGGCGCGGGCCCACTCGGCTCGCCCTCGCGCAGGGCGAGGCAGGCGGCGTCGACTGCACTGCGCAAAGCGGCGATCGGATCGGGCGTCATCGCCCGGATCGTATGCAGATGCCGGCCCGAACGCGGCCGGCATCTGCCACACGTCCAACTAGCCGATCGCCTTCTCCACCTCACAGCTGCGGGCGGCGACATCCTTGCTCTTGCCGCCATTGCATACATCGCCTCTGCCGGGCCCGCCAATGAGCTTGTCCTTGCCCTTCTGACCCAAGAGCTTGTCTTTGCCCTTGCCGCCGTTGAGCTTGTCGGCGCCCGCTTCGCCAAAGACGCGGTCCTTGCCGTCCTGTCCGAGAACGACATCGTTCCCGGCACCGGCACAAATGAGGTCATCGCCACCACCGGCCACGATTCGATCCTTGCCCTGCTGGCCGAGAATCACGTCGGCGCCTGGGGTACCGATCAGTGTGTCGGCCCCGGCAGTGCCGATGCTCGTCGCCGCTTGACCTTTGCAGGTGCCGACGAGGCTGGTGACCGTGCCGTTGAGGTTGAAGACAGCCGGCTCGACCCCTTGGCCGGGGGCCCCCGCGTCCGCGTCCGTCGTTCCGATGCCACCCTGACCACCGAGGACGGTGTTGGCTGTGACGGTTGCGTTGACCAAGGTCAAAACACCGCCGTCGTTGAACACGGCGCCGCCGATTCCGGCCCCGCCGCCGCCACCACCGGACTCCGTCGCGGAGCCACCGTTGCCGCCGCCGAAGCCGGCGCTGCCGGGCACCTGCTCGTTCGCACCGCCGTTCTCGCCCTCGCCGCCACCGCCGCCGCCAAAGCCGCCGTTGCCGCCGTTGCCGTCCTCGCCGCCGCCACCACCGCCCCCGCCGAAGCCACCAGGACCGGCGTTGTTGGCGACAGCGTCGTCGTTCTCGCCGCCACCACCACCGCCGCCGCCGATGCCGCCGGCGCCACCGTTGCCTTCGTCGCCTGCGCCGCCTCCACCGCCACCGGTGCCGCCGGCGGTGCCATCCGCATCAACTTCGCCGCCGTTGCCGCCGTTCGAGGCACCTCCAAGACCTGCGGTGGGGACCGCAACGCTGTCGCCGCCGTTGGTGTTCGTCCCACCACCACCGGAACCTGCGCCGGAGTTGACCCCGACCACGCCGCCATTGCCGCCAAAGCCGCCGCCGCCGGCGCCGCCGTCGCCACCTGCAGCCTGACCAGAGAGGCCGCCGCTGCCGCCGAGGCCACCGCCGCCGGCGCCGCCGCCGCCGTCGGATCCTGTGTTGTCAGCCCCGGCACCACCGTCGCCGCCGCGAGCGGTATTCGCCGTCAACGTGCTGCGAACGATCGAGAGCGTGCCGCGGTTGTAGATCGCCCCGCCGAGACCAGCGCCGCCACCGCCACCGCCACCGTCATCCTCATTGCCACGGTCGCTGCCGCCGTTGCCGCCCTGAGCAAACCCGTTACGCAGGGTGAGATCGCGCAGGGTGAGGGCACCACCGACATCGATGGTGACCAGGCGGAAGGAGGGGGCAGCTGGATCACGCTGGATAGTCGCGCCGTTGCCGAAAATCGCGATCGGGGTCGAGACGGTCGGCAGTCCGTTGAATCCGTAGTAGCTGTTGTTCCGCGCCGAAAGCGTGTAGGTGCAGCCAGCCGTTAGCTGCAGTTCGTCAGCCTCAGCCGTTGCATTGGCGCCGACGACCGCGCTGACCAGCGCATTGCCGTCGCAGGGAACGGCCAGGGTTGCCGCACTCCCCGGGATGGAGACCACCAAGGCAATGACCGACAAAGACATTGCGGCAACAAGCAGCTTCAGCTTCGTGCTCCGACGCGCTTTCAATTCAACCTCCAGGACGAGACCCGCGTTACGGGCATTCTTTAACCGAGTCCTGAACCATATTGCCCGGATCAGCGGCACGCAAAGGTCGCCCTTTAGGCTGGCCGGCGTGCGGATCGCCGCAATTACCGACATCCACGCCAACCTGCCCGCGCTCGAGGCCGTGCTCGCGGCGACCGAGGAGGCCGGCGCCGAGGAGATCTGGTGCCTGGGCGACGTGCTCGGCTACGGGGTCGAGCCGGACGCCTGCGCCGCCCTGGTGCGCGAGCGCTGCGCGATCTCGCTGGTCGGCAACCACGACCTCGCGGTCTTGGGAGCGCTCGACATCGGCTCCTTCTCGGAGGCCGCTGCGCTGGCGGTCGAGTGGACGCGGGACAACGTCAGCGAGGACACGTTGGAGTTCCTGCGCGAGCTCGAGCCGCAGGGCGAGCGGGAGGAGATCGGTCTCTTTCATGCCTCACCGCGCGACCCGGTTTGGGAGTACGTGCTCTCCGGCGAGCAGGCCGGCGCCGGCATCGCCGCCAACCCGCGGCCCATAGGCCTGATCGGCCACTCGCACGTGGCGCTCTTCTTCAGCCGACCCGAAGGAGGTGCCAGGGACGACATCCGCGGCGCCCAGGCAAGCGACGGGGCCCTGCTTGAGCTCGACGGCGGCGCCTGGCTGATCAACCCCGGCAGCGTCGGCCAGCCGCGCGATGGCGATCCGCGGGCGGCCTGGCTGGAGCTCGACACCGAGGCCCAAACCGCCCGCTTCCACCGCGTCCCCTACGAGATCGAGCGAGCCGCGGCCCCGATCAAGGCCGCCGGCCTGCCAAGCCGCCTCGCCGACCGCCTCTATACCGGCCAGTGACGCTCAAATGCAGGGAAAATATGCCCCAGAAGTGGTTCTCTAGACTCGCAACAGTGCGTCAACTCGCCATACCCTTGCTCGCCCTTGCCCTGGGTGCCACCGCGGCGCTGGGCCTCGTCTCCTGCGGAGGCGGCGAAGACGCCAAGCTGCTGCCCGGCAACACCGCCGCGGAAATCACCGAAAACCTCGATCGCGTCAAGCAGTACGCCGAAGAAGGCGAATGCGTCGGGGCCGAAGACGCGGTCAGCGAAGTCAACACCCAGGTCGAAGGGCTGACCGGGGTCGATCCCAAGCTGGTCGAAGCGCTGCAGCGCGGCGCCGCGCGGCTGAGCGAAGTCGTCGCCGGCTGCCAGGAAGAAGACACCGAAGCGGTCGCGCCGCCGAGCGAAGCGACAACCACCGAAGAAACCGAAAAAGTGCCCCCGGGCCTTGAAAAGAAGGAAGAAAAGGAACGGGAAAAGGAAGAAAAGGCGCTCGAAAAGGAAGCAGAGAAGGCGGAAAAACACGAAGAAAAACCGCCGGCTGAAACGACGCCCGAAGAACCGACGACGCCGACGCCGTCCGAAGGCGGCGGCACCGATGCCCCGGGCGGGGTCAGCCCGGCTGCCCCGGCCGCGCCCGAACAGGGGCACGAATAGTGGCTTCGGGAATCCTCTCCGGGCGCTATGAGATCGGCGAGCGGCTCGGCTCGGGCGGCATGTCGAGCGTGCACCAGGCGACCGACCTGATCCTCGAGCGCACGGTCGCGGTCAAGATCCTCGCCGAGCACCTCTCCGACGACGAGCGCTTCGTCGCCCGCTTCCGCCGCGAGGCGCTGGCGGTGGCGAAGCTGATCCACCCCAACATCGTCCAGGTCTACGACACCGGCATCGACGACGGTCGCCACTACATCGTCATGGAGTACGTGCAGGGGCGCTCCGGGGCGCAGATCCTGCAGCGCCACGGCCCGCTCGACGGCGACGCCACGGCCGAGATCGGCGCCCAGGCCTGCGCCGGGCTCGACTACGCCCACCGGCGCGGGATCATCCACCGCGACGTCAAGCCCGGCAACCTGATGATCGTCGGCGGCCCGGTTGGCGGCGGCGAGATGACGATGAAGCTGGCCGACTTCGGCATCGCCCGCGCGATCGAACAGACCCGGATCACCCAGGTCGGCTCGGTCGTCGGCACCGCCGCCTACCTCTCGCCCGAGCAGGTGCGCGGCGAGGAGGCGACGCCCGCCACCGACGTCTACGCGCTCGGCGTCGTCCTCTACCAGTTCCTCACCGGCCGCCTGCCGTATGAGGGCTCGACCCTGGCCGAGCTGGCGGTGCGCCAGCAAAACGAGAAGCCGCTGCCGCCCAGCACCTACAACGACGAGGTGCCGGAGACGCTCGGCGCGGCGGTGCTGCGAGCGTTGGAGGGCGACCCCAACCGCCGCTACGCCAGCGCCGGCGAGTTCGCCGGCGGCCTGGCGCTGGGCATGCAGGGTGAGGACGTGACCCTGCCGCTGGAAGAGGGCACGGCCGCAACCAACGTGCTCGGCGCTGAGACCGCGACCCGCCGCCTCGACCAGAGCGCGGCGACCGAGTACCGCCCCGCCCAGCCATCGTCGACCCGCCGCCCGGTGGCCCGCGCCCAGCGGCAGCAGGAGTCGCCACCGCCGGTTCGCCCGGCTGCGCCGGCCCAGCGCAAGCGCAGCGCCTTCTCCCGCTTCGCCCGTTTCGTCATGGCCCTTGTCGCTCTCGTCCTAATTGCCGCAGCGGTAGCGGCAGCCGTGATCTACACGACGGACAAGGCAACTGGCGTCAAGGCAACGGAAGTAGCCGGCAATACCGTGGACAAGGTCGTCGAAGAATTCAAGGACCTGGTCAAAAAGAACCAGGAATAGTGGCGGCTCAGGCGGCCCAAGGCGATTCCCCGGAGAGGATTGCCTTTGAATAGGCACCGAACTTTTCGGCCTCGATCGCGGTGCGAGCGTGCACCATCAGCTCCTGCAGGTAGGTGAGGTTGTGGATGCAGAGGAGGCGGACCGCGGTCAGCTCCTGGGCGCGGGAGAGGTAGCTGAGGTAGTCGCGGTCGTGGTTCTGGCAAGCCGGGCAGGGGCAGCCGGCGGCGATCGGGGTGCGGTCGCCTTCGTGGCCTGACTTGCGCAGGTCGAGCCGGAAGCGGTTGTCGGGGTCGGGGACCAGGGCCACACCGTGGCGGGCGAGGCGGGTCGGCACGGCGCAGTCGAAGACGTCGAGGCCGAGGGCGATGCCGGCGAGCAGGTCATCGACCTCGCCGATGCCGAGCAGGTGCTTGGGCGCGGCCTCGGGCAGCAGCGGCGCGGTCATCCCGAGCACCTCGCGCATCTCGGCCTTGTCGCGGCCGAGGGTGCCGCCGATCGCCAGGCCGTCGACACCGGCAGAGGAGACCGCCTCGGCCGACTCCCGGCGCAGGTCCTCGTAGACGCCGCCCTGGACGATGCCGAAGACCGCCTGGCGCGCCGGCCCCTCACGCTCGTGCCACTCGAGGCAGCGGTTGAGCCAGCGGTGGGTGCGCTCGGTCGAGCGGGCGGTGTAGTCGCGGTCGGCGTGAAAGGGCGTGCACTCGTCGAAGACCAGGGCGATGTCGGAGCCGAGCGCCGCCTGTACCTGCATCGAGACCTCGGGCGAGATGAACAGCTCGGCGCCATCGCGGTAGGAGCGGAAGTGGACCCCCTCCTCCTCGATCGAGACCACCGAGCCCTGCGCGCCGCCCTGGCGGCCGCTGCCCTTGACCTCGTTGGCGACCCCGCCGTGGGCGAGCGAGAAAACCTGGAAGCCGCCCGAGTCGGTGATCAGCGCCCGCTCCCAACCCATGAAGCCGTGCAGCCCGCCGGCAGCGGCGATCCGCTCGGGACCCGGCGAGACGAACAGGTGGTAGGTGTTGCCGAGCACCATCTCGTAGCCGAGCCCGGCCACCTCGTGCGATTCGAGCCCGCGCACGGTGCCCTTAGTCGCCAACGGGATGAAGGCCGGCGTCTTCACCGGCCCGTGCGGCGTGTGCAGCACACCGGTCCGCGCGGCGCCGTCCCGCGCCGCGATCTCGAATCTCAGCCTGTCCGGTTCGTTCCGCATAACGCTTGATGGATTGACCACCCTATGGGTGGGTCAATCCATCACTCGGCGATCAGCGAGCGGCCGGTCATCGGCGCCGGCTGGGGAATGCCCAGCAGGGCAAGCGCGGTCGGGGCGACGTCGGCGAGGATGCCGCCCTCGCGCAGCGCCACGCCCTCGGCGGTGACGATCAGCGGCACCGGGTTGAGCGAGTGGGCGGTATTGGGCGAGCCGTCGGGCTCGAGCATGTGGTCGCAGTTGCCGTGATCGGCGGTGACGATGCAGGCGCCGCCTTTGGCCGTGACCGCCTCGATCACCTCGCCGAGACAGCCGTCGACCTCCTCGACCGCGGCGACCGCGGCCGGAATCACGCCGGTGTGGCCGACCATGTCGGGGTTGGCGAAGTTGATGATGCCGAAGCGGTAATCGTCGCCCGCCCAGTGGCTGACGAAGGTGTCGGCGGCGGCGCGGGCGCTCATCTCGGGCTTGTGGTCGTAGGTCGGTACATCGCGCGGGGAGTCGACCAGGGCGCGCTCCTCCCCCTCCCACTCCTGCTCGCGACCGCCGTTGAAGAAGTAGGTGACGTGGGCGTACTTCTCGGTCTCGGCGACGTGCAACTGGCGACCGCCCGCCTCGGAGATCGTCTCGGCCAGGGTCGTCTGCGGCCGCGCCTCAGGGAAGGCAACCGGGTAGGGCCAGCCCTTGCGGTAGGAGGTCATCGTGGTCAGATCGAGCAGCGGTCCGCCGGCACGGGGGAAGTCGTCGAAGTCGGGCTCCGCCAGCGCTCGGGTCATCTCCCGCGCCCGATCGGGGCGGAAGTTGATGAAGATGCCAACGTCACCATCGGCAACGCCGTCGTAGTCGCCGATCACGGTCGGCTTGACGAACTCGTCGGTCTCCCTGCGCTCGTAAGAAGCGGCAATCGCCTCCTCGGAGCTTGCTGCGCGCAGGCCCTCGGCGTGGACGATCGCGTCGTAGGCGAGCTTGATCCGCTCCCAGCGCGTGTCGCGGTCCATCGCGTAGTAGCGGCCGCTGACCGTGGCTACCCGCCCGGCCTGGCGCAGCCAGCGCTCGAGCTCGTGCACATAGCCCTTGCCGCCGTGGGGCAATGTGTCGCGGCCGTCGGTGAAAGCGTGGAAGACGACGTCGGGGACGCCCTCCTGGGAGGCGAGCTCGATCGTCGCCTCGATGTGCTCCCAGCCGGAATGCACGCCGCCGTCGGAGACCAGGCCGAGCAGGTGCAGCCGCCCGCGCGGGCTGTTGCGGGCCCGCTCGCAGGCGCCGAGCAGGGCCTCGTTGTCGAAGAAGCTGCCGTCGGCGATCGAGTCGTCGATCCGGGCCAGGTCCTGCTTGACGATCGCGCCGGCGCCGAGGTTGAGGTGGCCGACCTCGGAATTCCCCATCTGGCCCTCGGGCAGGCCGACATCGCGTCCCTGGGCGGAGAGCTGGGTATGGGGGAACTGCTCCCAGAGCCGGTCGAAGACCGGCGTGCGAGCGAGCGAGATCGCATTGCCCGGCCCGGCCTCAGCCAGCCCCCAGCCATCGAGAATCACCAGCGCCAGCGAGGGAACCGTCAACGTCCATCCTTCCGGTGGTCCTTATGCACGCCCTGGGTGCAAAAGGCGCACCGGAACATCAAGCGGCCCCGACGATTGCGGCGAAGTCGGCGGGGTCGAGGCTGGCGCCGCCGATCAGGGCGCCGTCGATGTCGGGCTGGCCGAGCAGCTCGGCGGCGTTGGCGGGCTTGACCGAGCCGCCGTAGAGGATCCGCACCTCGTCGGCGGGACTGCCGCGCTCGCGCACGACGTCGCGGATGAAGGCGCAGACCTCCTGCGCCTGCTCGGGGGTCGCGGTGCGGCCGGTGCCGATCGCCCAGATCGGCTCGTAGGCGATCACCACCTCGGCCAGCTTGGTCCCCACCACCTCGGCCAGGTCGGCCTGCAGCTGGCGCTCCAGCACCGCCTCGGTCTGCTCGGCGTCGCGTGCCTCCTCGCTCTCGCCGATACAGAGGATCGGCTCGAGGCCGGCAGCGAGCGCGGCCGGCACCTTGCGGGCGAGGGCCTCGTCGGTCTCGCCGAAATACTGGCGGCGCTCGGAGTGGCCGAGGACCACCGCCTCGACATCGAGCTCGACCAGCATCGGCGCCGAGATCTCGCCGGTGAAGGCGCCCGAATCCTGCTCGTGCATGTTCTGGGCGGCGACCTTGACCGCGGTGCCGTAGCGCCGCTCGACCACCGCGGTGAGGGCAGTGAAGGGCGCGCAGATCACCACGTCGGACTGCGTCGCCGCGATTTGCGGCAGCAATGTGTCGACGAACTCGCCCGCTTCGGCGACGGTCTTGTGCATCTTCCAGTTGGCAGCGATGTACGGGGTCCTAGGCATCGCGCAGGGCCTCCACGCCGGGCAGCTTCTTTCCCTCCAAGAGCTCCAAGGATGCTCCTCCTCCAGTCGAGAGCCAGTCAACTCTGTCGGCAAGTCCAAACTGCTGCAGGGCGGCAACCGAGTCGCCGCCGCCGATCACGGTCGTGCCGGGCGCGGCCGCGACGGCCTCGGCGACAGTTCGCGTGCCGGCGGCGAAGGGCGCCAGCTCGAAGGCCCCCATCGGGCCGTTCCAGAGCACCGTGCCCGCAGCGGCGATCCGCTCGGCGTAGGCGGCGGCGCTGCGCGGGCCGATGTCGAGGCCCATCCAACCGTCGGGAACCTCGACATCCTCGCTCGGGCGCACCTCGGTCGCGGCGTCGAACGCCTCGCCGAGGACCAGGTCCACAGGCAGGCGCAGCTCGCAGTCAGCGCTCTTGGCCTGCGCCAGCGCCTCACCCGCCAGCGCCACCCCCTCCTCCTCGACCAGCGAGTTGCCGGTGGCGATGCCATGGGCGCGGAAGAAGCTGAAGCACATCGCGCCGCCGATCAGGATCTCATCGGCGATCTCAAGGAAGCGGTCGATCACGCCGACCTTGTCGGTCACCTTGGCGCCGCCGAGGACGACGACCAGCGGCCGCGCCGGAGACTCGACCACCCGGGTCAATTCGGTCAGCTCCCGCTCGAGCAGGAGCCCGGCGAAGCCCGGCAGCAGCGACGCCACGCCCGCGGTGCTGGCGTGGGCGCGGTGGGCGGCGCCGAAGGCATCGTTGACGTAGAGGTCGGCAAGCTCCGCGAGTTCGGCGGCGAGGGCCGGGTCGTTCTCGGTCTCCCCCGGCTCGAAGCGCACGTTCTCGAGCAGCAGCACCTCGCCCGCGCCCAGCCCCTGGGCCAGCGACTTGACCTCGTCGCCGACCACAGCGGGCGCTTGGCGCACCGGCGCGCCGAGCAGCTCGCTCAGGTGCTCGCCGACCGGCCGCATCGAGAGCTCCGGTACGACCTCGCCCTTCGGCCGCCCCAGATGCGAGACCAGCACCAGCGAGGCGCCGCGCTCGCGCAGCGATTCGATCGTCGGCAGCGCCGCGCGGATGCGGGTGTCATCGGCGACCTTGCCACCGTCGAGCGGAACATTGAAGTCGACCCGGACCAGCACCCGCTTGCCCGCCACGTCGGCATCGCGCACGCTGGCCTTGGCGAAGCTCATCGCGACCCCGTCGCCGTGCTCAGAGGACCTTGCCGGCGAGCTCGACGCAGCGGTTGGAGTAGCCCCACTCGTTGTCGTACCAGGAGACCGCCTTGATCAGCCTGCCGTCGCCGATCGCCATCGTCTGGCCGGCGTCGAAGATCGAGGAGTGCGGGTCGCCGATGATGTCGGTGGAGACGATCTCGTCCTCGGTGTAGCTGAGGATCCCCTTCAGCGGGCCCTCGGCCGCCTCCTTGATCGCGGCGTTGACCGCGGCGGGATCGGTCGGGCGGGTGGGGGTGAAGACGAGGTCGACGACCGAGCCGGTGATCACCGGGGCCCGCACCGCGAGGCCGTTGAGCTTGCCGTTCAGCTCCGGCAGCACCAGGCCCACGGCCTTCGCCGCACCGGTCGTCGTCGGGATCAGGTTGACGGCGGCGGCGCGGGCCCGGCGCAGGTCCTTGTGCGGCATGTCCTGCAGCCGCTGGTCGGAGGTGTAGGCGTGGATCGTCGTCATCAGGCCGTGCTCGATGCCGAAGGAGTCGTTCAGCACCTTCGCGAACGGAGCCAGGCAGTTGGTCGTGCAGGAGGCGTTGGAGATGACGTGGTGGTTGTCGCGGTCGTAGTCACTGTCGAAATTGACACCGAGGGCGACGGTCACGTCCGGTTCCTTGGCGGGAGCGGAGATGATCACCTTCTTGGCGCCGGCCGAGAGGTGCTTGGCGGCGTCGTCGCGGGCGGTGAAGAAGCCGGTCGACTCGATCACCACGTCGACCCCGAGCTCACCCCAGGGCAGCGCCGCCGGGTCGCGCTCGGAGAGCACCTTGAGCGGGGCGCCATCGACCGAGATCGTGTCGCCGTCGACGCTGACCTCGCCGGGGAAGCGGCCCACGCTCGAGTCGTACTTGAGCAGGTGGGCGAGGGTGTCCGGATCGGTGAGGTCGTTGACGGCGACGAACTCGAGGCCCGCCCCGGCCGCATGCGCCGCGCGAAAGACGTTGCGGCCGATCCGCCCGAAACCGTTGATGCCGACCTTCACTGCCATTGAGTCAACCCTCCTGGGAGTCGTTTGGGGAGATGTGTTGATGTTATGGACCGGCGCTCGCCGGCCGCGGTGGTTCAGTTAATCGGTCCCGATCGTGATCTCGATCTCATACCCGTCCGGGTCCTTGAGGAAGGCCGAGTAAGAGCCAGAGCCGTAAGAGCGGCGTTCGCCCGGCTCAGAAACGCTGACACCACCGGCGTTCATGCCGTTTTCCCAGGCAGCCTTGACGGCGACGATGCCGAGGCCGGAGAAGCTGAGCAAACCGAAGCCCGCCTGCGGCTCGTGATGCGAGGAGATGAAGAAGACGGGTTTGGCGATGCCCCAGCCAACGGTTTCGTCCTCCTCGAAGTGACGCCGCCAGCCGAGGGGCGCGAGCAGCGAGTCGTAGAACGACGCGCTCCGCTCGAGGTCGGATACCTCCAGTAGAACGTGGTGCAGCATTCGACCCCGGAGGCTATATGGGCGAGCGGATCAGCCGCCGCGCGGTGTCCAGCGGAAAAAGCGGATTGCCAGCAGAAGACCGGCCACGCCCCAGACCGCGACGATCGCCAGGTCGCCCCACTGCACGCTGCTGCCGACGCTGCCCGGGTCATAGACAGCGAAGAAGGCCTCGAAGAAGTGGCGGATCGGAAAGAGGTCGGCGAAGTGGATGACGCCGCTGGGCAACTGATCGTCGGGGATGAAGACGCCGGAGAGGAAGTAGAGCGGCAACAACAGGGCGTTGACGATCGGCGCCGCGGCGTCCTGGGAGGGGATCGCGGCGGTGAGGGCGATACCGAGGCAGCAGAACGAGGCGGCCCCGATCAGCAGGGTGACGACGATCTGCGGCAGCTGGCCCCAGGGAATCGCGACGCCGTAGAGGAGGCGGCCGATCGCCGCCATCAGCGCCAGCATCAACAGCGCCACCACGGCCGAGTTGCCGATCCGCCCGGCGATGAAGACCCAGGCCGGCATCGGCGTGCCGCGGCCGCGCTTGAGCCGGCCGTCCTCGCGGGCGATCACCAACGACATCGCCAGCGACTGCATCGTCGCCGAGATCACCGCCAGGGTGATGATCGCCGGCACGTAGTAGGCGGTGGTCTTGATCCCGCCGCGCACGTTGACCGTCTGCCCGCCGAAGACCGTGGCGAAGATCAAGAGCAGGATCACCGGGAACATCACGGTGAAGAAGACCGAGGCCGGATTCCGCCAAAAGGCCTTCTGGTCGTAGCGGAACTGATGCGCGAAAAGCGCCAGCCCGCTCATACCCGCCCCTTCCGGTGCGCTTTATGCACACCCAACGTGCAAAAGGCGCACCGGAACGTCATTGGTCGTCCTCGGCGGTCAGGGAGAGGTAGACGTCCTCGAGGTTGGGGCGGGTTACTTCCAGGGCCTCGAGCTCGAGGCCCTGGTCGACCGCGCGGCCGGTCAGCTGGTGCAGGTCGGCGACCGGGGTGGTGGTCTCGACCGAGACGTCCTCGCCGCCGAGCCGGTAGCTGATCGTCGTCGGCAAGCTCTCGCGGTCGCCGAGGTCATCCGGCGTGCCGCTCGCCACCACCTGGCCGCGCGAGATGATCGTCACCCGGTCGGCGAGCCGCTGCGCCTCGTCCATGTAGTGAGTGGTGAGGAAGACCGTCTTGCCGAGGTCGCGCAGGCCGGCGATCGTCTCCCAGGCCTGGCGCCGCGCCGAGGGGTCGAAGCCGGTCGTCGGCTCGTCGAGGAAGAGCAGCTCGGGGTCGCCGATCAGGGCCATGCCGACGTCGAGCCGCCGCTGCTGGCCGCCGGAGAGCTTGCTCGCCCGCACGTCCGCCTTGCCGCCGAGCCCGACCAGCTCGATCACCTCGTCGACCGGCCGCGGCGCCCGGTAGTAGCCGGCGTAGAGCCGGAGCGACTCGCGCACGGTGAGGTAGGGGTCGAGCCGGCAGCTCTGCAGGACGATGCCGATGCGCTCGCGCCAGGCCCGGTCCCCGTGCTCGGGGTCCACCCCCAACACCTCAACCTCTCCCCCACTGCGCTTGCGATACCCCTCGAGGATCTCGACCGTAGTCGTCTTCCCCGCCCCATTGGGCCCGAGAAAAGCGAAGACCTCGCCGGCCTGAACCTCGAGATCGATCCCCCGCACCGCCTCGAACTCCCCATAGCTTTTGCGCAGCCCGCGGATGGAGATGACGGAATCGGCCAAAGCCGGGCGATTCTATGGTTGTGGCGAAGCTTGGTAACCGGCGGGTGAGGGCGTGAGCTCGGGTCAATCGGCATCTCGGTGAGTCGAGCGGGCGTCGGTAGGGCCTCCGAACGTTTTGCGCCGCTGGCCCTATCCAATCTCGGACGGGCCTCCGGCGATCCAGCCAGTCAGGCGAGTGAGGAGGCCCTACCGACGCCCGCCCCCATCACCGTGAACCGCGCTACCCCACCTCAGTGTCGCGGTGCTTGAGGTGGACAACCACGTCCTCGCGCCCCTCCAGCTCACGCCGAATCCGATCGGCGACGGTGATCGAGCGGTGGCGGCCGCCGGTGCAGCCGATCGCGATCGTCAGGTGGCTCTTGCCCTCGGCGACATAGGCGGGGACGAGGAAGTCGAGCAGCGGCAGCAGCCGCCCGTAGAACTCGCCGGCCTGGGTCCCCGACTCGACGTACTCGCGTACCCTCTTGTCGAGTCCGGTCAGCGGGCGCAGATCGTCGACGTAATGTGGGTTGGGCAGGAAGCGCACGTCGAGGGTGAGGTCGGCGTCGTGCGGCGGCCCGTTCTTGAAGCCGAAGGTGAGCAGGGTCAGCGCCATCTTTCCCGTCTCGTGGTGGTCGAGCATGTCCTCGGCGATCCGCCGCCGCAGCATCGCCCCGGTCAGGTTGCCGGTGTCCATCACCACGTCGGCGCGCTCGCGCAGCGGCGCCAGCATCTCCCGCTCGGCGCGGATGCCGTCGACGATCCGTCCTTCCGGCGCCAGCGGGTGGCGGCGGCGCGTCTCCTTGTAGCGGTCGACCAGCGTCTCCTCGTCGGCCTCGAGGAAGAGCACGGTCGGTTTCAGGCCCTCGGCCTCGAGGTCATCGAGCACCTGCAGCAGATCGTCGAAGTAGTCGCCGCCGCGCACATCGGAGACGACCGCGGCGCACTCGACGCCGCTGCCCTCGTGGCGGAAGAGCTCGCCGAGGCTGCCGATCATCCGCGGCGGCAGGTTGTCGACGCAGAAGTAGCCGCCGTCCTCGAAGGCGGCGATCGCTTCCGACTTGCCGGCCCCGGAGTGGCCGGTGATCACGACCAGCTCGACCTCGCGCCCGGCCTTCGCCTCCGCTGCCTCTTTCGTGCTCGCCATCAGCCCGTCCTGTTGAGTTGCTCGTGGATCTCCCGCGCTACCTTGCCAGGCAGGCCGGGCACCATTTCCAGTTCCTCGCGGCCGGCGGCGAGGAAGCGCTCTGGGGAGCCGAAATGCTGCAGCAGGGCGCGCTTGCGGACCGGCCCGATCCCCTTCAGCTCGTCGAGCACCGAGCCGGTCATCGCCCGGTCGCGGCGGCCGCGGTGATGCTCGATCGCGAAGCGGTGCGCCTCGTCGCGGACCCGTTGCAACAGCTTCGAGGCCTCCGAGTCGGCGGCGAGATCGATCGGCTCCGAGCGCCCCGGTACGAAAACCTCCTCCTCGCGCTTGGCGAGGCTGATCACGGTGACACCGCGGTCGACGAAGGGCTTCAACGCCCGCATCCCCGCCGCGAGCTGGCCCTTGCCGCCGTCGATCATGACCAGCGCGGGCAATGCCGAGAAGCTGGCGTCGCGCTTGCTGTCGTGCGGCGAGAGATCGACCTGCTCGAGGTAGCGGTTCATCCGCCGCCCGAGGATCTCTTCCATCGAGGCGAAGTCATCGGGACCGCCGCCGCGTCCCTCGCCGCCCTCGCCGCGGACGCGGAAGCGCCGGTAGTCGGACTTCTTGGTCGCACCCCCCTCGAACACCACCATCGAGGCAACGGTGTGCTCGCCGCCGATGGTGGAGATGTCGAAGCCCTCGATCCGCACCGGCAGGTCGGCCATGCCGAGCGCGTCGCGCAGGCTGGCCAGCGACTCGACCCGGCGTTGGCGGCGGTGCTCGCGGCGCAGCCGGTCCTGGTCGAGGGCGAGCTTGGCGTTGCGCTCGGCCAGCTCGCGCAGGCGGCGCTTGTCGCCGCGCTCGGCGACCCGCACCTCGACCGCGCTGCCGCGGCGCTCGCTCAGCGCCGCCTCGAGCAGCTCGGCCCGCTCGCTCAGGTAGGGGCCGACGATCACCGTGCGCGGCATCGCGGGCGAGGCCGAGTAGTACTGGCCGACGAACTCCTCGGCGACCTCGGCGAGATCGCGTTCGGCCTGGTTGTCGAGGTAGAAGCTCTGGCGCTCGGCGAGGATGCCGTCGCGGACCTGGAAGACCTGGGCGTTGGCGTCCTGACCCTCGGCGGCGACCCCGATCAGGTCCGCCGTGCCGACCGTGCCACCGGCGACCCGCTGGCGCTCGAACAGCGAGGAAATCGCCGCCAGGCGATCGCGGTGCAGGGCGGCGCGCTCGAACTCGTGCCGCCCCGCCGCCGCCTCCATCTTCTCGCGCTCGTCGGCCTCGACCTGGCGGTAGCGGCCGGAGAGGAAGTCGATGATCGCGTCGATGTTGTGGCGGTACTCCTCCTGGCTGATGTAGCCCACACATGGCGCCCCGCAGCGCTTGATGTAGTAGTCGAGGCAGGGGCTGCCGGAGCGCCGGCCGGGCTCGGCGCCCTCGCAGGTACGGAACTGGAAGAGCTTGCCGAGCAGATCGAGGGTCTCGCGCACCCGCTTGGCGCTGGAGAACGGCCCGAAGTAGGCGCGGCCCGGCCGGTGCTTCTCACGGGTGAAGTAGACCCGCGGGTAGTCCTCGTCGAGGCTGACGCAGACGTAGGGGTAGGACTTGTCGTCGCGCAGGCGGATGTTGAAGCGCGGCCGGTGGCGCTTGATGAAGGTCTGCTCGGTCAGCAGCGCCTCGGCCTCAGTCGAGGTCGCGAGGAACTCGATGCGGTCGACCTTCGAGGTCATCCGCCCCTCACCCTTGGCCGAGAAGTGCGAGTTGACCCGCTTGCGGATCGAGCGCGCCTTGCCGACGTAGAGGGTCTCGCCGTCGGCGCCGTGGAAAAGGTAGACGCCCGGAGAATCGGGCAGCTCGCGAATTCTCTCGTCCATACCCGCACAGGGTAGGCTGCGGCCCACATGAACCCCCCTGAGCTGAACACACTGAAGATCGAGATCGACGGCGAGATCGGCACCCTGACCCTCGATCGGCCCGACGTCTTCAACGCGATGAGCCCGGAGATGATCCTCGATCTGGGCACCGCCTTCGCCTGGCTCGCCGACCAGGCGCCACTGCGCGGCCTAATCGTGACCGGCGCCGGCAACGCCTTCTGTTCGGGTGGCGACATCAACGGCTTTAAAGCCGGCGTAGAAGACGACTCGATCGACCTGCCGGCACAGGTCCGTCGCGGCGCCGAGGCGCTGCACACGGCGATCATCGATCTGCGCCGAGTGCCGTACCCGGTCATCGCCGCGCTCAACGGGCCGGCGGCCGGGGCAGGGTTCTCGCTGGCGCTCGCCTGTGATTTCCGCATCGCCTCTGAAACGACCTTCCTCGCCTGCGCCTACGGGCGGATCGGCGCCTCACCGGACGGCGGCATGACCTACTTTCTGCCGCGCATCGTTGGACCCAGCCGGGCGCTGGAAATCCTCTTGGAGGACCCCAACCTGACCGCAGCCGAGGCGCTCGAGGAGGGCCTCGTCTCGGAGGTGGTCGCGCCCGCCGCACTGATCGAGGCCGCCCGCGCCAAGGCCGAGAAGCTGGCGAAGATGGCGCCGCACTACGTAAAGATGGCCAAGCGACTCTGTGGGGTCAGCATCGAGAACGGCATCACCGAGCATCTGCAGTTGGAGCGCCACGGGATCGCCGACAGCATGGCGACCGAGGATCTGCGTGAAGGTGCGATCGCCTTCTTCAGTGGCGAAAAGCCTGATTTCAAGGGCCGCTGAACCAGAGACGAATCCCCCGCGTATGCAGCTACAGTCTTCCGGAGCATTCGTCCCCCAGGAAAGGACTCCCCAGTCATGAAGAAGGTCGTCGCATTTCTAGTCCTGGCCATCGCGGCACTTGCTCTGGTCGCCTGCGGCAGCAGCAGCGACAGCAGCTCGAGCACCACGGAAGCAAGCGGGGGCGAAAGCCAGGCCGAGCAGGGCGCCGCCAAGGAAGAAAGCGGTGGCGGCAGCTCGTCCTCAACCGTCGAGTTCGAAGCCGACCCCAAGGGCGAACTCGCCTACACCTCGACCAGCGAGACCGCCAAGGCCGGCAAGGTGACGGTCGAATTCAACAATCCCCAGGCGCTCACCCACGATGTCGCGATCGAAAACGCCAACGGCGAAGAACTCGGCGCGACCGAACTGATCGCCAGCGGTTCCGACACCACCACCGTTGACCTCAAGCCCGGTACCTACACCTACTTCTGCACCGTGCCAGGCCACCGCGAAGCCGGCATGGAAGGCACCCTCACCGTCAAGTAGCGGAACTCATGGAGGGTAGCCCGAGGCGGGTGACCGCAGCCGACGCCGCTGCGGTCACCGCAACGCTGAGCGCCGCCTTCGACGCCGACCCCCTCTGGAGCTGGGCCTTTCCGGATGACGAGAAGCGACCGGCGCAATACGAGGCCTTCTTCGGCCTCTTCGTCGAGAGCGCGATTCCGAACGGCTGGGTCTGGACCACAGACCAAGCAACCGCCGTGGCCGTCTGGACGCCGCCGGGGAAGAGCGAGCTCAGCGACGAGGCCGAGGCCAAGCTCGAGCCCTTCCTGACCGCCGAACTGGGTGCCCACGCAGAACCCGTACTGAAAGTGATGGAGCAGTTCGACATAGCCCATCCCAATGACCAAGACTTCTACTACCTGAGCCTGCTCGGCACCCACCCGGACCATCGCGGCCGCGGACTCGGAATGGATCTGCTGTCAGCGAACCTGGCCCAAATCGACGCCGAGGAAATGCCCGCTTATCTGGAGTCGAGCAACCCTGCCAATAACGCTAGATACGAACGCCTTGGATTCAGGCCTCACGGGGAGCTCTCGACCCCCGAAGGCCGGCACAGCGTGACGACTATGTGGCGGGAGCCATCACGCGAGTGACGCTGTCACCGACGAAGCAGGGCGATTTGGCTACCCGATTACCAACGCCAGCGTGAACCCGTCGTAGCCCTTGCGACCTACAGTTTGGATCGTCGTGGCGCTGACGCGGGGCTCGGCTGCAATCAGCTCATGCAGACGGCGCTGCGCCTGGACCTTTGGGTCATCACTGCACTCGTGCGCCAATCCGCCTGCACGCACCACGTTGTCGGCGACGATCAGGCTTCCGGCGCGAGAGTGGTCAAGCGCCCAGGCGAAGTAGGCAGGGCTATTGATCTTGTCGGCGTCGATGAAGGTCAAGTCGAATGGACCAGCACCCTCGTCCTCCAGCCCTGGAAGCAGCTCCAATGCTGCCCCTACCCGAAGGTCAACGATCTCCGCCAATCCGGCTTTTTCAATGTTCCCTCGGGCCACCTCAGCGTAGGCGGCGTCGGCCTCCAGCGTAATGAGGCCGCCACCTTCGGTCAGCGCCCTGGCCAACCAGATCGTGCTGTAGCCGCCAAGCGTGCCGAACTCCAAGATTGCCTTCGCGCCGAGGGCTCTTGCCAGCAAGTTCAGCAGCTTGCCCTGCGAGGGCGAGACTTGGATCTCCGGTAGCCCTGCCTTCTCACTGGTCTCCAGCGCTGCCTTCAGTGCCGGATCGTGCGGCGCAAGCAAGCCGTCCACGTATTCGTCAACCGCAGACCATGATCTTGTCCCATGGATGGGGTGTCTATCAGGCAGCAGCGAGTTTCGGAGCGGGTGCCACCTCGCGCTCTGGCTCCTCATCGGGAACTTGGCGCTCGATGCCAATCAGCAACTCCTCATCCAGCACGGCGAGGATGCGCTTGAGCACCGGGGTCGTCGCCCTCGGCCCTCGAGACGAAGGAGTGGGACGTTTCGACCCGCTTGACAACCTCCTGCTGGGTCAGCTGATGTGGTTGTCGACCTCGGCGCTCACGGTGGCGCGTTTATCTAAATAGATAAATTTTTCACTTCTTCTTCGGCGGGAGCGGAGCATCTTGACCCGCTGCCCGCGGAGGCACTCGTGGCTCGGTGTCCATCCGTCGCTTGAAGTCCACCATGCGGCGCTTCGCCGTCGTCTTCTCGACGCCTGGCACCACACCGGTGTCCTTCTCTCGGCAGCCCTCTTCGCCGGCAGCCCATCGATGAACCGGTTGACCGGTTTGACCCCGCGCTTGTCGCGATAGTAGATAGCTTTTGTCTGCGCCACCCACCGAGGATGGCAGGGGCTTCGGCGGCTCTCAGTCGGACCTGCGTCAGTCAGTCGCTGCCATCACCCGCGTCACCGAGTCACCGACGAAGCAGGGCTTCTCGTTGCCCTCGACCTCGAGCGTGGGGGTTGAGCGGCACCGCAGCAGTTGTACCCAGTGAGCGCGACGCTATGTACATGTCAAGCGAGTACAGCTGCGCTATCGAGCAGCGCGGGGTGACCACCTGCCATCGGCCGCCGCCCAGTCGCTGAACATCTGTACAGTGACTAAACATGCGTTCAACAACTTCCAGAGACTCGATAGTCCAATCTGCGCTTCGCCTTTTCGGCGAGCACGGGATCGATGCAACGTCCCTGCGGGAAATCGCCAAGGTCGCAGGAGTGTCGCCGGCCCTTGTCGTCCACCACTTCGGCGGTAAGGAGGGTCTGGTCGCTGCGGTCGATGAGGTCGCCCTGTGGAAGTTCGGCTCCGCCTATGACTCGGAAGACCCGGTCGAAGGCCCCGACCTGCTGCGCCGGCGCGCCGCGCAGACCGCCCGAGTGATGCGGGCGCACCCCGAGGCTTGCGCCTATCTCGGCCGGGCGCTTGTCGAGGGGACTCCTGGTAGCGCCCGCCTCTTTCGCATGATGATCGAGGGAGGCCGCGCCGAGATCGACGCGCTCGCCGAGAAGGGCGCCCTACGCGAGAACGCCGACCGGTTCTGGGCCACGCTTCAGCACTTCTTCCTGATCTGGGCTCCACTCAGCTTCATGCCCCTGCTTGAACAGCAGGCGCTGGACGGATCTCTGTTGGAGGAGGCGACCCTGGATCGCTGGGTCACCGCAAACGTGGAATTGCTTGGGGAGGGGCTTTACCGATGAGTCGATGGGAAACGACAAGCACGCTGGAGGCCGAGGTTGCGCCGGCGGCCGTTTGGAAGAGGGCCTACGCGAACGCCGAGGCGTGGCCGAAGTGGAACGCCGAGATCAAGCGCGCCCGCCTCGACGGGCCGCTTGCACTGGGCGCCAAGGCGAAGATCGTCTTCGGCACCGGCCTGCGTCTGCGCTTCAACGTCGTCGAGTTCGAGGAGGGCCGTCTCTTCACCGACGAGTCGCGCATGCCCGGAGCCCGTATGGGCCACCGTCATCTGGTCGAGTCAACCGAGGACGGCGGCAGTCGCCTCACCAACACGATCTACATCGAGGGCGCCCTGGCCCCGCTTTGGCGGCGGATCATGGGCCCGGCGGCGGCACGAACCCTTCCCGGTGCTCAACGCGCGGTTGTCGAGCTGGCCAGGGGTAACTGAAAGCTCACGGTGCCAGCCGTCAGCCGGCCGGCGCCATCACCCGCGTGACGCTGTCACCGACGAAGCAGGGCTTCTCGTTGCCCTCGACCTCGAGCGTGAAGCGGGTGACGACCTCATACCAGCCGCCGCCCTTCTCGTCGACCGAGACGACCTCGGCGCGGCCGCGGACGCGGGCGTCGACGGGGACCGGAGCGGGGAAGCGGATCTTGTTCCAGCCGTAGTTGACGCCGAGGGCGAAGCCGGTGGCGGAGATCAGCTCCTTGCGGAAGCCGTCAACGAGGGAGAGTGTCAGGTTGCCGTGGGCGATCGTCGTGCCGAAGGGGCTCTCGGCCTTGGCGCGCTCGACGTCGACGTGGATCCACTGATCGTCGCCGGAGAGGTCGGCGAAGGTGTTGATGTCCTGTTGAGTGACCACGCGCCACTCGCTCGGGCCGATCTCCTGCCCGACCAGGGCCTGCATGCCCTCGACACCCTGTACCTCGACGCTCGTCATCGGCGGCCAGTCTAATCGCAGCGCGTGGGTCGAGCCAAGGTTGGCTCATTTCGGGCCGCATTCGCCTAAAAACGCTCCTGGCGCGACTGAAATCTGTTGAAAAGGGGGAATGAGATGGAGGATGCAATGCTGCCGACTCCTAATCCTTGTCGCATTGCCATGTGCCTTCTTGGTGCTCCCCGGCCGCGGCGTCGCGGCCCCAAGCTGTGCCGAAGGCCCGGAAACCGTCGGGACGGCGATCATCGGCACGCCCTGCGCCGACACGATCCGCATGCCGCGCATCGTCACCACCGTCTTCGGCGAAGGCGGCGACGACGTGATCTACGGCCAGCGCGGCAACGACAACCTTTTCGGCGGCGAAGGCAACGACCGGCTCTACGGCGGGGTCGGCGACGACCGGCTCCGCGGCGGGCCCGGCAACGACCGGCTCTCCGGCGGGTTCGGTGCCGACTCGCTCGACGGCGAAGAAGGCGACGACTTCGACCGCGGCGACGCGACGATCGACTCGATCGGCGACTCGGGCGGCGGCGAAGACACGCTCAGCTTCGCCACCGGGGCGACTCCGGGTTTCCCCAACGAAAGCTCGTTCTTCACCGACGCCGGCTTCCCGCCGACCGCCGAGGGACGCGGCGTCTACGTCAACCTGGGTGAAGACTTCGCCAACAACGGGCAGGCGCCATCGGGCGGCGGCTTCGACGTGCCGCTCGAACCGGCGACCGACTTCAGCGACTTCGAGACCGTGATCGGCACCCCGTTCCCCGACTACATCGTCGGCACCTCCGAACCGGAAACCTTCTACGGTGGCGGCGGCGCCGACCTGATCTATGGCGGCGGGGGCGGCGGGGGCGGCGATGCCGCCCACGGCGGCGCCGGAGAAGACGGCTGCGTCCAGGTCGCCACGGACGACTGCGAGCTCTCAGGCGAAGAAATCCAACTGCGCGACCCCGGCTCGATCGCGGTCGGGGTCATGGCTCCGGGTGGCCCAGGAGGCCCGGCCGTCTACCTGACCGGCAGCGACGAAGAGCGATCGGGTGACGGCGAGCTACGGGTCCGGTGCGGTCACCTTCACCCTGGCGCCGGGCAGCGAAGGACAGTTCGACCCGACCGAGCACTGGCCGGTGGCTGCTCACCGCCGAGCGGGGAATCGGTCGCCTGCCCAGTGCCGGAAACCCCCGACTCGATCCTGCTCGCCGGGCTGGGAGGCGACGACGTCCTCCTCGCGCCCAGACCTTCCCGAAGACAGTCTCGGTCGTCGTCCTGGGCAACGAAGGCGACGACTCCCTGACCGGCGGCGAGACCGAAGACGCGCTCGTCGACGGCGCCGGTGACGACACGGTCAGCGCCGGCCGGGCGCGACGACGCGCTGCCCAACAACGGCGGCGCCGACCAGCTCGACGCCGGCGCCGGCGAGGACCTCTTCATCTCCAACGCGGTCTGCGACGGCGACTCGCTCGACGGCGGCGCCCGACCGCGACAACGCCAACTGGGCCAACTTTGGCTCCGGCGTGACGATCGACATGGCCCAGCACGTCGCCGGGCTGATCGGCCCGCAGGGCGAAGCGCACTGCAGCAGCGCCGACGAACTGACGAGCCTGCAGGCGATCGAGGACGTCGAGGCCACCAACGGCGCCGACAACCTCGTCGGCGACGACGGCCCCAATCAGCTGCTGGGCCGGGACGGGCCCGACAACTACTTCGCCGGCGCAGGCGACGATCTGCTGCTCGCCAACTCCGGCGACTCCGACCCGATCGTCGACTGCGGCGAAGGCTTCGACACGGCGCTGATCGACTTCGCCCCGCCTACAGTCGACGGGCCGCCGGTCGACTGCGAGTCGGTCGAAGAACGCGCCCCGAACAGCTTCCGCCCGCCGGACACGCCGCCCGACCCTGAACCCGAACCGCCGGCGACAGAACCGCCCCCACCGCCGCCACCCGTGACCACGCCTGCACCGCCGGCCCCGAGGCACCGCAGCCAGACCGGACGCCGCCGGCAACCCGTCTGCGCCACCACCCAGCGGCGGCTGCTCTCCGCCTCAGCACCGCTGCCGCCGGGTCGCCTTCGCCTTCGCCGCCTCCGAGCCCGGCGCCCGCTTCCGCTGCAGCTCGACCGCAAGCGCTGGCGACCCTGCCGCTCGCCCCGCACCTACCACGTCGCGCCGCGGCCGCCACGTCTTCCGCGTCTTCGCGATCGACCCCGCCGGCAACCGCGACCGCTCCCCGGCGAGGTTCGTCTTCCGGGTCCGCTCCCGCCGAACCACCACACACCGCAGGGCGTTCCATCGACGGTCGCCTTAGGCGGCGAGCCGAAGTGGAGTGTGGCGGGCAATCGCGGCGAAATCCGCGTCTTCGCAGAGCAGCTCGGCGCCATTGCGGATTGCCACGGTGGCAATCAGGCAGTCGGCTAGCTTTCGCGGGGTCTCGCCACCGGCCCGACAGGCGCGGTATAGCTCGGCAGCCTGCTCGTAATCGGCAGGGCCTTCGACCGCGAGAAACTCGGCGCTGTAGAGGAGTCGCCGCAGTCGATCACGATCCGCGTCGTCACGAGCGCCGGCCAGGATCTCCATCACGATCACGTCGGTGCTCGCCAGCGCGCCTCCCTGCTCCAGCGCCGAGCGCAGGCGCAGATGCGCGGGGCTGCCGGTGGCGCGCAGAAACTCAATCCAGGCGGAGCTGTCGACGAGGATCACGGCTCTTGGATCTCGTCTTGCGAGCGAATCTCGGCGAGGTCGCCGGCCCAGCCGGTCCCCTCTGTGGCAAGCGCCTCCTTGCGGCTCATCGGCTCGCCGACGAGTCGGCGCAAGGCTACGTCGACCGCTTCGCGCTTGCTGCGCAGCCGGTAGAGGCGCATTGCGCGATCGATCAGCACGTCATCGATCTCGATATTCGTTCGCGTCATTGCACCTTTATACACCTTGAGGTGTAGGTCTAGGTCTGAGGGCGAGAAATTCCGCTCAATGAGGGCGTTTGCGGCGGTCATGAGACCAACCTGACTTCGAAATCCGGAACGGCCAGGGCACCGGCTCCACCGAGCAGGGCGAGGATGCGACTGACGTATGCGGTTGTCTCGGGGATCGCCGGAACGCAGCCGCAGGCTTCGACCGGGGCGGGCCCGGCGTTGTAGGCGGCGAGGGCGAGCTGGGGCGAGCCGAACTGGCGAATCAGGTCATGCTTCGAGGAGCGTCAACGCAATAGTTAGTTCCACCGCGTCAAATATCCGAGAAACCGACGCAGTCGAGCCCTTCGCTCTCCGACCCAATCAACAGCGGGTCCCACTCAAGCTCGGTCATCGGCGACAATTCGCGTGAGTTCGTGTGCGTGCGCGGTGCGCGAGCGGGCCGAGGCATGTGCTACCAAGAGAGCGTCCGCATAGGTTCCGGTCAGACGGCCGACACGTTGGCAGTGGAAGGCGAACGGCGTAGGACGGCTGCCGAGAGTTGCTTTAAAGGGACCGCCACCACTGAGGATCTTGTGGCGCAGCCGAGTCCCTGGCGCCTTGCGGACTACCCCTGCCTGTTCAGCGTCCTCGATTAGCCGTAGCAGCTTGGTCGCCTCTTTCGCGACCTCTTCAATTTCCTCAAGGCGCTTCTGCAGTCCGGGCAAGAGAGGCAGGAGGCGCCTCCCCGCACCGGGGTTCAAGGTGGCCTGACCTTCGACGTTGAAGCTGACCAAGTCCAACACATCGAAGGCCGCCGGGTGCTCAGGGCGAAACCGCACCTCCCACTGACCCTCCCCGAACGGTCCCCCCGCGGGCAGGGTATAGGCGCTCTCTCGCCCAGCCGTTCCTTGCTCAGCCGACTTCTTGACCGGCAAGAGCAGGGCCGAGCTCGGGCTCCTTGCACGCCCATTTGGGCGTAGGGCGAGGTCGCATGGCTGGCCGACGAGGACGAATGCTGGACCTCCTTTCACCTGGAACAGATCTCCGTTGGCGATCGGCAGGCCGGCTCCGTTTAGGTAGCTGGCTTCCGCATAAGCCTCTGCCTGCTCGACCTTGGAAGCAAGCGCTTTGGACTCCTCGTGGGGGTTCGTTTGCCGTGAGTGGAGCAGGTTCCTGACGTCCTCAATCGCCCGCCGGACCGAAGCGTCGCCAGCAAGCTGCTCGCGGGCCCGCTTGAGCCCCAGGGTCGCGTAGAGGCGGAACCAGGTATCGCCCTCCCACTCCCCGCCTTCGCGAGATGAGCGGAACACGAGGTCTTCTAGCACCTGAGGTGTGTTGCCACCAACCGATTCGGCGGTCTCCCCCAAGGCTTGCTCGAGACAGGCTTGCACCTTATGGCGCAGCTTGCCTATCTGCGATGCCTGCAGGACTTTGCGGATCTGCTCGACGAGCCGCGCGAGATCACCACTCTCTGAACTGCCGAGGAGCATCTTGTTAATCACGACAAGGTCGGCCCGCTCAATGTGCGCCCGAGCAGCCCACTTCTCGGCCGCCGCCTCCTCTCGCCCTACCTCAGCTTTTGTGGTGAGGATGCCGACGACGTGGTCGTTGGCCACCGCGAGCGCCTCCTTGGCCGCCTTGAGACCCTTCTCGTCATCGCGCTCGCCGGTCTCATCCTTGAAATTAATGTCGAAGAGGATCAATCCGCGTTTGCTCGTACTGACCAGCGCCGATTGCTCGGTGTTCCACTCGTGCAGGGTCATGCCACGGAAATAACGGTCCCCGATCAACTCACTGAGGCCGGTCGGGTCGCCGGTCGGGTCGAGCTCTTTGCGTTTCACCACTTCTCTGCGGAGCCCTACCCGCGCCTCCAGCGGTACCTCCGACCAGTGTTGCTCCACGTGGGCCTCAAAGTTTGCGCCCTCGGGCAGGGTAGGCATACCCTCAAGTTCCGGCGCCTGGCCCTCCTCGTAAGTAAGCGTGTAAACCGCCGGCGGCGGCACGAACTGGTCGTCGACGACGAGCACCCGCTCGATCCCGAGTTGGTCCAGCAACCCCGGAAGGGCACCCTCAGCCATCGGAGAGGTCGGGAATCGCGCCGCTGAAGTCAAGGACGAAGGAGCGGCACCGGCCGTCCTTGTCGCGCTCGCCGAGGAAGATTGTTACCCCATCGTCTCTCAAGACCTGGCGCGCGATGAAGAGCCCGAGACCCCTGCCGGCTTCACCGCTGCGCCCCGAAACGAACGGCTCGAAGATCGCTGTCTCCAGACTCGGGTCAACGCCGGGACCGTTGTCACGTACGACGATGGTCGGCGACTTTATGGTCAACTCGATGCGTGGCTTTCGAGCCCCAGCGTGGCCAAGCCAGAACTCACTATTGATGACGAGATTGTCGAGTGCCTGCTGCAGGCGGCCCAGGTTCAGACGGGCCTCGAACCCACGGCCACGCGTGGTCACCAAGATCTCCTGCAGGGCGAGTCGCTCGACGTGATAAGTGGCGACTTCCTCGGCAACCGCGAGGACGTCGAGCGTCTCGCGACGCATCCGCTGGTAGCGAAGCTGGGGCTCCAAGTGGCGCACCTGCAGGCGGATCGCGCGCACGGTGGACTCGGCCTCGCTGGCCAGCGCCCTCGCCGCCCGCTGCTCTGGTCCTTTGAATTTCGGCGACAGCGCCTTAATCCGGGCTTCGAGGCGGCCCGTAATGTTGGTCATCTCGTGGGCGACGGTCTCGGCAACGATGCCTAGGCCAACCGTCTGGTAGGCGACCCTCAGTTGGTCACGCAGATCGACCCGCTCGCGCTCAACCTCCTCGCTGCTGGATGCCAGCTCGTCGAGGTCGAGGCGGAGCTTCTGGCTCTGGTCGACGAGATCCTCAAGCTTCGCGAGTAGCCTGCCCGCATCGCTGGCCTTCTTGGCCTGGTCAGGCGTCAGCAGCGCCGTGCCATCGCTCAGCTCGGCAAGCGTGCTGCGCAGCGTTCCGACAGCCGAGACCGCCTCACGAGTCTGCTCCTCACGAACAGTGGCCTCGCGCGCAAGGTCGGCCGCCCGTCGACTCGGAGGCCTGCTGTCGGGCGCGCCGACCTCCTCGACCCATTTGCTCAGCTCACGACCGATCTGAGTCTGCACGAGGTTGATGCGATCGACCAGAGTGTGCATCAGGGCTCTGAAGGTCTGAAAGGGCGGGTCGGTAACGAAACCCTCGCGGTCGGTCGTCTCTTTCAGCTGGGCGTTGTCGCGTGCCGAGAGCGCAACAAAACCGACGACGTTGCCCGGGCGCAGCGCCCAAAAAGAGCGTCCACCCGTGAATCCCGAACCCAAGCCGAGGAAGTCCTCGCCAACCCTGACGCCGAAGCCGTCGCGGAACACTTTGACGCCCCGAACGTCACGCACCCAGCGACGGTATAGCTGCCAAGAATCGAAGACCTCTTCGTCGCCGCCAAAATCGACATCTGAGCCAAGCGAAAAGGAATCGAGCTCACCAGAGAAGGGCCCGGGATCGACCCACGCTTTGCCTTTTCGCGGAGTGCGCGTACCCGGCATGGTGATGTCGGCCAAGGCAACCGAGAGTTTCACCGAGAGCCACCAAGGCGCGTGGAGCGCCTTGGTCTTCTGCTCGCGCAGCGGACCGCGGACGACACGGCGCCGAAACTCCGCCCCGCGATCTGGCGCAACCTGCGACATCCAAAACGCATGCAGTGACTCGTTCGACGGGCTAGGAGCGAATGCGTCGAGCTTGAAGCGCCCGGTGGCAACCAGCCTCTTGCCGTCGAACTCGAACGCCCAGCGCAGATCGGCGAGCTCTCGACGCGCCTCGGCGAGCTGGCCGAGCGGCAACGGATCCTCACCGGCGGGATCGTCCAAGTGCACAGTGAGGTTGAAGTCCTCGATCTCTTCGAAGGGCGAGACCAGGGACAGCAACTCCTGCTGGACGCGCACTCGATCGCGCCACACCTCCGGGTCGGTCAACGCGGTGACGCGGATGACGGTCCCCTGGCGACCTTCGACCGACCCACACGAAACGTCCTCCGCGTAGGGAGACTCGATCGCCCACCCGCCCGGCTCGCCTTTCTGTTTGGCAATCGGCCGCCGTTCGTAGTGTGGTTGCACATGAGAGAGGTGATGCTCGCGCTCGAAGTCGTGGCGTGTGAAGCTCAAGATGTGCTCCTCGGCAACCCCCCGCGGCCTGGTTCGGATCTCGACCTGCGAGCCGAGCCGCAGCACCCCGAGCCGGCCGAGACCCTTGTCGCCGAGCGGTGTCCGGCCAAGGCGGTTCGTCTCTCCCTTCTCCTTCATCGTCCGCTTCCCAGGGGTCGAGATCAGCAGCCATCCCTCCTCAAGCTGCTCACGGGTCATGCCGTCGCCGTCATCCCCCACCTCGACCCAGCCGACCGGCTTCCCCTTCGCACGCGTTGTGGCACCATTAATCTTCACCTTCTCCTTGCTGTCGACCTTGACGACAGCGGCATGCGCACTGGCGTCGTAGCTGTTCTTGACCAGCTCGACGAGAGCCTGCAGCTCGTCGGTGATCAGTTCGTCCCCCAAACGGAAGACGACTTCAGGGCTGATGTCGAAGCCGGGCGTTTGCGGCTCTGCTGCTGGCTGCCCCCGCTCCCGGCTCACCGGTCCACCCGCCTCAAAACGACTACGTGCTCGCGGCGCATCGTAGCCCCAGCGCTGTTGCGGGCAGCCATCCGCTTGCGGTGCAAGGGAATGTCGCGGACCAGGGTCTCAACATGTGCCAGGCGGTGACCAATCGCCAGCTCGACAAGGATCCTGTCCAGCGGCACGACCTTGCCGCCCACCCGTCGCGAACCGACAGTCCAGGCGGCGCAGCCGCCGCTCTCGATTGTCCCCGAGACAACCCCCAATGCTTCGTCGAAGTCGCGAACGAAGGCCAACACCCGGTTGCGTCGGTCCCGCTTCTCGTCCACCAGATCGTCTATTACAGCATCGAGGGTGGCCGAGGAGCGGCACAGGCGCTCGGAATCCGCGTCGCTCACCTGCTTAATGCCACCGAGGCTCGCTCGGTCGATCGCGTAGGTGCTCTCCAGGCAGGCATCGTCGGCAGTTGGGTCAATGTCACGGAGATCGATCCACTGCAGCGGTAGGTATGAGTGCTGCCCGTAAGGGACTGTGGAGGTGTTGTCGCCATACGGTGGGGAGGTGACGATTACCGCGCTCAGCGGCCCCGCCCAGCTCATGCGGCGGCTGTCGCCAAGTCGCAGATCGACGCTCCCTCTGTACCAGCCGCGGTTCAACAGATTGGCATCGCCTAGCTCGCACGCCGTCGCCCCCAGCCTTGCCAGGTTCTCGCTGGCGACCCGGGCAAAAACGTCTCGTGGATTGGGGCGCCTTTCGATTTGGGCGGGGGGCCGACGGTGCAGCTTGACGGTGCTGGTTCGCGAATTGCTCGTCAGGCGAATCGTCTCGGCAAGACATATCCAGAGGAAGCGCCTTGTTGACAAGTTCGGCTCCCGCTGGATCCGGTGGCGCAAGGTGGTGAGGCCGCTGGCAACCTCCTCGGTGAACCAATGCCTCCAGTTCGCGAAGCGCTCCTCGACGACACCGACAGACGCGCGTGCCGGCGCGACGCGATCGACGGCGGCCTCGAAGGCAGTCAGGTGGAAGGGTCCGGCCTTGACCCGGCAGATCAGTATGGCGAGGGGGTTGACGTCCCAGCCGACCACGTCGCGGCCGAGTGCCATCCCGGCGCCGACAATCGTCCCCGAGCCGACAAAGGGGTCGAATACGGGACCAGCACCCGACTGACCTTGCGCGAGCAGTGCCTTAGTGAGTTCGCGCTGCATATCGGCCACCATCATCGCTGGGTACTGGAAGAGCGCGGTTCGGTTGGCGGCAGCCGTACGGCTTCCATATGCCCATTGATCGTCATGATCGCCACGCAGCCGAGTAAGCCTCTCGCGTAGGCACAGGTCCTTGATGCCATATGCGGACGGACTACTCGGAGTCAATGCTGCCGCGCCCGAGATTCTCGGTGTCGCGCTCAAGGAAGAGTCCAAGCTCGTCGAGGGTCTCCCGTGCTAGCTGCGCGGCCTTCTGACCTCCATCTTGCAGTGCCGCGGGATTCCGGAACTTCGCGATCCCCTTGAGGGCGTTGCGCATCTGTTCGGCCTCGGTTTGCGTGATCAGCCTCACGACGGTGCACCGTACTGAAGTACAAGCAACTCACGAAACCAGCCTAACTTCGAACGCAGGCGTCAGGAGGGCACCGGCTCCACCGAGCAGAGCGAGGATGCGACTGACGTATGCGGTTGTCTCGGGGATCGCCGGGACGCAGCCACAGGCTTCGACCGGGGCGGGCCCGGCGTTGTAGGCGGCGAGGGCGAGCTGGGGCGAGCCGAACTGGTGAATCAGGTCGGACATCAGGTGAGCCTCGGCGTCCATAGATTCCTCGGGGTCGAAGGGATCGCGCAGGCCATAGGAGGCAGCGGTGGAGGGAATAAATTGCGCGATGCCCTGCGCCCCCGCCGGAGAGCTCGCGAAGGGATTGAAGTTCGACTCCGCCATCAGCTGGGCGGCGAGCAGGGCGGCGGAGACGTTCCAGTGCGTGGCGGCGCGGAGGAGCGGCGTGCGGAAGCGCGCCGGAACGAAAGCGGGCAAGCCGTCGCCGCCGGAGAAGGAGCCGTCTCCCCCGCTCCCGGCGCTAAGTCCGCCGCCGCTTGGGACGGCGTTGCCGGCCGCCGAGCACGGTGGCGGGCCGGCATCGAAGCCGAAATGCCAGGCCTCCCAGCTGTAGCGCTGGACGAAGCCGAAGTGACCGGCGTTGGCGGCCAGCCAGCCGTAGGCGGTTTCGGGGCCGAGGTCGAGCTCGGTGGCGCAGCGGTGCAGCGAGTGGCCCGGCGGCGCCACCCAGGTGGGGTCCGGGTGGGCGGCAAACAGCGCCGCCTGTTCGGCGTCGGAGCGGAAGGCCGAGTTGACGATCAGGGCGAGGCCGGCCTGCGCGGCTGACGCCGCCATGCGATCGAAGGCGGCGGCGACGTCCGGCCTCATTCCGTGGCCCTGGCGATAGACGAGCGGGCCGCTGTAGCCGCCTCCGCTCGCCATCGTGGCACCCGATTGGCCGGAGGGACTCGACGACGCACCGGCTTCGGCCACCGCCGATGCTTCCGTTTTCGCGGCGCCGCCACCGACCTCGATCCCGGCGCGGACCACGGCTTCAACCCGGACCGGCGCGAAGGAGTCGCCGTCGGGGAAGGACACGAGCAACAGCGCTGTCGATACGCCGTTGGCTCTCGCCGCCGTAATTGCGGCGACCCGGGCCCGGCTCAGGTAGATGGCCTTCTCGATGTGGCGGGGGTTGGGCGAGCCGTTTGGCAGGCGCGGTGGTGAGAGCAGGTGCGCGAGGTCATCGCGCATCGAGCGGGCCGCGGAGATCGCCGCCAGGTCAGCCGCGCGCTGGACCCGGCCCTTGCCGGTGATCGCACCGGCGACGGCAACCAGTGCCAGCGCCGCGGCAATCAGGGCGAACGCGGCGCCGAGTGCGAGCGGCAGGGCCTGGCCCAGCTGTCGTTTGCTTTCCATGCCACCACGCTGGCGCGTCTCGACGCGCCCGTGGTGCGCACAAGCAGACGAATCTGAGACATCTCACACCGAGCCACTTGTCACCTTCGCTCTACTGCGAGCGGACCGCGGCGATCGTCTGCCTCAATGTCTCGCGAGCGTCGTGGTGCGGCATCCAGTGCAGCTTGCGGCGAGCCCGAGTCGTGTCCATCAGCACCGGGCGTCGCACCGCCTCGATCCAGGCCGCCTCATCGGGAAGGAAGGGCATCAGCGAGACCGCCTCGGCGGCGACCCCGACGGCGAGGTGGGGGGCCGGCACGGCGTGCCAGCCGAGCGCGTGCGCGAGGTCGCTGATCGTCAGCCGGCCTGGTCCCGCGAGGTTGTAGACGCCTGGCGGGCCGTGACCGAGAACCGCGGCAGTGAGCGCGGCGGCCACGTCATCGTGATGAACGAGCTGAAAGGGAACACCGGGATCCGGCAGCACCGGCCGCAGCTCGGGCACCTTGCCCAGCGCCCAGCGCAGCGGTCCGGGGATCCTCTGCCCCATCGCCAGCAGTGGGACCAGGTCGAGCAGCAGCGTCGCTTCCGGCCCGGCGACGATGCAGGGGCGAAAGACAAAAGCCTCGGTAGCGGAGTCGAGCAGCGCCTCCTCCAGCTCGGCCTCGACCGCGGCCTTGTGGGCCGAGTATGGGTGGCGCGAGGTGCCGCGCACCGGCTCCTCCTCGTCGAGCAGGTCGGGCATGCCGCGGTGGAAGCCGTAGGCGGCGACCGAGGAGGTGTAGACGAGCCGCTTGGCACCGGCCGCCGCCGTCGCCTCGAAGACGTTGCGCGAGCCGTTCAGGTTGACCTCGCGGCTCTCGCTGTCGCCGGCGACGATCGCGAAGGCGAGGTGGACGACGACGTCGGCGTCCTCGACCAGCGCGTCGACCGCCTCGCGGTCGAGCACGTCGCCGCGCCGGTATTCGGTCTTCTCCCAGCCGTGCCCGGCGAGGTCGAAGGGCCGCCGCGCCATGCCGATCACCCGGTCGACCTCAGGGATCCGCTCGAGCGAGGAGATGAAGGCCCTGCCGATCTCCCCGGTCGGGCCGGTGACTGCGACGGTCAGCATGCGGCGATTCTGGCGAAATGCCGGCGCGAGCGGCGGCAAGCGGGCGACGTTGCAGTCAGGCGCTCACGTCGACGATCTTGAGCAGACCCTCCAGGCCGCGAAGATCCTTCGCGTTCAGGGTGTAGAGCGGGAGGTCGTGGGCGAGTGCCGTTGCCGCGATCATCAAGTCGACGGCCCGGGCATCCCGAGGCTTGCGGCCAGCGGCACGGGTGGCGGCGTAGACGTGCCCGTATGCGCGTGCACAACTCGGGCTGAAGTTCAACGATTCGACCCCGGACTCGAACCGCTGGAGTCGTTCCTGGCGTCGCGCGCACTCGAGCTCATCGGTCGTGGCGAGAGGACCGGCGGTCAACTCGGCGAGCGTCAGAGTGGAAATGGCGATCTCGGCCGGAAGCCGTCCGAGATCGATCTCGGCGTAGCGGATTACAACTGACGTATCGATCAAGCCCCGCCCCCCGGGGGGCTCAACCACGGGGCGTAGGATCCTGATCGGCGTAAGCGTCGATATCGGCTCGGAAGCGCTCGTAATCGATCGGCGGCGAACCCTCGAAGAGGTCGATGAAGACCTGCCTGGGGATGAACTTACGCGGCTGGTAGGGCCGGAGTTCACCAACCGGCCTGCCGTTTCTGGTCACGATGAAGTCCTCCCCCTTGTCCAGCGCCCGCATCACCTCGCCGCTGTTGTTGCGCAGCTCCCTCTGGGTGAGTTTCACGGTCATCGGCGCCAGTGTAGCACCCGTGCGCCGCTGAAATTTCGCTTTCCAAAAGGCTTTTGCGCAAGCGGGGAGGAAGGCCGCCCGGTGCGTTGGGGGGCAGAACGCCGAACAGCGCGCGCCGGGCGGGCACCCATGCAAGTGGTTTCTTCAGCACGCGAACGGGCAGTCCGCGCTGCTGCAGTTCCCTGACGACGAGGGCGGTGAGCGCCCGATCGGCATCGAGATCGGCGCGGAGCAGGACGCCGCTCGGCTCAACCCCCTGGACGCCCAGAAGGTCCTGCAACAGGTCCGGCGGCACGGCCAGCACAGCAACCGCGTCACGCACAAGTGGCAGCGCCGCGGGCAGGTGCTCGAGCGCTTCCGCGTCTCCCGCCATCGCCAGATGACACGTTCCTCCCCGCGACGCCGCCCGAAGCTCAGGCAGGTGGACTGTCAGCCGCTCCTCCAGCTCGCGCGCACCGCCGGAAGCGACCAGAGTCGGCCGCGGCGACCGGCCGCCGATATCAACGAGCAGCCCGGGACGATCTGGCTCCGACCCCGCACAGGCGAGCGCCGCAGCCGCGGCCCTCGATCCATTTGCCGCACCGACCGCGGTGACGAGGACGACGCGCCCGTTCATCGTCCGGCGGGCCTCGCGTAGCTGCTGCTGCTCATCGTCAGGTGATCTCCCACCGCCGCGAGCAGCGCCGGCGGCACCAACCGCACAGTCACCTCTCCCCCGCGCACCGCGATCTCGGCCCTGTCCTCGGCCCAAGAAGGCAGCGCCCCTTCAGCCGCGCTCTTTGCCGGTCGCCCGCCGGCCAGCGCCAGCGCCCCGGCCTCCGCCGCCCCGTCGGCCAGGGTCAACGCGTACCCGGCGAGCAGCAACTGCAGGGCGATCGCCCCAGCGATCAGCAGCAGCGGAATCGCCGCCAGCAGCTCCACCGTCGCCTGGCCGCGCTCTCTAGCCATCGCCGAGACCACTCTCCGAGCCGACCATCAGGCGGGGCAGCGCCGGCAGCAGGCGCGGGATCGCCACGCGCACGGTTGTAACGGCACCGGTGTCGCTTATCTCCGCGCCCGAGCGCAATGAAGTCGGCAGCGCCCGGCGCGCCGCCGCAGCCGCGTCCCCGCCAACCAGCGCCGCCCTGGCGCCCGCCCGTGCCGCCAGCCCCGCCGACCAGAGCGCCTGCCCGGCGAGCGCCAACTGTGCCGCCACCAGGACCGCCAGCAGCAGGAACGGGACCGCCGCGATCAACTCGACCGAGGCGGTCCCCTCCTCCCTGTGGCCTGCGCTGTCGGCGATCCGTGGTGACGACACAGCGCGACGGTCGCAGGGATCAACGCGCGTGTGGCGCGCTCACTCATACGAATCAGCGCCGCAAGCCGCGCCGGGGTCTCAGTAGGTGTTGGCGTCGATCCAGATCCGCCAGATCGCCGCCACCGAGGCGCCGAGCAGGATGATCCAGACCAGCGTCCCGCCGCCGGTCGCGAAGAGCTTGTCGCTGCCTGCGATCAGCAGCGCGAGCATCCCCAGCGCCGCGTAGAGGACTGCGCGCCGCCCGTCGGTCAACGTCGCCAGGGTGAGTTGGTTCTGGCGGCCGAGCACGAAGACCATCCAGGCCAGCGCGGCGAGGAAGCCCATCGTGATCGCGGTCAGGATCGCGTCGGCGACGTTACCGCCGTGCGGCCCGAAGGCAACAGCCAGCGCCAGGACCATGATGATCGCCGCATTACGCAGGTTGCGCACGTGGAAAGTGTAGTCCCGAACACCACCCGCCCGCGGCGGACGCGGGCGGGATTTGTTACTTGCGGGTCATCACGACGATGCCGAAGGCGACCGCGGCCAGGGTCGCCAGTCCAGCCAATGCGGCCAGCGTTGCCGCCGCGCCCGCGGCGATCGGACGCTCGTTGCGGCTGAGGTCGGCGAAGCGGGCAACACCCCAGATCGCAACCGAGAAGATCACCGTTATGCCGACCCCGGCGACCACCGAAGCGACGACCGTCTCCAGCAGTTCCTTGGTCTCGACCACGACCGCCATCTTCAGCTCGCCGGGACCGGAGCGCCCTCGCGCGAGCGCCGGGCGAAGACCGCGACGATCAACGAGAGCGACATCAGGGTGACGAGGACCGGCCCGAGCGCGCCGCTGCCGAAGATCGCGGTGAGGCCGTAGGCAAGCGCGCCGATCGCGGCCGCGGCCGGCAGGGTCAGCAGCCAGGCGGTGACGATGTTGCCCGCCACGCCCCAGCGCACCGCCGAGACCCGCTTGCCCGCGCCCGCGCCCATCACGCCGCCGTTGATCACGTGGGTGGTCGAGAGCGGGAAGCCGAAGTGGGTCGAGGCGAGGATCACCGCGGCGCCGGCACCCTGCGCCGAGAAGCCTTGAGCAGCGTCCATCTTGATGATCCGCGTCCCGGTCGTGCGAATGATCCGCCAGCCACCGCTGTAGGTGCCGAGCGCGATCGCGGTCGCCGAGGTGACGATCACCCAGAGCGGCGGGTCCGAGTTGGCGCCGAGCGTGCCGTTGGCGACCAGCGCCAGGGTGATGATGCCCATCGTCTTCTGCGCGTCGTTGGTGCCGTGAGCGAGAGCCAGCATGCTGCTGGAGATGATCTGCCCGTAGCGGAAGCCGCGGGTGACCGTGCCGGGTCGCTGCCGGCCGACGATGCGGTAGACGAACCCGATCGCGGCACCGGCGACGACGAAGGCCAGGACCGGCGCGATCACGGCCGGGATCAGCACCTTGCCGATGAGGCCGTCGGCGAGCACGGCATCGAAGCCCGCCGCGGCCACGGCGGAGCCGACGACGCCGCCGATCAGCGCGTGCGATGAGCTCGAGGGCAGCCCGAAAGACCAGGTGATCAAATTCCAAGCGATCGCCCCGATCAGGCCGGCGAAGACCACGGTGGGGGTCACCACGGCCGAGTTGACGACGTCGTTGGCGACGGTCGCCGCAACCGAGATCGAGATGAAGGCACCGATGAAGTTGAGTAGCGAGGCGACCCCGATCGCGACCTGCGGCCGCGCCGCCCCGGTAGAGATCGAGGTGGCGACGACGTTGGCGGTGTCGTGGAAGCCGTTGGTGAAGTCGAAGGCGAGCGCGGTGCCGACGACGATGACGAGGATGACGTCGGAGCTCATCCGCTCAGCTGTTCTTAATCACGATGCCCTCGAGGATCTGGGCGGCGGTCTCGGTCGCGTCGATCGCGTTCTCGAGCACGGCGAACATGTCCTTCCAGCGGATCACCACCATCGGGTCGATCCCGTTGGAGAAGAGCGAGGCGACCGCGTCACGGGAGATCCTGTCGCCGTCGTTCTCCAGCCGGTGGATCTCGATCCAGTACTTGTCGAGGTCCTTGAAATCGCGCAGGTGCTCGAGCCCGGCAGCGAGCTGCTCGCAGGCGGCGACCAGCACTTTGGTCAGCTCCTGGGCCTGGGACATCGGCGCCTCGATCTTGTAGAGACCGAGAAAATCGGCGGCCTCCTCGGTGTAATCGACGATGTCGTCCATCTGCGTCGCGAGGCCGTAGATGTCCTCGCGGTCGATCGGCGTGACGAAGGTCGAGTTGAGCCTTTTGATGATCGCGTGGGTGATCCGGTCACCCTCCTGCTCGGCGTCGACGACCTGTTTGGAGAGGTCGCCGGAGTCGGGCCAGGTGGCCATCATCTGGTCGAGCAGGCGCGACGCCCGCAGGGTGTTCTCCCCGGCCTCGATGAATAGATCGAAGAAGGTCCGATCGCGGGGCAGAAGAGAGAGGCGTGCCACCTCGCCATCCTATTGATCGCGGCGGGACGTGACGCGGCGGCTGAAAAGCTCAGCTGGAGACCGCGGCGAGCTGCTCCGCGGCGCGGGCGGCGTGGCGCTCGCGCATCTCCTCCTGGACGCTGCGACGTTGGCCGTTGGCAGGCGTCAAGCGCGTCCACTCACCTTCGGAGTCGAGCTCCCAGGCGTTGGCGTTGTCGGCGAAGCAACGCTCGAGCATGTCGAGCAGCTCCGCCCGCAGCGCCGGTTCTTCGACCGGCGTGACCAGCTCGACCCGGCTCTCGAGGTTGCGCGGCATCAGGTCGGCGGAACCCATCAGGACCCGCGTCTGCTCACCGCGCTGGAAGGCGTAGACGCGCGAGTGCTCGAGGAAGCGGCCGACGATCGAGACGACGCGGATGTTCTCCGAGACGTCCGGTACTCCCGGTCGCAGGCAGCAGATCCCGCGCACGTTGAGATCGACCTGCACCCCCGCCTGCGAGGCCTCGTACAGCCCCCGGATGCAGGCGGCGTCGACCAGCGAGTTCATCTTCAGGGTTATCCGCGCCTCTTCGCCGGCTTCGTGGGCGGCCACGGTGGCGGAGATCTCGCCGAGGATCTGATTGCGCATCGTCGTCGGTGAGACCAGCACCTTGCGGTACTCGGCAGGGCGGCCGTAGCCGGTGAGGAAGTTGAACATCTCGGCAACGTCGGCGCCGATCTCCTCATCTGCGGTGAAGAGGCCAAAGTCGGTGTAGAGGCGGGCCGTCTTGGGGTGGTAGTTGCCGGTGCCGATGTGGACGTACTCGCGCACCCTGTCGCCCTCGCGGCGGGCGACCAGGATCGCCTTCACGTGGGTCTTCAGGCCGGGGATGCCGTAGACGACGTGGACGCCGGACTCCTCCAGGGACTTGGCCCAATGGATGTTGGCCTCCTCGTCGAAGCGAGCCTTCAGCTCGACCATGCAGACCGCCTGCTTGCCGCGTTCGGAGGCGCGGATCAGCGACGGCACCAGCGGCGAGTCGTCGCTGGTCCGGTACACCGTCTGCTTGATCGCCAGCACGTCGGGGTCGGCGACCGCCTGCTCGACGAAGCGCTCGACCGAGCTGGCAAAGGAGTCGTAGGGATGGTGGACGAGCAGGTCCTCCTGGCGGATCGCCGCGAACATGTCGCAGGGCTCGTCGTCCTCGCCCAGCAGGCGCGGCTGGGTCACCGGCGTCCAGGGCGTGTAGCGCAGCTCGGCGTGACCGGGGACGTCGGCGACCGCGGTCAGGTCAGCCAGGTCGAGCAGACCGTTGACGTCGTAGACCTCACGGTCCTCCAGCCGCAGGGCGTCGATCAGCTGCTGGCGCAGCTTGCGGTTCATTCCGGCGGCGATCTCGAGCCGCACCACCTCGCCGAAGCGGCGCCGACGGATCTCGTCCTGGACCGCCTGCAGCAGGTCGTCGGCCTCGTCGGAGACGGTGAAATCGGCGTCGCGGGTGACGCGGAAGTAGCCGTGGTCGACCACCTCGGTGCCGGGGAAGAGCGCGTCGAGGTTGGCGGCGATCACCTCCTCGAGCGGGACGAAGGTCTGGCCGCCCTCGCCGACCGGCAGGAATCGCCCGAGCAGCTCCTTCGGCACCTTGACCCGGGCAATGATCTCGCTGCCGCTCTCCGGGTCGCGCAGCAGCACGCCGAGGCTGAGCGAGAGGTTGGAGATGTAGGGGAAGGGCCGGCCCATCCCGATCACCAGCGGGGTCAGCGCCGGGAAGACCTGCTCGTGGAAGCGGGCGTCGATCTCCTTTCGCTCCTCGGCGCTCGCCGAGTCGAGCGAGACGATGCGAACGCCCTCCTGCTCCAGGGCAGGGCGCAGCTTGCCTTCGAAGCAGGCGTGCAGCCGCTTGTCCATTTCCAATACCCGCGCCTGGATCGCGTCGATCTGCTCGCCGGGCCGCAGCCCGTCCGGGCCGCGGGCGTCGATGCCGGCGTCGAGCTGCTCGAACAACCCGGCCACCCGCACCATGTAGAACTCGTCCAGGTTGGAGGCGTAGATCGCGCAGAAGCGGATCTGCTCCAGCAGCGGCACCACCGGGTCCTCGGCGAGTTCCAGCACCCGCTGGTTGAAGTCGAGCCAGGAGAGCTCGCGATTGAAGTAGAGCGCGGGATCGTCGATGCGTCCATCGTACTGGCGAGGAAAGTGCGTCCCGGCCGGGTCAGGCGGCACGGGCGGGCGCTTGCTCGAGCGCAAGCTCGGCGCCGAGCGCGCGGCGATAGCCGCCGGCCAGTTGCTCCATCGCCCGCTCCCAGGAGCGGGTCCCGGCGGCGCGGACGGCGCAGGCACCAAGGTGGCGGCGCAGCAGGGGCGAAGCGGCCAGTTGCAAGACCGTGCCGGCGATGTGATCGGCGTCGGCTTGGCAGAGCATGCCGGTGTGGCGGTTCTCGACCAGCGAGGCGGGTCCGCCTTCGGCGACCGCGACCACGGGCACGCCGCTGGCGCCGGCCTCGAGCACGACCTGCCCGTAGGTGTCGGTGGTCGAGCAGAAGAGGAAGACGTCGGCACTTGCGTAGGCACGGGCCAGGTCCTCGCCCTCGAGCCAGCCGAGGAAGGTCGCGTGCTCGCCCAGCCGGGCGCGCAGCTCGTCCTGCTCAGGCCCGCTGCCGGCCAGCAGCAGGTGCAGCCGGGGGTCGGCGCGATGGGCGCGCAGGAAGCTCTCGGCCAGCAGGTCGACTCCCTTCTCGCGGGTGAGGCGACCGGCGTAGAGAATCTTGATCTCGCCGGGGAAGTCCTCGCGCGCGGCCTTGCCGGGATCGAAGCGGGTGAGGTCGACGCCGCGCTCCCAGCGGCCAAGGCGGTCCGGTTCGATGCCGAGATCGAGCAGGGAGCGGTCCGCCGCGGGACTCGGCGAGAGGACCAGGGAGGGAGCGCCGTAGAAGGCGCTGAGCGCACCTTTTGCCATCGCCTCGATCGCAACGTCGCCAGTGCGCAGGCCCGCGTAGCTCGCCAGCTCGGTGTGGTAGCTGGCGATCAGCGGCGTGCCGGCGATCCGGTTGAGCAGCGTCGCCGCGATCCCGGCCGGGCCCGGCGCGGTGACGTGGACGGCGTCATACCGACCCTCGGCGAGGGTCTCGGCCAGCCCCGGCAGTCCGGGAACGCCGAGGCTCATGCCGGCGTAGAAGGGGACCTCGAGCTCGGCCGCGGCCGGCAGGCGCCGGTCGACGCCGGCGTCAGTGCCGACAACCTCGATCTCGAAGCCCGGCACGCCGAGCTCGCGGATCTTCTCGATCGTCGCAGTGACGCCGTGGTTGGCTCCGATCCCGTCGGCAATCAGGGCGATCCGCGGCCGCTCCTCTGAGCGAGACGACAGCTTCGCCTTCTCGGCGCCGAGGAAGGCGATCGCCGGCGCGTAGGGCACGGCCGGGATTACCGCGTCGAAGAGGCCGCCGAAGGCGGCGGCCACGTCTCCGTCGCGGGCGGCGTCGGCGCCGGCGGAGATCGCGCTGCGCAGCCGCCGCTCGTGAGTGCGACGGGCGCGCCGGTAGAGATCGGCGTGGGAAAAGTCCTCGGCCTGCAGGTAGGCGAGCAGCTCCGGCCCGCGCAGGTCGAGCTCGATCGAGCGCGACCAGGCCTCGAGCAGAGCGCGAGCGTCATCGGGCCCAATATCGGCCGCAACCTTGCCCTCCCGCGCCGCCCCCTCGCTGATCGTCCGCTGGGCGATCTTCAACACCACCGCCGGGTCAACCCTTCCGGTGCGCCTTATGCACCCCCCGGGTGCATAAGGCGCACCGGAAGGGGGAGGGTCGAGGGCGCGGGTGGCCAGGGCCATCGCGGCGTGGGCCCACTTGGCGGCGCTGCCCTGTTCGCCACCGGCCTCCGCCGTGCCGCTTTGCAGGTGGCGCAGAAACTCTTCCGGCGTGGCGGCCGCGGGCACTGCGGTGAAGGTGCGGCCGATATCCACGCCGGCATGGTCGTCGGAACCGCCGATCCCGGTCCCGCCGTGAGTCTCGATGTAGATCGCCGCCGGCATGTTGAGCTCGGCTGCGCGAGAGCCGTTGCGCACCTCCCAAACCGGGAAGAGCTCGGCGAGCCGGCGCCGGTGCCGCGGCGTCAGCGGCGCGTCGACGTTGTAGAACGGATGCGCCAATGCAGAGGCGATCTCGTTCTCGGCAAGGTACGCGGCGCAGGCCTCTACGTCGCCGGCGTGTGCCTGCAGCCACTCGTGGTCTCCGGGGGTGATGCCGTAACAGAGGACGTGAACCGCCTGTGGCTCGCCGGCAAAGCGTGCGGTCAGCTCCTCGGAGACGAAGCAATCGGGACGATCGGCGAGCTCGAGACAGCCCTCGATCGTGTCGTGGTCGGTGATCGTGACGAAGTCCATCCCCCGCCGCTTGGCCAGCTCGTAGACCTCCTCGGGCGGCGTCGCGCACTCCGGCAACCCCAGTGAACGCTGAACTCCGAGCCGCGAGAGCTGCGAGGCGGTGGAGTGGCAATGCATGTCAACTCGGGAAGTCATCGGCGTCTCCCTGCTCTAGTCGTTTCTGTCACCTCCAGAGTTCGGCATGGGCGGACTGAGGATGTGAACGGGCGGGGAACCGCAGGTGAACATGCGGTAATCGACGCGCCCCCCTTTCACTACCTCAGAGGTAGTCAAGGGAGGGCGCATCCTCGAACGCCGTCCAGGTTCCCTTGCCGGCCTCGGCCTGCCAGACCTCGACGAAGTCGTGGAAGAGGCGCTCGCGACGTTGGCGCAGGACGGCCTCGACCGAGCCGATGTGTTCGACCTTGCTCAGCATCAGGTCGCAGTCGTGCAGGTCGCCGAGGACCGACTGGAGGCGCTTGGCGGCGTCCCGAGCCGCCTTCGCCTCGCCGTCAAGGCAGGAAGCGAAGATCTCGAGCACGTAGCGCAGGCGCTTGGCGGCGATCCGCAGGTCGTGCTGCGCTTCGCTCGCGCCGGGCGACAGCGCCGCATCGGCAAAGCCGCGCAACTCGTCGAGCCGCACCGCGACGATCCGCCCCACGTTGGGCCTGAGCGATCCGCTTGGGTCCAGACCCTCAATCGCCCGCGCCTTCACGCTTCGCTCGCCTCGGCCAGGTGCGTCATCTCGTGCCCGCCTTCTTGGCAAGCTTCTTCAGGCGGCGCCTCAGCTTCTTCAACCGCTTTGGGGCGACGTGGGGCGCCAGTGACTCGTTGGCCTCGATTTGCCGAACCCGCAGCTCCGCGATCAGGTCGCGAAGGGCACCGCGGTCCGCCTCCACCGCCTCGTCGAGCAGACCCTCGAGCAGGGCGATCTCGACATCGGCGTCGCGGCGCTCGCCGAGCGCGTCGGCCAATGCCTTCACCTTCCTCAGCGCCTTGTGGTGGCGCTTGAGCGGGAAACAGGACTCGAAGATCTCCAGCGCCGCGCGCAGGCGGCGCGTCGCCACCCGCATGTCGTGCACGCGCTCAACGTCGTCGAGGTCGAGGACGCCCTCGGAATGCGTGAAGACCTCCTTGGATCGCACCTTGACGACGCGAGCCGCTGCCCGCAAGAACGAACCCTCGCAGTCGAGCTCGACCTTGCGCGCAGCGGCCACGCTACGAGGCTAGTGGACGTCTGTGCTCGCTAGGCGACGAGGCGGAGCTTGGAGCCGTTGGCGCTGCCGTTGAGCATGTCGAGGACGACGCCCTCGCGCAGGCCGCCCTTGCCGATCTGAAGCGGCTGGCCGAGCAGCTCGGAGACCTTCTCCAGCAGCAGCACGCCGGTGGTGAGGATGCGAACCCGTTCGGGGTCGAGCTCGAAGCGACGCGCCACGTCGGCCGCAGGGTCGCCGCAGAGCACGCGGATACCCCGCTCCAGGGTCTCGTACTCAAGTACGGCGCCGACCAGGCGGCGCAGCGAAGTGGCGCTGCCGCCGACCGCGACGGCCTGGGCGGGATGCTCGATCTCGACCCCGGCGAAGATGTCCTCGATGCGGTCGCGGACCTTGCGGATCTCGGCCGCGGAAGGGGGGTCGGAGGAGATCAGCTCGTTGGCGAGAACGCCCGAGCCGACACGCCAGGAGCGGACCTCCTCGGCGCCGCCGGGCACGGTGCCGAGAATCACCTCGGTCGAACCGCCGCCGACATCGACGACGCCGACCGTGCCCTCGACCGGGTGGCCGAGCGTCTTGGTCGCGCCGATGAAGGAGAGCCTCCCCTCCTCCTCGTCGCTCAGCACCTCGACCCGGACGCCGGCGGCATCGCCAATCGCGGCGGCAACCTCCTCGCTGTTGGAGGCCTCGCGCACGGCGGCCGTAGCGACGGCACGAATCTCCTCGGCACCGAGCTCTTTCGCCAACCGCACCTGGGTAGCGACGATCTCACAGACCTCGTCGACCTTCGCCCCCAGGATCGCCCCATCGTCATCCAACGCCTTATTGATCCGCGTATAGGCCCGCTGCTCCATCACCTTCTTCAACTGCCCCTCCACGGGCTCAGCAACAAGCACACGAGTCGTATTCGACCCAATATCTATGGCGGCACAAAGCGTCACGGGGTTCTCTTGATGTTCCCAGACTCGTCGGATCTCAAGCGCCTGTCGGCGGGGTGGCCGTGCGTCGCCGGACGCTCAACACGGCCGCAGGCCGTGTGTCCGGCGACGCACGGCCACCCCGCCCTCAGACACTCGGATGCGAAGCATCCTCAAACTCCCGAAACAACCCCGTGACGACAAAGGCGACCTGCTCTCCGATGTCGACCGCGTTGTCGCCGATCCGCTCGATTGCCCGCGCCGCCAGCAGCATCGTCATCGCCCACTCGCGCCGGTCGGCGTCGTCGCCGATCTCCAGGGCAAGCCGGAAGCATTCGCGGTTGAGGTTGTCGACGACGTCGTCCTGGCGGACCAGGTCCTGGGCGAGTTCGATGTCGCGGTCGGCGAAGGCCCGCTTGGCCTGGCTGAGCAGCGTCTTGGCCTGCCCGCCCATGCTCAGGATCAGCTTGACCATCTCCTGGTCCGAAGGCGGCTCGTTGCCGGTCAGCGGGATCATCTTGCAGATGTTCACGCACTGATCGCCCATCCGCTCGACGTTCTTCAACACGTGTAGGAGGGCCGAGATCAGCCGCAGGTCGGTCGCCACCGGCGATTGGGTGGCGAGCAGCGTGATCAACGCCTGATGCACCTCGAGGTAGCGGCCGTCGATGCGGTCGTCGTCGGCGACGACGATCTGGGCCAGCTCGACGTCCTGGTGCTCGACCGCCTCCAGGGTGCGGGTGAGCGCGGCGCTGGCCAGGTCGATGCCGCCAAGGGCGCTCGCCTCGAGGCGGTCCAGTTCCTCCTGGTATTCGACCCGTATTCCGCCCGGCATGCTCAGCCGAACCGTCCGCTGACGTAGTCCTCCGTCGCCTGCTGGGTGGGACTGGTGAAGATTTTCTCGGTCGCGCCGATCTCAACCAGGCGACCGGGCTTGCCCGTCTCCTCGAGATTGAAGAAGGCGGTGATGTCGCTGGCCCGCGAGGCCTGCTGCATGTTGTGGGTGACGATCGCGATCGTGAACTTGCTCTTCAGCTCGCCGATCAGATCCTCGATCGCCAGCGTGGCGACCGGGTCGAGGGCCGAGCAGGGCTCGTCCATCAGCAGCACCTCGGGCTCGACCGCGATCGCGCGGGCGATGCAGAGTCGCTGCTGCTGGCCGCCGGAGAGGCCGGAGCCGGGCTTGTCGAGGCGGTCCTTGACCTCGTTCCAGAGGTGGGCGCCGCGCAGCGAACGCTCGACGACCGCGTCCTTCTCGGTCTTCTTCACCCGCCCCGCATTGAGGTTGAGCCCGGCGGCGACGTTGTCGTAGATCGACATCGTCGGGAACGGGTTGGGCGACTGGAAGACCATGCCGACGAGGCGGCGGACCTGGACCGGATCGACCCCGCGCCCGTAGATGTCCTGGCCGTCGAGGCTGATCTCGCCCTCGACCCTGGCGCCGGTGGTCAGCTCGTGCATGCGGTTGAGCGAGCGCAGGAAGGTCGTCTTGCCGCAGCCTGAGGAGCCGATCAGGGCCGTCACCTTGTTCGGCTCGACCGTCATCGTCACGTTTTCGACCGCGTGGAAGTCGCCGTAGAAGAGGTTGACCGCGCGTGTGCGCATCGTCTTCGCCGGCCTGCCGCCCGCCACTGCGGCGGCCTCCGGCCCGGGCTGCGTGCCTGGAGTCGTCACCTTCATCTCAGTCTTGCCGACCGCGGCCTCGGCCTCGGACTTGGTTGAACCCGCTGCTCCCATCGGTCGTGCTCTCCTTCCATCCACTTAACGGATCTCGGTTCGATACCGGCGGTAGATCAGGCGAGCCACAAGGTTGAGGACCATGACGATAACGATCAGCAGCAGTGCGGCTGCCCAGGCCCTGTCGTAGGAGGCTTGCTTGAAGACGCCGGGGGTTCGGTACTCGCTGTAGGCGTAGACCGCGAGGTTCTGCATGCGGCCGGAAAGGGGGTTGCTGTTGATCGAGTCGACCACGCCGGTGGTGACCAGCAGCGGCGCCGTCTCGCCGATGATCCGAGCGACGGCGATCATCATGCCGGTGATCAGGCCGGCGAAGGCGGTCGGCAGGACGACCTTGACGATCGTCCGCCACTTCGGCGTGCCGAGCGCGTAGGAGGCTTCGCGCAGGTGGTTGGGGACGATCTTCAGCACCTCCTCGGAGGTGCGGATCACGATCGGGATCATCAGCACCGAGAGCGCCACCGAGCCCATCACGCCGAGGCGGATGCCGGGCCCGAGCAGGAGGGCGAAGAGGGCGTAGGCGAAGAGACCGGCGACGATCGAGGGGATGCCGGTCATCACGTCGACGAAGAAGGTCAACGCCCGGCCGAGGCGACCGCCGCCGTACTCGGTCAGGTAGATCGCCGCCATCAGCCCGACCGGGATCGAGATCACGGCGGCGGTGCCGGTGATCACCAGGGTGCCGACCAGGGCATGGGCGGCGCCGCCGCCGCCGATGTGACCGCGCGCGTCCTCGGTGATGAATTCGAGGCTGAGGCCGGGGATGCCGCGCTTGGCGACCTCGAAGATCAGCGAGAGCAGCGGGATCAGCGCCAGCCCGAAGGCGGCGACGATGGCCAGCGTGACCAGACGGTCCTTGGCCCGGCGCGGCCCCTCGACCCGGCGCGACCAGGTGTAGGTGACGACCATCGCGACCAAAACTGTGAAGACGAGCAGCAGGGCAACGCTGAAGGCGCCCGCGGCCAACAGCAGCGCCGCGGCGAGCACAGCCGAGCCGGCGACCACACCGTAGGGCGACCAGTCGGGCAGGACGCCGCTTTCGAGCGTCGGGTTCACTTGACAATCCTGTGTTCGCGCCCCGATCGCCACGGACCCGAACACCCGGAAATCACCGTGTCGATCGGGGCGCTCACTGGATGTTCTGGCGGGCGATGATCGCCCGCGCGGCGAGGTTGGTGACCAGGGTGATCGCGAAGAGGACGAGGCCGGAGGCGATCAGAGTGTTGATCGCGAGGCCGGTCGATTCGGGGAAGTCGAGGGCGATGTTGGCGGCGATCGTCGAGGGGTTCGCCTGGCTGATCAGGTTGAAGGTGACGATGCCGGAAACCGAGAGGATGATCGTCACCGCCATCGTCTCGCCCAGCGCCCGACCGAGGCCGAGCATGGCGCCGCTGATGATCGAGGACTTGCCGAAGGGCAGGACGGTCATCCGCAGCATCTCCCAGCGGGTGGCGCCCAGCGCCAGGGCTCCTTCCTGCAGCTTGCGCGGGGTCTGCGAGAAGACCTCGCGGGCGACGGCGGAGACGATCGGCAGGATCATCACGGTCAGCACCAGCCCGGCGACGAGCATCGTGCGGCCGGTGACCGAGGCCGGGCCGGCGAAGAAGGGAATGAAGCCGAGCTTGGCTTCCAGCCATTTCATCGGCCCGACTGCGGCGGGGCCGAGCACGAAGATGCCCCAGAGCCCGTAGACGATGCTCGGTATGGCGGCCAGCAGGTCGACCATGTAGCCGAGCGGCAAGAGCAACCGGCGCGGCGCGATGTGGCTGATGAAGAGCGCCACCGCGACCGCGAGCGGCACGGCGAGGATCACCGCGATCGTCGCCGCCAGCACGGTGCCGAAGGCGAGCGGGGCGATGTAGTCGATCAGGCTCTTGCCCGCGGGAAGTTCCGAGGAGCTGGCGGTGATCGCCGGCGCCGCCTGGATCAGTAGGAAGGTCGCGACCCCCGCCAGCAGGGCGAGGATCGTGACCGCGGCGGCGACGGAGAAGTTGGAGAAGATCCGGTCACCCCACTGCCGCCTCCCTCCGGAGGCGGCAGCGAGGAGTTGACCGGCGTTGGTCGTCGTGTCGACGCGACCCTCCACTCAGTACCTAGGAGCTGCCTTCGATTGCTTCGACGGCAGGCTGGATCTTTGCCGTCAGCGAGGCCGAGAGCGGGGCCGAGCCGGCGTTTTCAGCCGCGGCTTCCTGCCCTTCGCTGCTGATCGCGTATTCGAAGTAGCCCTTGACGATTGCGGCTTCGCTCGCCGAGCCGTACTTCGTGCAGCCGATCAAGTACGAGACCAGCACGATCGGGTACGTCCCCTGCGCTTCGGTCTTGCGATCGAGTTCGAAGGGGAACATGTACGGGCTCTTGGCCAGTTCCTTGGCTTCCGGGGACTCCTCGAGGATCTTCGCCGCGGCTTCAGCCGAGGGTTCGACGTATTCGCCGCCGACCTTGATCGTGGCGACGCCGAGTTCGCCCGCCTGGCTGGCGTCGGCGTAACCGATCGCGCCTTCGCCGGCGGTCACCGCTTCGACCACGCCGGAGGTGCCCTGAGCGGCCTCGCCACCCTTGACCGGCCAGTCGCCGCTGACTTCATAGCTCCAGATGCTGGGGACGACCTTGGAGAGGTAGTCGGTGAAGTTCTCGGTCGTGCCCGACTCGTCAGAGCGGTTGACCGGGACGATCCGGGTGTCCGGGAGTTCGACGCCGGGGTTGTCCTTGGCGATCGCGGGATCGTTCCAGGTGCTGATTTCCTGGTTGAAGATCTTCGCCAGGGTTTCCGGGTCGAGCTGTAGCGATTCGACGCCTTCGAGGTTGTAGATGATCGCGATCGGGGAGACGTAGGCCGGGATCTCGACGAGCTTGCCGGGGCCGCAGCGTTTGGCCGCCTTCGACAGTTCGTCTTCTTCTTCTTCGAGCGCCGCGTCGCTGCCCGCGTAGGCAACGCCGCCGGCGATGAACTGTTCGCGCCCGCCGCCGGAGCCGACGGCGTCGTAGGAGATCGTCACACCGGAGTTTTCGTTCTCGAATTCGGCGGTCCAGGCTTCCTGGGCGGCCTCCTGGGCGGTCGAGCCGGCGCCGGCGACCTCACCGGAGAGGTTTCCGGCGGATGAGCTGCTGCTGTCGCTGCTGCTACCGCAGGCAGAGACGCCGATTGCGAGGACGGCCAGTGAGGCGAAAACGGCCAACCATCTAGAGGGACTCACACAAACTCCTTTTCGTCGTAGGGCACGAGAGCGACTCAGTCCGGCCGCCCGCGGCCACACTCGCAGCGTGCCTCCGACAGCTTGTTACCTGGCTGTATCGGGATTGTGAAAAAGATGTAAAAGGGCTGCGAACGCCGCGCTCGGTTTCATCCCTCCGGAGAGAAGCGGTAGCCGATGCCGCTGTGAGTGTGGATCAAGTGTCGGCCCGGCAGCGCTTCGCCCAGCTTCGAGCGCAGGCGACTGACGTAGACGTCGACCGAGCGATCGTCGTGGCGCGGTTCGCGGCCCCAGACCTCGGCGTAGAGCTCCTCGCGAGTGAGGATGCGCTGCGGGTGCGCCGCCAGGGTGGTCAACAGCTGCAACTCACGCACCGTCAGGCTGAGTGGCCGACCGTCGACGAGCGCCGCGTGCTCCTCTGGCCTGATCTCCAACATGCCGGCGAGGATGGCCGCCGGGGGCCGGCGATCGGTTACGCGGCCGTAAAGCTGCTGTGAACTACTTGTGAATCGCGGGCCGGCGGCTCGATCTCCGCCACCGCCTGACCGGCCAACTCGGGCGCGACGCCGCCGACCGCCTCGGGATCGAAGCGGTAGCCGACGCCGAAGTGGGTGTGGATGTAGCGCCAGCCGGGGGAGCGCTTCTCGAGCTTCTGGCGCAGCTTGCGGATGAAGACGTCGACCGAGCGGTCGCCGTGGGCCATCGCGTAGCCCCAGACCCGCTGGTAGATCGCCTCGCGCTCGAGCACCTGGCCCTTGGTGTCGGCGAGCAGCTGCAGCAGCTCGAACTCGCGACGGGTGAGGTCGAGGCTGCCCTCGCCGACGAAGGCCTGAAATTGATCGGCGCGGATCTCCAGTTCCCCGACGACGACCGGGCCGGCCTCGGCTTCCGCCCCCCGCGTGCGGCGACGGCGACGGCGCGAGACAGCTTCGATCCGCGCCATCACCTCCTCGGGATGGCAGGGCTTGCCGATCCAGTCATCGACCCCGAGCCGCAGGGCGCGGACCCGCTGGGCCACGGTCGAGCGGCCCGTGCAGACGACGACGGAAAGGTCGGGAAGCCCCTCGCAGACCCGTCCCAGGTAATCCCAGGCTTCGTCGCCGAGCACCTCCATGTCGAGCAACAGCGCGTTCAGCTTCATCGCCACCAGCTCATCGGGCGGGATCGCGCTGCTCAGCACGCGCTGTTGCCAGCCGGCGGCCTCGGTGCGCTTGGAGAGCACGGTGACGAAACCGCTGTCGTCATCGATGACCGCAAGCCGAGTGGTCTGCTGCGAGGTCAAGACGATTTGGATTGTATGCGGCAAGAGCGGCGGGTGACGAGATAAAAACCCTGCTTTCACAGGATTTTCACAGCTGGATTGGCCTAATTTGCGGGAAAGTCACCCAGCGAGGCACCCGGAGGTTGTTACCCGACCTTCTCCGGGAGTTCCCCGAATGTTCACGGCAGGCCGTTGTCGCGGCACGAAGATTCAGCCTCACGAGACTCCTCTCTCGTCACCGCGAACGGCCCACTGCCCCGGGCCGTTCGCCATTTCTGGACCGGTTCAGCTGATCGCGCCGGTCGCGGCGAGGACCAGGACCAACGCCCCCAGCGCGATCCGGTAGATGACGAAGATCTCGAGGCTGTGCGAGCTCAGGTAGCGCAGCAGCCAGGCAATCGCCGCGTAGCCACTGAGGAAGGCGACCAGGGTGGCGATCACCGTCGCCACCACCGAGGGGCTGCCCGCTTCGCCGACCTTGCGCAGCTCGAAGAGGCCGCTGAGGACGACGGCCGGCACCGAGAGCAGGAACGAGTAGCGAGCCGCGGCGACCCGGTCGAAGCCGCGGAACAGCCCGGCCGAGATCGTCGCCCCCGAGCGCGAGACGCCGGGGATCAACGCCAGCGACTGGGCGACGCCGATGAAGAGCCCGTCGCGGCCGTCCATCCCGTCAAGTGAGCGCTGCCGGGTGCCGACCCGCTCGGCGGCGATCATCACGAAGGAGAAGAGGATCAGCGCCGAGCCGATCAGGTAGAGGCTGCGCGCGCCCGACTCGATCTGGTCCTTGAAGATGAGGCCGAAGATCGAGATCGGGATCGTGCCCAAGACGATGAACCAACCCAGCCTCGCCTCCTGGGAGGCCTGGCGAATCGGCACCCGCAGCTCGCCCAGCCAGGCAGCGGCGATGCGCACGAGGTCGGCGCGGAAGTAGATCAGCACGGCGGCCATCGTGCCGAGCTGGATCACGGCGGTGAAGCCGGCGCCGGGGTCAGACCAGCCGAGCAGCGCCGGCACGATCCGCAGGTGGCCGCTGGAGGAGATCGGCAGGAACTCGGTCAGGCCTTGGACGAGACCCAGGACGATGGCTTCGAGGTTGCTCACGGCGGGCATCCTATGGAGGGCTAAAGACGGTGGCGCCGGTCCCTTGCGCTAGATTTCTCGGCGTGAGGAACCTCGCTCGCACGGCCACAGCTTTCGCGGCACTGAGCGCTGCGCTGCTCTCACTCCTCGTGGCTGCGCCATTGGCACTGGCCGACAACGGCACCGGGCTTCTTGGCCCGACCACGGACCAGACGGTCACCTTCTTCTGCTTTGGCGTGATCGCCTTCTTCGCGATCCTGGTGATCGTGCTCTCGATCGTGCAGGGTCGACTCGAGGCCCGCAAAGATCGGCGCCGCCAGGATCTCACGCGCTACGGCTGAGATTCAGTCCAGCCGGAAGCCGCTGAGCAGTCGCTTCTCGGTCTCGCCCTCGATCTCGGCGACGACCTCTACCTTGCCCTCCAAGGGGGTGCCGCGGATCTTCGTCGCCAGCAGGTCGTCGACCTGAAAGATCCCGGCTGAGTTGTTGAGCTCGATCTGGATCCGCACCGGCCGCGTCTCCCCCGCCTCGATCCGCACCTCGTCGACCGCCGCCGCGGAGATCGAGTGGATCCCTTCCTGCCCCGCTTCGATCGGCAGCCGGGTTCGGCCCTGAGCCATGTCGAGCGCGTCGGCGACCCTGACCACACCGGCCTCCAGCGTGTAGGGCTCACCGCGGCGCCGGTGGCCGATGATCGCGTGCAGGATCTCCGAGGCGACGACCGTGCGCTCGGGCTGCTTGTAGGTGTCGGCGAGCAGCCGCTCGAGCGCTCCGTTGGCGAGGAAGAGGCTGTATGCCTCGTGGTCCTGGCGGTGGATCGACATGCCGACGTCGTGCAGCAGGGCGCCGCCGGCAACCACGACCTCCGCGTCCCGAGGCGACATGCCGTGGTCGGCGACCATCGCAGGCTCGACGCCCGCCTTGACCAAGAGGCGCAGCAGTCGGAGCGAGATATTGAGCACGATCTGCATGTGGACCCAGGAGTGGTCCGACATGCCAAGCCGCTCCGCGTGCACCTGGGCCATGTACCACCAGGACCGCACCTGCTCATCGCCGTTGACGGCGCCCAGGAAAGTCTCGAGCTTGCGATTGCCCCTGGTCGGGGCGCGAACCTTGGCCTCAGCGATCGCTTCTTTTGGGGGCTTGCGCTGCGGTCCCTTCGGATCTGGTGTCGGGACCGCATCGCTCACGCCCTTGATCGTAGGTTCAGCCGCAGACGGGCCAGGGCGAAGAGCCGGAGCGCGAATACAGCAGCGCCGCCCGGTAGTCCTGCTCGGGCTCGGGCGCCGCGGCCGGGTCGCCGCTGCCGCCGACCGATTCCCAGGTGCCGTAATCGAACTGGTACTTGCCGCGGTAGGTGCCGTCGGAGGAGACCGCGGTCGGGTCGCCGCCGGACTCGCAGGCGCCGATCGCGTCAAGGGTTTCCTGTGAGACACCGCCCGGCAGACTGGCGAAGAGCTCGCGGCGTTCGCGGCGGACCTGCCGGCGACGAACGTCTTCGAGGTGGGCGACCGTGACCCGAATCGTCCGGTGGAAGCTAACGGTCGAGCGGCGCAGGACCGAGAGCTGCGCGGGGACGGCGTTGGCGACACCGGTCCGCTGAGGCGATCCTCCACTTCCACCGGCGGCGAAGGCCGCGGCGGGAAAGGCGACGCAGAGGATCAGGACGGGAATGAAATATGTGCGTTTTGTGAGCAAGCGGCGGACCGTTGCGGTATTTGCGGCCCCGCAAGGTGACCGCGCTCACACTCCTCACATAGTGCGTGCCGTTTGAAACGAAGTCAAGCACGATGTGTCATCTGCCACTTCGGACCCTGGAACAGATCCTGCAGCAGACTGGCGAAAAGGAAGTAACCCTGCGTCGAGCTAAACGCTACCTTGGCGCAGCTTCTTAAGAGCTCGATCAGCGGCAGGACTTGATCGCTTTGCAGCCTCATTCAGTCGTTCCGTACGACTGTTTGCTTGGCGAATTGCAGCTTGATTTCTCTTTAGCGTTGTCTCTATGCGTCTATTCAGTTGCTCTGGCGTCATTGCGCTCTCCTGACAACGTGGAATCACATGATAGCTCGCAGCCAACGGGAGTAGTCAATTGAACCTGCCTTGATTCTTGCCTTTCCCTATCCGTCATCAATTGCATTTTGAAGCTGCTCGATCAACTCATCAGAGTCTTTGATTCGTTCTGTCAATTCAGCTACTTCTTCTTCCCCAGCTTCCGCCGCTCGACGCCATTTATCAATCTGGCTTTCGATCTCGCTAACTGCCGTCTCAGAGACCTCAAAAGGCCCTGCCTTTCGAAGCCACTCTCCGTTCTTCATACGGATCGCGATCGACACGACAATGAATACACCGCCTACGGCTAGAACAACCGCAGCCGAGACCAGGAGCAGGCGGGCAAATAGGACAACCCCCTTGTTATGAAAGACGCTGTCAATGAAGTTTGAGCCGCTACTCGCCGGAAGATCAGTTGGGCAAAGCCCCTTGACTAGGAACACCAGCCCGACGATCAAGCAAAGCAAGAACGCCACGGCGAATGCTGTGCTGCCTTTCGAAGGCGCATTTCCGTTCTCGCCTGCATGCTCTCCCATCGGGAAGCCACGTTAGCCAGCGAGTCGGAACGTGAGGCAGCGTCCTCGGGGCCCTACCCGCCCGGCCAAAGAACGGCGATGATTGAAAGATTGCGGAGATGCCGACAACGCGCCTGCTGCTCGCCTGTCCTGATCAACCCGGCCTGATCGCGGCCGTCAGCGGCTTCCTTGCCGATGCCGGGCTCAACATCGTCGACGCCGATCAGCACTCGAGCAACGAGGGCCGTTTCTTCATGCGAATGGCCTTCGACGCTGTGGCGGCGACGGACCGCGAGGAGATCTACGGGCGCTTCGAGAGTGAGATCGCCAACCGCTTCGAGATGGACCACCGCTTTGCCGAGTCGAACGAGCGCAAGCGGCTGGCGATCATGGCCTCGCGCGAGGACCACTGCCTCTCCGATCTGCTCTGGCGCTGGCGCAGTGGCGAGCTCGGTGCCGAGATCGTCGCCGTTGTCTCCAACCACGAGGAGCACCGCGATCAGGTCACCTCGCTCGGACTGCCCTTCCATCATGTTCCGGTCGTGGCCGGCGCCAAGGAAGAGGCCGAGGCGCGCGCGCTGGATCTGCTCGGCGAGATCGACCTGCTCGTCCTCGCCCGCTACATGCAGGTCCTCTCCGCCGGGTTCCTCCAGCGACTCGGCGCGCCGGCGATCAACATCCACCACAGCTTCCTGCCCGCCTTCGTCGGCGCCGACCCCTACCGCAGTGCCCACGAGCGCGGGGTGAAGCTGATCGGCGCCACCGCCCACTACGTCACCGAGAAGCTCGACGCCGGGCCGATCATCGACCAGGACGTGACCAGGGTCAGCCACCGCGACGAGGTCACCGACCTGCAGCGAATCGGCCGCGACATCGAGCGCCTGGTCCTGGCCCGCGCGGTCAAGGCCCACGTAGACGACCGCGTCCTGCTCGACGGCGCCCGCACTATCGTCTTCTGAGATGCCTCCCGGCTCCAAGGCACCGTCGCTGCTGCAAGCGCTGCGCTACGCCCGTGACCCGCTTGGCTTCCTGATCCAACTGCAACGCCGCCACGGCGACATCTTCACCCTCTCCTTTCCGTTCTTCGGCCGCCTCGTCTACGTCGCCGACCCGGCCCTGGTCAAGCAGCTGTTCACCGGCTCTCCCGAGCAGTTCCACGCCGGCGAGGCCAACGCGACCGTGCTCGAGCCGGCGCTCGGGCCCAACTCGGTGCTCACCCTCGACGAGGCGCCGCACATGCAGCAGCGCAAGCTGCTCCTCCCCCCTTTCCACGGCGAGCGCATCCGCGCCTACGGCGAGCTGATCCGCGAGACGACCTTGAGGCAGATGAAGACCTGGCCGGTTGGCGAGCCCTTTGCCCTCCGTCCCCACACCCAGCGGATCACCCTGGCGGTGATCATGCGCGCCGTCTTCGGCGTCCACGACGAGCAGCGACTGATCCGCTTCGAGCGGCTGATCGAGGACTTCAGCAAGCGGGTCAGCCTGGTCTCAACCTTCCCGGCGCTGCGCCGCAACTTCGGGCCGGGGAGCCCCTGGCCGCGCTTCCTGCGCTCGCGCGAGCGCCTCGACGAGTTCATCTACGAAGAGATTGGCCTGCGCCGCATGGAGGCCGAAGCCGGCGAGGAGGGCCACGACGACGTGCTCTCATTGCTGCTGCGGGCCCGCCGCGACGACGGCAGCCCGATGAGCGACGCCGAGCTGCGCGACGAGCTCGTCACCGTGCTGGCGGCCGGGCACGAGACGACCGCGACCGGGCTCGCCTGGGCGATCGAGCGGCTGCTGCGCACCCCGCGGGTGCTGGCCAAGCTGCGCGACTCGATCGCCGCCGGCGAGGACGACTACCTCGACGCCACGATCAGGGAGACGCTGCGGGCGCGGCCGGTGATCGTCGACGTCGCCCGCAAGCTCAAGGCCCCGGCCGAGATCGGCGGCTACGAGCTGCCCGAGGGCAGCTTCCTGATGGCGGCGATCGCCGCCCTGCACTACCGCGAGGACCTCTTCCCCGAACCGGAGGAGTTCCGCCCCGAGCGCTTCCTCGAGGGCAAGGCCGACAACTACGCCTGGATCCCCTTCGGCGGCGGCGTGCGTCGCTGCATCGGCGCCGCCTTCGCCGAATACGAGATGCGGATCGTCCTGCGCGAGTTCATCCAGCACGCCGAGCTCAGCGCCCCCGACCCGAAGCCGGAGAAGGTCAAGGTCCGCAACATCACCATGGCGCCCGGCAAGGGCACCCTGGTCAGGCTGGATCGCCCGCTGCGCTGACCGCCCAATAGTGGAGGGTCTCGGGCGCGAGATCGGCTCCGTTGGGCCAAACGACGGTCCCCATATCTGGGTCGACCCTGACCCGGCTGAAATAGCCGGGGTCTTTGAGCGGCTCGAAGACTCCGTTCCAACTACGGTCGGAGAAATCGACTTCGCCCTGAATTCCATCCTCGAAGTCGAGGCGAAGGCAATGGTCGGCAACGACCTCGACACCGGTGACATGGACGATCTCGGACATACAGCCAATGTTAGGGAAGCGGGTCGATCCCGATCGGTTCCATTTCTCGCCGCGCAAGCTCCCAGTTAGTCCGTAGCTCATCTTCGTGGAGGCGAGCCCACTTCCGCACAAGCGCCAACTTCGTCCGCGGGAATGAGCCCTGCAACACGGCAAGCCCATCAATCTGGATCGATACGTCGTATCCGCCGAATCGAGCGTGAAAGTGCGGAAGCCCGTGCTCTTCGTAATACATGTAAATGACGATTCCATAGAAGGCGCTGATTCTCGGCACCCACCGAACGTCGCCGAAAGGGGCGCACACGTGGTGCGCGATTTGCGCCGTCTTTTGCCCGTCTGGCGATCTCAGGCTGGATCGCCCGCTGCGCTGACTGTTCGTTCGGCTTCCTCCCACTGCTCGTAGAGCTCACTGACCTTGCGCTTGGCCGCGTCGTGGCGCTCGTTCGCCTGCTCTGACTTGGCGGGCGTGGCCCAGGCGGCGGGATCGGCCAGCTCCTCCTCGATCGCCCGCAGCTTCGCTTCGGCGACCTCGATCTTCTCGGCCAAGCGGCTCGCCTTGCGCGCGGCCCGCTGGGCAATGGTGCGGGGGCTCTGGCGCTTGCCACCCTTGGCCGAGCGCTTCGCCGCCGCGGCGGCGGCCGAGGTCGCTTCCTGGTCTTCCTCGCGCCGGCGCTGGTAGGCGGCCCAGCCGCTCGAGTGGCTGCGCAGCTCGCCGTCCTCGCAGACGATCGTGCGACTGCCGACCGCCTCGAGCAGGGCGCGGTCGTGGGAGACGAGGATGACCGCGCCTTCGAAGGCCGAGAGGGCGTCCTCGAGTGCCTCGCGACTCTCGATGTCGAGATGGTTGGTGGGCTCGTCGAGGATCAGCACGTTGGCGCCGCTGGCGACCAGGATCGCCAGCGAGAGGCGGCGCTGCTCGCCGCCGGAGATGTCGTCGAGCGCCTTCTCCACGTCGGCGCCGGAGAAGAGGAAGCCGCCGAGCAGGTCGCGTGCCTTCTGGCCGCTGAGCCCGGTCTCGCGCTGGGCCGCGTCGAGCACGGTGCCCGTCCCCGCCGCCGTCTCGGCGTGCTGGGAGAGGTAGCCGACCTTGACGTTGTGCCCGGTGCGGACCGAGCCGGCAGCGGGCTCGCGCTGCTCGGCGAGGGTCTCGATCAGGGTCGTCTTGCCGGCGCCGTTGGGGCCGACGAGCACCGCGTGCTCGCCGCGTTCGAGTTCGAGATTGGCGCCGTCGAGCAGGATCCGGCCCGGCACCTCGATCGTCGCGTTGACCAGTTTCAGCACGATCCGCCCGGGACGCTCCGGTTTGACGAAGGAGAAGCGCAGGTTGCGGCGGTCGCGCGCTTCGGCCTTGGCGCCGTCGCGCTTGATCTTGTCGATCTGCTTGAGCCGCGACTGCGCCTGTTTGGCCTTGGTCGCCTTGTAGCGGAAGCGCTCGACGAAGTGCTCCATCCGCTCGATCTCGGCCTGCTGGCGCTCGATCGCCTTGCCGAGGGCGATCTCGCGCGCCGCCTGCTCCTTGCGCCAGGCGTGCCAGGGGCCGGCGAAGAAGCGGCCGCGCTGGGCCTCCAGCTCCAGCACCGAGGTCCCCACCGCCTCGAGGAACCAGCGGTCATGGGCGACGAGCACGACCGCTGAGTCGAGCTCGACGAGGTAGCTCTCGAGCCATTCCAGCGAGGGAATGTCGAGGTGGTTCGTCGGCTCGTCGAGCAGCAGCAGGTCGGGGCGGGTGGCGAGGGCGCGGGCCAGCGAGGCCCGGGTCAGCTCGCCGCCGGAGAAGGTGGAGAGCTGTCGCGAGGCCGCCTCCTCGCCGAAGCCGAGGCCGCCGAGCACGGCAAGCACGTCGTCGCGCCAGCGATAGCCGCCGCCGGCTTCGAGGCGCTGCTGGGCAGCCGAGTAGGCCCGCATCGTCTCCTCGTCGGGAGTGCCCGCCCCCATGGCGGCCTCCAGGCGCGCCAGCTCGGCCTCGGTCTCCTCCATGTCGGCGCGGCCGGAGAAGACGTAGTCGCTGAGCGAGATCGCATCGTCGCGGGGCGGGCGCTGGTCGTGCAGGGCCACCCGCGCGCCTTTCTGCAGGGCGATGCTGCCCGAGTCGGGCGGCCGCTCGCCGGCGAGGACGCGCAGCAGCGTCGACTTGCCCACGCCGTTGCGCCCGGAGAGCGTCATCCGCTCGCGCGGCTCGAGCTTGAAGGAGACGTCGGCGAAGAGCAGCTTGCCGCCGGCATAGAGGTCGATCGTGGTTGCGGTGGCGATGGCCATGGTCAGCCTGACATTACGCGGACTGAGCGCCCCGGCGTAGGGTGTCCAGACGGTGCCCGGCCCACTGCGACACCTGAGCGAGCTCGCCAGGGCACGGCTGACCCGGGCGGCGTCGCAGCGCGAAGACGGCCAGGTGCTGGGTGAGTTGGAGGCGAGGCCGCTAGAGCTGCCCGACGGCCTGGAGGTCGAATGGCTGGGCGTCTCCGGCTACCGGATCAGCGCCGAGGGCAAGACGCTCTTCGTCGATCCCTACCTCTCACGGGTCCCCTTCGCCGACCTGCTGCGGCGCCGAACGGCACTGCCCGACCCGGCGATGCTCGATCGCTTCGTCCATGCTCCGGGCGAGGTCGTCGGGGTGCTGGTCGGCCACACCCACTTCGACCACGCCGTCGACGCACCGGCGATCGCCCGTCGCTTCGGCTGCAAGGCGTACGGGTCGGACTCGCTGGTGACCCTGATGGGACTGCACGGCCTCGCCGAGCAGACGGTCGAGGTCGAGCCCTACCGCACCTACGAGCTGGGCCCGTTCGAGGTCAGCTTCACGCCCAGCGTCCACTCCAAGCTGCTGCTCGGCCTCGCCGTCCCCTACGACGGCGACCTCACCTGCGAGCACCTCGACGGCCTCACCCCCGGCGCCTACCGCTGCGGCCAGGTCTGGGGCATCTCGATCAAGGTCGCCGGGCTCAGCTTCTACCACCAGGGCAGCGCCAACCTGATCGACGAGGCGGTGCGCGAGCGCGACGTCGACGTCTTCCTCGCCGGCGTCGCCGGCCGCAACTTCACCGACGACTACTGGCGGCGGATCATCCCCCGCCTCGACCCCAAGGTCGTCGTCCCAACTCACTACGACAACTTCTTCCGCCCGCTCGGCCAGCGCCTCGAGTTCGTCTCCGACGTGCGGCTTGCTGCCCTGCCCGAAGAGATAGGCGCGGTCAGCGGCGACCTCGAGATCGCCGCAATCCCCCGCGCGGATATCTAGAAGAAGATTCCTAGGGCGACGCGTCAACGAAGGTATGGCGAAAGGTTTTGTCTGGGTCTGGCCCCTATCGGTAATCGCGCTTATCATCGAGCTGTGGCTGTGATTCGCTTCATATTCAGCTTCCCTTGGGGCATGCTCGCGACCAGCACCTCGGTTGCGATCGCGACCGGCATCGCAGTAATCGCTTTTGGAGCGCCGCCGGCGATTCTGATCCCCGTGAGTTGGGCCAGCGCAACGGCTTACAGAGCCCTGAGCTCTCGATTCGAGCGGCAGCTCAACCGCTGAGCTCAAAGTACTTGGCGACGATCTGCTCGATCGTGCCCATTGTGCGCATCGTCCAGGGCCCGACCGCGGCCTCGATCGCCTTCAGGTCGAGGTCCGATTCGGAGATGCCACCGCTCGGCAGCCAGTAGAGCTCGCGGCCTTCGATCGCGAGACGGTCCTCGTCGCTGGCCTCGCTCAGAGCCTGCTTGCGGGCTTTTGCCGCCGGCTTCTCCGGCAGCAGCGCGACCTGGAGCTTTCCCTTCGAGGCCTTCACCTCCGCGGCATCGAATGGCTCGTGGGCGGCAAGCGCACTCAGCTCCTTGGCGCTGCGCAGAAAGACCGGCACTTCGTAGCCAAGGGCCTCCCCCAGCCCTGATTCGACCTCACCCGTCAGCTTCGCCTCACTGCCCTTGGTGCTGAAGACGACGTTGCCGCTGGCGCGAAAGCAGGCGACGTCGTCAAAACCCAGCGCCTCGAACTCCGCCCGCAGCTCCTCGTTCTTGATCCGCCGCCCGCCGAGGTTCATCCCGCGCAGGAAGGCGACGTGGCTCGGCATGCGCCGGACTCTAGCCGTCGCACTCTCTCAAAGTCCTGAAGCTTTTTGTCTTCCTTTGTGTGACCGATGGAAAACCTAAGCTCGGCTCGATGAAGCGATTCGCCAATGCACTCGAAAGAGCCAACGATCCGACCTCCCTGCGGCTAGCCTGGCTTGCCGGCCTGCTTGAGGGTGAGGGCACCTTCCTGCGCCCACCTCCATCGACACCCAACTGCCCGATTGTGGCCTGCCGGATGACCGACAGGGACGTAGTCGAGCGCGTTGCTGCCTGTTTCGGCACGAAGGTACTGGCGATCGACAAGGGCCGATATCGGACGGAGTACGCCGCAACCATCAAGGGCAGCCGGGCGATCGAAATCATGGCGGACATCAGACCACTGATGGGTAACCGCCGACAACGGGCAATTCACGCGGCCAGGAGCGCTTATGCCCCTCCTCCTCGCAAGCTCAACTTCAAAGCGGCTGAGGAGATCCGCCATTGCTTTATCGATGGTGAATCCGTCTCGTCGCTCGCTCGCACCTATCGAGTGAGACCGCAGACGATCCGACCGATCTTGCGTGGCGAAATCTACGCGTCCGCACCGCTGGCGCCGTGGAGAGATCCACCCCGGGACTCCCTCTATGCGGTCCCGCCTTCCGGGTTCTCAAAAGCTGAGCTTTTTTGGCTTGCCGGTTGGCTCGAGGGCGAGGGCAGCTTCCTGGCTCCCCCACCCTCGGACCCACGGCGCCCTCGAATCTCGGCTCAGGCAAAGGACAAGGATGTAGTTGCTGAGGCGAGTCGCCTTTGCGGCGTAACACCCTCTCGCCATCACCCAACACAGGCACGCTCTCGCGGTTGGTCTCCGACATGGCGGCTTCTACTCAGAGGAACACGAGCTGCACTCCTCATGGATTCCCTAAAGCCATTGCTGGGCGCGCGCCGACAGCGCCAAGTCGAGTCCGCACTAGGTGCGAGACCCGACTTGGCGTCAGTGGAGGCGGTGGGATTCGAACCCACGTGTCCGGTCGTAGCGCAAAGGCGTCTACAGGTTTAGCCAGCGCTTGATTCTCGTCTCCCGGGGTCCGCGCCGGCGGGCACTGCGGGAGATAAAGCCCTCTGAATTGTCCCCTGGCAGACGGGGCGATCCGCCGGGGTGAGCCCGTGTTCTGAAGCCGGCTGCCCTCCCTACGGGCGAGGGAGGACCGACTCTCATCGCCTAGGTTCTAGCTAGGCAGCGAGGGCGAACTCATGGTCCGCACGTATTGGTTTGTGCCGGGGTTTAACGAGGCCTCCGGCAACCTCGACCTGCAACCGTTCGCACGGACCGACCGGATCGAAGCCTGTCGCCCCCGTGCTATGTGGACCGATTGTACGGAGTCGGGTAGGAATACACGGTGGCCGATAAGCAATTCGACGCGATCGTGCTTGGCGCCGGGGCCCCGGGCGAGGTCTGCGCCGGCCGGCTCGCCGACGGCGGGCTCTCGGTGGCGATCGTCGAGCAGCACCTGGTCGGCGGCGAATGCTCCTACTACGCCTGCATGCCCTCGAAGGCGCTGCTGAGGCCCTCCGACCTGCTCGCCGAGGCGCAGCGCCTGCCCGGGATCGCGGTTGAGGACCGGCTCGACGCCCGGGCTGTGCTCGCTCGCCGCGACGAGGTGATCCACAACCGCGACGACTCCGGCCAGTTGCCCTGGCTCGAAGAACGCGGCATCGACCTCTTCCGCGGCAGCGGAGCACTTGACGGCGAGCACCGGGTCCGGGTTGGCGATGACCTGCTCAACGCCCGCAAGGCAATCGTCGTCTCCACCGGCAGCGCCGCGGCGATGCCGCCGATCGACGGTCTCGACTCGGCCCGTCCCTGGAACAACCGCGACGCGACCACGGCGAAGCACGTGCCCGAGAGCATGGTCGTGCTCGGCGGCGGGCCGGTCGGCAGCGAGCTCTCCCAAGCCTGGTCCTCGCTCGGCTGCCGGGTCACCCTGATCGAGGGCGGACCCCGCGTGCTGTCGCGCGAGGAGCCCTTCGCGGGCGAGGAAGTCGGCAAGGCTCTGCGCGAGAAGCACGGTGTCGACGTCCGCACCGGCGCGAGGGCCGTCAGCGTCAGCCGCGATGGCGACGTCGTCACGCTGTCGCTGAACGATGGCAGCGAGGTCGCCGCCGCCGAGATCCTGATCGCTGTCGGCCGTAAGCCCCGCACCGAGGGCATCGGCCTCGAGAGCCTCGGCATCGAGCCCGGCAAGGGCGGCTTCCTGGAGTGCGATGACCGGCTTCGGGTGGGCGAGCGCGAGTGGCTCTATGCGGTCGGCGACGTCAGCGGCCGCGCCCTCTTCACCCACATCGGCAAGTACCAGGCCTGGATCGCCGCCGAGAACATCCTCGGTCGCGAGGTCGAGGCAATCGCCGAGGGCATCGGCTCGCCACGGGTCACCTTCACCGACCCGCAAGTAGCCGCCGCCGGCAAGACCCTCGCCCAAGCCCAAGAAGCCGGCATCGACGCAAAGGCGATCGACGTCCCCACCGACGGCACCGCCGGCGCCAGCTTCCAGGGCAAGGACACCGGCGGCACCTCCCGCCTCGTCATCGACGAGGCCCGCCAGGTAATCGTCGGCGCCACCTTCACCGGCTTCGAGACCGCGGATTTCCTCCACGCCGCCACGATCGCCATCGTCGGCGAGGTTCCGCTGCAGAGGCTCCGCCACGCAGTAGCTGCTTACCCAAGCCGCAGCGAGGTCTGGCTGAAGCTCCTGGAGGCAGCCGGCCTCTAACGCGGTTAGACGCTCGAGCGTCTCTTCAGGTCTTCCAAGACGTCTTGCGGAAACCCCGGCACCTCGTCGAGGTCGTCGACGGAGCCGAAGCGGCCGAGGCGCTCGCGGTGGGCGAGCAGGCGGGTTGCCTGGGTTACCGAGAGGTTCTCAGCGCGGAGCTGCTCGAAGCTGACCGAGTTGAGGTCGATCGTGCCGCCGGCTGCTGGGGGCAAGGGTTCAGGGGCCGGAGGCGGAGGCGTGGGTGCCGGCGGCTCAGGTACCGGCGGCGGCGTGGGTGAAGGGTCCGGCGTGGGAGCAGGTGGGACCGGCGTAGGGGGCGCGGGTGGGCCCGGGGTCGGCGCCGGCGGAGTCGGCTCGGGGGCCGGCGGCGCGGGCGGTGGCGGCTGCGGCGCGGCAAATGGGGCCGGCGCCGGAGGCGCGATCGGCTGTGCGGGCGCCGCGCCCTGGCCCTGGACCGACTGGATCACGGCCTGCTCGGCCGCCTCGGCGCGACGCTCTGCTTCGCGGGCGCGCTCCTCGGCCTGGGCGACGCTGTCGCGAATCTCCTGCAGGCGCCGCTCGCGTTCGTCCTCCTCGGACTTGAGCTTGGCCAGGCGCTCCGCCTCGGCGGCGCGGCGCTCGGCCTCCTTGGTCCGCTCTTCGATCTGGCGCAGCCGCTCCTGGGCCTCCGCCATCGCCCGCTCCTGGGCTTCGCGCTCCTGCTCGAGCTGCTGCTCGGCCGTCTGCAATCCTGCCTGGCCCCCAGCGACGGGCGGCGGAGCGACCGGTGACACCGGCGCCATGCTCTGGGTCACCTGACCCGCCTGGGCCTGCGCGGTGCGCCCTTCGGCCTCGCGCTGCAACCGCTCGGCCTCCTGAATGCGGCGATCGGCCTCGGCCCGGATCCGCTCCTCCTCGTGCTGGATCTCGGCAACCTTGTCCTGCACCCGTGCTTCGACCACGGCGGGGTCCTCGTAGCCGACCGGTGGCGTCGACGCCGGCGGCACCGGTGCAGGCGGCGTAGCTGCAACTGGAGGCAAAGACTGCAATGGAGGCTGGGCGGCGGCCGCTGTGGCGGGCGGCGGGACAACAGCGGCCGGCGGCGCCACGGGTTGGCCGGTCGGAGGCAACGGTGCTGCCGGAACACCCTGCTGAAGTTGTTCGCGCTCCTGGGCGGCGCGCGCCTCGGCAAGCTGGCGCTCGGCCTTGGCCGCTTCCTTGCGAGCCCGGCGACTGTCGGCGCGACCGCCGCCGGCCGCCTTGCCGCGACGTCCCGCCCGCTTCGCGAGGCGCTCCTCCTTGCGCCGCTTGGCCTCTTCCTGGCGCTTTTTGCGGTGCTCGAGGCGAGCAAGGCGCTGCTGCTCGCGAGCCTGTTTGCGCTTCTCCTTGGAGCTCAGCGGCTGCTGAGCGGCGGCCGGTGCGGCGCCTGGAGCAGCAGCGGGGGCAGGCGGCGTGCCGGGCACAGGCGGCGTGGCAAGCGTCGGCGGCGGCGTCGCCTTGCCCGGAGGCGGGGGCGGCGTCGGCGTGCCCGACGGTGAGGTCGCTTGCTTTGCGGCCTTCTCCTTTGCCCGCCGCTGGGTCACGCTGACGACGAGCAGAAGCAGCAGGATCGCGGCGACGAGACCGCCGACGAAGTACTGGATGTTGTCGCTGACGAAGTTGCCGGCTTCGCTCGGGAAGGAATCGGCCTGCGCCTGAGCCGGAACGGCCAGGGCGAGCGCCACAAGCGTCAACGCGGACCAGAGCAGGGAAATCCTGAAGCGCATCGGTTCCGAAGCTACCTCATCCGGCTCTTGAATTCTCGCTCGACTTCGCGGCGCACGTCACGGTCCGCGATGTCGCGCCGCCGATCGCGGCCCTCCTTGCCCCGCGCCAGGGCCAACTCGACCTTCGCCCGTGGGCCTTTGAAGTAGATCCGGAGGGGGATCAGGGTCAGGCCTTTCTCCGCCGTCTTGCCGATCAGCCTTTCGATCTCGCCCTTGTGCAGCAGCAGTTTGCGCGGCCGTTCCGGCTCATGGTTCTCGCGGCTGGCCGGTTCATAGGGCGGGATATGCAGCTTGCGCAGCCAGACCTCGCCCTTCTCGACCACCGCGTAGGCGTCGGTCATCTGCGCCTTGCCGTTGCGCAGCGACTTCACCTCGGAGCCCAGCAGGGCGATCCCGGCCTCCATTTTTTCCACCGGCTCAAATTTGTGGCGGGCGCGGCGATTGGTGGCGACGTCGCCCGAGGCGGGCTCGCGCTTCTTGCCCTTCTTAGCCATCGAGGCGCTCCAGATCGACGCGCCCGCGGGCCGGCGCGACCTCGCCCACGCGGACAGATATCGGATCGCCGAGGCGCAGGGCGGCGCCCGACTCCCGCCCGGCCAGGGCGGTCTCGGTCTCGTTCAGCTCGAAGCGCTCCTCGCCCATCGTCCGGGCGGGAAGGAACCCCTCGTAGACGTCACCCAACTCACCGCCGAAGCGGACGAAGGCACCGGCCCGGATCACTCCCGAGACCTCACCCTCGAACTCGGTCTCTTCGCCACGCTGATCGAGCTCGCGCCGCAACAGGTAGGCGGCGCAGATGTCGTCGGCATCGCGCTCGACCTTGGCCGACTCGCGCTCGCACTCGCTGCTGTGCCAGGCCACCTCGCGCGCCTCGGCCGCCCGCGGCGCCTCCTCCCCCTCTCCCAGCGTCGCCAACAGGGCACGGTGGACGAGCAGGTCGGGGTAGCGCCGGATCGGCGAGGTGAAGTGGCAGTAGGCCGGGCTGCCAAGACCGGCGTGACCGCTGTTGCGGTCGCTGTAGGAGGCCTGCATCAGGGAACGGAGCACGAGCGATGTATACGCCTCCCGGCCGTGCCCGCGCCGCGCCGCCTCCTCGACCACCAGCCGGCTCGCCTGCGCGGCGACCTGACCGGCCTGCGCGGGAGCAAGACCCTGGCCCAAGGGCGGGGTCGGCACGCCGAGCGCCTGCAACTGCTCGACCAGGCGCTCGACCCGGCCCGGATCGGGCTGAGCGTGCACCCGGTAAACGGCCGGCACGCGCTTGCGCTCGAGCAGCTGGGCGACCTGTTCGTTGGCGAGGATCATCAGGCGCTCGATCAGTTCGTGCGACTCGGTCTGGGCGACCGAGCGAGCGGAGACGACGTTGCCGGCCGAGTCGAAGCGGAACTCGGGCTCGCTCGAGTCGACGTCGAGGCTGGTCGCGCCCCGCTGCTCGCCCAGCGACGCCGCCGCCTGGCGAGCCAGCTCGAGAGGCTCGGCGATCGCCTCGGGCGGTACCTCGCGACCGGCGAAGACGCGGTCGAGCTGGTCGTAGTCGAGGCGCGCCCGCGAGCGGATGCGGCTGCGATAGAAGCTTGCCGCTCGGGGCTTACCGCCGGGGCTGAGCTCGATCTCGGCGGTCACCGCGAGGCGCTCGACGTCGAGAGCGAGGCTGCAGGCGTCCTCGCTCAGCGCTCGCGGCAGCATCGGCTCGACCGCGCCCGGGGCGTAGCTGCTGTTGGCGCGGCGACGGGCCTCGAGGTCGAGCGGCGTCCCCGGCCGCACGTGGGCGGCGACGTCGGCGATGTGGACCCAGAGGCGCAGGCCGTCCTCCTCGCGCCGGGCCGAGATCGCGTCGTCGAAGTCGCGCGCCGTCGCCGGGTCGATCGTGAAGGTCGGCAGCTCGGTCAGGTCACGCCGACGATCGCCACTCTCCGCGACCGTGTCGGCGGCCCGTCCCGCCTCGACCTCGAGTGCCGCCGGAAAACCCCGGCCTTCCAGGCGCTCGTCGAGCAGCGCGTCGACGGCCTCGCGCGCGTTGCGCGGTTCCCCGCGCCGCCCCCGTCCACGCCCCCGCTGCCGCTCCCGGTAGTAACGCCAGTCCCGCCCGCTCACCCAACCCCCTTCCGGTGCGCTTTATGCACGCGTGGGGAGCAAAAGGCGCACCGGAAGCTCATCGTTCGGATGCCAACACTCCGAGGGCGCGTTCCAGGGCCTCGTCGCGGCCGGGGGTCTGCAGGTTGTCGCTGACCTTTACGTCGGGGTGGATGCCGTGGACCTTGGCGAGGTTGACGCCGTTGGGGGTGAAGTACTCGCCGATCGTCAGCTTCAGGGCGCCGCCGTTGGAGAGGTCGATCTCCTGCTGGAAGACGCCCTTGCCGTAGGAGCGGGTACCGACGACCGTGGCAGCGGCGTCGTCGGCCAGCGCCGCGGTGAGGATCTCGGCCGCCGAGGCGGTGTTGCGATCGATCAGAACTACCATCGGCAGCTTCGGCAGGCTCTCGCCGACGGTCTTGTAGACGGTGTGGCCCTGGGTGCGCGAGTCGGTGCTGACCACGACTTCGTCGTCGGGCAGGAAGACGCTGGCGCTGAGCACGGCTTCCTCGAGCAGGCCGCCGCCGTTGCCGCGCAGGTCGAGCACGATCCCTTCGGCCCCTTCCTTTTGAACTTTTTCCACGCCTTCGCGCAGCAGCCCATGGACGCCTTCGCTGAAGGAGGCCATGCCGACGTAGCCGATCTTGCGGCCGTTGACTTCCTTGACCTTGCTGGTCACCACCGGCAAGGCGATCTGAGCGCGGGTGACCTCGAGCTGGTCGACCTTGCCGCTGCCCTTCGCCTTAACGCCGATCGTTACTTCCGAGCCTTCCGGGCCTTTGATCTTGGCGGTCGATTCCTGGCTGTTCTCACCCGCGATCGAGTCGCCGTTGACCGAGACGATCGTGTCGCCGGGCTTGATCCCGGCTTCGGAGGCCGGCGATTTGGGAAAGACGCTGTCGACCCGCAGGCCCGCTTTGACTTCGGAGACGGTCAGGCCGATGCCGGAGAAGTGGCCGGAGATCTCCTCGTTGAAGCGGTCCAGCGCTTCCGGCGAGAAATAGTCGGAGAAGCGGTCGCGGTGGCGGCGGCGCAGCTCGCGGACCATGCCCTGCAGCGAGGCGTTGGTGAGCTCCCCCGAGCCGACCGGGCGGAAGTAGTTGTCCTCGATCAGTTCGGTCGCTTCCAGGTTGAGCCCGGCGGAGTCGTCGACGAAGCGGTCGCGGAGGAATTCGGGCAGCTTGCCGGGGTGGCCGCCGAGCCAGATGCCGGCGCAGAGAACGACGATCAGGGCGGCCCCCAGGGCCGCGATCTTGGCCGCGCTCACGCGGCGCTCAACTCGTCTACACCTTCAGGAAGCGGCGCAGGGTGACACCGGAGCCGATCGCGGAGACCAGCACCGAAGCGGCGAAGAGGATCGCCACCAGGGCGGGAAAGGAGAGGGTGCTGTTGTTCTGCGCGGCGAGGAAGGAGAAGGTGTTGCTCAGCGGGTCGACGATCGTGATCTTGCCCAGCCACAGGATAAGTATGGCGATCAGGCCGCCCGCGAAGCCGACCACGACGCCCTCGATCATGAAGGGCCAGCGGATGAACCAGCGGGTCGCGCCGACCAGCCGCATCACCTCGACCTCGCGGCGGCGGGTGTAGATAGAGAGCCGGATCGTGTTGCCGACCAGCATCAGCGAGGCGAGGATCAAGAGGGCGGTAATGATCGTCAGGACGATCTTCAGCGCACTGGTCACCTGCTCGATCTGCTGGGACTCCTGCTGGCGGTCGAAGACGTCCTGGATGATCGGCGAGATCGGCTGCGGCTTGCCGTTGGGCCCCGCCGGCGTGACCGCGGCGCGGACCGCGGCGAGGTTGCTCGCGTCGTCGGCCTTGATCTGGAAGTTGGCGGGCAGCGGGTTGTCGTGCAGCTGGGCGAGCAGGTCTTCGCTCTTGCTCTTGCCGAGGTCCTTTTCAAGTTCGTGCAGGGCCTCGGCCTTGGTGATGAACTTAACCGACGCGATGTCGGGAATCTGTTGCAGTTTGCGCTCCAGAGCGCCGATTTCGGCCCGGGTCGCGTCGTCGTAGATCGCCACCCGGAACTCGAGGCTGTCGCGCACCGATTCGCTCTTCGCCTGGGTGGTCTGGAAGACCGGGATCAGCACGCCGAGCAGGATCACGGTGGTGACCGTGGTCACGATCGCCGCCATGCTCGGGGCGCCGTTGCGGCGCAGGGCGCGGAACGCCTCCTGGGTGAAGAAGAAGAATCGAGACATCTAGATCAGCGCGTCGTGTCCGTTGGTCTGGCCCTCGGGGGCGACGCCCATCTCGGCCCGCATGCGCACGCCGAACTCGGTCGTCGACTCCTCGGTGTAGCCGCCGCTGACCTCGTCGCGGACGACGCGACCCTCATAGAGCTCGATCACGCGGCGGCGCATGTTGTCGACCATCTCGCGGTCGTGGGTGACGACGACAACGGTCGTGCCGGTCTTGTTGATCCGGTAGAGCAGCTGCATCACCCCGATCGAGGTGACGGGGTCAAGGTTGCCGCTGGGCTCGTCGGCGAGCAGCAGCGGCGGGTGGTTGACGAAGGCGCGGGCAATTGAGACGCGCTGTTGCTCACCACCGGAAAGCTGGTCGGGGTAGCTGCGCAGCTTGGTCGAGAGGCCGACGAGGCGCAGCGTCTCGGGCACTTGGGTGCGGATCTGGGAGCGGCTGGCACCGATCACCTGCAGCGCGTAGGCGACGTTGTCGTAGACGGTGCGATCGGGCAGCAACTTGAAGTCCTGGAAGACGGTGCCGATGTTGCGCCTCAGCTGCGGGATTTTCTTCTGCGGCAGGGCGCCGATGTCGCGACCGGCGATGCGAACGGCCCCGTCGGTGGCCTCCTCGTCGCGGATCAACGTCTTGATCAGGGTCGACTTGCCGCAACCGGTCGGGCCGACGAGGAAGACGAACTCGCCGCGGTCGACCGCCAGCGAGACCCGGTCGAGCGCCATGTGGCCGCCCGGGTAGACCTTGGTCACGTCGCGCAGCTCGATGATCGGCTTGCCTCCCGGCCGCCGCTGCTGCGGCTCGGAGCCGCCCGTCTTTCGCTTTCGCAATCTGGCCATGCTCGCGGACCCTTCTGCGAGTACAGGGTGACTCCTGCGCCCCGCCGGGCGCGCAATTCCGCGCCCAAGTCAAGTGAGCGACAGACTAGCGAATTATTAGCGCTTACTTATACAAGTGCACCCGGGGCTCAGCCTCGCGCCCTGCAGGTGCGGGTCAGCACCGCATCGAGGGTGAGGCTGCCGGCAAAAGCGAAGCCGGTTTTCGCCAGCGGGAATGCGGCGCTGGGGAAGCCGGCTGGGGCCGGGCAACCGGCGCTGAGGAAGCTGCGCGAGTGGCCGCGATAGGTGAAGCGACGCCGCAGGTTCATCCGCAGGCCGGTGACGTACCCCCAGCTGCCGGTGGCCTGGGGCAGGGAGGCTTCGAGGGTGGTGCCGTAGGTGCCGTGCCCCTTGCGCAGCACGAATGGCAACACGGTCGAGGTTGGCGCCGGCTTGGTGCCATAGATGTGGGCGAGGATCGCGGGTCTGCCGTTGACCGTGCCGTTGAAGGCGAGCACCTTGCCGGCAGACGGGAAGGGCGATTGCTCGGGCAGCTTGACGTTGGCCGAGAATTGACCTTCGCCGACCAGCGAGCGCCGACAGGCGGCGAGGGCGCCATCGGTGGTCGAGGGCTGAATCTGCTCGACCCGGCAAACCGGCAGGCCCTTTGAGTTGAAATGCCCGTTGCGGTTGATCGCGATCGTGATCCGCCGTAGCTGCGGCGGGTCCTGGCCGCCCGTCGCGCCTATCTTCGCGTCGACAACAATGCCGACTGGCGCCGTGCCGTGGCGAGGGAGGACGTGTGGCGCGAGCTTGCCATCGAAGCTCACCCGTACGCCCCGGCGCTGTTCAACCACCGAGGCCGAAGCCCCCCCGGACCGAGTGGCACCAGCCGAGGCCCCAGGGTCCGCTCGCCGGGCCGCTGCGCCGACGGGTGGCCCCCCTTGCCCTCCCCCTGCGAGAGGCGGAGCCGGCGGGGCGAACGGTTTGAAGGGGCCGTACTTGACGACGTTCGCGTCTTCGCTGTTGCCGGTTGTCACGAACAGGTCGCCGCTGCTCGAGTCGACCGCGACCCCCGACGGTTCGCCGAAGACGGGCCCGTCTCGCTCTACGCCGGTCGGACCGACGGTCCGAACCTGCAACCTGTCCAGGTAGTGGCCGTCGGCGCCGAACTCATAAACCGCGGCCAGGGGAGATTCGGAGCGCGGTTTGAGGTCGTCGACGACGAGCACATGCCCGTTTCCTTCGGTTGCGCTTTCATCGACCGTCAGAGACGCGTTGACCAATGAGTTGAAGCCTCCGGGCGGCTGTTCGAGGGTGCCCGTCGGGATCGCCGGATTGCCCGCCGGATCGAAGATCTTGACCGTCCCGGACTCGGCATCGGGCACGTAGACGTCGCCGGACTGGGAGTCGACCGCGACGCCGTAGGCATCGACCAGATTGCCGACCCCGATTTTCGACGCCGGCGCCTCGCCGGGTTCCACCGGAGCGTCATAGACCGCCACGTAGGTCCGATCGTCGACGTAGAGGTTGCCTTCGTCGTCGACCGCAATCCCGGTCGATTGACCCGGGTCGATGACTTTTTCTCCTGGCAGGGTCAGCACCCGCTGGTGGAATTCGTTGCCGTAGAGGTTGCCGCCGGCGTCGACCGCGAGACCGCAGACCGAGTTGAGTTTGTTGATCGGTTCAAGGACGGGCGACGGGTTGCCGCCCGCGAGGAAGTCCGAGCCCTGGTAGGTGCCGGACGCGGAGAAGGTGTGGACGGCGCGGTGGTAGTAGTCGGCGACGAAAAGCGCGTGCGTCGCCGCGCGGACGGCGAGTCCACAGGCCCCTTCGATCTGCCCTTCGGTCTGGAAGGCGGGCAGCTGGGCCACTTCGAGCCACTCTTCCGGCCCGCCTGGTTCGTGCGGCAGGGGCTGGCGGTAGGCCAAGGCGCCCGTGGACCCGAACGAGGTCCCAGCGCACAGGGCACAGAGCAAGATCGCTGTGAATCGCCATGCCCTCATCGCTTGCGCCGTCCCTTCTTCTTCTTGCAGGTTGGCTTCACTGCCGGGTACAGGCGCCAGCCACGGTTGGCGTGCCCGATCAGCTTCGCCGTTGCCGGCTGCCTTTTGCGGCAGAGATTTTCGGCGTTGACGAGCAGACCCCGTTTGCCGGCGTTCATCCTCAGCACGAACTTGCTCACCGGTGCGTCGGGGATCGTCGGGAAGGTGCCGCGGATACCGCCCCGGGAGGAATCGATACGCCCGGGGACGTCGATCTCGACCCCGTGGCCACGCAAGGCGAAGACGAGGTCGGGGAGGGTGTTGGAGGAGGAGCGCAGGTAGGCCGGGCCTTGCATCGGCTCTTCGAGCAATGGCGTGAAGGCGCGCACGTGACCGTAGATCGAGCCCTTCGGACAGTTGTGGGCGGCAAACCGGGCCGTGGTGCAAATCGTTTTGATGTTGCTCTGTTCGAGAAAGATCGAGGGCGGCAGGGTCACCTGCGCCGAGCGGATATTGGCGTCCCCGGCTCGCGGGCGGACCACCACCCGCAGCGAGGCATGGGCCCCGCGCTTGGTGGCGCCCTTCATCTTCAGTCCGATCCGCGGCCTGAAACCGAGCGAGGCGCAGTCGAAGGCCTGAAAGGGGGCGAAGGCCGTCGCCAGCGTGTTGTCGGATGGATCGCCGAAGCGCAGGCCGGCCCCGTTCATCGCCGAGGAGACGGTGAATTTTTCGCAGCTGGTCGGGTTGAGGGTGAAGTTGGAGCGGTCGATGTAGGCGCGGATGTCACGCAGGTGGATCGGGATGCCGTCGATGATGTGGGGGATCGGGTCGGTGCCGGTGGCGTCGATCGAGGCCTGGGCCGTGGTTGGGTCGATGCGGACCGCCGAGCGCACGATCACCACCCCCAGGTCGAAGGGCCCGACCAGGGCCGAGTCGATCGCCACGACCGAGAAGGCGGAGCCCCGGTAGGGGCCGGCGAGGTAGAGGTTGCCGGGCGCGTAGGCGAGCACCGAGCCGACCCCGTAGCCAGAGGTCGTGTGGCCGATCAGACTCGCCGCCGGGCAGGAAGGATGATCGCGCTCGGCCACGCCGGTGTTGCGCCGCGCCGCTTCGATCGCGGCCTCCGGGCAGTAAGGGATGCCGGCGATCTTGCCCAGCAGCCCGGGCGGGAACTGGGCCGAGTAGGAGACGATCTCCTGCTCGTTGACCTTGCGCGTCAGGTGCATGTAGAAGGGCGTGTAGGCGCCGGCGAGCGAGTTGAGCATGCCCCCTTTTGCTTCCGGCGCGAAAGGCGCCAGGCCAAATGGACAGGGACCGCCCCCCACCCCCGCCGCGATCGAGGCCGGTAGCGATTCGTGCCTGACCAGGTTCGGGTCCCGCCACGGCGTGAAATCGGCCTCGGTCGAGATCGGACCACAAGCCGGGGGCGTCGCCAGGGGGCTGCGCTGGCCTTCGCGAAAGTGGATGCTGAGGTCCGAGTAGGGCAGCTGTGGCAATTTGTCGAAGGTCGCGGTGAGGCTGCCGGTAGCCGGGTCGGGGTTCAGCTCGCCGGCGACCTTGACCAGGATGCCGCGCGGGATCGACTTGGCGACCAGGTAGACGGCGAGCAGGCTGCCGAACGGATTGTCATGGGGCGCCGCCAGGTAGATGGCGCCGGCGATCGGACCGGAGACGATTGGGCTGGCGACGCTGAAGTCGCCGATCTTGGACTCGCTCGGGCAGCCGGCGCCAAAGGGCGAGCTCGCTGTCTCCCCCGTTTCGTACTGGGCTTTCGTGCAGACGCTGAGTCCGGCGCCCACCGAGGGATTGATGCTCACTCCCTCCGGCAGGGTGACGACCGCCCTGCGCACGGGCGTCGGAACGCAGTCGGTGGCGAAGACCGGGCCGACAAAGCAGACCGGGTCGGTGACACCGTGGGTATCGACCTCGATGTCGAACGCGTATCCCGAGGGCGAGGAGGCGCGGGGGTTGCTCAACTGAGCGACTGCGTGCGGCTGGAATTCGAGCTTGTTGCAACCGCCAAGCGCGGCTTTGCCCGGCGTCGGCCGGGTCAGCTCGCCCGCCTGCTGCCAGGAGCCGGCCCTCGCGAAGAAGTCCATCGGCTCTTCGCACGAGGTGGGCAGGCTCAGGTAGGCGCGCGGTTCGAAGCCGCTCTTCGACGGCGGCCCGACCGAGCATTTGGCCCAGCCGAATTCGGGTTCGGTCTCCTTGAGGCAGTCGCCGCGCTGTTCGTTGTTGACCACCGACCAGGGCACCCCCCAGATCGACACGGTCAGCCCCGACACTCGCAGGCCCTGCGGGATCCCCGTCGCCTTCAGGGTGATCCCGTATTCGCCCTCGAACTGGCGAATCGACGGCACGAAGACGATCGGTTCGCCGTATGGGTTCGCTCCCAGCTCAGCCGGCTCGCCGCGTTTGGGAACGAGGTTGAAGAGTCCGAAGGTGCGCGTTTCCGCTCCCCCGGCGGCGGAGCGCACCGTCAGCGTGCCCACCTGGGTCTTGTCCACGCAGCTCTCGCCCGACTGGCTTGATTCCCAAGGCGAGACTCGCGGCGTGGTGAAATCTTTCGCGCTGCAGTAGGTCTGGGTCAGCGCCGTTGGGTTTTCGAACAGGCCCGGCGGCATTTCGAGGCTGAGATCCTTGAGCCCGTTTTCGCCGGACGGCCCGGTGCCTTCGAAATCGACGTTGAAACTCAGTTCGGTCGGATGCGAGCCGGCCTGCGTCGCCGGCTGGTTGCCGTCATAGACGTTGGCGTCGAAGCCTTCGGCCCCGGAGAGGAAGTCGAAGGCGACTGCCTGGCTCGGAACGAGCATCGTCGCGGCCAGGATGGCGATGAGGGCGACCCAGCCCCTCAACGCATCGAACTCCTGGGAGCCCGATGCCTGTGGTGCCCCTTCCGTGCCTGCCGGTGGCGTTTCCGATGTTTCTTTTTCTTCGGTTCGTCGATGTGCAGCGGCGGGTTGCCGGGGTTTGGGACCAGCGTGCCGGGTGTCGGATCTTCGGGTTCGGGAGGAAGCGGCTGGCAGCTGTCGCCAACGCAAATCGGTTCTTCTTCCAGGCCGGCAGCCAGGCTGACGCCCGCCCCTGGGCCTGCGAGCAGAAATGCGCAGGCGAGGACGACTCCCACCACGGTCTCCCTGAACCGAACCACCCCACAGTTCTACGGTACGGCGCGCGGTTTTTCAAGAAACGATTGCGTGCTTCTTACGCCTGGGCGGGCTGCAGAGCCCGCTCCGAGGCGGTGACGATGTGCTCGGCGTCAATGCCGGCGGCGGCGAGAAGCTCGGCGGGCGGGCCACTGCCGGGTCGCTCGCTGACCGCGAGGCGGGTGAGGCGGGTCGTGCTGCCGGCTTCGGCAAGCACGCCGGCGACGGTCTCGCCGATGCCGCCCTCGGCCCAGTGGTCCTCGACCGTGAGGATCGCGGCGGTCTCCTCGACTGCCTTGAGGATGGTCTCGTCGTCCACGGGCTTGACCGAGTAGAGGTCGATTACACGGGCGGCGATGCCCTTGGCGGCAAGCTCATCGGCCGCGGTCAGGCATTCGCGCAGGGTGATGCCGGCGCCGATCAGGGTGATCGCGTCGTCATCGCTGGAGCGAACCGTGTGGCTGCCGCCGATCTCAAAGCTCTCGTCGGGCCCGTAGAGGACCGGGGTCGCCTCGCGGGTCGTGCGCAGGTAACTGACACCGCGGTGCTTCCGCATCGCGTCGAGCAGTTGCACCGCCTGGTTGGCGTCGCTGGGGTAGAGCACGACACTGCCGAACACGGCGCGCAGTGAGGCGATGTCTTCCAGCGCCATCTGCGAGGGCCCGTCGGGGCCGATCGAGACGCCGACGTGGGAGCCGCAGAGCTTCAGGTCGGCGTCTGAGATCGCCGCCATGCGGACGAAGTCATAGGCGCGGCTGAGGAAGGCGCCGAAGGAGGAGGCGAAGGGCTTCCAGCCCCGGGTCTGCATGCCGACGGCGGCGGCAACCATCTGCTGCTCGGCGATGTACATCTCGAAGAAGCGGTCGGGGTGCTTGGCGGCGAAGCGTTCGGCGTAGGTCGAGTTGCCGACCTCGCCGTCGAGGGCGACGACCTTCTCGTCGATCGAGCCGATCCAGGCGAGGGCGTCACCGTAGGCGGCCCGAGTGGCAACCTTCTCGCCGACCTCGTAGCTGGGGCGCTCGACCTCGGCCCGCTCGATCTCAAACGGCTTCGGCGCCGGCGGAGCCTGGACCTCGACCCTGAGGTTGCGGATCCCGCCCAACTCCTCGACCGCTGCGTCGGGGTCGGGCAGCGGCTTGCCGTGCTGATTTTCCTTGTCCTCGACGGCGGCTACGCCGGAGCCCTTCTTGGTGCGGGCGAAGATCACGGCGGGGCGGTCGGCCTCCTGGGCGCGCCCGTAGGCGGCGTCGATCGCCTCGAGGTCGTGGCCGTCGATCTCCTGCACGTCCCAGCCACAGGCCCTCGCCCGCGCCGCCAGGGAGTTGGTTTCCCAGCCGTGCATGGTCGGGCCGCGCTGGCCGAGCCGGTTGACGTCGACGATCGCGACCAGGTTGCTCAATTTCGCGTAGCCGGCGTGCTCGAAGGCCTCCCACATCGATCCCTCGGCCAGCTCGGAGTCGCCGCAGAGCACCCAGACCCGCAGGTCGGAGCGCTCGAGCCGCTCGGCGGCGAGCGCGATCCCGACCGAGATCGGCAGCCCCTGGCCGAGCGAACCGGTGGCGACGTCGACCCAGGGGAGTTCGGGCGTCGGGTGACCCTGCAGGCGCGAGCCGAACTCGCGGAAGGTCAGCAGCTCCGCGTCGTCGATCGCGCCGGCCGCCTTGTAGAGCGAGTAGAGCAGCGGCGAGGCGTGGCCCTTGGAGAAGACGAGGTGATCGTTGGCCGTGTTCTCGGGCGCGTCGAAGTCGTAGCGCAGGTACTTGCTGAAGAGCACCGCCATCAGGTCGGCCGCCGACATCGAGGAGGTCGGGTGACCGGAGTTGGCGGCGGCGGCGGCGCGGACCGAATCGACGCGCAGTTGCTGGGCGAGCTCCTTCACGGGCGGGGACAATATCGGGGGCTAGCCAATCGCGACCATGCGCTCGATCGGCAGCTTCGCTTGGGCCGCAATGTCCGCGGGAACGCTGACCTCGAACTTCATATCGCGCAGGCTGTCGCGCAGCTTCGGCAGCGTGATCATCTTCATGTACTTGCAGAACGCCATCCGGTTGGCCTCGATCAGGTTGGCCTGCGGGGCCGCCTGCTGCAGCGGGTAGAGCATGCCGTTCTCGGTGGCGACGATGAAGCTGCCCTCCGGGTTGTCTTCGACGTGCTGGAGCATCCCCGAGGTGGAGAGCATGTGCACGCCCTCGGCCTCGATCTCGCCGGCGGCGACGTACTCCATCGCCTGGGTGGCACAGCCGCACTCGGGGTGGATCAGGAACTCGGCCTCGGGGTTCTCGGCCCGGGTCTGGACGATGTCGTTGGGCCGGATGCCGGCGTGGACGTGGCACTCGCCGTCCCAGATATGGAAGCGGGCCCGGCGCTCGGGATCGTCGTGGAGGCCGGTCTCGCGCTCGACGAAGGCGCCCAGCCACATGTCGGGGCCGAAGAGGATCTCGCTGTCGGCGCCGTGCTCGGCCCAGATGTGCTCGACCACCTTGACCGCGTTGGAGGAGGTGCAGCAGTAGTCGGTCTCGGCCTTCACCTCGGCCGAGGTGTTGACGTACATGACGACGAGCGCTCCGGGGTGCTCTGCCTTCCAGGCCCGCAACTGGTCGGCGTCGATCGAGTCAGCGAGCGAGCAGCCGGCCTTGAGGTCGGGGATCAGCACCTTCTTCTCGGGCGAGAGGATCGAAGCAGTCTCGGCCATGAAGTGGACGCCGCAGAAGGCGATCGCCTCGGCGTCGGTGGCGGCGGCCTCGCGCGAGAGCCCGAGCGAGTCGCCCATGTGATCGGCGACGTCCTGGACCTCGGGCAGCTGGTAGTTGTGGGCGAGGATCACCGCGTTGCGCTCGGCCGCAAGCGCGCGAACTTCCTCGCTCAGGGCAGCGATCTCTGCGGGCGAAAGAGCGTCCGGTGAAATGGGTTGGATCGTCGGGAGCTCCTGCATGAGCCCTTCCTTTCCTGATGTTCGCTAGCCCGGCACGGCGTGCCTTGAACCAGTCGAATGAACGAGGTTCAAGTCTAACCTCTTGGCATGCCGGAGTTGCCCGAGGTCGAGATCACCGCCCGCCGGCTCGACGCCGCGCTGCGCGGGACAACGGTGGAATCGGCGCTGGCGCCGGGGATGAACGTGATGAAGACCTTCGACCCACCGCTGGAGGCGCTGGTGGGTCGGGACGTAACTGGAGTCCGGAGGGTGGGCAAGATGCCCGTGGTCGAGTTCGGTGAACTCGCCTTGCTGGTCCACCTGATGTCAGCCGGCCGGATTCGCGTTTTCGACAAACGGGCGTCGCTGAAAGACCGGGCATCGCGGATCCTGGTCCGGTTGGAGGACGGCCGCGAGCTGCGCCTGCGCGAGTTCGGCACTAAGCAGCGCGCCTGGGCAAAGCTGTTGCCCAGCGACGCCGTCAACGACGACGAGGCCGTCGCCCGACTGGGCCCGGAAGCCTGGCCACCACCGCCTCTCGAGCAGTTCGCCACCCTGATCGACCAGCCTCGCCACCTCCACCCCCTCCTCCGCCACCAGGGCGACATCTCCGGCATCGGCCGCTCCTGGGTCGACGAGATCCTCTGGGAGGCCCGGCTCTCGCCCTTCAAGAAGGGTTCTGAACTCAGCACCGAGGAGATCGAACAGCTCCATGCCGCCCTCCAGGTACTCGGCGACGCAATCGAGCATTACGAGGAGACGATCCCGGAACAGCTACCCGACAAGGTGCCGATGCCCTTGCAAATCCACAGGCGCGAGGGCCAACCATGCCCGCGCTGCGGCACAACAATCGAGGCCGTGTTCTTCTCCGAGCACCAGACGAACTACTGCCCGAAGGAACAGACGGGCGGCCGCGTACTCAAGGATCGTCGCCTCTCGAAACTACTGAAGTAAGCCTTGGAAAGGAGGATGTGGTCGCCCTCCCGGCGACTTCAAGCATTTCGAGGCGCTCGATCACCTGCGTGGTTTCGGCACACGGGGCCGCTTCGGACACCACGCCCTTCCGCCCTAGCGGCCCTCCTCCCGATGGGCGTAGACGGTGCCCAGCGCGCGAATCAGACCGGGCTCCCTGGTGTGAAATCCGGCCAGGTCCTGCACACCTATCCCGCGGACGGGGACGATCACGAATACCGCCTCCTGATCGTCGTCGCGAAGCCAGAAGTACACACTCGGGCCTTCGCGCAGCGGATGGGCGAAAGGCAGCTGCTCGACGTTGGTGCTTCCGTCGAGGCTCGACAACACCACCTCATTGATCGTCATCATGCTCTCCACGTAGACCCTCGGCGTGTCGGCCCATACGGCAGTCGGATCGTGGCTGTCCTCGAGGAACTCCATGCCAAATGCTCTTCCGCGCTTCCGCGCCAGCTCGTCGAATGCCTCGCAGTTCACGAGGTTGCGCTCCTTCCAGATATCCCATTGATCGGATCTCGAATCCCACGTGTCCCACGTGTCGAAATCCCTGTATATCTGGGCGCGGTGCAGCGCCTCGCGGCCAGCCTCATCGAAGAAAGTGCACTTGATACTGACGTCACCGTCGACCATCAGGTGACGGAGCCCCCGCCAGTACTCGGTGAAGGTATCGGTATTGCTGAAGGCCCCATGCGCGGGGGTGTCGCAGAGGATCGTGAGGCTCTTCTTGGTCCGACCGACGAGCTCGACCACCTCCGGTAGATAGCTGGGAAAGACCCCCACCGTACGAGTCGGCAGTGACTGGGACACATCGTGAAGGTCTTCCGCCACCCCCTCGAGCTTGGTGGCGTGCAGAATCGCGATCAGGACTGCCGCGACCGCCAGAGCAACCGCCTCGAAGCCGAGCATCCTGTTCACGTCGAAGCGGTGGAACAGCCATATCAACGGCACCGGGGCCGCGAAGATCAGGAGAATGATGTAGGCGCGGGTGTTATCCCGGGGAAGCAACCTAGTAAGCCAAGCGCCCCCTGACCTCCCCTCCGCAGCATTCGCTTGCTGAAACACGCCGAGAGCATATAGCGCTCAGTAACTAAGTACTAATGTGAATTAATTGATCGTCGATTGGCCTGATCGCGTCAGCGGCACCTACGTCCAGTACCTCGGCGAGACGATCGCACCCGCCCTGGCACTCTCCGCAAGCTCACGAACGCGATCGCGCAGCACCTGATCGTCACCGTTCGTGATGGCGGCCTCGACTATGTCCGCGAGCTCCTCGACGTGAGCAAAGCTCAACCCCGCCACTGCGGAAAAGCTCGTCCCGAGCCGAAGTCCGTAACCGAGGCCGTAGGGCAGCTTCCTGTAGTTCGTATGGACATTCGAACGAGATAGCTGCTCATACCACGCGAGGGCGACGTCCCTGCTCGGAGCGTGCAGCCAGACGTGATGGGTGCCCGGCCACTCGGGAGAGCCCTGGGAGGCGCGCGACACCACGTCGAGGCCACGGCGCAGGAGCTGCATCTCCAGCTCGAGTGCGGTCCCGAGTAGGCGCTCCGCGTAGGTCTCAAGCCACTCGTCCCGGAGCAGCGCCAAACCCAGCAGGTAGCTGTCTTCCGCGTGTGAACTCGAGACCAAAGTCGAGAGTCCATCAACGAGCTCGTCCCAGAGGTCGTCATTCTGACGGCTCACGATGCCGGCCTTCTGAGGGCCTGGGAAGCTCTTGTGGAGTGAGAAAAGCATGAGGTCGAAGCCCCACCCGAGCGGGTTGGCGTAACGGCCGGTGAGGATCTGGGGAACGTAGTGCGAGGCGTCGAAGACCTTCCTGGGCCCCTCTATCTCCCCCAAGAACGCGAAGTCCTCATAGCGGAGGCCCTCGCTGCGATCGACAAAAATGAAGTCCGGCCGCTCGTCGCGGGCCAGGCGAAGCGTCGCGGACTGATCGACGCACATGCGCTCGCGATCGATCGGCACGTCGATGGTCTGGAGACCGAGTCGGTGCAGGATCGCGTGGGTGTTGAAGTGGCCTCCGGCCTCCTCGGAGAGCAGCATCACCTTCTGGCCCGTCGTGCTGACGCTCATGAAGGTCGCCGCATGGGCATGGAGGCCGGATAGCAGCCGAAGCGAACCCTCCGCCGCACCGAAGGAGTCCGCCATTAGGCGGTGGATGTAGGCAAGGTCGTGAACGGCCTGCTCCCGGCCGCCGAACAGGATGAGGGCATCCTTGCGTGCCTCTCGGCTCCGATCCTTGTCGGTCAGATACAGGCCATGGAGGAAGGTGGTGTGCTCTCGGTCGGCGAGGGTGAAGGGGAGGCTGTCCACCGGCGTCAGGACGATCGACTCCGCCAGGGCACGCCGCTGGTGCGACAACGATCGCAGCAGCGCCTCGCGGCCTCCGGCGAAATCCGCAGGGTTGGACCGTGCGTCGATTGTGGAAAGGCCTGACACTCCGTCGATCGTAGTGGATGGCCTCCTGATAATCGGAGGCGCAGGGCGATCGCGGTCGCGACTCTGTCGATGGGCGGGTACTGGTCCGAGCCAGTGGCTTTCGCCTTTAAGGGGTGAGGGGCCGTCCCCCTACGCCGGTTCGATCAACATGCTGAAATCAAGCGTTGAAGCCGAGTGGGTCAGGGCGCCGACGGAGATTAGGTCTACGCCAGTTTCGGCGATGCCGCGCACCGTCTCCAGACTGACGCCGCCCGAGGCCTCGAGAGACGGGCCTTTGCCCGTGCCTGCGTTTTCATCGCGCAGGCGCACCGCGCCGCGTAGCGTCTCCAAGTCCATGTTGTCAAGCAGGAGGATGTCGGCGCCGGTGCCTAGGGCGTAGGCGACCTCGTCGAGGTTGCGGGTCTCTACCTCGACGGCTAGGTCGGGGTGCTTGGTGCGGGCAGCGTGGACTGCCTTGGCGAGGCTGCCGGCGAGGGCGATGTGGTTCTCCTTGATCAGGATCGCGTCGTAGAGGCCCATGCGGTGGTTGCGGCCGCCGCCGGCCACCACCGCTGCCTTCTCAAGCTCGCGGAGACCGGGGGTGGTCTTGCGGGTGTCGAGAATCGCCGCTCCGGTTCCAGCGACGGCCTCTACGAAGCGGGCTGTCAACGTCGCCACACCGGAGAGGTGTCCGAGGAAGTTGAGGGCAGTCCGCTCAGCGGCAAGAAGAGCCGACGCGGAGCCACTGGCGAAAAGCACCTCCGCTGGGACCGCGTCCCTCCACTGGCCCTCCACCACGAGGTTGTCGACATCCTCCACTCCGCACTGGCGCATCGTCTCGGCCACCAGTTCGAGCCCATAAACGACGCCGGGCTGCTTCTGCACGATCCGAGCCCGCCCCCGCGCCTCGGAGGGCACGGTCGCCTCCGCTGTCACGTCGCCGGCTCCGATGTCCTCGGCCAGCGCCCGAGCCACGACCGCCTTCAAATCCGGGCCATTCATATCCGCAAGCTCATTTCAAGTAGAAGTGCTCATTTGCAGGGACATTTCAAGTCTTGCTTCAAGTAGTTGCAAGTAGATTTCAAGTAGCTACCGCGTCTTCAGGCGCCAGTAGGCGCGTGGGTCTCGGGCGACTTGCCGATCCACTCGACTATGCCGGCGTCCCCAGGGCCAATTTCCTCAGCCATGGCAGCCGGCACCAAGTCCCGAAGATCGGCCATCCGCGCACCCTAGATGGTTGATTCCACGGAAATTCGTGAACAACGGGCAGGCCGGGCTGGCAAGCGCGGGCTCGCCGGGCGGAGACGATCGAGTAACCGATCGGCGCCTTCGCCACCGAGGCGTGGGCGATCGCTCGGAGCCGAGTGGTCGATTGACCCCCGTATACGGTGGCAAAAGGTTCAGTCAGCGCCGCGCTACATGCGCGGACTGCTCATTTAGAGTTCAAGAAGGGGTCGGCCACGGCCGTCGCCGTGGAATCAATCATCCAGATCAAGCGCTCGCCACGGCCGAGCTCTCACATCCGCCCGTGGCACAGCGTTTAATCCCACAGGTGACGGCCTTGCCTCCATTCCAGTCGCTGCTCGACGAGCACGCCGCCGATGTGATGGGCGTCCTCCGCGGCGCCGTCGGCCGGACCGACGCCGAGGACTGCTTTCAGGAGACCTTCCTGGCCGCCCTGCGCGCCTACCCCAAGCTCGACAACGACGAGAACCTGCGCGGCTGGCTATTGACGATCGCCCACCGCAAGGCGATCGACCATCACCGGACCAACGGGCGCAAGCCGGTCTCGATGGCGGACCCACCCGAGATCGCCGTTGAGGACCCCGAGTTCAGCGACAACCGGATCTGGACCGCGGTCGGGGCGCTTCCCCCCAAGCAACGAGCGGCGGTGGCGCTGCGCTACGGCAGCGACCTTCCCCACGCCGAGATCGCCGCGGCGCTGGGCTGCTCGCCCGAGGCCGCGCGCCGCAGCCTGCACGAGGGAATCAAGCGACTGAGGAAGGAGCTGGCATGAAGGCATCGCTGCAACGCCTGGCCGAGCGGGCCGAGGCCGAGGGGCTGCTCGACATCGCCTACACCAACGTCGACTCGCCCTTCGGGCCATTGCTGCTGGCCGCGACGCCGCGTGGCCTGCTCCGCGTCAACCTGCCCAACTACGACCCCGAGGAAACGCTGGAGGAGCTCGCCGAGAAGGTCTCGCCGCGGGTGCTCGAGGCGCCGGCCAAGTTCGAGCGGGCGCGGCGCGAGCTCGACCTCTACTTCGAGGGCAAATTGACCGAGTTCGACTTGCCGATCGATTGGCAGCTGACCCAGGGCTTCCGCGGCAAGGTGCAGCGGGCGATCAACCACATCCCCTTCGGCCAGACCCGCACCTACACCGAGATGGCCCGCAGCGCCGGCAACGAGCGCGCCGTGCGGGCCGCGGGAACGGCCTGCGGCTCCAACCCGATCCCGATCGTCGTCCCCTGCCACCGCGTGCTGCGCAGCGGCGGCGGCCTCGGTGGCTACGGCGGCGGCCTGCCGATGAAGGAAGAGCTGCTGAAGCTCGAGGGCGTGCTCTAAGCGGAGCCGAACAACTCGCGCGCCCGCTCGACCACCAGCTCGGGCTTCTCCTCGGCGATGAAGTGGCCACAGCCCGGGACTTCCTCGACGCTCATATCGTCGGCGTAGGGCTCGAAGCCGGCGAGGATGTCGGCGCGGATAACCGGGTCGGCTTCACCGGCGAGGATGCGCGTCGGCACCGGGCTGCGCCGGGAGCGGTGGAAGCCCTTTTTCAGCCGCGGCAGCTCGCGGGTGAGGAAGCTGCGGTAGACGTGCGAGGAGGCGAGGGCGTGATCGCGCGGCCGGAAGCTCTGCGCGTAGCAATCGAGCTCCTCCTCGCTCCAGCGCATGCTCGGGTGGGCGCCGCGGCGCAGCGCGAGCTTGACGAAGCCCGGCGCAAAGCGCAGCACGCTCTCGCCGAGCAGCGGCGTGGCGAGCAGGAACTGGTAGGCGGTGCGCTGCAGCGAGCGCGGCGAAACCTTCGGCGGCTCGAACCAGGGATGGACGATCCCCAGCGCGAGGTAGTTGCGAATGCGCCGCGGCTCGTCGAGACAGAGCAGGAAGCCCGTGTAGCCGCCCCAGTCGTGGCCGATCAGATCGACCTGATCGAGGCCCAACTGGTCGAGCAGGGCGACCATGTCGGTCGCCAGTTCTGAGATCTCGTACCGCCCGGCCGGGGCCTCGCTCCAGCCGAAGCCGCGCAGGTCGGGGCAGATCACCCGATGGTTCTCGGCCAGGGCGGGGATCACCTTGCGCCAGATCCACCAGTGCTGCGGCCAACCGTGGAGGAGCAGGATCGGCGGCCCCTCCCCCGCTTCGGCGACGTGCAGGCGAACGCCGGGAACGTCGACGTAGCGGTGTGTCACTCCGTCGATTTCTGGTGGAGATCCGTGCATTACCGAGGAATCTAACCGGGAAACCCGCGGACCCACGCCGTCGCGCCTCCCAGCACTCAAGGGATCGCGGCCGACAACCGATTACGGAGCATGCCCCGAATCCGCCTGCTCCTGCCCCTGCTTCTGCTCGCGATCCTGGTCGCGTCCCAGACGGGCCATGCCTTCGCCGACGCCGAAGAACCCAGCCTCCCGCTCAGCGTCGCGATCCAGATGAGCGAAGAAGAAGACGAAACCGAAGGCGAATGCGTCGAAGCCGAAGAAGAGGAAGTGGAAGGCGAAGAAGCCGAGGACGAATGCGAAGTCGAAGCTGAAGACGCCGGCTTCTCACCTGCTGAGGACTGCTACCTGCGAACCGCCAGCGCCCACGTGGTCGCTTACCCCGACCGCGAGATCATGCGCCTCACCCTCGGCTACACGACATACGAACCGGCCGCGGCAACGGTCGAGTACGGCGCCAAGAAGGACCCGCACCTGGGCACCGTCCATCGCCGGCTCGGCCGCAGCGGCGTGCTCCGCCTCAGCAAGCACCTCGGCAGCACGCAGATGGCCAGGGTCGAGTCCTCGGGCCGCTTCACGGTGACCGTCCACGTGCCGGAAGCGCCACCCGCCTGTCGGCGCTTCGAGGTGCAGCAGCTACGGGTCGCGCACAGCAGCAAGGCGCGCGTCACCTGGGCCGAGGCCCGCTAACTCCGCTGGGGAAGCGTCTCCTCCAGCCAGTTCCGCGCCGCCGTCAGGTGCGCCGGTTCGATCTGGTGCCCGAGCTCTGACTCATGGGGCTCGACCTCGAGCCCTCCTTCTTCGAGCATTTGCCGAGCCCGTTCGGCGAACTCGATCCCGATCACCGGATCGTTGCGGCCGTGGGCAATGAAGGCCCTCGTCTCGAGCCGATCCTCGAAGCGAGGCGCCCAGCCCTCGACCGTCGGCACAAAGCCGCTGAAGGCGAGGATCCCGGCAACCGCCGGGCGCTCGGCGCTCAGCGCCATCGCGTAGCTCATCACCGCGCCCATCGAGAAGCCGCCCAGCACCGTCCGGCCGGGATCGACCCCGGTCTCGGTCCAGAGCCGGTCGTGCAGCTCGGCAAGCGCTTCGCGAGCCGCTTGGAAGGTCGCTGGATCCGGGTAGCCGACCCGCGGCACCAGGTACCAGTGGTAGCCGGGCGAGCCCTCGAGGACGAGCGGCGCCCGCGGCGTCACCACCCGCAATCGAGCCTCGGGGTCGAGCAGATCGGCGAGCCCGAGCAGGTCGCGCTCCTCGGTGCCGCGGCCATGGTGGAGCACCAGCAGCCCCTCGGGCTCGGCGGCGGCCGGGCGCTCCAGGTATACGAGCGAGTCGACGATCTGCCTAGCTCGCCGCCGAGGCGGCGGTCTTGTTGAGGTAGTCGCGGATGAAGTCGTCGAGGTCGCCGTCGAGCACGCGCTGGGCGTCGCCGACCTCGTGCCCGGTGCGGTGATCCTTGACCCGCTGGTCGGGGTGGAGGAAGTAGCTGCGGATCTGCGAGCCCCAGGCGACGTCCTTGACCTCGCCCCTCACCTTGGCCAGCTCTTCGGCCCGTTTGCGCTCCTCCAGCTCGATCAGCTTCGAGCGCAGGAACTGCATCGCCACCGCCTTGTTCTGGGTCTGCGAGCGCTCGTTTTGGCACTGCACGACGACGCCGGTCGGGATGTGGGTGATGCGCACGGCCGAGTCGGTCTTGTTGACGTGCTGGCCACCGGCGCCGGAGGCGCGGTAGGTGTCGATGCGCAGGTCGGCGTCGTCGATCTCGACCTCGACGCCCTCGTCGACCAGCGGGCCGACGTCGAGCTGGGCGAAGCTGGTGTGTCGCCGCGCCGAGGAGTCGAAGGGGGAGATCCGCACCAAGCGGTGGACGCCACGCTCGGCGGCGAAGAGGCCGTAGGCGTTCTCGCCGCGGGCGATGAAAGTGGCCGACTTCAGCCCCGCCTCCTCCCCCGGCGAGGCCTCCTTCATCTCGACCTCGAAGCCGCGGCGCTCGGCCCAGCGCAGGTACATGCGCAGCAGCATCTCCGCCCAGTCCTGCGAGTCGGTGCCGCCGGCCCCGGCGTGGACGGTGACGACGGCGTCCCCGGCGTCGTACTCACCACTGAACAGCCGCGCCTCTTCGAGCTCGTCGAGCCGGCGCTCGACCGAGGCCAGCTGCGTCGTCAGCTCGCTCGCCATCTCCTCATCCTCGGCCGCCATCTCGGCCAGCTCGCCGAGGTCGCCCGCCTCCGACTCGAGCTCGCGGAAGGTCTTCAGCTTGCGCTGGGCGCGGGCGTGAGCCGCCGAGGTGCGGGCCGCGGTGTCCTGGTCATCCCAGAAGCCGGGGCGCTGCATCTCCTGCTCCAGCCGCTCGGCCTCTGCTTCGAGCGAAGCCGGGTCAAAGGTAGTCCGAGAGCAGGGACAACTGCTCGCGGATCTCGGCCAGCCGCGCGGGCACCGAATCGGTTTGCGCGGCCTCAGCCATGGCGACAGGTTACTGCGGAGCCCTGGCGCTGATGATCCAGGTCGAGGCCGGGGCGTAGACGCCGTCGGGACCGTCGAGGTCGGCCAGGGCCCGGCGCAGCTCGGTCGCGATCTTCGGCTTGATCTCATCGATCCGGTCTTCCCAGAGGCGCAGCACCTCGCCGGCGGGGCCGAGCGCCATGTTGAACTCGACCGCGTGATCGAGGTCGTGGCCGATCTTCAGCGGCAGGTCGCAGCGGCGCAGCTCGATCTGCTCGAAGCCGGCGATCATGAGCTGCTCGCTGACCGTGTCGGCGTTCGCCATCGAGAAGGGTCCGGGCCCGCAGGTCGGCTGGTCAGTCTGCTCGGGGTGATCGAGGTACTTGTCGACGATCTCCTCAGCCCGCCGCACCCACTCGTTGTCGAGCTTGCGCCGCCAGACCACCGCGCAGAGCCGCCCGCCCGGCGAGAGCGCCTTGCAGACGTTGCGCAGTGCCTGCACCGGGTTGGCGAAGAACATGATCCCCATCCGCGAGAAGGCGTAATCGAAGCTCTGCTCGAACTCGGTGACCTGCACGTCGCCGACGGCGAAGCGAACGTTGGCGGCGTCGGCCTCCTCGGCCTCGCCTCGGGCCAGCTCGATGAACGGCTCGGAGACGTCGATGCCGAACACCTCCCCATCGGGCCCGACCAGCTCGGCCAGCCGTTGCGAGGTGTCGCCGAAGCCGCAGCCGAGGTCGACGACGCGGTCACCGGGCCGCGGCGGGTGCGCCGCCAGCGCCGCCTCCCCATGTGCCCCCAGCCCGCCCGCAACCAGATCGCGGTACTCGACGAAGCACTCGAAAAGCGGCCCGCTCCAGGCCTCGCTCGCCTCACGATTCTCAGCTGCCGGGGCTCCCATCGCCCCCATGGTATGCCCGCCAGGCGTCCTCGCGATCATCAAACGGCCGCCAACTGCGAATCCGGTGCTCATGCAGCTCAAACAACCAAGCCATCTCGTCGGTCGATGCATGCGACCCGTCCTCATCCCACCGCCATACCCGCCTGATCAGGGCAAGGGCCCTCCCCCCACCGCCCTCGGTGTCGTCCTCAAACAGCTCATCAACCTCAATCGTCTGCTGCAAGCCACCGGGAGCCCGCGTCGCCCAGACCCGCGCCGCCTCCCGCCCCTTGCGCAGTCCCCTACCCGAGTGCAGCTCAACCTCAGGGTCGAGAGTGCTCACGAACGCATCAAGATCCCGCTCGTTGAAGGCCCGAATGAACTCACGAACCGAGTCATGGGCCATGAGCGGCTATCCCGGTAGGGGTGGAGCGTCTTGCACTTTTTCGGCGATTCCTTGCGGCGCCAGCCACTGCGGTGCCATCGAAAAAGTTAAGCGAAACCCCTACCGGGATAGCCGCTTACGCCCCATGACACTTCTTGTACTTCTTGCCCGACCCACACCAGCAGGGGTCGTTGCGGCCGACGTTCTCGTGCTCGCTCTTGACCACCGTCTCGACCACCTCGCTGCCGCCGTTGCCGGCCGCGGTCCCAGCGCCGACTTCGATCGGCCCGGCGCCGGCCGCCACCTGCTGCAGCGCCGAGGGCTGGCCGTCGGGCGTGCCGCCGGAGTAGGACAGCGCCGCGGGAGCATTGCCGCCGTTGGGCCCGAATGCCCGCTGCGCCTGCGCCGGGTCGACCTCGACCTCGACGTGGAAGATCAGTTTGCTGAACTCCTCCCAGATCGAGTGCATCAGCTCCTCGAACATGCCGAAGCCCTCGTTCTTGTAGGCGACCAGGGGGTCGATCTGGGCGAAGCCGCGCAGGTGGATGCCCTCGCGCAGGTAGTCCATGTCGAAGAGATGCTCACGCCAGCGGTTGTCGATCACCTGCAGCAGGATCGAGCGCTCCAGGTAGCGCATCAGCTCCTCGCCAAATAGGCCCTCGCGCTCGTCATAGGCGCTCATCGCGTCGTCGTCGAGCTCGTCCTTGAGCTTCTCGCGATCGACCTGCTCGGGCGCCAGCGAGCCGACCTCGACGCTGATCGGCCAGATCTGGCGCAGCTGCGTCTCCATCTCCGCCATGTCCCAGTCCTCGAGCACGTCCCCGGGCGTGTACTCCTCGACCAACCGCTCGATCACGCCCTCCATCTCGTCGCGGGCGATCTCCGACATATCGCGGCCCTCGAGGATCTCGCGGCGGTATTTGTAGACAATGCGGCGCTGCTCGTTCATCACGTCGTCGTACTCGAGCACGCGTTTGCGGATCAGGAAGTTCTGCTCCTCGACCTTCTTCTGGGCGTTCTCAACCGTCTTGGTCAGCATGCCCGCTTCCAGCGGCATTTCCTCGCCCTCGTCGTCGACCGGGCCGAGGCGATCGAGGATCTTGTAGATGCGGTCACCGGCGAAGAGGCGGATCACGTCGTCTTCGGCGGAGAGGAAGAAGCGCGTTTCGCCGGGGTCGCCCTGGCGGCCTGAACGGCCGCGCAGCTGGTTGTCGATGCGGCGCGACTCGTGGCGCTCGGTGCCGCAGATGTAGAGGCCACCCAGGTCGCGGACTTCATCTGCCTCGGCCGCGCAGAGCGGCTCCAGCTCGGCGACCTTCTCGGCCAGCGCCTCCTCATAGCGCTCGTCGCCGGGCGCGATCCCCTTCTTCTTCAGCTCGTGGATCGCCGACTGCTCGGGGTCGCCACCGAGCTTGATGTCGACGCCGCGGCCGGCCATGTTGGTGGCGATCATCACCGCGCCCTTGCGGCCCGCCTGGGCGATCCGCTCGCCCTCTCGCTCGGCGTGCTCGGGCTTGGCGTTGAGCACCGCGTGCTCGATGCCCTGACGCTTCAGCTCCTCGGAGATCATCTCCGAGACCTCGACCGAGACGGTTCCGACCAGGATCGGTTGACCCTTCTCGTGGCGGGCGACGATCTCGCCCAGCACCGCTTTCCACTTGCCGTCCTTGGTCTTGAAGATCTGGTCGTTCTGGTCGGCGCGGACCATCTGGCGGTGGGTCGGCACCTCGACCACCGGCACTTTGTAGATCTTCATGAACTCGGTCGCCTCGGTCAGGGCGGTACCGGTCATGCCCGAGAGCTTGTCGTACAGGCGGAAGAAGTTCTGCAGGGTGATCGTCGCCAGCGTCTGGTTCTCCTCGCCGATCGCGACGCCCTCCTTGGCCTCGACCGCCTGGTGCAGCCCCTCCGACCAGCGCCGGCCCTCGAGGATGCGGCCGGTGAACTCGTCGATGATCATCACCTGGCCGTCGACCACGGCGTAGTCCTTGTCCTTCTTGTAGAGCGACTCCGCCTTCAGCGCCTGGACCAGGTGGTTGACCAGGCTGCCGTGCTCGCCGAGGTAGAGGTTGTCGACGCCGACGAATTCCTCGGCCCGTTTGACGCCCTTCTCGGTCGGCGAGACGGTCTTGTGCTTCTCGTCGAATTCGTAGTCGTGTTCGGCCTCGGAGGTGTCCTTGGACTCGCCCAGCGAGCGCAGCTTCTCTTTCGCCTGGACGCCGTCCATCTGTTTGGCCAGGCGGGCGAAGGTGTAATAGGTCTGGGCCGCCTGCTCGGGGGCACCGGAGATGATCAGCGGCGTCCGCGCCTCGTCGATCAGGATGTTGTCGACCTCGTCGACGATCGCAAAGGGATGGCCCGGCTGGACGCAGTGCTCGAGCGCGTCGGCCATGTTGTCGCGCAGGTAGTCGAAGCCGAACTCCGAGTTGGTGCCGTAGACGACGTCGCAGGCGTACTTGCGCTGCCGCGTCGCGTGATCGTCGCCCTCCTGGATCGCCGCGACGCTGACGCCGAGCGCGTCGTAGACCGGCTGCATCCATTCCGAGTCGCGGCGGGCAAGGTAGTCGTTGACGGTGACGAGGTGGACGCTGTCGCCGGCCAGCGTGTTGAGGAAGACGGCGAGCGTCGCCGTCAGGGTCTTGCCCTCGCCGGTCTTCATCTCGGCGATCGCGCCCTCGTGCAGGACCATGCCGCCAATCAGCTGCACGTCGTAGTGGCGCTGGCCGATCGAGCGGCGGGCGGACTCGCGAGTTAGGGCGAAGGCCTCGGGCAGCAGGTCGTCGAGCGACTCGCCCTCGGCGGCCCGCTTACGCAGGTCGTCGGCCTCCTGGCGCAGCTCAGCGTCATCGAGCAGCTCCATCTCCGGCTCGATCCGGTTGATCGCCTCGGCGCGCTTCTCGTAACCCTTGAACTTGCGCCCCTCACCGACGCGCAGCGCGCGCGTGACCATGTCCCTTGCAGCAGGCATTGCTCAAGGGTAGCGGGGGCGGTCGGGACGGGGCTGGAGGCGTTCAGAGGGACGTCCGGGGTTCGGGTGTGGGTGGGTGGGATGGCAGGTATGCCTCTGCGGGAATTAGGTCGCACGCGCGCTGCGCGCGCTTAGCGACAATTGAAGAGCGCGGCTGCGCCGCGCCTCGAAACACGAGTGCGGCGGCCGCTTCGCGAACATTCCCGCAGAGGCATACCTGCCATCCCCTCGACGCGCCCTCGAACTACGGAAGCTCTCAGCTCGAAAGCGCACGCTGACCCGTCCGCCCGGGAAGAGCTTGGGGGCTTCGGGGCCGCTCGTGTAGCTAGGTTCGTCCCTGCGGTGGCGTGGTGAGGAGGCTGGGTGTCCTGTGGGCGAACGTTCGCGAAGCGGCGGAAATGCAATCCGGTGATTGCGCGGCCGCAGGCCGCGCTCCTTATTAATCCCACGCGCAAAGCGCGTGGGATTCAATTCGCCCAGAGGACACCCAGCCTCCTCACCGGGGGATAGCGGGAATCGCCCCGTCTAGGCAGTCCGGCCGCGCATGCGGGCTACGGCCTTGCGGGTCTGCGTGCGCTTGCGCCGCAGCTCGCGGTGCTTCTTGACCTGGCGCCGGATGTCCTCGGCGAGGGCGTGGATCGTGTGGACCATCTCGGGGGAGGCCTCGCGCGCTCGCAGGGTCACGCCCTTCAGCCGCAGGGTCGCCTCGGCGACGTGGCTGTCTTCGATCGAGGGATTGCGCTCTTCGTAGATCTCGACGTCGAGCGTTGCCAGCTCCGAGACCTGCCTACCGACGCGGCGGAATCGCTTTGTCACATGACCTCGCAGCTCGTCAGTGACTTCGACGTTGCGCCCACGTATCTCGATCCGCATTTTTCCTCCTTGGGTGTCGGTCCGCCGATGCTACGCCCCTGCGCCCGCCCCGTAAAGGTGGCTTTTTACGGACGCCTGGTGAACGTGATTGCCGCTACCCGGATCGAGCCGCCTCCACGCAGCGCCCGGGCGCAGGCGGAGAGCGTCGAGCCGGTGGTCAGCACGTCGTCGATCAGGAGCACGCTGCTCGGCGCCTCGCCGCGCAGGCGGACGTGCGGCGGCCGGCCGATCCGCTCGGCGCGGCGCCGGCCCAACTGGCGACCGAGGTCGCCGCGCGCGAGGACCGGGCGCAGCGGCAGACCGGTGCGCAGGGAGAGCGCAGCGGCGATCTCCGCGGCCGGATCGAAGCCGCGGCCGAGCGAGCGCAGGCGGCTGCTCGGCACCGGCACGATCGCTCCGCTGAGCAAGGTCTCCGGCGCCAGCCACTCGATCCGCTCGGCGATCGTCGCGGCGACGGGCAGTAGGCGGCGGAACTTCAAGGCGGTCACAAGGTCGCGCGCGACGCCCTCATGTGGGGCCGAGGACCAGGCCCGGTCGAGGCCTGAGGTACCCCGGCCGGCAAGCGGTTTCGCCTCGCCAAGGCGTCGGCTGCAGCGCGTGCAGAGCACGGCGTCGGAGCGACAGCTGCGCCCGCAGGCCGCGCAGAGCGCCGGAATCAGCTCGGAGAAGAAGGCGGGCAGCGATCGCACGAACGGATCGTGCGGCGCCCGGGCGCGCGTGTGGCGCGCAAAGTGTCAGGGAAGCGTCAGGGCTTTGCGACGCGGCCGGCGATCGCGCCGACCAGCATGCCCTGGGCCGGCAGCTCGGTACCGGCGAGCAAGATCGAGTCGCGCACCCAGGCGCCGTCGCCGATCCGGCAGCCGTCACCGACGATCGCCGGGCCCTGGACGCGGGCACCGGCGCCAAACTCCACCCCGGAGCCGATCAGCACCGGGCCCTCGACCTCGACCCCGTCGAGCGGGCTGGCCGAGCGGATGCCCTCCCCCACCTCGGGCACGTCGGTCTCGATCTCGACCGCGCCGTGCAGGGCATCGAGGTTGCCGCCGCGCAGCTCGTCGAGGTTGCCGATGTCATTCCAGTAGGCCTCGATCTCGTGCGAGTAGAAGGGCACGTCGTTCTCCAGCAGTCCCGGGAAAACATCCATCGCCCAGTCGGCGAAGCCATCCGGGTCATCCGGCCCCGCGGCCTTGCTGGTGCCGGGCTCGGGGAAGTAGTCGAAGATCTCGCTGCGGAACATGTAGATGCCGCAGTTGGCGAGGTCGGAGAGTGCTTCCGCCGCCTCGGGCTTCTCCTGGAAGCCCTGGATGCGACCGTCGGCACCGGTTATCGCAACGCCGAATTGGGTGGTGTCGCTCACCCGCTTGGTGGCGAGGGTGGCGATGCCGTCGTGCGATTCGTGGAACTCGCGCATCGCGCCGAGGTCGAGGTCGGTGAGCGCGTCGCCGGAGATGACGAGGAAGGAATCGCCGAGGAAGTCGCGCGCGTTGCGGACGCCGCCGGAGGTGCCGAGCAGCTGCGCCTCGCGGCTGTAGGAAAGCTCGATGCCGAACCGCGAGCCGTCGCCGAAGTGCCCCTCGATCGTCTCCGGGAACCAGTGCAGATTGGCGATCGCCTCGCCGAAGCCGTTGCGAGCGAGCAGGCGCACGATGTGCTCCATCACCGGCCGGTTCAGCACCGGCACCATCGGCTTCGGCATCGCGTAGGTGATCGGCCGCAGCCGGGTGCCAAGGCCCGCCGCCAGGACCATCGCCCTCACTGGGCATCACCCGCAAGAGAGACCTTGAGGTCCTCGATCGCGCTCACCGGCAGTGGGTCGACGCCCCGAGCTTCGGCCATCTTCAGCGAGACCAGGTCGCCCAGCATCGTCGCCCAGAGCAGGCGGGCGATCCGGGTCTCCCCCTCGGTTTCGACTCGCACGGCCTCGGCCCCGCTCGCGATGATCAGCTCGGCGGTCAGCTCGAAACGGCGGCGCTCGCGCGGGTGCTGGTCGCGGTCTTCCAGCATGACCGCGGAGAACTCGGCGCCGGACCAGCCGCAGAGCTCGTTGTGATCGGCCTCGGGAAGCTCGGAGAAGAAGGCGGGCTGCTCGGCGTTCTCGTTGATCTGGGTCTTCCAGCGCCGCGCGACCGGCGCGCTGAGGCCAGCCCCGGTGACCACCACGACCGTGTCTCCGAGCCGGGCGACGATCTCCTCGGCGCGTTTCTGCAAGCTGTCGGACTGCTGCTCGAGGAAGGCGGCGGCCGCGTCGATCTCGGTGTGGATGCGCGGCGCGGCGCCAACCAGGGCGGCGACCTCGGTGGCGCAGACGAGCATGTAGGCCACCGCGGTGCGCGGCGCGGGCAGGATGCCGGGCAGGCCGATTACCGGCACGCCGCTCTCGCGCGCACCGTCGACCAGCGCACCGCCGGTACTTGCGACAAGCCGCCTGGCGCCCAGCGCCTCGGCCGCGGCAAAGCAGGCGAGGGTCTCCTCGGTGTTGCCCGAGTAGCTGGAGCAGAGCACGGCCCACTCGGGGGTCGCCCAGCTCGGCAGCTCGTAGCCGCGCACGGTAAGTAGAGGCCGAGTCAGCCGGTCGCCCAGCGCAGCGGCGGAGAGGTCGCCGCCGATCGCCGAGCCGCCCATGCCGCAGACCATCAGGCCGGCGGCCTCGCTTGGCTCCAGCCGCGCCGACTCGACCCGCCAGAGGGCGTCGCGCAGGTGATCGGGGATGGCGAGGATGTCGTCGAGCATCAGGCCGGGACCCTTTCGCCGTCGCCCACCACGGCTCCTTCGAGCTGGGCACCGGCGGCGACCGCGACACCGGCAGCGAGGATCGAGCCGCTGACGCGGGCGCCCTCGCCGACCACGCAGCCATCGAGCAGGACCGAGTCGCGCACCTCGGCGCCCGCCTCGACCCGCGAGCCGTTGCCGAGCACGACCCGGGGGCCGACCGTGGCCCCCTCGGCAACCTGCGCACCGGGCCCGACCAGCATTCCGGGCGCGGTCGGCTGCACCCGCGTATCCACCCGCCGCTCGAGGATGTCCCAGCTCGCTTCCAGGTATCGCTGCGGGGTCCCGATGTCCATCCAGTACCCGTCGAGGCGCAAGCCGTGCAGGCCGTCGCCAACCAGGCGCGGGAAGACGTCGCGCTCGATCGAGACCTCCTCGTCGGGCGGGATCAGATCGAGGACCGAGCGCTCGAGCACATACATGCCGGCGTTGATCTCGCCGGGCACGGCCTCGCCGGTCTTCTCGGTGAAGGCAAGCACCTTGCCGCTCGTGTCGGTGCTGACCAACCCGTAGGCGGAGGAGTCCTCGACCGGGTGCAGGGCGATCGTCGCCTGCGCCCCCGAGCCGCCGTGGGCCTGCATCAGCGCGGTCAGGTCGAGGTCGGTGAGAACGTCGCCGTTGAGGGCGAGAAAGCGGTCGTCGAGGCGGTCTCCCAGCTGATCGGCGGCAAAGCGGATCGCGCCCGCGGTGCCACGCCGCTCGGGCTCGACCACGTAGGAGATCGCGACCCCAGCACGCTCCTCCTCCCCGGCCAGCGCCTCGCGCAAGACGTCGGGAAGGAAGCCGCAGGCGAGCACGACCTCGCTGACGCCGTGGCCCGCCAGCCACTCGATCATGTAGGCGAGGAAGGGCCGGTCGACCAGGGTCAGGGCCGGCTTGGGGACGGTCTCGGTCAACGGCCGCAGCCGCGTTCCCTCGCCGCCGACGAGAACAATCGCTTGCACTACTCGGCAGTACCCGCGGGGACGGAGTCGCCAACCGCGCGCCCGATGCCCTCGTACTCGAAGCCGGCGCTTTTGAGCAGGCCCGCGTCGAGGAAGTTGCGGCCGTCGATCAGCAAGGGACGGGCCATCGTCTCCGCCGCGGCGACCCAATCGAGCTCGGCGAACTCGGGCCACTCGGTGACCAGGATCGCGGCGTCGACCCCCTCCAGCGTCTCCAGGGCGGAGTCGCGGAACTCGACCCCGTCGAAGAGCTCGCGAGCAGCCCCTCCCGCGACGGGATCGTAGGCGACCACCTCTGCGCCCTCGCCTTCGAGGCGAGCGGCGAGCACCAGGCTCGATGCCTCGCGCATGTCGTCGGTATGCGGCTTGAAGGCGAGACCGAGCAAGGCCACGCGCTTGCCTACCAGCGAGCCGAGGTACTTCTGCAGCTTCTGCACGACGCGGCGCTTTTGCAACTCGTTCACTTCGATCACCGCACCCAGCAGTTGGAAGTGGTAGCCGCTGTTGCCGGCCAGCATCTTCAGGGCGCTGACGTCCTTGGGGAAGCAGGAGCCGCCGTAACCGATGCCGGCGCGCAGGAAGGCTGGCCCGATGCGCTGGTCGAGGCCCATGCCGCGGGCGACCTCGCCGACGTCGGCACCGACCTTCTCGCAAACGTTGGCGATCTCATTGGCAAAGGAGATCTTGGTGGCGAGGAAGGCGTTGGAGGCGAGCTTGATCATCTCGGCGCTGGCGACGTCGGTGCGGACCAGCTCGCCTCCGAGCGGCTCGTAGAGACGGGCGACGGCGTCGCCGGCCGCCTCGTCGCCCGAGTCGGCACCGACGACGACGCGATCGGGATGGAGGAAGTCCTCGACCGCCGAGCCCTCCTTGAGGAACTCGGGGCAGGAGACGTAGGAGAGCCCGGGGCGATCACGACGGATCGAGTTGCCGGTTCCGGCTGGGACCGTGCTCTTCATCACCAACGCGTGGTCACTGTCGGCGGGCAAGTCCTCGAGCACGGAGCGGACCCGCGAGAGGTCGGCATCGCCCGAGCGAGTCGGCGGCGTGTCGACGCAGACGAAGAGCAGCTTCGCGCCCTCGAGCAGCTCCGACATATCGGTCGTGAAGGTCAGCCGCTCGGCATTGCGCTTGAGCAACTCGCCGAGGCCCGGCTCGTGGATCGTGATCTCGCCGCGCGAGAGCGACTCGACCTTCTCGGGAAGGATGTCGCGAGCAATCACCTGGTGGCCGACCTCGGCGAAGCAGGCAGCGGTAACCAGGCCGACCCAGCCGACCCCGATCACCCCAATCGGCTCTCTCTCTGCACTCATTGCCTCGCTTTCCCCCTTCTGCGCTTTGGGTTGGGGACCTTCACGTCGGCGGAACGGGCGATCCCGATCATCTGATCGTTGCTCAAGGTGTTGAGCAGGTCGTTGGCGACCCAGTAGGAACTGTTGCCACGATGCCAGGCGACCAGCGAGATGCGGTCGCCGTCGACGTAAATGTCGTACTCCCGTCCATTGATCGTCTTGGTCAGGCTCGGGCTGTCGAGGATCGGCGGGTCCGACCAACCCTGGATCCCCTGCAGGCCGAAGTAATGGATGCCGTCCGAGAGCGGCCACTCGACCACCATGCGGTAGGCGCCATGGCGCTGTTCGTCGGTGTCGCGCAGGTGGTAGACGCGTGGGTCCTGGACGTGTTCATAGGAGTTGCTTTCGACGTAGAAGGCGCCGGAGGGCAGCCTGGTCGGGAAGAAAACGGGGAAGCCGGCGCTGACCTTCCGCGTCACGTTCTTAGCCTCCAGTTCACCGGCTTCGCGCGCCGGCACCAGGCCGTCGCTGCCGGGCGGCTTCGGCTTTGCGATGTGCGGCTTCGGCGCCTTGTGGCGCTTGCCCTTCTTCTTAGCGGACTTGCCACCGCCGTTTTCGTTGCGGCCTTCGTCGAGTTCGCCCAGCGGGCCGGCGCTCGCTTCGATACCGAGGAACTTGTCGACGGCTTCGTGGATCGCTTCCGAGGAGGCGTAGACATAGCTCGGCCCCAGTTCGGCCGGGAAGTGGACCTCCTTGATCGCCGCGTTGCGCGAGGCGACGAAGAGCTTCAGCACCTGCAGCATCGTCGCGGTGTCGCTGATGTCGGAGGTCGTGTACTTGGTGAAGATGTCGACCAGATCGTTCTGGCCGAGCACAAGCTTTGAGATCGGCACCCGCTCGCGCGCCGAGCTGATGAAGTCCTGCTGGCGGGCCGAGCGGACGATGTCGGTGTCGGTGTGGCGGTAGCGCACGTACTGCAGCGCCTTCTTGCCGCAGAGCAGCTGATAGCCCGGCTTGATGTTGATTTCCGAATACTGTTCGGAGGCCGGCACGCCGACGTTGGAGTGGTAGTAGCGGCGGTCGACGTCGGTGTAGACGCAGCCGATCGCGTCGACGGCGCGGACGAAGCCGAGGAAGTCGACGTTGACGACGTGGTTGATCTGCAGGCCGGTCAGTTCCTTGACCACCTGCAAGGTCAGCTTCGGCCCGCCGTCGGTATAGGCGGCGTTGAACTTTTCCGTCCCGAAACCGGGGATTTCGACCTTGAGGTCGCGTGGGATCGACATCACCGCGATCGCTTCGCGGTCGGGGTCGAGGCGCAGCAGGATCGTCGTGTCGGAGCGGCCCGGGTCTTCGGCCAGGTTGGCGCGCTTGTCGGAGCCGAGGATGAGGATGTTCTCGGGCTCGCCGCCGTTGACCTTGGCGAGGTAGCGATGCAGTTTGGCGTTGTAGATGTTGTGGTGCGAGAGCGCCGTGGCGATGCTGCCGATGTAGAGAAGGATGCTGGCCGAGGTCGCCGCTGCGACCGCGACGACGATGATCACCGAGGCGAGGCTGAAGCGCCACCAGTAGCGCTTCGGCTTCGGCGCCGGCTCGTGGTCGCCCGAGGGCGGCGGCTTGCTCAGGCCCGATTCAGCCACGGTTCCTCAAGCGGCCAGACGGGCGGGAAGCGAGCGCAGGAAGGTGTCGAGGGTCTGCCGGTAGGTGTGCAGCGAGGAGACCGAGACCCACTCCCCCGGCCCGTGATGGCCTTCGCCGGCTGGCCCGAACTCGACCGCCGGCACGCCGACGCGCAGGAAGGAGACCGCATCGGAGGCCCCGTCGCGCCCGACGCTCATCGGCTCGCCGTCGTGGTGCGCCCTCGCCGCCTCGCGCAGGGCGAGCACGTAGGGCAGATCGCGATCGACCACAGCCGGCGGCCGGGTGAAGAGCTGCTCGACCTCGGCCGCGGCGATCCCCTCCACCTGCTCCAGCAGGGCAGCGGGATCCTGATCGGGCAGGTAGCGGATGTCGACGTCGATCGCGCATCGGTCGGGCACCTTGTTGAGCGCGTCGCCACCCAAGATCCGGCCGAGGTTGATCGAGGGGCGGTCGAAGAGCTCCGAGGAGTGCCGTGCGAAAGGTAGCGACTCGATACTGCGGAAAACATCGATCGCCCTCAAAACCGCGTTTTCGCCCAGCCAGGGCGTCGCCCCGTGGGCCGCCGTCCCCTCGACCGTCACCCGCAGCGCCAGCACCCCCTTGGCCTCGACCCCGATGTGCAGATCGGTCGGCTCGCCGGTAATCGCGAAGTCGCCAAGGAAGCCGCTGTCGACCAGATGATCGGACCCGCGTTCGACTTCCTCCTCGGACTCCTCGTCGCCAACGATCCCCAACCGCACCCGCACCCCGCCCTGATCGCGCATCGCCGCCGTGACCAGCAGCATCGCCGCCAACCCGCCCTTCATGTCATATGCCCCGCGCCCATAGAGCCGGTCGCCTTCGAGCCGCGGCTCGAACTGCCCCGCTTGAGCGGGCACGACGTCGATATGCCCGTGCAACACCACGGTCGGCGCATCTTCCGGCCCGACTTCGGCCTTCAGCACCGGCAACCCCCGCACCTCATCGCTCTCCACCGCGATCCCACGCGAGTCCAGCCACCCTTCGATGAATCCCGCTGCTTCCAGCACCCCGTCCGGCTCAGCGCTGTCGTAGCTGACCAACCGCGAAACGAGCGCAACCAACTCGTCGCTCATCTGGAGCTCGTCCGCGAGGGAGCCGGAGGCCGCCTGCCGGGCGTTTGTACTTTGCGTTCAAGCTTCATAGGAGAGGTGGACGGTATTTAACCCCAGAGCTCACCGCTGGCTTCTATGCGGGCCCCGCAAGATCAAGGTGCGTTACCGCGCCATCGGATGCGACATCGACTCGCTTGTTGAGCATCCATTCAGCGGCAGTTTCCCTTTCGACCTTGGCCTGCCGCTCGATGTAGTGAAGACCGACGTCAAGCAAATGCCATAGCGCTTCGCGCGTCTCCGCTTGCGGCAAGATCAGGAGACCCGTATGCAGATCAACCCGCTGGTAGAGAGCGGCGAAATCGGCCTCGTCGTTTGTGACGAAGACAGCCTCTTCCTCAATGACGGTTACGCTGAGCACCTTGTCGGGAACGCCGAGCATTCCGCGATCCCGATTGCAAGTCGCCCAATAGCCCCGATCGTTGGCTCGCGCCACGAGAGTGGGCGAAAGGCACTCGTCGACCCAGAGCTTCACGCCCCAGGGTGCCCTCGAAGACCGCCCGTCGGACGTCCACGCCGGGGATTGCCCTTCGCCCATAGGGCAGCGACGTCATATGCCTCCTCCGGAATGTGCGGGTAGTCCTCCTTCAGCGCCTCACGACTCTCACCGCCCTCGGCAAGCCGAGCCAGCGTTCGCACCGGCATTCGCGTTCCGCGGATAACCGGCGCGCCGCCCATCTTGCCCCGGTCGAACTCAACGTATTTGTCGCGCAGGCGCACGTAGTCGAAGGCGCGGGTGGCAACGTCGGCTGCATTCTCGGTCATCGCAATCCGCAGGGCTCGAGACAGCTCAAACTCCTCTGCCTCGCTGGGATTCCGCTTGACGATCCAGTTCCGCACATCCCGCTTCAACTTGATTGACAGCCTGATCGGAAGTTCTGAGAGCAGCGCCAAAGCCGCCGCCTCATCGGCCGCCATCAAAGTTCGCCCCCGCTGCCGCCGAGGTTTCGCCACCCGCTGCTCCAGCGCCTTGTTCACGGCATTGATCGAAACGCCGCTGATCTCAGCGATCTCGTTTCTAGTGAGGAGCGGGGCCTTGGAGTCCATAATCCGTATCCAGCAGGGTACAGATTAGTGGAGCAAGTGGACGCGGCAACCCGCGGGTCTTCAGAGTGTGGCGCGTGAACTGCGTTCGGTTTCTCCAGCGAACGTCTCCGCTATCGAGATTGTCGTAGTCCAACGGCTTCAGCTTTCCCTTGAGGCGCTCCCCGACCCCATTGGTGACCTCAACGGCTTGCCCACTCCCCCCCTCAAGTCGCGCGAGCGTGGTCAATTGACCCCCGCATACGGGGGCAAACGGTTCAGTCATCGCCGCGCTACTTGCGCGGACGGCCAGGCGTCAGGTTTGGGCGATCGCCAGGAACGCCTCGGCCCGGTCGCGGTCCTTCTCCGCTCGGGCCTGTGCACCGCTGCCGTCCTCGGACTCCGCCAGACGCTGCTCGGCGTCTGCCAGCTGCTCTTTGAGCGTCGCGACGTCGAGATCCTCCGGCGCCAGCGCTTCCTCGACCAAGAGCTTGGCGTGGTTGCCGAAGACCTGGAGCCAGCCGTGGGCTTGGGCGTAGCGCTTGGTCTCGGTGTCGCTGATGTGGAGGCGCAGCTCGGTTGGGTGCAGCGAGGCGAGCAGCGGGGTGTGGTTGGCGAGGACGCCCAGCTCTCCGACCGCGGTGCGGGTCGAGACCTGGCGCACTTCGCCGTTGAAGACCTCCCCCTCGGGGGTGAGGACTTCGACGTCGACCATGTGCTCGGCAGCCATTACGGGCTCCTTAGGCGGCCGCGGCCGCTCCGGCGTCGGCGGTGACCTGGTCGATGCCGCCCTTCATGTAGAAGGCGCCCTCGGAGAGCTCGTCGTGCTCGCCGTCGAGGATCTCGCGGAAGCCGCGCACCGTCTCGGAGACCGGCACGTACTCGCCGCTGCGGCCGGTGAACTGCTCGGCGACGAAGAACGGCTGCGAGAGGAAGCGCTCGATCTTGCGGGCGCGCGTGACCGTCTGCTTGTCCTCGTCGGAGAGCTCGTCGATGCCAAGGATGGCGATGATGTCCTGCAGCTCCTTGTAGCGCTGCAGCACCTCCTGGACCTCGGTCGCGGTGCGGTAGTGCTCCTCGCCGACGACGCCGGGCTTGAGAATCGTCGAGGTCGAGTCGAGCGGGTCGACGGCCGGGTAGATCCCCTTCTCGGAGATCGAGCGCGAGAGCGTCGTGGTCGCGTTGAGGTGGGCGAAGACCGAGGCCGGAGCCGGGTCGGTGAGGTCGTCGGCGGGGACGTAGATCGCCTGCACCGAGGTCACCGAGCCACGCTCGGTCGAGGTGATCCGCTCCTGCAGTTCGCCCATCTCGGTCTCCAGCGTCGGCTGGTAGCCGACGGCGGAAGGCATGCGGCCGAGCAGGGCCGAGACCTCGGAGCCCGCCTGGACAAAGCGGAAGATGTTGTCGATGAAGAGCAGCACGTCCTGGCCGCCCTGCTCGCGGAAGTATTCGGCCATGGTCAGGCCGGAGAGGGCGACGCGGAGGCGGGCTCCGGGGGGCTCGTTCATCTGGCCGAAGACCAGCATCGTCTTGTCGATGACACCGGACTCCTTCATCTCGAGCCAGAGGTCGTTGCCCTCGCGCGAGCGCTCGCCGACGCCGCAGAAGGCCGAGAGGCCTTCGTGCTCTTCGCCGATCGAGCGGATCAGCTCCTGGATCAAGACCGTCTTGCCGACCCCGGCACCGCCGAAGAGCCCGACCTTGCCGCCCTTGGCGTAGGGCGCGAGCAGGTCGATCACCTTGATCCCGGTCTCGAGGATCTCCTGGGTCGGAGCGAGGTCGGAGGCCGCGGGTGCTGAGCGGTGGATCGGCCAGCGCTCCTCGGTCTCGACCGGCTCGCCGAGGTCGATCGGCTCGCCGAGCAGGTTGAAGATGCGGCCGAGGGTGGCGTCTCCGACCGGGACCGAGATCGGGCCGCCGGTGTCGATCACCTTGTCGCCGCGCTGCAGGCCGTCGGTGGCGTCCATCGCCACGGTGCGGACCCGGTCGTCGCCGAGGTGCTGCTGCACCTCGCAGACCAGTTCGCTCGCCTCGTTGTCGGCGTCGCCGGCCATCTGGATCTTCACCGCCGAGTAGATCTCCGGCAGCTTGTCCGGGAAGACCGCGTCGACAACGACGCCGGTCACCTGCTCGACTCGCCCTACGTTTGCTCCGTTGCTCTCAGACATTGGTTCCTTTTCTCGATTCTCAGCTTTATCCAAGCGCCTCGGCGCCGGCGACTACCTCGAGGATCTCCTGGGTGATCTCGGCCTGCCTGACCCGGTTCATCTCCAGAGTCAGGTCGCCCATCATTTCCTCCGCGTTCTCGGCGGCACTGCGCATCGCGGTCATCCGCGCCCCCAGCTCAGACGCTGCGGACTCCAGCAGCGCCCGGTAGACGGAGATGTTCACGTACTCCGGGATCAGCTGTCCCAGCAGTTCCTCGGCCTCGGGCTCGTACTCCCAGATCGAGGCGCTGTGGGCCTTCTCGATCTCGGTCTCCTCGGCCTCCTCTTCCTCGGCTTCGACCCCCTCGCCGATCACCTCGGCCTGTTGCAGGGGCAGGAGCGTCTGGCGCCAGACGTGCTGGGTCAGCGGCGAGACGTAGCGGTTGTAAATCAACTCGACCCGGTCGAGCTCACCGTCGACGTAGCGCGAGGTCAGCTCCTCGCCGATCTCGCGCGCGTTGGCGAAGGCGGGCCGGTCGGTGAAGCCGACGTAAGAGGTTCGCGGCTCCTCTTTGCGGAAGCTCAGTGCCGAGACGCCCTTGCGGCCGACGGCAGAGAAAACCGCCTCCTTGCTCTGCTCGCGCAGCTCGGACTTGAGCCGCAGGCCGTCGCGGATGATGTTGGTGTTGAAGGCGCCGGCGAGGCCACGGTCGCCGGTGACGAGGACGACGCCGACCCGCTTCTCGTCCTCGCGCTCTTCCAGCACCGGCACGCGCGGGATCCCGCCCGCCTGCTCGGCGGCGCGGCGGGTGAGCTTGCGCATCGACTGCGCGTAGGGCCGCAGCTGATCGATCCGCTGCTCCGCCCGGCGCAGGCGCGCCGCGGCAACCATCTCCATCGCCCGCGTGATCTTGTTGATGTTCTTGATCGACGCGATGCGATTCTTGACGTCCTTCTGAGTGGCCATGAGAAGTACCGGCGCGTAAAGCTAGGCCGGGGTCGCCTCCTTGACCCTGTCGGACTCGCCCTTCTCGATCGGGTCGCCGTGCTCGTCGAAGTCGGCGCCGAAGTCGTCGACGAACTCGCCGATCGCCTTGCCCAGCTCCTCCTCGTCTGCCTCCTCGAGCTTGCCGCTGTCGCTGATTCGCTTCAGCAGCTCGGCCTTCTCGGCGTGCAGGCGGATCTTCAGGTCACCGAGGAACTCGCCGACGCGCTCGACCGCGATCCGGTCGAGGTAGCCACCGGTGCCGGAGTAGATCGCGGCGACCTGGTCGGCCACCTCGAGCGGCTCGCGCTCTTTTTGCTTGAGCAGCTCGACCAGCCGTTCACCGCGGTTAAGCGTCTTCTGCGTCTCGGGATCGAGCTCGGAGCCGAACTGGGCAAAGGCCTCGAGGTCGCGGTACTGGGAGAGATCGAGGCGCAGCTTGCCGGCGACCTTCTTCATCGCCTTGGTCTGCGCGTTGCCGCCCACCCGCGAGACCGAGATGCCGACGTTGATCGCCGGGCGAACACCGGAGTAGAAGAGGTCGGACTCGAGGAAGATCTGACCGTCGGTGATCGAGATCACGTTGGTCGGGATGTAGGCGGAGACGTCGGAGGCCTGGGTCTCGATGATCGGCAATGCCGTCAGCGAGCCGCCGCCGAGGTCGTCGTTGAGCTTGACCGCGCGCTCCAGCAGGCGCGAGTGCAGGTAGAAGACGTCGCCCGGGTAGGCCTCGCGACCCGGCGGGCGCCGCAGCAGCAGCGACATCTGGCGGTAGGCGTAGGCGTGCTTGGTCAGGTCGTCATAGACGCAGAGCGCGGCTTTGCCGTTGTAGAGGAAGTGCTCGCCCATCGCGCAGCCCGCGTAGGGGGCGATGAACTTGATCGGAGCGGCCTCGTCGGCGGGGGCGGCGACGATGATCGTGTTCTCCATCGCGCCGTTCTCCTCCAGCACCTGCTTGAGCTGGACCACGGTCGACATCTTCTGCCCGATCGCGACGTAGATGCAGACCATGTCCTTGTCGCGGTTGTTGATGATCGTGTCGATCGCGATCGCCGTCTTGCCGGTCTGGCGGTCGCCGATGATCAGCTCTCGCTGGCCGCGGCCGATCGGGATCATGCCGTCGATCGACATCAGCCCGGTCTGCACCGGTTCGGTGACGGGTTGGCGCTGGACGACGCCCGGGGCCTTGAACTCGGCCGGGCGGGTCTGCGTGGTCGCGACCTCGCCGGCGTCGTCGAGCGGGCGGCCGAGCGGGTCGACCATGCGGCCGAGCAGCTCGTCGCCGACCGGGATCCGCAGCAGGTGGCCGGTGCGCTTGACCGTGTCGCCCTCGACGACTTTGTCCCACTCGCCGAAGAGGACGGCGCCGACGTTGTCCTCCTCGAGGTTGAGGGCGAGGCCGGTGACGCCGTGCGGCAGGTCCAGCATCTCCAGCGCCATGCAGTTGTCGAGGCCGTGAATGCGGGCGATGCCGTCGGCAACCGACAGCACGGTGCCGACCTCGGCAAGGTCGGCGGATTCCGTGTCCAGTCCCTCGATCCTCTCGCGGAGGATGCTTGCGATCTCGTCGGGCTTGATGTCCATTGCGGTGCTCTATGCCTCCTTACGCCGCTTGAGCGACGCTCTTTCGAAGTTTCTCCAAGCGACTGCGGATGCTCGCGTCGAGCACCTTGTTGCCGACCTGCAGGACGATGCCGCCGAGGATCTCGGCGTCGACGCGGCTGGACAGCTCGACCTTCTGGCCGGTCTGGCGCTCAATCTCCTCGCCCACCTTCTCGACCACCGCCGGCTCCAGCGTCACAGCGCTGGTGACGGTCACGTCGATGCGCCGGTTCTCCTGCTTCCAGAGCTCGTCGAGCTGGCGGCGGATGCGGAAGATCTCCGGCATCCGCTGCTTCTCGATCAGCAGCTCGAGGAAATTGACCAGCTCCGCATCGGCGTCGCTGACAGCGCGCTTCAGGCCCGCCACCTTCTCCGCTGAGGAGAAGTAGGGGCTGAAGAAGAAGATCTGCAGCTCACGGTTGGCGTCGACGGCTTCGACGAACTGGGCCAGCTCGTCGCGAACCGCGTCGAGCTTGCCCTGCTTCTTCGCCACGTCGAAGAGCGCCTCGGCATATACGCGAGCTGCCTCCTGCATTAGCTCTGCGACTCCTCCGCCCCGGAAAGCGCGGTGAAGTCGACCTCGCTGAGCGCCTCCTCGACCAGGCGGCGCTGATCGTCCTCGCTGAGCGACTTGCGGGTGACCTTCTCGGTCGCCAGCACGGTGAGGTCGGCGACCTCCTTGCGGATCTGGTCGAGCGAGCGCCGGGTCGCCGCGTCGATTTCGCGCTGCGCGGCGGCGACGAGCTCCTCGCCCCTCTCCCTGCCGGCGGTCTTTGCCTCAGCCTCGGCGGTGTCCGCCGCCTTGCGAGCGCGGGCCATGATCTCGTCGGCCTGCTCGCGGGCCTCCTCGAGGCGCCCGCGGTACTCGGCCAGCAGCTCGTCGGACTCCTTGCGCTGCCGTTCGGCAGCCTCGATCGACTCGCTGATCGTCTTCGCCCGCCTGTCGAGCGCCTCCTGGATCTTCGGGAAGGCGACCTTGCTCAACACCCACATCGTGAAGAGGAAGAGGACCAGCGTCCAGATCATCAGGCCGAGGCCCGGTGAGACCAGGAAGCTGCCGCCTTCTTCGCCACCGCTCTCAGCGGCAAGCGGAAGCGCGGATATGTAGCCGAGAACCCCGATCATCGGTCTAGAGGAAGAAGGCGATCAGGCCGAAAATGAAGGTGTAGAAGGCGACGGCCTCGGTCAGGGCGAAGCCGAGCCAGCGGATGCTCTGCAGCTCGTCTTTCATCTCGGGCTGGCGGGCGACCGACTCGATCTCCTTGCCGAAGATGATGCCGATGCCGATACCGGCGCCGATCGAACCAAGGCCGGCTCCGACGCCGAGGGCGATCGCCTTGCCGGCGGCTTCGATCCCTTCGTCAGAGATCGCGGCGGCAACTGGGGACAGGTCCATTGAGGTAGCGCTCCTTTTCTAATGGCTGGCGGAGGTGGCTCCGCCGAGGTAGATAGCGGTAAGGGTCGAGAAGATGAAGGCCTGCAGGGTGGCGATAAGGCCGACCTCGAGGATGAAGAAGAAGAAGGCCAGCGGGAAGGTGAGGGCGCCGAGCGCGGCGATGCCGAGCAGGACGGCGAGCCCGCCGCCCATGAAGAGCAGCAGCAGGTGGCCGGCGAGGATGTTGGCGAAGAGTCGCACCGAGAGCGAGATCAGCCGGGCGAAATGCGAGATCGCCTCGATCACGAAGATGAAGCCCTTGGCCAGCGGGTTCATCTCCTCCAGCCCCGGCGGCAACCAGCTGGCCAGGTACTTGAAGAGGCCCTTGGCCCGGACGCCTTCGACGTGGTAGGAGATCCAGACGACCAGCGTCAGCACCAGCGGGATCGAGAGGTTGGCGGTGGCCGCGTAGATCGCGAAGGAGGGAATCGCCAAGCCGAAGATGTTGACCGTGTGCTCGGTGTTGGTCGGCAGCGGGATGAAGCCGATCATGTTGGAGAACCAGATCCAGAAGAAGAGCGCGGCGAGGAAGGGGAACCAGCGCGCCGCCGTCGCGGGGTCGAGGTTGCCGCCGGTGATGTTGTTCTTGGTCAGGTCGTAGGCGACCTCGATCGCGGTCTGCACCCGGTTCGGTTTCTGCTGCATGCGGCGTGAGATCCAGACCATGACGCCCATCGTCAAGACGCTGGCCAGGACCAGGTAGAGCACCGCCTTGTTGATGCTGAGGTCAATCCCGGCGAGGTGGATCGAGACCCAAGGTTCGAGCTTGAACTCGTTCTGGGGCTGGAAGGCTTCGTTTTTGCCGCTGCTGCCGAAGATCAGCATCATCAGGACCGCGATCCCGAGGTAGACGCCGAGCCCGATCAAGAACTTGGTCTTGGTCTTCATGCCTTGCCCACCTGCGGACCTTCGTCGAAGAGGTGGGCGATGCCCTGGGCGGCGATCGAGACGGTGAAGAGGACGAGGACCAGAATCGCGGCGCTGAGACCGGCCTCGCGTTCGACCAGCCCGGCGAGCAGGACCGCGATCGCCATCAGCCCGACGCGGCCGAGGGTGGAGACACCAACCGTCGCCATCGCCCGCTGGCGATTGCCAGCAGCCAGTTCCCTGTTGGCGAGGCGCTCGGCGAGCATCTGGATCCCGCGCTGAACGAGCCAAACCCCCGCACCGGCCGCAAACCCGAGCATGGGCAGGCCGCCGAGCAGAAAGACGGCGAGGGCGGCGGCAAGGACCAAGAGGTCGACGTACTTGGGAGGAGACATAAAATTCGCCCGTCTTGGTGAAGGCGGGCGGACGAGCGACTATATCCGAAAGGGCCGACGATCCGCTTTCTAGAGCCAGTTCGTGAGGCTTGTTACAACCTGTTACTAACTCTTTCGGCGGCTCTCCTCCACTTGCTCCAGAGTTATCGCTTCGATCTCGCCGGTTTCGGGATTGAGCCGTCCGCGGCGCAGCTTGAGGATCTCCAGCACGTAGACCAAGTAGACGCTGGTGGCGATGGCGAGCAGGCCGAAGGCGACCATCACCGCGGTCCAGAGCGCGTTGAAATGGCCGTGGTTGTCGCTGTAGGGGACGAAGCGCAGGGCGAGGGCGAGCGCCGCCAGGGCCAGGGTCCAGCCGTAGAGGTAGGCCAGGGTGCGCCGCTGCGAGAAGCCGATGTTGGCCATGCGGTGGTGGAAGTGCCAGGTGTCGGCCTGGTAGATCGGCTGGCGGTACTTGAGCCGCTTGGCGACGACGAAGCCGGTGTCGAGGATCGGCACCGCCAGCACGACCAGGGGGAAGACGAGGGCGACGACCGCGTTGGTCTTCAGCGCTCCCTGCACCGAGGCCGTCGCCAGCAGGTAGCCGAGCAGGTTGGAGCCGGTGTCGCCCATGAAGCTCGAGGCCGGCGGGAAGCCGTGGCGGAGGAAGCCGAGGGCGCCGCCGGCGGTCAGCGCCGCCAGCACGCCGGCCGAGTTGCGCTCCAGCGAGAGCGCGATGACGGCCAGGGAGATCGCGGCGATCGTGCAGACGCCGGCGGCGAGGCCATCGACGCCGTCGATGAAGTTGATCACGTTGACCACGGCGACGATGCCGAGCACGGTCAGCGGGTAGGCGAGCCAGCCGAGTTCGAAGCCGCCGACGAAGGGCAGGGTCAGGTTGTCGACCCGGACGCCGGCGAGAACGGGGATCAGGGCCGCCCCGATCTGGCCGAGCAGCTTCGGTAGCGCCGGCAGGCCGCGCACGTCGTCGACCACGCCGACCGCGGCGATTACGGCGGCGCCGATCAGGATCGAGCGGCTCTCGCCGTCGCTCGGCAGCCAGATCCAGCCCGCCACCTCGATCCCGGCGAAGATCGCCAGCCCCGAGAGCCGCGGCATCGGCTTGTCGTGCAGGCCGCGCTCCTTCGGCATGTCGATCGCGCCGATGCGAAAGGCAAGCGCCTCGGCGTAGGGAACCAGCAGCCAGGCGATCGCGGCCGCTACGAGGAAGGCGAGAACGGCGTCAGTTGTCGCTGCCATATCGCGGTGCCCCCAACCAGGCGGGCGCGCCCAGGCTACTCAACAGACCAGAGGTGCAACGCGTTGTGGACCTGTGGGAGCCGTAACGCGTTGCAGGCGGTTATTCGACGGCGCCGAGCACGCCCTCGACCAGCAACCCGGGGTCGCGGGGGTTGAGCACGCCAACAGGGGACTCGCGCTTGCGCAGCGGCAGCTCGGCCGGGTCGGAGAGAACCCGCAGGCGCCCGGCCGCGATCAGGTCCTCGTCGACCCCGCCCATGCGACCGGCAAAGGTGGTGAAGACCGGCGTTCCCAGCGCCACCGCCTCGCGGTTCATCGTCCCCCCCGCGCTGACCACCAGATCGGCGTAGGCGATCAGGCTCTGGGCGTCAATCGCCCGCTCGGGCACGATCAGGTTGGCGGCCTTCATCTCGCGCACCTCGGTGCCCTGGCGCTCGGTGCGGGGAATGACGACGGCCTGCACTTGCGGGGACGCGGCGAGGTGGCGAATCGCCTCGCCGTAGACGTCGTTGCGGGCGTGGTACTCGGAGGTCTCAGGCGGCGGCCGCACGACGACCAGCACCTTCTCGCGATCGAGCCCGAGCTCGTCGAGGACACCGGCGTCCGGGCTGAAGTCGGCAAGGTAGTACTCCTCCTTCAAGCCCGGGTAGCGGACCAGCTTGCGCTCCTTGGCGCCGATCTTCCTCAGCCGCTCGAGCGGAATCGAGTCCGGCATCAGCACCTTGCGCGCCGCCCGGAAAGCGATCTGGCGCTGGCGACCGGCGAACTCGTAGTCCTGCATCTGGGCTGAGGGGATGCGGAAGAGCGAGGAGACGACTGCGAGGTCGACTGAGCCGTGGGCAAGCGCCAGCTGCGGCCGCCGCTGCCAGATCAACCGCGCCAGCCGCGCCGAGCGCCCGGCGAGCGCTCGGCCCTTGCCGAGCGCTGAGGCGCCACCGTGGCTGCCGACTGCCGTGTAAGGAATGCCGAGCCGCTCGAGGATCCCCAGCGTCTGCCCGTACTCACGAGCGGTGACGAGAACCTCATCCCCCCTCGCCTCGAACCGCTCGATCAGCGGGCGCAGGACAAGCGGGTGGGCAGCGGCGGTGCAGTCAACCCAGATGCGCATGACAAAGGCGCGTGCGAGCTCGCGCTCTTACGCCTTGGAGCTCAGGTGAAGAACGGCATCCGCTTCCGCGAGCGCCTTCTCGCTCTCGGCGATCGACTCGTCGAGCTCAGCGAAAACCTCGCCGATAACGGTCTCGAGGTGCTCCAAATCGTAATTGCTGCGATCCACGGAGTCTTGTTCAGAAGCGTTTTCTTGGCTCATGCGCGAATGAGACTAACTTGAGTTTCGGAAAGAAATGAGATTGCAAATCCCAGATGAAACTTCGTTGAAAATTTCCGCGAACTTCTAGGAAATTTCTAAATAGAGATTAGCCCAAAATTATCAGGCTGGAAAGCGATTAAGCCAATCGGCAAGCCAAATCAGTTTTTGGCTGCGCCGCCGGGACGTTCCTCCAGGGCTTTGATTCGAGCATCGCTTTGCCGGATCGCGCGATCGAAGGAGGTCTGGATCTCTTGAAGGGCCCGACGTAGGGCTTTGATCGATCGATCCTGTCCCTTCATCACCGTCTGCTGCTTCTCATTGACAATCTCTTGAGCTTTGAGCCCATTAACCCCGATCTCACTGAACGCCCGGCCATTGAGCGCCAAGACAAAGGCCATGGCGACGAGATAGAAGCCCGCGAATGCCGCTGCTCCAATCTCGATGCGATAGACGGCCTTTGCCCTAAGGGCGAAGTCTGGCACCGGACTTGGCACGCTCACTTCGATTGCGAGATAGGCCGCTGCGACTATTGCTGCTCCAACGAGGAGCGCGAAGCCATAGCTCTTGAGCCAAGCGATCACTGCTTGCCTCTAGACAGAAGCCGGCGAGAGCTGCGGGTAGAGCGGGTAGCGCTCCATCAGGGCGCGAGTGCGCTCTCCGAGCGCGTCCTTCTGGGCCTCGAAATCGTCGGAGAGCGCGGTGGCGATCACGCCGGCGATCTCGGTCATGTCCTCCTCGAGGAGGCCGCGGGTGGTCAGCGCCGGGGTACCGATTCGCAGGCCTGAGGGATTCATCGGCGGCCGCGGATCGAAGGGGATCGCGTTGCGGTTGACGGTGATGCCGACCTCATCGAGCCGGTCCTCGGCGGTCTGCCCGTCGAGGCCGCTGGGCGTCAGGTCGACGAGCACCAGGTGCACGTCGGTGCCACCGGTGAGAACGGGCACGCCGTTTGCTTCCAGCCCGGCGGCAAACGCCTGCGCGTTGGCGATCGTCTGGCGCTGGCGGGCGCGGAACGGCTCGCCGGCCGCGATGTGCAGGGCCACCGCCTTGGCAGCGATCGTGTGCATCAGCGGCCCGCCCTGCTGACCGGGGAAGACGGCTTTGTCAATCGCCTTTGCGTGCTCCTCCTTGCAGAGGATCATGCCGCTGCGCGGGCCGCAGAGGGTCTTGTGGATCGTCGTCGTGACGACGTCGGCGTGCGGCACCGGGTTGGGGTGCTCGCCGGCGGCGACGAGGCCGGCGAAATGGGCCATGTCGACCATCAGCTTGGCCCCGACCGAGTCGGCGATCGCGCGGAAGGCGGCAAAATCGAGCCGGCGCGGGTAGGCCGACCAGCCGGCGACGATCAGCTTCGGCTTGTGCTCCTCGGCAAGCGCGGCGACCTCGTCCATGTCGACCAGCAGATCGTCTTTGCGGACGTGGTACGGGACCGGGTTGTAGAGCGTGCCGGAGACGTTGATCTTCATCCCGTGACTGAGGTGGCCGCCGTGGTCGAGAGCGAGGCCGAGGAAGGTGTCCCCAGGTTCGAGCAGCGCCATGTAGACGGCGTTATTGGCCTGCGCTCCGGAGTGCGCCTGGACGTTGGCGTGCTCGGCGCCGAACAACTCCTTGGCGCGGTCTATCGCCAGCTGCTCGGCGACGTCGACCTCCTCGCAGCCGCCGTAATAGCGCCGCCCCGGGTAACCCTCGGCGTACTTGTTGGTCAGCACCGAGCCGGTCGCGTCGAGCACCGCTTGGGGGACGAAGTTCTCGGAGGCGATCATCTCCAGGGTGCCCTGCTGGCGCCGCAGCTCGCCCTCGAGCACGGCGGCGATCTCGGGGTCGACCTCGGCCAGGGGGGCGGTCTGGAAGTTCTCGGGAAGCTCACTCATCGGACGAGCGACCATAGCAACGCCGGCCGATAGTCGAAGTGGGTATAGATGTGGCCAAGTGAAGCCAAAACGGACCCTCGCCGCCCTCTCGATCGCGCTGCTGCCGGTCCTCTTCGGCGTCTCCGCCGCCCACGCGATCGCTCCAATCGGCGAGAACCCCTGCGACGGGCCCGAAGCAAAGGTTCTGCTCTGCCCGAACCTGCGCATCGCGCCGCCCCACGAACTCTACGTCGACCACGCCGGCGGCCGAACCCGTCTGCACGCGACCAGCGACGTGCGCAGCCGCGGCCGCGGCCCGATGGAGCTGCACGGCACCCGCAACGGCCGGCGCACGATGCGGGTCAGGCAGCGGATCTACCGAGTCGGCGGCGGCCAGATCACCGTGCCGACCCGGGCGACCCTGCGCTTCGCCTCGGTCGGCGCCTACTTCGGTGGCTCCTACTGGAAGGTCCACCAGCTCGCCCGCTTCGAGCTCTGGTCGGTCGACGGCCGCCACCGACTCCTGCACCGCGTTCGGGTCGGGCCGAAGCTCAACTACTGCCTGCGCGACCTCGAGCGCACCCGCCCCGGCAAACGCTCGCCGACGCACTGGCACTACCCCGGTTGCAACCAGGACCCATACGCCGATCACGACACGCTCGGCACCTCGGTCGGCTGGTCCGACATCTACCCCGCCGACTACGACAAGCAGTGGATCGGCGTCGGCGGCCTGCACGGCTGCTTCGCCTTCGTGATGACCGTCGACCCAAACAACCTCCTCTACGAGTCAAACGAGCACGACAACACCTCCCGCCGCCTAGTCCACCTGCCCTTCCACAGCGACACCGCCTGCTAACCCAGACCGCCTCGGGCTTCCGGTGCGCCTTTTGCACTCCCAGAGTGCATAAAGCGCACCGGACGGTGTGTCAGCCGCCGATTGGGGCTCGGGGGGTTGAGCCCCAGAAGACGACGGTGCCGAGCATGCCGATGATGTGGACGATGATGATGTTGACCACCATCGACTGGGCGGTGGCGGTGCCGACGCCGACCGGGCCGCCGGACGCGGTGTAGCCGTAGTAGCAGCCGACCAACACGATCGCGGTCGCCATCACCATCCCCTTGGTCAGGCTGAAGAAGAGGTCGACGGGGTCCTGGAACATCCAGAAGATCAGCAGGTAGCCGCCCGAGGAGACGTCGCCGACCTGCTGGACCACGGCCAGGTAGCTGGCAAAGTAGGCGACCCCGATCCCGACCAGGTAGAGGAACGGAATCGCGATCCAGGCGCCGAGCAGGCGGGTCGCGCAGAGGAAGGTGACCGGTGGGATCCCCATCACCTCGAGCGCGTCGATCTCGTCGGAGATCCGCATCGCGCCGAGCTCGGCGACGATGCCGGTGCCGACCTTGGCCGAGAGGATGTAGCCGAAGGCGTAGGGCAGTCCCTCGCGCAGGTCGCAGTAGGCGGAGAAGAGCCCGGCCAGCGAGGGCGCCCCGATCGAGCGGTTGAAGTAGGCGCCCTGCAGCCCGCACTGCAGGCCGAGGATGAAGACGAAGGCCCAGATGATCACCGCCGAGCCGAGGATCAGGATGCCGGACTGGCGCAGGCTCTCGCCGAAGAAGCGCAGGACGCGGCCGCTGTAGACGAGGCCGGCGACGCGCGAGCCGAAGCGGGCGACCTCACCGAAGGCGTCGAGCCAGCCCCGGGGGACGTCGAGCCAGCCGATCAACGGATCGCCTGCAGTTCGGGGTTGGTGGCGAGCAGGACGGCGGTGAAGACGTAATTGAAGAAGAAGACCGCGACCAGGGCGATCACAACGGCTTGGTTGACGGCGCGACCGACCCCCTCGGCGCCACCCGAGGCGGTCATCCCCTTGAACGAGCAGACGACCGAGATGATCGCGCCGAACATCGTGCACATCAGCACCGAGCCCCAAATGTCGGTAACCGAGGCGTTGGAAAAGAGGGTGGCGAAGAAGCCGCCGAGGGACTGGTGGTAGAGCAGCTCGGCGGCGATGCCGGCGCTGAGGCCGAAGAGGATCGCGAAAATGTCGAGCAGGGCGGTGACGACCATCAGGGCGAGGAAGCGCGGCACGACCAGGTTCTTGACCGGGTCGACGCCGAGCACCTGCAGCGCATCGAGCTCCTCGCGGATCTTGCGGGCGCCGAGATCGGCGGTGATCGCGGTGCCGGCGACGCCGGCAACGACGACCGCGGTGACCAGCGGCCCGATCCAGCGGATCGCGGTGAGGACGAAGAAGCCGCCGAGCCGGTCGAGCGCCCCGAACAGCGAGAGCACCCCCGCCGCCTGCAACCCCGGCGCGCCCAGGCAGAGGGCGAAGGTCGAGATCAGCAGCGGGAACCAGGAGAGCTTGAGCACGAAGAGGAACTGCCAGACCAGCTCCTCGCCGTATGGATAGGGAGGGCGCACCGCCGAGACGACCGTCTTCGCGGTGAGGATCATCATCTCGCCCACCTGCTCGAAGGCGGACTTGGCGGGCGTGTAGGCCCGGCTCAGGACTTGGCCTGCCACCAGCTCATCGCCCTGCCGAGAGGGCCCCCGCCCGATCGTGGAGAGGTCTCGCCCTGCTTGTCGTCGAGCTGCGCTTTGCGCCGGGCCCGCGCCTCGCCCATCTGCCTGGCCCGCAGCTCGGCGGCGCGCTGCGCCTCGGAGAGCTGGGCGATCAGGGTGTCGCGTGTCTGCTCGAGCTCCTCGACTCCGGCGACGTGCGCTTTTGTGAAGCGGGCGGCGGTCGGCATATCGGCGGGAAGATCCCGGGTGTAGGCGGCGAGCTCGATCTCGAGCCGGGCGATCTGGCGGCGCAACTCGTGGCGAACCTCAATCGCCTCGCTCTCCTCGGTAAAGCCAGGAAGCTCCTCGCCGGCCTCGCCGATCTCGACCGCCTCGCTCATGCTCGCGCAGGCAGCCGTGACGACGACCAGGTCGCTTGGGTCCAGGTCCGCCTCCAGCGTCCGCCGCAGTGCCTCGGCGGCGATCTCCTCCAGCTCCGGAGAGGCCTCGACTCGCTCGGCGACGAAAGTGCCCTGGCCTTGGCGGCTGACCACGAGCCCGGCCTCCTCCAAGCCCGCGTATACCGCGCGCACGGTGTTGACGTTGACGCCGCCCCACTCGGCAAGGCGGCGAAAGCTCGGCAGCCGCTCGCCCGCCGCCAGCCGGCCGGTAGCGATCAGGGCCCGCAGGCGCCAGGAGAGCTGGACCCCGACCGGCAACTCGGCGGCGGGGTCGGTGGAAAAGGGCGTGGCTTCGCGAGCTGCGGTCCGCTGTGCCATCAGATCACACAGTAGGGAATTCCCCTGTTCTAGTCAACTAGAACAGTATTTAGACGGCGGCGAGGCGCTCCCGCAGCTCCTCCGCCAACATCCCGCCCTGGCGCAAGACGATCCACTCTCCGCCTGAATCGAGCGAGGCCACGTCGACCACGGTTGACGGCGATCCGTTCAGGGCGCCGCCGTCGATCGCGACGTCGACCGCGCTGAGAACGCTGCGAGGAACGTCGGCAAAGATCGCGGGCGCGGGCTCGCCGCTGTGATTCGCCGAGGTCTGGAAGATCGGCAACATCATTCCCGCCAGTGGCCCCTCGATCAGGCGCACCCCCAGCCGCCCCGGATCCTCGCGGCAGGCCAGGGGATAGCGATGCTCGGGGTTGTCGACGACCAGGGTCACCGGACCGGGCAGCAGCGCCCCAACCGCGGCCCGGGTGCGCTCGCCGAAACCCCCCACCAGCTCCCGCATGGCCGGCGGCGAGAAGTAAAGGATGGCGGAGGGCTTGCCGTCGTCGCGACCCTTGATCCGTTGAATCCGCTCGATCGCCACCTGGTTGAGCGGGTCGCAGGCCAAGCCGTAGAGGCCGTCGGCTGGGAAGACGGCGACTCCCCCGGCGGCGATGCAGAGCTCGAGGCCAGTGCGGGCGCTGTCGGATCCATCGCGCTCGACCGAGACAGTCACGGTCATGCGACGGACTCTCGGCGGCCGATCAAGAGGCGCTCGATCCCGGCCAGATCCGGCCGTGAATCAATCGCTTGATAGCCGCCCGCGCGCAGGATCTCCCCCACCGCGGCAGCCTGGCCCTGACCGATCTCCAAAGCAAGGGTGTCGGTGGCCGCGGCCAGTGCCGGGACGACAGCGCGGAAGACGTCGAGTCCCTCCGGCCCGGCGAGCAGCGCCTCGCGTGGCTCCCACTCGGTTACCTCGCGTTGCAGTCCTCCCCACTCCCGCTCGCTCACATAGGGAAGATTCGCGACGACGAGGTCAAATCCCTCACTGCGGGGGGGCAAGGTGCCCGCGGAGAACTCGACCCGTGCCGCAAGGCCGAGCCGCTCAGCGTTGGCGGCGGCCACCGCGAGAGCGCCGGCCGAGGTGTCGGTGGCAGCGATCCGAGCGTCGGGAAGCTCCGCGGCGATTGCCAGCGCGAGGGCGCCCGAGCCGGTACCGACGTCGAGCACGCTGTGCGGTTGCAGCTCGAGCGCGAGCTCGACCAGGAGCTCGCTCTCCGGCCGCGGGATCAACACCCGGTGATCGACGGCAAGCTGGAGATGACGAAACCCTCGCCTGCCGAGGATGTATGCAACCGGCTCGCGGCGCAGGCGACGGCGCACCATCTCGGCGAAGCGCCGTGTGGCGGCCGGCGGGATCTCCTCCTCGGGGTTCGCCACCAGGTGCGCCCGCTCCCATCCGGTCGCCTCGGCGAGCAGCAGTTCGGCGTCGAGGCGAGGGTCTTCGACGCCCGCGGCCCGCAATGCGTCAACCGACGCGCTCAGCGCCTCGCGGGTCATCCCGCCGCGGCGGTCTCGAGGCGCTGCCTCTTCTCCTCCGCGCCCAGCGCCTCGGTGAACTCGGCCAGTTCGCCGCCGAGAACACCTTCGAGATTGTGCGAGGTGTGCTTGATCCTGTGATCGGTCACGCGGCCCTGGGGAAAGTTGTAGGTACGGACCTTCTCGGAGCGCTCGCCGCTGCCGACCTGGGCCTTGCGCTCGGAGTCGATCTTCGCGTGCTGTTCGGCCAGCTCGCGCTCGTAGAGGCGCGCTCGCAGCACCCGCATCGCCCGCTCCTTGTTTTGCAGCTGCGACTTCTCGTCCTGCATCGAGACGACGATTCCGCTCGGTTTGTGGGTGATCCGCACCGCCGAGTCGGTGGTGTTGACCGACTGACCGCCGGGCCCGGAGGAGCGGTAGACGTCGACCTGCAGGTCGCCCTGGTTGATCTCGACCTCGACCTCCTCGGCCTCGGGCAGGACGGCGACCGTCGCGGTCGAGGTGTGGATCCGACCCTGCGACTCGGTTTCGGGCACCCGCTGCACCCGGTGCGTGCCACCCTCGTACTTGAAGATCGAGTAGGCGCCCTCGCCCTTGATCGCGAAGGTCACCTCCTTAAAACCGCCGACCTCGGCGCTGGACTGCGAGAGCGGCTCGGTGGAGAAGCCGCGCTCTTCGGCGTAGCGGGTCAGCATCTTGTAGAGATCGCCGGCGAAGAGGGCCGCCTCGTCGCCGCCGGTCCCGGCCCTGATCTCGACCAGGACGTTCTTCGCGTCGTTTGGGTCGCGCTCGACCATCGCCAGGCGGATCTCCTCTTCGAGCGCCTCGATCCGCGGCGGCGCCTCCTCGACCATCGTCTGCAGCTCCGAGTCCTCCCCGTCTTCGGCCAGCAGCTCCCGCGCGCCATCGAGATCGTCCTTCAGCTTGCGGTACTCGACCGCCAGCTCCCGCGCCGGCTGCAGCTCGCGGTAGCCGCGGCCAACCTCCGCGTAGCGCTCCCGGTCCCCGATCACGGCGGGATCCGACATCTGCGCCTCGAGCTCGGCGAAGCGCGCTTCGATCTGGTCGACCAGTGAATCGATCACATCTCACAACATAGACGGGGATCACAGATCGCGATTCCGGCACGATTCGGCTCCGAAATAGTGTGCCAGTTGACTAGCACAATAGCTCCGGCTACTGTGATAGCTAGCTAGTTCAACGGGAAACGCTTCGCGAATTTCGCATTGGAGGCTGAGATGAAAACAGACACACTCGTCGCGGCGCCGGCCACGCGCATCGCCTGCCTCGCCCTGCCCAAGCTGATCGGATCGGGAAACCTCGATGCTGCAACTGGATGCTTCGCCCGCGACGCCTGCCTCTTGACGCCCGACGCGACCGCGATCCATGATCGCGAGCACATCCGCCCTCTGCTCGCGCAGCTGATTTCACGCCGCGTCCGGATCGAGGTCGAGCAGAGCAACGTGCTCGTCGCCGGCGACGTCGCCTACGTTCGCGAGCTCTGGCAGGTCAGCGCCCGGGTTGCGGCCGGCTCCCCCTACGAACACTCATGTGACCCCTCACTCGTGCTCAAGCGAGTAGAAGGCAGCTGGAAGATCTCGATCGCGACCCTCTGGGGTTGGGGCGGCCGCTAGGCCTGTCCTTACTAAGCGACGATCTCGATGTGCTGCTGCCCGGCGGCATCCTCGGGCGACTCACGAGCCAGCACGGCCTGCAGCGAGGCAATCGCGACCGCCAGCTCTTCCTCGTCGGGCTCGCGGGTGGTCAGGTTCTGCAGCATCAGACCCGGCCACATGATCGCCCGCACCCAGCGCTTACGCCGGTTCTTGCCGGCCCACTTGATCACCTCGTAGGAGAGGCCGGCGATCAGCGGGATGCCGACGATCCGCGAGAGGACCAGCCAATACCAGGCGGGCAGCCCGATCGGGGCGAAGACGAAGATCGCCAGCACCATCACGATCAGCAGGAAGCTGGTGCCGCAGCGCGGGTGCAGGCGCGAGTAGAGCTTCGCCCGGGCGGGCGTCAGCTCGTCTTCGGCCTCATAACACGAGATCGTCTTGTGCTCGGCGCCGTGGTACTCGAATACCCGGCGCAGGTCCTTGAGACGGCTGATCGCGCCGATGTAAGCGATGAAGATGCCGGTACGAAGCACGCCCTCGACCAGCCAGAAGAGGAAGGGCGAGCCGAGCTTGTCCTTGATCAGGCTGGTGAGGCCGACCGGGACGACGAAGAAGAGGCCGACGGCGAGCAGCATCGAGAAGGCGATCGTCAGGCCCCACATCCAGCCGCCGATCTCTTCGGGCTCGCCCTCCTCGTCCTCCTCGAGCTGAGCGTTGGCGGAGATCGCCAGGGCTCGGAAGCCAATCTTCAGCGACTCGCCGAGGGCGACGACGCCGCGCAACACCGGCAGGCGCCAGAGCCGGTGGCGGGTGGCCCAGGGTCGGATCGGATCGGAGCTGATCTCGATCTCGCCGTCGGGCCGGCGCACCGCCACGGCCCAGACCGAGATGCCGCGCATCATCACGCCCTCGAGCACAGCCTGGCCGCCGACCGGCGCGTCGCGTTTGGCGACCAGCGCGCCGTCGGGCATGCGCAGCGGATCGGCCCCGTTCTTGGACGGGGCGGCAGCTTCGGTTTGCGGCGAGCCCAGCTCTGGGCTCACGGCTTACCTCCCGGCCTTGGCGTGCTTGGCAGCGCGGCGCTGGAAGCGCTCGACCCTGCCGCCCGTGTCGACCAGCTTCTGCTTGCCGGTGTAGAACGGGTGGCACTCGGAGCAGAGCTCGACGTGCAGGTCGGCCTCCGTCGAGCGCGTGTAGAACTGGTTCCCGCAGGAGCAGTGCACGTTTGCCAGCGTGTAATCAGGATGAATTCCGCTTTTCACGCCCTTCAGTCTAGATGACTCGCGCAAGCGGCTGCTCCAGGGGTTGTGAATCGGCTCTCTCGTGCCGATAGCTCGATCAGTGGAAACCACGGAGATCGCCCGAGGACAATCCAACGTCGCGCGCCTACTTCGCCGCGGTCTCGCCGTGTTGCTGCTCGGCGGCACCGCCGTGGTCGCCCTGCACGACTGGCTCGGTATCGGCGCCGGCCTCGATTTCGCGATCAGCGAAGCGCTCTACGACGCCGTCGTCCTCGGTGCCGGCCTGGCCTGCCTGATCAGGGCCTCTGACTATCCGCGCGAGCACGCCGCCTGGCTTTGGATCGGCGCCGCGCTGCTCAGCTGGGGCGTCAGCGAGATCTACTGGACGCTCTTCATCGAAGGCAACGCCTCCGCTCCGTATCCGTCGCCGGCGGACATCGGCTACATCGCCTTTTACCCGCTCGCCTACGTCGGCCTGGCGATGCTGGTGCGAGCGCGGGCGCACGAGATCAAGTGGCGGCTCTGGATGGACGGCCTGATCGCCGCGCTCGGCACCGCGGCGCTGGGCACCGCCTTCGTCTTCGACTTCGTCGCCGAGAAGGCGACCGGGACGACGCTGGAAATGCTGACGACCCTCTCCTACCCGCTCGGCGACATCGCGATGCTCTCGATGGTCGTCGGCGTGATCGCCCTGACCGGTTGGCGGCCGGGACGCACCTGGTCGCTGCTGCTCGCCGGTCTCGGCGCCCTGGTGATCGCCGATATCGCCTACACGCTGCAATCGACCGAAGGAGTCCTCCCTGGCGGCGGATGGATCGACCCGATTTACCTGATTGCCGCGGTCTGCCTCGGCGCGGCCGTCTGGCAGCCCGTGGAAGCGGCGGAGATCACCTCATCGCAGGACGAGCGTCGCGAGATCATCGTCCCCGCCGTCTTCGCGGCGGTGATGATCGGGCTCTTCGCGATGCAGTACAACAGCGCTACCGGGGGCCTCTCGACGATCCTCTGGGCGGCGACGATGTCCGCCGTGATCGTCCGCTTGGCGATGAGCGACCGCGAGAATCGCCGCCTGCTGGAGGAGGTACGCACCGACTCGCTGACCGGCCTCGGCAACCGCGGCCGCATGGAGATCGAGTTGGCGGAGACCTGTGAGCGAGCGAGCGAGACGCAGCCGGCGATGCTCTACCTCTTCGACCTCAACGGTTTCAAGCGCTACAACGACACCTTCGGCCACCCCGCCGGAGACCGGCTGCTGGGCCGGCTCGGCTGCGCCTTGAAAGCGTCGGCTGGGACGACGGATCGGCCTACCGGATCGGCGGCGATGAGTTCTGCCTGCTGCTGACCTGCGACGAGGAGCGCTTCGAGGCCGTGGCAAAGGCGGCCACCGAAGCGTTGACCACGAACGATCGCGGGGTCGAGGTCGGCTCCTCATGGGGAGCCGCGACGATCCCGGCCGAGGCCGGCGACCCCTCGGCGGCCCTGCAGCTCGCCGACGTGCGCATGTACGCGCAGAAGGAGTCGCGCCGCACCGCCCTCACCCGCCCGGATCTGAACGTCACCGACCCGCCGTCCACCGAGCCGACGATCAGGGCTACTCGCGGCTGAGACCGTCGAGCAGGGCGGCGAGTGTCCGCCCCACTTCGACTCGCATCTGCTCGGGGTCGGCGGCCCGCGCCACCAGCATCGCCGCCTCATCGAGGGCGCCCATCAGGACGTGAGCGAGGGGCCGCACCGGCTGTTGGTCGATCGCGCCGGCCTCGATCGCCGCTTGCAGGGTCGCTTCGATCAAGCCGAGCCCGTGCTCGGCGGCGATCTCGCGCCAGCGATCCCAGCCGAGCACCGAGGGGCCGTCGAGGAGGACGATCCGCTGCGCCTCGGGCTCGGTGCTGACCCGGAGGAACATCTCGGTCCCGGCCCGCATCGCCTCCAACGGCGAGGCCGCGTTGGCCTCCAGCGCCCCGGCCGCGATCCGCTCCGCCAACTCGATCTCGATCTGCACGTATACCGCCTCGAAGAGCTCGCGCTTGCCCTCGAAGTGGTGGTAGAGCGCGCCCCGAGTTACGCCGGCCGCCCGCACGATCTCTTCAGTGCCGACACCGGCGTAGCCGCGTTGGGCAAACAGCGGCCGGGCCGCCGCAACCAAAGCGGCACGGGTCGCATCGGAGCGCTCAGCTTGGGTTCGCTTGGTAACATTCATACTGTCTGTATTTATCTTACCCAACGAGGAGGCCCTGGGCACATGACCGAGACTAATCAGCGCCATGAGATCGAGTTGCCGGCGGGGCGGATTCGCTATCGCGAAGCCGGCGATGGAAAAGCGGTGGTCTTCGTCCACGGCTTCCTGGTCGACGGCAGGCTCTGGGACGGTGTCGTCGACCCGCTCTCGGACCGCTGCCGCTGCATTGCGCCCGATTGGCCGATCGGCGCCCACCAGGTCGCGATGAACCCCGATGCCGACCTCTCCCCTCCCGGCATCGCCGCGCTGATCGCGAGCTTCCTCGATGCACTCGAGCTCGAGGACGTGACGATCGTCGGCAACGACTCCGGCGGCGCGATGTCGCAGGTCCTGGTCACCCGCCACCCCGAGCGAATCGGACGGCTGGTGCTGACCAACTGCGACACCCACGAGAACTTCCCGCCGGGGATCTTCAAGGCGATGCCGCCCCTCGCCAAGCTGCCCGGCGGTATGACCGTGCTCTCGGCGCCCTTCCGCATCGGCGCCCTCGCCCGTAGCGGCCTTCAAGCCCTTCGCCCGCACCGAGATACCGGCCGACCTGATCGCCTCCTGGATGCGCCCCAGCCTCAGCGATCCCGGCGTCAAGCGCGACGCGACGAAGGTCACGGCCGGGATGAACAAGCGCTACACGCTGGAGGCAGCCGAGCGGCTGAGCGAATCCGAGCTGCCGCTGCTGCTCACCTGGGCACCCGGCGACAAGTTCTTCCCGATCTCCTACGCGGAACGCCTGGCGAAGGAGACGCCGAACGCCCGCCTCGTCGAGATCCCCGACGCGGGCACGTTCGTGGCGCTCGACCAGCCCGCACGCCTGGCCGACGAGATCGCCACATTCGTCCAGCAGGATTGAGGCAAAACGCGCAAGCTGCGCGTTCTTTTTCGCTACTTGCATGTTTTTCGTCCGATCGAGAGGCGAAGGTTCCAGGCGGAGGTTCCATAACCCCCTACAGGACGGAGAGTCATGCCTAGGGAAATCTTCGACCAGGATCGGCCGCGCGAGCGCGATGGCGCAGACGCCTCGACGAAGCGTTTGCCGGCTGCGATCAGTGGACCCTCGCGCCGCCGACTCAGCGGCGCAGCGAGGCCGTCTTTAGCCCGCAGGCCTCGATCTCATCGAGGATCGGCGGCAGCGCCGCCGCTGTACGCACCCAGGAGCCGCGCGCGCTGTAGTAGTCGGCATCGTGCAGGAGGACGATGTCGCCGGCCGCGATGCCGGCGCTCGAGCGACGCGCGATCGAGCTCGGCAGTCGCGCTCTCGCGCCCAGTCCTTGCCCCAGCGCGACCAGAGCAGCGGGCGCCAGCCGCGGCGCTGCACCGCGCGCAGCGTCGCGGCGCTGAAGATCCCGTAGGGCGGGCGGTAATCGGCGATCGCCTGGCCGCTCGCCTCCTCGATCGCCGCCCGCGCCGCGCTCGGCGTCGTCGATGAACTGGCCCACGCCGAGTCGCAGCAGGTTGCGGTGGCGATGGCAGTGCAGCTCGACCCGGTGGCCCGCGGCGACGATCTCCGCCGCCAGTGCCGGGCGTCGCTCGACCTGCTCGCCGGCGAGGAAGAAGGTGGCCGTGGCGCCGCGCTCGCGCAGTGTCTCCAGCACCGCTGGGGTGCCCTGCGGATGTGGGCCGTCATCGAAGGTGAGGGCGACGCCGTCGGCGCCCGGCACGGTGTGGGTGATCCCCAGCGCCGAGCCCGAGGCCCGGGACGAGCGGCGCCAGCGCCGGGCCGGCGTGTCACACCGCGGCGGCGGAGACTCCAGCCCCGCGCCAGCGCCCGGATCAAGGGGCTGTCTGAGCCGAGGCCTGCTGGGCGTGAGTCGTCTTGGCACGGCGCCGCCGGGGCGACGCTCGCAGCGGGAGTCGCGGTCGAGCCGTCGTTGTCCTTGCCGATGTGGATGCGGCCCTCGAGCGGCTTGGCGATCACCTTGTAGGGCGCTTCGCGGTCGATCACGGTGAACAGCATCACCACCGCGATCACGGCGAGGGTGACCGCAGTAGCGACGCGCTCGGCGCGCAGGCGCCAGACCGGCTGCGGGCGAACCCGCGGCCGCACATTGAGTGCCCGCGAGGCGATCGAGGGCAGCGAGGCAAAGGAGGAATCCGGCGAGCGCCGCTCGCGGGTGAGGTGGCGCAGGACCGACTCCAGCTCGTGCTGGGAGCCCGCCACCTCGGCCAGGCCGAAGCGTTCGAAGGCCGCGTTGTTGGCGCGCAGGTGGCCGGCCGAGAAGCCGTAGGAGACGACCGGGCAGCCGCGGATGTGGGCCTCGAGCACGGTCAGACCGGCGGTCGCGTGGATCATCGCGTCGGCGGCGGCCATCCAGTCGCTCATCTGCTCGGTGAAGCCGAGGATGCGGACCTGCTCGTTGCCGGCGAAGCTGCGCTCGAGCTTCTCGCGGGCGACGTCGTTGCGGCCGGTGATGCAGACGACCAGGGCGTCCTCGGAGAGCGCGGAGCGGATCGCGCCCTCAAGGTCGCCGATCCCCCAGCCGCCGCCGGAGACGAGCACTACCCGGGCGTGGGCCGGGACGTCGAGCGCCTCGCGCGCGTCGCGGCGGGTGCGCGGCATCAGGAACTCGCGCGAGATCGGCGGGCGGACCCACTCGACCGTCCCGGGGCCGACCAGCCTCTCGACCTCCTCGATCGACTCCGGGTGGGTGACGTAGTGCAGGTCGACTCCGGGATGCGCCCAGTAGCGCAGGCCGGCCAGGTCGGTGATCGCCGACTGCACCGGGACATCGAGGCGGCGGTTCTCGCGCAGCATGCCCAGCACCGCGGTCACGCCGGGGTAGGTGGAGATGACCGCGTCGGGGTCGTACTCCTCGATCAACCTTGCAGCAGGCCGCGGCCCGAGAACACGTAGCCGATGTGGTGAAAGAGCCAGCGGGCCGGGGCGAACTTGGTGATCAGCCAGTACTGGACGTCGAACAGCCAGGGCATCCAGCGGAAGGTCACTTTGGAGCCGTCGCGGAGCACCGCGGCGGAGAGCTTGCCCATCGCCTCGAGCCCGTTGGCGACCTCCACCTCGACCCCGGGGACCTCCTCTTCGAGATCGGCCTTGATGATCCGCGCCGGCAGGTCGTGGCCCTCGCCGATGTCGGCGCTGAGGATCAGCACCCGGGGCGAGCGCTCCTCGGCCCGCGCGGCGCCGGCCAGCAGGGCGCCGGCCGCGTGTTCGTTGCCGTTCAGCGAGGGCTGCTTGCCGGGAACCGGGTCGGGCGGGCGGGTAGTGCCGCGGACCCACTCGACGTACTTGCGCACGCCCTCTTTGAAGCTCGTCCCGGCCTTCCAGCCGAGCTCCTCCAGCGCCCGCTCGTTGGAGATCGACTTGCCGGGGAAATCGCCGGGGCGCGGCGGCGTGTGGGTGATCTCGCAGGTGTCGACGTTTTCCTGCACCCGCTCGGCGATTTCGAGGATCGTCACGACCTCGTCGCCGGAGAGGTTGTAGGTGCGGCCGGCGGCCTCGGGGGCAAGCGCCGCGACGATCCCGTCGGCGAGGTCCTCGACGTAGATGAAGCTGCGGGTCGTCGAGCCGTCGCCGGCGATCGTCAGCGGCTTGCCTTCGAAGGAGAGGTCGGTGAACTTGGCGACGACGCCGGCGGCGCGGGCGCGCGGGCCGTAGGGGATGCCGAAGCGCAGCACCGTGCTCTCCAGGTCGTAGAGCTCGGCGTAGCCGGCGCAGTAGGTCTCGCCGGCGAGCTTGGTCGCGGTGTAGAGGTGGCGCGGCGCCGGGATCGGCGTTTCCTCGTCGACCTCCTGCTCGGGGCAGTCGCTGTAGACCCAGGTGGTCGAGCCGTAGACGACGCGACCGACCTTGGCCCGGCAGGCCGCCTCGAGCACGTTGAGGGTGCCGCGGGTGTTGACCTCCTCGGCCAGGACCGGATCGGCGAGGACGTGGCCGACGTCGGCGACGGCGGCGAGGTGGATGACGGCGTCGCAGTCGCGCATCGCCAGGTCGAGGTTGGCGGGATCGGTGATGCTGCCGGTGAAGGTCTCGACTTCCAGCGGCGAGTGGTACGGCGAGGCGCTGAGGTCGAAGATCCGCGGCGTGTCGCCGCGCTCGATCAGGCGGTCGACCACGTGCGAGCCGATGAAGCCGCCGCCGCCGGTTACCAGGACCCTCATGCTTCCTCCTCCTTGGGATCGAGCGCCGCCGCACGACTCTCGGGCCGGTAGTAGAGCGGCACGCACCAGTGGTTCTCGGCCACCCAGTCGGTGTTGGGCAGCTCGTCCGAGCGCCCCATGATGCGGTGGCAGGGCTCCTCGTAGACGCGGCCGGTGGACTTCTCGATCTGCTCGAAGACGATGTACTTGTAGAGGCCCGAGGTCATCCCCTCGGGCAGCTCGAGCCGGGCCGGGTGCAGCGGGTCGAGGTGCTCGGCCGCGTAGCGGTTCTTCCAGGCGACGATCTCCTCCATGCGCTCGGCCTGGACCAGCCCCAGCGCCGCGGTGAACTCGCTCATGCGGAAGTTGAGCCCGTCGACCTCGTGCTCGAACTTGCCGTAGTTGCGGAACTTGCGGGCGAACTCGATCAGCTCCTCGTTGGCGGAGACGAGCACGCCGCCCTCGCCGGTGGAGACGGTCTTGGTCGCGTAGAGCGAGTAGACGCCCGCGTCGCCGAAGCCGCCCGGCTTGCCGCCGTTCCAATCGGCGCCGTGAGCGTGGGCGCAGTCCTCGAGCAGGAAGATGCCGTTGGCGCGGCAGTACTCGGCGATCCGCTCGGAGTCGAAGGCGATGTGGCCGCCGATGTGGACGAGGATCGCCGCCTTGCGGCTTGTGGCGCTCGGCCTTGGCCTCGAAGTCCTCGAAGGACATGCAGAGGTCGTCCGCGGTTGCAGTCGACGAACTCGACCGTGGCACCGGCGTTGATCGCCGCCAGCGGCGTCGCCATGAATGTGTTGGAGGGGCAGAGCACCGTCTCCCCCTTCACCCCGGCGAACTCCAGCGCCGCCAGCGCGCCGCCCGCCCAACTGGAAAGGCCGAGGCTTGGCAGCCCGTTCCACTCCGCCCAGCGCTGCTCGAAGGCTTCCAGCTTGCGGCCCTCGGACCACTGCTCGGAGTCGAGCACCTCGGCCCAGAGCTCGAAGAGCCTGGCGCGGTCTCGATGGTCGAACCCGATTGCGAACTTGCTCGCGTCGACCCGGCTTGTCTCTGCGGACCCTACGGTGGCTCCTTGGCGTGAGTGTGGCTGGGGAAGCCTTCGCGGGACGAAATCGAGTGAAAGCGCGAGAGGCGGCCGCAAGGCTAGCAGCGAAAGCGGACCGAAGCCGGGCGGAACCTAGTCTGAATCGCCATTGTGGGCACTCTCGATGACCGCTCCCACGGCGGGTGACCCGGCCAGCAGCGTGGTCCCGGCAACGGCAATCGCGATCGAGGCGATCAAGGCAGCGCCGCCCAGCGGGGTCGAGCCCCACGACTCGCAAAGATCAGCGGCGCCAGAATCACGGGCATCAGCACCTGGACGGCGAACATGACCGGGGCGACGCGCGTGGCAGGGCGGCGCTGCAACGCGCTCATCTCGCTGAGCAGGGCCAACCCCTCCGAAGCGGCCGCGGTGGCAAGCCAGGCGATCGCGACCAGCAGCGCGCCGGCTGCCAGCTCGTCGGTGAGCAGCTTGCTGGCAATCGCGGTCCAGGCGTAACCGCAACCGGCGCTGATCACCGCCAGCGTCGCGAGTCCCGCGCTGCCGACATTGACCACACCAAAGCGGGGTGAATATCGGATGTGCCGGAGGGCGTAGGGAGCCGCGATCGGGATCGCGACGAGGCCGAGGGCCAGGGCGATCGCGCCGGTCGCGGCGTGGTGGGTGCTCCGCTCTGGCGCCGCCAGGGCAACCCCGGCGACCCCCGCCACGATTGCCGCAACGGCGATCCACTCCCGCCTTCCCGGTGCCTCTCCCAGCCGCGTGCCCCCAGCCAGAGCAAGAGGATCAAGCCACTGGCCAGACACGGCTGCACGACCGTCAGCGGCGCCAGCAGCAACGCCGCGATCTCCAGCGGCCACCCCGCCAGGCCCAGCGCGGTCGCTCCCAGCCAGCGCCGGTTGCGCACCAGCTTGCCGATCAGTGAGACCCGCAGCGAGTGCTCGCCCGGCACCTCGCGCGCCTCCAGCGCCTGCAGCGCGATCGAGGTGTTGTAGAGCAGCGAGGCCCCGACCGCCGCGACTATGCCAAGCGCCAGCACGGCGCGAGGTTAGCCGCCGACCCCGGACCTATTTCCCGCGATGCTTCTTTTTCGGCGCTTTGACTGGGATCAGGGTCGTCTTCAGCGTCAGCACTTTCTTGCCGAGCGCGTCCTTGACCCGGACCCTCGTCGACAGCTTGCCTTTGCCCGCTTTTTCCAGGGCGAGGAGGCATTTGCCGAAGACCTTGATCCCGAGCCTGGCGCTCTTGCCCGGGGCGAGCTTCCTGGCCAGCCTGGTGCGGATCTGAGCGCACGAGCGCTTGCCCACCTTCAACCGCGCCGAGAGCACCTTGAGCGAGCAGCGAGTGCCACCGCAGATGATCGTGCCGATCTTCGCCCGGCCCTTCTTGTTGAGCCTGACCTTGCCCTTCCTCGCTTTCGCCCTGGGGCGCGCCGCGGGGGGTGGCGGTGGCGACTGGGGCTGCCAGCTTGGCGCGAACCCGTCGGCGGCGATCCGCGTCAACCCCGAACCGTCGAGGGCCATGGTGAAAAGCCCGGATTCGTCTTTCCACATCGGGCCGTAGACCTCCCGCCGGAACGCGACGTGGGACCCGTCCGGAGAGAAGACTGGGGAGTTGACGTAACCGCCGGTGCCTTCCGGCGGGGCGGGAACCGGGAGGAGCTGCACGGTGCCGCCGCCGACACCCACAACTCCGAGGTCGGCGTACCCGTGGCTGAAGACGATCTGCGCGGAGTCCGGTGAGAAGTCGGGCGTGCGATCGGACTGGCCCGTGGTCACGCGCCTCGGGGCGGCACCCGGCGAGTCGAGCACATATATCGACGACCCGCCTTTGCCCGCCCGCGCGAAGGCGACCTTGCCGTTGGCTGAGTAGGAAGGCTTGGTGTCCCTCGTGATTGCCAACCAGGCTGGTCAACACTTCGATCCCGGCACCGGTCGTTGCGTTGACCGAAATCAGGTGAGCTCCGCAGGCGTTGCAGTTGTATTCGTAGTTGAAGTAGGAGTTCGGGTCGGGAAAGAGGAGGCATTGCTGGTCGTTGAGGTCTTCAACGGCGCAGATGCTGCTGTTGGTCCGCTTTCCGCTCGCTTCAGAGACGACGAGCCGCGTTCCATCGGGGAAAACGAGGGGTGATCGAAGTTCTGCCATTGGTCATCGAACGATTCGACCTTGACCACAGGGATGACTTTGGCCGAGTGGGGATCAACGTAGTCTTTCCTCCATTCGGTTCGCGACGACCGCGAATCACTACCGCTCAGAAGCTGAACCTGTCCTGAGCCGCTCGCGCTCATCACGGCAACGCCGCCTTCCCTGTCGAAGGCGATCCGGCTGCCATCGGCCGAATACGAGGGAGCCGAGACGCCGGAGCCCGCGGCCAGCACCGTCGGCGAGCCTCCGTCGGCGTTCGCGGCCCAGATCGCGGCGCTCGAGTAGGAGTAGGAGCCCCCGGAGGCGTAGGCGATCCTGCCGTTGAGGCCGGGGAAGGCAGCGTCGCCGCTCTCGCTCATCGAGATCGCCAAGAGCGCGACGCAGGCAGACGCTGCCAGGGCCACGATTGCGAACACGGCTCGCCGACTTCTCGCTGGACCAGACTCGGTTCCCAATGCCCCAACCTTTCCGTGCGGAGTTATCGGCAACCGCTTCGTTAAATAGCTTGCTCGACTTTGACCAACCCGAACCGGGTTTTTATATCAGTTGCATATCCATGAGCGTCCCCGACTATTTGAGTGGCATTTTCCTACTTGGAGTGTTGGCGGCCGGGTTCTCGATCAGTGCCCACCGCCTGCGCATCGTTGTGCTGCCGTCCTGGAGTGGTGCGCCGGCAGCGCTCGGCACAATCCTCCTCGGTCTCGCCTTGGCGGTGACCACGGCTGAGCCCCTCGGCCTTGTCGGTCTGCTCAACACTCCAGCGTTGCTCCTGGCCTCGGTTATCACGGCTATCGCACTACGGTTTGCGCGTCTCATCCCACTCCCCGGACCGGAACCGGCGAAGCCGCGGATCGATCGGCTCGGCCTGGCCGTAGCGACTGTTGCTGCCGTGCTGACCGCGGTTCACTGGGCGGGGCCGATCCTGCAGAGCCTCGACGTCGGCATCTACCGCCAGGACAGCCTCTGGTACCACCTGCCCCTTCGCCGCCTGGTTCGCCCAGACGGGCTCGGTCGGCGGGCTGCTGCAGACCGACCCGCTGAAGCTGACCGTCTGGTACTACCCGCTCAACTCCGAGCTCCTGCACGCGATCGGCATGGTCGTGCTCGGCAACGATCTGCTCTCGCCGCTGCTCAACTTCGGCTGGATGGGCGTGGCGCTGCTCGCCGGCTGGTGCATCGGGCGCCCTTCGGCCTTGCCGCCGTGACCCTGCTCGGCACGATCCTAGTCGTCGACTCCGACATGATGCTGGTGCAGGCCGGAAACGCGCCCGAGCGACATCGTCGCCCTCGCCTGCCTGCTGGCCGCGATCGCGATCCTCTTCAACGGGTGGGCGGCTCGGCGGCCGAGCGAGGCCGGGGGCGACCGAGCCGAGGGCCGATCTCGATCGACCCCGGGGCCGCTCGCCGTAGCCGCGCTGGCGGCCGGGCTGGCGATCGGCACCAAGGTGACGATGCTCGCCCCGGTCGGCGTGATCACGGTCGCGGCTCCTCCTCGCCGGTGGCAAAGCCGGCATCGCGGCCGCCGCGCCGCGATCTGGCTCGGTGGCCTGGCTGACGACAGGCGGCTTCTGGTACCTGCGCAACCTCGTCGCACGCAGGCAACCCGCTGCCCTGGATCGAAGGCCGGCCCGCTGCCGGGCCCCGACCAGGAGGACCTCTACCCGCGCCCGGCGCACTCGATCGCCGAGTACCTCGCGGACCGCCACGCCTGGACCGACTTCTTCTTCCCCGGCCTTGCCGAAACCCTCGGCCCGCTTTGGTTTGTCGTCCTCTTCGCCGCCTTCGCCGGGATCGTCCTTGGCCTGCGCCGCCGCCACAGCCCCCTGATCCGCATCCTCGCGCTGGCAGCGGCGGCGACCCTGATCGCCCACGTCTTCAACCCGATCTCCGCCTCGGGTCCCGACGGCGGGCCCTACGGCTTCGCCTCCAACCTGCGCTACGCCGCCCCCGGGCATCGCGATCGGCCTGATCCTGCTGCCGCTTTGCGAGACGCGGTCGATGGCGCGGCGGGTCTCTGTCCCCGCCTATGCGCTGCTGGTCGCGGTCGCCGCGATCGGCTCGACGAATGGATCCAGCCCCAAGCTGCTGCCGGCGATCGCGATCGGGGCGGCGACCGTGCTGGTGCCGATCTGGCTCCTCGGCAGGCCTCGCGAGCCGCCGGCTGTGGCCGGCGTTCGCCGCGCTGGTCGGCGATCGCCGTGCTCGCCGGCTACCCGCAGCAGCGCCAGTACTTCGAGGACCGCTACCGGGCCGACGTTGCGCCCCCGCTCGACAACCCTGGCTTTCGCGCCACCAGCCAGTGGCAGCTGATCCAGACCTGGGCCCGCGACCAGCACGGCCTGCGGATCGGCATCGTCGGCACGCCCGCCGCCTATGGACAGTACGTCTTCTACGGAGACGACCTCTCCAACGAAGTGCGCTATCTGGGCGAACCACAGCCTCACGGCGGGTTGACGCAGATCGAAAGCTGTCGGCGCTGGCGCGAACGAATCGACGACGGCCATTTCAACGCCGTGGTGATAACCCCCGAAGACCCGGCCTCGCCATTCCCGCCCCCACAGATCGAGTGGACGGCGACCGAGCAGGCGGCGGTGCCGGTGCTGCGCGTCAACCCCGCCGGGGTATTCCTGATCGCCGGAGCGCTGGACCCAACAACCTGCTCTCAAGCGGCTGCCAAGACAGGACCGCCTCCTCGCGGGTCAAAGCTGTCTACCCCCGGATAGGGCTTACGTCTCCTGGTACAGCGGGCCGTCGCCGCCCTCGGGCAGGGTCAGGCGGCCGCCCTTGGCGGTGATCGCGCCGCACTGGACGCAGTTGGAGGCGGTGACGTGCACGTCGACCTCGGCGGCGCCGTTCTCGAGCTGCTCGTCGGGGATCTCGTAGACCTGGGCCGGGCACATCGAGACCCAGGTCTGGGCGATCTCGCGCGGCACCTTGGTCTGGATGCGGACGTGGTTGGGCGCGTCGTCGCGGGTCGCGTTGCCGGAGAGGAAGACCGAGTCGAGCTTGTCGAAGGTGAGCTCGTTGTCGGGCTTGGGGTACTTGTCGCTCGCCTTGCCCAGCTCCATCTCGGACCTCGGCGTCGTCCTCCTGCTTCCAGTGGCCGCCCGGGAAGTTGCCTTTGGTGACCGTCATCGCCGAGGCCATCGCGCCGCCGAAGAAGAAGCCCTTGGAGAAGCGGCTGGCGCATGTTGCGCGATTCGTAGAGGTCCTTCTCGATCAGCGAGTTGTGGACCTTCTCGTCGTAGGCCTCGAAGTTGACCGAGTCCTGCTTGAGCGACTCGACGATCGCCTCCGCCGCGTACATCCCGGCGTGCATCGCGTAGTGGACGCCCTTCAGCGTCGGCGACGTTGACCATGCCGGCGGCGTCGCCGGCGATCGACCATGCCGGGCACCGCGAGGCGCTTCGGCATCGCCCAGTAGCCGCCCGAGGGGATCGTCTTCGCGCCCCAGCCGACCCGCTTGCCGCCCTCGAGGATCTTCTTGACGAAGGGGTGCGTCTTGAACTGCTGCAGGGCGTCGTGGACCGAGAAGGTCGCGTCGGTGTAGTCGAGGCCGACGACCAGGCCGATGCAGACCTTGTCCTCGCCCATCGGGTAGATGAAGCTGCCGCCGAACTCCTTGTAGCTCGGCGACTTAGCGCAGCGGCCAGCCCATCGTGTGGATCACGCGGTCGAGCGGCTTCGGGACCTCCCAGACCTCCTTGACCCCGAGCTCCCAGCGCTGCGGGTCGGCGCCGTGCATGTCGAAGTAGTCGTAGGCGGCGTAGGTGAGGTGGCCGACCGTGCCCTCGGCGAGCACGGTCGCCTTGGCGACGACGTCGGAGCCGGGCTCGAAGTTGCCCAGCTCCTCGCCGTCTCTGCCGCGGCCGCGGTCGCCGGAGCGGACGCCCTTGACGATCCGGTCCTCGACCAGCAGCTTGGTCGCGGCGGTCTCGGAGAGGATGTAGACGCCCGCCTCCTCGGCTTTCTCGGCGAGGAAGCGGCCCAGCTTCGAGACCGAGGTGACGTAGTTGCCGTGGTTGCGGAAGTTCGGCGGCATCGGCTTCAGCGGGAGCGCCGCCTTCGAGGTCAGGAGGTAGACCGCGTCCTTGGTCACCTCCTGGTAGACCGGCCAGTCGGCCGGGTCAGGTCGGGGAACAGCTCTTCCATCGCCGAGGGGCGCATGTTGGCGCCGGAGAGCAGGTGGGCGCCGGCGACCTTGCCCTTCTCGATCACCGCGACCGGGACTTCGCCGAGCTTCTCGGTCAGCTCGGGCTCGTCCTCGAGCAGCTGCATCAGCTTGTTGGCGCAGGCGAGCCCGGCGGGCCCGCCGCCGACGATCGCGACGCCGACCTCGATGCGCTCGTCCTCGGGATCGGTCGGCGGGCCGATCGACCTCGGCCGGGTCGAACGGCGGCGGGAACTCGCTCGGTGCTACGGCCGGCATCGCGTACCCCTAGCCCTTCTTGGCCTTGATCGCCTCGGTCAGCTTGGGGACGATCTTGTGCAGGTCGCCGACCACGCCGAGATCCGAGAACTCGAAGATCGGCGCGTTCTGGTCCTTGTTGATCGCGAGGATGTTCTCCGAGCTCTGCATCCCGACCTTGTGCTGGATCGCGCCGGAGATGCCGGCGGCCAGGTAGAGCTTCGGCGCGACCGTCTTGCCGGTCTGGCCGATCTGGGCCGCGTAGGGGTACCAGCCGGCGTCGACCACGGCGCGGGTCGCGGCAACCGCCCCGCCCATCGCCTCGGCCAGTTCCTCGCACTGCTTGAAGCCCTCGGCAGCACCGAGGCCGCGACCGCCGCCGACGAGGATCTCGGCGTCCTCGATGTTGACGTCGGCGCCGCGCTGCTCGCCGCGCTGGACCATCTTCGCCTTGGTCGACCAGGGCGAGAGCTCGACCTCGACGTCGATCGACCTCGGCCGTGCCGCCGCTCTCGTTGGCGTCGAAGGCGTTGAGGCGGCCGATGATGATGCCGGGCTCCGAGACGTAGCCGACGTCGGCGATCTGGGAGTCCTGCAGGATCGGGCGCTCGGCGACGAGCTTGCCGTCCTGCACCTTGACCTCGGTGACCTCCATCGTCACGCCGGCGTTGAGGCGGGCGGTGAGGCCGGCGCCGATCTCGAAGCCGAGCAGGCCGCCGCCGAAGAGCGCGTAGCTGAAGCCCTCGTCGCCGATCACCTTGGCCATCGCGTCGACGATCGGCTGGGCCAGGCCCTCGGGCACGTCCTTGGCCCGGTAGACCTTGGTCGCGCCCCAGTTGCCGAGCGCGGCGCAGGCGTCGTCGGCGATGTCGCCGACGACCATCGCGCCGGCGTCGCCGCCGATCTCGCCGGCCAGCTTGGCCGCCTCGGAGATCGCCCCGAGCGAGTTCTTGTTGAAGTTGCCCTCGTCGTCGTGGAGGGCGTAGATCAGGATGCCTGCCATCTAGATCAGCTTCCTCTCGTCGAGCCAGGCGACGATCTTTTCGACCGTCTCGTTGGTGTCCTCGTCCTCGATGATCTCGCCGGCCTGCTTCGCGGGCGGCGGGTTGAGGGCCAGGACCGTTGTCTTGGAACCGTCGGCGCCGACCATGCCGCCTTCGATGCCGACGTCGCCGGTTGCCTTGGCGTCGAGCGGCTTCTTCTTGGCGCCCATGATCGCCTTCAGGCTCGGGTAGCGCGGCTCGTTGATCGCGTCGCCGACGCTGATCACGGCCGGCAGCTCGAGCTCGACCGTGTCGTAGCCGTACTCGGCCTGGCGCTCGCAGCGCAGCTTGCCGTCGGTCGACGTCGATCTTGATCACCTGGGTCAGTGAGGGCATCTTCAGGTGGTCGGCGACGACGGCGCCGATCGTGTAGCACTCGCCGTCATCGGACTGCTGGCCGAGCAGGACCAGGTCCGGGCTCTCGGCCTCGAGCACCTTGGCCAGCGAGTAGCCGGTGGCGCAGACGTCGGAGCCGGCGAGGGCATCGTCGGAGAGGTGCACGGAGCGATCGGCTCCGAGCGCGACCGCCTTGTGCAGAGCGCGGACGGCGGAGTCGGGGCCCATCGTCACGGCGACGACTTCCTCGACCGGGATCGCGCCGCCCTCCTTGATCTGCATGGCGGCCTCGATGGCGTGTGTGTCGAAGGGGTTCAGGTTCTTCTCGCCGCTGCGGTCCAGCCGCATCGTGCTGGAGTCGATGCGCTTCTGAACGGCGGCGTCCGGAACCTCCTTGACCAGGACGCAGATCTTCAAGTTTCAAGCCTCCTTGGCTAGTTCTAAAGCTGGTTGACTGACCAGTCAATCAGTCTATCTATAGACGTGGCGGCGGGAGGTTATCGGGCGCAGCGCGAAGCCGTTCCCTCGACCCGCAGCGGGCGTTAGACGTCGTCGCGCTCAGCGGCGTTGTCGCGGATGAAATCGATGATCTCATCGGTTCCCGCACCGGGAGTGAAGACCTCGGCGACGCCGAGCTTCTTCAGCTCCGGAATGTCCTCCGCCGGAATCGTGCCGCCAACCGTGACCAGAACGTCATCGACCCCTTGCGCAGCAAGCAGTTCGACCACCTTCGGCACCAGCGTCATGTGAGCGCCGGAGAGGATCGAGAGACCGACCGCATCGGCGTCCTCCTGGATCACCGTCTCGGCGATCTGCTCCGGCGTCTGGTGCAGCCCGGTGTAGATCACCTCCATCCCGGCGTCGCGCAAAGCGCGAGCGATGATCTTGGCCCCACGATCGTGCCCGTCCAAGCCAGGCTTGGCGACAACGACGCGAATCTTGCGAGCGGTGGCGATACCCATGCGCCCGGGAGCCTAGACCACCACGGGGAGAAATCGCCTCGCTGAACCCTTTACCACCGTATGCGTGGGCCAAATGACCAGTCGTGGAATGGGCCCGAGCGGGATGCGGCGATCTGGGACCTGGTGAGACGACAGCACGGCGCGGTCGCGCGGCGCCAGCTCCTGAGGCTGGGACTCAGCCCCCGTCAGATCGAGCGAAGAATCGCCTCGGGACGGCTTCATCCCGTGTGGCGCGGCGTCTACGCGGTGGGGCGGCCTCAGCTGGGCAGACGTGGGCGCTGGATGGCGGCCGTACTCGCCTGCGGGCCGGATGCGATGCTGAGCCACGGCAGCGCGGCTGCCCTTTGGGGATTCGGGAACGAGCAGGGCGGCATGATCGACGTTTCGATACCGGCCGGGAGGCGCGGCCGACAGCGAGGGATCCGGGTCCACAGGCGCACGAAGTCAGTCATGGGCGACCGTGCATTCCACGACGGGATTCCCCTCACCTCACCCACTCGCACGCTGATCGACCAGGCGACGCGACTGAGGCCGATGCAGCTCGAGCGCGCCGTCAACGAGGCCGACAAGCTCGACCGGGTCAGGGCCGACGTGCTGTATGCGTCGCTCGAGAACTACCGCAATCAGCCCGGTGTGGCGCCGCTGCGAAAGCTCCTCGACCCCCTCGCATTCCGGCTCAGCGACTCCGAGCTGGAGCAGCTGATGAGGTCGCTTGCTCATGCCGCTGGTCTGCCAGTCCCCGAGACGAAAACGTGGGTGAATGGCTATGAAGTCGACTTCTTCTGGCCCGAGCTTGGAATCGTGGTGGAGGCGGACGGGTTGCGATACCACCGCACCGCGTCCCAGCAGCGGCGCGGTCTGGAGCGCGATCAGGCACACCTCGCGGCCGGCATGTGGCCCCTGCGCTTTTCCCACTGGCAGATCAAGCACGACCCTGCACACGTGCAAAAGATCCTCCGCAGCGCCATGGCGCGCGCCCAAGCAGACGCGGAGAGGCACGGCTGAACCCTTTACCACCCCATCGGTGGGCAAAGTGACCAGTCGCGGGAAGGGGTGGGATTAAAAGACCGGGGACTCGGTGTAGGTGCCGAAGACCTCCTGCATTGCGGCGATCATCTCGCCCTCGCTGGCGCGGGCGCGGGCGGCGGCGATGATCGGGGGCATCAGGTTCTCTTCGGTGGCAGCGGCGCGCTTGAGCTCGGCGAGGGCGCTCTCGACCTCGGCGCCGTCGCGCTTGGCCTTTGTCGCGGCGAGGCGATCGGTCTGCTTGCGTTCGAGGGCGGGGTCGATGCGGAGGATCGGCGTCGGCACTTCGTCCTCTTCGGTGAAGTCGTTGACGCCGACGACGATGCGCTTGCGCTGGTCGAGCTCGCGCTGGTAGGTGAAGGCGGCGTCGGCGATCTCGCGCTGGGGGAAGTTGCGGCGGATCGCCTCGACCATCCCCCCCAGCTCATCGATGCGGGCGAAGTAGCCGTATGCCGCCTCCTCCATCTCGTCGGTCAGCTTCTCGACGAACCAGGAGCCGCCAAGGGGGTCGGGCGTGTTCGGCGCGCCTGACTCGAAGGCGATCACCTGCTGAGTGCGCAGCGCCACCTTCACCGCCTCCTCGGTCGGCAGCGCTAGTGCCTCGTCGAAGGAGTTGGTGTGCAGCGACTGAGTGCCGCCGAGCACCGCCGCCAGCGCCTCCAGCGAGGTGCGGACGACGTTGTTGAGCGGCTGCTGCGCCGTCAGCGAGACGCCGGCGGTCTGGGCGTGGAAGCGCAGTCGCATCGACTCCTCGCGCTTGGCGCCGTAGGTCTCCTTCATCTCGCGGGCCCAGATCCGGCGCGCCGCCCGGTACTTGGCGATCTCCTCGAAGAAGTCGATGTGGGCGTTGAAGAAGAAGGAGAGGCGGGGGGCGAAGTCGTCGACGTCGAGGCCGCGCTCGAGCGCCCGCTCGACGTAGGTGAAGCCGTCCTTGAGCGTGAAGGCGAGCTCCTGCTGCGCGGTCGAACCGGCCTCGCGGATGTGGTACCCGGAGATCGAGACCGGGTGCCAGCGCGGCATGTGCTCGCTGCACCACTCGATCATGTCGGTGACCAGGCGCATCGCCGGCTCGATCGGGAAGCACCACTCCTTCTGGGCGATGTACTCCTTGAGGATGTCGGTCTGGATCGTGCCGCCGAGCTTCTCCGGCGCCACCCCCTGCTGCTCGCCGACCAGGACGTAGAAGGCGAGCAGGATCGCCGCCGGGGCGTTGATCGTCATCGAGGTTGTGACGCCGCCGAGCGGGATGCCGTCGAAGAGCTGTTCCATGTCGTCGAGCGTGTCGACGGCAACACCCTCGCGGCCGACCTCGCCGAGGCTGCGCTCGTGGTCGGAGTCGTAGCCCATCAGGGTCGGCATGTCGAAGGCGGTCGAGAGCCCGGTCTGGCCGTGGTCGAGCAGGTAGTGGAAGCGCTCGTTGGTCTCCTCGACCGTGCCGAAGCCGGCGAACTGGCGCATCGTCCAGAGTCGCCCCCGGTACATCGAGGGGTAGGGCCCGCGGGTGAAGGGGTACTCGCCCGGCGCTCCGACCGTCTCCCCGGGGCTCTCGGGGGCGTGCTCGGGCCCGTAGAGGGGCGCGATCGGCTGCCCCGACATGGTCGAGAACTCCGCCTCGCGCTCCTTGTACTCGGGCTTCTCGCGGGGCTCGATTGCCATTGCCTGAGTCTAAGGGCGCAACGTTTTTTCGTTGCCGTGGAGCCGCAAGACGTTGCACCTCGCCCGGGCCTGCGGCTGCTACGAGGAGGATTCGCCCGCCAGCACTTCGAGGTCGTCGCTGACCCAGGTCGGCAGGAACGGGTAGACCATCCCCGCCCGCTCGAAGCCCTTGGCGTCGATCAGGTAGGTCGCGTCGGTGTGTTCGATATCGCCGCTGGTTTGGCGCACTTCGATCCCGTACTTGCGCCAAACCGGTTCCAGCGCCGCTTTCGACCCCAGCAGCCAGCGCCACTCGAACGGCGCCAGGCCGAAGCGCTTGATCGCGCGCCGCGCCGAGCCCGGGGTGTCTTCCCAGGGGTTGACGCTGACCGCGATCACGACCGGCCGCTCGGCGGCGGGCACCGTGCGGAAGGCGGCGGCGAGCGCCCGGCCCTCGAGCGGGCACTCCTGGTGGCACTGGGAGTCCATGAAGGTGAGGATCACCGGCCTGCCATGCAGCGAGTTCAGCGCGAGTCGCCGACCCGCCTGGTCGGGCAGGGCGAAGTCGGGGGCCTCGCGCAGCCCGGCGGGCCAGACCGCCTGGCCGCGGACCTTCGCCAGCGCCTCGGCGTCGCCGGAACCGCCGCTCCGGAGCTGGTGCACGCCCACCCCCAGCCCGATGCCGACAAGCGCGGCGACCGCAATCGCTGCCGCTGCGGCCCTGCGGCTCAAGGGTGCTTTCTGCTCGCCAGCGCGTACCAGGTGAGCACGGCGATCAGGACGACCAGCGGGAAGACGGTCGAGAAGACGCCCGAGAAGCTGGTCCAGCCGGCGGTCGCGAGCAGCTGCGGGATCGGTTGCATCTCATCCAACTCCTGTCGGCAGTGGCTTTGCGGGTTGGCTTCCCCGCTTCGGTCGGGGCTCGAGCAAACGGTAGGCGATCACGACCATCGCGATCGTGTAGGCGAGCGAGCCCGGCACCCACATCACCCCGGCGGCGAGCTGCTGGTCGGTCAGCGCCGAGATCCTCCCGGGCCGGCTCGCCTCCCCCGCGTAGGCGGAGTAGAGCGGCGAGGTGGCCAGCGCCAGCACGATCGCCAGCACCCAGCCGACGACAAGGGTCGAGCCGAGGTAGGCGAGCTTGGCGGGCTCGCCCAACGGCGAGCGCCACGGTGGCGCGGGGACGACGCGGGTCCAGAAGAGCAGCGCCGTGGCGAAGAAGGTGAGGTGCTCGAGGGCGTGAACGAGTTCCCAGCGCAGCGCCGCGTCGTAGAGGCCGGGCAGGTGCCAGGCGCAGAAGTTCAGGTTGAAGAGCAGCCACGAGACGGCGCCGCCGCCGAGGATCGTCGCCGCCCGCCGCAGCGGTCGCCGGCCCGGGCCGGCGACCCGCCGGGCTACGGCGCGGCGGGTCGGGCGCGGGAATCCTCGCCACATTCGCATCCAGGGCCGGGCCAGGGCGAGCAGCGGCGCGGCGACGCCGATCAGGAGGATGTGCTGAACCATGTGGGCCCAGAAGAGTTCGTCGGCGAGGCCGTCGAGGGGCGAGTCGAGCGCGGCGACGATCGCCAGCAGCCCCACGGCGAAGGAGGCCGAGCGCCAGCCATCACCCGGCCGCGCGCTCGTTTCCTTCCCGCCCAGCCGGTAGAGGAGCGCGGCTAGAAGGACCCAGAGCAGGGCCGGGTCGCCGGTCCAGTCGAGGGGAATGGCGAGCGCCGCGAACACCACGGTCAGACCAGGTAGAGGACGATCCAGGCGAGCACCCCGATCGCCGCCAGCAGCGCCCAGTAGTAGGCGCCCGCGACGAAACCCTCGGGCGGCGACGCGCCGCGGTTGCGCAGGCCCGAGGCGAAGACCGTCTCGACTCGGTAGAGGCCGAGCAGGGCGACGACGGTGAAGAAGGCCGTCCAGCCGTAGAAGACGCTCGCGTAGCCGCCGCTTTCCGGGCCGAAGGGGACGTGGGCGTACTCGAAGCACTGTGCGACGCAGCCGAACAGCGCCAGGGCCAGGGCGATGCCCGAGGCGGCCACCCAGCGCCCGTCGCTCCGCGCCGCCCGCGCGGCGTAGCCGAAGGCGATCGCGCTGAGCGCGAAGGCGGCGGCAATCGCGATGCCGTAGCCGCTTGGCGGGTCGACCCCCGCCGGGCGCCAGAGCTGATTGTTGTCGAGCGAGCGCAGGTAGAAGTAGGCGAAGACGAAGCCGAGGAAGAACATGATCGTCGCCCCGGCGAGCAGGCCGAAGCCGATCCGGTCGATGCGCTCGTGCAGCTCCGGGGTCTCGGCGTAGCTCGGCGCCGGGGTCGCCGGTGTCTGGTTGTGGGCTGAGCTCTCCATTGGCACCGCCTACCCCGCCGCCTCGGCCGGCTGCGCCATTGGCGGCGTCGGCGGCACCCCGTAGTCGTAGGGATCGGAATCGATCACCGGCGGGCGCTCGAAGTTCTCGACCGGCACCGGCGTCGGCGTCTGCCACTCCAGCGACTTCGAGTCCCAGGGGTTGGCCGGCGCCGGCTTGCGCGCGATCGCCAGCGAGTAGACGACGTTGGCGAGGAAGACCAGCATTGAGGCGCCGAGCACGAAGGCCGAGATCGAGACCCAGACGTTGAGCCCCTGCAGGTGCGACGGGTAGGTGACGACGCGGCGCGGCATCCCCATCAGGCCGAGTGCGAAGAGCGGCGCGAAGGTCGCGTTGAAGGAGATGAACATCGTCCAGAAGTGGATCTTGCCCAGCCGTTCGCTCAGCATCACCCCGAACATCTTCGGCACCCAGTAATAGATCGCGGCGAAGAAGGCGAAGATCAGGCCGCCCATGATCGTGTAGTGGAAGTGGGCCATGACGAAGAAGCTGCCGTGGGTGGCGACGTCGCTGGGCACGTCTGAGAGGAAGACCCCGGAGGCGCCGCCGATGAAGAAGTTGAAGAACCAGGCGAGGCAGAAGAGCATCGGCACCGTGTAGCGGATCTTCGCCCGCCAAAGCGTCGCCATCCCGGCCAGGAAGACGAGTCCGGTCGGCACCGAGATCGACTCGGTGGAGAACATGTAGAAGGGGCGCAGGGTCGAGTTGAGGCCAGAGACGAAGAGGTGGTGCTGCCAGACGAAGAAGCTGAGCAGCATCACGCCGAGGATCCCCGCGACCGCGATCCGGTAGCCCCAGAGCGGTTTGCGGGCGAAGACCGGCAGGATCTCGAGCACGATCCCGAAGCCGGGCAGGGCCAGGACGTAGACCTCCGGGTGACCGAAGAACCAGAACAGGTTCTGGAACAGGTAGGGGCTGCCGCCGGCAGCGGCGAGGAAGTAGGAGGTCTGGACGCCGCGGTCGAAGGCGACCATCAGCAGCGCGGCGATCAGGACCGGTGCCGCCAGCACCATCAGGATCGAGGTGCTGAGCGCGCCCCAGCAGAAGATCGGCAACCGGCCCCAGGTCAACCCGGGGGCGCGCATGGTGACGATCGTGGCGATCATGTTCAGCCCCAGCAGCATCATCGAGAGGCCGACCAGAGCAAAGAAGAAGATGTAGGAGTCAAAGCCGTAGTTGGCCTGGACGTTGAGCGGCGCGTAGCCGGTCCAGCCGGTCGGGAAGCCGCCGAAGAAGATCGTCGAGACGAGGATCGTCCCGGCCGCCATCAGCAGCCAGAAGGTGATCGCCTCGACCCGCGGGAAGGCCATCCGCCGGGCGCCGATCATCAGCGGCACGAAGTAGTTGGCGAAGGGGCCGAGCACCCCCGAGGTCATGATCCCCATCATCATCGTGCCGTGCAGGCCGACCAGGGTGAGGTAGTTACCGGCACCGAAGATCTGCGGCGAGGGCTGCAGCAGCTCGATCCGGATCAGCATCGCGTTGAGGCCGGCGATGAAGAAGAAGAGGCCGACGCCGAAGAGGTACTGGACGCCGACCACCTTGTGGTCGGTGCAGAGCCCGAAGTAGCGGCCGACACCGCCGTGCTCGTTTTCGGTGTGGGAGCGATCGCGGCCCAGCATCCGCGCCAGCGGATACCTGGCGAAGCCGAGCCCGCTGAGGAAGCCGACCACGAAGAAGACGTAGCCGAGCATCAGGGCGACGTCGTTCTGGTTGGTGTCCTCGAAGAAATCGAGGCTCTCGGCGTGGATCTGGTGCCCCAGCCACCAGCCGAAGTAGAAGCCGACGATGCCGAGGACGATCGCCGCCGAGCAGGTTGAAGCCGATCAGGCGCCGCCAGAGCGGCCTGCCCGCGGTCGCTTCGCTCATCCGCCCCTCCTGTCGGGTTCGGGGAAGTAGTGGGTCGCGTATTTCGGCAGCACCTTCGCGGCCGGCGCGAAGATCCGCTTCTGCCGGTGGATCCAGCTCAGGAACTCGGCGTCGCTGACCACCTGCCCGGTGTCGAACATGTAGCCGTGCCAGAGCCCGCAGAGCTCGCTGCAGTGGATATCGAAGGACTGTTCTTCGTCGGGCTTGACGAAGGCGACGTTGTCCACCCCCGGGTTGGCGTCGGCCTTGACGCCCAGCCTCGGCGCCCAGAAGGAGTGGATCACGTCGAGCGAGGTGACGTGGAGGGCGACCTGCTGGCCGACCGGCAGCTCGAGGTGGGCGGTCTCGATGCCGCCGAAGGTCGGGTAGCGGTAGGTGAACTCCCACTGCTGCGCGATCACCTGCACCGGCATCGCCTTGCCCGACGGCGTGAAGGCGGGGTCCGGCCCCTGCCCACCGCCGGCGCCGGCGTCGGTCAGCTCGACCGTTCCGAAGGTAGCTAGAAAGAGGACGATGATCGTCGTCACCACCAGCCAGGGCACGTGCACGCGCTTGTCGTCACGGACGGCGACGCCGTCCACCGGCCCCCCTTTGCGGTGGCGGAAGACGATCAGCGTGTAGGCGAAGTAGGTGAAGAGGGTCACCGCGATCGGGGTGACGACTCCGAGCAGAACGGTGTCGTCGAAGACCTGGTTGCGCGAGGCGCTGGTGGCGTTGCCCGGCGGCAGCGTCGGCGCGATCACCGCGACCACGATCGGGGTCACGATCGCGCTCAGCACCAGGGCGCCGATCGCGACCCGGCGCAGGTGGTTGGGCTCCTTCACCGAGTCACCGGCCACTCGCGCTCGCCCGGCCCTCAGACCACATGGAGGAACCCGTCCATGTAGCCGATCGTCTGCATCGGGCCGCCGAAGCCGGCGAGGAAGCCGGCGGCGCAGGGCACGAAGCACTGCCAGCGGTAGCGGCCCGGCTTACCGGTGCGGATCGTGAAGGTGATCGTCTCGTGCGCTTGCTTCAAGTTGCAGGGACCTTCCTCACACTGGCCCTCCTCGTCTTCGGGGACGCCCCGCAGGGGAACTACCAGGTCAAGTTCGGGAGCCGCGAAGGTGTGTGACGCCTCCTCGGGTGGGATCGACTTCATCGCCTTGCCGTCCACCCGCATCACGCCGCCGACTGTCCCCTGCACCTGGGAGAGGAAGGGATTGCGCAGGCCGCTGTCGCCGTCGAATTGGTACACGGTGACGTGAACCAGGGCGTGGGCCGGCAGCTTGTATTCAGTGCTGTGGACCCATTCGTCCTGGGGGTTTTTGATCAGGTAGGAAACCCACGACTTGTTGGCGCCCTGCGGGCCGACGGCCGCCTCGGTCTTAAGTGTCAACTGGGCGGTGCGACCGGTGACGTGGCTCGCTTCGACCGTAGGGGGCGATTTGGCGAAGCCGGCGACGTAGAAGCCGATCAGCGCCGCGACGAAGAGAGTCGCGGCAACTATCAGCGCAAGTCTGGTCGTTACGGAACCCACCTCTCTCCCACCTCGCTCCTTCCGTCGAACCGCTCCCCGGGTGGCACTTCGATCTAACTTAGTCCAGGAAATGAACCCTCGCAACCTGATCGTCGCAATCGTCGTGGTCGGCGCGGCGAGCGGGCTGCTGGCCTACGGCCTGCTCAGCGCCGGTGGCGGTCCATCCGCACCGGGCAAGCCGGCGCCGCCGCTGCCGAGGGAGGTACTGGTTCCGCCCCGCGTCAGCGTCGACTCCCTGCGCGGCAGGCCGGCGGCGATCAACTTTTGGGCCAGCTGGTGCGAGCCCTGCCGCGAAGAGGCGCCCGAATTCGAGCGCTTGGCGCGGGCGCTGCACGGCCGTGCCTCGCTCGTCGGCGTCGACTGGGAAGACGACCGCACCGCGGCGCTCGCCTTCGTCCACCGTTACGGCTGGACCTTCCCCAACCTGCGCGCCGCCGCCGGGAGCGCCGGGCGCTACGGCGTCCTCGGCCTGCCGATGACGATCATCGTCGACCGCAACGGGCGGATCGCAGAGGTCCTCCGCGGGCCCCAGACCGCCGCCGACCTGGCGCGCGCGTTGAGCCTCAGCGGCGCGCCGTGAAGCGGCGCGGCGGCTGTTTGCGGCGGGCGGCGATGCGCGAGCCGCCGAAGCCGGCGACGGTCGCCAGCAGGGTGACCGCGATCGCGACCAGGCGGCGGCCGAGGCGCTCGAAGCGCAGCGTCTGCCAACCCTCGTCGCGGGCGATCTCGGCCAGGGGCGGGTCGGGGTTGACGACGACCGGGTTGCCGACGGCGCGCAGCATCGGCAGGTCGGAGACCGAGTCGGAGTAGGCGTAGGAGGCGGCGAGGTCGATGTCGTGCTCGGCGGCGAACGCCTCCATCGCCTCGACCTTGCCCTCGCCGTAGACGAAGGGGCCCTCGAAGCGGCCGGTGAGGGCGCCGTCCTCCCCCACCCCGTAGCGGGTGCCGACGCCACCGTCCATGCCCAGCACCGTGGCCAGCGGCTCGACCACGCCGCTGCCCGCCGCGCTGACGATGAAGGTCGGCCGGCCGGCGTCCTGGTGGGCGTAGACCTCGTCGAGCATCTGCGGGTAGACCCGCGGCAGGATCGCCGCCATCACCTCGGGGTTCATCCGTTCGAAGCTGCGCGCGGGCACGCCGGCGATCAGCTCGCGGGCGGCCCGCAGGACCTCGGTAGTGCGCTCGTCGGTCGTGCCACGCAGGCGGTACTGCAGATGCTCGAAGCCCCAGCTCGCCAACTGGCGGCGGCTGACCAGGCTGGTGACGGGCCGCGACGCGGGCGAACTGCATCCCGGACGACCCAGCCATCAGGGTCTTATCCAGGTCGAAGAACGCCGCGGCGCGGCTCATCGGGCTACCGGCCGTCGACCTCGATCACGATCGCGTCGCCCTGGCCCCCGCCGGAGCAGATCGCGGCGACGCCGATGCCACCGCCGCGGCGGCCGAGCTCGTGGACGAGCGAGCCGACGATGCGGGCGCCGGAGGCGCCGATCGGGTGGCCGAGCGCGATCGCGCCGCCGTTGACGTTGACGTTCTCCTCGTCGACGCCGAGCATCCGCATCGAGTTGAGCGCGACCGAGGCGAAGGCCTCGTTGATCTCCCAGAGGTCGACGTCCTCGGGGCTCTTGCCGATCTTCTCCAGTGCCTGCTTGGCGGCGTTGGCCGGAGTTTTGGCCAGGTAGGGGAAGTCGTCGGCGACGGTGCCGTAGGAGAGCACGCGAGCCAGCGGCGTGCGGCCTTCCTTCTCGGCCCAATCCTCGGAGACGACGACGATCGCGCCGGCGCCGTCGTTGACCCCGGGGGCGTTGCCGGCGGTGTGGGTGGCGTCATCGCCGCCGATCGCGCGCAGGCCGGCGAGCGTCTCGACCGTGGTCTCGGCACGGATCGCCTCATCGGTCTCGACCGCGTGCTCGCCCTTGCGCGACTTGACGGTGACCGAGGCGATCTCGTCGGCGAGCCGGCCGGCGTCGGTCGCCTCGGCGGCGAGCCGGTGCGAGCGCTCGGCGAAGCGGTCCATGTCGGCGCGGGTGATCTCGAGCTCGTTGGAGACCTCGCTGGCCTCGTTGATCATCTGCTTTTCGGTGAAGGGGTTGGTGAGGCCGTCGTGGACCATCGCGTCGATCGTCTCGACGTGGCCCATGCGGTAGCCGAAGCGGGCGCCCGGCAGCAGGTGCGGGGCCTGGCTCATCGACTCCATGCCGCCGGTGACGGCGACCTCGGTGTCGCCGGCGCGAATCGCCTGGTCGGCGAGGCCGAGTGAGCGCATGCCCGAGGCACAGACCTTGTTGATCGTCTCCGAGGGCACCTCCTTGGGGATGCCGCCCTTGATCTGGGCCTGGCGCGAGGGGATCTGGCCCTGGCCGGCCTGCAGGACCTGGCCGAAGACGACCTGCTGAACCTGCTCGGGGGCGACGCCGGAGCGCTCCAGGGCAGCCTCGATCGCGTGGCCTCCGAGGTCGGTGGCGTCAAGCGAGGAGAGGGTTCCGCCCATCTTGCCGAAGGGCGTGCGGGCGGTCGCGAGGATTACTGAGCTGGGCATGAGCTGCCTTTCTCTGAGTGTTTATGCCGGGTCTCGGCTCGATCAGGGCCAGCTGGCCCACACTTGGGACGATAGCGGGGCCCTTCGGTCAGCCGCCGTGCGCAAGGTCATAGACTCGCGAGCTCGATGAAGGTCTCCGTCAGCCAGAACGAGCTCACCGCGGTCGACGCGGACCTCGTCGCGATCGGCCTCTGCGAGGGCGAGGAGCTGCCCGGCGCGCTCGCCTCTGCCCGCGGCGCGGCCGACGCCAAGGGGGGCTTCAAGAAGCTGGCCACGATCCACCCCGAGCAGCCCGCCCGGGTGCTGGTCGCGGGACTGGGCAAGCGAGAGGACCTCGACGCCGAGCGGCTGCGGGTGGCCGCGGCACTGGTCGCCAAAGCGGCCGGCAAGCTGAATCTCGGCTCCCTCGCCTGGGTCCTGCCTGAGGGCGAGGACGCCGATGCGTTCGCCGAGGGCCTCGTCACCGGCACGATCCTCGGCGCCTACAGCTTCGACCGCTTCAAGAGCAAGGACCCCGAGGACCCTGAGCCGGCCGCGCTCGACTCGCTGAATCTGCTGGGGCCAGAGAGCATCGCCGCCGCGGTGGAGGCCGCACGCGTCTGCGCCGAGGCGCAGAACCGCGCCCGCGACCTGCAGAGCCTGCCCTCCAACGTCGCCACCCCGTCCTACCTGGCCGGCCGCGCCGAGGAGATCGCCGCCGGCCACGACTCGCTCAGCGTCGAGGTCTTCGGCCGCGAGGAGATCGCCGCCAAGAAGATGGGCGGGCTGGTCGCGGTCAGCCAGGGCGGCGCCGAGGACCCGCGCCTGATCGTGCTGCGCTACGACGGCGGTGGCTCGGCGAGACCCTCGGCCTGGTCGGCAAGGGCGTCACCTTCGACACCGGCGGCATCTCGATCAAGCCCTCGGCGGGGATGCAGGAGATGAAGATGGACATGTCGGGCGCCGCCGCGGTGCTGGAGACGGTCGGGGCGATCGCCGAGCTTGGCCTGAAGCTGAACCTGATCGCCGTCGTCCCCTCGACCGAGAACATGCCCTCCGGGACCGCGATCAAGCCCGGCGACATCATCACCCAGTACAACGGCAAGACGGTCGAGGTCAACAACACCGACGCCGAGGGCCGCCTGATCCTCGCCGACGCGCTCGCCTACGCGATCGAGCAGGGCGCCGACCGCGTCGTCGACATCGCCACCCTGACCGGCGCGGTGATGATCGCGCTCGGGTCCACCCACGCAGCCGTGATCAGCAATGACGACGCCCTGACCGCAGTGATCGAGGCGGTCGGCAAGGAGACCGGCGAGTTGGTCTGGCGCCTCCCCCTCCACGCCGAGTACAAGGCACTGATGAAGGGGGCGGTCGCCGACCTCACCAACGCGGCGCCCAAGCGCAAGGCCGGCACGATCTCCGCCGCCGGCTTCCTCGAGGAATTCGTCGGCGACACCCCCTGGGCCCACCTCGACATCGCCGGCACCGCCTGGGACGTCGGCCGCGCCTACACCGGCAGCGACGCCAGCGGCTACGGCGTCCGCCTGCTCACCGCGCTAGCGCGCTCTTTCGCGGCCTAACCGTCGGTTCGGTTCGCCAGCTTCAGATACTCCTCAACCATCAGTTGATCCTTTGGCCGATTCGCGGCGCGCTTCATTGCGATCAGGTGATCGATTGATGCGACTCGGACCTCGATGTCCTCAATCGAGGCCGCGTCCGACTTGACCCTCAGCTCGTCATAGGCAGAGATCCCTGCCACATCGCCAAGAATGTCGAAGCTGCCATACGGGCTGTCGAAGGTGAAGTTGGACCCGTTGGAAAGGGTTTGTGCGTCGATTTGAAACGGAAGATCGGCGGGGGCTCCACGAAGTGTTACGCCAAGCTCCTTCAGCGCATCCACCATCCGCTCGATGTTGGCCCGATCTCGCGCGTAGGCAACATCCAGATCGAACGTCGGATAGGCAGAGCCATGCGCAAGCCCGGCCAACCCTCCAATCACGACGAAGTCCACGCCGTGATGCCCGAGAACTCGCAGGAGAGGGCCTGCCTCCAGAGGCTGATCATTCTGCTCGCCGTCAACCACCAGAATCTCCCTGTCGCATACGAGCAACCGTGCCTCGATTTCGCCTGACGAAATCAGCGAAAGCAAGGCCCTGTCGAACACGCTGCGCCGGAGTCAACGCCAGATTCTTTTCGTTGAGCGTGAAATCGATCCCCGCGTCGCGCTCATCAGCACCAAGAACCAAGTCCTCCCCGAGCAGGAACAGCAACTCGCGAAGCGTCTCCACGGAAGGCGATATCCGGTCGCGCTCGATGCGAGATATCGCCGACTGAGTGGTTGAGGCTCGCATCGCCAGGCGCTCTTGGCTCACTCCGTGGCGCTCGCGAGTCTCGCGGAGCAGATCCCCAGGCGTCTTCATGTTCGAAATATAGCAAAAATGTACTTATTGCAGATCTGCTATGAGCCGCCCAGAATCATGCAGGTGGCGATGCCGTGGGCGAGCAGCTTGCTGCTGTCCGCGGCGGTCAGGTTGGCCTCGACGGTCGCTTGGCGGCGGCCGCGGTAGAGGACGTTGGCCTCACAGAGGACACGGCCGGTGTCACGGGTGATCGGGCGCACGTACTTGGCCTCGAGGCCGAGCGAGGTGTAGCCGACCCCGGCGGGCAGGGTCGTGTGGGCGGCGCAGCCGAGGGCTGAGTCGAGCAGGGTCGCCGCGTAGCCGCCGTGGACGACGCCGATCGGGTTGTAGTGCTCCTCGCCCGGTTCGCCCTCGAAGACGGCGCGGCCCTCGCCGAGCTCGATCGGGCGCATCCGCATCGTCACCGCGATCGGCGGTGGCGGCATCTCGCCGGCGACGATCGCTTCCATGTACTCCATCCCGGTCATGGTCGCCCCGGCGGCGGCCGTCGGCAGCGGGTCCTGCCAGACCAGCTCGCGACGGCGGGTGATCTCGGGCTGGGCCTCGGCAAAGGCGAGCGCCGCCTCGACCGCGCCGCCGCCCTGCTCGGCCACTCCCTCGGCGCTCAACGGCCCGCCCTGCGCTGGTGGGCGGCGCCTCGCTCACGGTTCGAGCGCGGGTTCGCCGGATAGAGAAGATCGGCGGTGATCTCGGCCTCGCTGATCGAGATCCGCGCCACCTTCGCCCGACGCGGCTGCCTATGTCTCTGAATCAACCTCATCTCATCTCCGTTCTCTCCGCTGACTTCCTGGTTTGACGCCGTATCCGCGCAAAACCAGGAAGTCAGCGGAATGGGTTGCTTGAAGCAACTCCTGCGTTGCGGACCCTAACTCAGTTAGTTGCTTGACGCAACCCAGTGTGCGAAGATCACTTTGTGTTGCGCAACGACTATCCGGGGCAGATTTGCTCGATCGCGCGCTCGCTGGAAGTCGTCGGCGAGCGCTGGTCGCTACTGATCGTGCGCGACGTGATGAACGGCCACCGGCGCTTCGACCAGCTGCAGAAGGCGCTCGGCGTGGCCCGCAACGTGCTCTCGGCCCGCCTGCAGCGGCTGGTCGAGGAGGACATCCTCGAGCGCCGCGCCTACCAGGCCAAGCCGGAGCGCTACGAGTACTTCCTGACCGAGAAGGGGCTCGACCTCTGGCCGGCCCTGATCGCCCTGCTCAGGTGGGGCGACCGCTACTCCCCCGGCCCCGAGGGCCCGCCGATGCTGATCGTCCACAAAGAGTGCGGCGGCGCGGTCAGCGACCGCGGCATCTGCGAGAGCTGCGGCGAGGTTCTGAACGCCCGCGACGCCCGGGCTATTCCCGGACCCGGCATGATGGAGCCACTGGAACTAGCGAGGAGGGCGTAATGGCGACGGCGGCTGAGGTTCAGGCGAAGGACAAGATCTTCATCGGCGGTGAGTGGGTCGAACCGGAGGCCTCCGGTTCCCTCGAGGTCGTCAACTCGACCAGCGAGGAGACGATGGGGTCGATCCCAGCCTGCACGGCGGCTGACGCCGACCGGGCGGTGGTTGCCGCGCGCGACGCCTTCGAGTCCTGGTCGCGGACCTCGCGCGAGGAGCGCGCCGGCTACATGAGCGCGATCTCCGCCGGCCTCGCCGAGCGCATGGACGAGATCGCGGCGACGATCTCTCAAGAGCTCGGCATGCCGCTGACGCTGAGCAAGATGATCCAGGCAGGGCTGCCGATCGCCCAGTTCGGCGCGATGCCGAAGTTGATGGAGGAAATTCGCTGGGAGGAGGAGATCGGCAACTCGCGGGTGCTGCGCGAGCCGGTCGGCGTGCTCGGCGCGATCACGCCCTGGAACTACCCGCTGAACCAGATCGCCTGCAAGGTCGCCCCCGCCCTCGCTACCGGCTGCACCGTGGTGCTGAAGCCGAGCGAGATCGTGCCGCTCAACGCCTTCATCCTCGCCGAGGTGATCGAGGCCGCCGGCCTCCCCGCCGGGGTCTTCAACCTCGTCACCGGCACGGGACCGGTCGTCGGCGAGGCGATCGCCGGCCACCCCGGCGTCGACATGGTCTCCTTCACCGGCTCGACCCGGGCCGGGCGCCGCGTCTCCGAGCTCGCCTCGGCGACGGTGAAGCCGGTCGCGATGGAGCTCGGCGGCAAGTCGCCGAACGTGATCCTCGACGACGCCGACCTGAGCAAGGCAGTGCCCGACGGTGTCGGCAAGTGCTACCTCAACTCGGGTCAGACCTGTAGCGCCCTGACCCGGATGCTGGTGCCGCGCGAGAAGCTCGCCGAAGCCGAGCAGATCGCCACCCAGGCGGCGGAGAGCTTCACGCCAGGCGACCCCTTCGAGGAAGCGACCCGGCTCGGGCCGCTGGTCTCAGAGACCCAGCGCGAGCGGGTGCGCGGCTACATCGAGAAGGGCGAGGCCGAGGAAGCGAAACTGCTTACCGGAGGCGCCGCGGCGCCCGAGGGGCTGGACAAGGGCTACTTCGTCCGCCCCACTGTCTTCTCCGATGTGACGCCAGAGATGACGATCGCCCAGGAGGAGATCTTCGGCCCGGTGCTGGCGATCCAGCCCTACGACGGCGAGGACGACGCGGTGCGGATCGCCAACGACACCGCCTACGGCCTCGCCGGGGGGGTCTGGTCGGCCGATCAGGAGCGGGCGATCGGCGTTGCGAAGAGGATCCGCACCGGGCAGATCGAGATCAACGGCGGGGCGTTCAATCCCCTGGCGCCTTTCGGCGGCTACAAGCAGTCTGGGCACGGGCGCGAGAACGGCAGATACGCCATCGAGGAGTTGCTGCAGGTGAAGTCGCTGCAGCTATAGACGGCGCGGCGGGGAGGGTTGGGGTGTCCCTCCCGCTTGCTGGGTTTTTCGCCGGGAGACTGCTCTGCCGTCCGAGGATGTCTGCGGGGCGAAAAAGAGGACGCCGCTGCGCGGGAGGGACACCCCAACCCTCCTCACGGGCCGAATAGGCTGCCCGAGCTATGAACTTCGATCTCAGCGACGAGCAGAAGCTGCTGCGGGACACGGTTCGGGACTTCGCCCTCCAGGAGGTCAAGCCGGTGGCGGAGGAGTTGGACCGGGAGAAGCGGTTTCCCTATGAGATCGTCGAGAAGCTCGGCGGCTTGGGGCTTATGGGGATTCCGTTTCCGCAGGAGTACGGGGGCGGAGGCGCGGACACGTTGTCCTACGTGCTCGCTGTTGAAGAGCTTGCGCGGATCGATTCTTCGGTTTGCATCACGATGGCTGCGCACACGTCGTTGGGGACGATGCCGATCTGGCTCTGGGGGTCGGATGAGCAGAAGTCGGAGTGGTTGCCCAAGCTCTGCAGCGGTGAACGGCTCGCCTCGTTCGGGCTGACTGAGCCGGAGGCGGGGTCCGATGCGGGGAACGTGCGGACTACGGCGAAGCTCGAGGACGGGGAATGGGTCGTCAACGGGGCCAAGCAGTTCATTACGAACTCGGGGACGGACATCTCTGGCTGCGTCTCGATCACGGCCGTCACCGGCGAGGCCGGCGGGCGCAAGGAGATCTCCAACTTGATCGTGCCCAACGGAACGCCGGGCTATGAGATCGGCGCGGGCTACCGCAAGATGGGTTGGAACGCGTCGGACACGCGGCCGCTCAGCTTCGAGGACTGCCGCGTGCCCGAGGGGAATCTGCTCGGACGCCGCGGCGAGGGCTTCAAGAACTTCCTCCACATCCTCGACGGCGGTCGGATCGGAGTCGCCGCGATGGGCGTCGGCCTCGCCCAGGGCGCCCTCGACGAGGCGATCGCCTACGCCAAGGAGCGCCAGGCCTTCGGCCAGGCAATTGCCAAATTCCAGTCGATCCAGGCCAAGATCGCCGACCTCTCGGCCCAGATCGAGGCCGCCCGCCTGCTCACCTGGCGCGCCGCCCTGGAGAAGGACGCGGGCAAGTCATTCACCCTCACCGCCGCCCAGGCAAAGCTGATCACCGGCCGCCTGGCGGTGCGCGCGACCGAGGAGGCGGTGCAGATCCACGGCGGCTACGGCTTCATCGAGGAGTACCCGGTCTGCCGCTTCTACCGCGACGCCAAGATCCTCACCATCGGCGAGGGAACCGACGAGGTCCAGCAGATGGTGATCGCGCGACAGCTCGGCTGCTAGCCGGGCTGGGAGGTAACTGAGTTCTCGGAGCGCCCGACCACCTCGGCGGCGCGGCCAACGTTTTCGCTGATGCCGTAGTGGGCGCAGATTGTTAGCTCGTGCTCGCGTAGCAGGGGGCGGGTTGGGTCTATTACTGGGGCATTGCGGATTGTGTCGCGCTCTTGGGCCGCCCAGGCGCGTCCGTCGGCGGCGGCGCAGTTGCCGATTGGGATCGCTACCAGGGTGCCTCGGCGGCGGCCCTGTCTGGCGATCATCCAGGTGGGCCTGCCGTCCTCGGTATCGACGAAGAAGCCTTGGACCTGGCCGACCTCATCACCCGCGATGTCATCGAGGCGATAGCCAACCCAGCTCCTCGCCTCCTCCAGGGACGGGGGCACAGCCGGCTCCTCAGTCATCGGTCTGCCTCGCCAGCAACTCGGCGGCTGCGCTGGCCGGGTCGAGCTCGCGGCGGACGACTCGCTCGAGCAGCTCCGCCGTCCGGGGGTCCTCGGCGGCGGTCGCCTCCATGCGACGGCGCATGCGCGAGGTGGCGATGCCGAGCACCTCGCTGCGCAGGTTGCGGGCCCGGCGCTCCTCCAAGGTACCGGCGGCCTCGATGTGGGCGCGGTGCTCGTCGATCGCCTCAGCCAGCTCGGAGATGCCCTCGCCCCGCGCCGCCTCGGTGCGCAGGATCGGCACGGTCCAGCCTTCGGGGTCGTGCGAGAGCGCCAGCACGCCGCGCACCTCGCGCACCATCGTGTCGGTCATCGGGTGGTCGGCCTTGTTGACGACGATCACGTCGGGGATCTCCATCACGCCCGCCTTCAGCGCCTGGATCGAGTCGCCCGAGCCGGGCATCAGGGCGAGCACGATCGTGTCGGCGTGGTCGACGATGTCGATCTCGGCCTGGCCGACGCCGACGGTCTCGATCAGCACGTCGTCCTTGCCCGCCGCGTCCATCGCCAGCGCCACCTGCAATGCCGCCTCGGAGAGGCCGCCAAGGGCGCCGCGCGAGGCCATCGAGCGAATGAAGACGCCGGGGTCGAGGAAGTGGTCGGAGAGCCGAATGCGGTCGCCGAGCAGGGCGCCCTGGGTGAACGGGCTGGAGGGATCGATCGAGAGCACCGCGACCTGTCGCTCGGACTTGCGCAACTCCGCTGTCAGCGCACCGATCAGGGTACTCTTGCCGACGCCCGGAGGACCGGTGAAGCCGACGATGCGGGCCTTGCCGGTGCGCGGGTAGACCTCGCGCACCAGCTCCCAGCCGGCCGGGTCGTCTGACTCGATCAGGGTGATCGCCCGCGCCAGGGCGCGCTTGTCGCCGGCGACGAGGCGCTCGGCGAGCGGGGCTGTCTTGGCGACGTCGGTCACGGATCGGTGAGTCTAGAGTTCCCGCCGCCGTGATTTCCACGATCCGCTTTCTCTCCCGCAACGGAATGCTGAACCGCAGGTACGGGCAGCTGCTCGGCCGCTACCTGCGGCGGCGCTTCTTCACCGCGGCGGGGCGGCGCTGGCGCACCAACGGCCTCGTCTTCTTCGGCCGCGGGCTCGAACTGGAGATCGCCGCCAGGGGCCGGGTCGACTTCGGCCGCTTCGTCTGGATCGGCGACAAGACCAAGGTCCGCTGCCACGAGGGCCGAGTCGAGATCGGCGAGAAGACGGTGATCGGACAGGAGTGCACGATCTCCGCCTACCAGCACGTGCGGATCGGCCGCCAGTGCGTGATCGCCGACCGGGCGATGTTCATCGACTTCGACCACGGCGTGGTCGAAGTCGAGCGGCCGATCCGACAGCAGGGCATCTACAAGCGCGACGTCATCGTCGGCTCCAACGTCTGGATCGGCTACGGGGCCTGCGTCCTGCGCGGCGTCAGCGTCGGCGACAACGCGATCGTCGGCACCAACTCGGTGGTGACCAAGGACGTCCCCGCCAACGCCGTCGTCGCCGGCATCCCCGCCCGCATCATCCGCATGCGCGAGGCGCCCGAGCAGCTGCGTTGGCCTGACCCGGTCGAGCCTGACCCCAACGCCTACACGACGCTGCAACCGCCGGGCTAACCGGCGCAGACCTGAACCACTTCTCGACCGCGTTCAGCCAAGCACGGCGGGCAGGGTCCGCAGGCCCTGCTCGCGGGCAGCGCGGTGCAGGCGGACATCCCAGGTCGCGAAAACCACGTCTCCGCTCGGTACGGAGAGTGCCGCCGCGAGATGAAGCGCATCGAGCGCGCGCAGCCGAGCAGATATCGCGAGGCGCGAAGCCCGCTCTACCAGGGTCTGACTGACCTCGACGACGTCGATGAGACTCCAATCGCGCCTGAATCGCTCAAGATCCTCGTGCTCTCCCCCGCGAGCGACTGCCCCGGCGGTCTCGACGTAACCGATCCTGCACATCACCCAACTGGACTCGGGGTCCATCGCTTCGAGGACCGTGTCGCTGCCTTCCTCCTCCACGTAGCGCTTGACCAGCGCGCTGGCATCCAAGTAGACGATCAACGCGCTTCTTCGCGTTCAGCGAGGATGATCGCCGAAGCGGAGCGCCCGGTCTTCCGCGGTGGCGGTGGCGGTCCCTTTGGCTTCGGTCGGGAAGCGGGCGTCACCTTGCCTTCGGCGATCAGCTTGTTTATCGCCTCGCTCCGCTCGGGCAGCGCCGGCACGATCTCCGCAACGGCACGGCCGCCCGAGATGACCCTCACCGTCTCGCCCTTCTCGACATCGCGGAGCACGCTGCTCGAGCTGCGCCTTCAAATCCCGAACTCCGATTTCTCGCATGTGGTCATGGTAGGGACAGGACGAGGCCCCAATTCGGCTGCCGCGACCTGCAAGGACCGTACCACATCCGAGAGGTTCTGTCTGTCATCTGCTAAGTTACCGCACTCGGTCGTGGCGCGGACGTTTCTACTGTGGCGGTGCTTCCGCGTTGGCGATGTGGACTATGTACGCGCCAGCGAGAACAATGCCGCCAGTGGACATCGCTGCCCTCTTCGGGGAGAACCTGGCCCGGTGCCGCAGAAGGGCGGACATGTCGCAGGAGGAGTTGGGCGTCCGCGCCTCGCTCCATCGCACCGAGATCAGTCAGTTGGAGCGGGGATTGCGCATCGCCCGCATCGACACGCTGGTCAAGCTCGCGGGTGCGCTTGGCGTTCCCCCGAGTGCGCTGATCGAAGGGATCGATTGGAGCCCGGGCAGCACCACAACCGGGCAGTTCATGCCCGCACAGAAGTCCGAGGCCGAGCTGAACTGACTCAGGCGTGGTCGAGCTGGGCGCCGAGGAGGCCGGCGTAGACGGCTGCCGTCTGCTCGGCGACATCGCCCCAGTCGAAACGGCGCAGGTGCTCGTAGGCTTCGGCGACGAGGTTGCGTCCCAGCTCATCGTCGGAGAGGACGCGGATCGCCATCTCGGCGAGCGCTTCGGGGTCGTGGGCGCGGAAGCGCAGGCCGGCCTCCTCGTGCGGGACGACCTCGCGCAGGCCGCCGGTGTCGGCGACGATGCAGGGACAGCCGGAGGCCATCGCCTCGAGCGCGACCAGGCCGAAGGGCTCATAGATCGAGGGCACCACGGTGAGGTCGGCGATCCGGTAGAGCGAGTGCAGGACGTCGTCGCCGATCCAGCCGAGGAAGGTGCCGTGCTCCATCAGGCCCAGCTCCTCGGCCTGCTTGTGCAGCTCGGCCTCGTGGGTGCCGGAGCCGGCGATCAGGAAGCGGGTGCCGGGCACCTCCTCGATCAGGCGCGGCATCGCCTCGAGCGCCAGCTGGAAGCCCTTCTCGTAGACGAGGCGGCCGATCAGCAGGACCAGCTTCTCCCCGGGCTTGGCGAACTCCGAGCGCAGGCGGGTCAACTCCTCCGGATCCTGCGGCTGCAGGTCGTCGGGGTCGATCCCGTTGGGGATGACCGAGACCCGCGCCTCCTCGACCCCGAAGATGTCGGCGATCTGCTCGCGCATGTAATGGGAGCAGGCGATCACCCGGTCGGAGCGGTTGGTGATCCAGCGCTCGACCCCGTGGATGTAGGTCTGGGGGTGCTTGTCGACCCAGCCCTGGTGGCGACCGTGCTCGGTGGCGTGGATCGTCGTCACCAGCGGCGCGTCGAAGCGTTTGGCCAGGTGGTCGCAGGCGTTGGCGACGAGCCAATCGTGGCCGTGGACCAAATCGAAGCTGTAGCGATCGCCGAGCTCGACCCCGGCGGCGAGCATGTCGGAGTTCATCCGCTCGACCCAGGCGACGAACTCGCCGAGGTCGGTCGGGCGCTTGGGCTCGCGGATGCGGTGGATGAACACTCCCCCGCGCCGCTCCTCCGCTGGTGACTCCTCACCACCGCGGGTCAGTACGTGGACCTCGACCTCGCGGTCGACCAGTGCCTCGGAGAGCTTGCGCACGTGGCGGGCGAGGCCACCCTCGATCAGCGGCGGGTACTCCCAGGAGAGGATCAGGACGCGAGTCATGGGATGAGCAGCGGCGAAAGGCTCAGGTCAGGGGCTAGTGCGCGCGTGCGCGGGGCGGCGATGGCCGGAGAGTCTATGGCCTGAAGGGCAGCTTCGGAGTGGGAAATGGCGCGCTGATAGGCGTAGTCCCCGGCCTGGCGACGCTGATCGAGGAAGGCCCAGTCGCTCGACTGGACGGCGAGCAGCTCGCGCGCGGCGCGCTTGGCGGCGTCGCCGCGCAGCCCCCGCGAGAGCGCCCGCAGGAGGCGCAGCTCGAGCCGCCGGGCGCCCCAGGCGAGGTCGGCGACCGCGGGCGAGTCCCACGTGCGCAGGTCCTTCTCCTCGCCCCAGCTCGAGGCGTGCAGCGCTCGATCGAGCGGCTCGTGCTCGGCCAGTGCCTCGGGGACGGTGAGCAGGCGCACCCCGGCGGCCTCGGCCTCGGCGAGGACCTCGCGCAGCCAGATCGTCCCCTCCGACCACCAGTGGCCGAGCAGCTCGGTGTCGATCGCGAAGACGAGCAGCCCGCGGCGCTTGCGGGTAGCGCTGTACTCGCGCAACCGCGCCGCCGTGGCGGCGAGGAACTCGCCGGCCTGGCGCCGCGCAACCGCCGCCGCAGCGGCAGGGTCGTAGCCGCCGCCGCCGACCTTCCAGATCCGCATGCCGCGCAGCGACTCGCCGGCGAACTGGGCGTGGGCCGGGTCGGAGGGGTAGCCGCTCAGCGACCAAAGCCACTGGATCGCCTCCCAGTCGATCGGCAACGCCACCGGGCCGGCCTCAGTGGCGACCGGCGCCAGCGCGTCCAGCGGCTCGCGATGGCGGCTCTGATCGACGCAGAACCACTCGACGCCCTCCTCCGCCAGGCGCCACTCGAGCCCCGGCGCGTAGGCGCACTCGGGCAGCCAGAAGCCGCCGTCCCAGCCGAAGCGGCGCCGGTGCGAGCGGATGCCGGTCTCGAGCTGCAGGCGCAGGCCCTGGCGGGTGGCGAGCAGCGGCAGCACAGCGTGCGTCGCCGCCGAGGCCGCGAGGGCGATGCGTCCCTCGGCGGCCGCCCGCTGGAAGGGGCGCAGCGGGTCCCCCCCAGCCGCGTCGAGCAGCTCCAGGGCGTGGCTGTAGCGCTCGTACTCGGCGAGGCAGGCGTCGCGGCACTCGGCGTCGACCTCGTCGATGTCGGCCGCCGCGGCCGCGATCCGCCACTCGGTGAGGAAGCGGCGCAGGCGCTCCTTGACGCCGTCGTCCTCGAGCTGGTCGGCGAGGACGGGGGTGATCGTCATCGTCAGCCGCTCGGCCACCTCCAGCACCGGCAGGTAGGAGCGGATCACAGCATCGAACAGCCACTCCTCGCCGAAGGGGTAGGTCCCAAAGCCCTCGACGTAGGGCATGTGGGAGTGCAGGACGATGGCGAGGTCGCCGGCGCTCTCCTCAGGGGCCATGGCAGACAGCGACGAAGTCGAGCGCGCGATCGAGGTCGCCCTGCCTGAGGGCGAAATCGGAGCTGTCGATCGCGGGCGTGAAGCGGTCATAGAAGGGCTTGCTCAGGCCCAGGGCCTTGTGGACCCGGTCCCAGCCGAGCTTCAGTGCCAGCTCGTGGGCGCGCAGCTTGCGGGCGTGGAAGAGGCCGAAGAGCTCGACCCGCGGGAAGTGCGCCTCGCAGAGCCGGCGGAACTCCTCGGCGCGGTACTCGTGCACGTGCCAGGGGTTGTCGGACTTCTCCGCCCCGGGAGGGGCGAGGGTGAGCAGGTTGGGGGTGGAGACGTAGGCGATGCCGCCGGGCTCGAGCATCGAGCGGAAGTGCTCGAGGATCGCGCCGGCGTCCTGCACGTGCTCGATCGTCTGCAGGAAGACGACGGCGTCGCAGGGCTCGGCGAAGCTCTCGACCAGGTCGCGCTCGAAGCGCAGGTTGGGGCGCAGGTAGCGCAGGCGGGCGTGCTCATGGGCCTCGGGGTTGGCGTCGACGCCGACGACGCTCGCCGCCGCCCCGGCAAGCACGCTGGAGCCGTAGCCCTCGCCGCAGGCCATGTCGAGCGCCCGCTTGCCGTCGAGACGGTCCGCGATCCACTCGTAAACGACCAGGTGGCGCCGGTACCAGTAGTTCTCCTCGGGCACGTCGGGAAGGGTGCGCTCGCCAGTAAGCGGCAGCGGCGGCACCCCCTCGGGCTGGTTTTCCTGAAGGTATTCGCGGGTCACGTGGCAAGACCGTATTGAGCCCTCAGCACGCCGTGCGTTACGCCAATCCACGTAGAGTTCCGCGCCATGCCAGCCTCCCCCACCGCGAGCGCGGACCACATCAAGGACGTCAACACCCGCTACCACGACGCTGCCGCCCACGAATACGACGCCAAGTGGGGCATCGACTTCGGCGACACCGGCCAGGAGCAGGTGCGCCAGAAGCTGGTCAAGGCGCTGGGCGGGCGCGACGGCGCCGGCTTCGGCCGCGGCCTGGAGATCGGCTCCGGCACCGGTTACTTCTCGCTCAACCTGCTGCAGCTCGGGGTCATTGAGAGCCTCACCGCGACCGACATCTCGCCGGGGATGCTGAGCCGGCTGGCCGCCACCGCCGAGGGACTGGGGCTCGAGGTCGAGACGGTCGAGACCGAGGCCGAGGTGCTGCCCTTCGAGGACGAGAGCTTCGACCTCGTCTTCGGCCACGCCGTCCTCCACCACATCCCCGACCTCGAGAAGGCCTTTGCCGAATTCCGCCGCGTGCTGCGACCGGGCGGCGCGATCGCCTTCGCCGGTGAGCCCTCGCGCTACGGCGACCGCCTGGCGGCGCTGCCCAAGCGCGCCGGCCTGCTCCTCGCGCCGGCCTGGCGCCGGGTCGTGGGAGCCCAGCCGCGCGCGATCGCCGAGGCCGAGCAGTCCGACGGCCACGCGCTCGAGGGCGAGGTCGACGTCCACGCCTTCGCCCCGGCCGACCTGCGCAACCTGCTGCGCCAGGCCGGCTTCGAGGAGCGCCACGTCGGCGGCGAGGAGCTGCTCGCCAACGCCTGGGGCTGGGGACTGCGCACGGTCGAGTCGAGCGCCGAGCCGGACTCGATCTCCTGGGGCTGGCGCCGCTTCGCCTTCCGCAGCTACATGGCCCTGCAGAAGCTCGACAGCCGCCTGCTCGAGCCCCACCTGCCGGCCGAGCTCTTCTACAACCTGCTCGTCTCCGCGCGCAAGCCCGCCTAGCGAGCGCCGCTCAGCCGCCCGGCGCGCTCGCGGCAGACTTCGAGGATCGCGTCGATTACGGGACGGTGCCGGCCCTCGGCGACGGCGGCGTCGCGGAGCAGCTCGGCGTTCGCCAGGATCTCCGCCGACCAGGCGCGGGCGAGTGTGCCCAGTTGGCCACCGAGACCGCTTTCGCGGGCGAGCTCCTTCCACGCGGCAAGGTCAACCCCGGCAGGATCGTCGACCCCGCCGACCTTCATCGCCATGCGGTCAGTCAGGTCCGCATACACCGCGGTCGAGACGATGTCGTAGAGGGGAGCGAGACGGGCGCTCGTCGCCGGGTCGTAGAGCAGAGCGAAGTTCTTCCCGTGCGCGTCGCTGTTGCCAAGCAGGAAGTTGAGGAGCAGCGCCTTGGCGAAGCCGCGGATATCGACCGCCGCCCGGATTCCGCCAAGTCTCCTCAGCAGTTCCACCACCGCCGCGACCGACGGACCCCCGTTCGCCTCGTACTTCGCCGCCGGCAGGATGCCGAGCGCCTGGCACATGTCCTCCTGATGGATTCGCACGATCCGGCCCGAGCCGTCGCTGCTCCGATCGAAGCGCTCCACGTACAGGCAAGGGGTCGAACCGACCGTCACGATCTCGGTCTTGGCGACATCGAGGCCAGAGCGAGACGCGACCGTCATGCAGAAGTGCTCATTCGCGGCCAGGTCCTCGTAGTGCCCGTAATCCGGCTTCAGCAGGCAGGTGCTCGGCGCTCCGCCGGTCGGCTGCCCGAATTGCCCGGAGGGCATCCGAACCAGCACCAGCTTGTCCTGGATGCCGCCCAGACTGAGCCTCAGGCCCTCGGGCTCGGCGCTGACCCCCAAAGGCCGCCGAGGAAGTTCGTCGACCAGGTTCTCGAGCTCCCCCGTGTCAAGGGGACGAATCCCTCCGTCGCCGGGCCCGCGGTGCTCCTCCCCCTCCCCGAGAACGACGACTGCCCCCGCGCAATCGATGCCCAAGGCCTCCAAGAGGCCGAATCCGTCTTCCTCGCTGAGACCGAATTTCCGCGCCACCGCCGTCCGCACCGAGCCCTCTGGCAGCAAGCCCTCGAAGAACGGCGCCGACTCGCTTGGCGTGAATGGCTTCTCGCGAAGAGGAAGAGAGGCCGAGAGGATGGCTCTGTCAGTTTGCTCAGAGCGGAGCGCGGGGTCCGCGTAGGCAAAGCGATAGCGAGACGGCCCGCGCCGCTCGATCCTGCCGATCTCCTCGCCGCCCAGAAAGACAGTCAACTTGGCCCCACTGCGTCCGTTCATCGTTTGCCGGCCTGGAGCCGAAGTCCCAGCACCCCGAGGACCGGCGAGAGGCTGTCCAGCCGGCTGGTCGGCTTCCCATGCTCGATCTGGTGGATTACGCGGGTACTCACGCCGGCAGCGAAGGCAAGCTCGTCCTGTCGCAGCCCCAGCGATTCCCGCGACCGCCGCACGGCCTCGCCAATTGCCTCAGCGTCCTCGCTTGCCATCTCCAACTTGGTTTGCATGATCGTGCATTGTAGCCCTTTTTAGGGGCCATTTCGAAGTGAAATGCACAATCGTGCAGAAAGGCTATTTCTGCCCTTGATTTCGGCGTTTCTCGGCGGGCTATGCGTGATCGCGCAGATAGATCAGGCGGGGCGCCGGGCGCGGAAGAGCTTGACGCCGCTGTCGATGCCCTTGAGTTTGCGCTCGCCGGCGAACGAGTAGGAGAAGGCCTCGCCGGCGGCTTCCTTTGCCGTCGCGTCGACCAGCACGCTGCCGGGTCGAGCGACGGCGGTGAGACGACTGGCCAGGTTGACCGCGCGGCCGTAATAGTCGCCCGACTGGGCGAGCGTCGGGCCGACGGCGAGGCCGGCGCGCAGGAAGGGGAAATCCTCCCCCTCTCCCTCCGCCACCTCGATCAACTCGAGCGCCGCGTCCAACAGGGGCCCGACCTCCGTGGAGACGAGCATCGCGGCGTCGCCGATCATCTTCACCAGGCGCACCGGCGGCTCGGCCACGATCGCCGCCATTTCCTCGAAGCGCCCGGCCACCGAGCCGAGCTCCTCCGGCGCGATCTCCTCACCTAGGCGGGTGAACTCGACCAGGTCGGCGAAGCAGATCGCGCGATCGACCGAGCCGCGGATCTCGCCCGAGGCGAGGTCGGCAGCGCCGATCACGTCACGCCGAATCTGCTCGAGCGTGTGGGCCCGCAGGGCGTAGAGCAGGGTCGGTTCGAAGACCGGCAGCATGTTCTCGGCCGCGTCGGCGAAGCGCAGGGCCAGGTCGCGCTCGGTGTCGCCCGGCTGCATCAGGGTGCGGATCATCAGCTCGCGGTTGCCCTCGGCGATCCGCGCCGTCGCCATCCCGATCGTCCGCGCCACCTGCAGGATGCCGTCCTCCGGCAGGCCGGCGTCGTAGAAGGCCTTGGTCTGCTTTGCGGCCGCCAGGTCGGCGTCGGTGAGGATGCGCTCGTCGGGGTCCGGATAGGGCAGGCCGAGCGCGGCGGAGGCGCGTTGCAGGAGGTCCAGATCGGCGTCGGCGAGCTCGGCGATTTCACGCGGCGAGTAGCGCGGGCCGTCGCCCGCGATGCTGCGCTCAACCGGCAGCAGCGTCAGCCGCCCGGCGGCGACGGCGTCGTGCAGTTCCTTCAGCGTCACTCCTTCCGAGGCCAGCTGCTCGAGCAGGGTGAGGCGGCCCCGGCGCGCGTCGCCTTCCAGCCCGTCAAGCAGTCCCTCGGCCTCGAAGTCGATCATCGCCACGCCGCCATTCTTGCGCTTGGCGACTTATGCGTCATATAGGCGCATAAGTCGCCATCAGGCCGTTGCCACGGCGCCGCCGCGGCGGGGGTCGCCACCGCCGCTGAGGCGGCCGCTGCCGCGCTCGCGGGCGACGGCTTGGGTGCCGCCGAAGAAGAGGTTGATCTCGGGCCGGCGCAGGACAGGGATCCCGCGCGCCTCGATTCGGGCCAGCGCCTCCTCGTCGATCCCCGGCTCGGCCTGGACGACCCCGTCCTCGAAGTGAAGGCGAGGCGCCCGCACGGCCTCATCGACCCCCATGCCCTGCTCGATCGCTCGCACGATCGTCTGCAGGATCGCCGAGCGGATCCGGTTGGAGCCGGCGCTGCCGAGGCCGAGCTCGATCTCGCCGTCGCGCAGGACCACGGTCGGCGCCATCATCGAGGTCACCCGGTGTCCCGGCGGAATCGAGTGGAAGCCCCGCGGGTTGAGGTCCTCCTCGCCGAGCATGTTGTTGAGGATCACCCCGGTGCCGGGAACGAGCACGCCGGAGCCGGAGCCGTTGGAGCAGGTGACGTTGGCGCACATCCCGTTGCCGTCGAGCGCCGAGATGTGGGTGGTCGAGCCGAGCAGGTCGCCGCGAGCGTCGTTGGCGGCGCCCATCGCCGCGACCAGCTGCTCGGGCCCGCTGCGCCCGCCGGCCTGCTCGAGCAGGCCGAGGCAGTAGGCGATCAGGGTCCCGCCCGAGGATGGCGGCGGATTGGTCAGCACCTCGGTGCCGCGGAAGCAGGCCCGGATCGGCTCGCGCTCGATCACCTCATAGGCGGCGAAATCGGCAGGGCCGAGGGTGCCGCCGTGCTCGAGCACGTAGGTGCTCAGCGCCCCTGCCACCTCGCCGGTGCAGAAGGGCTCGGCCCCTTCGGCGCCAAAGCGCTCCAGCGCCTCCGCCAGCGCGGCGAAGCGAAAGAGCTCACCCTCGCGCAGGGTGCGCCCGGCAGGGGCGTAGAGCTCGCGCGTGCCCGGCAGGCGGGCGTGGATCGGTTCGAGGATGTCGAGGATGTAGGCCTGCTCGGGATTGACCGGAGCCCCCTCGCGGGCCAGGCGGATGCCCGGCTTGACCAGCTCGGCGAGCGGCATCGTGCCGAAGCGCCGCAATGCCTGCTCGAGCCCGGCGGCGGTGCCGGGGACGCCGCAGGAGACCGGGCCGACGTAGAACGTCTGCACCGTCTCCACATCGAAGTGGACCTGCACCGGCACCAGCTCGGCACCGCGCTCGAGCCCGTCGCGGCCGGGGGCGGCGACGAAGAAGTCGAGCAGCGTCGTCTCGCCGCCGTCGTGGACCATGATGAAACCGCCCGCGCCGAAGCCGGTCAGCGGGCTCTCGACCGCAAAGGACGCCAGCGCGGCGCCAACCGCCGCGTCGACGGCGTTGCCGCCTTCGCGCAGGACCTGTGCCCCCGCCTCGGCGGAGAGAGGGTGGCCCGCGGCGACGACCCCGCTCATGGGCCTGGACTCGCGCTACCCGGGGAGGAACTCTGGGACGTCGATGCCGCCGAGATCGCGCTCGGAGCGGCGCCCGCGAGGAGCCTCTTTGGTGCGCCGGATCGTCGGCTCGGCAACCCGCCGCTGCGGGGCCGGGCGGCCGTCGAAGCGAGTCGCAACGACCGTCACCCAGACCTGGTCGCCCAGCTCCTCATCGACGTTGGCGCCGAAGATGATGTTGGCGTCGGGATGAGCGGCTTCGCCGACCAGTTTGGCCGCCTCGCTGACCTCGACCAGGGAGAGGTCGGCGCCGCCGGTGATCGAGAGCAGGATCGCCCGCGCGCCCTCCATCGAGGTCTCCAACAGCGGCGAGGAAATCGCTTTCTCGGCCGCCAGGATGGCCCGCTCGTTGCCGTGGCCCATGCCGATGCCGAGCAACGCCCGGCCGGCTTCCGACATGATCGTGCGCACGTCGGCGAAGTCGAGGTTGATCACCGCGGGCAGCGTGACCAGGTCGGAGATGCCCTGCACGCCCTGGCGCAGCACGTCGTCGGCAACCTGGAAGGCCTCGACCATCGAGGTCTGCTGATCGAGCACCTCGAGCAGGCGGTCGTTGGGGACGACGATCAACGTGTCGACCTCGGCGGAAAGTTCCTCGATGCCCTTGTTGGCCTGGTTGCCACGGCGGCTGCCCTCGAAGCTGAACGGCTTGGTGACGATGCCGACGGTGAGGGCGCCGACCTCGCGGGCGAGGCGGGCGATCACCGGGGCGGCGCCGGTACCCGTGCCGCCGCCGGCACCGGCGGCGACGAAGACCATGTCGGAGCCCTTGAGCAGGCGCTTGATCTTGTCCTGTTCCTCGAAGGCGGAGCGGTGGCCGAGCTCGGGATCGGCGCCGGCACCAAGTCCGCGCGTCGCCTCCTCGCCGATGTGCACGGTGACGTCGGCCATGCAGAGCTGCAACGACTGAAGATCGGTATTGACCGCCATGAACTCGACTCCGGGAATCCGCGCCTCGACCATGCGGTTAACGGCATTGACGCCACCACCGCCAACACCCACCACCCGAATCACGGGCTGATGCGGCTCCCCACTCCCCGGCGGCTCGTACTCAGGCTCCTCCCGCCCATAGCGAGGCGATTCCACAATCGGCTCCAACTCCCGGCGACCGTGCTGGGGCTCCTCGGAGAACACTCGCTTCAACCGTTCCGGAGGCGTCTCCCCATGCTCTTCGAGAGAGGACCCCTCCCGTCCCTGGTCGTGAGCCGAATCCGCCTCTTCCGCGGGTGGCGCTGTAGGGGGTACCGCCCCCGAGGACGCTTTAGCGACCGCAGGGGGTGGTGGGTCCCCTGCAGCGTCAGGACCCGTGGTCGAGGCGTCCTCGTCCTCAGCCGTAGACCGGAACAGATCCGACAGAGGCCCCTCGCGCATACTCGCCCGCTTATTCCGCCGACTCATGTGCCAGAACCTCCTTCGCCAGATCTCGGTAGTAGCCCGCGGCGTTGCTCTGCGGATCGTACTTGAGCACACTCGCACCCTTTACGGGAGCCTCGGCGAACTTGATCGCCTTGCGGATACGTGATTTGAAGACGAGGTCGCCGAAGTTCTCCTCGAGGATCTCAACCGCCTCCTTGGCGTGGACGGTACGGGTGTCGAGCATCGTCGGCAGGATGCCCTCGATGCGGACGTCCGGGTTGAGGTTCTCCTGGATCATCTTCAGCGTGTTCTGCAGCTGGACCAGCCCCCGCATCGAGAGGTACTCGCACTGCACGGGGACGATCACCTTGTTGGCGGCGGTAAGCGCGTTGATCGTCAGCAGCCCGAGGCTGGGCGGCGTGTCGATGCAGACGTAGTCGTAGTCGGCCCAGACTTCCTTCAGCGACTTCTCGAGCGAGCGCTCGCGGCCGATCTTGGTGCTCATCGCGATCTCGGCGCCGGCCAGATCGATCGAGGCGACGGCGATGTCGATCTCGCGATGCTGAATGATCTCGGCCATCGGCATGTCGTGCACGAGCACGTCATAGAGGCTCTTCTCGACCTTGTCCGGGTCGATCCCCTGACTCATCGTCAAGTTCCCCTGCGGATCCAGATCCACACAGAGCACCCGATACCCGGACTCGGCAAAGGCCACAGCAAGATTCAAAGTGGTCGTCGTCTTAGCGACCCCACCCTTCTGATTGGCAAACGCAATCACCTCAGCATGCTTGGCAGGAGCCTCCGGCTCAGCGACTGCCACAGCCGGCTCGTGCCTGCTGGGCGCGAGCAAATCCCGCGGCATGAACCTCTCCGGCTCAGGCTCGGGCTCAGACTTCACGGCCACCGATGCGGACGGTCCCTCAGAAGCTTCAACCTCAGACGCCTCTCCGGCGGGTGGCACTGTAGGGGGGCCCGCCTCCGAGGACGCTTTAGCGACCGGAGGAGGTGGGGGGTCCCCTGCAGTGACAGGACCCGCCGGCCGAGGCGCCTCGGGTAGAACTTCTTCCATCTCCTCCAGCTCCTCGACAATCGGGTGCTGCTCGTCGACGACTGGCGCGGACGCGAACTTGTTCTTGCGGCTAAGGAATCCCATTGCGCGGGTATTCGCATGAGCACCCGCTTTTCCTGCCGACCCCAGAAATTGCTAGGAATCACCCGGTAACCGATCTCCTCGACAAGCGACTGGTCTTCGTCACCGGCAAGGGTGGCGTTGGCAAGACCACGGTCGCGATGGCTCTTGGTCTGCGCGCGGCCGCCGAAGGCAAGCGGACGATCGTCTGCGAGGTCTCCTCGCAGGAGAACGCCTCGCGGATGTTCGCCCACACCGAGGTCGGCTTCCACGAGGTCGAGATGGAGGAGAACCTCTGGTCGATCTCGATCGACCCCGACGAGTCGATGCGCGAGTACGTGCTGCTGCAGCTGAAGGTGCGAGCGATGCGCGACATGCTCTTCCGCAGCCGCATCTTCAACTACCTCGCCGCGGCAACGCCCGGGCTCAAGGAGCTGGTCACGATCGGCAAGATCTGGGAGCTGGCCCAGCTCGACCGCAAGGTCAAGAGCGGGCGCAAGTACGACCTGGTGATCGTCGACGCCCCCGCCACCGGCCACGGCATCGGCTTCCTGCAGACCCCGCGCACCTTCGCCGCGATCGCCCGGGTCGGCCCGATCCACTCCCAGGCGCAGCAGCTCGACCGCCTGATCACCGACCAGAAGCACACCGGGGTGGCGATCGTCGCCCTGCCCGAGGAGATGCCGGTCAACGAGTCGGCGACGCTCGAGCGCGACCTGCTCGACGACGTCGGCGTCGCCGTCGACCGCGTCTACATGAACGGCCTCTACCCGGAGCGCTTCTCGGCCGCGGAGGCCGAGCGGCTGGCCGGGCTCGCCGGGGAAAGCGACAACGGCATGCGGGCGGCGGCGCGAGCGGGGCTCTCCGAGCACAACCGGGCCCGCTCCCAGCGCGCCCAGCTGGCCCGCCTGCGACGGCGGGTCAAGGCGCCGGTCAAGGCGCTGCCCTTCCTCTTCGAGCCGGACCTCGGCGTCGAGGGCGCCCGACGGCTGGCAAAGAAGGTGGGCTGATGCCGGCGGTCGGCGACATCCTCGAGGGCAAGGACATCTGTATCTGCGCCGGCTCGGGCGGGGTCGGCAAGACGACAACCTCGGCCGCGATCGCGACCGGGATGGCGGCCCGCGGGCTCAAGGTCTGCGTGCTGACGATCGACCCGGCCAAGCGGCTCGCCGACTCGCTCGGCCTGAAGGAGCTCGGCAACGAGGCGAGGCAGGTTGACCCGGCCCTGTTCGAGCAGCAGGGCGTCGAGATCAAGGGCGAGCTCTGGGCGATGATGCTCGACGCCAAGGCGACCTTCGACGAGCTCGTCGCCCGCCAGGCACCGGACGAGGAGGCGCGCGACCGCGTCCTCAACAACCGCATCTACCAGCAGATCTCCAGCGCCCTCGCCGGTTCGCAGGAGTACATGGCGATGGAGAAGCTCTTCGAGCTGCACACCGAAGGTCGCTTCGACCTGCTCGTCCTCGACACGCCGCCGAGCCGCAACGCGCTCGACTTCCTCGACGCGCCGAAACGGCTGACCCAGTTCATCGAAGGCCGCTCGCTGCGCGTCTTCATGAAGCCGACCGGCCTCGCCGCCAAGGTCGCCGGCCGCGGTGCCTCGGTGGCGCTCTCGGTCTTCAAGCGCATCGTCGGCTTCGACCTGCTGGCCGACCTGGCCGAGTTCTTCAACGCCTTCAGCGGCATGGTCGACGGCTTCCAGGCCCGGGCCAAGCGGGTCAACAGCCTGCTCGGCGATCCCCGCACCTGCTTCCTCGTCGTCTGCGGACCGCAGGGCGAGCCGGTCGACGAGGCGGTCTACTTCCACCGCAAACTGGTCGAGGCGAAACTGCCCTTCGGCGGCGTCATCGTCAACAAGGTCCACTACCCGGCCGAGCAACTGCGCGCCGGCAGCGGGAACCTGGAGACCTCGCTCGCCGACAAGCTCGGCGACGAGGAGCTGGCGAAGCGGGTCGCCGACAACTTTGCCGATTACCAAGCGCTGGCCGAGCGCGACGCCCGCAACATCGAGCGTCTGGCCAAGGAGCTGCGAGCCCAGGGCGTGATCCGCGTCCCCTACCTCGACGAGGACGTCCACGACCTCGCCGGCCTGGCCGAGATTAACCGCTACCTGTTCGCCTCGAGCGAGGAGCGGATCGAGATCGCAGCGGGCCGGGCGTAGTACCGTCATCGATCGATGAGGTACCGGACGCAGGAGGAGCAGGACGCTGCTGAGTGGCGCCCGCACTGGAGGGAGGCGGTACAAGAAACCGCAGGCGCAGCTCCGTGTCTCGCTGCGGGTGCCGAGTACGTCGAAAGCCTCCGCCAGAGCGATGCGGAGCGACTGTCGGTATTTGAGCCTCTCGCCGACTTGTGACTCAGCCAGCCTGTTCGGCCGATTGTGCCAAGCACCAGGGACTGCGCTCCGCCGAGCGACGCAAGGTTCAGAAACCTTCGCGCCCCCACTGACGGAGGCGACGAACCGGCCTGCGGCCGGCAGTGTTAGGTCAGCCGGCGCGGTAGTGGTCGTACTTGAGCTCGCGGACCTCCCAGTCCGCATCGTCTGGCACTGGGAAGAGGTGGCGGACGCGGGGGGTGTCGATCCGGTCGCGGTGCCCGACGTCGCCCTCGATCGCGGGGAAGTCGAGGGTGCTGTCAGAGACCCCGACCTCGTCCAGCCAGGGCGTGGCGGTGATGCGAATCTCTCCCTCGTCCGGAATCGGCTCGAGGATGCGTGTCTCCTGGCTCATGTCGTGCTCCTCCTCTGGCGGCTCGAAGTTTTGGGCGGCGGGCTGCTCGAAGCGCGGGGTCTCCCGCGAGACGGCGATTTCCTCCGCCGCGGGGATCTCCTCGGGGACGAGGATCTCGGCCGGCGCGGCGATTTCCTCCGCCACGGCGATCTCGCTGTCGCCGGCGCCGAGGCCACTGGCGATCAGGGTCTCATCGGCGGCGGTGTTGAGGTCGGCGCTGAGCTCGCCGAGGGCGGTTGCGCGCAGGATGCGGCGCACGCCTTCCTCGATCCAACCGGCAATCGCCAGGCCGGGGGTTGAGGGAGTTCCGTTCATCAGCGCTCGCTCCAGCTCGAGGGCGCTCTCGATCCGCTCGCGGGCCTCGATCCGATCGAAGCTCTCGTCGGCGATCAGGGCGGAGGCGCGCATCGGCAGCGAGGCGCCGACCGGGCCGTGGCCGTCGAGAACGGCGCGCAGTGCCAAAAGGTGGTCGCTGAGGCCCTGAAGGGAGGAGTCGCGGCCGCAGCCGAGCTCGAAGCGACCAACCGCCCAGGCGAGGGCGCCGTCGGGATCGGGGCGGGCCTCCAGCGTGGCGGCGAACTCGGCAAGCTGGATCGCCTCCTCCTCGCTCAGCTCATATGAGCCGGGGCGGGCGGCGGGAGCGCCGGTGGCGAGGCGAGCCCAGCGGCCTTCGCCGGTGGGGGCGAAGGCGTAGGGGCCGAGGCCGACGCTGCCGGTCTTGAAGAGGTGCATGACGCTGATCAGCTCACCGAGCTGGCCCAGGGCCGCGGCGGCGCTGTCGGTGCCCTCGCCCTGCTCGGCGACGGCGAGGAACTGGGGCTGCCAGGCGGCGCGGCCCATGCCCTCGCTGCGCATCGCCTCGATCGGTGCCTCGATCGAGTCGGCGCGGACGATCTGCAGCCCGTGGGCGAGTTGCAGGCGCGGCAGCGGCATCCGCAGCCCGACCAAGGGCGCGATCAGCACCTCGGCCTCCTCGGCGCCGCGGGTCTCGGCCTCAAGCACGGCAAGCGAGTTGCGCAGGCGCTCGTGGTCGAGCGAAAGTTCGGTGCAGCCGTCCCAGAGTGAGGCGAGGAAGACCGTGAGCATCTGGGCCGCGCGCTCACCCGGGTCGCCGGGAACCTGCTCGCCGCGGGCCTCCAGGTAAGCGGTGGCGATACCGGCGGCGGCAACCGTGTCCCGGGCCGGCGCGAAGCCGTCCAGATCGCGCAGCTCGCTCCCGCGTTCGCGCACGTAAAGCGAGGTCAGCGGCCGGTAGCTGTAGAAGAGCGAGTCGTCGCCGCTCTCGGCATCGACGTCATAGGGGATCTGATCGCCGCCGGCGACAAGGGCGCTGAGCTTGATCGCCGCCTCGGAGGCAAGGCGGGTCAGCGAGTCGTTGAGCAGGCGATCGCGCACGGCCCTCGCTTCCCCCCCGTGCCTGGCGCTCCTGCGCCTGCACGCTGCCTTGCAGGAGGTAACGTCGGGGCGACACCGCGCACGGCAGCAGCCGCCTCGCGCCTATGCCGAAGAGATGCCGAGGAGCTCCCCCGCCTCCAACACCACGGGGCTATCCAATCCGAGCCGCACGGTTTCCACCAATTGCAACTCCGGGGTAACTCGATCGAAGAGCGTCCAGTTGATCCAGCTTGCCTCGAGTGTCGACCACCAGCGAATTGCGATCGCGCCGGGGTGCGCTGCGTAAATCTCGGCCGCCTGCAGCTGGGTCGCGCTCCTTAGCCGCGTCGCGATCTGGGATGGGCGCAGGCCCTCCTGATCGAGTACTCGGGGATCGTCAAGGTCGACGACCGGCATCCCATCGACGAGGTCTATGGCAACGAGAGCAAGGGGCAAACCAAAGCGAGTGAACATCGACGGCACCAGAGTGCCGCTGCCTCGGAACGGCGCCAGCTGCTCGGCCACCGCCGAGACTGGATCCTCGGCGACATAGATACATCCGTACAGCTCGGGGTTGTCGTGCCTGCCGGCCCCCTGCTGTTCGCGCGGAAACCAGAGTGCGCCACCAGGTTGGTCGGGTCCGGACCGCTCGTCAAGCGGCAGCGCCCGCCAGAGCCTCACGCAAAGCTGCCGGAGCGCTCTGCCGCGATCGCACCGAGCAGCTCCTGGGCTCGCCCGGCTCGGACCAGGTCGATCGGGCGACGATCGCCGAGATGGGGATTGAATCCCTGCAGCCACAGTTCGGCAGCCTCGGCGGGGTAGAGGCGAAGCAGGCTGGCGACCACCAGCTCGAGGAGGTCTACGCGCTCGGCATTGGCGAGATCGATACCGCCGCCCTGCCGCCAACGAGACACCTGGGCTGGACTGACTCCCAGCAGATCGGCGAGGCGCCGTTGCGAGCCAAGGTCGTGACTAAGCGCGGTGATCTTCTCGGCGGTCCCAACCGGCATAGACCTTGACTATAGCGCAACGTTTTTCGTTGCGACAAGTTTAGCTCAATCCACCGATTCACCACACCCGACTCGGCGCGCGGTGCGCTTCGCTTCTGTGAAGAGCTGATCGCCCGGGTGCGCAGCTCAACAGGCCGCTGAGCTTTTTCGCTAATTTCGTCCCCGCTTCTTGCCCTTGCCCTTCTTGGCGCAGCGGGCGGCGTGCAGCTTGGGCTTGGTGTCGTGGACCTTGCCGTTTTGGGCGTTGAGCTTGAGCGTGGCGCGCCAGGTGCCCTTGCAGATGTCGGTCGAGTTTTGAAAGAGGCCCTTCTTACCGCCCTGCAGGGTGATTATCGCCTTGGTCACCGGCAGGTCGGGGACGCTCTCAAAGATGGTGCGGATGCCGCCGTGGACGGAGTCCACGCGGCCGTCGAGGTCGACCTCGACCGGCTGGTAGGGCGGGCCGCGCAGCGCCGCCACCACGTCGGGCAGCTTGTGAGAGGAGGAGCGCAGGTAGATCGGGCCTTGGACCGGGTAGTCCACGAGCGGGCTGGTGGCCTTGATGTGGCCGTAGATCGAGCCCGGCGGGCACTGGTTGGCGGCGAACTGCACGCGGGTGCAGATCGTGCGGAAGTGGGCCTGGTCGATGAACTCCGATTTGGGCAAGGCAAAGGAGACGCGGGAGGTATTGGCTTCCCCGGGCTTGGCGGTGAAGACGGCCTTCAGGCGCGGGTGAGCGCCGCGGTGGGTCGGGCCGAAGAGGCGGACGTTCATCTTCGGCTTGTAGGGGAGGGATTTGCAGCCGCCGAGCTGGAAGCGCTCAAACAGCGGTGCGGCCTGACCCAGGGTCGAGAGCACCTGCCCGCCGAAGGACTTCTCATCGCAAGAGGTCGGGTTGAGGCTGAATTCGGGCCGCTCGGCGCGCACCGCGACCGAGCGCACGTCAAGCGGCACTCCGTGCAGGACGGCGGGCAGCGGATCGGAGACGATCCGCGCCTGGGCGCTGACGGGATCGAGGTAGAGCGCGCTTCGCACCACCACCGTGCCGAGGTCAAAGGGACCGGCGACGGCGGGGGCGATCGCCACGATCGAGAGCGGGGCGCCCTTGTAAGGGGGGGCGAGGTAGGCGTGGCCTTGGGTGTAGTAGGGGGTGGGCCCGGCGCCGGCGGCGGCGTTGAGGACGCCGATCTCAGATGAGGCCGGGCAGCTGGGGTCGGCCTGCTCGAGGGCTCCCATCCGGGGTGCTTCGCGCGAGCGGGCCTTGGCGATGTCTTGCTCAGAGCAGGTGCCGACTCCCGCCAGCTTGGCCGAGAGGCCGCCGGGCAAGGTGGCTTCGATCTTGCCCAGGCGCTGGCCGGCGTCTTCGCGGGACACCTTGAAGATCAGCGGGCTGTATTTGCCCGCGGTGGGGTTCTCGGTGCCGGCGCTCAGCTTGGGGGCGTTTGGCAGCTGTGACTCGCCGGTCGGGCAGCTTCCCCCTCTCGGCGTGGCCGTGGTCTGAAAGCTCGAGCCGGGGTGAGCGTGTTTGCCTTCGGGGGCGCTCCAGGGGGTGAGGTCGGTTTCGGTGGCGAACTCACCGCAGGTCGGCGGGGTGAGGAGCGGCCCGCGCGGGCCGTCGAAGAGGTGAACCACGACGTCTTGGAGCGCCAGCTCGGGGTTTTCTCGCACGAAGGTGGTTATCTGGCCCGTGCCGGGGTCAAGCTCGCCTTTGCCGGCCAGCTTGGCGACGATGCCGGTCTTTTTGTCTTCGACCACCAGGTAGACGGCGATCAGCGAGCCGAAGGGGTTGGCGAAGGGCTTGGCGATGTAGAGGGAGCCGTGCAGCGCTTCCAAGACCGGGTCCCCTTCGGGGGTTTCTTCGACTTCGTGATCGGCGTTGCGGGCGACCAGCAGCGGCGAGGAGACCGCGAGGGTGCCGATCTTGGCCGCGTCGGGGCAGCTTTGCGGTTCCTTGGAGAAGGAGAGCGTGCCTTCTTGGTTGGCTTCGAAGCCGATCTCATCCTCTGAGCAGGCGCCGAGGCCCGCCGCCTGGGAGGGGTTTACCGCCAGCCCGGCGGGGAAGCGGATGACCGCGTCGCGCAGCGCCGCGGTGGAGCGCGAGTCCAGGTTGGTGTCTTGGGGCTGGTGCAGGGTGAGGTCAAGGCCCGCGGGGGAGTCGGTGAGGTTGGTACTCGGGCGGGCGGTGATCGTCGGTTCGAATTTCAGCTCGCCGCAGCCTTGGACCGAGACCGGGTCCCCGGCGAGGTCGGCGCTTTCATAGCGCGCTTCGCGTTCTTCGAATTCGGGGAACGGTTCCTCCCAGCTGTCGGCGAGGACCGCGAAGGGCAGCGGCTCGCCGGGGCAATCGCTTGGCATCGTCAGGAAGGCGGTTTCCCGGGCGCCCACCGGGCAGGAGCCTTCGCCGCTCACGCATTCGCCGCGGACGTGGTCGTGGGCCGCGGCGGAGGGATCGCCCCAGATCTGGGCCTGGATGCTGAAGATCGGCTGGGTGCCGAGGGCGAGGATGTCGTGGGTGGCGGCCTCGGCGCCGTAGTCGCCGTCGGAGCGCACCCCGGCGAGGATGTGGACGAAGATGCCGGCGCCGGCGACGTTGGTGGCGAACTCCGCCGCGGCGCCGGGTGGCGGGACCATGTTGAACAGGCCGGTGGTGGAGATGCCGTTGGTGCCCACTTTGCCGACCAGGGTGGTGATGTCGGCGAGGCCGATCTGGGAGGGATCGGGGCAGCCCTCGCTGCCGGTCAGCTCGGCCTCGGTGCAAAGCACCGGTGAGGCAGCGGGGGAGCCGAGCAGGCCCCGCGGCAGCTCGGGGTAGATGTCGCGGGCGTGCCCGGCGTTGGTCAGCCCGTCGCCGGGGTTGACCGTCGGCAGGCCGAAGGCGACGGTCTGCTGGTAGGGGTGAGAGCCCGCCAGGGTGGCCGGGGAGCCTTCCCCGTCGGTGGTGGGGGCACTGAAGCCGGGGAGGAAGCCGAATTCAAGCGGGGCGGCCTGGACCCTGGTGAGCAAGGTGGCGCTGACTTTCGCGGCGCCGCCGCCGCTGATCGAGGCCGTGGTCGTCGTCGGGCCTTCGGGGCCTGAGACCGCGACGTCTACCTGGGCCAGCAGGAGACGGCCGGGGCCGAGCGATTCCGCGGTTTCGCAGGTGACCGTCTGGGCGGCGATCGAGCAGCTGGGCGGATTGGCGGTGTCGGGGTCGTTGTCGAGGGCGCTCACTTTGGAGGGCGCCAGCCCAGCCGGCAGCAGCGCTTCGAGCACGATCGCTTCGCCCCCCGCGGGGGCTTCGCCGACGTTGGTGGCGCTGATCAGGTACTGCGGCTCGGGGTCGGCGCCGATCGCGAAGTTCGAGGGCATCGGCGTGATCGAAAGCGACCAGGCCGGGGCGCCCGCTGCCGTGGCCGGGGCCGGGGCGAGCGCCGCCGCCGCGCAGCAGAGGGCGATCGCGGCGAGCGTGGCCTTGCGGGCGCTCACCGGGCGCTCCTTTCCTTGGAGCCGGCTCGCTTGTGGGTCTTGTGGGTTTTGTGGGTTTTGTGGGCCTTGTGTTTCTTGTGGGTCTTGTGGCGTTTGTGTTTGGGCGCCGGGTCGGCGGGGCCGAGGAAGCTCGGGGTGGTGGGCGAGGATTCCACCGGCGGGGTCTGCTCGGGGCCGTGGCAGGACGGGATCGATCCGCAGGGGATCACCGGCTGCGGGTTCTGGGCCGGCAGGCCGCCCCCCACGCGGGCGTCATAGACGTCTTGCAGTTCGTCTTCGTCTTGGCCGACCAGCTGCCGGCGGGTGAAGAAGAAGACGTCTTTGCCGTCGGCCGAGGCGTCGGCGAAGAGCGAGGGGAACTTGCTCTTGCCGGTCGAGAGCAGGTAGACGCAGCCGCCGTTTATGGGGCTGAAGGAGGCCGAGGATTCTTCGCAGGTTCCCCCTGTGGCTCCGGGGGCCTCCCACTCATAGACGTCGAGGCAGGCGGGGATAGAACTGCACCCCGTGCCCCAGACCGGACAGCCGCCCTGGCCGTTGGTGTCTTCGGGGACCAGCGCTTCGGAGGTTTCAAAGAAGGCCCGATCGCCGTCGGCGGAGAGGATGCGGGCGGAGACCGCCGACACCCCACCGGCCAGCGGTCCCAGGGCCGGGAAGAGAACCTGACCCGTGCTCGGGCCTCCCGCCGCCGCTTCGCCCGCCGGGTTGCAGCTGACGCAGCGGATCCCCGCCGGGTCGCCGACGCGGAAGCGGTAGAACTCGGGCACGCCTTCGTTGTCATAGGCGCTGAGCTTGTTTTGGGAGCGAAAGAGCAGGGACTTCCCGTCAGCGCTGAGGAAGGCGGTTGGCGACGTAGCTGGCGGTGCCGAACTGTTCCCGCGGCGTACCGGCCCAGTTGAGCGCGTCTGTACCGAAGCTGCCCCCGGCATCCAGCCGCGCCACCAGACTGATCGATCCTTCCTGCCAGAGGTAGAGGTTGCAGCTGCCTGAGGCCGAGCCCAGCGTCCCCTTGCAATTCCCCGGTTTCGCTTCTTCGGCCTCGTCGAGCACTCCGTTGGCGACGAAGTAGACCTATTTGCCGTCGGCGGAGGCACCCACCACGCCCTGCACTTCTGCCCCGTTTCCGCCGGGAAGAGGTGTCAGGTCGGTGAGCTCGCCCTTCCCGGGGCCGTAGCGGTAGAGGTCGTTGCCGGGGTTGGTCGCGGCTTCCCCGTTTATCGCCCAGTAGAGGTGTTTGGCCCCGGCGGCGAGCCCGTTGGGGTGCCTTCGAGTTCGATGAATTCGTTTTCCTTGTTTTCGAGTTCGAGATCGGCCCGCCCGATCGCTTCCTTCGCCCTGGGTCGCCCAGTAGACGTGGCCCGAGTCGACCGCTAGGCCGCGGCGGCCTTCTTCGCCGACGAAGCGGATTCCTTCCCCGCTGCCGTCAAGTGGGAAGCGCCAGATGTAAGCGTTGTCTTCACCCTCTTCGTTGCCGCTGTAGTAGAGGTGGGAAAGGTTCAGCGTCACGCCGTATGGTTTCGTGCCGCCCCCCGTTGCTTTGATGAAGCTCTGATTGACTTCCCCTCCGTCGATCGTGGCCCGCCCGATCGCCCTCACCCCGGCAAGCGTGCCGGCGTTGGCCCAGTAGATGTGGGTTGAGTTGACCGCGATCCCCTGCGGGTTGGAGGCGCCTTTGATGAAGGCAGCTTCGACGCCGGCTTCGCTTCCGTCGATGTCGGCCCGCCCGATCGTCCCGGTGCCTTCGATCGCTTCTCCGGTTTCCGGGTTGCTGCAGCCGGTGTTGGTCCAGTAGATGTGTTCGGAGTCAACGGCGACGTAGCGGGGGCGGCTTGGGGTCTCTTCGAAGACTCCCGGTTGGCCTTTGACTTCGCATTCCACCGGGCCGGGGACGATGAAGGTGGGCTCGCGTTTTTTGCCGTCGATGTCGGCCCGGCCGATCGTCCCCGCCGCCGGGTCGGCCCAGTAGATGTGAGAGCCGTCGACGGCGACGCCGACCGTGTGCAGGGAGAGATGAATTCTTTGTCTTCGACTTCCCCGCCGCTGAGGTCGTCGCGTTCGATCTGGGCCAGCGATTGTTCGGGCCCGGTGTTGGCGTCGTTGGTG
>CAVRGT010000004.1:0-64416 GCA_963720805.1 uncultured Solirubrobacterales bacterium | reverse complement strand
GCTCGGGCGCGGTCAGCTTCGCCCTGCACGGCGGCGGCTTCCTCGAAAGCCCGCTCGACTCGACCGGCCTCGAGACCTGGGGCGAACCGGGCCCCGGCAAGTGGATCACCGTCTACGCCAACTCCGGCCACGCCTGGATGATCATCGCCGGCCTCGCCTTCGACACCGTAGGCGGCCCCGGCCCCCGCTGGCACCGCTCCCCGGTGGATTCCCCAGAAGGCTTCGTCGCCCGCCACCCCCCGGGCTACTAACCCCGGGGCCGACGGGCCTCAAACGTGTCGATATGTCACGGTTTCGGCCCGTCGGCCCAGGTTGCGGCGTTGCCCCGGCTGACGTGGATCACGCCCTCGAAGCCTTCGCGCTGGAGGATTGAGGCCGCCAGGCCGCTGCGCTTGCCTGCCTTGCAGATTGTCGCGATCGGGCGCTCGCGGGGGAGCTCGCCGAGGCGGTCGCGCAGCTGGGCGAAGGGGATGTGGATCGAGTCCGGGACGTGGCCTTCGGCCCACTCGGCGTCGTTGCGGACATCGAGCACCTGAGGTCCCTCCTCGCCCGCGAGCCGTCGCGCCAGCTCGGCCAGGTCGATCGCCTCGATCCGCTCGACCGGCCGGTCCTCGGCGCGCCAGGCGGTCATGCCGCCGCCGAGGAAGCCGCGCACCTGCAGGCCGACCGCGGCGAGCAGCTCGGCCGCCTCGAGCTCGTTGCCGTCGGAGGCGGCGACGACGAGCAGCTCGGCATCGACCGGCACCATCTCGGCGACCTTGGTGGCGAAGCCGGTGTCATAGCCGGAGGCGCTGATCGCGCCGGGGATGTGAGCCTCGTCGAACTGCTCGTTGGTGCGGGAGTCGATCGCCAGGGCGCCTTCGGCGATCGCCGCCTCAAAGCCGTGCGGCGTCAGCTGGGTCGGGGCGCTGATCGAGGTGACCAGGGGCCCGCGGTTGAGCGCGACGATGTGGCTGACGTTGGGCGGCTTGCTGCCGATCGTCGCCACCGCATCCTCAACGAACTCGGCCTCGCCGGCGAAGCGCAGGGCGCGGTTGTGGCGGCGCTCGAAACCGATCGTCGAGCAGGTCTTGAGGTCGATCCCGGCGCTGCCGCAGAGCGAGCCGCCGAGGTGTCCGGGCCAGACCTCGGTCTCCTCGGGCAACTTCAGCAGGCGCTCGTGCAGGGAGCGGAAGATCTCGGCGGCACCCTCGCGCGGCTCGACCGCGAGGTCGGGGCGGGCGACGTCGCCGACGAAGAGGCAGTCGCCGCTCAGCACCGCCCAGGGATCGTCGCCGCGGCCGGCGTCACGCAGCAGGAAGGAGGTGTGCTCGGGCCGGTGGCCGGGGGTGTGGATCGCTTCGATGCTGGCTCCCGCGCCGAGCGGCAGCGTCCAGCCGTCGGCGAAGGCCTGGTGCGGGTAGGTCGCCTCGGCCAGCTCGTGGACGTGGATCGTCGCCCCGGTGGCGCGCGCCAAGCGGCCGTGGCCGGAGACGTGGTCGGCGTGGTTGTGGGTCTCCAGCACGTGCTCGATCCGCACCCCGTGCAGGCGGGCGAGGTGGAGGTAGGGGTCGATGTCCCACTGCGGATCGACCACGGCGGCGACGCCGGAGGCGGTGTCGCCGACCAGGTAGGAGGCGCAGCCGAGGTCCTCGTGAATTATCTGGCGGAAGAACACCGGCTCAGGGTAGCGGCGCTCAAACGGCTACGGTTGGAATCAGGGCAGCTACGAGGAGGCGAGCAATGGCAGGCGAGGTCAATACGGACTTGGAGCGGCAGCTGAGCGAACTGCTCGAGGTCGAGAGCTTCGAGCCGCCCGAGGAGTTCCGCTCGCGGGCCCTGCTCAACGATCCGGCGATCTACGAGCAGGCGGCGGCCGACCCGGAGGCCTGGTGGCTGGCGCAGTCCGAGCAGCTGCTCGACTGGGCGCAGGAGCCGAGCGAAGGCCTCGACGATTCCAACCCGCCCTTCTACAAGTGGTTCGCCGACGGCAAGCTGAACGCCTCGGCCAACTGCCTCGACCGCCACGTCGAGGCCGGCCGCGGCGACCGGGTGGCCTTTCACTGGCGCGGCGAGGAGGGCGAGGAGCGCGACATCACCTACGCCGAGCTGCTCGCCGACGTGCAGCGCTTTGCCAACGCGCTCAAGGACCTCGGCGTCGGGAAGCGGCGACGTCGTCGGGATCTACCTGCCGATGATCCCCGAGGTCGTCGTCGCCATGCTGGCCTGCGCCCGCATCGGCGCGATGCACAACGTCGTCTTCGGCGGCTTCTCGGCCGAGGCGGTGCGCGAGCGGATGGAGTTCTCCGCAGGCGAAGGTGCTGATCACCGTCGACGGCGCCCGGCGCAAGGGCAAGACGGCGCCGATCAAGGCGCCGGTCGACGAGCATCTGGACGACCTCGAGCGCGCTGGAGACGATCGTCGTCGTCCGCCGCACCGGCATCGACTGTCCGATGCGCGAGGGGCGCGACCGTCTTCTACGACGAGCTGATCGAGGCCGCCGAGGCGGAGTGCCCGGCCGAGCCGCTCGACGCCGAGCAGCCGCTCTTCATCCTCTACACCTCCGGCTCGACCGCGAAGCCGAAGGGGATCCTGCACACCACCGGCGGCTACCTGACCGGCGTCGCCGCCACCCACCGCTACGTCTTCGACCTCAAGCCCGAGCAGGACGTCTACTGGTGCGCGGCCGACGTCGGCTGGGTCACCGGCCACTCCTACATCGTCTACGGCCCGCTGCTCAACGGCGCCACCAGCGTGATGTGGGAGGGCGCGCCCGACTACCCGAGCAAGGGCATCTGGTGGGAGCTGGTCGAGCGCTACGGCGTCACGATCCTCTACATGGCGCCGACCGCGATCCGCACCTTCATGAAGTGGGGCGCCGAGATCCCCGGCCGAATCGACCTCTCCTCGCTGCGCCTGCTCGGCTCGGTCGGCGAGCCGATCAACCCCAAGGCCTGGCTCTGGTACCACAAGGTGATCGGCGGCGAACGCTGCCCGATCGTCGACACCTGGTGGCAGACCGAGACCGGCGCGATCATGATCTCGCCGCTGCCGGGGATCACCGCGACCAAGCCGGGCTCGGCGACGACGCCATTCCCCGGGTGTCGAGGCCGAGGTCGTCGACGAGAACGACGGCGAGCCGGTCGAGGAGCGGCCAGGGCCTGCTTGTCCTGCAGCGTCCCTGGCCCTCGATGCTGCGCACCCTCTACAAGGAGGACGAGCGCTTCATCGAGACCTACTTCTCGCGCTTCGGCAAGCAGACCTACCTGGTCGGCGACGCCGCCCGCACGCGACGCCGACGGCTACTTCTGGGTGATCGGGCGGATCGACGACGTCGTCAACGTCTCCGGCCACCGGCTCTCGACCGCCGAGGTCGAGTCGGCGATCGTCGCCCACGCCAAGGTCGCCGAGGCGGCCGTGATCGGCCAGTCCGACGAGGACACCGGCCAGGCGATCTGCGCCTTCGTCACCCTGCAGGGCGACACCGAGCCCAGCGACGAGCTGGTCGAAGGAATCCGCGCCACGGTCGCCGAGCGGATCGGCAAGTTCGCCCGCCCGAAGCGGATCATCTGGGCCGACGACCTGCCCAAGACCCGCTCGGGCAAGATCATGCGCCGCCTGCTGCGCGACATCGCCGAGGGCCGCGCCCTGGGCGACGTGACCACCCTGCGCGACCCCGACGTGATGGAGCGAGCTGGAGGCCAAGATCGCCGAGGCCCGCGGCAGCGAGGGCTGAACTTCCGGTGCGCTTTATGCGGTTCCAGGCCGTATAAGGCGCACCGGAACGGTCAGGTGGTGCGCTCGTCGACCAGGTGCTGGACGGCGATCTCGAGCGACTGCAGTTGTTCCTGAACGTTTTTCAGCTCGCGCAGGGCGATTGCCTCGGCGCTGACCTGCTCGGTCGCCAGCTCCTCCTCGACCTCGGCGAGTTCGGGGCTGAGGAAGCGCTGGGCGAAGGCGCCGGTGAGTAGGGCGACGAAACCGATGCCGATGATCAGGATCGCGACCGAGACGATTTCGCCACCGGTCGTGGTCGGGTAGATGCTGGAACCGAGCGTTGTCATCGTCGTCACCGCCCAGTAGATCCCCTGCCAGTCGTTGAGGTGCTGGGAGTGTTTCTCGAAGGCGACGAAGAGGGCGCCGCCGCCGATCACTGTCAGGAAGGCGAGGAACATCGCGTAGTGCAGTCCTTGCAGCGAGAAGACCTCGCGCGAGAGCTGTGCCAGGCGCAGCAGCCTGGTCAAGCGCAACAGCCTCAGCACGCGCAGGCCCTGCAGGCCGGCGGGGAGGATGGGCGGAGTGAAGATGACGAGGAAGGGGTCGAGCGGGTGGTGGCGCAGCCAGAGCCGGCGGTTGGGGACGACGGCAAGCATCACAACCAGCTCGATCAGGAAGGCGGTCCAGGTGACCCAGTTGAGGATTCGAGCGACGTCCTCCAGCACGCCGCCGGGGTGCGACTCGCTGATCGCCACCATCGGCAGGGTCAGCGCCGCGGCGATCAATATCGGCGTGTTCAGCGCTTCCGCCACCCGTGTGCTGCGGGCGTCCATGCCGGGTGCGTAACCGACTGCCTGTTCGCTTGCTCCTGGGGCCATCCAGGTTTGCTTCGACGCGAAGTCTCCTGTGCCTACCTTCAGATCGAAAGTGAACGGAGTGGAGTCGCTCCAGTGCCACCATAAGGAAGAAATACTTGACTAATTGCGTTATCCATATGAATCAGTTTTTACGACGCCCTGTCGAAAACGGAACGAGCTGTGGATGGCCTCGAAAGTACAACAGAAACAGAAAGCCCGAGAGGATCGCAAGCTTGAGGCGCTACGCGTTCGGGTAAGGCGCGATTCGGCACTCTGGCGTGCCGAAGCCTGGGCCTCCTATGCCCAGGTGGATGGTGAAAGGACGCGTGCGCAATGTGCACTGAAAGAGGGCGACTACCAGGTTGGAATCGTCGCAGGACATCTCGACGACGCCCTCGATGCCATGGCGCCTCTGGACCCGGTCAGCAAGGCGAATGCGGGCACGGGGCTCGAAAAGTTCCTGGTCGTTCGGGAGCGCCGACTTGGTCGCTTCTGGTTAAAACTGAAGCTCTACTACTCGGGCGCCAGTATCGAGCGATGCTGGTCGGCGATCCACAGCGCCAGCGCGGCTCTTTTCATGGCCTATGACGAGAGCGAATTGCCCGCGCAGGCAGCTCGCCTGCGCGGGCTTCTCCAGGCCCTGCCCGACCTCGACTGGCAGCTTGCCCTGGTCACGGAAATCATCAATGAACTGGAACCGCACAAAGAACCGAAACGGCGGACGAGGACGAAAAAAGAGCTATCCGTGATGCGGGCAAGGCTGCGGCAGATTCACCTCGACGCGATGGACGCCTCCAGCTCGTTGCAGATTCAAGCCAGGACCCTGCGCAACACTCTCCTAGTTGCCAGCGGCGCCCTGTTCGCGGTCCTGCTTTTGCTCGGGTTCACACACATGTTCAATGGCTGCATCTTCAAGATCTGCACCAACGTCAGCGGTCACAGCGTCTGTCCCGGCGGCGCTTCCGCGCACTCCGTGGATGTGTTCACCGTCGAGCTCGCCGGGATGCTGGGCGGTCTCCTCTCGGCGGTAATACCGCTGGCGACCGGCGAACGCATCAAGACCCCCTACAGGGTCTTCAACCACCAGATGCTGTTGAAGATCTTGGCTGGGGCTGCGACTGCGCTGGCGGGGGTGCTGCTGGTGGAGAGCCACGTCGTCTCGCAGATCAAGTTCGGCAGCACGGCGACGCTGCTTGGCTACGCCGTCTTCTTCGGCTTCTCACAGCAGGTGCTGACCGGACTGGTCGACAAACGCGCCAACGAGCTGGGTAGGGAAACCCCAACCGCGAAAAGCGTCTGACGGACTGGGACCGAGGTTGCGTACCATGGCTCGGCAACCAACCGATCAGGAGACGCCCAGCCGATGAGCACCAGCACCGCCACGCAGGACTACAAAGTCGCCGACATCGATCTCGCCGATTTCGGGCGCAAGGAGATCGCGCTCGCCGAGGTTGAGATGCCCGGCCTGATGCAGACCCGGGAGGAGTTCGCCGCCGAGCAGCCGCTGAAGGGCGCTCGCATCACCGGCTCGCTCCACATGACGGTGCAGACGGCGGTGCTGATCGAGACCCTGGTCGCGCTTGGGGCCGAGGTGCGCTGGGCCAGCTGCAACATCTTCTCGACCCAGGACCACGCCGCCGCCGCGATCGCCGCGGCCGGTATCCCCGTCTACGCCTGGAAGGGCGAGACGTTGGAGGAGTACTGGTGGTGCACCGAGCAGGCGCTGCTCTGGCCCGAGGGCGATGGGCCGAACATGATCCTCGACGACGGCGGCGATGCCACCCTGCTGGTCCACAAGGGCGTCGAGTTCGAGCAGGCGGGGGAGGTCCCCGACCCGGCCTCGGCCGACTCGGAGGAGTTCCGCATCATCCTCGAGACCCTGCAGCGCTCGCTGGCCGAGGAGCCGCAGCGCTGGACCGAGGTGGCAGCGGGCATCCAGGGCGTCACCGAGGAGACGACCACCGGCGTGCACCGGCTCTACCAGCTGGCTGAGACCGGCGACCTGCTCTTCCCGGCGATCAACGTCAACGACTCGGTGACCAAGTCGAAGTTCGACAACCTCTACGGCTGTCGCCACTCGCTGGTCGACGGGATCAATCGCGGCACCGACGTGATGATCGGCGGCAAGGTCGCGGTGATCTGCGGCTACGGCGACGTCGGCAAGGGCTGCGCCTCCTCGCTGCGCGGCCAGGGCGCCCGCGTGATCGTCACCGAGATCGACCCGATCTGCGCTCTGCAGGCGGCGATGGAGGGCTACGAGGTGCGGACGCTCGACGAAGTGGTCGGGACCGCCGACATCTTCGTCACCGCCACCGGCAACAAGGACATCATCACCATCGATCACATGGCGCGGATGAAGCACAACGCGATCGTCGGCAACATCGGCCACTTCGACAACGAGATCGACGTCGCCGGCCTCGAAGGCGGTACCGCCGAGCGGGTCAACATCAAGCCCCAGGTCGACGAGTGGCGCTTCCCCGACGGCCACTCGATCGTGCTGCTCTCCGAGGGCCGCCTGCTCAACCTCGGCAACGCCACCGGCCACCCGAGCTTCGTCATGTCGAACTCCTTCACCAACCAGGTGATCGCCCAGATCGAGCTCTTCGGCAAGAGCGTCTCCTACGAAGCCAAGCAGGTCTACGTCCTGCCCAAGCACCTCGACGAGAAGGTCGCCCGCCTGCATCTCGACGCGCTCGGCGTCAAGCTGACCGAACTCAGCCCCGATCAGGCCGCCTACCTCGGCATCCCCGCCGACGGCCCCTACAAGCCGGACCACTACCGCTACTAGGAGGAGCCCCACATGGCGAACGTCTACCGGCCGACGTTCGAGGAGGGGGAGAGGCCCGAGGGGTTTCGCTCGCGGCGGGCCCGGATCGGCTACGAGCTGGGCACCGAGCTGATCGGCTGCAGCCTCTGGGAGCTGCCGGCGGGCGAGGCCGCCTACCCCTACCACTTTCACTACGCCGACGAGGAGCTTGTGATCGTCCTCTCCGGCTGCCCAACCCTGCGAACTCCAGAGGGTGTCCGCGAGCTCGAGGAGGGAGAGGCGCTTCGCTTCCCACTTGGTGAGGAGGGAGCGCACCAGATCATCAATCGCAGCGAAGAGTCGGTGACCTTCCTGGCGGTGTCGAGTCACGGTCGCCCCGACGTCGTCGTCTATCCCGACTCAGACAAGATCGGCGTCGGCGAGAGGCTGCCGCGGGGCGGCGGTCTGCGGGCCTTCTTCAAGCGCGGCGACCGGGTTGGCTACTTCGAGGGCGAGAGCCCCGACGAGGCCGAGATCTAGAAACGACAAGACCCGCCGGAGCGGGTCGAGTCTGGTGAAGCGGGGAACCACCCCGCACGCAATTGACACCCACCGCGAGGCTAGCACGGCATTGCGCAGACTCGGACGCTCCGGCGGTCCTATGCGGAGGGCGCCGGACTCGAACCGGATCCGGCGGTTAACCGGACAACGTAGGTATCAATTACGTGGAGCACGCCTGTCTCCTTCGACCCTCCTGCCGGCGAGGTTAGAGGCGAAAAACCACCCCTGAAAGCGTTTTGCTCAATTGACACGGCGAATTGACGCTTCCGCGCGATTCACCCCGTGCAGGCTTGCGGCTCCCAACGGGAGGCCAAGGCATTCGGTGCGCCTTATGCACGTCCAGGGTTCATAAGGCGCATCCGAAAGTAGTTTGCTAGACTAATTATCGACGCTAACTAATGAGACAGAGGACCGACACCGCACTCACCGACGCCGCCGCCCGGCTGCGGCTTGGGATTGTGCGCACGGCGCGGCGGCTGCGCCAGGAGGCGGCCGGGGAGGCGGGCTCGCTGACGCCGACCTCTACCGCGGCGTTGGCAACAATCGAGCGGCACGGGCCGCTGACGCCGAGCGAGCTGGCTGAGCTCGAGCGGGTCAAGCGGCCGACCGTCACCCGCACGCTCGGCTGTCTCGAGCGGGAGGGGTTGGTCGAGCGCACGCCCGATCCCAGCGACGGCCGCAGTTCTCTTGTCAGCGTCAACGGCGCCGGGCGCGAGCGGTTGCGCCGCCTGCGCGGCCGCAAGAACGCCTACCTGGCGAAGCGCATGCGCGATCTTCGCGCCGAGGACGTCGCCGCCCTGGAGCGCGCCGCCGAGATCTTGGAGCAGATGCTGGAGGAGCCGCGCGGCAAGCGCGGTGGCGATTCGTGAGCGCCCAAATTGACGCGGTGACTTCCGGGGGTTCGAATCCGCGTCAATTTGGGCGTGAACGCGATGTTCTTGCGGGCCTCAGGCGCAGCTTCGACTCCCTCTCCGTCCCCAACTACCGCCGCTACTTCGTCGGCCAGCTGGTCTCGCTCTCGGGGACCTGGATGCAGACGGTGGCGGCGCTCTGGCTGATGCTCAGCCTCACCGGCAGCGGCGTCGCCGTCGGCCTGACCACCGCCTTGCAGTTCCTGCCGATGCTGCTCTTCGGCGCCTGGGGCGGGCTGCTTGCCGACCGCTTCGCCAAGCGCAAGCTGCTGATGAGCACGCAGGCGCTGATGGCGATCCCCGCGCTCGGTCTCGTCGTCGTCACCGCGGCGGGAATCGCCGCTCCCTGGATGGTCTTCCTCGCCGTCTTCGCGATGGGCAGCGTCAACGCGGTCGACAACCCGACCAGGCAGAGCTTCGCGATCGAGATGGTCGGGCCCGACCGGGTCGTCAACGCGGTCAGCCTCAACAGCGTGATCGTGCAGTCGGCGCGCCTGATCGGCCCCGCCTTCGCCGGCCTCCTGATCGCCGCCTTCGGGGTCGGGCCCTGCTTCGCCGTCAACGTCCTCTCTTTCGGCGCGATGATCGTTGCCCTGCGGGGGATGGATCCGGCCAAGCTGCGCAGTGCCCCGCCGGCAACGCGCGAGCGCGGCGCGATCCGCGCCGGCCTGCGCTACGTGCGCGCCACACCCGAGTTGGCAATCCCGCTGGCGCTGATGGCCCTGGTCGGCACCTTCGGCTTCAACTTCCAGGTGATCCTGCCGCTGCTGGCCCGCTTCAGCTTCGGCGGCGGCGCCGGCGTCTACGCCGCCCTCGTCTCGGCGATGGCGCTCGGCTCCGTCGCCGGCGCCCTCGTAACCGGCTCGCACGGCCGCACCGGCCCGCGCCTGATCGCCGGCGCGGCCCTCGCCTTCGGCGGCGCGGCCCTGCTGGCCGCAGCGGCGCCGGCGATGGCCGTAGAGCTCACCGCCCTGGTCCTCCTCGGGGCCGCCTCGGTCACCTTCGCCGCAACCATCAACTCATCCCTGCAACTAGCGGTAACCCCCCAAATGCGCGGCCGAGTGATGTCGCTCTACTCAGTCGTCTTCCTGGGCTCAACCCCAATCGGCGGCCCCATTGCCGGCTGGCTATCCCAGGCTTACGACCCGCGCTTCGCCTTGCTGTTGGCAGCAATCTCAGGCCTCAGCGCCGCCTGGGCCGCCCGCATCTGCTTCGCCCGCCTCCGCACCCGAACCGAGCTATCGGAGACAGACCTAACTGAACCGCAAGGAGAGCCGGCAGCGGCTTAACCCTCTCCGCGGGGTCCTGCCGGTACGTGTTCGAGCGCGGGGTGAGGGGGTCCGCCAGACACTCCCCGCTTTTGTCTGGCGGACCCCCTCACCCCGCGCCTAATCCCTACCCGACGTACCCCGCCGACTTCAGGTACGCCGCCGCCGCTTCCTTCGGCGTCTGCTTTTCGAGTTCGACCCGCGCATTGAGCTCCTGCATCACTTCCAGGGTCAAGCCCTTCTGCACCTCAACGATCGTCTTTTCGTAGTCGGGACCAGCTTCTTCGACCACTGATTTCTTGGTCACAAAGATGACGTTCCCAGCCGGGAAGACTTCCTTGTCGTCTTCAAGGATCACGAACTTGTCTTTCTCCGCGGCCAGCTGCGGGTCAGTGGTAAAGACGATCGAGAGGTCGGCCTGACCCTTTTCGAGCACCGTGTAGCGGAGGCCGATGTCGACCGGGTGGAATGACTTGAATTTGAGTCCGTAGTACTTTTCGAGCCCGGCCAGGCAGTCGATCCGCTGGCGACACTCGGGCGAGCCGTAGAGGCTCATGCTTTCGGACTTGCCTTCGAGGTCGGAGATGGTCTTCAAGCCTTCTTCTTCGGCGAATTTCGTCGTCGTGCCGACCGCGTTGGCGCTGGAGAACGGCGTCGGCGGGAAGGCGGTTAGGCCGTCCTTTTCGAGTTCGGCCTTGGCCTTTTCATAAGCCGGTTGGGCTTCGGTCGGCACTTCGCCGGGTTCGAGGCTAAACAGGGACTCCAGCGCGGTGCTGGTGTATTCGGGGTAGCCGGATACTTCTCCCTGCTTAAGGGTTTTCAGGGCGATCGTTTCCGATCCGAGGTTGAGGTCTGTTTTGACCTTGTAGCCGGCAGCTTCGAGGGCCTGGGCGTAGATCTCGCCGGTGATTTCCGATTCGGGGAAGTTCTTCGAGCCAATCGTCAAACTGACCTTGGCGTTCTTCGGGTTGGAGACGATCGCTCCGGCACTTTCTCCTTCTTCACTGCTGCTCGTGCTGTTGTCGCTGCTACTGCCGCAGGCGACCACGCCGAGGCTGAGGGCAAGGGCGAGCAGCAAGGCAACGGCTGCACGCAGACGAGTGAACTCGGACCTCATTTGATTCCTCTCTTGTCGTTTTGCACGGACGAGATTCATGCTTGGCTCAGCTTCAAGCCTTTCGAAGTGAGCCGACGTTGCAGTGTGGCGAGCCCGAACTCCAGCGTAAGGGCCAGCAGGGCAACGACGATCGCTCCCGCCAAAACGCCGTTATCGCCGTAGACGTTTTGGTTGATGATGAAGTCGCCCAGGGTGAGCACGCCCGCGATCGGGGCGATCGTCGCGGTGGCGACGATGGCGATCGTCGCCGAGCGGATTCCGGCGAAGAGAGTCGGGATCGCAAGTGGAATCTCGACCTTCCAGAGCACCTCGAACTCGGTCATGCCCATGCCGCGGGCGGCGTCGACGGCGGAGCGATCGACTTGGTGGATGCCGACGAAGGAGTTGGTGAGCAGCGGTGGGATGCCGAGGACGGCGAGGGCGATCGTCAGGTTGAGGACTCCGACCCCGATCAGCGCCGCCATGAAGGCGATCAGCGCCAGCTCGGGAATTGCTCGCCCCGCATTGCCGATCACGGTCGCGAACAGTTCACCGGTACCGCGGTGGCCGAGGTAGAGCCCGATCGGCAGCGCGATGACCATTGAGAGGGCCAAGGCGAAGATGGTCAGTTCGAGTTGGGTGGCCAGTAGTTCGAGCACCTGGTCGATGCCGCCGACGGTCTTGCCGCCGGTTACGCTCGAGCTCTGCGGGGTGAAGATGAATTCGATCGCGCCCTGGATCGAGGCGATGGGCGGGCTCGAGAGGGTTGTGATCATCACGCCTGCCTTACCCGTCGCCACGGGGTCAGGTAGCGCTGGACCGCGAAGAGGATCAGGCCGAGGATGACCGCGATCATGAAGGCGATGCCGCCGGCGATGATCAGGTTCGTCTTGAAGCTGATGCCGTCCTTGAGAATCGGTTCGCCGAGGCCACCGCCACCGGCGAAGGCAGCCAGTGTGGCGATTGCAACGGTGCTGACAGTGGCCACCTGCAAGCCGGCGAAGATCTCTGGCATCGCCAGTGGCAGCTCAACTCGCCAGAGAACCTGGCGATCGGTTTGGCCCATTCCCTTGGCAGCGTCGATGACCGCGCGTGGCACGCCGGCGAAACCGATCATCGTGTTGCGGAAGATGATCTGCAGCGTGTAGGCGCTGAGCGCGATGATCGCCGTGTCCTCGCCTCGACCAGTCAGTGGCAGCAGCAGAAAGAAGAAGGCGACGCTGGGGATCGTGTAGAGGACCCCAGTGCCGGCGAGCAACGGTGGCTGCAACCAGTGGTAGCGGTGGGCCAACAGGGCGAGGGCAAAGGCGATGACGAAGCCGATCAGCACCGAGATCACGACCAGTTCCAGGTGCTGGACCGTCGGGGTCCCGTAGCGGTTGATGTGTTCGCTTGCCCAGTCCCAGCAAAAGAGCTTGTTGGTGGCCTGGCAGGGGAGGGTTTCCGAGCTGCGTTCTTGGATGAAGCCCTTGCCGACTTCGCCGACCGCGGCCAGCATCGCGCCGTTAGCCATGCGGACGCTCCGTCGCCGACTGCTCCTCGATCTTGGCCTTGGGCGAGGCGAGGAACTCGGAGATGATCTCGACCGAGAGGACGCCGTCGATGCGGCCTTCGTGGTCGACCACGGCGGCGTACTGGGCCTCGCCCTGCAACAGGTCGGCAAGGGCGTCGCGCATGATGTCGTCGCGGTCGAGCAGCGGACCGAGCGGCGAGTCTGGCTTGGCCGGGACCTGCTCGCCGGCGAGGTCGCGCTCGGAGAGCCAGCCGCGCGGACGGCGCTCGCTGTCGACCAGCAGGGGATAGGGGACCTCAACGTCGGGCTCGGCCAGCTTCGCCCGCACCTCGGAGGTCGGCTGGCCGACGTAGGCCAATGGCGCCTCCCAGAGATCGATATCCGAGACCCGCATCAGCGCCAGGCGCTTCAGCGCCCGGTCGGCGCCGACGAAATCCTCGACGAACTCGTCGGCGGGGTCCATCAGCACCTCCGCCGGGGTCGCGTACTGGGCGACCTTGCCCCCTTCGCGCATGATCGCGATCCGGTCGCCCATCTTGATCGCCTCGTCGATGTCGTGGGTGACGAAGAGGACGGTCTTGCGCAGCTCCGCCTGCAGCCGCAGGAACTCGTTCTGCAGGCGCTCTCGGCTGATCGGGTCGATCGCCCCGAAAGGCTCGTCCATCAGCATCACCAGCGGGTCCGCGGCCAATGCGCGGGCGACGCCGACGCGTTGCTGCTGGCCGCCGGAGAGCTGCGCCGGATAGCGATCGGCGAGGTCGGGATCGAGCCCGATCAGGGACAGCAGCTCGGCGCCGCGGGCAGCGGCGCGCTCCTTCTTCCAGCCCAGCAGCTGCGGTACGGCGACGATGTTCTCGGCGATCGTGCGGTGGGGGAAGAGGCCGACCTGCTGGATCACGTAGCCGATCTCACGCCGCAGCTGGGCCGGACTGCGGTCGCGCACCGATTGCTCGCCGATCAGGATGTCGCCCTCGCTGATCTCGACCATGCGGTTGACCATCCGCATCGCCGTCGTCTTGCCACAGCCCGACGGTCCGACGAGGACGCAGATCTCGCCCGCCGGCACCTCGAGGGTCAGATCCTCGACGGCTGCTTTGGCAGAGCCCGGATAGCGCTTGGTCGCGCCTGCGTAGCGGACGGGGGAGGCCCCGGCATTGGACTTTTCAGTCAGCTCGTCGCTGGGCACTCGCGCCGAGCCTATACCCCCGGGGACCCGGCGTTAAGCGTGTGCCGGGCAGCTATGGGCGCTCGAGCGCGACTGGCGGCCGAGCCAAAAGAGGACGGCGAAGACGATCAGCCCGAGCAGGTTGAGCGCCAGCTTGTAGTCGAGCTGCACCGAGCCGAAGATGTCGGCGCGGCTGGGCCGCGTTGTCGGGATCAGCCCGGCGGCACTGAAGAGGCCGTCGATCGCCAGCGCGGCAATGATCATCGTCAGCAGCATCAGAGCGACGATCCGCACGGTGAAGGGCCAGCCGTAGTACTTGCGGTAGATCGCGATGATCGGCAGCACGATCAGGTCGGCGAAGATGAAGGCCATCACCCCGGCGAAGCTGATTCCGCCCGACCAGAGCACGGCGGCGAGGGGGATGTTGCCGACCGAGCAGACGAAGCTGAGCACGGCGATCAGCGGCCCGACGATGACGTTCTCGATCGCGGTCAACCAGCCCGGCCCGCCGCTGAGGAAGAGGACGTTGAAGAAGTCGTTGTCGAGCAGGCCGATGAAGCCGGCGAGCAGGAAGCCGACGCCGATCTCCTTCCACAGCATCATCCAGTCGCCGCGGAAGTTGACGGCGACCGCCGTCCAACCGCGCTCCTCTTGGTGCTGGTGACCCGCGTCGGCCTCCTGGGCGTGGGTCCGGGCCTGCTCCTCCAGCCGTGGCGAGACGAAGAAACGCAGCAGGACCGCCATCAACACGATCATCAGGATGCCGCCGAGGTACTCGGCGAGCGTGAACTGCCAGCCGAGCAGGACCCAGAGCACCAGCCCCAGCTCCCAGACCAGGTTGGTCGAGGCGAACTGGAAGGCGAGCGCAGAGGTGGCCGAGGCACCCTTCTGGAAGAGGCTCTTGGCGATCGCGATCGCCGCGTAGGAGCAGGAGGACGAGGCAGCACCGAGCCCGGTCGCCCAGGCAACCGGCTTTGCCCCGCCGCCGGCCATCGTCGCCTCGATCCGCTCCTTCGGCACCCAGGCCTGGACGATTGCCGAGATCGCGAAGCCGAAGACCAGCGCCCACCAAACCTCGTAGGCCATCAGGAAGGACTGCTTCAGCCCCTCGAGGATCGTGCTCAGGACGTCGGCCACGGAGCCACCGTAGCATACCCCCAGGGGGTATACAGGGTTTTCCGGTGCGCCTTATGCGGCCTCAGGCCGCATAAGGCGCACCGGAGCCGATTCCGAGTCGCCGCGAGCGCTCGATCGCCCGGGCGAGGACTTCCTCGCCACCGGGCACCTCGCCGCCGCGCATCAGCAGCCGCCCGCCGATCACAGTTGTGTCGACGATCGAGCCGCTCGCCGCGTAGACCAGATCCGAGTACAGGTCCCCAAGACTGAGCTCCAGCGACCCCGTCCGCAGCAGCAGGAAGTCCGCCGGGCCACCCACCCGAACTGCATCAACTTCTCCACCTGCCGGCGGTACAAGTTGATGCAGTTCGTTGGTCAGGAGGTGGGCGCGGGCGCCGGTGGCGATTTCCCAGGCCTCGCGGGCGGGGAGGACGGTGGGGTCGCCGCTGGTGTGGCGCTGGGCGAGGGCGAAGAGCTTGAGGTCGGAGAAGAGGTCGAGCGAGTCGTTGGAGCCGGCGCCGTCGGTGCCGAGGCCGACGGCGACGCCGGCCTCGCGCGCCGCGGGGTAGGGAAAGATGCCGCCGACCGCCAGCTTCATGTTGGCGACCGGGTTGGCGACGACGGTGCTCCCGCGCGCGGCGATCAGGGCCAGCTCCTCCCGGTCGAGCCAGACTCCGTGGGCAAGGACGGTGCGTTCGCCCAGCAGGCCGAGCCGATCGAGATAGGCGGCGGGCCGCACGCCGTGCTCGGCGACGCAGTCCTTCACCTCCTGCTCGGTCTCGGAGAGGTGGATGTGGACCGGCAGTCCGCGCTCGGCCGCCTGCTCGGCGGTCCAACGCAGCAGCCCCTCGCTGACCGTGTAGATCGAGTGGGGAGCGAACGCGGCGCCGACTTGCGGGCTGAACTCGGCGAGCTCGTCGAGGCTGCGCAAGGCCGTCTCCTTCATCGCCTCTGTTTTCCCGTCGGCGTCGAAGAGCGGGCCGCCGATCGTCGCCCGCAGGCCCGCGTCGGTGACCGCTCGCGCCGTCGCCCCCGGGTGCCAGTACATGTCCCAGAAGCGCGACGTCCCGGTGCGGATCATCTCCAGGCAGGCCAACCGCGCGCCCCAGTAGACGTCCTCGGCCTCGAGCTTCGCCTCGATCGGCCAGATCACCTCGCGCAGCCAACGCATCAACGGCAGGTCGCCGCCGAAGCCGCGGAAGAGGGTCATCGCGGCGTGGGTGTGGCCGTTGACGAGCGGCGCCACCAGTGGCGCCCCGGCTGCCTCGATCGTCTCGTCGCCGGGCTCCGGCGTCACCTCGGGCCCGAGCGCCGCGATCGTCTCGTCGACGCAGCGCAACCCGACGCTCTCGCCGTCGAGGACGGCGCCGGTGACGGTGAGCGCTCCCGCGCTCACCGGCCCACGGCGCCGAGCTGTGGCAGCACCGCGGCGAGGCCGTCGTGCAGTTGCAGGGCGTTGCGGGCCCGCGCCGCTTCCAGCTCGATGATCTCCAGCGGCTCCGGCCCGATCCCGTTGGCGAGGTTGTCGACGACGCAGATCGCCGCGTAGGCGAGGCCAAGCTCGGCGGCGACGATGCACTCGGCGGCGATCGTCATCCCGACCACGTCGGCATGCGCCGCCATCAGGCGGATCTCGGCCGGGGTCTCGAAGCGCGGTCCGATCGCCTGCCAGTAGACGCCGCCGTCGCGCACTTCGGCTCGGCTCGCGTTCCAGGCGGCGAGGACTTCTCCGCGCCAGATCGGGTCGAAGCGCGGGGCCCGGTGGGCGCGCTCGTCGCCGAAGCTCGAGAGGCCGACCTGGAGGGCGATGAAGTCGTCGGGACAGAGCAGGCTGCCGACCGGCAGCTCGGCATCGAGCGAGCCGACCGAGGCGATCGCCAGCACCCGATCGCAGCCCTGCTCGACCAGGGCCCGCAGGTTGGCGACGTGGTCGATCTCGTGCGGCAGCACGTACTCCTCGCCGCCGTGGCGCTGCACGATCGCGGCGCCGTGCGCTGCCCCCGCCGCGGCGATCGTCTCGCCACCTGGACCGAGCGCACTGCTGCCGAGAACCACCGCAAGCCGTCCCACGGCTCGATCCTACGTGCGCCGGGCGAGGAAGGCGGCGGCGGCGTCGTCGTGGTCGACGATCGGACCGGGGTAATCGAGGCGGCGGCGCTGGGCCGAGTCCAGGCGCCAAGGCTCGTGCACTGCTTTGCCCGCGACCGCCTCCAGTTCCGGGAGGTAGCGGCGCACGTACTCGCCGGCGGGGTCGAAGCGGTGGGCCTGGCGGATCGGGTTGAAGACGCGGTTGGGCCGGGTGTCGTTGCCGGTGCCCGCCACCCACTGCCAGTTGCCGGCGTTGTTGGCGATCTCGCCGTCGCTGAGCAGGTCCCAGAAGTGACCCGCGCCCCAGCGCCAGTCGAGGTAGAGGTCCTTGCTCAGGAAGGAGGCGACGATCATCCGCGCCCGGTTGTGCATGCGGCCCTCGCGGCGTAGCTGGCGCATCGCCGCGTCGACGATCGGGTAGCCGGTGCGCCCCTCGCACCAGGCCTCGAAGGCGCGGCGCGAGCGCGACCAGCGGTCGCCGCGCGGCCGGTAGTCGCGGCGCGGCAGCGCCGGGTAGGCGGCCAGCACCTGGTGGTGGAAGTCGCGCCAACAGAGCTGTCGCGCGTAGGCGCTGCCGCCTGGGCGCGAGCGCGCCTCGCCCAGCAGCTCCAGCGCCGAGATGCAGCCGAAGCGCAGGTACGGGCTCAGCCCAGAGGTCCCGTCGCCCGGCAAATCGTCGTGATGATCGACGTAACCGCTGAGCCCGCCACGCAGGAAGGCGCGCATCGTCTTGCGACCGGCGGTCTCCCCGCCGGGCGCCCGCTCGGGCGAGAGCTCGCCGCGGAGCAGAGAAGCGAGCGCCGGCAGCCTGCCCACCGCGAGCCGCGAGGGCACCGCCAGTCGCCGCGGCGCCGGCGCCGACAATCGCGAGGGCACCTCGTCCCAGGCGCGGTGGAAGGGGCTGAAGACCTTGAAGTGGTCGCCGCCGCTCGGGGTCACCGTCCCCGGCGCGACGATCGTCGTGCCGGGATGGGCGCGGAAGGCGATCCGCTCCTGTTCGCAAGCACGGCGCAGGCGCTCCTCGCGTCGCACGGCGTAGGCGCTCCAGTCGGCGCTGACGTGCAGCTCGCCGGCATCGCACTCGCGCGCCAGGGCCAGGGTCTCGGCAACCGGGTCGCCGTGGCGGATGTAAAGGCGCCCGCCCGCACGGCGCAGCCGCTCGCCGAGATCGCGCAGCGACTCGAGCAGGAAGGCGACTCGATTGGGGGCGGCGAAGCGGGACTCGAGCAGCCCCGGATCGAAGACGAAGAGCGCCACCGTCCGCTCCGCCCTCGCCGCCGCCGCGAGGGCCGGGTTGTCGCGCACCCTCAGGTCGCGGTTGAAAAGGACGATCGAGGTGCTCACTTCCCCTATGGTGAAGGCATGGAGGAACGCCCGTCGGGACGCGACGAGAGCGAGACCGAACGCCTCGATCGCAACCTCGGCGAGTTGCTGCAGGAGCTGCGCGTCGCCCTGCCCGGCGTCCAGGTCCTCTTCGCCTTCCTGCTCGCCGTTCCGTTCCAGCGCAACTTCACCGAGATCAATGGCTTCGAGAAGGGCGTCTACTTCTTCACCCTGCTCTGCACGGCGCTCTCGGCGATCATGCTGATCGCGCCGTCCCCATACCACCGCCTCACCTTCCACCTGCAGCAGAAGCGCGAGCTGATTCGCCTCGCCAACCGCTTCACGATCGCCGGCCTGGCGCTGCTGGCGATGGCGATGACCAGCGCGATCGTGCTGATCACCGACGTGCTCTTCGGCAGCGGAGTCGTCACCGCGATCACCGGGCTCGGCACGGTTATCGCCTTCGCCGGGTTCTGGTACGTGCTGCCGCTGCGCCGGCGGCTCAGTCTGACGGTGAGCGCACGGCCCTGAAGCGGTCTCCCCAAAGCGCCACCAGCTGATCGGCGAGCTGGTCGGTAAAGCTCAGCTTCGGCGCCTCGTCGAAGAGCATTTCCAGGTCGGCCTCCCAGATGTAGATCTTCAGGTCGAGCGGGACCTCGAGTTCGTCGCTGACGCCCTCGTCGATCAGGGCGTAGGCCTCGCGCAGCATCGTCACGTTGGTCAGTTTGTCGGCGGCGAAGATCGCCAGCGCCGCCGGGCCGGAGTCGGCAACCCGGCGCCGGTGCTCTCCCTTGCGGTCCTCGTAAGAGGGGATCGACTCGTCTTCGGTCATCGCCCCGACCAGGTCGCCGACGATCTCGCCGAAGCGCTCGCGAACCGCGCCGAGATCGGTATCGCTCTTCTCGACCACGTCGTGGAGCAGGGCCGCGGCGAGCACCTCGTCGCTCTGGCGCTCGTTGACCAGCAGCTCGGCGACCGCCACCGGGTGGTCGATGAAGGGCCGCCCGTCGCTGCCGCGGCGCAGCTGACCGGCATGCGCGAGCTGCGCTGTCGCCAGCGCCTCCTTGACCAGATCAGATCTCTCGACTGCGGCGTCGAGTCCAGGAGCCGACGTCATCCCGAGTGGCAGCGTAGCGGGCAGCGCGAACCATTTGAGCGGCGCGACCGACGCGGGCTCTAAGTTGCGGAAATAGCGCTGAGTGGTCGCGCCGGAAGCTCGTACTCGGCGTGCTCAGCAGCGAGCTCGATCGTCCCTGGGCCGCCACCCATCGCCGCCCAGCGCCGGCGAGCTTCCTCGCCCAACTGATCGAGGCGCTCGTCGGAGTGCATCGGGTCGTGATGAAAGAGCACCGTCCGCTCCGCTTCGGCGCGGCGGGCGAAGGAGAGGGCGTGGGAGAGCGAGGAGTGGCCCCAGCCGACGTGGTCGGGGTACTCGGCGTCGGCGTACTGGCCGTCGTGGATCAGCAGCGAGGCGTTGCGGGCGAGGCCGAGGCCTGAGATCCAGTCCTCCTCGAGCGTGTCGAGATCGGCGCCGAGGGCGGGCTCGTGGTCGGGGATGTAGACGAGCGAGGAGTCGCCGTCGTCGATCCGGTAGCCGAGGGTCGGCCCGCGGTGCGAGACGGAGGCAGCGCTGATTCGCGCCGAGCCGATCTCCCACTCGCTCTGCGGGCAGTGGCGGAAGGAGACGTCGCAGGGCAGCTCGCGCACCTCGACCGGCGAGAGTGGCGCCGAGATATAGCGGGCGATCCGATCGCGCAGCGAGGCCTCGGGCGAGGCCGGGCCCCAGATCACTATCTCGGTCTGCGGCTGGAAGGCGGGGGCGAAGAAGACCAGGCCCTGGATGTGATCGAGGTGCAGGTGGGTGAGCAGGATGTGCAGTCGCGCCGGCTCGTTGGCGAGAGCGAGGCCGAGGCTGCGGATGCCAGTGCCGGCGTCGAGAGCAAGCATCGAGCCATCGGAGAGGGTGACGCCGACGCAGGAGGTGTTGCCGCCGTAGCGGATCGTCTCCGGCCCCGGGGAGGGAATCGAGCCGCGCGTGCCCCAGAGCTTGACCTTCATCTCAGTGCCCCGAGCCGTTGCTTGAGCCGGCCGGCCAGAAGACCGCGATCGCGCCCTGTGAGCCGTGCGGAGTGAGGATCGGGAAGGCCGAGACCTCGACCTGGTGGCGGGTGCCGTCGGCGGAGCTGATCTGCAGGTCGGCGTGAGCGGGGCGGCCGTTGCGCACGGCGACGACCAGGGGCAGCTCGTCGTAGGGGATCGGCTCGCCCGCTTTGTCGAATGGCCCGAACAGCGACCCCCACTCTTCGGCCCCGACCGTGCCCAGTTCCTCGAAGCGCTTGCCGAGCAGCGTCCCCGGCCGCCTCGTTGTAGAAGACGAGGACGCCGCCCTCGTCGACCAGGAATGCCGGAGTCGAGAGCGCCGACATCAGGTTGCGAGCGAGGATCAGCTCGAGGGGCTTCTGCGTCGTCACAGATGACACTTTAGATAGTTGTGATTGACACAGACGGGTTTAAGAGTGTGGATCGGCGCTGCAGAAGCGAGACGAGTACCTTCGACTGCCGCCCTCCGTGAATACGTGACATCCATCACTTAGACAACCGCTCCTTCCGAACTGCCTCAACTTGTCTATCTGCCAGGTGGAGAAGTTGATGCAGTTCGCGATTGGGCCGACTGGATCGAGTACCGTGGCGCCCCGATGGAGACCACTACCCCGCAAGGGGGGTTACCCACACCCGCCGGCGCCAAGCGAGAGCCGAGCCCGATGTACCGGACGGCGATGACCGTTTGCCGCCCGGTGGCGGCCTGGGGGCGGTTGAAGGCGGAGGGAGTGGAGGTCCTGCCGGAGAGCGGCCCGGCACTCGTGGTCGGCAACCACGACAGCCACTGGGACCCGGTGATGGTCGGGATCTCGGCGATTCGTCGCCGCCAGATCAAGGCCCTGGCCAAATCCGCCCTCTGGGAGGTGCGCGGCCTGGCCCCGGTCCTCAACGGCATGGGTCAGATCCCGATCGAACGCGACGCCGGCGACGCCGGCGCCCTGGCCCGGGCGGTCGAGGAACTGCGGCGCGGCTCCTGCATCGGCGTCTTCCCCGAAGGGACCCGCTCGCGCGGCAAGGTCCTGCGCGCGCGCAGCGGCGTCGGCCGGCTCGCGCTCGAGGTCCCCGAGGCGAAGATCGTCTGCGTCGCGATCGAGGGAACCTCGGACCTGACCGGCTTTCCCCGTCGCCCACACCTGCGAATCCGCTTCTTCGAGCCGCGCGAGGGTCAGGCCAAGCCCGGCGAGGAGGCGGGAGAGCTCGCGATTCGGCTCCTCGCCGAGATCCGCGAGCTGGTCCCACCGTCGATCTCCGCGCGCAAGCGCTCCTAGCCGCCGGCCTCCTCGCCGCTGGGGAGCAGCGCGTACCACTGGGCACCGAAGGAGGAGAAGTCGTTGCCGTTGGCTTCGCCAGGTTTCGTGTCGGCTGTGTAGGTGTAGAGCGGCCAGCCTGCGTAGGTGACCTGCAGGGTGCCGTCTTTGCGCTTGGTCGTGCCGAGATTGGACGCCGTCGCCCCTTCGCCCACCTGTGGTTCGGCTTCGGTGCGTCAGCGGCGGCCAGACCTGTTCGCAGCCCCCGTAACAGGACGACTTGCCGCCCTTGTCTTTGTGGAAGTCGTAGAGCGTGAAGCCTTTGGAGTCGACGATCACCTTGCCCAGCTTTGGGACTGAGGAGGCGGTGATGACCGCTGCGGTGCCGCCGCCCGACGGTTTGCTCGACGCCGCTGTGGTCGTTGACGTTTCGCCGCCGCCGTAGGGACCGCCACCGCCGGAGCTGGAGCTGCTGGAACCGCAGCCGGCGATCGCGAGCAGCGCGATCAGGGCCAGGGCGGCGACTGCGGGAAAAGCTTTCGTCACGTGGATTCCTCCTCTTGGGTTGCGTTGCTGTCGGTGGCTTCGCCGCGATCGAGCGGAGCGATGAAGGTGCGCTTGCCGGCGTGCACGACCAGTGCCTTGGCGCGGGAGAGATCGAGGGCGGCGCTGAGGACTGCGGACTCCTCGGCGCCCCAGCGGTAGCGGAAGCTGCCGGCCGAGACGGCCTCGCCGGCGGCTCCGCGCATGTAGACGCGGCAGAGCGTGCCCGAGCTGATCCCCTTGACGTACATCTGGATCTCGGTGCCGAAGGCCTGCGGCTCGAGCGTGGCGGAGATCTCGACCCCGTCGGGCAGGGCGCGGAAGGCGACGTGCTGTTCGGGGCGGCCTTCGCTACTGCCGGAGAGGACGAAGATCGCCGGCACCGCCATCGCGGTCGCCGCGGCGGCGGCGCCGAAGCCGAGTCCGATATGCAGCCGGCGCCGGCGCCGCTTCGAGCGCCGCTCGCCGCCGATCGTCGCGGCGACCCGCCTGCCCAGCTCGGGCGGTGGCTGCGGAGCCGGGCCGAAGCGCTGGGGGTCGGCGTGGGGGAGCAGCCGCGAGACGGCGAGAAGCGAGTCCGCCTCGGCGCGGCAGGCGGAGCAGCCCTCGAGGTGTGCCTCGAGGGCTGCTCGCTCCTCGTTGGCGAGGTGTCCGAGCGCGTAGGCGCCCAGTTCCTCCTTCCAGTGGCGACAGTCGTCAGTCTTCATAGCCCATCTCCTCAAGCACGACCCGCAGTGCGCGCAGGCCGTAGTAGACGCGGCTCTTCACGGTTCCCTCCGGCACGCCGAGTTCGGCGGCGACCTCGGCGTAAGGGCGGCCGCGGAAGTAGGTCTCGACCAGGACGCGGCGGTGCTGGTCGCCGATCCGCCGCATCGCCTCCTCGATCTGCCAGGAGAGCAATGCCCCCTCGAAGGGCTCAACCGAGGCCTCGACGCCCACCTCGGAGACGGTCGGCCGGACGGTGCGGGCGCGGCCGAGGTCGATCACCACGTTGCGCAGGATCGCGAAGAGCCAGGTGCGCAGCGAGCCGATCTGGGGGTCGAAGCGATCGCCGGCACGCCAGGCGCGCAGGAAGGTCTCCTGAACGGCCTCCTCGGCGAGACCGGAGTCACCGAGCGAGCGGACCGCGAAGCCGTAGAGCTCGGATGCGTGGGCCGCGTAGGCCTCACGCACGTCCTGCTCGTCTGTCAGCGCGCCAGGTGGCATTCGATCGGCATACGAATGCCCGCCGGCGCAGGTTCAGGTCCGGACTACTCGAGTTTGCCGATCTTGAAGATTTTCGTGCCGCAGTCCGGGCATGTTCCCTGGATCGCGGGGCGACCGTTCTTCATCGTCACCTGCTTGGCGTCTTTGATCTCGACCTTCTTGCGCTCCTTGACGCAGTAACCCTCTGGCATCAGGGCGACTCCTTTCACTGCCGGGCGGCAGAGCTCGCGGGTGCTCGCGAGGTCGAATTGCGCCGAATGTAACGCAGTCGGGGGACGATGCGTGGAAAGATAGTGCGAATCAGCACGAACTCGCTATTTCTTTGGAGTGACGCTCGGCGCTTTCGCGCTGCCGGTTCCCTTGCCTCCGGAGGCAGATTCGGCGCGTAGCGCGGCGACTTCCGCCCGCAGCGTTTCCAGTTCGGCTTCAAGCTCGCTCGTCGGCGGCGCTTCGGCCGGGGCGCTTGTCCCGGCGAGTTCGTCGCGCACCGCCTGTAGGTCACTCTTGGTCACCGCGTTGTCCTGGGCGTCGATCGCCAGCACGCCGGCGGCGCCCGCGCCACCGATCGCGATCGCGACGAGGACGAGGAAGACGCGGGTGCGCATGGTCAGCTTGCGCTCGACCAGCCCTATCCACGCCCGCAGTCCGTCCAGCGACATCGCCACTAAGTTAGAGCTTGCCGCGGAGGCCTGCGCTCCCGATCCACTACCCTGCGGCCCGCACTTCCCGACCCCAGCCCGAAGGAGAGACCCGCATGCCCGAGGCAGTAATCGTCGACACCATCCGCACGCCGATCGGCCGCGCCTTCAAGGGCTCGCTGGCCCAGCTGCGCCCGGAGGAGATGGGCGCCTTCGTGGTCGACCAGTTGCTCGAGCGCAACCCGGGCGTCGACCCGGCCCTGGTCGAGGACGTCTTCTGCGGCGTCGGCATGCCGCAGGGCCTGGAGGCGTTCAACATCGGTCGGATCATCTCGCTGCTGTCCGAGAAGCTGCCGCAGACGGTCAACGGCGTCACGGTTTCGCGCTACTGCTCCTCCAGCCTCGACGCGATCCGCCACGCCGGCAACGCGATCAAGGCCGGCGAGGGCGACGTCTACATTGCCGCCGGGGTCGAGTGGGTGAGCCGCTTCAACGAGCGCACCGAGCCCGCCGGCGCCGATGACCGCAACCCCAACCTGATCGGCGAGAACGGCCAGCCCAACGCCTACATCGACATGGGCCTGACCGCGGTCAACGTCGCCAACCACTACGAGGTCAGCCGCGCCGACATGGACAAGATCGCCCAGCGCTCCCAGGAACTCGCGGTGCGCTCACAGGAGGACGGCTTCTTCGACCGCGAAATCGTCCCGGTGACGCTGCCCGACGGCACCGTGGTCAGCAAGGACGACGGCCCGCGTGCCTCCTCGACCCTGGAGAAGCTCTCCGAACTGCCGGAGGCCTTCGGCGGCGGCGGGGTCACAGCCGGCAACTCCTGCCCGCTCAACGACGGTGCCGCCGCGGTGCTGCTGATGAGCGACAGCAAGGCCAAGGAGCTCGGCCTGACCCCACGGGCCCGCATCGTCACCGCCGCCACCTGGGGCAACGAGCCCGAGTACATGGGCGTGGCCCCGATCGGTGCGATCAAGAAGGTTCTCGACCGCACCGGGATGACGATCGACGACGTCGGCACGGTCGAGCTCAACGAGGCCTTCGCCGCCCAGGTGATCCCGATCATGGACGAGTGCGACATCCCGCTGGAGAAGCTCAACACCCACGGCGGCGCGATCGCCCTCGGCCACCCCTTCGGCATGACCGGCGCCCGCATCATGAGCACCCTGCTCAACGCGATGGAGACCGACGACCACCAGATCGGCATCGAGACCATGTGCGTCGCCGGCGGCCAGGGCAAGGCAATGATCGTCGAACGAGTCTGAGGGCCAAACGGCGAGCTGCGTGGCGCTACAGCGCCGCGCGCAGCTCGTTGGTGTAGGCGAGGCAGATCGCTCGCACCCGAGCCTCAGGCATCGCCAGTCGTAGGGCCTGAACGGCCATCGCGATTCCCCCGCCGGTGGGACGGCCAAACAGGGCTTCGAAGTGGGCGATGCCGAGCTCGGTCGAGGGGCCCGCCGCGGGGTTTGCCCGCAACCCCGTCAGTGCCACGGCCATCTGGGCCGGTGCCAGTGATTGCATCGTCGGCGGGGTCGAGGGCTCTGATTGTCATCGGCTTGTTGTCGACGAGCGCCGCCTCAAGCCCCGCGCTTCGTCGCGCGGCGCGGTTGCCATGCGGCCCGAGCTCGGCGCTGCGCCGCCCGCCCGCCGCGGCGGCGCTGGGAACGATCAGGTCAAGTGGGACCTTCACGCGTTTCCCGCGCAGGGTCGTGTCCGTCTGCCAGGAGCCCGGTTCGAGCGCGCCGCCCAGTTCGACGTGTTCGAAGCCGCCCTCTTTCAGCGTCGCTTCGAGATCGGGGGCGGGCGATAGGAGCGCGGGGTCAAGAGCAAGATCGGCGTCGGTGGTGAGGTCGGCGATTGGCAGCACCGCCGCGCCGGCGCGCAGGTAGATCGCCTGGGCGCCGACGACGACGATGGCGTCACGGTGCTCACCGAGCGCTTCCAGGGCGTCGAGCAGCACCCGCCGCGCCAACCGGTACTCGGGATCGGGGTTCATGTCAGCTCAGCGGAGCTCGTTGAGGCTGGACGCTCGCCATGCGGCTTCGTGGTCGATCATCCACTTGAGCAGCGCCTGGCCCTCGGCCGGCATCCGCCCATTACCGGTCAAGCAGTCGACGACGACCTGCGACGGCGCGGCGTAGGTGAGCTGGTTGTGGAAGGAAGTTCGCTTCCAGACCACAGGGTCGAAGGGAGAAAGCAGGATGACGTTGGCGCCCTCCTCGCTGCGCAGCAAACCAGGCTCGCTCGCCAGTACGTTCGGGTGCTCGCAGTAGGCGAGTAGAAGCGCCGGCGCCGTTATCGGGGCCATCATCTCTCCCGCCGCAAAGGAACCGGTGATTACCAGCCGGGGTTCGGAGGGATCCGGTCTGGCGACACTTTCCATGAACGCTCTGGGTCCGGAAGGGGCGATCAGGCTGAGCGCTTTGTTGGAGGTGAAGACGTCATAGGACCCTGCCCAACGCTCGGCGAGGCCGGCGAGGTCGACGGACTCCACCGGGCCGCGGGCCGGCCGCTGGATCAGTGCCTCACGATTGAGGGTGTCGAGGAGTCGGGAGACGTAGCCGGGTGTCAGGTTCGTCGCAGCGGCGAGTTCGCCGAGACCATAGGGCGGGCGAACATCCATCAGCAGCCGGATCAGGCGGGCGGCTTTGGGCCCGCGCAACTGCGCCTGACCGCGCTCCTTCGGCGCTGGGTTGCGCTCGGCTCCCTTCGCCTGCAGATAGAAGGGTGGATTCTCGATACGCAGCAGCGCGTTGCCGGTCAGATCGATGTAGCCGAGGTCCTGTTCGGCGAGTAGTTCCTGAGTGCGTTCGCTTAGCCACGGGGCGATCACCACCAGAGGCAGGTGCGCGCCCATGCTGCGGGCGGTTTGGACCCGTGGTGAGATCAGGCTGAGGACGGTTCTCGGCGTTACCGATTCCCGTTCCTCGACGGCTATTGCCGAGATCGTTTGATTGGGCGCCTTGAGAAAGAATCGCGAGTCCAGCGGCGCCCCGGTTGGGTCAACGCTTCCTTCGGCCCCTAGTTCGACGGTCCAGCCACGAGGCAGGCGGTCCTGAAGCCAGGCAATCGCCTGGTCGGAGAGACTAGTTTCTTCCTCCATCATATTTGCAGTCATAGCAAGATTGAAAATAGCAGAAATACTTCTCTATTTGTCATTCTTTGCTGTCAAAGCAAATAGGCGATAAAAGGAAAATCAAACCGATTACGCCTCTGGACAAAGTTGGAGCCGCCAGCGGGGACCATTTCGAGGACGGTAGGCTCGCTGCGACTATGGCGGGTCCCACGACGCTCACCTATGAGACCGACGGTCCGGTCGCCCGGATGACCCTGAACCGGCCGGACCGTGGCAACGGGATTACGCCGCGGATGCCAACTGAGCTGGCGGCCTGTGTCGAGCGGGCCAATCTTGACCCAGAGGTGCACGTCATCGCCTTGGCCGGCAACGGCACGGGGTTCTGCGGCGGCTATGACCTGGTCGCGTCGGCCGAGGGGGACATGAGCGAGCTCGGTGGGGTGGAGGCGCCGGCGGGGTCGCCGCTCGACCCGGCTGTGATCGGGGCCAATCACATGCCCGAGTCCAACTGGGACCCGGTCACCGACTTCCAGTTCATGTGGCGCAACGTGCGCGGCTTCATGAGCCTCTTTCACTCCGAAAAGCCGGTGCTCTGCAAGGTCCACGGCTACTGCGTCGCCGGCGGCACCGACATGGCGCTCTGCTCGGACCTCTTGGTGATCGCCGATGACGCCAAGATCGGTTACCCGCCGGCGCGCGTCTGGGGTTCGCCGACGACGGCGATGTGGGCCTCGCGGGTCGGGCCGATGCGGGCCAAGCGGCTGCTGCTCACCGGCGACTCGCTGACCGGTGCCGAGGCCGAGGAGTGGGGCCTGGCGACCGAGGCGGCTCCGGCGGCCGAGCTCGACGAGCGCTTCGAGCGGCTGCTCGGGCGGGTGGCGCAGATGCCGATCAACCAGCTGGTGATGATGAAGATGCTGGTCAACCAGAGCCTCTACGCCCAGGGCCTGCACCAGACCCAGCTGCTCGGCACCTTCTTCGACGGCGTCGCCCGCCACACCGAGGAGGGCCACGGCTTCGTCCGCCGCGCCGCCGAAGGGGGCTTCAAAGAGGCCGTGCGCGAGCGCGACGAGCCGTTTGGCGATTACGGGTTGGAGGGATTCGGGCTTTGAGCGAGCGACCCTCGATCGCGATCGTCGGCGGCGGCTTCGGTGGCGTCGGCGCCGCGGTGATGCTGAAGCGCGAGGGCTACGAGGAAGTCACCGTCTTCGAGAAGGGCGAGCGGGTCGGAGGGGTCTGGCAGCACAACACCTACCCCGGCGCCGCCTGCGACATCCCCTCGCACCTCTACGAGTACTCGTTCGCCCCCAACAGTTGGTCGCGCCGTTACGCCCCCCAGGTGGAGATTCAGGCGTACGTGGAAGGGGTGGCGCGGCGCTTCGGCGTGCTCGACAGCGTCCGCACCGGGACCGAGGTGAAGAGCGCGCTCTGGGAGGAGGAGCGCGGCAAGTGGCTGCTGGAGACGAGCGCCGGGCCGCACGAGGCCGACCTTCTGATCACCGCCTGCGGCCAGCTCTCGGTTCCGACCGTGCCGCCGATCGAGGGGCTGGAGAGCTTCGAAGGCCCGGCCTTCCACACCGCCGAGTGGCGCCATGACGTCGACCTCAGTGGCAAGCGCGTTGCCGTGGTCGGCAGCGGCTGCAGCGCGATCCAGGTCGTGCCCGCGATCCAGCCCGAAGTCGGCCGGCTCGACGTCTACCAGCGCTCGCCCGGCTGGACCCTGCCGAAGATGGACTTCGAGTACTCGGCGCGGGCGCAGGCGCTCTTCCGCCGCGTCCCCGCGCTGCGCCGCCTCGACCGAGCCTCGGTTTTCGCCTTCCAGGAGTTCGCCGCCGCGGCCCTGACCCAGAAGCGCTGGCTGCTGCCGGCGCTGCGCGCCGTCGGGCGTCGGCAGATCAACTCGGCGATCGCCGACCCCGAGTTGCGCCGCAAGGTGACGCCGAGCGATGAGTTCGGCTGCAAGCGGATCATGCTCACCGACGAGTGGTACCCGACCCTGACCGAGCCCAACGTCGATCTGGTGGCGGAGCGAATCGGGGCGGTCACTCCAACTGGAATCCGCGACGCGAGCGGAGTCGAGCGCCCCGCCGATGTGATCGTCCTCGCCACCGGTTTCGCCTCGCACGACTTCGTCGCGCCAATGGAGATCAGCGGCCGGGGTGGCCGTACGCTGGAGGAGGAGTGGGGGGAGATAGCGCGCGCCTACCTCGGCCTCAGCGTGCCGAGCTTCCCCAACATGTTCCTGCTCTACGGGCCGAACACAAATGGCGGCAGCGGCTCGGTTGTCAACACGCTCGAGTGCGGCATCGGCCACGTACTGGCCGCCCTGCGCGAGATGGAGAGCGCGCGGGCAGCGCGGATCGAGATCAGGCCCGAGGCCGCCGAGGACTTCGATCGAGAGCTGCGCGCCGCCCTGGCGAAAACGGTCTGGCACAGCGGCTGCAGCAACTGGTACGTCGACGAGAACGGCAACGATCCGAGCAACTGGCCCTGGATCTGGAGCACCTACAGGCGCCGCACCGAGCGCCTCGCCCCGGGCGCCTACGAGACGACGGAGACGCGATGAGCGAGCGCGCGGCAACGCCGGACGGGTCCTTCTTCACTCCCGAGAACGTGCGTGGCTTCATCGGTGGCAGCTTCCCCGGCGATCTCGGCATCGAGCCGATCGAGATCGAGGACTCCTTTGCCAGCGGCCGCATCGTCGTCGACCAGCGCCACCTGCACCCCGGCGGTTACGTCCACGGCGGCGTCTGGACCGCGCTCGGCGACACCGTCGCCGCCTGGGCGACCTTCCGCAACATTCCCCCGGCTCACAATTTCACCACGATTGAGCTCAAGCTCAACGTGTTCTCCGCCGGCCTCCCCGGCGATGAGATCGTCGCCGTCGCCACGCCGCTTCACGCCGGCAAGAGCACGGTCGTGATCGAGGTCAAGATCGAGCGCCTGCGCGAGGAGACCAAGCCGAAGCTAGCCGCCAACCTGATCGTCTCCCAGTTCGTCCTGCCGCCGCGTTAGGCCCGCCGGGGGTCCCTCCCCAGGAACTCCCGCGAAGCGGCCTGGGGAGGGACCCCCGGCGGGCCTCAGGTGCCGTCGCCATGGACAGCGGTCGAATCGGGCGCCGCTTCCCACCCTTCGATCAGCGGCAGCTTCCAAAGAACGCTGGCGATCGTCAAGCCCACAGCCGCCGAGACGAGGGCGAGGAACCACTGGGCGGAGCTGAGCAGCTCCATTTCGAAGAAGTCGCGCAGGGGACCGATCGCGAGGATCCCCGCGTAGAGGGCGCCGAGGCCGGCCACCATCGCCAGCATGTAGCTCTGGATCGCGATGTGCTCGCGGCCGGGGCCGCGCTCGAGCAGCAGTACGAAGCTGAGGCCGAGCACGATCAGGGTCGTCGTCGCCGCGGTGCGCCCCGCCTCGAGGCTGCCGCCGAAGACGGTGTCGACGAGGAAGAAGGAGAGGATCGAGCCGAGCGCCGTCGCCAGCCCCGCCGGGACGGCGAAGGCGGCCAGCGCCCGCAGCAGGCGGCCACGGTAAAGCGGTCCGTCGGAGGGCGCCAGGGCGAGGACGAAGGAGGGGATGCCGATAGTCAGGAAGGCGGCCAGGGTGAGGTGGCGGGGGAGGAAGGGGAAGGCCCAGCCGGGGATCGCGACGAGCAGGATCAGCGCCGCCGCGTAGACCGTCTTGGTCAGGTAGAGGCGGCCGAGCCGGTGGATGTTGCGGGCGATCCGCCGGCCCTCGCCGACCGCCTCCGGCAGGCGGGCGAACTCGTCCTTGAGCAGGACCACGTCGGCGACCCCCTTTGTCACCTGGGCGCCGGAGCCCATCGCCACCGCCATCCGCGCCCGCTTCAGCGCCGGCACGTCGTTGACGCCGTCGCCGATCATCGCCGCGTAGCGGCCCGAGGCGGCCAGGGCGGCGACCAAGTCGCGCTTCTGTTCGGGCTTGATCCGGCAGAAGACGGTGTTGCGTTGCGCGACCGCGGCGAGCTCCTCCGGGTCTTCGGGCAGCTCGTGTCCCTCGATCACACCGGCGTCCTCGGGCACGCCGACCGCCGCGGCGACCGCGGTGACGGTGGCCCGGGCGTCGCCGGAGATCAGCTTCAGGTCGACGTCTTCCTCGCGCATCATGGCGACGGTTTCCGCCGCGTCGGGCCGCAGCGTCTCCTCCAGCACGACCAGGGCGACGGGGGCCAGCCGCGGCGGCGGCTGCTCAGCCGGGTTGGTCGGCAGTGGCTCGCTGGTTTCGGCGAAGGCGACGACGCGGCGCCCGGCCGCGGTCTCGCGCTCGAGCACCCGGGCGAGGCCGGGGGGAGGGCCAGCGCGCCCGCGGCGCCGAGCACGTCCGGCGCGCCGAGCACGTAGCTGGCCGAGCCGATTCGCAGCCCGCTCCACTTCCACTCCGAGGAGAAGGGGACCTCGCCGGAGACCTGGCCCGCCTCGCCGGGGAAGCGTTCGCCGATCGCCTCCAGGGTGCGGTTGCGATCGCCGGCGCTGGCGGCGAAACGGCCGAGCGCGGCGTGGGCGGCGCTGGTGTCGACGCCCTCGGCCACCTCGACGCCGACCAGGCGCAGCTCGCCGTCGGTCAGGGTGCCGGTCTTGTCGACGCAGATCGTGTCGACCGCGGCGAGGCTCTCGGTGGCGCTCATCTGCTGGACCAGCGTGTCCTTTTTCGCCAGCCGCACCGCGGCGACGGCGAAGGTGACGCTCATCAGCAGCACCAGGCCCTCGGGCACCAGTGTGACCAGGCCGGCGGTGGCGGTCTGCGCCGCCTCTTCGATCCCGGTGTTGCGCAGCTTCAGGGTGAGGATCAGCAGGATCGCCAGCGGCACCATCGCGTAGACGCAGGCGACGATCACCCGGTTGACCTCCCCCTGCAGCGGCGAGGGCGGGTGGCGGAAGGCGCGTGCCTCGCCGGCGAGCTTGCCGGCGTAGCTGTCCTCGCGCACCGCGTCGACCCTGTAGCTAGCCGGAGCCGCTGATGCAGAAGGAGCCCGAGAGCGCCCGGTCGCCGCGCCTCTTGCGGACGCCGTCGGCCTCGCCGGTCAGCATCGACTCGTCGAGGGTCATCCCGCGCGAGCCGCCCACCTCGCCGTCGGCGACGAGCTGGTCGCCGGGCGCGACTTGCGATCAGGTCGCCCGGCACGATCTCCTCGGCCAGCAGGCTCGCCGTGGCGCCGTCGCGGACGACCTTGGCGTGGGGCGCGACCAGCACCGCCAGCTCGTCGAGGGTGCGCTTCGCCTTCAGCTCCTGGCGGATGCCGATGTAGGAGTTGACCACCGCGATCAGGCCGAAGATCGAGTCGGCGTAGAGGCCGAGCGCCGAGGTCGAGCACGAAGAAGGCGCCGATGATCGCGTTGAAGAGGGTGAAGACGTTGCCGGCGACGATGCTGGAGGTCGAGCGCGAGGAGTTCTCCGGCGGCGGGCCGAGCTCGCGCAGCCGCTTCGCCGCGGTGGCGCTGGAGAGGCCCTGCTCGATCGCCGCGTTCGCTCATCGGGCCCTATTCAATAGGGTGAGCGCCGGATGGCTCTGAAGCTCGGACTGAACCTTGGCTACTGGGGCATCGGCCCGGCCGGAGAGGACGCGCTCGAGGTCGTCCAGGCCGCCGAGAGCGCCGGCTTCGAGTCGGTCTGGGTGGCCGAGTCCTACGGCTCCGACGTGGTCAGCGTGCTCGCCTGGCTGGCGCCGCAGACGACGACGATCAAGCTCGGCGCCGCGATCATGCAGGTGCCCGCCCGCCCGCCCGCCGCCGCGGCGATGGCCGGGGCGACGATCGACAAGCTCTCCGGCGGCCGCTTCCTCTTCGGCTTCGGCCCCTCCGGCCCGCAGGTCTCCGAAGGCTGGTACGGCGTCCCCTACTCCAAGCCCTGGGGCCGCACCCGCGAGTACATCGAAGTCGTGCGCGAGATCATCGCCCGCGAGGACAAGGTCGACCACCAGGGCGAGCACTACCAGCTGCCGCTGCCGGGCGGCGAGGGCAAGCCGCTGAAGCTCAACTTCCACCCCGAGCGCAACGAGATCCCGGTCTTCGTCGGCGCGATCGGCCGCAAGTCGGTCGAGATGGCGGCCGAGATCTGCGACGGCTGGATCCCGATCTTCTTCAGCGTCGACGCCTTCGAGGCGACCTGGGGCGAGCACCTCGAGGCGGGCTTCGCCAAGGGCGGCCGCCAGCGCTCCGACCTCGAGGTCTCGCCCTCGCTGCAGGTCGCGATCGACGGCGACCTCGAGGCGGCCAAGGCCGTGGTCAAGGCCGGGCTCGTCCTCTACTTCGGCGGCATGGGCAGCCGCAAAACCAACTTCTACGTCGACCTCGCCCACCGCTTCGGTTTCGGCGAGGTCGCCGACGACGTGCAGCGCCGCTTCCAGGAGGGCGACCGCGCCGGCGCCTTCGAGGCGATGCCCGACGAGATCGTCGAGGCGACCTCGCTGGTCGGCACCGAGGCCGAAGTCGCGGAGCGGATCGAGCGCTTCCGCGGCGCCGGCATCGACCGCCTGATCGTCTCCCCGGTCCACGCCGAGAGGAGCCAGCAACTGCACACCCTTGAGCGCCTCGCCGCGCTGACGGCGCTGACGCGCCCGCACCCGATTCCATAACCTTCCGCGCCGCGTATGAAGATCGGAGTGCCGAAAGAGACCGCCGAGGGAGAGCGCCGGGTCGCGCTGGTCCCCGACGTCGTCAAGTCCCTCGCCGCCAACGAGAAGGTCTCGGTGCTGGTCGAGAGCGGCGCCGGCGAGGAAGCCGGCCACCCCGACTCCCAGTACAGCGAGGCCGGGCGCCGAGGTCGTCGAGGGCGAGGTTACGTGGGGCGCCGACGTGGTCCTTCGCGTCGCCGCCCCTTCCGCCGAGGAAATCGCTCGCCTCAACTCCAGCCAGGTCTTCATCGGCCACCTCTCGCCCTGGACCGCCGCCGAGACCAACAAGGCGCTGGCCGCGGCCGGCGTCACCAGCTTCGCGATGGAGGCGATTCCGCGCACCACGCGCGCCCAGGCGATGGACGCGCTCTCCTCGCAGGCCGCCGCCGCCGGTTACGCCGCGAGCCTGATCGCCGCCCGCGAGTCGGGCCGCTTCTTCGGGATGATGACCACCGCCGCCGGCACCGTGCCGCCGGCCAAGGTCCTCGTGCTCGGCGCCGGCGTCGCCGGCCTGCAGGCGGTCGCCACGGCCAAGCGCCTCGGCGCGATCGTCACCGGCTTCGACATCCGCCGCGCCGCCTGGGAGCAGATCGCCTCGCTCGGCGGCCGGCCGCTGGAACTCGACTTCATCCCCGACGCCGAGGGCGAGGGCGGCTACGCCCGCCCGCTCACCGACGAGGAGAACGCCCAGGTGCGCGACGCGCTCGGCGAGAACGCCGCCAAGCAGGACGTGATCGTCACCACCGCCGCGATCCCGGGACGCCCGGCGCCGCTGCTGATCACCGCCGAGGCGGTGCGCGGCATGGCAGCCCGGCTCGGTGATCGTCGACCTCGCCGCCGAGACCGGCGGCAACTGCGAGCTGACCGAGGCCGGCCAGACCGTGGTCGAGGACGGCGTCAAGGTGATCGGCCCGCGCAACCTGGCCAGCGAGATGCCGCGGCCCGCCTCCCAGCTCTACGCCAAGAACCTCGAGAACCTGCTCGGCCTGCTGGTCACCGAGGAGGGCGCGCTGAACGTCGACTTCGAGGACGACATCGTCGCCGCCGCCTGCATCACCCACGGCGGCGAGATCAGCAACGAGAGGGCGGCGAAGGGATCCGATGAGCGTGATGACCGAGATGACGATCTTCGTGCTCGCCGTCTTCGTCGGCTTCGAGGTGATCTCGAAGGTGCCGACGACGCTGCACACGCCGCTGATGTCGCAGACCAACGCGATCCACGGCATCGTCATGCTCGGCGGGCTGATCGTCGTCGGCTACGCCAACGACCCGCTCGAGTACGTGATCGGCACGATCGCGATCGCCTTCGGCACGATCAACATCGTCGGCGGCTTCATGGTCACCGACCGCATGCTCGGCATGTTCTCCAAAAAGCCGAAACCGAAGGCCGACGCTGACGGCAAGGGGGGCGGCAAATGAGCCTGCTCGCCGTGCTCGAACCGGGTGGCATCGCCGCCACCGCGCTCTACATCGTCGCCTTCTCGCTCTTCATCATCGGGATCAAGCGCGGCACCCACCCGACCACCGCCAAGCAGGGCAACCTGGTCGCCGCCGTCGGCATGGCGGTCGCCGTCGTCACCACGCTGCTGCTCGACGGGATCGGCAACTGGGGCCTGATCGCGCTCGGCCTCGGGATCGGCACCGCGGTCGGCGTGATCGCCTCGATCCGCGTGCAGATGACCGAGATGCCGCAGATGGTCGCCCTCTACAACGGCGTCGGCGGCGGCGCCGTCGCGCTGATCGCCTGGTCGGAGCTCCGCCACGGGATCAGCGGCATCGACTCCGGCGAGATCGCCTCGATCCCGCTCGAAGTGCTGATCCCGACCCTCTTCGCCGCGGTCGTCGGCTCGGTCTCCTTCTGGGGCTCGAACATCGCCTTCGCCAAGCTCCAGGACCTGATCCCGACCCAGCCGCTCTCGGTGCCCGGCCAGCAGGTGATCAACGGCGTGCTGCTGATCGGCATCCTCGCCGCCTGCGTCGACATCGCGATCAACAACGGCGATCCCTCGCAGGCGATCTTCATCGCGATCCTGCTCGCCGCGGCGCTGCTCGGCAACCTCGTCGTGCTGCCGATCGGCGGCGCCGACATGCCGGTCGTGATCTCGCTGCTCAACGCCTTCACCGGCCTCTCCGCCGCGGCCGCCGGCTTCGCGCTCGACAACGTCGCGCTGATCGTCGCCGGCACCCTGGTCGGCTCCTCGGGAACGATCCTGACGATGGAGATGGCGACCGCGATGAACCGCTCGGTCGCCAACGTCCTCTTCGCCGGCTTCGGCGGCGCGCCCGTCCGGCGGCGGCGGCGGCGTCGACCGAGGAACGCCCGCACGTCTCGATCGGCGCCCAGGACGCGGCGATCAAGCTCGCCTACGCCGACTCGGTCGTGATCGTCCCCGGCTACGGCCTCGCCGTCGCCCAGGCCCAGCACGCGATCAAGGAGGTCGCCGACGAGCTGGAGAAGCGCGGCGTCACCGTCAGCTACGCGATCCACCCGGTCGCCGGCCGCATGCCCGGCCACATGAACGTGCTGCTCGCCGAGGCCGACGTGCCCTACGAGCAGCTCAAGGAGATGGACGAGATCAACCCCGAGATGCCGCGCACCGACGTCGCGGTCGTCGTCGGCGCCAACGACGTCACCAACCCGGCGGCGAAGAACGACCCCGACAGCCCGATCGCCGGCATGCCGATCATCGAAGTCGACCAGGCCCAGCAGGTGATCGTGATCAAGCGCTCGCTCAGCCCCGGCTTCGCCGGCATCGACAACGACCTCTTCTACGAGCCGAACACCTCGATGCTCTTCGACGACGCCAAGAAGGCGGCGGCGGACATCGCGGCCGAGATTCAGAACCTCTAGGCGAGTCGGCTGCGCGGTAGGGCACCCCTCCCCAGGCCGTTCGCAGCAGGTCGTGGGAGGGTCGCTCGCCAGCTCGGAGGGGTCGCCCGCGCCTCGGTCGCTCAAGCTCGGACGCGGTGATCATGCTCGACAGCCGGCGAAGAACTTCGCTTGGGGGGGAGAGAAGTGGTTCGGGGGCTTGGCTCCCATGCGCGAGGGGAGCGGGGGCAGGGGACGGTCGAGTGGGTGGGGGCTGCTGGCGCTCGTCTCGCTGCTGCTGGCTGGGGCTGGTCGCGGCCGGGGTGCGGGTGCCGGGGTCGGCGCTGGCGCGGGCGGTCGCTTCGCGGATCCTCTGCGCGGCGGCGCTGGCGGACCGCTGCGGCGACGAGCCGGTGCTGATCGCGGCCTACGGGACCGAAGTCGGCAAGCTGGTGCGGCGAGCACATGCCTGGCTCGCTCTTCGAGCAGGGCTCGCGGGCGGTGCCGGTCGACTTCCGGCGCTGCCGCAGCACGGCTTGCGGCGACGGCGCCGACACGGCTTCGTCCGGCGCACCGACGCGGGCTTGCCGGTCACCGCCTTCGTCCACGTCGTCGACTGCCGGGCCGACGAGGCCGCGGAGACGAAGCCGCGGCGCCGACTGCTCCGGCTCGCGCGCCGGCAACCTCTACATCCAGTACTGGACCTACTACGCCGACTCCGCCACCCTGCGCGGCATCCCGATCGTCGGCGAGATGCGGCTACCACCGCGACGACTGGGAGGGGGTCCAGATCCGCATCCGCCCCGACGGCAACGTCGACGAGCGCGCCTCCTCCCACGACGGCTACAACCACGCCCAGGGCCGTCGTCAACTGGGGCTCCGACGCCGGCATCGAGCCCGCTCAAGGACACCGAGGAAGCGGTCGGCCCGCGCCCAGAACGGCTGGGGGCCCGAGACCCACCTGCTGCTCGTCTCCGGCGGCAGCCACGCCGGCAACGCCGCCGGCATCCCCGCATCGACCGCCTCACCCCCGGCCGCCGCGTCCACCTGATCCCGCTCGAGCCGATCGCCGCCACCACGACCGCCGCTTCGCGATCAACCCGCCTGGCGCAAGAAGGTCTGGCGCGACCCCGAGGCCGAAGGCACCGACTGACCGTCCTCGCATCGGCATACGCCCCCCTTTGACTACCTATGAGGTGGCGAATGGGGGGCGGATTACTTCGGCGGCATCCGCAGGGCGCCGTCGAGGCGGATCGTCTCGCCGTTGAGCATCGGGTTGGCGACGATCTGGCCGACCAGGCGGCCGTACTCCTCGGGGCGGCCGAGCCGGGAGGGGAAGGGGATGCCGGCGCCGAGGGCCGTGCGCGCCTCCTCGGGCAGGGCGGCCAGCAGCGGCGTGTCGAAGAGGCCGGGGGCGATGGTCATCACGCGGACGCCGCGCGAGGCCATGTCGCGGGCCGCCGGCAGGGTCATGCCGACGATGCCGCCCTTGGAGGCGGCGTAGGCGATCTGGCCGATCTGGCCGTCGTAGGCGGCGATCGAGGCGGTGTTGACGCAGACGCCGCGCTCGCCCTCGCCGTCGGGCTCGTTCTCGCTCATCGCCGCGGCGGCGAGGCGCAGCACGTTGAAGCTGCCGATCAGGTTGACCTTGACCACGTTGGAGAAGAATTCGAGGTTGTGGGGGCCGCCCTTGTGCGGCGACCCGCTCGGCCCAGCCGATCCCGGCGCAGCAGACCGAGACCCGCAGCCCGTCGTCGTGCGTCGCCGCCCGCTCGACCGCGGCGGATACCGCCTCCTCGTCGGTCACGTCGGCCTGCGACGAAGGTCGCGCCCGGCCCCAGCTCCGCCGCCAGCGCCTCGCCCTTCTCGGCGTTGAGGTCGGCGATCGTCACCGCCGCCCCGGCCTCGACCAGCGCCCGCGCGGTCGCCTCGCCGAGCCCGGACGCCCCGCCCGCGACCAGCGCGCTCTTGCCCGCCACTTCCACGGCGCGCCACCCTACCGTCCCCTCCGAGGTCAACGTTTTACGGCTCCATGGGGACGGCAAAGCGTTGCACCCGGTTTACGCCGGTTGCGCCCGGGTTCACATCCCCGTAATCGGACCTCGCTAGGGTTTCCGGATCGCCACCGAGGTGACGCCCAGCTCCAAGGAAGCGATCGCGGAGCGCCTCGCCGAGGCGCGACGTTCACCCTTGGCGCTGCTCGAGCCGCTCGACGACGAGCAGCTCAACCGCGTCTACTCGCCGCTGCTCAGCCCGCTGGCCTGGGACCTCGGCCACATCGCCAACTTCGAGGAGCTCTGGCTGGTGCAGACGATCGGCGGGCGCGAGCCGCTGCACGGCGAGCTCGGCCGCTTCTACGACGCGATCGAGAACCCGCGCAAGAGCCGCGGCGAGCTGCCGATCCTGCGCGACGCCGAGCTGCGCGCCTACCTCGCCGACGTGCGCGAGCGCACGCTCGAGGTGCTCGACGAGGTCGAGATCGGCGCCCGACGCCGAGGACCCGCTGCTGCGCGAAGGCTTCGTCTACGAGATGCTGCTGGCCCACGAGCAGCAGCACAACGAGACGATGCTGCAGCTGCTGCAGATGGTCGACGGCTACGAGCTGCCCGAGGCGCTCCGGAGCACGGGGCATCTCTCGCCCGGACAAGTGCCGGGCCAGTTGGCCCGGCACTTTGAGTATCCGCCCGTTCGAGAGATGCCCCGTGCTCCGGAGTCGATCCGCATCCCCGGCGGCACGCTACGAGATCGGCGCACCATCCCGCGGCTTTCGCTTACGACAACGAGCGGCCTCGCCACGCGGTTGAGCTCGCCGCCTTCGAGATCGATCGAACTCCGGTGGACAATGGCACGTATCTCCAGTTCATGGAGGAGACCGGCGCCGAGCCGCCGCTGTACTGGGAGCGCGACGGCGACGGGGGGTGGGTGCTGACGAATATGGGAGGTCGCGACCCGATCGACCCGGCCCATCCCGTCCTCCATGTCTCCTGGCACGAGGCCGACGCGCTCGCCCGCTGGGCCGGCAAGCGGCTGCCGACCGAGCATGAGTGGGAGGCGGCGTCGCCGCGGCTCGAGGGCGTCGGCCAGGCCTGGGAATGGACGTCCTCGGACTTCCTCGCCTACCCGGGCTTCGAGGCCTTCCCCTACCCGGAGTACTCGCAGGTCTTCTTCGGCGACGACCTACAAGGTCCTGCGCGGCGGCTCCTGGGCGACGCGCCGCAACGTCATGCGGCCCAGCTTCCGCAACTGGGACCTGCCCGAGCGGCGCCAGATCTTCTCCGGCGTCCGCGCTGCGCGAGCGGACGCATGATCGCGATCGAGGTCCACCTCGACGCCGACACCGCGGCGACGATGGCCCGCGACGTCCGCGACGGCCTCTCGGCCGAGCCCAAGGAGCTGGCGCCGAAGTACTTCTACGACGAGCGCGGCTCGCAGCTCTTCGAGCAGATCACCGAGCTGGAGGAGTACTACCCGACCCGGGCCGAGCGCTCGATCCTGGCCGAGCGCTCGCGGCGAGATCGTCGCCGCCGCGGGCGCCCCGCGCTCGCTGGTCGAGCTCGGCTCCGGCTCGGCCGCGAAGACCCGCCACCTGCTCGACGCGATGCGCGACGCCGGCTGCCTGCACACCTACGTCCCGGTCGACATCTCCGAGGAGATCACCCACGAAACCGCCGCCCTGCTGGTCGAGGAGTACCCGGGCCTCGCGGTCCGCGGCCTCGTCTGCGACTTCGAGCACGCACCTCGAGCGCATCCCCGACGGCGACGGCGGTCGCCTCGTCGCCTTCCTCGGCGGCACGTCGGCAACCTCTACCCGCGCGCCCGCCGCGAGTTCCTCGTCCGCCTCGCGGCGCTGATGGGGCCCGAGGACCGGCTCCTGCTCGGCACCGACCTGGTCAAGGGCCGCGACCGGCTCGAGGCCGCCTACGACGACGCCGGCCGGCGTCACCGCCGAGTTCAACAAGAACGTGCTCGAGGTGCTGAACCGCGAGCTCGGCGCCGACTTCGACCTCGACGCCTTCGAGCACGTCGCCCGCTACGACGCGGTCGAGGCGCGGATGGACATCCGCCTGCGCTCGCTCGAGGCGCAGACCGTGCGGCTCGACGATCTCGACCTCGCGATCGAGTTCGCCGCCGGCGAGGAGATGCGGACCGAGATCTCGACCAAGTTCACCTACGAGAAGCTCGCCCGCGTCTACGCGGAGGCCGGGCTGGCGCTCGACGGCTGGTTCACCGACGCCGACTGCGACTACGCGCTCAGCCTCGCCCGGCCCGCTTAGCGGTCGGACCGCTTACGGCGCCAGGGCGTCGATCAGCTCGCCGAGCTTGTCCGGCGTCGTGATCGGGGTGAGGATCGGCAGGGTGATGCCGCCCGTCGACGAAGGCGCCGATGCGCTCCTCCATCTCGCTCCGGGCGAGCCGAAGATGAACATCTCCTCGATCAGCTCCCAGGGCGCCGCCGCGGCGGCGGCCTGGCGGTCGCCTGCCTCCCAGGCGGCGATCATCGGCTCGATCTGCTCGCCGTAGCCGAGCCAGCGGTAGAAGGCGGCGTAGACCGGCACGGTGATGTAGGAGGAGAACATGAAGCGGGCCAGCGGCTCGACCGCCTCGCGCTCGCCCGGCAGGCAGAAGAAGCGGCAGAGCAGCTCGAAGCCCTCGGGCGCTCCCTCCAGCTGCGCGGTCACCTTGGGCAGGCCGCCGAGCGGCAGGAAGTTGGTGAAGGCGCCGTCGGCCCGCTCGACCGCCAGCTCGAGCATCTTGCCGCGCAGGGCGGCGAGCACGATCGGCACCGGCTGCGCCGGCGCGCTCTCCAGCTTGAAGCCGCTGGCGGTGCGCTCGCCGGCCAGCGCAGCGTGCGAGGAAGTCGAGCGTCTCGCGCACCTTGGCCAGCGGCCGCTCGAAGGGGATCCCGTTCCAGCCTTCGACGATGCGGTCCGAGGAGGAGCCGATGCCGAGCACGAAGCGCCCGTCCGAGGCGCTCGGCAAGCGCCGCCGCCTCCTGTGCCAGCAGCGCCGGCCCGCGCTGGAAGACGCCGACGATGCCGGTCCCAAGCCGCGCCCGCTCGGTCCAGGCGGCGCTCAGCGCCAGCGGCGTGAAGCCGTCAGGCCCGTTCGTCTCGCCGCTCCAGAAGTCGGTGTAGCCGGCAGCCTCGGCCCGCTTCACCAACTCCTCGTGCGCCGCCAGCGAGAGCCCCGGCAGCGGCAAAGTCAACCCCCAACGCTCACCCATAACCGCACCCTACCCCCGAACCCTGTTCCGGTGCGCCTTATGTACCCGTGAGGTGCATAAGGCGCACCGGAACGATTCGAATAGGGTGCCGGGGGATGGAGGGGACGCCTGCCACCAAGCCGGATCGCAACTTGGCGCTGGAGCTCGTCCGGGTCACCGAGGCGGCGGCGCTCGCTGCTGCCCGCTGGGTCGGTCGCGGCGACAAGCTGGCGGCCGACGGTGCCGCGGTCGACGCGATGCGCTTCGTCCTCGACACGGTCGCGATGGACGGTGTCGTCGTGATCGGCGAGGGCGAGAAGGACGAGGCGCCGATGCTCTTCAACGGCGAGCAGATCGGCGACGGCAGCCCACCGGTGGTCGACATCGCCGTCGACCCGCTGGAGGGCACCACGCTCTGCGCCCGCGGCATGCCCAGCGCCCTGGCGGTGATCGCCCTCGCCGAGCGCGGCTCGATGTTCGACCCCGGGCCCTGCGTCTACATGGAAAAGATGGCCGGCGGCGAGGAGATTGCCGACCTGCTCGACCTCGACCGCCCGCTGCCCGAGACCTTGAAGTTGATCGCCGAGCGCAAGGAAGAGAGCGTCGGCGACGTGATCGTGGTCATGCTCGACCGCCCCCGCCACGAGGAGGCGATGCGCGAAGTGCGCGAGGCGGGCGCCCGCCTGCGGCTGATCAGCGACGGCGACGTCTCAGCGGCGCTGCTCGCGGTCAGCGAACGCTCCCCGGTCGACCTGCTCTGGGGCATCGGCGGCACGCCCGAGGGCGTGCTCTCCGCCGCGGCGCTGAAGTCGATGGGCGGGCAGCAGCTCGGCCGCCTCTGGCCGCGCAACGACGAGGAGCGCAGCGCCGCGGTCGATGCCGGCTATGACCTCGACCTCGTGCTCACCGCCAACGACCTCTGCTCAGGCGAGGACGTCTTCTTCTCCGCCACCGGCGTCACCGACGGCGACGTCCTCCAAGGCGTCCGCTACCGCGGCAACGGCGCGACCACGGAATCGCTGGTCATGCGCTCGCGCTCGGGCACCGTGCGCCGCGTCCAGGCCCGCCACGACCGCTCAAAGCTGAGGGCGGTCACCGGCGAGCGCTACGGCTGAGCCTCTTCTTCGCAGCCACAGGGCTTCTTCGCCTCAGCCCCCGGGCCGTAAGGCATTTCGCCGGTCTCTCGCAGCTCGTGGCGCAGCGAGTTGATCACCGCGCCCGCCAGTAGAGCGAGGCTGAGCACGTAGAACCAGAGCAGGGCGATCAGGACGAAGCCCAGGGTGGAGCCGAAGCGCGAGAGGCTGGAGACGTTGGAGAGGTAGACGGGGAAGAGCCAGTTGGCGATGCCGGCGCCGAAGGTGACGAAGGCGGCCCCCGGCCAGACCGCGCGCCAGGGCATATGTCCCTTCGGCACCGCCCAGAAGATCACGCAGCAGATCAGGAAGGTGATCAGGATCGTGGCGCCGAGCAGCAGCGCGGTGTCGATCGCCTTGATGTCGGAGAGGCCGAAGGGGAGCCGGTCGGTGCTGGAGATGAGGGCGCTCTCCATCGCCGGCAGGAGGATGCTGGCGGCGATGAAGAGCAGGACGACGGCAAGCATTGCGAAGGAGAAGCGCTTCTGCTCGACCCAGCCGCGGCACTCGACGTGGTAGATGCGGCAGAAGGCGGTGTCCATCGCCCCCCAGAAGGAGGCGCCGATCCAGAGCGAGCCGAAGAAGGCGGCGATCCCGATCGTGGTCGAGTTTTCCTCGATCCGGTTGAGCACGTCGGTCAGGGTGCCCTGCTCGACGTTGGGGAAGAGCCGCTGCAGGTCGTTGAGCACGCTGGTCTCGACCCCGCCGATCTTGAGCACCTGGCCGAAGATGAAGAGCACCAGCAGGGCGAAGGGGAAGACCGCCAGCATCAGGTTGTAGGCGACCATCGCCGAGAGGCCGGTGACGTTCTCGCGGTAGGCTCGGTTCCAGAAGGCACGCAGCCAGGGGCGGGTTTGGCGCATGGTTTTGGGCATTGACTTCAGAAACTGAAGCGACTAATATGCGAACAGACGTTTGAGCGAATCCAGATCGCCCGTCCCAGGCCTCAAGGCCAGCGCAGGATATTCAGCTTCTCGGACCGGATAAGCCGGTCCATTTTTTCGCGACTCTCCGCCATCGGCGGCGTTCTAGTCGCAGGACTTAACAACCTTCCCAAAGAAACGAGTTAGACAGGATGCTGGTAGCAGAGCTTCAGGAGCTTGAGGAGGTCAAAGGCCTCATTACCCGTGGGCAGCAGCTTGGTGTGCTGACCTTCGGCGATGTCGCCTCCGCAGTCTCGGAGGTGGATCTGGACGAGTCCGATGTCGAGGACCTTTACGGGCACCTCGAGAAGTCGGGCATCGAGCTTGTCGAGGACATGGACCCGGCCCAGAAAGCGGCCGCGGAAGCCCTGCCCATGGACACCGGGAAAAAAGGCCGGCGCCGCCAGAAAGCCGCGCTCGACCTGAAACCCGACATGACCACGGACAGCCTGCAGCTGTTCCTCAAGGACATCGGCAAGGTCCGCCTGCTGACCGCCGCGGAGGAGGTCGAACTCGCCAAGCGGATCGAGCGCGGCGATCTCGACGCGAAGCAGAAAATGGTCGAGTCGAACCTGCGCCTGGTCGTCTCGATCGCGAAGAACTACCGCAACCAGGGCCTGCCCTTCCTCGACCTGATCCAGGAGGGAACGCTGGGCCTGGTCCGCGCCGCGGAGAAGTTCGACTACCGCAAGGGATTCAAGTTCTCGACCTACGCCACCTGGTGGATCCGCCAGGCGATCGCCCGCGCGCTCGCCGACAAGGCGCGGACGATCCGCATCCCGGTGCACGTGGTCGAGAAGCTGAACAAGATCGGCCGCGCCGAGCGCAAGCTGGTCACCGAGCTGGGCCGCGAGCCGACCCCGGAGGAGATCGCCGACGTAACCGGGATCGATCCCGAGGAGGTCGACTCGATCAAGCGCTCCGCCCAGGCGCCGGTCTCGCTGGAGAAGCCGGTCGGCGACGAGGAGGAGTCGGAGTTCGGCCAGTTCATCGCCGACGAGAAGGCCGAGTCCCCCTTCGACCGGGCGGCGGACCTGCTGACCAAAGAGGCGCTGAAGGAAGCGCTGGAGAACCTCTCCTACCGCGAGCGCCGCGTGCTAGAGCTGCGCTACGGCCTCGGCGGCGAGCACCCGCGCACGCTGGACGAGGTTGGGCGCACGTTCAACGTCACCCGCGAGCGCATCCGTCAGATCGAGAACCAGATCGCTCAAGAAGCTTCAACAGCTGGGAGAAGCTCAGAAGCTGCGTGAGGTGACCTGATTCCGCTTCAGGGCTAAGGAGTACGGGCATCCCGGCCGATACAGGTCGGGATGTTCGATATCGATAAAGCGCTGCGCACGCTCATAGAGCGTGAGGGTTCGGACCTCCACGTCAAGGTCAACTCGCCGCCGATCGCCCGTATGCATGGCGAACTGGCGCACCTCGAGGGCTACGAGCCGCTCAAAGGGGCCGACACCGAGAAGGCCTTCCACGACATGGCCGAGGTGCGCTCGCTGACCGAGTTCGAGTCCGACGGTGAGGCCGACTTCGCCTACTCGATTCCCGGGCTCGCCCGCTTCCGCGTCAACGTCTTCAAACAGCGCGGCTCGATCTCGATCGTCTGCCGCGCGATCCCCTTCAAGATCCGCTCGGTCGAGGAACTCGGCCTGCCCGCGGTCGTCACCAGCCTGGCCGAAGAGGCGCGCGGAATCATCCTCGTCACCGGCACCACCGGCTCGGGCAAGAGCACGACGCTGGCGGCGATGATCGACCACATCAACCAGACCCGGGCGCACCACATCGTCACGCTCGAGGACCCGATCGAGTACCTGCATGAAGACAAGCGCTCGATCGTCAACCAGCGCGAAGTCGGCTCGGACACGGTCAGCTTCGGGCGCGCGATGCGCCGCGTCCTGCGCCAGGACCCCGACGTGATCCTGATCGGCGAGATGCGCGACGAGGAGACCGTGCGCACGGCGCTCTCCGCGGCCGAGACCGGCCACCTCGTGCTCTCCACGGTCCACACCCTCGACGCGACCGAGACGATCAACCGCATCGTCGACTTCTTCCCGCCCCACCTGCAGCAGCAGGCGCGGGTGATGCTGGCCTCGACCCTGAAGGGCGCGATCGCCCAGCGCCTCGTCCCCGACGTCACCGGCGACGGCCGCGTCGCCGCCGCCGAGGTGATGGTCGTCACCGGCCGCGTCCAGGACCTGATCCTCAACCCCGAAGAAACGGGCAAGATCACCGAGGTCATCGGCGAGGGCGAGTACTACGGCATGTGCACCTTCGACCAGTCGCTGCTGCGCTACGTGATGGAGGGCAAGGTCAGCGAGGAGGTCGCCCTCGACTACGCCTCCAGCCCGCACGACTTCAAACTGATGCTGGCGGCCGGCGGCCAGCGCGCGAGCGGCATCGAGCAGCTCGGCAAGGAGGAGCCGGTGGCGCCGTGAGGGAGAAGCTGAACGAGAACCCGATTGCCCAGGTCGGCGCTGATCGTCGATCCTCGTCGTTGTCGGCGTCGTCATCTTCATCAGCAGCTCTGGCGGCGAAGAAGAAGAAGGGGCCGAAACGAGCGAAGCGACGGTCGCCGTCGCCGGCACCGGCGCGCGTCGGCACGGCGACCGCGGCGACGCCGGGCGAAGCCGTGGAAGCGGCGGCCGAAAGCGCGATCGCCGGCGTCGGCACCGCGGGCGCCGTCTCGGCCGCGCCTGCCACGGTGCCGACCCCGCCACCGCCGCGTCCGCTCACCGCCGCCTATAGGCTCCGGCAAGACCGTCGTCCTGCTGATCGTCCACGACGGCGGCATCGACGACAAGCTGGTCAAGCGCTCCGCCGCCCAGCTCGACTCCCTGCCCGAGGTCGCCCTCTTCACGGTCCCGGCCAAGCAGATCGCCCGCTACGCGGCGATCACGGTCGGCCTCGACGTCAACCGGGTCCCGGCCCTGGTCGTGATGAAGCCGAAGCGGCTCAGCGGCGGCACTCCGCAGGCCACGGTCGAATACGGCTTCCAGACCCCGCAGAGCCTCGCCCAGGCGGTGCGCGACGCCGACCTACCACGGCCGCGAAGTCACCTACCACCCGAACTGAGGCGCGCGATGAGCGCTGAGCGACCCCCATACGCGAGCCACCTGCGCCCGGTCCCCGACTCGGGCGGCTCGGCCGCGCCGGCGATGCCGGGCCCGGGGGAGGGCGGAACGCTCGGCCTCACCCCGCCGCATGCACCGCGGCCACTCGCGCGGCTTCATCACCGATGTCCTGGTCGAGCTCGGCTACGCCGGTGCCGAGGCGGTGCAGACGGCCGTGGAAGACTCGCGCACGGCCGGGCGTGCCGCCCGAGGCACTGCTGCTCGACCCAGGGCACGATCAACTCCGATCAGCTCTCGCGCGCGGCCGCCGAGCGCTACGGCCTCGACCACGTCGACCTCACCGACCTACCACGTCGACGTCGCCGCGGCGGCCCTCTTCCCGGTGACGATGGCGCGCCGCTACAAGGCGGTGCCGGTCGGTTTCGTCGACGCCAAAACGCTGCTCGTCGCCGCCGTCGACCCGGCCAACGTGCTCGCCGCCGACGACATCCAGATCGCCACCGGCCTCGACTGCCACATCGCCGTCGCCGCCGAGGACGACGTCGAGTCGCTGCTGGCGCGGCTCGGCACCGCTGCAGAGCGCCGCCGCCGAGGCGATCGTCGAGGAGCAGCACCGGGTCGAGGAGGTCGACGAGGCCGAGGACGAACTCGCCGAAGTCAGCTCGATGCAGGCCGGCGCCGAGGACGCGCCGGTGATCAAGCTCGTCTACAGCATCCTCGCCCAGGCGGTGGGGGAGGGCGCCTCCGACATCCACCTCGAGCCCGAAGAAGGCGGAGCTGCGGATCCGCTTCCGCATCGACGGCGTGCTGAAGGAGTCCGCCCACGTGCCGAAGCGGATGATCACCGCGGTGATCTCGCGGCTGAAGATCATGAGCGAGCTCGACATCGCCGAGAAGCGCGTGCCCCAGGACGGCCGCGTCAGCGTCTCGGTCGAGGAACGCCGCGTCGACCTCCGCGTCACCACCCTGCCCACCTCGCGCGGCGAGGGGGCGACGATCCGCATCCTCGACGAGAGCAACGCCCAGCGCACGCTCGACGACCTCGGCATGGACGGCTCCGCCCGCGCCCGCTTCGAGGACGCCTTCCACCAGGCCTACGGCGCCGTCCTCGTCACCGGGCCGACCGGCTCGGGCAAGAGCGACGACGCTCTACGCGGCCCTGGCCGAGCTGAACGGGATCGAGAAGAAGATCATCACGATCGAGGACCCGGTCGAGTTCCGGATCCCCGGCGTCAACCAGATGAACGTCAACCGCAAGGCCGGGCTCGACTTCGCCCGCGGCCTGCGCTCGATGCTGCGCGCCGACCCCGACATCGTGATGGTCGGCGAGATCCGCGACGCCGAGACGGCGCGGATCGCGATCGAGGCCGCGCTGACCGGCCACATGATGCTGACCACGCTGCACACCAACGACGCCCCCGGCGCGATCGCCCGCCTCGGCGAGATGGGGATCGAGACCTTCCTCACCGCCTCGGCGGTCGACTGCGTCGTCGCCCAGCGCCTCGCCCGCAAGCTCTGCCCCAACTGCAAGCGGCGCGCGATCGTGCCCGGCGCGGCGCTGCAGGAAGCCGGGATCCGGGTCGGCGCCGACGTCGAGGCCTGCGAGCCGGTCGGCTGCGGGCGCTGCAACAACAGCGGCTACAAGGGCCGGGTCGGCATCTACTCGGTGATGAGCCTGAGCGAGACCTTGAAGGAAATGACGATCGCCCGCGCGGCAGAGACGGAAATCGCCGCCGTCGCCCGCGAAGAGGGAATGCTCACCCTGCGTGAGGACGGCGTGGTCAAGATTCGAGCCGGGGTCACCAGCCTCGAGGAGGTGCTCCGTGTCACAGCATGATTTCGACTTCTCCGAGGTACTGCGCCGGATGGTCGAGGCGCACGCGTCCGACGTCCACATCACCGCCGGCTTCCCGCCCGCGATCCGCGACAAGGGCAAGATCAAGCCGATGGAGGGCTTCCCGGTGCTGACCGGGCAGCAGACCCGCGACGTCGTCTACTCGATCCTCAACGACGACCAGCGCAAGCGCTTCGAGAACCACAAGCAGCTCGACTTCGCCTACGCGATCCCCGGCGTCGCCCGCTTCCGCGTCAACTGCTTCTTCCAGCGCGGCTCGGTCAGCGCCGCCTTCCGCCTGGTGCCGCAGGACATCCCGGCTCTCGACTCGCTCGGCGTGCCGCAGGTGCTGCGCGAGCTGACCGAGAAACCGCGCGGCTTCGTCCTCGTCACCGGGCCGACCGGCTCGGGCAAGAGCACGACCCTGGCGGCGATGCTCGACGTGATCAACCCCGAGCACGAGGACCACATCCTCACGATCGAGGACCCGATCGAGTTCCTGCACACGCACAAGCGCTCGATCGTCAACCAGCGTGAGGTCGGCTCCGACGCCGAGGACTTCGCGCTCGGCCTGCGCGCCGCCCTGCGAGAGGACCCCGACGTGATCCTGGTCGGCGAGATGCGCGACCTGGAGACGATCTCCACCGCGCTGACCGCGGCCGAGACCGGCCACCTCGTCTTCGCCACCCTGCACACCCAGTCCACGGCGCAGACGGTCGACCGGATCATCGACGTCTTCCCGCCCGAGCAGCAGGGCCAGGTGCGGACGCAGCTCTCGATCGCCCTGCAGGGGATCGTCACCCAGCAGCTGCTGCCGACCGCCGACGGCCGCGGCCGCGTCGTCGCCTGCGAGGTGCTGGTGCCGACGCCGGCGATCCGCAACCTGATCCGCGAGGGCAAGACGCACCAGATCTACGCCGCCCTGCAGACCTCGGGCGCGGTCGGGATGCAGACGATGGACGCCGACCTGGCGCGCCTCGTCCGCTCCGGGCGGATCACCCGCGCGCTGGCCGAGCAGCGCGCCTCGGTGCCCGAGGAGCTGAAGCGCCTGCTCGGCGGCCAGGCCGCCGGTCGCGCCCGGCCGAGCCCAACGGCCGCGCCGCCGACGAAGCCGCCGCCGTCGCCCAGGCCACGGCGCCGCCCCCGCCCCCCGTCTACACCCCGGGGGCCTAGCGGGCGATGGCCGCGCGCGACCACATTCGCCTTCCGCGCGATGGACCTGGCCGGGACCGCCTCGGCCGGCGAGGTCGAGGCCGAGTCCAAGGCCTCGGTCACCGAGCAGCTGCGCCAGCGCGGCCTGATCGTCCTCGACGTCAGCGAGAAGTCCGACCCGTTCAAGATCGAGGACTTCTTCAAGCGCTGGAAGGGCGTCGACATGCGCGAACTGGCGATCTTCTCGCGCCAGTTCGCCACCCTGATCGCCTCCGGGATGCCGATGCTGCGCACCCTGCACACGCTCGAGGAGCAGACCCAGGACGAGCAGATCAAGGAGGCGGTCGCGGGCGTCCGGGCCGACGTCGAGGCCGGCAGCACGCTGGAGCAGGCGATGGAGCGCTACCCCAAGGTCTTCGACCGCCTCTTCCGCGCCATGGTCCGCTCCGGCGAGCAGTCGGGCCGGCTCGAGGAGGCGATGGACCGGATCGCCTTCCAGGTGGAGAAGGCCGACGGCCTGCGCCGCCAGGTCAAATCGGCGCTGATGTACCCGGCGCTGGTCTTCGGCTTCGCCGGCGTGGTGCTGATCGCGATCGTCGCCTTCGTGATCCCGGTCTTCGCCGAGATCTTCGAAGAACTGGCCGAAGAACACCCGGAGGAAGCGGCCGGCCTGCCGCGCGCCGACCCAGCTCTGCGTCAGCGCCTCCAACGCGCTCACCGGCTACTGGTTCATCCTCATCCCGGCGATCGCCCTCGCCTTCTTCGTCTTCTTCAAATGGAAGAAGACCGACAGCGGGCAACGACCTCTGGGACCGCTTCAAGCTGCGCCTGCCGGCCAAGATCGGCGACGTGATCCAGAAGGTGGCGCTGGCCCGCTGGTCGCGCACCTTCTCCGGCGCGGTCTCCTCCGGCGTGCCGATGCTGCAGGCGATCCGGCTCACCGGGGAGACGGCCGGCAACACCGTGTCGAGCAGTCGATGGACGACGTCTACGCCTCGGTCAAGGGCGGCGGCTCGTTGGCCGGCCCGATCGAGGAGAACCCGATCTTCCCGCCGATGGTCGGCCACATGATCGCGGTCGGCGAGGAGACCGGCCAGCTCGAGCACATGCTGAGCAAGATCGCCGACTTCTACGAGACCGAGGTCGACGCCAAGGTCAAGGCCCTGACCGCCCTGATCGAGCCGATCATGATCGTCTTCGTCGGCGGCATCGTCGGCTTCATCGTGATCTCGATGTACCTGCCGATGTTCAGCATCTACGAACACATCCGGTAGTCGAAAGTCGGCACATTTGGCGCGCCACGCGTGCGCCGGGGTTCCCTACGGTCGCTCCGACGGTCAACGAACGGAGCGTATGATGCTCCGTATGAAGAAGAGAGGATCACGATCTCGGTGGAGCCGGAGGTAGTCGAAATCGCGAGGGACGACGTCGAGGCCGGCCGCGCGCCGAACGTCTCGGCCGCGATTGAAGACGCGGTCGTGTCGCCGCATGCGCAGCGCGAGCGCTGCGGGAAGCGCTCGAGCTTTCGGGAGGCCGAACATGGTCCGATCGGCGAGGAGGCGATGGAGTGGGCAAGAAAGGAAATGGCAAGGGTTCGGGCGGAGCGTCGGAAGCGCCGGGAGGAGCCCTCGTCCTCGACGCGGGAGCATTGATCGCCTTCGAGCGAGGTGATCGCCGGATCCGAGGGCTCTCGATGATGGCGGTCGAGACCCGGGAGAGAGATCCGTGATGCCCGCGAGCGCGCTCGCCCAGGTTTGGCGCGGAGGCGCGCGGTCCGCGCCGCTAGCGCGCTTGATATCCGCTGGCAAGAGTCGACCCCCTTGACGAGGTCCGGGCCAAGGAGGTCGGCGAGCGCCTCGGCCGCCGCGACAAAGCCGACGTCGCCGACGCCCATGTCGTCTGCTGCGCTCTCGAGCGCGACGCGGAGCTGATCACCTCGGACCCCGACGACATGGAGGCGCTCGTCGAGGCCGACGAGCATCTCATTCTCGTCTCGGTCGTAGTAGCAACCATAAGGTTAGGCTGTTAACCTTTAAGCTAAATCGAACCTCCGAAAGGTTAGGACGAGGTCCGCGATGCCCGCGGGAGATATGTGAGTGCCTCGTGGGCGCCCGAAATTCGGGCATCCTGGCCGAGCTCGCGGTGCCGGGCGCTATCGAGCGTTCATCCCGGATCCGATCGCGGACCTCGAGCCTGAGCTGAGTTCGGCCACGTCGGCGATGTCCGAGCGCGCGGGGTAGCGGTCGCGACCTGGACGCCATCTGCGGCCGACCTGTCGCCCTTCGAGAGCCGTGGTCGCCAGCTGCTTCGCTCGGAGGCTCTCGCCTCCTCGCGCGATCGAGGGCCTCCAGCTATCCCACCGCCGCCTGGCGCGAGCCGAAGTCGGGGGGAAGGCAGGCGACCTCTGCCCAGGAGGTACTGGGCAATGCGAGGCGATGGAAGAAGCATGTCAGGGTCGGGTCAGGCCCGGCGAACTGAGCGTCGACGAGGTGCTCGCCATCCATCGCGCCTTGCCACGGCGCCACCGCTGGATCGCATCGCGCGTCGCCTGCGCGAGTCGCAGGGCTGGATCGGCGGTATTTCGCCCGTGCATGCCGCCTTCGTCCCTCCGCCGCATGAGCACGTTCGGCCGCTGATTGAGGATCTCTGCTCAGTTCATGAATCGCGACGACATCTCCCCGGTCGCCCAGGCGGCGATCGCTCACGCCCAGTTCGAGACGATCCATCCCTTCGGTGACGGCAACGGCCGGGTAGGTCGTTGCCTGATCCACGTGCTCTTCAGCGGCAGCGGACTTGCCGCTGCGCTATGTCCCGCCGGTCTCCTCGTGCTCGGCGCCGACAAGGACGCCTACATTGCCGGGCTCGAGGCCTTTCGCGCCGACCAGGTCGATCGCTGGACGAGCAGTTCGCCCGTAGCGGTCGAGACCGCCGCATCCGGAGGCAAAAGACTTCTCGGCGGAGGTCGCCGACGCTGCAGGCATGAGTGGATGGAGCGCGCCGCGCCGTGCGGGCCGACGCCACGGCCCGCGCCTCATCGGTCCCTCCCGTCCCATCCGGTCATCACGGCAGCCACGCCGAGCGGCTGACCGGCCGCTCGGGGAGGCGGCGATCAACGGCCTCGACCACCTCGCGCGCGCCGGCATGCTGAACCGTCACCGCAACCAGCGCAAGGGGCCACAGCTGGGAGGCCAAGGAGCTCTTGCCGTCCTCGCCGCTTCGAGGAGCCGCTCGCGACCCGCCTGGCACTGACCCGCCGAGGCAGGCTCCGACCCGCTGAGAGCGACTGTGTTTGCGTGAGTTGACAGGTTATCCGGGGATTTGGGCCCCGAATCCCAATTTTTGGGGAGAGGAAGTCCTAGTTTCAGGGATCAAGTCCTCCGCCAGGCGGTCGATTAGGGGAGTGCAAACAAGATCTGCCAGTGCCTCGGTGCAAAAGGCAAACCCGCCGTGAGGCGGGGGCGCAAAGTCTACGGGGCTCCCATGCGGGGAGCCGGCCGGGCTACCACCGGGGTCGACAGACACCACGTGGCTGAGACGCGAAACGGGGCTCTGGCTAAATCGATTAGGAACCATAGGAGGACCTAATTGTTTATCCAGAATCTCCGGGCCAAGATTGGTGCCCGGCTCAATGGCGACAAGGAGGCCGGTTTCACGCTGATCGAGCTCCTCGTCGTCATGCTGATCCTCGGCATCCTGGCCGCGATCGCCCTGCCCGCCTTCTTCAACCAGAAGGAAAAGGCCGGCGACGCGAAGGCCAAGGAGTACGCCCACAGCGCCCAGGTCGCGATGGAGACCTACGCGACCGACAATGACGGCAACTATGACGAAGTCAGTCAGGCAAAGCTCGAAGGAATTGAGCCCACCCTGGCCAGCGCCAATTTCGTGACCGTCGAAGGCGAAGGCCATACCTACACGATTACGATCGAAGGCAGTAAAGAAGCTCAGACATTCTCGGTTGAAAACGAAGAAGGCACTTTGTCATTCCCTTGCACGGTTGAAGGCGAAGGCGGATGTCCTACCGGCGGCTGGGGCGGTTGATCCCACTAGTCGCAACGCTTAGCTATGCCTAAGCAATTTTCAAGCGCCAGTGAGGGGCGGGCCTGCGCGGCCCGCCCCTCACTGCGTTTGCTCCTCGCCGTTACGGCGGCTTGTGTGCCCGCGCTGGCGGCCTCGACGGCCCAGGCCGCGGCGCCCGAACAACTGACGCTGACGGGCACCACTCCCAAATCCAGCTCCCTGGTGCCGGCCAACTCCACCACCCCGCTTGTCTTCGGCGGCGAGGAAGGTGTGATCAACAACGTCGTCCGTTTCGGCACTCGCGAGGCCCTGCCGATCTCCGCGGTCGGCAATCCCGGCAACGAAATCGGGATCTACACCAACCCGGAATGCAATGGTGCACCACTCGAAACCGGCACCCTGGAACAGTTGGAAGAGACCGGCGTGCAGGTCGAAGTCGAAGCGGACGAAGCAACGCCGCTCTACGCCGACCAGACCGACCTCATCAGCAGCGAAACTTCCGAATGCTCCTCGCCGGCCCTCACCTACTACGAGAGCTCGACCGTGGTCACGCCGCCCGAAGAAGAACCCTCCGGTGGGGGAGGAGGGGGCCCAAGCGGAGGCGAGCAGCAGGGCGGTGCCGTCTCTGCCAACGCCCCGGTTGCCCCGCGCCTGCACACCGTGCCGGCCGGCCGCGCCAACAACAACGCTCCGCGGATTACCGGGTCGGCGGCGGGCGCCGGGCGGGTGAAGATCTTCACCAACTCCAGTTGCAGCGGCGCGCCGATCGCCAACGTGTCCGCCGCCGAATTCGCCGGCGGCATCGCGGCTCAGGTTCCGGACAACTCCGTCACCGACTTTGCCGGTCTTTCGGTCGCGAGCGGCAAGCAGTCCTACTGCTCGCCGCCTGCCACCTACATCGAGGACTCCCTGGCGCCTCACACCAGGATCACGATGGGCCCGGGCTCAAAGACCCGCCGCCACAAGGCGGTCTTCCGCTTCGCCGACACCAGCGGCGAGGCGATCGGCACCCACTTCAAGTGCAAGGTCGACCGCCACAAGTGGAAGTCCTGCCACTCGCCCTTCAAGCTCCGCCACCTTGGCTTCCACAGCCACGTCCTCCGCGTCCGCGGCACCGACCAGATCGGCAACCGCGAGCACAAGCCCGCCAAGCGCCGCTTCAAGGTCATCCACTGACCCCGAGGTATCGTTATACTGAGGCGGTATGACTCAGCGAATCGGAGCAAAGGGCCAGGTTGTGATTCCGGTCGAGTTGCGTGAAAGCACGGGCATGGGTCCTGGCGATGACGTTTCGTTCGAGCAGATCGAGGATGGAATCGTCGTTAGGCGTACCAGCCGTCCAACATCGCTGAAGGGCCGGTTTTCCGGCAGCGGAATGGCGGCGCGCTTGCTTGAGGATCGTCGACAAGAGCGGCTCTAGGCAGTGACGCGGTGCCTGGACTCGTGGGCGGTGCTTGCCTGGCTGGACGGCGATGAGCCCGCCGCGACTGCAGTGGCAGCCGTGCTTGATATGGAGCGGCCCGTGATGAGCTGGGTCAACCTGGTCGAGGTTCACTACCGGGTGGCCCGCGACCACGGGGAAGTAGATGCGGATCGCACCCTTGCTGAGCTCCGCACTCGTGTGACCGAGGAGCTGCCCGGGGTCTCGATGATGCGTTCGGTGGCCAGGCTAAAGGCCAGGAATCCGATCGCCCTTGCCGACTGTTTCGCGATTGCTGTTGCTGCCGCCCGCAAAGCTGAGCTTCTCTCGGGTGACCCGGAGATCGTCGAGCGGGCCGATGATCTGCCCTGCGCCGTGGTCGACCTGCGCGCCTGAGTCGCCCGGCGGCTTGGATAGAACTCGCGATTGATGGTTGGCGTTGCGCTGATTGCCTTCCTTGCCGGCCTTGCTGCGGGCAGCTTTGCGACGGCGGTCGCGCACCGGGTCCCGCGCGGGATCGGGATCGCGTTTGCGCGTTCTGAGTGCCCCTCCTGCGGGGTACAGATCGGGGCGCGAGACAACCTGCCGGTTATTTCCTGGTTGCTGCTGCGCGGCAGGGCGCGTTGCTGCGGTGAGCCGATCTCGCCGCGCTACCCCTTGACCGAGCTGGCGGTCGGGCTGCTCTTCGTCGCGACCGTGTTGGTCTACCGCGACGACGCGGCGGAGGCGGCAATTGGGTTGGTCTTCGTGACGATGCTGGCCGTGGTCACGCTGACCGACCTCGAGCAGCGGATCATTCCCAACAAGGTCCTGATCACGGGCGCGGTGCTCTGCGTCGCGATCGCGGCGCCGACCGATCCCGGGGGTCTGGCGGAGCGGGCAATCGCCGCGGTCGCGGCGGGCGGCCTCTTCTTCCTCGTCGCCCTCGCCTATCCGGCGGGGATGGGTCTCGGCGACGTCAAGCTGGCGGCGACGATGGGCCTCTTCCTCGGCCGCGCCGTTGCCCCCGCGATTCTCGCCGCCCTGCTGGCCGGCAGTCTCGTCGGTCTCTTGCTGATCGCCCGCCACGGCAGCGGCGCCCGCAAGATGGCGATTCCGTTCGGGCCCTTCCTGGCGCTCGGCGGGGTGGTCGGCCTACTGGCCGGAGACCAGCTGGTCGACCTGTACCTGGGCTGAGCGGCCCCTACGTTCCGAGGAGCGCTTGCCATTGGAGCCATTCTTCTTCGAGCCGCCGAGCGGGGCCCGGTTGAGCTTGTCGGTGGTGATCAGGCGGAGCTTGAGGATCTCGATCCGGTAGGTGCGGCTATCGGCGCCGTAGACGACCGTCTCGGGGATGCCGGGTTCGAGCGCGATCAGTTGGCAGGCTTCGGAGCCGACGACGCAGGCGCCGTCGCCGAAGATGCCGGTGACCTTGTCGGAGACCAGCATCACCACCTTCTTTTCGTCCTTGGTGACGCCGATGAAGGTCAGCGCCGGAACCGAGCGGCTGGGCAGCATCGTCATCTCCGGCAGGTTGTGGCGGACGCTGGGCTGCGGCTTCTTCTGCGAGTTGGTGACGGGCACCACGCGGGTGTCGATCGCGAAGGAGAAGTACTGCAGGTGGCTCCCTGCGGGCGGTTCGCCGTTGCCTTCGCTGCCGCCCGTTGTTTCCGTCGTTTCGGTCCCCGTGGTTGTGGATGAGGAAGATTCGGTCGGCACCGATTCTTCGCTGCCGACTTCCTTGCCTGCTTCGCCTTCCCCTTCCGCGTACTGCTGCTTGAAGGGGTTCCTCGCGGCCTCGCCCTTGAGGCGCCGCTTGTAGTCGCGCAGGCCGGGAGCGGCTTTGGCGACGACCAGCTTGGAGGTCTTCACCGTCGCGCTCGGCGTGGCGACGGCGGTTTCGGCTTCTTGCGCTTCGGAGCCGCTGCTGAGCACGATCGGGAGGGCCACGATCGCGACCAGCAGGATCGCCACCAAGGGCAGCAGGTGCCGCTCCTTCAGGTCGTAGTAGATGTCGAGGAGGAAGTCCGGCACCTTGACGTCAGGCATTTTCAGCTCGGGCCCTTTTTTGAACATGTTCATCGCGCTGCCACCGTTTCAGACGGATTGGGCGGCGAGGATTCGGCTGAGCCGGCGGCTGCCTGCGTCGCTCCCGCGGGTGTGGTTATCGGCGCCGGAGCTGAGGTTGTCGCACCTGCGGTGATGCCCTGTTCCGGCGGGGTGACGTAGGTAGTGACGGCAAAGGTCGCATCCAGGTGGGGGAAGTCGAAGTTGGGATCCGCGTTGAGGGCGAAGCCGTCGAGGGTGACCAGGCGACCGTTTACGAGCACGTTTGGTTCGCCGGTGTGGACAAGAGTGTCGATGCCCTTAATGAAATTGGCGACCTGGAAGAAGTTGCCGCGGAAGTCGAGGCTGTAGGGCAGTACCCCCAGGCCCGCGGTGCCGATCGTGGCCCCAAGTGGCAGGACTGAGGCGGCAGCCTCGGTCGGCGGCACGGTCGAGGAGGCGGGCACGGCCCCCGAATTACTGGATGGCGCCGCTGGAGCCGCTTCGGGCGCGGCCGTTGCGATCGGGGCGGACGTTTCTCCAGTACCGGTGAGTTTGATGCTGTCGAAGGTGATCTTCGATTTCTTCGCGACTTTGTTCAGCTCGACCAGCAGCGAGGAGGTTTCGTCGCCGGCAGGTACCGCTTGACCGAGGACGACGAGCTGGCGGTAATCGGCGGGGAAGGCACGTCGTGCGGCTGTAGCTGCTGCCGCTTTGTTCTGAGCTTCGCTCAGTGCAAGGCGCTGTGTTTCGGCTTCGGCGGAGAGTTCGCTGGCTTCTTCGCGCTTTGGGCCGAGGGCCAGCATCCAGAAGCCGATCGCCAGCACCGCCACGACGAGGATCGAAACGATCAGGCGGTTTGAGGACTTCATCTCAGTTGCCTTCCGATTCGCTCGTCGGCGTCGCTTCGGCTTCGGCCGGGGCGGCTTCTGGCGCCGCGGCTTCGGCTTCTTCACCGGTGGCGGCGATCGGTGCCGCGTCAAAGGCGGCGACGATCTGGAACTGGGCGATGAACTTCCTTGTCTGGCAAGTCGAGGCGCCGCTGCCAGAAGCGCCTTCAGCGCTGTCGCCAAGGGTGGAGGACTGCACACCGACGCGGGTGACGCCGTCGATGTCTTTCAGCGCCTGGACGAAACCCGCGACGGCTTCCTGGCTGACCGCGCAGCCCGTCATTTCCAGCGCCGGGCCGGGAACCGTGCTGCGCAGCGCCACGCTTCCGGCGCCATCGACGGCCACTTCGGGATTGGCGGTGCCGGTCAGGTTGGTCAGCCAGACGTCGCTCGGCAGCACCAACGCCAGTTCCTGCATCACCCGCTGCCAGTCGAAGCGGCTGTCGGCGAGGCTGGTGACGGTGGCGACGCGCTGTTCGCGCAGGCTGTGGAACTGGGTGTAGGCGTCGAGGGCGGCGGCGCGGGCTTCGACCTGGGCCGTTTCCGTCTTCAGCTTGGCGATTTCGGCCTTGCTTTCGGCGATCTGGTTACCGGTGACGGCGAGCACGGCGACGCCGATCACCGCCGCGGCCAGGGCGCCGACGACGATGTAGGCAAGCGGCCCGCCGCGCATCGGCCGGCGCTCGCCCGGGCGTTCCTCCGAGGGGATCAGGTTGACCGGTCGCATCCTCAGCGCTCCAGGGCGAGTCCGAAGGGCAGGGTGAGGCGGGCGGCCGCGGCGGGATCGAGGTCGCCGAGCGCCTCGGGCCGGCCGGCGGAGATCGGCAGGCCCAGCACCGGCTCCATCTGCGCGGCGAGGCCGGCGATGACGCTGCCGGGGCCGCAGAGGACGATCCGCTCCACCGGAACGGCCGCCTCCTGGGCGCCGTAGAAGTCGAGCGAGAGGCGCAGCTCGTCGAGCAGCGCCGTGGCACCGTTCTCGAGCGCGGTGCGAGCCCGGGCGACCGTGGCAGGGTCGCCCTCGATCTCGGCCACGGGCCGCTCCAGGCCGACGTGTTCGAGCCACTGGCGGGCGTGTTCGGGGCTGAGGCCGGTGGCGCCGGCGAAGCCGGCCGCGATGTCCTCAAGGCCGACCGGGGAGACGCGGGTGAAGAGGCAGGAGCGGCCCTTGGCGACGGCGAGGTTGGTGACGTCGCCGACGTTGCAATAGAGGACCGCGGTCGTGGCGGGCTGGCCGTCCGGCTCGGCGGGAGCCGCAATCTCGCCGAGGGCGCGGATCATCCCGAAGGCTGAGAGGTCGACCCCGACCGGCTCGAGGCCGGCTTCTTTGAGCGGCCTCAGCGAGGCGGCGATCATGTCGCGGCGGGCGGCGACGACGATCACGTCGACCTGTGGCGCCGCCCCCTCCACGGCGCCGATCCCGCCGACCACCCGGTGGTCGATCACGGCCTGCTCGAGCGGCATCGCGATCTGCTCCTGGGCGGCGAAGCGGACCGCCGAGTTGAGCTCCGCCGGGTCCTCGATCGCGGGCAGGCGCAGGGTGCGGACGACGACCCGCTGGTTGGCGATGCCGAGCCGCACCCGTTTGCTCAGCTTGTGCTCGGCGAAGAGCTCGCTGAGCGCCTCGGCGACGCTGTGCGGATCGGCGACCTCGCCGTCGTGGAAGGCCTCGGGCGAGAGCGGCGCCGTGGCGACGGCGCTGACGTGCGCGGCGCCGTTGCTGTGCACTTCCGCCGCGCCGATGCTGCCGGCCTCGATCTCGAGGCCGACCACGGCCGACTCCCTGCCCTTGCTCTTCTTCAGCGACGGCAGGCCCAGCTTTGGCGACGGCATATCCGCCTTCAGGATTGAGGTGAAGCGCCCCATTGCAGTTTGCATCGACCAAACGGCCACAGAACCTTTGCCCCCCGCTACCTAGAATTCGAAATTGCAGGCGCTCATTCGAGCGTCTCGCGGCCGATCACCCAGGCCGTTTTTTCCGGCGCGATGAAGCTCGGCGGCTCGATGTACTTGAGCCGGCTGTCGTAGGTGTATTCCTTCAGGTAGCCGGTGCCGCCGTAGCCGCCGCTGCCGGTGCCGACCGCGCCGCGGAACTTCTGCGCGATCGCGCCGTTGACGGTCAGCGTGCCGAGCTTGTTGCCGCAGTTGTAGTCGTCGACGATGAAGGAGTGGGCGATCGCCAGGATCGCCGCGTCGATCGTCACGCCTTCGAGCGACCCGGTGGCGTTGGCGCTGCATTCGTATTCGCCGTAATAGTTTTTCGATTCGGAGTGCGGGTGGTAGATCCGCACGAAGTTGTTGGCGACGAGGCCGAGCACGCCTTCGCCTTTCATCGGTGGTTTGTTCGAGCAGGTTTCGAGACAGACGTTGCCGGTGATGACTATGTCGTTCTGGGCGGCGATCGTCAGCTGACCGGTGTAGTTGCCTTCGAGGTAGACGTTGCCGCATTCCGAGGGCGGCGAGGTGATCGCGTACTGGACGTTGTAGGGCGTATAGGTTTTCGAGCAGGTACCGCTCTTGACGTAAACGACGCCGTTTGCCGGGATCGAGCCGCTGTAGAGGGTGCTGCTCGGTTTGGCGCAGGTTCCGGTCGCGGTCAACGTCATCACGGTCATGTTTTTGGCGCTGAGGCAGATCCGCACCTGGCCTTTGTAGGTGAATTTCGCTTCCGCTATCGCTTCCAGTTCGCTGTTGGTGGAAGGGGGTGTGAGCACGGCCGAGTTGGCCGTCAGCGTGCCTTTGAAGTTTTTTTCCGAGCCGTTGCAGCTGGAGTGCGAGTGGGGGATTTCCGAGGTCGAGAACCAGCCGAGTGGCGGGCCGCTGACCTCGACCGGATCGGCCGCGGAGCCACCGAGCGTCGGGGTGCCGCAGATCGCGAAGGCGTCATTGGTGTGCATCGGCCCGTTGATGTAGTCGCCGGTGACGAAGGAGATCGCGTCGCAGTAGCCCTTTTTGTAGAGGATTTCATCGTTGTAGCGGCCTTCGGCAATCGTCTTGCCGCACTGGGTTTCGGCGGCGTTGATCAGCGATTCGCTGCCGTAGGTCACCGGGTCGGAGGTCTCGCGCTGGGTGAAGTAGACGTAGTCGAGAAAGCTGGCGGGCTTGAAGGTCGCCACCAGCGTGGCTTTGGCGTCGCCGTCGAAGCCGGTCGAGCGGATGCGGAAGGTCCCCTTCAGCGGGTCTTTTGACTGCAGCATGCTTTCGGTGGCGTGGGTCGTGTCGCACTGCGTGTAGGTCGACTGCGTTGTCGACGGGAGCAGTTCGATCGCGTATTCAGCGCCGGTCTGCCCGGGGACTTTCAGTCGTTTGGTCGCTTCATCGGGTGAGTTGTGCTTCAGGTTCACTGCGTTCGGCGCCGCGACGCTCGCGCACGAGGTCCAGTAGCTGTTGTTGGCGTGCAAATGGAAGGCGTAGTCGTCGATCCCGGCCTTCGCCGCCTCGTAGGCCTGCTTCTGGCGCAGGTCGTGGGCGGTCAGGTGGCTGTCGCCGTTGACGGCGGTAAGCGCGACGAGCACCAGGGCGGAGACCAGCGAGAGGCCGATCACGGTCGCGATCATCGTGAAGCCCGCCTCGTTGTCGCGGTTTCTCACTGGCATGGCCGGGCCGGCGATCCTTCGTTGAACGAGGGGGGAGTGAGGCGCAGCGTCGCGGTGTCCTGGATCGCCGCGTCGGACCCGGCGTCGGCCACCGGGGTGGTCGACGGGGCGGCGCTGAGCGCCGCGTGGACCTCGACCGCCAGGGCGGCGCCTTCTACGCTGAGCGGCACCGTCAGCGGAGTTTCGGAGACCGTGCCGCCTTTGTAGGAGTAGTAGGTGAAGATCGTGCTGCTCGGCGCCAGCGGCGCGACGTCTTCGAGCAGCGCCCGCGGCGAGCCGACGGCGGCGCCCTTGCTCCAGTTAGGCGAGGTGCCCGTCACGCTGTAGTCCTGCTGAATCAGGGACCCGCCGCTGAAGTTGACTTCGCTGTAGACCGGCGTGGGCGAGACGGCGGAGCCCGTCTGGTGGATGAACTGCAGCGAGGAGCCGGTGCTCCCCGTCCTGACCGGGGCGATTTCAGGAGTGACGCAAGCGGAGTGGAGCTCCTGCATCAGCTTCGTCATGCCGAGCCGGGCACTCTGCGTGGCGTGGACTCGGGCGCTTATCCGGCTCGATCCGTGCAGGGTGGTGAGGATCACCATCGTCAGCGCCGAGAGGATGACCAGACCCGCCATCAGCGCGACCATCAACTCGACCAGGGTCGTGCCGTTCTCGTCTCCGATCTGGCTGGGGAGGCTCATGGGCAGGCCCGGTCTTTTTCCGAGCCGTTGCCCGCGATGTCGAGAGATTCCACCTTGCTCGAGGTGAAGCTCTGGACTTTGACTTTTTTCGAGTAGAGCCGCCGGCTGTGACTGGAGACAACGCCGGATGCGCAGATTTCGTAGGTGCCGTAGGGCAGCGCGTATTCAGCCGTTCCGTTGCTCGCGCTGCTCTGGTGCCCCAGCGATTCGGTGGTGTACGTGCGGGTCAGGGTTTTGCCTTCGGGTTCGCAATTTTCGTCTGTGATCATCACCGTGGCGCCGCTGATCGCCGACGAGCCGTTCTTCACGGTCAGTTCCAGCGCCGGCACTTTCAATTTCAAGGTCGGCGCGTAGGTTTTGCCGGGCGAGAGGGTGACGCTGCCCTCGCCGACGCCGACCCCCGGATCGTTCACGGCGCAGGCCCCGGCGTAGACGGTGTCGGGACTGGTGAAGGGGAAGACCGGGGTCGCGGTGATGCTGGAGGTGCGTACTTTGCCCGGCGCCCAGTACGGTTTCGCCGGGTTCATCAGGACGTTGTAGACGTAGAGCGAGTCGACCTTGGCCGGTGCGTAGGTCGAGCTGCTGCCGACTCGCCTTTCGAATTCGACCGGCAGGCTCGCGCCGTAGTCGAGCAGGATCGGGAAGGTGTTGGTACCACCGGCGACGACGCTGGTCGTCAGTGCTTTGGCCGTATCGCCGTGTAGGTCGACCAGGCCCGCCGAGGTCGGCGTGACGCTGTAGTTGCCGGCCGGCAGATCGGTGAAGTTGGCGCACCCGGTGGAGTCGCTGGTGCCGGTGAAGGTGCCGACGCCGGTGGCCGAGAGGCCGACCCCCGAGAGCGGTTCTCCGGCCGCGTTCTTGGTCGTGATCACCAGGGTGCCGTGGTTGGGGTCGAGCGATCCGTTCGAGGGCGAGACGATGCTCTGCATCACGATCGGCGGCCGGTTGGCGTGGCTGTCCCAGTTGACCGTCGAGGTGATCCGCACGTAGTCGGCCGAGGTGGCGCCGCTGGTGCACGAGGAGGGCTGGCTGGTCGAGTTGTTGACGAAGACGCCTTCCGATTTGACCGTGAAGGAGTTTCCTTCCAGGGTCACCGACCGTTCTTCGCTGAGTCGGTTGAGCGCCGAGAGCCGCATCGAGCGCAGGCGCGCCTGGTCTTCCTGGGCGATCGCAAATCCCTCGGCGTGGCGGCGCTCGTCGGCGGCGGAGCGGGTTGTCGCCTGCAGCACGGCCATCACGCCGGCGGCGACGATGGCGAGGATCAGGGCGCTGACGAGTACCTCGATCAGGGCGAACCCGTCTTCCCCATGCAGCGGCTTGCGCCCGGGTGGCGTCATGCAGGGTCCATCGGTTGCGCGGGGGCTTCGCTTTAACCTGGGTGGCCTGCGCAGACGGCTGTCCAGCGCCGATCGGCCAAAACTTCAGTAAGTGAAGCTATGTCGCTACACTTGCTGAAGCGAGGCAATCGCCACAAACCGCCTCGTTTCGACCATGAGTGCAGCTTCCAACTCCCAATGTCCCGTCTGTCGCACGGCCGAAGTGGTCTGTGGCAAGTGGACCCTTCTCGTCATCCGCGACCTGGCCGAAGGGTCTAGTCGCTTTTGCGAGTTGGAGCGCTCGCTGGAGGGGATCAGCCCGCGCACGCTCTCCTTGCGCCTGCGGGCACTGGAAGAGGAGGCCATCGTCGAGCGCCACACCTTCCCCGAGGTGCCGCCGCGGGTCGAGTACGCGCTGACCGAGAAGGGCGAGGCCCTGGTGCCCCTGGTCGAGGACATGCGCCGCTACGGCACCCGCTGGCTCTTCGAAGACGCATCGGCCGAGCCTGCCCCCGCTGCTGTCTAAACCTCAATCCACCGATTCACCCTCGCAGATCCG
>CAVRGT010000003.1:0-205871 GCA_963720805.1 uncultured Solirubrobacterales bacterium | reverse complement strand
TCTCGACGAGACTGCGGCCAAGGCGATCCGCCAAGCCCACGAGGCACACCTTGGCCCGGCCTTGATCGGGGCGGCGATGAGGATGGGCGCCGGCGTGGCCTGCTGAAACGCGCCGAGGCGGCCGGGCTCCATGAAGAGCTGATCGAAAACGGCCCGACCGCGGTTCGATGAGTGCGCCGATTCTTCCCCAGCGGGGCCCCAACCGCCGCCCCGACGGGCCGCCGGCCGCAAGAGGCCACCTCGAGCGACTGATTGGGCACTACGCCGAGTTGACCGGCGTCGCCCCCGACCGGGTCAGGCGATGGGTCTCGGTCATGGTCTTGCTCGGAGCCTTGGACCGGGTGGGGGAGGAGGAGATGCCCAGGTTTCTCCTCAAGGGTGGGATCGCCATCGAGCTTCGCTTCGGAACCGACGCCAGGGCCACGAAGGACGTCGACCTCGTCTTCTTCGGCGATCCCCAGGTGCTCGAGGACGATGTCGATGCGGCTTTCGATCGCGACTACTCGCAGTTCGCGTTTCAGCGGCGGCGGATCGAGCAGATGCCGGGCACCCCGTTTTACCTCTTGAGCGTCAAGCTGCTGTATAGGGGACGGGCCTGGGCGACGCTGAAGCTGGAGGTTGCGCCGCCGGATGCTCGCGGTGTCGATCGCGAACCGGTGCCGGCGATTGACATCGCCGAATTCGGACTCGACGGACCCAAGGTCGTGCAGTGCCTGTCGACTCGGTTTCAGGTTGCGCAGAAGATCCATGCGGTCACCGAGCGCTTTGAGGATCGCGAGAACGAGCGCTTCCGTGATCTGATCGATCTACTGCTCTTGCGCGAGATCGTCGAGGATCTGTCGAGCCTGCGCGACGCCTGCATCGTGACCTTCGAGGCCCGCGGCAAACACGGCTGGCCGCCACAGGTGAGCGTGCCGGACTCCTGGGCCGAGCCCTACCGTGCGCTGGCGGGGGAGATGCAGTTTCCGGTTGCCGATATCGACGACGCGGCAGATGCTGTGCCGGGCCTTCATCGCCGCCATCGACGCTGAGGCATAGGCTCTGGGTAGCTCAACTTGTCTCGTTTTTAGGCATAAAAATTAGCCAAAAGATAGGATGGCGCCCGTGCCGAAGGGTCCGGGAACACTGAAGCGTGCGGGGGCGCCCAGCGCCGCCGCCCGGATCCGCCGCCGCATCGAGAGGGGCGGTGAGCGCTTTTGGCGCGTGTCCGATTTCGGCACTCTGCCCCCGCGGACGGTCGCGCGCACGCTGGCGCGGCTGGCCGAGGCGGGCATGGTAGAGCGGGTGCGACAAGGCCTCTACTACCGCTCGCGCTCGACCGTACTGGGTCCGAGCATCCCATCGGTGACCGCTGTGGCCAGTCACATGGTCGGCGCGGCTTTGCACGCCGCCGGTCTGAGCGCGGCGAACGTGCTCGGGCTGACCACTGAGTACCCGGCCCGCCCGGAACTTGCGACCCCGGCGGCCAACCCGCCAAGCGCACTGGGCAACGCGGTCGTCCATACGCGGCGACCCGCGAGCCGGGCGCATCTCAGCGCTGAGGAGGGGGCGCTCATCGAGACGCTGCGTACGCGGGGCCGCTCCAGCGATGTCGGCCCCGCGAGGACGATTAGGCGGCTTCTCCGCATCCTCGGGACGGGGGGTACGTTTGAGCGAGTTGCTCGGGCCTCCCTCGATGAGCCACCGCGCGTCCGCGCCATGCTCGGCGCCCTCGGTGAGGAGTTGGAGGCCAGTCCGCGCACGCTCAAGCGGTTGTGCGACAGCCTCAACCCTCTCTCTACGTTCGACTTCGGCCTCCTCCGCGACCTACCCCTTGCCAAGAAATGGCAGGCGCGATGAGATTTCCTCTGATCTGAACTTACGTAGCTCCTTGGCACGAAGGAGGGCACCGCCGAGGGCTTGTCATCCGTCGCCGACGCTACCGTAGGCGCGCGTGGCGGTTGCGCGAAACAATCCCTGTCCCTGCGGCAGCGGCCGCAAGTACAAGCGCTGCTGCCTGGCCGAGGAGAAGCGCGCCGCGCGGGAAGCACGCTTCGATGATGCGGTGGGCAGGCGCATCCAGGACTGGTCCACCGAGGTAGCCGGCGACGAGATCAGCGCGGCTCTCGAGGAGTTCGGCGGCCCGAATCGCACGATTAGCGATAGCGACATGCAGATCTTCTCGACCTGGTTTAGCTGCGACCGCGTGCTGCCCGGTGGCGGCACTCCGGCAGAGCGTTATGCGGCCAGCCCCGACCTTGCTGCCGACGAGCGGGAGGCGGCGTCGCGAATCGCCGCGGCAAAGCTGGGCCTGCACCGTGTGCTCGCGGTCGAGCCTGGGCACTGGATCGCATTGGAGGACATCGTCCGTGGCACCCGGGCCAGGGTGCGGAGCACCGAGGTCTCACGCGACGCCGTTCGCTGGGACATCCTGCTCGGGCGCGTGATGGGAGGCGAGACACCCAGCCTGTGGGGTCCCGTGCGGTTCTTCGAGCCGCACGACGAGCCGGACCTGCTCGCCGAGCTTCGGCGTCTCGCCGGAGCAGATGTCGATGAGGCTGGGGACGGCGCGGACCTCTCGGTCGCCTATCGCGACGGGGCGCTGGAGCTGATGCGTTTCAAGCCTCCGAGTTGGAACGTGATTCCCAGTTTCTTTACGCCGGAGGGGAATCCGATGGTGGATGGCCGAGCCGCGTGGCGCGTAAGCCAGCCCACCGTCGCGCGCGATCGCCTTCGGGCTTTCGGCGACCTCCTTCCCGACGAGTCGCCCGAGATAGAGATCACGGTTCGTCGGGACCGACTCCTGACAGGGGATCGGCCGACGTTGCCAGAGGGGGCCCTGGTGATCGAGGCCGAGCGCTTCGACGACGGCGACAGCATCCCGATTGCGAGGTTGTGGCTGGACGAAATGGTGCTCCGTGTCGAGGCGATGTCCGAGGAGAGGCTCGACCTCGCTATCGAGGTTGTCGACACCGACTTCGGCGATGTAGCCGAGCTGGTGGAGCGCGACGTGACCCCGATCGAGGAGCGCCTGGAAGAGCGCCGCGAGTCAGGAGCGGATCTCGCCGACGAGACTCCCAGCGACCTGAACTCAGCGCAGGAACAGCGGCTGCTCAGAGGCTTCATGACCGACCGAATGCGTCGCTGGTTGGACGAGCCGCTTCCTGTCCTGGATGGCGAAACCCCTCGCGAAGCCGTCGCTGGCGAGCGGCGGGACGACGTGGTCAGGTTGTTGCGGGGTCTCGAGAACCACGCAGACCGCGCTCAGCGTCGTGGCGAGCCCGGTGCCGAGGTGTCGTGGCTGCGCACCGAGCTCGCGATCGAGGACGAGCTCGCGGCCTGACGACGACGGCCGTTGGACCGAGGCTGCCTCGCGCTGCGACTCAGGCTCCTGGCTTCACGCGGCGAGTGACACTCCGCCGCTTTCTAGTAATTTCTTTGCATCTCTAGCAGAATCACTAGAAAATGCTAGATATCGCTAGACTCGCGCCGAGGTGGATCCGCTTGAGAACCCATGCGCGCCGGGCGCCGGCAGTCCCGGTCCGGGGCGCAAGTGCAGCACCGTGCTACACTTGTCTCGTGCCGACTACCCGCCCTCGCCACACGATTACTGAGACCCCGCCGGTTCAGGCGGCGCTCGACGCGTTGCGGGTCAGACTTGGGGGGGACGAGCGGATCGACTTTGCTGAGCTCGTGACGCTCGGTGCCGAAGTCAAGGCGCGCCGGATGGCCACCGAGGACGCTGCCGCGGCCACAGCCCGTAGGAGGCTGGCCGAGATGATCCGCACCGGTTCGTTTCGCTATGCCGTGGATGTAGAGGCTGCCGACGAGGTCAAGCGCCTCGGTCTGATCGCCAGCTACGACTCCTAGCGTGTTGCTACTCGACAACTCCGCTTGGTCGCGGGTGGTCGCTGGAGGGCTGCCAGACGACCGGGCCGAGACGGTGGCCGGCTGGCTCGAGCAGCGTCAGCTCGCGACCTGCCTGCCTTTCCTGCTTGAGGCCGGTTACTCGGCTCGCACAAGCGCCGATTACCAGGAGATGATGGATGAATTCGATCTGCTGTTTCCCCGCGTCGAGATAGCAGCCGCGATGGAAGATCGGGCCTTGCTGGCCCAGCGGGAGCTGGCTGCCCGCGGCCATCACCGTCTAGCGCCGATCGACGTCATGATCGCTGCTTGTGCGCACGAGACCGGCGCGGGTGTTCTGCACTACGACCGCGACTACGACCTGATCGCCGAGCACACGAGCCTGAGCTTCGAGAGTGTCTGGCTCGCCCCAGGCGGAACCCTGTGATTGCTCGCTGACCCGGGGCTCCGAGCCAATCAAACCGGCCTCCTTGATTTCGGGCACTCATGGCGCGGCTCCGTGTCAAGCGCGTCCAGGGGCACCCCGGCGTTTCGAGTTCGTCGTGCGCGCAGAGGCGAGGCCGGTGCTTCTCCTGTCGGGTCGCAGTGATCCTCGCACCGGCGACCTTTTCGCCTTGCGCCGGCTGCGGCTTGAGAAGCTCTCCAGCGAGGAGCGGCAGCGCGTCGAAGAGCAGCGTGAGCCGTCGCTTTTCCCCTTGCCGCCGGAGCGCTTTCCCGACCTCGCCGAGGACTCTGCGGCGATGGTGACGGCGCCGATCAGGTTGCACGAGACGGCGCTCGACACGCGCAAGGCGCTTGGACGGCTCGACCGCAAGGAGTTGCGAGCCCTGGTCGAGCGCTTCGTCACCCACTGGCAGTTCGATCTCCGCCAGCTCCTGGTCGCTCAGATCCGGGAGCTACAGCACCGGCGAAAAGCCCGCTGACATGTGACTGGAACCGCAGGACCGGGCGATGTCGATGCTCGGTGAGCGCTTAATCAACGCACGCACGGGCTCCAGGGCTTGGCGAACAGGTCATAGGACTTGTGGATCGCGCTGAATTCGATTGCCTTGGCCGTCTTGCAGTATTCCTTCGGCTTCTGTTCGTACTCGGCCTCGAAGACGGCCTTGCCCTCGTTGATGAAGGCGTTCTTGTAGTAGCCGCATTCGTGGTATTGGAAGCACTGCTCGACGACGGCGAAGTCGAAGTTGCCTGACAACTGTTTGGCTTGGCGGCCGTCGTTCTTGAGCGCCACCGCCATTCCGCGTCCGTGAACCTGATTGGCGACCCAGCGGTTGAAGTGCAACTGATCGGCCTTGGTGATCTTGAAGCCGGTGCGATTTTCTTTTTCCCAGCCGGCGACGTTGTCGGGCTCGACCCCGTCAAAGCCCTTGCGAGCGCACATGTTGAAGCGCTGCTTGAGTGGCTTCTCGAAGCGCTGGAAATGGGCGACGTCGAGCCAGCGCTCGTCGGGGAAGCCAGAGTACTTGCGACCGATCACCGAGCGCGGGAACTCGGCTTTGTCGGGACGGTAGGACTCCCAACTGCCGACGTCGAGGTAACAGATCACCTTGACGTGCTCGCGGTGGAGCTTCGCCACGGTCTTGCCCGGGGTTTCGAAGCCGTCAACCTCATAGACGCAAGCGGGGACGCCGGTGTCGATCTTTCCCTGCAGCTGCCACTGCCAGGCCTGGGTCCTGGGAGCGGGGTGCCAGCGGGGCCGGCTCTGTTCGCCGTGGCGCAAGCAGGCGGCCGATCCGCCGTTGGCGTTCGCGGCCGCTTCGCTGCGGTCAGGAGTCGATAGGCCGACCGCAAGCAGCGCGCCGAACAGGGCCAGCGCGGAGATCGCCGGCGCCTTCGGCAGGCCGATCCGTATTGGGATGTCTTTGAACTTCTTCATACCTTGACCATGGCCCTGGTTGAGATTCGCGGGCGGGATGCGGCATCCTGGAGAGACTGGGATGCCTACCAAGATTGGAATCTCACCTGCCGACCGGCGCCGCGCGCTGGGCCTCGCCGCCACCCTGGCGGGCTGCACTGAGCGTAGCGAGCTCTCGGGCGCGTTCAAGGAGTTGCCGGAATTTGTCGGCGCCGAGTCGGTGACGTTCGGGCAGGTGCGAGTTCCCAGCGATTCGAGTGGGCCGCTGATCATGGAGGCGGAGTGCAGCGACCCGACTGTCTATGACGCCGAGATGATGGAGGCGATCAGTCGGCTCTGGCGCCAACAGCCGGTGATCGTCCACCAGCTGCGCAGCCCGACGTCGCACCCGGTCAAGATCTCCGACCTGAGCGCCACCGAGTGGCGGCGCTCGGAGTTGCGCAACGACGGCTACCGTCGCGTCGGCTTGGTCCACGAGATGGCGGCGCACTTCTCTTGGGCGCCCGGGAGCGTCTCCTGTGCCGCCCTGCATCGCTCCGGCAGCGATTTCGACGAGCGCGAGCGGGCGCTGCTCGGTCTGATTACGCCTCACCTCGAGGCCGCGAGCGACCGGGTGTCCTTGCATGAGCGACTCCTCGCCCGCATCGCTGCGTTGGAAGCCGGGCCGGAGGGCGATGCAGACGGGTCCGTGGGGGTGGCGCCTGAAGCCCGCCCGGAGGACGTTCGCGATGCCCTGCGGAATTTCCACCGCCCGGCGCTCCTGGCCCGCAATCCGCTTGCGACCGGCAGTGATCCCCGGGCGCGAGTGCAGTTAATCCGCTCGCGCCTGACGGAGGCCACAGCCCACGCCTTCGGCGCCACGACGGAGGAGCTGCTGCTGCGTTCGGTGGTCGAGCGCGGCTACCTCGACCGCAGGACGACGCACGAGCAGGTCGCCCGCGAGCTGTACCTCAGCCGCACGGCCTACTTTCGGCGCCTCAGCCGAGCATCGGAGCGAATCGCCTCCTGGTTGCTCGCGGCGGGCGACGACAACTCGCGCTGAGCGGCGCCGATCCGGGACCAAAGCGGTACTGAATCGGCGGGCGGCTTACCCGAGCATCGCCAGGCCCGATCCAGAAAGGACCCCACGATGCGCCCCGTCAGTCCACATCGCGATCTCACCTACTCCACCGTCTGCCTGTGCGCCCTGGCTCTGGTGGTTCTCGCTGCGGTGGCGCCGTCCGCCCGGGCTCAAATGGGCTGCGCCGAAAATCAGAACGTCGACGTTGTGCCGTCGACCACGCTCGACCCGAATGACGCGAGCCAAAACGAAATGAGCCAGATCCTCTTCTGCACCGACGACACGCCCAACACCGAAACCGCGATCGAAACCGTCGCTCCCGATCCCGACTTCTCCAACCCCGGCTGGGCGGTCAGCTTCGACCCCCACGAAGTCTCCGTCAACCCGGGCTTCGTGCCGGGCCAAATGCGATACGACGTCCACATCGCCTCGCACTACAAAAGCGTCGGCAATCCCGCCGCCGGCTCGGTCAATGTGACCGTGACATTTACGGCCTTCGCTCCCAGCGACCTCGGGATCGAGAACTTCGTCCACGCGGGTTCCACCGTGCCCGGTGAGGTCGGCACCTACTCATTCGACCTGGTCAACGCCGGCCCGCTCGATCCCGGCGAGTACACGTACTCGCTGGTGGTGTTGGACCCGACGGCGCAGGTGGTGGCCGCACCCTCCGGCTGCGAGGCCCCGTACCTCGGGACGGTCGCCTGTCACGCCGACGAAATCGGCGCCGGCAGCCACCGGCAGGTCTCGTTTGACGTCCGCAACGGCAATTCCAGCGGCGATGCCGTGGCAACCGTCTTTGCGCCGTGGGCGTCCGAACCGGACGATGAAGACGAAGGGCAGCTTTACGCCAACGAAGTCCTGCTGCCGCTGTCGCTCAGCCCTCCGCCGACCGCGCCGCCGGGGGGTGGAGGTGTGACGCCGCCGGGGTCGATCCCGAAGACTCCGGCCACGCCAGTTCCGAGCGGCGCACCGCGGAAGCCGTTCGCCATCACCCTGCCCGGGCCCAGGTCCGCGGCGGCCCTCGGCAAGGGGTGGGCACTCACGGTCAAGGCGTTGAAGGCCGGCGTGGTCAAGATCTCTCTCAAGGTCGGCTCGACCACGATCGCCGCCGGCGCCGCCAAGGCCAAGGCCGGCAAGGCCGTGAGGATCAAGCTGAAGGCAACCGGGTCGGCGGCGAAGCACCTCGATCTGTATGCGGGCAGGCGGGCAAGGCTGACGGTTGCTCAGGGAAGGACGAAGATGACGCGATCGATCACCCTGCGTTGAAGTTTCGCGCCTGACCTGCTGCCGGCGCTCACCCATCTCACCGCAGCAGCTCGCGGCGCAGCATCGCGTTACCGCGCTCGAGCTGCTCGATGGTGGCGCCGGCGACCGAGCGCGTCCGGGTGGCGCGATTGATCCGGGCCTGGACCTCGCGGTGCGACCTGCCGGTGCGACGGGCGACGTTGGCGACCAGGCGGCTGCGCTCGCCACGCAGCCGCTCTCGGGTCGCGTAGGCCGACTCCCGCTCGGGTTCGAGGTCCTCCGACTCGGCTTTGGACTTGGCGGGTGCACTCGCCTTCTTCGCCCGCGGCCCCGGGTCATCGGTTGGGAAAAGTTGAAGCGCGGTCTCGCTCATGATTGCCTCGTCCAGTTCGGCGTCGCCCGAGCTCAGCGCCGCAAAGCCGCCACTTGGCTCGGGGCGCTCCGCATCCCAGTCGTCGATCTCGCCCTCTTCCTCCTCGGCGTCCGGTGAGAGGTCGAGCGCGTGGCGGCGCTCGAGCTCGATCTCGTGGGCGAGTGCCTTCAGCCGCGAGTCGGCCGGCATCAGCAGATAGCTCATCTGGCGGCGTGGCCTCGGGGTGGTGCGGATGAAGCGACCGACCACCTGGCGGAAGAAGAGCTCGGTCCGGGCCGCCGTCGCGTAGACACCGACCCGCAGGCGGGGGATGTCGACGCCCTCTGAGACCATCAGGACCGAGACCAGCCAGCGTCCGTCGGAGGAGGCAAAATCAGCCAGGCGCCGGCCGGCACCTGGCTCGTCGCTCATCACCAGCTCGGGTTGCTCCCCCGAGACCGACCCGAGCCGCGCCGCGATCGCCCGCGCATGGTCCTGATCGGAGGCGATTACCAGGCCGCCCGCGTCGGGGTGCCCGTCGGCGCGCACCTCGCTCAACCTGGCATCGCCGTCGCGCAGCACCTCGTCCATCCACTCGCCCTCCGGGCTGAGCGCCGTGCGCAGGCGCCGGGCAGACTCAGCCGCCGGCAGGGCGAGGTCGAAATCGGCGCTGCGCAGCCGGCCGTCCGAGATCCATTCCATCTCGCCGTCATAGGGCAGGAAAGTGATCGGGCGGCAGACCCGGTCGACCAGCGCCTGCGGGTAGCCGTAGGCGTAGTCGGCCCGGCTGACGCCGTCCCCGTCGTAGGCGACCCAAGGGATCGCCGAGTTGTCGGAACGGAAGGGGGTGCCCGAGAGCAGCAGCCGGAAGCGGGCGCCGTCGAAGGCCTTGCGGGTTTGCAGGCCCCAGGCGGCCTGGTCGCCCATGTGGTGCGGCTCGTCGGCGATCAGCAGGGTCGGCCGGCGGCCCGCGGCCAGCCGGTGCATATCCGGCCCCGCCGCGATCGTCTGGTAGGTGACCGCGATGCCGTGAAAGTCGACCGACTCCGGCCCGTCGGCGTTCGGCCTGTTCGGCTCGAGGTCGATGCCGTAGCGGCCCGCGTCGGCGGCCCACTGGCGGCAGATGTGGGTGGTCGGGCCGGCGACGACAACGCGCGAGACGAACCCGGCGCTCAGCATCCGGTGGGCGATGTGCAGGCCGAAGGTGGTCTTCCCGGCCGCCGGCGTAGCCGAGGCCAAGAAGCTGGTGCCTCCGTGCGCCCGCACGGCCTCGGTCGCCTCCTGCTGCCACGAGCGCAGGGGCCGAGCGTCGGGCCAATCCGGAAGCGATCGGGCAGGCGCTTTGCCGCCGAACGGTTGCTGAGAGGCGTCGTACAAGGGCGGGCCACAATAGGGTCGCCGACGGTCGGAGGACGGCCGCCTCAACGCTTGCGAGTGACGGTACGACAGAATGGCGCCGTGGCCTCTGAGCGGCAATACGACTTGGCACTCTTCGGGGCGACTGGTTTCACCGGCGGACTGACGGCGCGCTACCTCGCCGCGAACGGGCCGGAGGGCCTGCGCTGGGCGCTCGTCGGTCGCAACCGAGGCAAGCTGGAGGCGGTTCGATCCTCTCTGGAGTCCCTCCTCGGGCCGGGCGTTCCCGCGCCAGACCTGCTGGTCGCCGATGCCGCCGACGCTCCCGCGCTGGCAAAGGTCGCCGCGGCGGCCAAGGTCGTCATCACCACGGTTGGTCCCTACGCGCTCTACGGCGAGCCGCTGGTCGCCGCCTGTGCGGCGGCCGGGACCGACTACGTCGACCTCACCGGCGAGCCCGAGTTCGTCGATCGGATGTGGCTTGGCTACCACGAGAAGGCCCGTGCGAGCGGGGCGCGGCTGGTGCACTGCTGTGGCTTCGACTCGATCCCGCACGACCTCGGCGCCTGGTTCACGGTCAAGCAGCTGCCCGAGGGCGTGCCGCTGATCCTCAACGGCTACGCACGGGTGGGCGGGCAATTCTCCGGCGGCACCTACCACTCGGCGATCAACGGGCTGGCGCGGGCGCGCCAGACGGTGAGCGCGGCGCGGAAGCGTCAGCGGCTCGAGTCGCGGCCGAAGGACCGCAAGGTCCATTCCGCTGCGCCACGCCTGCGCCGCGACGCGGATCTCGGCGGCTGGGTCGTGCCGCTACCGACGATCGACGGCTCGATCGTGCGCCGTTCGGCCGCCGCCCTCGACCGCTATGGGCCGGACTTTCGCTACGGGCACAACGCCGTCGCCAAGCACCTGAGCTCGGTTGCCGCTGTCGCGGGCGGAGCCGGAGCGGCTCTGGTCCTGGCGCAATTGCCCCCAACCCGAAAGCTGCTGCTGAAGACGATGCCCTCGCCGGGTGAGGGGCCCAGCGAGGAGACGCGCGCCAAGGGCAATTTCAAGGTCACCTTCGTCGGCGAGGGCGGCGGGGAGCGAGTGGTATCCGAGGTCACCGGCGGCGATCCCGGCTACGGCGAGACCTCGAAGATGCTGGGGGAGTCGGCCCTCTGCCTTGCCTTCGACGAGCTGCCCGAGACCTCCGGCCAGGTGACGACCGCGACGGCGATGGGCGATGCACTGCTGGGGCGCCTGCAGGCAGCGGGGATCGCCTTTCGGGTTGTCGAGCGGCCCGGCGTGTGAGACTTGTTGCTGGTTTGCAGCAGTTTTGACACACCTGAACCTTGAATTGAGGTGTCCGTAGCCTGATCATCCTCGGGCGTGGACAATCCAAACCACAAAGGCAATGTCGCCGAGCTGGCGATCGCGACCGAGGCGGCTCGACTCGGCCTCTCGGTTCTGAAGCCCCTGACTGAGCACGAGCCATTCGACCTCGCGCTCGGGATCGGAGAGCGCCTGCTCAGGGTCCAGTGCAAGTGGGCCGCACATGACGGTGAGGTCATCCAGATCCATGTCGCGCGGTCGCGGACGAATCGTCGCGGCAACATCAGGAGCACCTACCGGGCCGACGAACTCGACGCCCTGGGGGCCTATTGCGCTGACCTTGACCGTTGCTATCTCCTCCCGGCCTCGATGGTCGTAGGCCGTCACATGGTGCAATTGAGAACTGCCCCGCCGAGGAACAATCAGCGTGTCGCGATAAACTTCGCAGTCGATTACGAGCTTGGGGCTGTAGCTCAGAGGAAGAGCGACGCGCTGGCAGCGCGTAGGTCGAGGGTTCGAATCCCTCCAGCTCCACTTTCCGATGGCGGGGTGTTGAACTTTCCCGAGCGGGATCGCTTTGCCGACTTGAAGCAGACCGCGGGGATGGACGAGTTCTATGCCAAGCTCGCGCAATACGTGCGGCGTGCGGAGGCTGGAGAAGAGACGCTTGTGACTCGCTGGGGCAGGCCTGTGGCCCGACTTTGTCCCCCAGGCCTCAAATAGCCGCGCCGCATTGCCGATGAGCTAGCGATGAGCACCGCCAACGAGCATGTCTTCTCGCACGGCATGCAGGACACGCGCGCCGCGCTCGACGTCTGGAGCGAGCGCAACTGGGTGGTTCTGCGCGCCTGGGTGGCGCTCAGCCTGGCGATCGCGCTGGCGCTGCTCGGGGCGGTATGGGTCGTCGCCGGGCTGCTCACGCCCGACATCACGCCGATCCACCTGCCGGGCCTGACCGAACCGTCGGAGCCGGGAGATCTGCTGCCGATCCTCTGGCGCAACTCGCTGGTCCTCGCCCTGCACGCCACAGCCTGCATCGCCGGTTTCATCGCCGGTTCCTCGATGCCGATCGCCGCGGCGCAGCGCAAGGGCTTCTCGCAATGGATCCACGTCAAGGCCGGTGAGCTGGCGATCCTCTTCGTCTGCGCCGTCACCCTCTTCTCGCTCTCGACCCAGGCGCTCTACCTTGGCTTTCAGGGCTCGACGATCGCCTTCCAGCTGCACCTCCCGATCGCGACTCTGCTGCTCAGCGTGCTCCCGCACGCGCTGCTCGAGTTGACAGCACTCTTTCTTCCCCTGGCGGCCTGGCTGATCGCCAGCCGCCGCGGCGAGTGGAACCAACTGCTCGCCGCCACCCTGGTCACGGTGCTCATTGCCATCCCCGCGCTTGTCCTAGCCGCCACGATCGAGGTCTATCTCTGGCCCCACATCCTGGAAGCTCTCTCGCCCGCGGTGTGAGCCGAGGGCAGGGGCACCCGACCCTCGGCACAGACCACTCGTAAGATCGCGCCCGATGAGCGGCTACGACCCCAAGGCAATCGAGCGCAAGTGGCAGCAGGTTTGGGCCGAGGAGAAGACCTGGGAGGTCGCCAATCCCGGCGGGCCCGGCTTCGATGACTCCAAGCCGAAGTCATATGTGCTGGAGATGCTGCCCTACCCCTCGGGCGAACCCCACGTAGGTCACCTCAAGTGCTACGCGGTCGGCGACGCGATCGCCCACTTCCGCCGCCGCCACGGCTTCGAGGTGATTCACCCGATGGGCTATGACTCCTTCGGCCTGCCGGCGGAGAACAACGCGATCAAAACCGGCGAGCCGCCGCGGGTCGCCACCGAGCGCTCGATTGCCTCCTTCCAGCGCCAGTTCCGCGAGTGGGGCATCTCGATCGACTGGTCGCGCGAACTGGCGACCCACACCCCGGAGTACTACCGCTGGACCCAGTGGATCTTCCTGCGCCTGCTCGAGCACGGCCTCGCCTATCGCACCGAGGCTCCTGTGCAGTGGTGCCCCAAGGATGCCACCGTGCTCGCCAACGAGCAGGTCATCGACGGCCGCTGCGAGCGCTGCGGCACCGAGGTCGTGCAGCGCAAGCTCGAGCAGTGGTTCTTCAAGACCACCGATTACGCCGAGCGCCTGCTCGCCGACTTCGAGCAACTCGAGTCCTGGCCCGAGCACGTGATCACGATGCAGCGCAACTGGATCGGCCGCTCCGAGGGTGCCGAGGTCGTCTTCCGCTGCGAGCAGCTCGGCGTCGACTTCCCCGTCTTCACCACCCGCCCCGACACGCTCTTCGGCGCCACCTTCTTCGTCCTCGCCCCTGAGCACCCCGAGTTGGAGCGGCTCGTCGCGGGCACGCCGGCCGAGGCCGCGGTGCGCGAGTACGTCGACCGCTCCGCCCGCGAGTCGAGTGAGGAACGCGGCGCCGAGGATCGCGAGAAGACCGGCGTGCCGCTCGGCCGCAGCGTCGTCAACCCGGTCAACGGCGAGGAGATCCCGATGTTCGTCGCCGACTACGTGCTGATGGAGTACGGCACCGGCGCAATCATGGCGGTGCCGGGCCACGACGAGCGCGACTACGCCTTCGCCAAAGCCTTCGAGCTGCCGATCCGCCGCGTGATCGAGGGCGAGGACCCCGAGACCACGAGTGACGAGGAGGGCCTGCCCTATCCGGGCGACGGCCCGATGACCGGCTCCGGTCGTTTCGACGGCAAGGGCAATCGCGACGCCTACGCCGAGATCGTCGCTTGGCTGGCCGAGGAGGGCCGCGGCGAGAACGCCGTCAACTACCGCCTGCGCGACTGGTTGGTCTCGCGCCAGCGCTACTGGGGTGCGCCGATCCCGATCGTCTACTGCGATCAGTGCGGGATGGTGCCGGTGCCCGACGAGCAGCTGCCGGTCGAGCTGCCGGAGATAGACGACTACGCGCCGCAGGGCAAGAGTCCGCTGGCGGCGGCCGAGGACTGGGTCGCGACCGAGTGCCCGAAATGCGGCGCCGCCGCCCGTCGCGAGACCGACACGATGGACACCTTCGTCGACTCCTCCTGGTACTTCATCCGCTACCTCGACCCGGGCAACACCGAGGCTCCCTGGGACCGCGCCGCCGCCGAACACTGGCTGGCGGTCGACCAGTACATCGGCGGGGTCGAGCACGCGATCCTGCACCTGATGTACGCGCGCTTCTTCACCAAGGCGCTCGCCGACGTCGGTGTGCTCGACGTGCAGGAGCCATTCGCCAACCTCTTCGCCCAGGGGATGATCACCCGCGACGGGGCGAAGATGTCGAAGTCGCGCGGCAACACGGTCAGCCCTGCCGAGTACGTCGAGCGCTACGGCGCCGATACCGCCCGCACCTACATCTGCTTCATGGGCCCGCCCGAGCGCGACGCCGACTGGGCCGACGAGGGGGTCGAGGGCGTCAACCGCTTCCTCTCCCGCCTCTGGCGCCTCTGCGAGGAGGTCGGAGACAGGGGGGCCGGGGTGGACGTGAGCGCGCTTGAGCTCGAGGGCGACGCCCGGGCGCTGCTGGCCAAGGCCCACTGGGCGATCGACAAGGTGACCCGCGACTTCCAGCGCGGCTTCCAGTTCAACACCGTGATCGCCGCCGTGATGGAGCTGGTCAACGACGCCTACCGGCTCAAGGACGGCCTCTACGGCGATCCTGAGGGCGCCGCCACGGTCCGTTTCGCGGCGGCGACGGCGGCCTCATTGATCTTCCCCTTTGCTCCGCATCTGGGTGCAGAGATCTGGGAGCGGCTGGAGGAAGGCAGGGTCTGGGAGCAGCCCTGGCCCGAGGCCGACCCGGCCCTGCTCAGCAGCGAGACGGTGACGCTGGTGGTCCAGGTCAACGGCAAGCTGCGCGACCGCATCGAGGCCGCGGCGGACGCTCCCAAGGACGAGCTGCTGCGGATTGCCCACGCCAGCGAGAAGGTCGCTCGCTTCCTCGACGGCAAAGAGGTCGTCAAGGAGATCGTCGTCCCAGGCAAGCTGGTCAACCTCGTGGTTCGCTGAGCGGTCACGGTTCCGCTCCGGTTATCTGGTACAAAGCGCCGATGTTGGTCAGGCGACACTCCGAGGCCTCGGTCGAGGAATGGCATCGTTTGCGCACCCGCGTGCTGATGGACGCGGGCGAACTCGGCTCGCGCAATCTCTCTGTTACCTGGCTCGAGCTTTCCGCCGGGGTCGAGCAGACGTTGCGCTCCGATGAGCAGGCGGAGCAGGCCTATGTGGTCGTCCGCGGCGCCGGCACGATGTCGGTGGCGGGCGATACCCAGCAGGTTGCCGAGGGCGACCTGATCCTGGTGCCGCCGGCGACCGAGCACGCGATCGCCAACAACGGCGACGCCGAGTTCGCTTGCATCTCGGTGCAGTCACCGCCGGTTGCCGCGGCCGAGCTCTACAGCGACCAGCTCGCAGAGGTCGCCGGCTACGACGAAGAGGAATGAGCGGCGAGAGGCGGCGCATTTCGGCGTCCTCGGTCGCTCGCGTGCAGAGCACGCCACGCTTCCTGCGTCCTTGAACTGCTGGCCTCTCGCCGCTCATTCGCGTTTGAATTTCTTGTGAGATAGCGCGCCACGTGTGCGTCGGGACCGTTCAGGGTCCAGCGCATGCCTGATCTCTCGCGCTCTCAGATAGCCGTCTACGGGGCGATCGCGGTTGCTCTGCTGCTGCTCGGGGCGCGGGCGATCCGGGCGGAGGGCAGCAGCAGTGAAGCCGGCTCGTCCTACTCATCGGGCAGCGGTGGGGGATTCACGGTCCACAGCGGCGGCTCGAACGGCGATGTCGTCGTTGACGTAACCGGCGCGGTCGCGCGTCCGGGCGTCTACAGGCTGCCGGCGGGATCGCGGGTGACTGACGCGGTTGAGCGGGCGGGGGGAGCGAGCGGCGGGGCCTTGCTGGAAGCAATCAACCTCGCCGCGCGCCTGGCCGACGGACAGCAGGTGGTGGTGCCGAAGCGGGGGCCGGCCGGGGCCGCCCTCGCGGCCGGAGCCGGTGCGGGCGAAGAAGGGCCGATCAGCCTCGGTACGGCGACGGTCGAGCAGCTCGACACGATCGACGGCATCGGGCCGGTGACCGCGCAGGACATCGTCGACTTCCGCGACGAACACGGCGGCCTCTCCTCGATCGACCAGCTCGATCAGGTGAGCGGGATCGGGCCGGCGACGATGGAGTCGCTGCGCGCCCGGCTGCAGCCCTGAGCCGATGCGGAGTGGACGACCCAGCGCGGTGATCGTGCTCGGGATCCTCCTCGTGGTCGCCCTCGCCGTCGGCCATCGCGAGCAGATCCGCACTCGCGCCGAGCGGGCCCTCGGCGCCGGCATGCCGGCCCGCGAGGCGGCACTGGCGCGTGGCTTCGTCCTCGGCGAGGACGAACGGATCGACCCGGCCACGGTCGAAGACTTCCGCCGCTCCGGCCTCAGCCACCTGCTGGCGGTCTCCGGGCAGAACGTGGCGCTGCTCGCCCTGTTGGCGATGCCGCTGCTGGCGCTGCTCGGCATGCCGTTGCGCACCCGCCTGCTCTGGGTCGTCGCGGCGATCGCGGTTTACGTCCCGCTTGCGGGTGGCGGCCCGTCGATCGTGCGGGCCGGCGTGATGGGCACGATCACGCTGCTGGCGACGTTTGCCGGACGCCGGTCCTCGCGCCTTTTCGCCCTTGTGGTCGCCGCGCTCCTCACCCTGGCGATCGATCCGCGTATCGGCGCCGACGTCGGCTGGCAACTCAGCTTCGCCGCCGTACTCGGCATCCTGGCGATCGCCCAGCCGCTGCGGAGGGCGATCGCGGGCCGGCTCGGATCGAGGGGGCCGCGTGGCGCGCTTGCCGAGGGGACGGCGGTGACGGTTGCCGCGACCTTGGCCACCGCGCCGCTGATCGCCTTTCACTTCGGTCAGTTCTCGACCGTGAGCCTCGTCGCCAACCTGCTGGCGCTGCCGGCGGTGGCGCCGGCGATGTGGCTCGGCATGCTGACCTCGATCGGCGCCCAGATGCCCGGCTTCCCGGCGGCGCTGCCGAACGCGATCGCCGCGCCCCTGCTCGCATACATCGCCGCTGTCGCGAGCTGGTGTGGGCAGCCCCGCTGGGCCTACCTGGAAGTGGATTTGGGAGTTCGCGGTCTGGTCGGGTCCTATGCGGCGCTGGCGGGGATGGTGGTCGCCCTCCCGGCGCTGCTGCGCCGGTGGCGCATCGCCGCGCTTCGCCGCGGGAGAGGTCCAGCCGCTTCGGAGTGCAACGTTTTGCAGTCGCCTCAGAGCCGCAAAGCGTTGCACCGTCGCTGGGGGTCGGCGGCGGTTGGGCTAGCCCTGTTGGTCGGGGTCGCGCTGCTGTATCTGGGGACGGCAGGAGGCGAGCCGCCGCCTCCGGCCGCCGGTTTGCGCATCGACGTTCTCGATGTCGGCCAGGGCGACGCGATCCTGCTGCGGCCCGCCGCGGCGCCGCCGGTACTGATCGACGGCGGACCGCCCGGTGACGACCTCGCCGCCGAGCTCCACGGCGTCGGCGTCGACTCACTTGGCATCGCCTTCGTCACCCACGAACAGTCCGACCACGCCGCCGGCATCGAGGAACTGTTCGAGCGGCACTTCCCGATCGGCCGGCTGCTCTACGCACGACTTGGTCGTCACCTGCGAGGTGCGGCCGCGGCCGCCGGCGCCGCCCCCGCGCGGGTCGCGGCGGGCGATTCGCTGCGGGTCGGGCGCCTGCAGCTCAGCGTCCTCTGGCCGCCGGCCGAGCTGCTCGAAAAGCCGCTGGGCGGTACGGACCCCAACACCCAGGCCGTCGTCATGCTCGTTCGCTGGCGGCGGTTTTCGATGCTGCTCACCGCCGACGCCGAGGCGGGGGAAGTCCCGATCGACCCCGGGCCGGTGGATGTCCTCAAGGTCGCGCACCACGGCAGCGAAGACTCCGGTCTCGGCGCCCTGCTCGATCGGATCACTCCACGCCTTGCCGTGATCTCGGTCGGCGCCGACAACCCCTATGGCCACCCGACCGCCGCCACCTTGACCGAGCTCGCCCGGCATCGAGTGCAAACGCTGCGAACGGACAGACGTGGCACCATTGAGTTGGATGTGGATCAGAATTCTTTCGTGGTGCGGGCGGGCGGCGGCTGAGCAGCCTCAACGGATGGCCGAGGCAAAACTGGGGTTTCGTCGTGGTAGCTCTCCTGTCGATCCCATGCGGGGTCGATGGACGTAGCGGTGGCTTCCAAGGTTGGACATGCGTTGACGCGGTCGCTGGGCGACCTCAGCCTGGCTGAAGGCAGCATGCTGCTGCGCCTGCGCCGCGCCTCGATCGCGCTGCTTGGCCTGGTCGGCGCCGTCGGCCTCGGCCTGGTCCTCTTCATCTCGCAGATCGGCTGGCCGGACGTTCTCAGCGGACCGCTGCCCGGAGCTCCGACCCGCGTTGGCACTGTTCACGACGCGATCGCCCTGACCCGCTCTGGACCGGCAATTGCGACGGCGAGGTCCGCGATCGCAAGTCCGGGCCAAGGCGGGGCCAACGCGGCGCGGCGCGGTTCGCGCCCGTCGGGCAGCTCCCGGCGCGGCCACTCCAAACAGCTGGGGGGCGGGGCCGGGGTGCACCCGGGCCACGGCGCCGGCCAGCCGGACACTTCGCAGCCGGCCCCGGAACCGGTTAGTTCGACGCCCGCTCCCGCGGCATCTCCCACCGTTGCGAGCTCGCCCCCGCAGAGCGCGAGCGAAGCGGTCAAGACGAGCTCGAGCTCCAAGGCGAGCGAAGCCGCGGCGACCAAGGCCGCCGGCGACAGCAGCAAGTCAGCGGCGACGAAGTCGCAGGGTCAGAAGTCATCCAAGGACCAGGGTTCCTCGTCGGGAGCCTCGAAATCGAGCGAAGCATCGAGCGCCAAGGCCAAGCGCGACGAAAGCGCCGCCAAGACCCAGGCGAAAGCGCCGCCGCCGCCCGTGACCGCAGCGGAAAAGAGCGCCCCCGCGCCGAACCCCGCAGCGGCAAAGGAAGCCGCCGACGCGGCGAAAGCCGGCCAGGCCGCTCACTAAACTCGGCCGCGATGGCGGCCCTGGCATCCCTCTACCTGATCGCCGGTACCGATCAGGCCAAGATCGACGCCACCCGGGCGCGCCTGCGCAAACGGGCCGAAGGCGACGGCGGCGCCGGCGCACTGGAGATATTTGAGGCCGGCGAGGGCAAGGGCTCGCCCGATCACGAAGCGCTGCTGATGGCGATCCCGGCGATGTCGCTGACCGAGACGCGGCGCTACCTGCTCGCCGACGGGGTCGATCGCTGGCGCGAGCGCCAGCTCAGCGCGGTCATCGAGGCGATCGGCGCCTTGCCTCCCGACTTGACGGTGGTGCTGATCGCCCGCGCCAAGGCGCCCGTGAAGCTGGCGAAGGCGGTCAAGGCGGCGGCCGGGGAGATCCACGAATTCGAAGCGCCGAAGGCGCGTGAGATGCCGCGCATCCTGGTCGCTGACGCGAAACGGCTCGGGTTCTCACTCGATCCGGGGGCGGCTCGCATCCTCGTCGACCGCATGGGCGCCGGCCCGGTCCGGCTTCGCAATGAGCTGGAGCGCCTGGCGCTGTGGGCCGGGGAGGGGGGAGCGGTCTCGGCGGCCGACCTCGAAGCGATGGTCTCCGACACCTCCGAGGCGGCGGTCTGGGCACTCTCCGATGCGATGCTCGAACGTGACCCGGCGAAGGCCGCTTCCCTGGCAGAGCGGCTGATCTCCCAGGGCGAGAGCGTCACCGGCCTGATCTACGGCCTCGCCTCCCGCCTGCGCAAGGCCTGTGCCGCGTCCGCTCAGCTCGAGCAGGGAGTGCCCGCCAGGCAGGTGGAATCCGGCCTCGGCATGCACCCCTACGCGGCCAAGCAGCTGGTCGCGCGCCTGGGCAGGACAAATGTCGATGCCCTGCGCGCCGCGACTGGGGCGCTCGCCGACCTCGAGGTCTGGTGCCGCGGCGGCGCCGACTACGGCGACAGCTTGGCGCTGACACTGGCTATTCGCAAGATGACGGCCTAACCAAGGCCGTGAAAACCAAGCAGCTCAAGGACGAGCGAGGGAGTGTGCTCCGCACATGACCGAGCGAGGACGCCGATCTGCGCCGGTTTGCAGCGGTCTACGCCGGGGTTACAGCGACACGTGAGGCGCGGGACTTCTTGCGGGCGCCGGTGTTCTTGTGCATCGCGCCCTTCTGCACGGCCTTGTCGATCTTCGAGACGAGGGCCTTGTGCTCGGCCTCGATCTTGGCCGTATCGCCTGCCTCCACGGCGGCCTCGAGCCGGCGGAAGTAGGTCTTCACCGTGCTTGTGAGCAGGCGGTTCTCCGTACGCTCGCGCTCGCTGCGTAGGATCCGCTTCTTCTGTGAGGCTATGTTGGCCATGAGTCATGTGCCTGCGGGCGCCGGGGCCCCTCAGGCGGCCGCCGACTATAGCGACTGAGAACAAGCTTGGAGACGCCCACGGCACCCGACAGTCCCGAACGCGACGCTGAGGCGCTTGCGAGCGACGCTGCCGTGCGCGAGGCGGAGGCCTTTTCGCCGGGCGAGGAACCGAGTGCCAACCCGGCTCCCGGGCGGCAGGCGGGGCGCATCGCCCGCTCGACCGCCTTCTTCTCGGTCGCCACCGCGGCCTCGCGAATCGCCGGCCTGGTGCGCGAGGTCGTGGCCGCCTCCTACTACGGGGTCAACGGCCCGATGTCGGCCTTCACGATCGCCTTCCAGGTGCCGAACCTGGTCCGCGCCCTCTTCGCCGACGCGGCCCTGCAGCCGGCCTTCGTGCCGATCTTCACCGAGCAGCTGGAGCAGAAAAACTACCGCGAGGCTTTTCGCCTGGCCTCGACCCTGCTGCTGCTCGTCACCCTCGTGCTGGGGGCGATCACGGCGCTCTTCGTGCTCACCGCCTCCTTCGTCATGCCGCTCTTCGCCCCCGGCTTCTCGGGCGAGATCCTCGACCTGACGATCACCCTCTCGCAGATCCTCTTCCCGATCCTGATCCTGCTCGGGATCAGCGGCGTCGTCGTCGGCATCCTCAACAGCTACGACCGCTTCGGCGCCTTCGCGATCTCGCCGCTGTTCTGGAACCTGACGATCATCGCCGTCGTCGTCGCGCTGGCGCCGGCCTTCCACGGCCAGAACCGGATCTACGCGTATGCGATCGGGATCCTCGCTCGGCACCCTGGTCCAGCTGATGATCCCGACCTTCGACCTGCGCAACACGCCGTTCAAATTCGAGTGGAGCTTCGAGTGGCGCAATCCCGAACGTGCGCCGCGTGCTGCTGCTGATGCTGCCGGTGACGATCAGCCTCGGCCTGATCAACTTCAACATGCTGATCAACAGCCTCTTCGGCAGCCTGGTCAGCGACCAGTCGCCCGGCGGCGATCGACAAGGCGTTCCGCCTCTACCAGCTGCCGCAGGGGATCTTCTCGGTGGCGATCGCCACCGTCCTCTTCCCGACCCTGGCCCGCTTCGCCTCGCGCGGGGAGATCGAGAACCTGCGGGCGACGATGGCCAACGGGATGCGCCAGATCCTCTTCGTCCTGATGCCCGCCGCCGCCGCGTCCTCGTCCTCTCCGAACCGATGATCCGGCTCGTCTTCCAGCGCGGCGAGTTCGGCGCCGCCGAAACCGACGCTGGTCGCCACGGCGCTCTTCTGGTTCGCCTTCTCGCTGCCCACCAACGGCCTCTACCTGCTGCAGACCCGCACCTTCTTCAGCCTGCAGCGGCCCTGGATGGCGACCGGCGCTGGCCGGCTTCGACCTGGTCGTTTCCGCCCTCGGCGCCGCTCTGCCTCTACAAGCCGTTCGGCACCGGCGGGATCGTCGCCGGCACCGGCATCGGCACGACCGCCGCCGTGGTCGCCCAGGCCGTCGTTCCTGCGCCGCGAGTTCGGCGGGCTCGAGCTGCCGGCCGTTCGGCCGGGACCGACGATCAAGATCACGGTCGCCGCGGCGGCCCTGGCAGCGGTCTCCTTCGGCATCTGGGACGTGCTCGACAACGCTCTCGGCCGCGGCCTCCTCGGCCAGATCGTCTCGCTCGGCGTCGGGGCTCGGGCTCGGCGGGTTGGTCTACCTCGCGGTCTGGCGAAGCTGCTCCGGATCGCCGAGCTCGACCAGATCATGCGGCTGCGTGCGGCGGCGCTAGATGCTCGGCGCTGGGCGCTATCTGCTGGGAGTTGTCGAGCTCGGCGTGCTCGTCGGGTTTGCCTGGCTCGGGGCCGCGGGCCTGCGACGGCGGCTCGGTGCCCGGCTAGATCGGCCGCGTCGCTCAGCTGGCGACTGCTGTGCTCGGAGTCGCCGGTCTGCTTTGGGTGGCAGAGCTGCTCGGCACCTTCGGGTTGGTTCAAGTCTCGGCCGTATATCGCTCGGTGGTCGTTGTTGGTGCCGGGCTCCGGTTGCGCTTGGGAGGAAGGCGGGGGGGTCCCTCCGGCACGCGGGTCCTTCGGCCCGACCCCCGCCCGCGGACAGCCACCGCTCCCCAGGCGAAAAACCCAGCGACGGAGGGACCCCCCGCCTTCCTCACCTGCGACGCTGGTCGCCCTGGCGATCGCCGCGGTGGCGGTCGTCCATTTCGCCGTCGGAGTGAAGCTGCGGTTGTCGACGGGGATGACCGGGTTCGATTCGACCTGGTACCACGGGCCGTTTGCCGCGGGCTTCTTCCAGAGCGGGGACACGTGGGGCTTGCATTTCATCGCGCCGCAGTTCCTGGCCTGGTTCTATCCGGCGAATTCGGAAGTGCTCCACGCGGTTGGGATGCTCGCCTTTGGCCGGGACATCCTCTCGCCGCTGCTCAACCTCGGATGGTTCGTGGGGTGCCTGGTTGCCGCCTGGTGCATCGGGCGGCCGTATCGAGTCGCGCCTTGGTCACTTGGCGCTCGTGGCGATTGCGCTGAGCGTGCCGGCGCTCCACGACCAGGCGGGGGAGGCGCGCAATGACATCGTCGGGATCTTTTTCCTACTCGCTGCGGTCGCGGTCGCCCTGCAACGCCTGGGGCGCCGGGAGGACGGCGGCAGCGCGGACCTGGGACGGGTGCGCTCGTTGTCGTTGGGCTGGCGGCGGGCCTGGCGGCTGGGACGAAGCTCAACTTCCTCCTGCCCGCCGCGGTCCTCGTGGTGGGCGTTGCGCTCGTCGCTCCGCGGGGACATCGCCGGCGCGCTCTCGCTGCGGCTGGGCTCGCAGCTTTGGCCGGCGGCGGCTACTGGTACCTGCGCAACCTGGTCCACAGCGGCAACCCGCTGCCCTGGGTCAAACAACTAGGTCCGATCACGCTGCCGGCGCCCGCGCAGGCGCTAGGTGGGCGCGAAGACCACAGCGTCTCAGCTACCTGACCGACGGTTCGCGTCTGGTCGGACTGGTTCCTCCCCGGCCTTCACCACGGCCTGACGATCTTCTGGCCGCTGCTGGTTGTTGCTCGCTCTCCTCGGCCTCCTGCTCTGCCTCGGCCGCCGCTCTGATCCGATCCTCCGAGTCGCCGCGTCCGCCGCCGGCTCGCCGCTCGCCCTCGCCTGGCTGATCGCCCCGACCTCCGCCTCCGGCCCCCACGGCATACCCAACGGCTTCGAATCCGGCCTCCGCTACCTGACCCCATCCCTAATCCTCGGCCGCCGCCCTCCTCCCAGCCGCCCTCCGGGTGTCAGTCCCCTCTGACTTCGTCGTTCGCGAATAGCGCCAAGAAAGAGGAAGTCAGCGGGTGGGGAGGGCGGAATTGGGTCGGGCCTGGCGTGTTGGTCGGCTGGTTGTTTGGGGGGGTGTGGTATCTGGTCCAGCGGCATTATTTGGAGCGGCGCTACGCCGACCCCAGCTTCACCACCCCCGGTCTCAACGCCGCCTTTGCCTGGGCCCAGGACATCCACGACGCTCGCATAGCCACGACCAGCACCCGCCAGTTCCCCCTCTACGGCCGCGATCTGAGCAACGAAGTCACCTACATCGGCGAAGAGCAGCCCCACGGCGGCTTCACCGCGCCAACCACCTGCCCCCAATGGCGTCGCCTCCTCAATGAAGGCAACTACGACTACGTAGTCACCTCAAAGGACCGCATAGAACCGGGCAAGCTCCCGTATCCCGCAACGGCCCGCTGGACCAAAGCTCCGGGAGCAATCGTGGTCCTGCGCAAGCCGCCCGCCGTCATCTACAAGCTGAAGGGCCCCCTGGCTCCATCGGCGTGCCCGTAAGCCGCGGCCGTTTCGTCGTTGGTCCTGTTTTGTCCGCTCCTCCGGCGGGTGGCGCGGTAGGGGGTACCAGCCCCGAGGACGCTTTAGCGACCGCAGGGGCTGGTGGGTCCCCTGCCGCGACAGGACCCGCCGGCCGAGCGGCTCGCAGGACCCGCCAGCTACTCGCCATACTGGCGACCCGCCCATGGACCACATCCGCAACTTCTCGATCATCGCCCACATCGACCACGGCAAGTCCACCCTGGCCGACCGCATCCTCGAGATCACCGGCGCCGTCGACCCGAAGAAAATGAAGGCGCAGATGCTCGACTCGATGGACCTCGAGCGCGAGCGCGGGATCACGATCAAGGCGCAGGCGGTGCGGGTCGAGTACAAGGCCGCCGACGGTGAGACCTACCACCTCCACCTGATCGACACGCCCGGCCACGTCGACTTCTCCTACGAGGTCTCGCGCAGCCTCGCCGCCTGCGAGGGCGCCCTGCTCGTCGTCGACGCCGCCCAGGGAGTCGAGGCGCAGACTGTCGCCAACACCTACCTGGCGATCGAGAACGGGCTGGAGCTGATCCCGGTGATGAACAAGGTCGACCTGCCGGGGGCTGAGCCCGAGCGGGTCGCCGGCGAAATCGCCGATCTGCTCGGCGGCGATGTGGGCGACGCGATCCCGATCTCGGCCAAGACCGGGGAGGGCGTCATCGACGTGCTCGAGGCGATCGTCGCCCGCGTGCCGCCGCCCCAGGGCGAGCCCGCCGCTCCGACTCGCGCCCTGATCTTCGACTCCGAGTTCGACCAGTACCGCGGCGTGATCGCCTACGTGCGGATGGTCGACGGCGCCTTCCGCAAGCACGGCCGCATCCTGGCGATGCAAAATGGCACCGAGGCCGACATCGATGACATCGGCTTCTTCCGCCCGACGATGACCGGCGTGCAGGGGATGGAGGCGGGCGACGTCGGTTACCTGATCACCGGCATCAAGGACGTCGCCAAGCTGCGCGTCGGCGATACCGTGACCGCGCTCGATCGTCCCGCGGCGGAGCCGCTGGAGGGCTACCGCGAGGTGCGGCCGATGGTCTTCTGTGGGCTCTTCCCGATCGACACCGATCGCTTCGAAGATCTGCGCGACGCGCTCGAGAAGCTGGCCCTCAACGACGCCGCGCTCTCCTGGGAGCCAGAGACCTCTGAGGCGCTTGGCTTCGGCTTTCGCTGCGGCTTCCTCGGCCTGCTCCACATGGAGATCGTGCGCGAGCGGCTGGAACGCGAGTACGGGCTCGACCTGCTGGCGACGACGCCGAATGTGCGCTACCAGGTGCTGCTCACCAACGGCGAGGAAATCGAGGTCCACAGCCCCACCGATCTGCCCGACCCGGGCACGATCGAGGCGATCGAGGAGCCCTTCATCCGGGCCACGATCATCTGCCCTGCCGAGCAGGTCGGTGCCGTGATGGAGCTCTGCCAGGGGCGCCGCGGCACCCACATCGACATGCATTACCTGAGCCCGCAGCGGGTGCAGATTCGCTACGACATGCCGCTCGCCGAGATCGTGCTCGACTTCTTCGACCTGCTCAAGTCATCGACCAAGGGCTACGCCTCACTCGACTACGAGCCGATCGGCAGCCAGGTCTCCGACCTGGTCAAGGTCGACATCCTGCTCGCCGGCGACAGGGTCGACGCGCTCTCGATCATCGTCCACCGCGACTTCTCCTACGAGCAGGGCAAGAAACTGGTCGCGCGGCTGCGCAAGACGATCCCGCGCCAGCTTTTCGACGTGCCGGTGCAGGCCGCGATTGGCTCCAACATACTCGCGCGCGAGACGGTCAAGGCATTGCGCAAGGACGTCACCGCGAAGCTCTACGGCGGCGACGTCACCCGTAAGCAGAAGCTGTTGAAGAAGCAGAAGGCGGGGAAGAAGCGGATGAAGTCGGTGGGGCGGGTGGAAGTGCCGCAAGAGGCGTTTCTGGCAGTTCTTGAGATCGATGAGTAGAGGGAGTCGGGCACTCTTCCCAAAACGCTCGGCAGGAGCCTCGCTGGAGTGTTTTGGGAAGAGTGCCCGACTCCCTTTGCTCGACCACCTCACGCTATGCCGGCCGGGGGAGCATTTGCTCGGCCACCTCTCCCGCCGCCGCTCGCGTGAGATGCCGACTGGCCGGGCGACCAGTTTTGGGGGGCGTCTTTAGACTGGCGCGCCATGAGCGTAAAGACAGAGGCAATTGGCAAGGAATGGCCCGCTACGAAGTACGAGGTGGGCAAGGAGAAGATTGGGGAGTACGCGCGGGTGTTGGGGATCGAGAATCCCGTGCACTTCGATCGGGAGGCGGCCAAGGCAGCCGGTTTCCGCGATGTCGTGGCGCCGCCGATGTTCGCCGTCGTCTACAGCTCGCCTGCCGTCGGCCCGGCGATGTTCGACCCCGAGGTGGGGATGAACTTCGCCGCGATGGTGCACGGCGGCCAGGAGTTCGAGTGGGGCGAGCCCGCCTGCTCGGGGGACGAAATTACGACCACGGCCAAGTGCCTGGATATCTCCGAGAAGGACGGCAAGGGCTTTTACATCTTCGAGACGAACGCGGTCAACCAGAACGGGGACCAGGTCGTCAAGGGCACCTGGACCTGCATCGTGAGAGGAGTTTGAGATGGCCGATCTGAACGTGGGCGACGCGATCGGAGAGCTGACGGTCACTCCGGACAAGTACCTGCCGCACCGCTATGCGGGCGCCTCCGGCGACTTCAACCCGATCCACATCGACCCCGAGTTCGCCAAAGCAGTTGGTCTTCCCAATTCGATCCTGCACGGGCTCTACATGATGGGCCTGGTCGCCCGCGCCAACGCCGCATTGGCCGACGGCGACCCGCGTGCGCTGAAGAGGCTCTCGGTCCAGTTCCGGGGGATGGGGGCGCCGGAGGCCGAGATCGTGGTCAGCGGCACGGTGAAATCCGTTGATGGCGACAGGGTCACGATTGACACCGTGGCGGCTCAGGGCGAAAATCAGACGATTCGAAACGCGGAAGCGGAAATCCAGGTTTAAGCGATGGGGAGCGCCGGGTGGCCCTCCCAAAACGCTCGGCGGGAGCCTCGCTTGAGTGTTTTGGGAGGGTCACCCGGCGCTCCTCTTAGACTTGAAACGTGCTTTCTCCGCGGCAAGAGCTGATTCTGAAGCTGGTCGTTGACGCGTATCTCGCGTCCGGCAAGCCCGTGCCTTCGAAAGAGATTGCCGAGCAGCGGCATGTTGAGTGGGGCCCTTCTACAGTGCGAGCTGAGCTGGCGGCGCTCGAGGCGGCCGGGTACCTCACCCACCCCCATACATCTGCTGGCAGGGTGCCGACCGAGCTGGGGTACCGCAAGCATGTCGACGCGATGATGGCTAGCGGTGGCCCGCCGGCGGAGAGTTCGGTTGAGTTGGAGCTGCGGCGGGAGATCGATGCGGCTATGCGGGAGACGACGACGGCGCTGGCGCAGGTGACGGATTTGATGGCCCTGGTGACGGCGCCGCCGGAGACGGTTGAGGCGGCGATTCACCGGGTCGAGGTGTTGCGCCTTCAGCCGCGGCGGGTGATGGCGGTCGCAATCGCTTCCAACGGCGCTGTCGCCAAGCGAACCTTTGACTTTCCCCGGCCGGTCGATCCCGGCCTGGTCGAGTGGGCATCGAGCTACCTCAACGAGCAGCTTGCCGGCATGGGCCTTGGCGCCCGCATGATCGCCGGCCGCCTCGCCGACCCGGAGCTGGGACCGGTCGAGGCGGAGTTCATCGCCACGCTTGGCGTCACCTTCACCGAGCTCGAGCAGGAGGAGTCCGCCGACACCCTCTACACCGAGGGGGCGTCGCGCCTGCTCTCCGAAGCCCACTCCGCCGACCTGCCCCGCGCCGACATGCTGATGACGGCGCTGGAGGAGCGGGCGACGCTGCTCGCGATGTTGCGTTCGACCCTCGACCAGCGCTCCGTCTTCCTCTGGATCGGCGGCGAGAACCCGCGCCCGGAGCTGCGCTCGGTCAGCGTCGTCGGCGCCAACTACGGCCTCGCCCACCGCAACCTCGGCGCGGTCGGGGTGGTCGGGCCGTTGCGAATGGACTACGCCACCGCGATCGCCTCGGTCCGCGGCGCCGCCCGCGAACTCTCGCGTTACTGCGAGACGGTTTACGACGGCTAGCCGATGGCGCACGACTACTACGAGCTGCTCGGGGTTGACCGCGGGGCCTCCGACGCGGAGGTAAAGCGTGCCTTCCGCAAGGTCGCCCGCGAGCTGCATCCCGACGTCAACGCACACGACCCCGAAGCGGAGGAGAAGTTCAAGGCCGCGGCCGAGGCTTACGAGGTGCTGTCGGATCCAGAGCAGCGCCAGATCTACGACCGCTACGGCCAGGACGGCTTGCGCCAGGGAGGCTTCCCGCCGGGCGGTGGCGCGGGCGCGGGCTTCGGCTCGATCGAGGATTTGCTCGGGGCGGTTTTTGGCGGTGCATTCGGCTTCGAGGTGCGGCGGGGGCCGATGCGTGGCCAGGACCTGATGCACGCGGTCGAGATCAGCGCTGTGCAGGCGATGCTCGGGGCCGCCGTAAAGATCCCCAGTCACGAGGGCGAGCGCGAGATCGAGCTGCCCTCCGGCATCCAGCACGGCACTCAGTTCGCCCTCCGCGGCCACGGGTTGCCGGGCGCGAATGGCGGACCCCCGGGTGACCTTCGGATCGTCATCCACGTGATCGTCCCCAGCGAACTCTCCGAGGAGCAGCGCGAGCTGGCCGAGAAGCTCGAGGCATCGCTGGAGCCGCGCAACCTGCGCTCCGACGAGGGGGACGAGGGCTTCATCTCCCGCATGCGCAGAGCCTTCGGTTGATCCGCCTCGCGGTCCGCTGCGCGCCCGAGCAGGCCGAGATCGTCCTCGCCGAGCTGACAGTGCTGGCGCCGAATGGGGTCGAGGAGGAGCATGGGCCCGGCTACGTCGAGTACGCAATCTACGGCGGCGCGGGGGAGCTGCCCGAGCTGGGGGAAATCGAGGTCGCCGCGGGCGATGGCCTGGTCGAGGTGGTCTCGACCGAGGTCCCCGACGACTGGGCCGACCGCTGGCAGGACTTCCACAAGCCGCTGCTGGTCGGCGAGCGGCTCTGGCTGCGGCCCTCCTGGGAGGAGCCGCGCGAGGGAGCGATCGATCTGGTTGTCGACCCCGGCCAGGCCTTCGGCACGGGCGCCCACCCGACGACCCGGCTCTGCCTCGAACTGTTGTTGGAGCTTGAGCAGGCGGGGGAGGCGGAAGGGCCGCTCACGGATCTTGGCACTGGCTCAGGCGTGCTCGCAATCGCCGCCGCAAAGCTCGGCTGGGACCCGGTGAGTGGCTACGACCATGAGCAACCTTCGATTGAGGCAGCGGCTGCAAACGCCGAGGCCAACAGGGTCTCGATCGAACTCGAGCGCCGCAACCTCCGCGAGGGCCTTCCCGAGCTGGCACCGACCGTGGTGGCCAACATGACCGCGCCGGTGCTGAAGGTGGTCGCGGAGCAACTCAACGGTGACGGGAGTCGGGAGAGGGTCTCCCGGAACCTCCCCGCTGTTGTTCCGGGAGACCCTCTCCCGACTCCCGCAACGCTCATCCTCTCCGGCCTCCTCCCGAGCGAGCTCGAGGAGACCGCGGCCGCCTTCGCTCCCATCGGCTTCGAGGAGGCGGATCGCCGCTTGCAAGGAGACTGGGCCGCGCTTCTGCTCCGGGGGCTTGGCGACTTTCCCGTGAAATAGACGGGTAACTCGCCACACCCGCCGTATGCGCCGCTATGTTTCCCGACGATGCTCGCGACGATCGTCAGCCCCGGCTACAAGATTGCCCTCTTCCTGCACATCCTCGCGGTTGTGCTCGCGTTCGGGCCGACCTTCGGCTACGGGTTCTTCTTCTCGGTCGCGCCACAGTTCCCCCGCGCGACGCCGGCAATCATTGCCGGTGTGCAGAAGGTCGATCGCTATCTGGTCACTCCCGGAATGATCGTTCTGCTGGTGGCGGGCATATACCTGCAGACCGATGGCGACTGGGATGCCAGTGCGGCATTCATCAGCGTCGGGTACTTGGCGATCATCTCGCTCTTTGCCCTTCAGGGTGCCTTCTTCAAGCCGCAGACGCGCAAGGCGAGGGAGTTGGCCGAACGCGACCTGAAGGCCGGCGATACGCTAAGCGATGAGTTCAACGCGGTCAGCGAAAGGCTCAGCAAGGTGGGAGGGCTGGCCGGACTGATCGTGGTCGTGACGGTCTTCTTCATGGCCTACAAGCCCTTCCTGTAGAGCTCTGACGGACCGGCCCGCAAGCGGAAGCGCGCTCGATTCATCGCTGCCGATCGCGATGTTCGATTCGGGAGTCGGCGGCCTCACCGTTCTGCACGAGTGCCTCGTCTCGCTCTCCGAGGAGGACTTCGTCTACCTCGGCGACACCGCTTGGTTCCCCTACGGGACCAAGGATCCGGTTGAGCTGCGGACACGAATCGAGGCGATCGCGGAGACGCTGCTCGGCGGCCGCGCAAAGCTGCTGGTGATCGCTTGCAACACGGCGACGGCGATCGGCGAGGACGTGGCGAGAGCGGTGGGAACTCGGCACGGGGTCGAGGTCGTTCCCGTGGTCGAGCCGCAGGCGGAGATTGCCGCCGCGATCACCGACAGCGGCAAGGTCGGGGTCCTGGCGACGCCGAATACGGTCGCCAGCGGCTCCTACCGGCGGGCGCTCGAAGGTCAGGGGCGTGCGCTCGAGGTGACCGAAGTCGAGGCGCCCGACCTGGCCCCGTTCATCCAGGACGGCTCGCCATTCGACCAGGGCGTGCTCGAGATGGCGCGCGGCTATTGCACGCCGCTGAAGCGGGCCGAGGTCGACACCCTGATCCTCGGCTGCACCCACTACCCGCTGGTGGCGCCGATGCTGCAGCGGATCCTCGGTCGGGACGTGCGCCTGGTCAGCGGCGGCCACGCGGTTGCCGCCGCCGTTCAGCGCACGCTCGAGCGTCGCGGCATCGCCCGCGCTCCCAACTGTGAAGGCAACTACCGCTTCCTCTGCACCGGGGATGTCGACTCCTTCCGCGACCTCGGCACCCGCTTCCTGCAGATGCCGCTGGGGGATGTCGAGCGGGTCAAGATCGCCGTCGGCTGAGTCTCGCGCGTCGGATTTGACCGTTTCGGCACCCATGTGACCCACGCGTGTGTCTCGCCCTGCCACGGTTCGAGGCATGACGACAACTGCTCTTAGCAATACCGTATATACTCATCCCGTGGCAAAGGTGATGATCTCCATTCCCGACAACTTGCTCGAGCGGCTCGACGCTCGGGCCCGGGCCAATCGCGAGACCCGCAGCGGTCTTCTTCAGCGGCTGGCTGAGCGTGAGCTTGATTCGGAGAGCGCACGACGGCGCAAGGAGTTCGAAGACCTCCTCGGTCCCCCCATAGACCTCGAGGTAAGCGCGGCTCAGTTGATCCGCGAAGACCGCGAATCTCACTAGCCGTGTTCCTTATCGATGCGAGCGTCTGGATCGCGGCAAAGGTGCGCACGGATCGGTACTCCGACACCGCTCGAGCCCTTGTTGTCGATGCCGCCTGTCCGGTCGCGGCGCTGGATCTGACCCTTTATGAGGTTGCGAACGGTCTCGGGGCCCGGCAGGGCAAGCGTCATGAGGCCGTCGAACTGTGCCGGCTTGTGGTTGAGCGGTGCGCCGACTCAATGGTCGCGGTCGACCCGAAGCTGATCGACACTGCGCTTGAGGTCGCCGCGGAGCACGGTCTCACCGCCTATGACGCCGCATACGTGGCCGCAGCGCGTCGTCACGGCTGGACCCTGGTCAGCACCAACATCGCCGATCTGGTCTCCAAGGGGCTCGCCGTGGCGCCCGACGCCGCCGACTACCCTTAGACCGGATGAGCGTTCTCGAGCAGGTTCAGGCAGATGTGCGCACCGCGATGAAGGCGGGCGACCGCAAGCGCGCGGGCGCCCTGCGGATGATCGTCGACTCACTGCAGAAGGACGCCAAGCTCGGCGAGGGCGACGAGGTAGCGGTGCTCCAGCGCGAGCGCAAGAAGCGGGCCGAGGCTGCCGATGCCTACGCCGAGGCGGGGCGGGACGAGCAGGCGGGCGCCGAGCGCTTCGAGGCGGAGCTGATCGAGGCCTACCTGCCGCAACAGCTCTCCGAGGAGGAGTTGAGCGAGCTGGTCGATGCCGCGATCAGCGAGACGGGTGCGAGCGAGCAGAAGCAGATGGGTCAGGTGATGGCGGCCCTGATGCCAAAGCTGGGCGGGCGTGCCGACGGCAAGCGGGTCAGCGCGGCGGTGCGTGAGCGGCTTGGCGCGTAGGCAGCTGACCCTCGACAACACGGTCGCCGCCGAGCTGGCGGGCTCCGAGGACGCGGTGCTGCGCGAGCTGCGCGGGCACCTCGACTGCAACTTTCACCTGCGCGGCAACGTGCTCACCCTCGACGGCGAACCCGATGACGTGCAGGCGGCGGCGACGGTTGTCGACGAGCTGGTCGAGCTGATCGAGCAGGGCCACGAGGTGGCGCCGGGGGCGATCGAAGCCGTCACCGGCGCGCTCGATGCCGACGAGAGCCCGGCGGAGATCCTCGACGACGTGGTCTGGCGCCACCGCAACACCAAGGTGGCGCCGAAGACGCTCAACCAGAAGCGCTACGTCGACGCGATCCGCGACCAGACGATCACCTTCGGCGTCGGCCCGGCGGGCACCGGCAAGACCTTTCTCGCGGTGGCGATGGCTGCCGCGGCGCTGGCCGAACGCCAGGTGCAGCGGATCATCCTCACCCGGCCCGCGGTCGAGGCGGGCGAGCGGCTCGGCTTCCTGCCGGGTGACATCCAGGCCAAGGTCGACCCCTACCTGCGGCCACTCTTCGACGCTCTCTTCGACATGCTCGACCCCGACCGGGTCAACGGCTACTTCGAGCGTGGCGTGATCGAGGTCGCGCCGCTCGCTTTTATGCGCGGAAGAACGCTTAATGATTCCTTTGTAATCCTCGACGAGGCGCAGAACACCAGTCCCGAGCAGATGAAGATGTTCCTCACCCGGCTCGGCTTCAACTCGCGCATGGTGGTGACCGGCGACGTCACTCAGATCGACCTGCCGACCGACCAGCGCTCCGGCTTGGTCGTCGTGCGCGACATCCTCGACGACGTCAAAGACATCGGCTTCGTCAACTTTGGCGGCGAGGACGTGGTCCGGCACAAGCTGGTCCAGCGCATCGTCGCCGCCTACGACGAGCACGGCAGCCGCGAGCGCGCGGCGCGGGCCGAACACGGGCCGACCCCGCGCTCTTGAGCCTCGACCTCGCTGACGTGCCGGTCGACCTGCAAGGGCCCGTTGCCGGTGCCCTCGCCGCCGCGGGTGTCGAGGACGGCCACCTCGCGGTTGAGCTGGTCGATGCCGCGCGGATCCAGGAGCTCAACCGCGAGCATCGGGGAAAGGACGCGCCCACCGACGTTCTCGCCTTCCCAATCGACGAAACGGGTCCGACCGCGGGGCCGCGCGAGCTAGGCGACGTCGCAATCTGCCCGGAGCACTGCGCCGACGTCACCGAGGCCGCTGTCCACGGCGTCCTCCACCTCTGCGGCTATGACCACGAGACTGATACGGGCGAGATGCTCGCCCTGCAGGCGAGCGTGCTGGCGGGGCTCGCGTGAGCCGCTCCGGTTTCGTCGGCCTCGCCGGCCGGCCCAACGTCGGCAAGTCGACCCTGGTCAACCAGATCGTCGGCAGTCACGTCGCGATCGTCTCGATGCGGCCGCAGACGACCCGGCGGGCGATCAGGGGAATTCACACCGACACGAGCGCCGAGCGCCAGCTCGTCCTCGTCGACCTGCCCGGCGTGCAGCGTCCCCGCGACGTGCTCACCGAGCGGATGCAGAAGCGGGTCGAGCGCGAGCTGGCCGATTCCGATCTCGCCCTGATCGTGATCAACGGCGAGGAGGGAGTCGGTCCCGGCGATCGCTTCATCGCCCGTGCCCTGCTCGGCGCGGGGGCGAAGCTGCCGATCATCTGCGCCGTGAACAAGGCCGATCAGCTCGGGCCGAACGAGCTCGTTCCGGTGCTGTCTGAGGCCGCCGAGCTGGGCGGCGTCGACGAGGTCTTTCCGATCAGCGCCCGCACCGGTGAGGGAGTCGATGTGCTGGTGGAGCGCATGGCGGAGCTGATGCCCGAGGGCCACTATCTCTATCCACCCGAGGACCACAGCGACCAGTCGAGCGAGCTGCTCTTGGCCGAGCTGATTCGCGAGCAGGTGCTCAACCGCACCCGCGACGAGATCCCGCACTCGGTCGAGGTCAAGGTCAAGGAGATCGGCGAGCGCGAGGACGGTCTGGTCACGGTCGGGGCCGAGGTTTGGGCCGAGACCGAGTCCCAGAAGCGGATCCTGATCGGCAAGGGGGGCGCCAAGGTGGGGGAGATCGGCAGCGGCGCCCGCCGCTCGCTCGAAGCCGAGCTGGGGCCAAGGTTCACCTTGACCTCAAGATCCGGGTGCGTAGCCACTGGCGCCGGGATGAGGATCTGCTGGATCGGCTGGGAATCGAATGAGGGAGATGGGGATGCCCTCGCCCGACCAAGTGCTGAGCTAATTAGCTCGGCACTTTGAGTATCCGCCCGGTCGAGGGCATCCCCATCTCTCGCATACGATTGGAGCCGATGTTCAGTGAGCTGACATTTGACGAACGGGGGTTGATCCCCGTTGTGGCGCAGGACCAGGGCACGGGTGAGGTGCTGACGTTGGCTTATGCCAACGAGGAGTCGTTGCGGCTGACGGTTGAGACCGGGGAGCTGCACTTCTACAGTCGCTCGCGGGAGGAGATCTGGAGGAAGGGCGAAACGTCGGGGAACGTGTTGAAGTTGCGAGAGCTGCGTTACGACTGCGATGGGGACGCAATCGTTGCGCTGGTCGAGCCGACCGGGCCCGCCTGCCACACCGGAGAGAGAAGCTGCTTCTACCGTGCCCTTGACGGCGAGCCCGCGCCGGTCCCGCACGAGGCGCTGGCGGCGCTGGAGCGGACGCTGCTCAGCCGTGCTGCCGAGCGGCCCGAGGGCAGCTATACGGTCGAGCTGCTCGATGACCCGAAGCTGATCGGCGAGAAGGTCGAGGAGGAGGCCGAGGAGGTCGTCCGCGCCGTCCGCGAGGAGAGCGATGAGCGGGTCGCCGAAGAGGCCGCCGACCTGCTCTACCACCTCGCTGTGCTGATCGCCTCGCGCAAAGTCCCGCAGGCCGCCGCGATGGAAGTGCTCAATGGCCGTCGCCGCTGATTCCGAGCTGCGGCTCGAGCCGAGCCTCGAGCGGGCGCGTGAGCTGGCCGAGCAGGGCAACGTCGTGCCCGTCTGCGCCCGCTTCCTCGACGACTGCGAGACGCCGGTCTCGGCCTTCCTCAAGCTGCGCGCGGGGGAGCCCGAGGGGGCGCCCTGCTTCCTGCTCGAGTCGGCCGAGCAGGGCCAGGTCGGCCGCTACTCCTTCGTCGGCTTCCGCCCCCGCTCGGTCTTGCGCTGGAGCGACGGCGTGCTCTCCGAGTCCGAGGCGGGCGATCGCGAGGTCGCCGATCCCTACGCCGCCGTCGCCGAGTACCTGGCCCGCTTCCGGCCGGCGCCGGTAGAGGGCCTGCCTCCCTTCAGCGGCGGCGCGGTCGGTTTCTTCGGCTACGACCTGGTGCGCACGGTCGAGCCGCTCGGCCCGCCCAACCCGGACCCGCTCGGCCTGCCGGATATGGCGCTGATGGTCACCGACCTGCTGCTCGTCTTCGACCACCTGCGTCACGAGCTGACGATCATGGCCTGTGCCTTCGCCGATGACGAGGGCGGCATCGACGCCGCCTACGAGCGCGCCGCCGCCGAGATCTCCGAGGCGCGTCGTCGCCTGCGCGGCGCGGTTCCGGCGCCGGAGAGCCCTGCCATCGTCGAGCCCCCCGAGTTCAGCTCCAACATGGAGCGCGAGGAGTTCGAAGCGGCGGTGGCGCGGATCGTCACCTACGTCCACGCCGGTGACGCCTTCCAGGTCGTTCCCTCGCAGCGCTTTTCGGCGCCCGCCCCGGTCGAGGCCTTCTCGATCTACCGCGGCCTGCGCGCGGTCAACCCCTCGCCCTACATGTACTTCCTTGAGTTCGGCGACTTCCAGATTGCCGGCGCCTCGCCCGAGCCGCTGGTCAAAGTCACGGGCCGCACGGTCGAGACGCGGCCGATCGCCGGCACCTATCCGCGTGGCTCCGACGAGGAGGAGGACCGCCGCCTCGCCGAGCGCCTTGTCAACGACCCCAAGGAGCGGGCCGAGCACGTGATGCTGGTCGACCTCGGCCGCAACGACCTCGGCCGGGTCTGCGAGTACGGCTCGGTCTCGGTCGACGAGCTGATGGTGGTCGAGACCTACTCGCACGTGCTGCACATCGTCAGCCAGGTCTCCGGGACGCTGCGCGAGGACGTCGGCGCGATGGACGTGCTGCGCTCGGCCCTGCCCGCCGGCACGCTGTCGGGCGCGCCCAAGGTTCGAGCGATGCAGATCATCGACGAGCTGGAGAAGGTCAAGCGCTGCTCCTACGGCGGCGCGATCGGCTACCTCTCCTGGAACGGCGACCTCGACACCGCGATCCACATCCGCACCGTCGTCGTCAAGGACGGCCAGATCCACGTCCAGGCGGGCGGCGGCACCGTCGCCGACGCCAAGCCCGCCTACGAGTACAACGAGTCGGTCAACAAGGCGAGGGCGGTCTTCCGCGCCGTCGAGCTCGCCTGCGAACAGCCGGATTGGGCCTGAGCATGCGCGTGCTGGTGATCGACAACTACGACTCCTTCACCTACAACCTGGTCCAGTACCTGGGTGAGCTCGGCGCCGAGCTCGAGGTCGTGCGCAACGACAAGGCCACGGTCAACGAGTTGCTCGAACGCGATCTCGATCGCCTCGTCGTCTCTCCCGGCCCCTGCACGCCTGCCGAGGCCGGCATCTCCAAAGAGGCGATCCGCCGCTTTGCCGAGGCCGGCACACCGGTCCTCGGCGTCTGCCTTGGCCACCAATCGCTGGTCGAGGCCTTCGGCGGGCGCACCGTCCAGGGCGAGCCGATCCACGGCAAGGACGCCGAGATCGAGCACGACGGCCGCACGATCTTCGCCGGCCTGTCCAGTCCCTTCGTCGCCGGCCGCTACCACTCACTGGTGGCAGATCCGGACCTGCCCGACGTGCTCGAGACCAGCGCCCGCCTCGGCGACGTGGTGATGGGCGCCCGCCACCGCGAGCTGCCCGCCGAGGGCGTCCAGTTCCACCCCGAGTCGGTCCTCACCCCCCAAGGCAAACACCTCCTAGCGAACTTCCTGGCGGACCAGCGATGAGCTTCCGGTGCGCTTTTTGCTCGCCGACGGTGCATAAGGCGCACCGGAACGGGCAGGCATGACGAACGACGTGGTGACCAGGGCGATTGATGCGGTCTGCGCGGGGGATCACCTGACCGCTGACCACGCGGCTACGGTGCTGGCCGAGATCATGGAGGGACGCAGCAGCGAGGTGCAGACTGCGGCCTTCTTGATCGCGCTGCGGGCCAAGGGCGAGACCGTGCCCGAGCTGGTCGGCCTGGCCCGCACGATGCGGGCGCTCTCGACGCCGGTCAACACGACCCGCACCGATCTCGTCGACACCGCCGGGACCGGCGGCGGCCCCTCGACCTTCAATGTCTCGACCACCGCCGCGCTGGTCGCCGCCGCGGCGGGCTGCGCGGTCGCCAAGCACGGCAACCGCTCGGCGACGAGCAAGTGCGGCTCGGCCGACCTGCTCGAGGCGCTTGGCGTCAACATCGAGCTCGAGCCCGAGCAGGTTGGCCGCTGCATCGACGAGGTCGGCTTCGGCTTCATGTTCGCGCCCCGCCACCACAAGGCGATGGCGCACGTGGTGCCGGTGCGCAAGCAGCTCGGCGTGCGCACGATCTTCAACTTCCTCGGGCCGCTGACCAACCCGGCGGGAGCGCAGCGCCAGCTGCTGGGCGTCTCCGATCGCCACTACCAGGAGACGATCGCCGAGGCGCTGGTCGGCCTCGGCAGCGAGCGGGCGATGGTCGTCTCGGCTGAGGACGGCGTCGACGAGCTCTCGATTACCGCCCGCACCCGGGTGATCGAGGTCCGCGACGGGCGCACCGAGGAGCACTACGTTGAGGCGAGCGACTTCGGCTTGGCGGGCGCCGAGTTGAAGGACGTCGCGGGCGGCACCCCGGAACAGAACGCGGCCGCCTCGCGCGGCGTGCTCGCGGGCGAGCTGGGGCCCCGCCGTGACCTCGTCCTGCTCAACGCCGGTGCCGCGATCTACGTCGGCGACGGTGCCGAGACCCTCGCGGCAGGGGTGGAGCGGGCGGCCGTCGCAATCGATTCCGGCGCGGCAGCCGAGTTGCTGGGACAGCTGATCGAGGCGACCGGCTCCGCCGCCGTCTAGGCTTCGCCAGGCAAGTGGCAATGATCGAGCAGCTGATCTCGGTAGCACGGGAGGGAGTCCACACACGCCGCGGGCAGGTTCCGCAGGCGGACCTCGAGTCGCGCCTTTCCGCGCGCGGCGAGGACCGCCCCTTCAGCGAGGCGCTGGTGCGCCCGGGGCTGTCGCTGATCGCCGAGTTCAAGCGGCGCTCGCCCAGCGTCGGCGGGATCGCCGTCGACGCCGACGTGGCGGCGCAGGTCCAGGCCTACGAGCGCGGTGGCGCGGCGGCGCTCTCGGTGCTCACCGACGAGCGCCACTTCGGCGGCTCGCTCGACGACCTGCGCGCCGCGATGGCCGCCTGCGACCTGCCGATCCTGCGCAAGGACTTCATCGTCGACCCCTACCAGCTCTACGAGGCGGCGGTCAACGGCGCCGACGCGGTACTGCTGATCGTTCGCGCGCTTTCCGATCGCGAGTTGGGCGAGATGTATGAGATGGCACGGGGCCTCGACCTCGACTGCCTGGTTGAGGTCCACGATGCCGAGGAGCTGCAGCGAGCGCTCGAGCTCGACGCCGACGTGATCGGGATCAACAACCGCAATCTCGACACGGGCACGGTCGACGTCTCGACCACGTATGAGCTGATCACCGACGTGCCGGCGGGCAAGACCGTCGTTGCCGAGAGCGGCATCTCCTCGCGCGAGGAGCTCGAGGAACTCGACCGTGTCGGGGTTGACGCCGTGCTGATCGGTGGCGCCCTGATGAGCGCGCCCGACCCCGAGGCGAAGACTCGGGAGCTGACCGGTACCGACGACGGCACCCGCGAGCATCGCCTGCCCTGAGCGATCCGGAATTTAAGCCCGGTTTGAGGCTCGTTTAGGTAGCGCTGAGAGAGGCCTCCTACAGTGCCCCCAATGCGTCGCTTCTTTCGCACATCGTTCGGTTCGGCACTGCTCGGCGGCGCCGTGGTCGCGGTTGTTGGTGGTATCGCCGTTGCGGCCGGTTTGCTCGATACCGGCCACAACACCACGACGACGATCGCGGCGCCGCTCAGCAGTGCTCCCGTCGCCAACACCGAAAGCAGCGATGTCCCGAGCACGGTCAACCAGATCTACCGCAGCGACGGACCGGGAGTTGCCTTCATCGAATCGACCGAGCCCGCTGAAGAATCCTCGGCGCCGCTCAGCCCGTTCGGCGGCGAAGAAGAATCGCGCGGTGGCGGCATCGCCACCGGCTCGGGCTTCCTGATCGACAACGAAGGCCACATCATCACCAACAACCACGTGGTCGAAGGTGCAACCAAGGTCGAGGTCCGGTTGGGCTCCTCCGATACCGAGCACGAAGCCGAAGTGGTCGGGGCCGATCCGGCGACCGACGTCGCTCTGCTCAAGGTCGACGTTCCCGCCGACCAACAGCACCCGCTCACGCTCGGCAACTCCGCCAGGTTGCAGGTCGGCGACCCGGTGGTCGCGATCGGCAATCCCTTCGGGCTCGACCGCACGGTCACGGCTGGCATCGTCTCCGCTTTGCAGCGCCAGATCCAGGCCCCCAACGGCTTCTCGATCTCGCACGTGATCCAGACCGATGCGGCGATCAACCCCGGCAACTCGGGTGGGCCCTTGATCGACTCCGAAGGCAACGTGATCGGGATCAACTCCCAGATCCAGACCGGCGGCAGCGGTGACGGCAACGTTGGAATCGGCTTCGCGGTGCCGATCAACACCGCCCGCGAAGTGGTCGAACAACTCGAAGCCCACGGCAAGGTCGAGCACGCTTACATCGGCATCAGCGGTGGCAGTGTCACCCCGGCGCTGGCGAAGGCGCTGAAACTGCCGGTCGAAAAAGGCGTCCTCGTCAACGAAGTGGTCAAAGGCAGCCCGGCCGACAAGGCGGGCATCGAAGGCGGCGACACCGAAGCGACGATCGAAGGCGTCAAAGTCGATCTCGGCGGCGACATCATCACCGAAGTCGACGGCAAGCCGGTCGACTCGATGGAAGAAGTGGTCGACGCGGTCAACGGCGCGCAGCCGGGCGAAAAGATGGAACTGACCGTCTTGCGTGGCGACAACGAAACGAAGCACGTCACGGTCACGCTCGGGGTGCGGCCGAAGTCGGCGGAATAGGCGCGGGGCGGCAAAGCGTCGGGAGGCGCTTCCCAAAACGCTCGGCGGGAGCCTCGCTGGAGTGTTTTGGGAAGCGCCTCCCGACGCTCTCCTGACTCGCGCGGATTGCCGCGCCGGCTGCTCGCGTACCCTGAGGCGTATGCGCGTGAAGATTTGTGGGATCACGAACCTGGACGACGCCGCCGAGGCGGTGCTGCTTGGGGCTTGGGCGATCGGGCTGATTCATTACGACAAGAGTCCCCGGGCCTGTCCGGCTGACGAAGCGGCGGCGATTTGTGCCGCGTTTCGGCGCAAGTGCGAGGTTGTGGGGGTCTTTGTCAATCCGGAGTTGGAGGACGTCGCCAAGGCCGTCGAGGGGGCCGGGTTGACGATGGTGCAGCTGAACGGGGCCGAGGGGCCTCAGTTCTGCGCTGAGGTGGCGCGGCGGACGGGGGTCAAGGTGATCAAGGCGATCCATGTGTCCAGTGGGGCCGAGGTGCATGGGGCAGAGGTGTTTCGGACTGACTTCCATCTTTTCGATCGGCGCGGCAGGGGGCTCTGGGGAGGGACTGGCGAAAGCTTTGACTGGGGGCTGCTGCGCGAGCGGCGTTCCGAGATTCCGGCGATCGTCGCCGGAGGCTTGCGGCCCGACAACGTCGCCGAAGCGATCGCGGTCACGCACCCGTTTGCGGTCGACGTGGCGAGCGGAGTCGAGGCGGAGCCCGGGCGCAAGGACCACGCGGCGATGGCTGCCTTCTTCGAGGCGGCCGGTGTAGCTAGCGTCCCCTCGGCATGAGCGCCGTCGAGGAGAGATTTGGCCCCTACGGGGGCCGCTACGTGCCCGAGACCCTGATCGCGGCGCTCGATGAGCTGAGCGCCGCCTGGGCCGAGGCGCGCGAGGACCCGGCCTTCAACCGGCGCCTCAAACATCTGCATCGCGATTTCATCGGCCGCCCGACGCCGCTCTACCTCGCCGATCGCCTCTCGGCGCGGGCGGGCCGGCGCGTCTACCTCAAGCGCGAGGACCTCGCCCACACCGGCGCCCACAAGATCAACAACGCGATCGGCCAGGCATTGCTCGCCGAGCGGATGGGCAAGCCACGCGTGATCGCCGAGACCGGCGCCGGCCAGCACGGCGTCGCCACCGCCACCGCCTGCGCCCTGCTCGGGCTGGAGTGCGTCGTCTACATGGGCTCGGAGGACATCCGCCGCCAGCGGCCCAACGTCGAGCGGATGGGCCTGCTCGGGGCCGAGGTGGTGCCGGTCGAGGCTGGGGCGCGGACGCTGAAGGAGGCGGTCAGCGCCGCGATCCGCGACTGGGTCGCCAACGTCGAGACCACCCACTACGTGATCGGCTCCGCCGTCGGTCCGGCGCCCTACCCGGCCCTGGTGCGCGATCTGCAGTGGGTGATCGGCGAGGAGGCGCGTGAGCAGGCGCTCGCTGCCGAGGGCGCGCTTCCCGCCCGTGTGATCGCCTGCGTCGGCGGCGGCTCCAACTCGATCGGGATCTTCACGCCCTTCATCGACGATGCCGAGGTCGCCCTGATCGGGGTCGAGGCGGCGGGGGAGGGTCTCGACACCGATCGCCACGGCGCCTCGCTCGGCACGGGCAGCACCGGCGTCCTGCACGGCTCGCTCTCCTCGGTGATCGCCGACCCGAGGGCCAGATCCTCGAGGCGCACTCGGTCTCGGCCGGGCTCGACTATCCCGGCGTCGGCCCCGAGCACGCGCACCTGCGCGATACGCGGCCGGGCGAGCTACTTCTCGGTCACCGATGCGCAGGCGCTTGCGGCATTCGCTGAGCTCTGCAAGCTCGAGGGAATCATCCCGGCGCTCGAGTCATCGCACGCGATTGCCTGGTTCTTGGAGAACGGTGGAAGCGGCGACGGTTACGACGTGCTCTGTCTCTCGGGGCGCGGCGACAAGGACCTGGCTGAGGTGATGGAGCGAACTGGTGCCTGAGGCGAGACTGTGACGGGGGTCGAGAGACAGTCGCGGCAGCATTCCAGCACGCCAAGAACGAAGGTCGGGCGGCGTTGATGCCGTACATGATGGCCGGGTATCCCGATGCGGAGACTTCGCGCGCGGTGGCTGAGGCTTATGCGGAGTCCGGGGCCGATCTGGTTGAGCTTGGGGTGCCGTTTTCCGATCCGCTGGCGGATGGGCCAACGATTCATGCCGCGGCGACTGCCGCGCTGGAGGCGGGGGCGACTCTCGAGACGGCGCTGGAGATCTGCGAGCTGATTTCCGGGCGGGTGCCGGTGGTCTTCATGGTCTACTCCAACATGGTCCTGGCGCACGGGGGGGCCGCGGCGTTTGCCGAGAAGGCGCTTGGGGTCGGGGCCGCGGGGGCGATCGTGCCTGATCTGCCGCTGGAGGAAGCAGAGCCGGTGCGGGAGGCGTTTGCGGCCGTGGGGTTGGCGCTGGTGCCGTTGGTGGCGCCGACTACGCCGGCCGAGCGGCGGGCGCGGATCTGCGCGGCGGCGCAGGGATTCGTCTACGTCGTCTCGACCGTGGGCACCACCGGTGAGCGCGAGGAGCTTCCGCCGGAGCTGAACGATCTGGTTGTAGCCACCAAGGCCGATGCGGAGGTCCCGGTGGCCGTTGGCTTTGGCATCGGGACTCCAGAACAGGCGGCACGGGTCGGCGCGGTCGCCGACGGCGTCATTGTCGGCAGTCGACTCGTCAGGGCCGCCGGCGAGGCGAGTGGGCCGGATGCGGCGGCAGAGGCCGTCGGCAGCTTCCTGCGAGATTCTCGCGCCGCGCTCGCGGGCTGAGACCGCAACCGCCCGAATGGATAGGATGCGCGCCGCATGGGAATGGTGATCACACTCTTTCTCGCCCTCGCGACCACGACCGTCTTCTACAGCGTGCTCGGTCAGGGCGGCGGCGTCGCCGGCCTGATCTTCTTCGGCATCCTGGTCATCGGCGCCTCAATCCGCGTCCTGCGGCCGAGCTGACCGGCGCATATCGGCGTCCTCGGTCGCTCGCGTGCGGAGCACGCCACGCTCCCTGCGTCCACCGATCTGCTTGGTCAGCCCGACCGCACCGCGGTTATCTGTAGGTACTCGGGTTCGAGCACGAAGGCGCGGTCGCCGGCCGTGTTGCACTTGCCGAGCTGCTCGCGTAGATCCGCCTCCAGGGCTGCTTCGCCGTCGGGGCCGACCCGCTCGAAGGCGAGCTTGATCGGGCCGAAGTAGTTGCGGAAGATCTCCATGTAGTGGTCGATCGAGCGGAACGGCTGGCGCGAGGTCTTGCGCTCGAAGCGCAGGTCCGTGACTCCTTCGTCAAAGAGATCGCGGACGTGGTCCTCGGTCCCCCAGAGCACCGGCGGCGTGAAGCCTGGCGGCGGCGGCACGTGTTTGGCGACGATGCCGAAGAGTTGGCTGACTGGCCCGTCGGGAACCCAGTTCGCCATGCCGATGCGCCCACCCGGCTTGCAGACGCGCAGCAGCTCGTTCGCTGCCTGCCCCTGATCGGGCGCGAACATCGCGCCGAAGACGGAGGTGACCACGTCGAACTCGCCTTCGCCGAAGGGAAGCTCGGCGGCGTCGCCCTCGACGAACTCGACGTCGAGGCGCTCAGCGGCGGCGCGCTCGCGGGCCCGCGCGAGCAGGGCCGCGACGAAGTCGGTGCCGACCACGTTGCCCCAGGTGCGCCGCGCCGCCGCGATCGCAGCGTTGCCGCTGCCGCAGGCGACATCGAGCACACGCTCTCCGGGAACGACGTCGAGCGCTTCGACCAGTTCCTCGGAAACCATCACCACCACCGCCGCGACCACGGCGAAGTCGCCCTCCGACCAAGTCTTCAACTGCGCTTCCCGCAGGGTCTGCAGATCCATCTCGTCGTTCATCGCATATCTCCTTTCATGGACAAGGCCTGTCCCGGCAGGGGTGGAGCGTCTTGCACTTTTTCGCCGGACGCCTTGGGGCGCCAGCCTAATGCCGTCCCTTCGAAGAAGTTAAGCGAAGCCCCTGCCGGGACAGGCCTTAACCTGAGGCGATGCGGATCGGCGTGCTCACCGGTGGTGGAGATTGCCCCGGCCTCAATGCGGTGATCCGGGCGATCGTGCGCAAGGGCGTCGAACAGGGTGGGCACGAGTTCGTCGGCTACCGCGACGGCTGGCGCGGGCCGCTGGAGCGCGACAGCCGCCCGCTCGGGGTGCCCGAGGTGCGCGGCATCCTGCCCCGGGGCGGCACGATCCTCGGCGCCTCCCGGACCAATCCCTTCAAGGAGGATGGTGGGCCGGAGCGCCTCGCCGAGAACTTGAAGGCCGATGGTGTTGATGGTCTGATCGCGATTGGTGGCGAGGACACGCTCGGCGCCGCGTCGCGCCTGTACTCCGAGCACGGTGTCCGGGTGGTCGGCGTGCCGAAGACGATCGACAACGACCTCGGCGCCACCGACTACACCTTTGGCTTCGACACCGCGGTCAACATCGCGATGGAGGCGATCGACCGCCTGCACACGACGGCCGACAGCCACCACCGGGTGCTGATCGTCGAGGTGATGGGCCGCCACGCCGGCTGGATCGCCTTTCACGCCGGCCTCGCCGGCGGTGCCAACGTGATCCTGATCCCCGAGTTGCCCTTTGATCTCGACCGCGTCTGCGAGTTCGTCGGCCGCCGCTTCGAGCACCACTACGCGCCGATCCTCGTTGTCTCGGAGGGTGCCCAGCCGCTCGGCGGCATGCCCGAGACCAAAAACGAGAAGCTCGACCAGTTCGGCCACGTCGCCCTTGGCGGCATCGCCCATTGGCTCGAGGGCGAGATCGAGCAGCGGACGGGCAAGGAGGCGCGGGCGACGGTGCTCGGCCACGTCCAGCGCGGGGGGACGCCGACTGCGTTTGACCGGGTGCTGGCGACAAGGTTTGGCTTGCACGCGATTGACGCCGCGGATGCTGGGGACTGGGGCAAGATGACGGCGCTGCGGGGCACGGACATCGGGTTGGTTGATCTGAGCGAGGCCACGGCGAAGCTCAAGACGGTTCCCGCATCGTTGTACTCGGAGGCCGAGGTTTTCTTTGGTTAGCGGCGAGGCAGGGGAGGGACGGATCCCCCCTCCCAAAATGCTCGGCAGGAGCCTCGCTTGAGTGTTTTGGGAGGGGGGATCCGTCCCTCCTCCGTCTCACGCGAGACCAGCGAAGGAGCGTCTTGCGTACAGCGTTGGCGTTTCAGCGGTTCGTGCGGCGCTGGACTCGCCGCGATCGGCACGTTGCTCATAGGCCTCGTCGGCTGTGGAGGGGGCGGGGGGGTCTCAAGCGACGCGGTTGTCACTGCTTACGTCGAAGCGCCGTTGTGTGCCACCGCGAAGCAGGAGCTGGCGAAACACAACGGTCGCGCCGGCGATCTGCGGGTCCAAGCGATCTGCTTGGCCAGTCCCCGCGAAGCAAAGGAGCTCAGCCTCGCAACGCTCGGCGCCAACGCCCGCCGAGCAACCGAGGACTCGACCAGCGTGGCCTACCTGGAAGCCCCCGACCCAGGTGCCTCGCGCTTCGTCCACCCAATCCTGGAAACCGCCGAAGTCCCGTGGATCTCAAACAGCTCCGGCAGCGCCGCCATGTCCCGCCTGCTGACCCTGATCCCCGATGCCAACTCCGGCTCCCTCCGCCAGTCGCTCCGCGAAAAGCTGAACGAGACGTAGGGAGGGCCGGCGCCCCTCTCCCAGAGGCTTCTGCGCCCCCCTCCCAAAACTCGCCAACGATCTGCTGCGCAACGGCCTCTGGGAGAGGGGCGCCGGCCCTTCCCGTGCCTAGAACAGATCTGCCAGCGCCTCGTCGACGTCGGAATGCCGAAACTCGTACCCGAGATCCAGCGCCCGCCTTGGCATCACCCGCTGCCCGCCCCGCAGAACCTGGCCGAACTCTTTGCCGTACATGAGATCGACGGTAAACCCGGGGACCGGCACCACGGCCGGCCTTCCCAGCGCTTTGCCCAGCGCCTTCGAGAAAACCTTGTTGGTCACCGGATTGGGCGCCGTGGCGTTGACCACCCCGCTCACCTTGTCGTTATCCAGCGCCCAGAGCAGGATGCCGACCTCGTCCTCGACGTGGATCCAGGAGACGTACTGGTTGCCGCCGGCGAGTGGGCCGCCGACTCCCAGCTTGAAGGGCGTCAGTTGCGCGCCGAGGAAGCCGCCGCGGGGGTCGAGCACGTGGCCGGTGCGGACGATCGCCAGGCGCACGCCGGTCGGCTCGACCTCGTGTGCCGCCTTCTCCCACTCGCGCACGACCTCGGCGTCGAAGCTCTCACCGGGCTCGCTCGACTCGTCGACGATTGCCTCGCCGCGGTCGCCGTAGTAGCCGATTGCCGACTGGCTGACCAGCACCCGCGGCTTGTGCTGAAGGGCCGAGATCGTGCCGATCAGGTTGTGGGTGCCGGTGCGGCGGCTCTCCATGATCCGCTCTTTAGCCTCCTCGGTCCAGCGCTGGTTGATCTTCTCGCCGAGCAGGTGGATGACGCCGTCGACGCCGTCGAAGGCGGCCTCCGGCGGCCGTTCCAGGGTCGGCTCCCAGGGGTGCCAGGTGACGCTCGGGTTGGTGCCTCGCGCCCGACTCGGGTCGCGGGTAAGGCCGACGACGGTGTCACCACGGAGCAGGAGCGAGTCGCAGAGGGAGGACCCGATGAAACCGCTGGCTCCGGTGATGAGGACCTTCACGAGGGCTGGGCGGCCTCCACCGTCGAGAAGGTGCCGGTCTCCTCGTTGAAGCGGGCGATCCCCTCGCGCTTTGCCTCCTCGACCACCGCTTCGGCAACCTTCGGCGCGACTTCGCGGTTGAAGACGCTGGGGATGATGTAGTCCTCGGAGAGGTCCTCCTCGTTGACGGCCATCGCGATGCCCTTGGCGGCGGCCAGCTTCATCTCCTCGGTGATGCTGGGCGAGCCGGCGTCGAGGGCGCCGCGGAAGATGCCGGGGAAGGCGAGCACGTTGTTGATCTGGTTCGGGTAGTCCGAACGGCCGGTCGCCATGATCCGCACGTAGGGGGCGGCGTCCTCGGGCATCACCTCGGGCGTCGGGTTGGCCATCGCGAAGACGATCGCGTCGTCGTTCATCTTGGCCAGCGAGTCGGCCTCGATCAGGCCGGGGCCGGAGAGGCCGATGAAGAGGTCGCCGCCCTCGATCACCTCGTCGGGTCCGCCCGCCGAGCTGTTCGGGGTTCGAGTTCTCGGCGTACCAGCGCTTGATTCCGCTCATCTCGCCCGACTCGTAGTCGGCGCGGGTGGTCGAGAGGGCCCCCTCGGCGGTCGCAGCCGACGATGTGGGTGACTCCGCAGGCGAGCATCATCTTGGTCACCGCCACCCCGGCGGCGCCGAGGCCGACCATCAGCACCCGCAGATCCTCGATCGGCTTGCCGATGATCTTGAGCGCGTTGAAGAGCGCGGCCATCGTCACGATCGCGGTGCCGTGCTGGTCGTCGTGGAAGACGGGGATGTCGAGCGGTTTCCTTCAGGCGGTCCTCGATCTCGAAGCAGCGCGGGGCGGAGATGTCCTCGAGGTTGATGCCGCCGAAGGTCGGCGCGATCAGTTCGACCGCCTTGATGATCTCCTCGGTGTCCTGGGTGTCGAGGCAGATCGGGAAGGCGTCGACGCTCGGCGAACTCCTTGAACAGCATGCCTTGCCCTCCATCACCGGCATCGCCGCCTCGGGGCCGATGTTGCCGAGGCCGAGCACGGCGGTGCCGTCGGAGACGACGGCGACCGTGTTCTTCTTGATCGTGTACTCGAAGGCCTTGGCGCGGTCCTCGTGGATGGCCTGGCAGACCCGGGCGACGCCCGGGGTGTAGGCCATCGAGAGGTCGTCGCGGGTCTTCAGCGGGTACTTGTTCTCGACCGAGATCTTGCCGCCGCGGTGCATCTGCATCGTGCGGTCGACGTAGTCGACCACCCGGGCGCCACGGGTCGAGCCGATCCCGCGCAGGATCTGCTCCCAGTGCTCGCGGTCCTGGGCGTCGATCGTGAACTCGCGCACCCGCTTGCCCTCGCCGCCGGCGCCGGGAACGAGGTCGACGCCCTGCAGCTGGCCGCCGGCCTCGGCGATCGCCGCGGTCAGCTTGCCGAGCGGCTCCTGGCGCGCATCGAGCTCGACGCGGATCGTGACGCTGTATTGGGCGCTGACTGCCATGGCAGCTATCGAATCAGATTCGCTCCGTCCGCCTAGCCGCGGCCCTTCGGGCGCGGCGCTCCGACATTCGCTGAAATTGCCTGGGTTCGGTAGAAAACGCCGCCTGTAGCGTTCTATAGACATGACGACGATTCGACCTGCTGTCTCGCCCTGGCCCTGTCCGTACTGGGAGCCCTCTGCGCCCAGCCCGCGCTGGCCGATGAAGCCGCCTCGATCTACGACCCGAGCACGGTCTTCTTCATCGACCTGACTCTTTCCTCGGGGGAAGAAACGAAACTCGAAGCCGAACCGGGCGAGTATGTAAAAGGAAGCTTTTCTCTGTCCCGGAGCTCGGACGGGACGCCGGCAGGCAGCGAAGAAGCGGTCATATCGTCGCGGCCGGTTGAAGTCCGGCTGAAGGGCAGTGTCGGTGGTTCCTTCCGAAACCTGAACGAAAAGCCCGGCTTCAAGCTCAAGTTTAAAAAAACCGACGCCGTGCTGGGCCTGCGCAAGATGACGCTCAACAACATGGTCCAGGACCCCTCGATGGTTCACGAGGCCTTGGCCTACGCAGCATTCCGGACGGCCGGCGTGCCCGCCTCGCGAACCGGCTACGCATACGTGCGGCTCAACGGCAACGACATCGGCGTCTACCTCGACCTTGAAAACCTCGACAAGGTCGGCCTCGCTCGCATCTTCGGCGCTTTCGACGACGAAGTTCAGCACCTCTACGAGGGTGAAGACGGTCACGACGTCAAGCCCGGCGAAGCGACGGCCTTCGAAGTCGACGAAGGGCCTGAAGACGACATCTCCGACCTCGAAAGCCTGATCGAATCGGTCAACGCCGTGCCGAGCGACGGCGAAAGCTGGTCGCAACACGTCTCCGCAAAGGTGGAACTGGCCGAGATGACGAGGATGTGGGCGGTCGAGAAGTACATCGACCACTGGGACGGCTACTCGGGCCATGCGGTGCTTGGCTTCCGGCCGAACAACTACTACCTATACAGCGACCCGGCCGGCCGCTTCCAGATGCTGCCCTGGGGAACCGATCAGGCCTGGGTCGCGACGATCGGCGTTGAAACGCCGGGTCGCGAAGTCACCTTTGACGGCGAAGGCGGGGTGCTCTTCAACAAGTGCCTGGAGGACGAAGCGTGCTTCCGCCTCTACTGGGAAGCCCTGCGCGACGTTCGCGACGCGATCGCGGCGGCGGATCCGCTGGCGATGGGTGAAGCGACAGTCGACCTGCTCGCCCCCTGGCAGCACGAAGAAGAAGTAAACGGCCGCGCCGAATACGACGCGACCGAAATCAAAGAAGACAAATACGGGGTCGACACGACCCTCGCGTTCATCGCCGGTCGTCAAGCCGAAGCGGACGCCTGGCTTGCGGTCAACGAGCCTCCGGCGGTCGTGATCGAACCTCCGCCGCCGCCGAGCAGCGACTCAGCGCTGCCGCAGGATTCGGACCCGGCGGCCTTCCTTGGAGGCTCAAAGCGATCCGGCCGCCATCTCACCGCGACCCTCGACCTCGCCGCCGCGGGCCACGTCTCACTGCGGGCGACCATCCACAAGAAGCGAGGGCGGCGCCTGGTCTGCAAGGCCGGCAAGCAGGTGGCAAGGGCCGGTGAAACCAAGCTGCAATGCCGGCTCTCGAAGGTCGCGACGAGCGCCCTTGCCCGCCGTCCCCTGCGCCTCAGGCTCGCTTTCAAGATCGAGCTGACCGACGGTCGAACGGAAACGCTGGTGCGCTCCAAGCGCCTCGCCAAGAGCTGATTCGCTTCGGCGATAAGCGAATACTTAGAGTAGGAGCCGCAGCGTCACATAGTCTGCCTTGCTCATTAGGAACGCAATGAGTATGCAAAGGAAACTATGCGGACGGGTTTGCTCTGTGTCTTGTGCTTGGCCTTGTCGTGTGGGGCGATCGGGTGCGGTTCGGATAGCGAATCGGCGGGAACGAGTGGCGCGGCTCAGCAGACAACGCACGCTCAGCAGGCGAAGCGGGAAGCTCGGCGAGCGGCGCGGCGTCGCCAGCTGAGACAGGCGCACCGCGCAGCGGCCCGAGCGCGTCGGGCGGCGGCCCGCAAGCACGCCCGCCGCGTCGCCGCCCGGGAGCTGGCCCGCGAAGAAGGCCAGGCTCAGGTAGCTGAAGAAGAAGCTGCCGCCGCGGCGGCAGCCGAAGCGAGCGAATGCGATCCGAACTACAGCGGCGCCTGTCTCAATCCGAACTCATCGGACTATGACTGCGCAGGTGGCAGTGGCAACGGCCCCGACTACACCGGCCCGGTGACGGTCGTGGGTGAAGACCACTACGGCCTCGACGCCGACGGCGACGGCTACGGCTGCGAGTAGGCAACGGGCGAAGGAAGTCGGTCGCTGAGTCCTACGGCTTGAAAACGAGCAGCGTGCACAAGCGGGTGGGGGGAGCATTTGCGTCCCTGGCGACTTATGGGTCAGGTGGACGCAAAAGTCGTCAGACCCGATGGACGCGTGGCGGAAATCGCCGCTCGCCAGCATGGGGTGATCTCGACGGAGCAGCTCTACGGTGCCGGAGTCACGAGGAATTCCGTGCGTCGGCGGGTTGAAACCGGCCGGCTTTATCGAATTCATCGGGGCGTTTACGCCGTCGGACACCCGGGAATCTCTCGGCAGGGCACCTGGATGGCAGCCAGTCTTGCCTGCGGGAAGACGGCGGTCCTCAGCCATCGAAGCGCGGCTGAACTTTGGGAGCTTCTGAAGCCGATCGGCCGTCGAATTGACATCTCCGTCCCCTGCGGCAGCGGGCGGGCGAGGCGATCGGGAATCCGTTTGTACCGCCGAGCGTCGCTCCGGTCCGACGCGGTGACGCGGCGGCATGGGATTCCCGTCACCAAGCCGGCCCAGACGATCGCCGATCTACGCCAAGTCGTCCCCGAGAAGCAGCTGCGCCGGGCGATTCGGCAGGCAGACGTTCTCGGTTTGCCGCTCAGCGAGGACATTCCCCACGACCGCACCCGCAGCGACCTCGAGCGCGACTTCCTGGCGATCTGCCGGCGATTCCGTTTGCCCAGGCCGGAAGTCAACGTCGAGATCGGCGAATACGAGGCGGATTTCGTTTGGCGCGATCTCGGCTTCGTGGTCGAAACTGATGGCTACAAGTATCACCGCGGGCAGCAGGCATTTCGCGATGACCGGCGACGGGATCTCGAGCTGCGCTCGCTCGGTTTTGAAGTGCAGCGATTGAGCGACGAGCAGGTTGACGAGGAACCGCAGCGAGTCGGCGCGATTCTGCGCGAGGTGCTCGCCTCCGCGCGCCATAGAGTTGGGCGCGATGGCGCCGACCAAGTCCGACACTGAGAACGAGCTCTTCCTGATCGACGGCAACTCGCTCGCCTACCGGGCGTTCTTCGCGCTGCCGGAGTCGATTGGGACGAGTGACGGGCGGCCGACCAACGCGATCTACGGGCTGGCCTCGATGCTGGTCAAGGTGATTGACGAGCACGCTCCCGCCGGGGTGGTCGTGGCCTGGGACGCCGGCATGTCGGGACGGGAGGTCACCTACGACCTCTACAAGGCCCAGCGCAAACCGCGGCCCGACCTGCTGCGCGAGCAGTGGCCGCACCTGATGCCGTTGGTCGAGGCCTTCGGCTACACCAACGTCAAGGTCGAGGGCTATGAGGCCGACGACGTGATCGCCTCGCTCGCCCGCCAGGCGCGCGAAGAGGGGATCGCGGTGATGGTCGTCACGGGAGACCGCGACGCCTACCAGATGGTTGGCGAGGGGATCCGGGTGATGAGCACCTCGCGCGGGATCACCGAGACCAAGATCTACGACTCGGAGGCGGTCACCGAGCGCTACGGAGTGCCGCCGGAGCTGATCACCGACCTGATGGGCCTGCGCGGCGACACCTCGGACAACATCCCGGGCGTCCCCGGGATCGGCGAGAAGACGGCGACCCAGCTGCTGCAGCAGTTCGGCACGCTGGAGAAGGTGCTGGCCAGCGTCGAGGAGATCTCCGGCGCCAAGCGCAAGCAGAACCTGGTCGAGCACGCCGACGACGCCCGCATGTCGAAGCAATTGGCGACCCTCCAGTACGACCTCGAGACCGGCGTCGACCTCGGCGCAGCGATGGCCTCCGAGCCCGACCGCGGCGCCCTGCGCGACTTCATGCGCGAGTTCGAGCTGCGGGCGGTGCTGGAGCGACTCGAAGAAGCGCTGCCGGAGGGCGAGGCGGTGCCGGGCCGCAGCGTCGAGACCGAGCTCGCGGTCGAGGCCGAGGAGGGCAAGCCCGACGATCTAGCGGCGGGGGAGGGGCCTCTCGCCCTGGCGCTCGACGGCGATCGCTGGGCGGCCGCGGAAGACCAGCGCACGCTTACCGGCTCATCGACCCTGGACGAGCTCGCGGTGGCCCTCCCCGGCCGCGGTCTGGTCGCTCACGACGTCAAGTCACTCGGTGGGGGCCGCCACGGCCTGCTCGCGGCGGCGGCGCGCGAGGGTGTCGAGCCGGCGCTCGAGCACGACACGATGCTTGCCGCCTACCTGCTCGAGCCGCAGCGGCGCACCTACGAGCTGACCGAGCTCGCCGCCGACGCGGGCATCGGCCTCGCCGCCGGAGAGATCTCGCCCACCGACGAGGACGACGGCCAGCTCTCGCTCGACGGCGACGGCGAGGCGGGGCTGGAGCCCGCCGAGGAAGCGCGCCTGGTCGCGGCGCTGGCCGACAGGCAGCGCCCGCGCATCGAGGAGCTCGGCCTCGAGCCTCTGCTGCGCGAGATCGAGCTGCCGCTGGTCCACGTGCTGGCGGCGATGGAACGCGAGGGGCTCAAGCTCGACGCCGAGCGTCTGGCTGAGGTCGGCGCCGGTTTCGGCGAGCGCATCGCGACCCTTCAGAAGGAGATCTTCGAGCTGGCCGGGGAGGAGTTCACGATTGGCTCGCCGCAGCAGGTCGGCCGCATCCTCTTCGAGGAGCTCGGCCTGACCCGCAAGCGGCGCGGCAAAACCGGCTACTCGACCGACGCCCGCGTCCTCGCCCAGATCGCCGACGAGCACCCGATCGTCGAGAAGATCGAGTCCTGGCGCGAGCTGACCAAGCTGAAGAACACCTACCTCGACTCGCTGCCCGACCTGATCGACCCCGACACCGGCCGCGTCCACACCACCTTCAACCAGGCGGCGACCACCACCGGGCGCCTCTCCAGCACCAATCCCAACCTGCAGAACATCCCGATCCGCACCGAGATCGGGCGCCCGGTCCGGGCCTGCTTCGTCGCCGAGCAGGGCGCCCAGTTGCTCTCCGCCGACTACAGCCAGGTCGAGCTGCGGGTGCTCGCCCACGTTGCCGAGGAGGAGGTGCTGAAAGAGATCTTCCGCGCCGGCGACGACGTCCATGCGGCGACCGCGGCCGAGGTCTTCGACATCTCTCGCGAGGACGTCGACGTCGGTCAGCGCTCGAAGGCGAAGATGGTCAACTTCGGCATCGTCTACGGCCTCACCGGCTTCGGCCTTGCCGATCGGCTCAACATCCCGCGCAAAGAGGGCGAGGAATTCGTCTCGCGCTACTTGGAGCGCTTCCCGGCCGTGCGCGCATTCCGCGAGCAGGTGGTCGAGCGGGCACAGGAGGAGGGCTTCGTCACCACGCTGCTGGGCCGTCGGCGCGCGATTCCCGAGCTGCGCTCCGGCAACCCGAACACGCGCCGCCTCGGTGAGCGCCTCGCGGTCAACACCGTGATCCAGGGCACCGCGGCCGACATCATCAAGATCGCCATGGTGCGCTGCCAGAACGCCCTGCGCGAGGCCGGCACCGAGACCCGTTTGGTCCTGCAGATCCACGACGAGCTGCTCTTCGAGGGCCCGCCGGCGGAGATGGACGGCGCGGTCGAGCTGGTGCGGCGCGAGATGTGCGCCGCTTACCGGCTCGACCCACCGCTCGAGGTGGACGTCGGCGTCGGCCCGGACTGGTTGGAGGCAAAGTGAGGGCATATGGATAAGGGCCTGGCGCTCCTGCTGACGGTTGTCGCGGGCGGGCTGATCGCCCTGCAGGCGCCGATCAACGCGGAACTGGGGCGCTCCACCGGGAGCCTTCCGGCCGCCCTGGTCTCCTTCGCGATCGGCACGGTCGCGCTGGCCTCGATCGTCGTCCTCAGCGGCAAGGCCGGTGGTCTCAGCTCGAGCTTCGACGTCAGCTGGTACTACCTGATCGGCGGCTGTCTCGGCGCGATCTACGTCACCAACGCGCTGATCACGGTCTCGGTGATCGGGGCCGGCGGTGTGGCGGCGGCGACGATCGCCGGACAGCTGACGGCATCGGTCGCGATCGACCGGCTCGGCCTATTCGGCCTCGACCAGGTCGCGCTCAGCCCGGCCCGGATCACCGGTGTGGTCCTGCTGATCGTCGGCACCGTCCTGATCATTCGCTGAGCCCAGGGCGAACTGCGGCGGTGCGATCTGCAGGTAGTGCTTGAAGGACCACTCGATGAAGCGCCTGTTGCCGAGCAGGCGCACCAGCGGCCCAAGCAAGCGCGGCGGGATCTTCGGCACCAGCTTCTGCACCCGCAGCATCCAGCGGAACTTCCACTCGTGCGAGTCGTTGAACTCGGCGTAACGGGCAGCGGCGGCCTCGCGGTCCTGCCGGCCGTCGAGCACGCCGCGCAGCTCGCGGCCGAGGGCGATGCCGAAGTAGAGCGCCGTGCGGATGCCCTCGGCGCTGAGCGGCAGGCAGTGCCCGGCCGAGTCACCGGCGAAGAAGATGCCCCCCTCGGTGCCCTCGCGGAGCTTGTGGGGGATCCAGTTGCCCTGGTAGCGAACCCGCTCGGCGTCGAGGTCCTCGGCCAGCAGCTCGGTCGTCTTGCGCACGTGAAAGCGCGGGTCAAAGGAGCCGACGCCGATGCGCAGCTCGTCGCGGGCGGGAAAGCTCCAGCCATAGCCGGCCGGCACGTAGCGGCGGTCGATCCAGATCTCCAGGTCCTCGCCCTTGCCCTCGGGGTGGACCTCGAGGCCGCGCGAGAGCGGCGCGTCGGGCGGCTGGAAACCGTCGCCATTGGCGAGCATGCGGCGCCAGCCCAGGGCGTCGACGACGAGCGGGGCGGAGATCACGCCGCGGTCGGTGTCGATCGCGATCGCGCCGTCACCGTTGGTCGCGGGCGCCCGCCCGTTCACCTTGGCGGTCTCGAAGCGAGCGTCGCAGTCGCGCCAGAGCAGGGCGCAGAGCTCGCGGTAGTCGAAGGTGGAGAAGGTGAATGGCAGGCGGTAGCGGGCGTCGCCGTGGGGGGTGTGCATCAACAGCGAGTCGAAGCGCTGGCGCTCGGCGTCCATCAGCCCCAGCGCTTCCATCCACAGGGTGGGAATGCCGCAGGCCGAGGTCTGGCGCTCGCCGATCTCGTAGCGATCGACGATCAGCACGTCGGCCCCCGATCCGGCCAGCTCGCGGGCGACCGCGAGGCCGGCAAAGCTCGCCCCGCAGATCAGTACATCGTGGGCTCCGGACAGCGGGGTCCGTTCGTCACCTCGTTTGGTCGCTCGGATCGGCACCCCCGGAGCGTATCTAGACCTGCTTGGAGCGGAGGATGCAGTCGGAATGATTTCTGCAATCATGCGCCGCTGTGTCCGTGACCGATACGACCTTGACCCCTGTTCCTGATGCTCCCGCCGGCTCGCCGGTTGAGGGCTCGGGCGGCTTGCTGCTCGAAATCGACGGCAAGATCGTCCCCAACTACGCGGCGACGATGGTCTCCTTCGAGGAGGGCGATGTCGTCAAGGGCAGGGTCGTGCGGATCGACAAGGACGAGGTCCTGGTCGACATCGGTTACAAGTCGGAGGGGGTCATTCCTTCGCACGAGCTCTCGATCCGCAAGTCGGTCAACCCGGCCGACGAGGTCGAGCAGGGCGAGGAGGTCGACGCCCTCGTCCTGACCAAGGAAGACACCGACGGCCGCCTGATTCTCTCCAAGAAGCGCGCCCGCTTCGAGAAGGCGTGGCGCCGCATCGAGGCCGCCGCCGAGTCGGGCGAACCGGTCGAAGGCAACGTGATCGAGGTGGTCAAGGGTGGCCTCATTCTCGACCTCGGGGTGCGCGGCTTCCTGCCCGCCTCACTGGTCGACATCCGCCGCGTCCACAACCTCGACGAGTTCACGGGCCAGACGCTTGAGTGCAAAGTGATCGAGCTCAACCGCAGCCGCAACAACGTGGTGCTCTCGCGGCGCGCCGTGCTCGAGGAAGAGCGCAAGGAGGTGCGCGAGCAGATCCTCGGCCGGCTCGAGCCCGGTCAGGTCGTTGAGGGCAAGATCTCCAACATCGTCGACTTCGGAGCCTTCGTCGACCTCGACGGAATCGACGGTCTGATTCACATTTCCGAGCTTTCCTGGAGCCACGTCAACCACCCCTCCGAGGTGGTGGCGATCGGCGACACCGTGCGGATCAAGGTGCTCGACATCGACCGCGACCGCCAGCGCATCTCGCTGGGCCTGAAGCAGACCCAAGAGGACCCCTGGCAGCGCGTGATCAGCGCCCACCGCCCCGGCGACGTGCTCGGTGGGACGGTGACCAAGGTCGTTGCCTTTGGCGCCTTCGTCGAGATCCTGCCCGGGGTCGAGGGCCTGGTCCACATCTCCGAGCTTGCAGACCACCATGTTGAGAGCCCGAGCGAGGTTGTCGAGCCGGGCGCCGCGCTCGACGTCAAGATCCTCGAGATCGACGAGGAGCGCAGGCGTCTCTCGCTCAGCATCAAGCAGGTCGAGGAGCAGAAGATGCCGATGGGGGACCTCGGCGCTCAGATTCAGGAGGCTGCTGAGGGTTCAACTGACGAGGATCCGGACGGCTCGGCCGCGGGTCCTGTCGCTGCAGGGGACCCACCGCCTCCTCCGGTCGCTGAAGCGTCCTCAGAGGCGGTACCCCCTACAGCGCCACCCGCGGACGAGGCGCCTGAGTCAACGTCTGGGGAGGCCGCCGAGGAGCCTGCAGCTGAAGCTGAGGTCGCCGAGGAGCCCGCTGCCGAGGATGCTGAGCCTGTTGCCGAGGAGGCACCCGCTCCTGAGGTTGAGGAGGCTCCGGTGGCAGAGGAAACCCCTGAGGCCGAGGCTGAGACTCCGGCCGCCGAGGAGGCTCCCGAGGCTGAGGCCGCCGAGGAGCCCGCTTCCGAGGCGGCTGAGCCCGCCGCAGAGGCTCCTGAGTCCTGAGGCCCTGTCCCGGTAGGGGTGGAGCGTCTTGCACTTTTTCGGCACGCGAGCCTCGGACGGCCCCGGCCGATTCACCGAAAAAGTTAAGCGGAACCCCTGCCGGGACAGGGCCTGAGCAACCATGCCGCTAACTATCGGCTTGACCGGTGGCATAGCGGCTGGGAAGTCTGAGTCCCTGGCTGCCTTCGGACGGCTTGGCGCTGCGACTATCTCCAGCGATGCGGTGGTTCACGAGCTGCTCGATTCAGAACCTCTTATTGGCAGGCTGATCGAGCGTTGGGGTGAGGATGTTGCCCCCGGCGGGACCGTCGACCGCAGCAAGATCGGCGAAGTCGTGTTTGCGGATCCGGAGCAGTTGAAGTGGCTGGAGGCGCAGATCCACCCGCTGGTTGGCGAGCGGATCGGCAGCTGGCTCGCTTCGCTGGACGACGAGGTCCAGTTCGCCGTGGTTGAGGTGCCGCTGCTCTTCGAGTCCGAGATGGAGGCCGTCTTCGACACCACCGTTGCCGTCGTCACCCCCGACGAGGTACGCCGTGCCCGCGCCGAGGCGCGCGGCCACGCGCTGGTCGGCGAGCGCGACGCGCGCCAGCTGGCCCAGGAGGAAAAGGCGGCCCGCGCCGAGCACGTGATCGAGAACGACGGCACGCTCGAGCAGCTCGAGCAACGCCTGTCCGCTCTCATCGCGAAGCTGGTTGGATGAGCCGAGCCCGAAACCGGCCCGTTAGGAAACGGAGAAGCCGCATCCTGGCAATTGGCGCCGTCGTGGTTGGCGCCGGTATCGTCGCCGCCGTGCTGGTGGCGACGGGGACGATTGACAGGGCGATTCAGGAGCTGACGCTGCCGCTCAAACATGAGGATGTGATTCGCCAGCAGGCGCACGAAAAGAACGTCGACGCCGCTCTGGTCGCTGCCGTCATCTACTCCGAGTCGAAGTTCAGCGACCGCACCTCAAGCGCCGGCGCTCGAGGCCTGATGCAGATCACGCCGGAAGCGGCAAACGAAATCGAGCGACACAGCGGCGGCACGACCTTCAAGCTAAAAGACCTGAGCGATCCCGAAATCAACATCCGCTACGGCACTTACCTGCTGCGCGAACTGCTCGATCGCTACGGCGGCGACGTGGTCGCCGCACTCGCCGCCTACAACGCCGGACCCGGCAACGTCGACAAATGGGGTGGCAGCGACCTGAGCGTCGCGGGGATTCCGTTCCCCGAAACCCGCGCCTACGTCGAAGAGGTACTCGACAAGCAGCGCGCCTACCGCGACAAGTACCCGCGGGAGCTGGGCTACTGAATCCCGGGGCCCCCCGACCCCGCGTCGCGGCGCTGGCGCTCGCCGTTGGCCTCGTCCTCGCCGACTCCTCGATCGTCGTCCTCGCTCTGCCGGAGATCTACCGCCAGCTCGACGCGAGCGTTGCCGCCGTCAGCTGGGTGCTCGTCTCCTTCAACCTGGTGATGGCGCTCGCTGCGGTGCCGGCCGCGCTCCTGGCGCGCCGGGTCGGCCCCGGCCGCGCAGCCGCTGTGGGGCTCGCGATCTTTGCCGGGGCGGGGCTCGCCTGCGCCGTCTCGGACCAGCTCAGCACGCTGATTGCCGCCCGCTGCGTGCAGGCGATCGGTGGCGCCCTGGCGGTGACCGCGGTGCTGGAGCTGCTGCCCGCCACGGTCGGCTCCGAGCGCCGCGCCGCTGCGCTGTGGGCAACGGCGGGAGCGACCGGGGCGGCACTGGGGCCGGCGGTCGGCGGCCTGCTCACCGAGCTGGTCTCCTGGCAGTCGATCTTCCTGATCCAGGTGCCGATCGCGCTCGCCGCGGCGGTTCCGATCCTCGCCGTCGCCCGCCACGAGGCCGCCACCGGGGTGCTCTCCACGGAGCTGCGGCGCACCGGCAGGCCGCACTTCATGGCCAACCTGGCCCTGGCCCTCGTCTCGGCGGCGATCGCCGGGGCGCTCTTCCTGCTCGTGCTGCTGCTGATCGAGGGCTGGCGCCTGAGCCCGATCGGCGCCGCGATCGTGGTCAGCGTGATGCCGCTGGCGGCGCTGCTCGGCAGCCGCCTCGACCGGCTTGTGCCGAGCGCCCGGGCGCGCGCCGCCGCCGGGGCGATCCTGGTCTCGGGTGGGCTCGGCGGGCTGGCCCTCCTGCCCAGGGCGGAGGTCGCGCTGACGGTGCCACCGCAGGTGATGATCGGGATCGGCCTCGCCCTGGTGCTCTCGGCGCTGACCGAGACCGCCCTCAGCGGCAGGGCTCCGCAGGCGATCCACGGTGGCTGGACGATCTCCGCCCGCCACGCCGGAGTCGTGATCGGGATCCTCGCGGTAACGCCGATCTTCACCCACGACATCGCCCAGCAGCGCCACGACGCGATCAATGCCGGCACGGCGGTGGTCCTCGACTCGAAGGTGCCGCCGCTGCTCAAGCTCGCCCTGGCGCAGAAGATCGAGAGTCGCCTGGAAAATGAGAAGGGGAAGGTGCCGACAATCGGCCCGGCCTTCGAGCCGCTGCCGAGCGATCCCGAGGAACACGACCAGGTGGTCGAGCTGCGCGAAGAACTGCAGGACCAGCTCAATCGCGGCGCCACCCACGCCTTCAGCCCCTCCTTCGGTCTCGCCGCCCTGATCGGCCTGCTCTCGCTGATTCCGATCGGCCTGGCGCGGAGGGTGGACCTGTGAACTCCGAGCGGCGATCGCTGTTCCTGGTCGGCGGCGCGATCGTCGCCGCTGTCGCTCTCCTCGGCATATACCTGGCTGCCGGCGGAGCTTCCTACACGCCGGAGAAGACCCAGGACCCGTGCAAGCACCGCGCCTGGCGCAACCCGGAAGGCCTGCAACAAATTGCCGAGCAATTCACCCTCTCGGCCCTGGATGGTGCTGCCTGCCGGCTCGGCGTCAGCCGCGAGACCCTGGCCCGGGCCCTGGCCACGCCAGAGTCACGCGAACGCTTCAAAGAGCGCTACAAGATCAGTGACGCCAAGCTGGCGACGGCGGTACGGGCCGGCCTGCTGCGCGCCGTCGACGACGCCGAAGAAGCCGGCGCGTTGAACCCAATTCTTGCCGCCCCGCTGCGTGAAACGCTGCAGAACATCCCCCTCGATCAGGCGATCGAACTGATCAACAACGCCGAATCCCTGCTCAACAACGTCCAGGGTTTCCTCGGCCCGGTCGAAGGCCTGCTCGAACAGCTACTGCCGTAGAGGCCGTCCCGGTAGGGGTGGAGCGTCTTGCACTTTTTCGCCGGCGGCGCCCGCGCGCCAGCAGCAGCCGCCCCTCGAAAAAGTTAAGCGGAGCCCCTACCGGGACGGCCTCGTAGCCAGTTACTTCTTAATTTGGAATTTGCTCTTGCCGGGCGACCAGGTGACGCCTTCGCAAAGCTGTTCCGGAGTCGTGTCGAGGGAGCCGGCGAGCTTGACGATCGTGCCCAGCCGTGGCTCGCGGCCACCGCGCTCGAGCAGGGAGATCTCAGTGCGGTGGAGGTCGCAGCGGAAGCCCAGCTCCTCCTGTGAGATCGCCTTCTTCTTGCGCGCTTTACGCAGATTAATTGCGAAACGTTCGCGTGGTTTCATTGCGGCAATTCTCTGTCTGCGAAGACAGAACCGCTACAGCCAAAAGATTTCGCAGACAAAACTGCACGTTTATATACGGATCAGTCGCGCGTTGCGCGCCAGACCCAGAGCATCGCCAGTGGCTGCAATGGCAGCCTCGCCCAGAGCGCCCAGCGTGGGATCCGCTGGAGGTCCAGCCCGCGCACCTGCTCCGGGTTGACCGCCATATGCACGTTGGCGGGGAAGACCGCGACCAGCAGCGCGAGCAGCCACCAGCGAGCGAAGCGCCGGGTCGATGGCCTCGCCACCGCTAGCCCGCCGGCGATCTCGGCGATTCCGCTGACCACGACCGCCTCCTTATGGCGTGGCAGCGAGGGCGGCATGATCGCTTCGTAGCTGCGTGGGATGACGAAGTGCATCGTTCCGGTGAAGGCGAAGAGTCCGGCGAGCGCCTGCTGCGAGCGGTTCATCGAGCGCCAGTCTAGGAGCTTCTGGCGAGAGGGGCGCCGGGGGTGGGGTCCCCGGGAACTCCCGGCGAAGCCGGCCCGGGGACCCCACCCCCGGCGCCCCACCCGGCACAGGCCCTATCGTGAGCCCCCATGCCCGAGTTCGAGCTCAATCCGGCCTACACGCCGACCGCCGACCAGCCCAAGGCAATCGCGGGCCTGGCCGAGGGCCTGGCGGCAGGCGACCGTTTTCAGACCCTTTTGGGCGCCACAGGCACCGGTAAGACGTTCACGATGGCGGCGACGATCGCGGCGGTGCAGCGGCCCTCGTTGGTGATCGCCCATAACAAGACGCTGGCGGCGCAGCTCTGCAACGAGTTCCGCGAGTTCTTCCCCGAGAACTCGGTCGAGTACTTCGTCTCCTACTACGACTACTACCAGCCCGAGGCCTATGTCCCGGCCCAGGACCTCTACATCGAGAAGGATTCCTCGATCAATGACGAGATCGATCGCCTGCGCCACGCCGCCACCGCGTCCCTCTTCGCCCGCCGCGACGTGATCATCGTCGCCTCGGTTTCCTGTATCTACGGGATCGGCTCGCCCCAGGTCTACAACGAAAAAATGCAGCTCTTCAAAGTCGGCGATCAGATCGATCGCGACGAGGTGCTGCGCAAGCTGGTCAAGATGCAGTACCAGCGCAACGACTCGGTGCTCGGCCGCGGCGCCTTCCGTGTGCGCGGCGAGGTGCTGGAGATCATGCCTTCCTACGCCGAGTCGGCCTACCGGATCGCGCTGTTTGGCGATGAGATCGAGGGCATCCAGCACTTCGACCCGCTGACCGGCGAGATCCTCGACACGATCGACCACGTCTCGGTCTGGCCGGCCTCCCATTACGTGACCCGCGACGAGACGCTGGAGCGCGCGGTCGAGGAAATCCGCAACGAACTGAACACGCGCACGGCCGAGCTCGAGGCCGAGGGCAAGCAGCTGGAGGCGCACCGGCTGCGCCAGCGCACCGCCTACGACATCGAGATGCTGAAGGAGATCGGCTTCACATCGGGGATCGAGAACTACTCGCGGATCCTCGATGGGCGCCCGGAGGGAAGCCCGCCGCACACGCTGATCGACTACTTCCCCGACGACTTCGTCGTCTTCGTCGACGAGTCCCACCAGACGGTGCCGCAGATCGGCGGCATGTACGAGGGGGATCGCTCGCGCAAGCAGACCCTGATCGACTACGGCTTCCGCCTGCCCTCGGCGATCGACAATCGGCCACTGAAGTTCGACGAGTTCCTCGAACGGGTGCCGCAACTGGTCATGGTCTCGGCGACTCCCGGGCCCTTCGAGCGCACCGAATCGACCCGTACGGTCGAGCAGATCGTCCGTCCGACCGGGATCATCGATCCCGAGATCGACGTGCGCCCGACCCGCAACCAGATCGACGACCTGATGAACGAGATCAAGGGGATCGCCGAGGCCGGCGACCGCGTCCTGGTCACCACCCTGACCAAGAAGATGGCCGAGGACCTGACCAACTACCTGCTCGAGTACGGGATCAAGGTCCGCTACCTGCACTCCGAGATCGACACCCTGGAACGGATCCAGATCATTCGCGACCTGCGGCTCGGCGAGTACGACGTGCTGGTCGGGGTCAACCTGCTGCGCGAGGGGCTCGACCTGCCCGAGGTCTCCCTGGTGGCGATCCTCGACGCCGACAAGGAGGGCTTCCTGCGCGGTGAGACCAGCCTGGTGCAGACGATTGGCCGGGCGGCGCGAAACGTCAACGGGCGGGTGCTGATGTACGCCGACAGGGAGACCGACGCGATGCGGGCGGCGATGCGCGAGACCGACCGCCGCCGGGCGATTCAACTCGCCTACAACGAGGAGCACGGGATCACCCCCGCAACCGTGCGCAAGGGCATCTCCGAGATGAGCGAGTTCCTGGCGATGGAGGACCGGGCGCCGCGCAAGCGCCGTGGCAAGCCTGCCGGCGAGTTCGCCGATCCGGACGAGCTGGAGCGCACGATCGTCACCCTCGAGGAGGAGATGTTGGCCGCCGCCGACGACCTGCGCTTCGAGGAGGCGGGGCGGCTCCGCGACGAGCTCAAGGAGCTGCGCCGCGACCTCGACGGGATGCGGGCGGGGGCCTGAGCGACCCCCGCCGGGACCTCAGGCCAGGACCTTCGCTGCCTTGGCGCTGTCTGAGTAGAACTCGCCGCGCACCAGCTTGCCGTCGGCGAACTTCATCAGGTGGGCGAACGGCGCCTCGAAGCTGCCGCCGTCATTGCCGGCTCGCTGCGTTCCCCTCACCACCACCCAATCGCCGGCGTCGATGAACTCCTCCGGATCGACGCTGAACGAAGACCAGTAGTTGGGGATCTGGGCGAAGTTGCCGAGGATCTCGTCGCGACCCTGGGTTTCGCCGCCGAGCGGCAACTCATCGGAAGTCAGCCAGGTGCTGTCCTCCGACAGCATCTCCTTCAGTGCTTCCAGGTCGCCGCGACCAAACGCGTCGTAGCTGGCTCGGGCGGCATCGACATTCGACATCTCTTTCCTCCTTCGTAGCTGACCCCGCCTGCCCCCGACGCTAGTCCCGCCCGCCGCAATACGCAAGAACCCTTAACCCCAACCGCGTGGCCCCCTTCCCCTCGACGCTGACTTCCTGGTTCTTCGCGGTATGCGCGAATAACCAGGAAGTCAGTCGGGAGAGAGCCCGAGTTGTTGCCTGCGCTGCACGAGTAGGCGGCGGAGGCGGATGACGATCGCATCGGGTTCGCGGTCCATCCTCGCGCCGGTGAGGCGGACTATCTCGATGCCTGCCAACTTGAGGTCTTCCTGGCGCAGGCGATCGGCCTCGAAGGCCACCGGGTCTCCGTGGTGGTCGTAGGTGTCGAGTTCGACGGCGAAGCGCTCGTTCGGCCAGTAGGCATCCAGCTCGAATCCGGCGACGAAAAGATTCATCGACGGCTGCCGAAGTCCGGCGCGGCGAACCATGGCGAGGAAGCGACGCTCGAGGCGCGAGCGGGTGAAGGCCCCGATGCGGTAGATCTCCACTGCCTCTCGCAGTCGGGCAACACCGCGGAATCCCCGGCTGCGGATCAACAGACAATCGATCGCGGCCAAATCGAGCAAGTCACGCCGATAGGCCCGCTCGATCGCAGCGCCGAGAAACCTTGGATCGATTGCTGCGAAGTCGAGGAGCGTTCGTGGGATGGCAGTCACCGGAATTCGTTCGAAGGTGGCGCAGTCCTCTCCCTGGAGCGCGCTTGCGCTGTGCACCTCGATCGCGGGTCGAGTTTCAACCGGGCTGGTGGCGGTGACCGCTACCACGGGCCGCCATCTCGTCGTGAGTCCCCAGAGCCAAGCGGCAGAGCGGTGGCTGAGAAGCGCTCCGCGACCGCAACTGAGCACTGCGGCAAGGCACTCTCCGTGCCGAGACAGCGCGCTGTGACCCACCGCGTACACGCCTCGATGCACGCGGTGTAGGCGGCCAATCGAGACTTCGCGAGAGATCTGGTCGCTCGAAAGGCCGACTGCGACCATCTGCTCAGCCGAGATGACCCCGTATTGCCTACCCGCCACCTCCGCAATCCGACGGTGACTTCGTGGTTCTTGGCGCATACCGCGAATAAGGAGGAAGTCAGCGGGAGTTCTCCCCCCTGGGTTGGCTCTGACGTTTGGGGAACTCGGAGGTTGCGGGGATCTGGGGGAACATCTGTTCGTTTGCGTAGAATCGGTCCTCGTGGCCGCTTCTGAGCGAATCGTCATCTCGGGAGCGCGGGAGCACAACCTCAAGGACATCGACGTTGAGCTGCCGCGCGACGCGCTGATCGTGATCACCGGGCTCTCGGGCTCCGGTAAGTCGAGCCTTGCCTTCGACACGATCTACGCCGAGGGGCAGCGGCGCTACGTCGAGTCGCTCTCTGCTTACGCCCGCCAGTTCCTCGGGCTGATGGAGAAGCCCGACGTCGACTCGATCGAGGGGCTCTCGCCGGCGATCTCGATCGATCAGAAGACGACCTCGCGCAACCCGCGCTCGACCGTCGGCACGGTGACCGAGATCCACGACTACCTGCGGCTGCTCTGGGCACGGGTCGGCGTGCCTCACTGTCCCGAGTGCGGGGCCGAGATCACCGGCCAGACCCAGGAGCAGATCGTCGATCGGCTGATGACGCTCGGCGAGGGCACCAAATTCATGGTCACGGCTCCGGTGGTGCGCGGGCGCAAAGGCGAGTACGGAAAGCTCTTCGAGCAGATGCGGTTGGAGGGCTACTCGCGGGTCAAAATCGACGGCGAGCTGCGGCGGCTCGACGAGGAGATCGTCCTCGACAAGAAATACAAACACGACGTCGCCGTCGTCGTCGACCGGCTGGTGATGAAGCCCGACCTGCGCCGGCGTCTCTCCGAGTCGGTCGAGGCGGCCGCTGGGCTCGCCGCCGGACTGGTCGAAGTCGAGATGGTCGACGCGAAGACCGAGCCGCTGCTCTTCTCCGAGCAGTTCGCCTGTCTCAGTTGCGGCACCTCGATCCCGGAGCTGGAGCCGCGGATCTTCTCCTTCAACTCTCCCCACGGCGCCTGCGAGCGCTGCCACGGGCTCGGCTTTCAGCGCGTGATCGACCCCGAGCTGGTCGTGCCCGACCCGACGCTCTCGCTCGGCGAGGGCGCTCTGCAGCCCTGGAACCGCGGCATCACCGCCTACTGGAAGCGTCTGATCGCATCCGTCGCTGAGGCCTATGAGATCGACCTCGACAGGCCCTGGGCAAAGCTGAAGAAACTGGAGAAAGAGGTCTTCCTCTACGGCACCGGCTCGGAGCGCCACCAGGTCAGCTACACCAACCGCTTCGGCCGCCGCCGCTCCTACAAAGTCCGCTTCGAGGGGATCGTCAACAACCTCGAGCGGCGCTACGAAGAGACCGACTCGGAGACCAACCGCGAGCGGATCGAGAGCTACATGGCCGAGCAGCCCTGCCCGGACTGCAAAGGCGCCCGCCTGCGCCCGGAGAGCCTCGCGGTCAAGGTCGGCGGGATCAGCATCGCCGAGTTCAGCGACAAGTCGGCGCGCGGGGCGGCGGAGTGGATCAACGCCGTGGATATGACCGAGACCGAGCGGGCGATCGCGCGGTTGATCGTGCGCGAGATCTCCGAACGGCTCGCCTTCCTCGAGAACGTCGGCATCGGCTACCTCTCGCTCGGCCGCTCGGCTCGCTCGCTCTCCGGCGGCGAGGCGCAGCGGATTCGCCTCGCGACCCAGATCGGCTCCAGCCTGGTCGGCGTGATGTACGTCCTCGACGAGCCCTCGATCGGCCTGCACCAGCGCGACAACGAGAAGCTGATCGCCACCCTCGACCGCCTGCGCGACCTCGGCAACACGGTGATCGTGGTCGAGCACGACGCGGGCACGATGATGGCCGCCGACCACCTGGTCGACCTTGGGCCCGGCGCCGGCGAACACGGTGGTCACGTGATCGCCGCCGGCACGCCGGCTGAGGTGGCCAAAAATCCGGCCTCGCTGACCGGCCAGTACCTCTCCGGCAAGCGCAAGATCGAGCTGCCGGAGGAAAGGCGCAGCCCGAACGGTGCCCTACTGGTCCGCGGCGCCCGCGAACACAACCTCAAGGGCATCGACGTCACCGTCCCGCTCGGCGTCTTTTGCTGCGTCACCGGCGTCTCCGGCTCGGGCAAGTCGACCCTGGTCAACGAGACCCTGCACCACTCGGTCGCCAACCGCCTGCACCAGGCGAAGCTGCGCCCCGGCGCCCACGACGGCGTCGACGGGCTCGCTCAGATCGACAAGATCATCAACATCGACCAGTCGCCGATCGGGCGCACGCCGCGCTCCAACCCGGCCACCTACACCGGCGTCTTCGATCACATCCGCCAGCTCTTCACCCAGACCCAGGAGTCGCGGGCGCGTGGCTACAAACCCGGGCGCTTCAGCTTCAACGTCAAGGGCGGGCGCTGCGAGGTCTGCCGCGGCGACGGCCAGATCAAGATCGAGATGCACTTCCTGCCCGACGTCTACGTGCCCTGCGAGCAGTGCCACGGCAAGCGCTACAACCGCGAGACGCTCGAGGTCCGCTTCAAGGGCAAGAACATCGGCGACGTGCTGGAGATGTCGGTCGAGGAGGCGGTCGAGTTCTTCGAGAACGTGCCGAAGATCGCCCGCCGCCTGCGCACCCTGCACGACGTTGGCCTCGACTACATCCGCCTCGGCCAGGCGGCGACGACGCTCTCCGGCGGCGAGGCGCAGCGGATCAAGCTGGCAACCGAGCTCTCCAAGGTCGCCACCGGCAACACCCTCTACATCCTCGACGAGCCGACCACCGGCCTGCACTTCGCCGACGTGCAGCGCCTGCTCGAGGTGCTCGGCCGCCTCGTCGACGCCGGCAACACCGTGGTCGTGATCGAGCACAACCTCGACGTGATCAAGACCGCCGACCACCTGATCGACCTCGGTCCCGAGGGCGGCGAAGAGGGGGGAGAGGTGGTCGCCACCGGCACCCCGGAGGAGGTCGCCGCGGTGGCGGGCTCCTACACCGGCCGTTTTCTCGCCGAGATGGTCGAGCCGGCGAGGACGAAACGCACGGCCCGCAAGCGACGAGAAACGGTGGTGGCTGCCTGAAGCGCGTCTCTTCCTCGCTCTGTAATCTAGTACTGGGTGAAATTTGAGTGCTGGGAAAGGACTAGCGATGCCGCGGGGAAAAACTTGGTTGATTTCGATCATCCTGATTGCACTCGCGTGCATAGCGGCAGGCTGCGGAGGCGGCGAAGGGGAAGGCGGCACGATCGCCCTTCTTCTTCCCGACGAACAGGTGGCCCGATATCGGGTCCACGACCGTCCGGAATTCGAACGTAAGGTGGCCGATCTTTGTAGCGGCTGCACGGTCCGCTACATGAACGCCGGGGGGGATGCGGCGCGGCAGCTGGAACAGGCCGAACATGCCCTTGCCAGGGGTGCCGACGTGCTCGTTGTCGACCCAGTCGACGTCCAGGCGGCGGGGGCCATCCTCCACAAGGCGAAACCGCGCGGCGTGCCGGTGATCTCTTATGACCGCCTGATCCTCAACGCCCGAGTCGATTACTACGTCGACGCCGATAGCGAAGCCATCGGGAAGGTCCAAATGGCAGCCTTGACGGAGAAGCTAAAGGAATCCGGCAAGCTTCATGGCCCGATCGTGATTGTCACCACCGGTACCAGCGGCCCGATGAATCTCGGCGCAACCCTGGCACTCAATCCCAGTGGGGTGAAGGCCGTCGCCGTGTACAACATGCCCGATTTCCCGCCGGAAGCGTCAGTCGCCCTTTCCGAACACGAAATGCGCCGGGCGATCGCCGCAGTGGGTCGGAACGGTTTCGCCGGCGTGTTCGCTGCCGACGACAAAGCGGCGAGTGGAGTCATCAAGGCAATGAGCTCGGCTGGAATCGACCCCGCTCGCAGGTTCACGACCGGATCTGGGGCAACGATACCCGCCCTCCGGCGGGTCCTCAGCGGGCAGCAGTACCTAACCACCTATGAAGCGAACAGAGAAGAGGTCGCAGCGGCGGCGGAGATTGCAACCGAATTGGCCGAGGGAAACGAAGTGCCGCCGTCCAAGATCACCGATGAACCGGCGAACGGGCTTAGGGACGTCCCCGCGATCCTTTTGCAGCCGGTTGCCGTCACGAAGGACAACATGAAGTCGACGGTCATCGACAACGGCTTCGTCGATCCGGCACAGCTATGCGCTGGGGGCTATGCCAAGTATTGTCGTGAAGCGGGCATCACGCCCGGGTAGAGCCACTTCGTTCACGCGTAGGAGCTCATCGGGCGCTACGGTGGAGTTGTAATTGCGGTATGCGGGTAAGGGCAGGGGCGGAAAGGAGAGCTCATGTCCCTATCAGCGCTGAAGCGTTTCTCGATCGCCTTTGTTGCACTGTTCGCGGTCGTCTCGGTCGGTATCGGTTGTGGAGGTAGCAGCGGAGGCGGAGGTCCGAAGATCGCCCTCTTGCTTCCCGAGAACCAGACTCCACGCTATGAGTCCGCCGATCGCCCCTACTTCGAAGAAAAGGTCGAAGCGATCTGCGAAGAATGCGAAGTCCTCTACAGCAACGCGACCGAGGATGCCTCCAAGCAGCAGAGTCAGGTCGAAGCGGCCCTGACCCAGGGCGCCGACGTACTGGTGCTCGACCCGGTCGATGCGGCCTCGGCAGCTGCCAGCGTCAAGAAGGCCGACGCCCAGGGCGTCCCGGTGCTCAGCTATGACCGCCTGGTCCTCGGTGCCGAAGTGGCCGTCTACGTCTCCTTCGACAACGTGAGAGTGGGTGAATTGCAGGCTGAATCGCTCGCCAAGAAGCTCAAGCAAGACGGCCATCCCAACGGCCCGATCGTGAAGATCAACGGCGATCCCGCCGACAGCAACGCGGCGCTCTTCAAGGAGGGGTCCAACAAGGGATTCGCCTCCGCCGGCGTTGACATCGCCAAGGAATACGACACGCCGGAATGGTCGGCCACCAACGCCCAGAACGAGATGCAACAGGCAATCACGGCGCTTGGCAAGAACGGCTTCGCCGGCGTCTACGCCGCCAACGACGACACCGGCGGCGGCGCGATCGCCGCGATGAAGTCAGCCGGGATCGACCCCGAAGAACGACCCACGACAGGTCAGGACGCGACGGTTGCCGGCGTGCAGCGGATCCTCGTCGGCCAGCAGTACATGACCGTCTACAAGGCGATCAAGCCGCAGGCCTCGATCAGCGCCGAAATTGCCGTTGACCTGGCCGAAGGCAAGGAAGTTCCGCAGGGCAAAATCACCGATGAACTCGACAACGAAGCGGGCAAGACACCTTCGATCCTGCTCGAACCGGTCGCGGTGACCAAAGACAACATCAAACAGACGGTGATCGCGGACGAATTCATCAAGCCCGGCGAACTCTGCACCGGTTCATACGCCAAGGCATGTGAAGAACAGGGCATCTCCTAGCCAGGCGACGCGATGACCTCGACCGCTCTGCTCGAGATTGACGGTGTGAGCAAGAAGTTCGGCCCGGTCCAGGCTCTGGACCGGGTCGACTTCGCGGTCGAGCCGGGCGAGGTGATCGGCTTGGTCGGCGACAACGGCGCCGGCAAGTCGACCCTGGTCAAGACGATCGCCGGGATCCACGATCCCGATGCCGGCGAGATCCGCTTCGCCGGCAAGGTGGTGACGATCTCGCGACCCCAGGACGCGACCGCGCTCGGGATCGCCACCGTTTACCAGGACCTTGCCCTCTGCGACAACCTCGATGTGGTCGCCAATGTCTTCCTCGGCCACGAGGAAGTCTCGGGCGGTGTCGGCGCGGTCTCGCGCCGGCTCAACGAGGCGGGGATGGAGCACCGCACCGGCGAGCTGCTCTCCGGCCTCGCGGTGACGATTCCCAGCCTGCGCAGCGAGGTCGGCACGCTCTCGGGCGGTCAGCGCCAGCAGGTAGCGGTGGCCCGCTCGCTGCTCGGCGAACCGAAGGTGGTCCTGCTGGACGAGCCGACCGCGGCGCTCGGCGTTCCCCAGACCAAGCAGGTTCTGGAGCTGATCGGCCGCCTGCGCGAGCGCGATCTCGGCGTCGTCGTGATCAGCCACAACCTTGCCAACGTCTTTGAGGTCGCCGACCGGATCGTCGTCCTGCGCCTGGGCAAGGTCGCCGGCAGCTTCGAGGTCGGCTCGGCAGACGAGGACGAAGTCGTCGCCGCGATCACCGGCGCGGGAGAAAGCAATGAGTAAGGAGAACGTGCGCCGCTTCGTCCAGGGCGACCTGGCCTCGCTGCGCGTTGTCGTCGGTCTGGCGCTGATCTGGGCGATCTTCCAGTTCGAGAACGACCGCTTTCTCTCGGCCGAGAACCTGACCAACCTGATGTTGCAGATCACCGCCACGGGGCTGATCTCGGTCGGGATCGTCTACGTCCTCCTGCTCGGTGAGATCGACCTCTCGGTCGGTGCGGTCAGCGGCCTCGCCGCCGCGATCATGGCGGTGCTCAACGTCCAGCACGGCTGGAGTCCCTACCTGGCGATCGCCGCCGCGGTGCTGGCCGGGACCGCGATCGGGGTCTTCCAGGGCTCGGTCTTCAGCCGCTTCGGCGTGCCCTCCTTCGTCGTCACCCTGGCCGGATTGCTCGCCTGGCAGGGTGCCCTGCTGCAGGTGCTCGGCTCGACCGGCTCGATCAACATCACCAACCCCAAGATCACCGGCCTCGCCAACATCTTCTACTCGGACACCGTCGGCTGGATCGTCTGCGCCCTGGTGATTGGCCTCTACGCCGCGGTCGTCTTGACCGGGCACCGTCGCCGGGTGGCGGCCGGGCTGACCGGCGAGAGCCTGGTGCCGCTGGCAATCCGCATCGCTCTCCTCGCCCTGGTGGCGATAGTCGCGATCGCGATCCTCAACTCAGACCGGGGCCTTCCGCTCGCGGTGCTGATCCTGCTCGCCTTCGTGATCGGCATGGAGTACGTGGTCAAGCGCACCCGTTTCGGCCGCCACGTCTACGCGGTCGGGGGCAACGTCGAGGCGGCGCGGCGGGCGGGCATCCGGATCAACGGCGTTCGGGTTGCGGTCTTCGCAATCTGCAGCACGATGGCGGCGATCGGCGGGATCATGGCCGCCTCGCGCCTGTTGGCGGTGAACCAGGGCTCCGGCGGTAGCGACCTCCTGCTGCTCGCGATCGCCGGGCCGGTGATCGCCGGAACCAGCCTCTTCGGCGGCCGCGGCTCGGTCTGGACCGCACTCCTCGGCGCCCTCGTGATCGGCTCGATCTCCAACGGTATGGATCTGCTCGCCCTCTCCTCGGCGGTCAAGTTCATGGTCACCGGCGGCGTCCTCCTGATCGCCGTCATCGTCGACGCGATTGCCCGCCGCCAGCGCCAGGCTGCCGGGCGGGTTTAGGAACCGTCTGACCGGCGCGCTGCGGCACCGCCCCGCTTGGTCAGGCGGCCCCTAAACCCGTGGGATAAGCAGCGAGGCGCCGATCGCGCCGCCGAGGTCGCCGAGCGAGGCGACCCGGATCGCGGGCGGGCGTTCGTTGACGAAGAGGTGCTTGTCCATCTCCGCCGTGAGCGGATCCATGTAGCGCTCGCCGAAGCGCACGCCGAGGCCGCCGCCGATGATCACTGCTTCGGGATCGAGCAGGTTGACGGCGGAGGAAACGCCGGTGCCGAGCGCCTCGATCGCACGGTCGATCAGCTTCTCGGCGAGCTCGTCGCCGTGGTCAAGCGCTCGCTCCCAGATGCCGCTGGTCAGTCGCGGTTTTTCGTGCTTGCGCATCAGCTTGAAAAGGTCGGTCTTGGTGCCGTCCTCGTGCTCACGGCGCGCCTCGGCTTCCATCGCCGAGCGGCCGGCGTAGGCCTCCATGCAGCCCTTGCGACCGCATGGACACTTGGCACCGCCGCGCTTGACGACCATGTGGCCGATCTCCCCGGCGGCGCCGCGGCCGAGCCAGGGCTTGCCGTCAAGGACGATGCCGCCGCCGACGCCGGTGCCCCAGAAGACGCCAATCAGGCTCTGGAACTGGCGGCCGGCGCCGAGCTCGAACTCGGCTTCAGTTGCGACCTGAACGTCATTTCCAACCCGCACCGGGGCGCCGAGCGCCTTGGAAAGGCTTTCGCCGAGCGGGAAGCTGCCCTCCCAGCCGGGCAGGTTGCGGGCGCCGCTGACGACGCCGGTCTTGCCGTCGGCGTCGCCCGGGGAACCGACGCCGACGCCCAGCAGGTCGCTCGGCTCGACAGCGGCGGCCTCGGCGGCCTCACGCAGCGCCGACGCCATCGCCTCGGCGACGTCCTCTGGGCCGCCCGAGGTCGGGGTCGGGTGACGCGCTTCGCCCAGCACCTCGCCGCCTGCGTCGATGATCGCCGTCTGGATCTTGGTCCCGCCGAGGTCGATGCCCCCGCGCGCCGTGCTGTCTGTCACCGTCAACCCGCCGCCGCCGTGCCCTGCAGCACGCCGATCAGGTCGAGGCTGACCGGGTCGTCCTTGACGCTGATCCCGACCAGCGAGGCCTTCTCGCCGGTCGCCGGGGACTCGATCGTCAGCGCGGTCATGCCGCCACTCGCATCGCTGCTGACCTTGAGCCCCGCTCGCTCCCAGAGGCCGACCTCGTCGCCGAGCTTGTAGCTGCGCCCGACGCTGAGCTTGAAGGCGTAGAGCTTCTCCGGGGTCACCGCCAGCATCACCTTGTCGGGCAGGCCGCCCGCCTTCTTTTTGCGCAGCATCTTGATCCCGGCGTAGACGGCGCCACCCAGCTGCGCCTTCGAGGCCACGTAGTTGGCGCTTGCGCCGCCCTGGCGGAAGCCGGCGGCGGCCAGCACCTCTTCGCCGTTGACCCGCGAGGCGACAAGGTCCGTGCACTGACGTCTCCACTCGGCGACCTGATCCGGGCTCATCTCCAACATTACGTCGTGCCTTTCGTCCTTGGGCGGGTGCCCGCCGACCCTACTCGCGGCCGCTCTGGAAAGCTAGGAGCGTGGCCGGCGAGCAGACGGGTTGGCGGATCTGGTGGGCGAAGCGGCGCTGGTATGAGCGCAATCGGCGGCTGAGCCGGCGTTGGCGCCTGGCCCGCCACGCTGCTCGGGGCGGCTTCTTCGTTCGTCGACCGCTGGAGGGAGAGGCGCTGGAGGCACTCGATGAGGGGCGCCTGCGCATCGGCGAAGGCACTCTGCTGGAGCCGGGCTGCTGGCTGACCCTGGCTCCCGAGGCCCGGATTGAGATCGGCGCCGACTGCTTCCTCAACCGCAACACGATGCTGGCGGCGCTCGAGCTGATCGAGATCGGCGATCACACGATGTTCGCGAACGGCTGCTTCATCGGCGACTCGGCCCACCGCTTCGACGATCCAGAGGTCCCGATCACCCAACAGGGCTTCACCGGCAAGGGTCCGGTCAGGATCGGCTCCAACTGCTGGTTCGGGGTCAACTGCGTGGTCACCAGCGGCGTCACGATCGGCGATCGCTGCGTTGTCGGGGCCAACTCCGTGGTCACGCGGGACCTGCCGCCGGGGACCGTCGCCGCGGGCAGCCCGGCGAAGCCGCTGCGCCGCTCGTAGCGCCGGGCGGCGCCGACTGTTCGAAATGTGACGCAAGCCGCGTGAATGCCGCGCGTCTGTGCCTATACTTTTACCCACGGCCGTGACCCGAAGGGCATGGACCCATGAATCTTCTCGATCTCGTCGATTCCTCAAACCCCCACGGCAGTGTGGCGGTCCTTCGCCGTAAGGACGAGCTTCGCCTTGCTTTGGAGCCGGCCAGGCGCTCGGGGCAGTCGATCGGCCTGGTGCCGACGATGGGCTACCTGCACGAGGGGCATCTTTCGCTCCTGCGCGCCGCCCGCGCCGAGTGCGACGTGGTCGTGATGAGCCTCTTCGTCAACCCGACCCAGTTCGGGCCGGGCGAGGACCTCGACCGCTATCCGCGCGATGAGGACCGTGACCTGGGGTTGGCGGCCGAGGCCGGCGCTGACTTCGTCTACGCGCCGACGGCGCTGGACGTCTACCCGGAAGGCTTTGCCAGCTACGTCGCGGTCGAGGGCAGCCTGACCGGCGTGCTCGACGGCGATCCCTCGCGCCGCGGCCCCGAGCACTTCCGCGGGGTCGCCACCGTGGTCGCCAAGCTCTTCAACTCGGTCGGTCCTGATGTCGCCTACTTTGGCCAGAAGGACGCGCAGCAGGTTGCCGTTATTCGTCGCCTGGTCAGCGACCTGGATTTCCCGCTGCGGATCGAGGTGCTGCCGACGGTGCGCGAGCCCGACGGCCTGGCGATGAGCTCGCGCAACGCCTATCTGGAGCCGAGCGAGCGGCTGCGCGCGACGGCGCTCTCGCGCGCGCTCGCCGCCGCCGAGGCGAGCGCTCCCGCGGAGGGCCTCCCCGCCGCGCTCGAGGCGGCCCGCGCCGAGCTGGACGGCGCCGGGATCGAGCCCGAGTACCTCGAGGCGCGCGACGCCGAAGACCTTTCCCCCGTCACCGAGCTGGGCAACCGGCCGGTGCTGATCGCGGTCGCGGCCCGGGTGGGTGGCGCTCGCCTGATCGACAACGTCCTTATCGAGCCTTGAATTCCTAACCCAATGAGCTGACAGGAGAATCGATGCAGAGGCAGATGCTCAAGTCCAAGATCCACCGGGCGACGGTGACCGACTGTGACGTCGACTACATCGGCAGCATCACGATCGACACCGAGTTGATGGCCGCCGCGGACCTGATCACCAACGAGCAGGTTCACGTCTGGGACATCGACAACGGCGCTCGCTTCGTCACCTACGTGATCGACGGCGAGCCCGGCTCGCGCACGATGCAGGTCAACGGCGCGGCCGCTCACCTGACCCGCCCCGGCCACAAGATCATCGTCGGCTCCTTTGGCGCCTACGACGAGAGCGATCTGGAGACCTACTCGCCGGTGGTCGTCCACGTCGACGACGAGAACGAGATCGTCGCCGTCGACAGCCACCCCGAGGTGCTGCTCGCCGAGCAGCCCAGGGCCGAAGCGGAGATCGCCTGATGAGCTCCGGCGCCCGCTCGCACACCGCGCCGCCCCCGGCCGAGCGCCCGCCGGTAAGCCTGCCGCGGCTGGCCGAGATGAAGGAGAAGGGCGAACCGATCGCGATGGTCACCGCCTATGACTTCCCCTCAGCCAAGGTGGCGGAGGAGGCCGGGGTGGACGTCGTCCTGGTCGGCGACTCGGCCGCGAACGTAGTGCTCGGCCACTCCGGCACCGAGGCGGTGACGCTGGAGGAGATGCTCGTCCTCGGCAAGGCGGTTCGGCGCGGCCTGAGGACGCCGCTGATGGTCGGCGACATGCCGATGGGCAGCTATGAGTCGAGCAACGAGCTGGCGATCCAAAACGCCCAGCGCCTGGTCAAGGAGACCGGATGCCAGACGGTCAAGCTCGAGGCCGGGGGAATCTCGATCGAGCGCGCCCGCGCGATCGTCCGCTCCGGCATCCCGGTGATGGGCCACGTCGGTCTCACCCCGCAGACGGCGACCGCCCTCGGCGGCTACAAGGCCCAGGGCAAGACCGCCCAGAGCGCGATCCAGCTCTGCGAGGACGCACTCGCCCTGCAGGCGGTCGGCTGTTTCGCGATCGTCTTCGAGGCCGTTCCCGCCGCGGTCACCGAGGCGATCGTCGAGAAGCTCGAGATCCCGGTGATCGGGATCGGCGCCGGCCCCGCCACCGCGGGCCAGGTCCTCGTCTTCCATGACCTGCTCGGTATCACCACCGGCCGCATGGCCAAATTCGTCAAGCAATACGCCGAGATCCACAACCAGATGGTCGCCGGCATGAACCAGTACGTAGCCGAGGTCCGCAGCGCCCACTTCCCCGAACCCGACCACGTCTACGGCATCGAGCCCGCCGAGCTATCGGAGTTCAGGCACTACCTCGACCAGGAGAGCCTCACCTCGGCCAAGGCCTGGGATTGGGAGCCGCTGCCCTAGGCAGCATCCCCCTCTCCAGCTTGCTGATGGCAACGGCCACGAAGTTGGCACCGTGGTCATTACCGGCGCCGTAGCAGGGTCGATTGTCGACGCAAAGTTCGGCGGAGAACTTCGGGCCGGCGAGGCTGACCGGACCGAGGCCGGGCAGGTCGACGCCGAGCGGCCCGGTCCAGGTCGCGGTCGATTTGGATTCGAGCTGGAATTCAGCTGTACCGAGGAAAGGAGACGGCGGCGCGACGCCGGCTGCGGTGGGGTGGCCGGACGGTTCACTCAGAGCGAACGACGCCTCGGCGGCGTTTCGCGAAACCGTGCGCACGACGCTCATCTGGCCTCTGAGCTGGAAGAGCGAGGCGCTGTACGAGGTCTGGTCGGCGGCCGGTATCGAGTCCGAGGAGAACTTAAAGGCGAAAAACGAGAGCAGACCCTTGCCGTGAGGCGCGGAGGCGATCAAGAAGGTTGGGTGGAAGCCGGAATCGCCCTTCCCTTCCTTTTCTCTTGCGCAGACTTCCTTGCCGGAGTCGTGGGCCGTCCCCCTGGCACGGCTGGCGCGTGCCCGTGTAAAGCCCTTTTCGCCGTTGAAGACGATCGCGCCGCGAAACACACCGCGCGCGGTGTCACTGCCATTGCCTGTGCAGTTATCGCTGGGCGGCGTGTGCTTGGTCTTCCCATGCTGTTCAAAGCGCACGGAGATTCTGCCCACGCCGGGCAGCCTTGCCTCGATCCCGTTTTCCTTACTCCTCTTCCCCTGCACGTTGTAGTTCACCATCGATCCGCCGTTTTCTGCCGTCACGTAGATCTGCCCGTCACCGGTATTGGAGACCCGAAGCCGGTAGCCGTTGCTGGCCGGCAGGGTGAATTCAGAGGAATGCATGGCCGGCAAGGCGAAGTGGCCCCGGTCTGCCGTTGCCGAGGCCGGCAGGATGCCGGCAAGGACGATTGCCGAGATCAGCGCATAACCCCTACCGCCAAACGACTTCATTCAGTCAGACTATTTGAAGCTACGGCGGCCGGCACTTCCGATCTACGATTGCCGGGCGATGCCCGTCTATGAGTTCGAGTGCGAGGAGTGCGGCGAGCGCTTTGAGGAGCTGACCTCGAGCGAGACGCGCAGCCTGGCCTGCCCGCGGTGCGGGTCGACTCATACGCGGCGGTTGCTCTCGCCGGTCTCGCCCGCCGGTCGACAGCCGCGTGGGGCCGCCGTCAGGTCTGACGAATCGCGGCGCGGCGAGCGGGAAGCGGCGCGGGGGGAGCGTCTTGCCGAGAGCAGGAGCAAGCGAGCGAAAGGTGGCTCCGGTGGCGGCGACGGCTGAGCAGCGGCGCGAGCAGCTCGTCGCGCTCTTCAACGAGGTCAAGGACTGCGCCAAGTGCCCGCTGCATGAGACGCGGACCAAGGCGGTCTTCGGCGCAGGCGACGCAAACGCCGACCTGATGTTCGTCGGCGAGGCGCCAGGGGCCGAAGAGGACCGCCAGGGGTTGCCGTTCGTCGGCCGCGCGGGGCAGCTGCTCAACCAGATGCTGGAAGAGATCGGGCTCTCGCGCGAGCAGGTCTTCATCGCCAACGTGCTGAAGAGCCGGCCGCCGGGCAACCGCGATCCGCAGTCGCTGGAGATCGAGGCGTGCAGGCCCTACCTCTTCGAGCAGGTGCGGCTGATCGAGCCGACGGTCATCTGCACCCTGGGCAACTTCGCCACAAAGCTGCTCAGCGGCAATCCGGCCGGGATCACCAAGGTTCGGGGAGCGCCCCAGGTGCACGAGCTCGGTGGTCGCACGGTTTTCCTGCTGCCGCTCTTTCACCCGGCGGCGGCGCTGCGCACGCCGGCGGTCAAGGAGACGCTGCGCCAGGACTTCGCCACGCTCCCCGATTTGCTCGCGGTCGGCCCGCCCGTGTCCGCCGAAGAACCCGTTGAGGAACCCGTTGAGGAACCCTCTGAGGATGTTGCTCCGCCGCCCCAGCCCTCCGAAGAGCAGCTCGACATCTTCGGGTGAGCTCGACCACTGAATCCGCCGCCGAGACCGAAGCGCTCGGCGCCGAGCTCGCCGCAATGCTCGCGCCCGGCGACGCCGTCGTGATCAGCGGTGAGGTTGGTGCGGGCAAGACGACCCTGATCCGCGGCGCTTGCCGGGCACTTGGCGTCGAGGTGCCCGTCACCTCGCCGACCTTCACGATCGGGCAGCGCTACGAGGGTGGGCGCCTCCCGGTCGCCCATCTCGATCTCTACCGCCTCGAGAGCCTCGAGGCCGAGGATCCGGCCCTCCTCGACGACTACCTGGGAGCGGACGGCGTCGCCTTCATCGAGTGGCCCGCCGTCGCGGTCCCGACCCTCAGGGGCCGACGCGTTTTCGCGGTCCGTCTCGACCACGCCGGCGGCGATCGGCGGCAGATTGAGATGCCCGCCGCATCCGACCGCAAATAGGCGTGTTCTGAGAGGGGACGGTGCATGTAGCATCGAAGAAAGTCGAACTGCGAACGGAGGGACGCCGGATGAAGGGAATCAAGACGCTGGGCGCGATGCTGCTGGCGGTTGCGCTGCTGGCAGCCGCGACGACGGCGACGGCGGGTGCTGCTGCCTATAAGCACTACGTTGCCTGTGGCGTCTCCCAGAACGCGACCGCGGCCCACAAGTGCCCGAAGCAATCCAAAAAGGGCGCCTTCTTCAAGAGCCTCCACGCCGACGTCAACTACAGCGTCTGCGTCAAGTTCCCGACCGGCAAAAACATCTGCGCGAAAGCCCAGCCGGCCACGCAGGGGACGCTCTACGTCAACAAGGTGACCTCGAACATCCCCGGCAAGCACCGGGTCACCTGGTTCGTCGAAGGCAAGCGCGTCGGCTCCTTCGTCTTCCGGGTCACTGGCTGAGCTGGGCGCCCAGGAGAAGGCGGTCGTCGGTTTTGACACGGCGACTGCCGACACCGCCGTCTGCGCGATGCGCGGCGGCGAGGTGCTGCACGAGGCAACGCTCGGCCTGACCGCTGAGGGCAGACCGCGGCACTCGACCGCCCTGCTCGCCGAGGTGGAGCGCGCGGCAGCGGCAAGTGGCGGCTGGCAGCAGGTGGGGCGGATCGCGGTCGGCCGCGGGCCAGGCTCTTTCGTGGGTATCCGCATCGGGCTGGCGACGGCGCGGGGCCTGGCAAGCAGCGCCGACGTGTCGGTCAAGGGCATCTGCACACTCGATGCGCTTGGGCGAGGAATGGCCGAACAGGGGGAGGGGGACAACCTGGCAGTGCTCGACGCGCGTCGGGGGGAGGTCTTCGCTGCGCTCTACTCGTCCGTGGGGGAGCGGCTCTGGGAGCCGCTGGTCGCCGCCCCGGAGGCGCTCGTCGCCCGGCTCTCCGAGCTGCCGGTGTCGCCGCGAACGGCGGGTTCGGGCGCGGTACGATTTCGGCAAGAGTTGGTGGATCGGGGCGTAGACATCCCCGACGATGCGGACCCTGTCCACCGGGTCTCTGCGCGGCACATCTGTGCCCTTGCGGGGTCCGCCGGTCAGGCGGGTGCCGATTCGCTCGAACCGATCTACCTGAGGCCTCCCGATGCGCAACGATGGCGTGAGCGAGACGATCCCAAGAGAGCCAAGTAGGACCGCCGCGGAGGGCAAGATCCGCCGGCTTGCCTACAGCGATCTGCCCGCCGTTATCTCGATCGAGCGGCGCTCCTTCCCGACCCCCTGGTCGCTGGCGATGTTCGTGCTCGAGCTCTCCAAGCCGTCCGGGATCTGCCTGGCGGCGACGCTCGACGACGAGCTGGTCGGCTACCTGGTCTGCTCGCGCTATGACCAGGTCTGGCACCTGATGAACGTCGCGGTAGCGCCCGAGCGCCGCCGCGCCGGCGTCGCCCGCGGCCTGATCGGCAAGCTGGTCGAGGAGGGGGGAGGCAGGCTGCCGTTCACGCTCGAGGTGCGGGTCTCCAACCGGCCGGCGATCACGATGTACGAACGGCTCGGCTTCCGCTCCGCCGGTGTCCGTCCTCGCTACTACCAGGACAACGGTGAGGACGCCTTGATCATGTGGCTCGATTGATCCTCGCCCTGGAGACCTCTTGCGATGACACCTGCGCCGCGGTGCTGGATGGCGCCCGCATGCTCTCCAACGTGATCTCCTCGCAGGCCGCCGCCCACGCGCAGTTCGGCGGCGTCGTTCCCGAGGTTGCCTCGCGCCACCACCTTGAGCTCGCCACGCCGGTGGTCGAGGCGGCGCTTGCCGAGGCGGGCGTCTCCCTCGAGCAGATCGAGGCGATTGCGGTCACCGCCGGGCCGGGCCTGATCGGGGCCCTCCTGGTCGGCGTCAGCACGGCCAAGGCAATCGCCGCGCCGCGACGGCTGCCGCTGATCCCGGTCGACCACCTGCAGGGTCACGTCGCCGCCAACTTCCTCGAGCCCGAGCCGCTGGCGCCGCCCTTCCTCTGCCTGGTTGCGAGCGGCGGCCACACCCTGCTTGCCGGCGTCCGTGAGCACAACGGCTACGAGCTGCTCGGCCAGACTCTCGACGACGCGGCCGGCGAGGCCTTCGACAAGGTTGCCCGCATGCTCGGCCTCGGCTATCCCGGCGGGCCGGCGCTGGAAAAGCTGGCGCGCGAGGGAGACCCGGCGGCTTTCGAGATGCCGGTGGCGATGAGCCGCGACCCGGGCCTGGACTTCAGCTTCAGCGGGCTGAAGACAGCACTGGTCTACCTCTGCCGCGACCTCGGTCCCGATCGGGTCGAGGAGCGCCGCGCCGACCTCGCCGCCAGCTTCCAGGCCGCCGCGGTCGGCCAGCTGACCGCCAAGCTGGAGCGAGCGCTGAAGCGGGGGGATTGGGATGCGGTGGCGCTCGGCGGTGGCGTTGCCGCCAACGGCCCGCTGCGCGAGGCGGTCGCCGCGCTTTGCGAGCGTCGCGGCCTGCCGCTGAAGCTGGTGCCGATCGAGCTCTGCACCGACAACGCCGCAATGATCGCCTCCGCCGCCCGCTTCGCCGAGCCGATCCCCTACCCCGACTATCTCGACTACGACGCCTTCCCCAACAAACAGCCCGCCGACGGGCCTAAGACGTGACATATGGACACACTTTCGGCCCGTCGGCCCCGGGGGTGGCGGTGGTGACGGTTTATTCCCGGGCCGGGTGCCACCTCTGCGAGGAGGCGATTGGGGCGCTCGTCGCCCTGCACGGGGAGGGGTACCGCTTCTCGTTGCACGAGGTGGACATCGAGAGTGAGGAGTTGCTCTTGCGGCGGCTGCTGGAGAAGATCCCGGTGGTCGAGATCGACGGCGTGGTCGTCTCCGAGCTGGTCCTCGACGAGGCGGCGGTGCGAGCGAGGCTCGATACTGTGGGGGCGTGAGCCCCTTGATCGAAGAGCAGGAGCCGGCCAACGGGCTGATCGTCGATGGCGAGCGGCTTTCGCTCGGCGTCGCGGCGCGGCTCTCGCGCTACCTCCAGGTGCTGACCCAGGCCCGCAAGATGGGCCGCGAGACGATCTCCTCGCAGGAACTTTCCGAGTACACGCACATCAACCCGACCCAGATCCGCCGTGACCTCTCCGGCTTCGGCAAGTTCGGCAAGCGCGGCGTCGGCTACAACGTCGAGTCGCTGGTTGGGGAGATCCGCAAGATCCTGCGCACCTCGGGTCAGCACAACATCGCTCTCTTCGGCGCCGGCAACCTCGGCCAGGCGATCGCCAGTTCCGACATCTTCGCCGACCACGGCTTTCAGATCGTCGCCATGTTCGACGTCGACTCCGAGGTCGTCGGCAGCGAGGTCGGCAGCCTGCGAGTGCGCGACTTCGGCGAGCTGCAGGAGATCGTCACCGAGCAGGAGATCGTCGTCGGGGTGCTCGCCGTGCCCGCCGCCGCCGCCCAGGCCGTTGCCGACCGCCTGGTCGAGGCTGGCGTCAAGATCATCTTCAACTACTCCGAGCAGCTGCTGCAGGTGCCGCCGGAGGTGACGGTCCACACCTCGAGTCCCGCCGTCGACCTGCTCTACGCGCTCTACTTCTACCTGACCTAAGAGCTGACCTTGTCCCTGGACCTCGACCGCGCTCGGGAGACGTTCGAGTCCTCGACCGACTTCACGGTCGGCCTCGAGGAGGAGTTCGCGATCCTCGATCCGGCGACGCTGGAGCTCGAGCACCGGTTCGAGGACCTCTACGCCGCTTGCCAAAACGATGAGGTCCTGGCCGAGTCGGCGGCGGGTGAGTTGATTGCCTCCGAGATCGAGATCCGCTCCGGGCGTGCGGAGAGCTTCGCCGAGGCGGTTGCGCTGCAGCGCCTGCGCCGCAGCAGGCTCTTCGGCGTGGCCGATCAGATGGGGCTGGCGCTGGGCGCGACCGGCACCCATCCCTGGGCCAACTACCTCGACCAGCGGATCATCGATACGCCGCACTACAACCGCCTGCGCCACGAACTCGGCTACGTCGCCCAGCGCAACAACACCTGGAGCATGCACGTCCACATGGGCGTGCGCGGGGCGGACCGCGCGATCGCCGTCTGCGATCGGCTGCGCGAGCTGCTGCCGCTGCTGCTTGCGGTCTCGGCCAACTCGCCCTTCCTCGACCGCCGCGACAGCGGCCTGCACACGGTCCGCACGGAGATCTTCACCCGCACCTTCCCCCGCTGCGGCGTGCCCAGTCCCTTCGTCGACTGGAACGGCTACGCCGAGTTCGTCGGCATGCTGCAGCGAACCGGCTCGGCGGTCGAGTCGACCCAGCTCTGGTGGAGCGTGCGCCCGCATCACTCCTTCGGCACGGTCGAGGTGCGGATCTGCGACGCCCAGACGCGCGGCGAGGAGTCCTTCGCCCTGGCCGGCCTGATCTCCGCCTGTATCGCCCAGGCAGCGCTGGCCTACGACGAGCACGGATACGACGGCGACGCCGCACCGCAGCGCGATCGCGAGATCGAGGAGAACCTCTGGCGGGCGATCCGCCACGGCATGAGCGGCCGCCTGATCGACTTCCGCCGCGGCGAGGAGATCGAGGCGGTGGCGGCGCTCGAGCAGCTGCTCGCCTGGACCGAGCCGGCGCGCGCTCAACTCGGCATCGAGATCGACCTTCCCGCCCGCAACGGCGCCCGGCGTGCCCGCGAGGCGCTCGACGCGGGCCTCTCGATCGAGGACGTCTACCGCGACGCCGTGGCCGAGACGAAGCGCACCTACACCGCGGCTCCGCAGGGTGCTGAACAAGCCTAGGTTCGCTCTGGGAGCGCCTTCGCCGCTCGCATATATAGACTCCCGCGCCGCTTAGAAACCAGCCGGAGGACCTAACTTGACCAGCTTTTTGACCGAATACGGAGTTGTTGTCGCGCTTGTCTGCGCCGGGGCGGCCGTTGTCTACGGACTAATCATCACCCAGCGCCTGCTGGCGAAGTCGCCAGGCAACGAGCGCATGCAGGAGATCTCAGGGGCGGTGCAGGAAGGCGCACAGGCCTACCTCAACCGCCAGTACACGATCATTGCCGCGGTCGCGATACCGATCGCGATCGTGCTCTGGCTCCTGCAGGACTACAAGACCGCGATCGGATTCGTCTTCGGCGGCTTCCTCTCGGGTGCGGCCGGATTCATCGGCATGAACGTCTCGGTGCGCTCCAACGCCCGTGTTGCCGAGGCGGCTCGTGGCGGCGTACCGCCCGCGCTCGACGTCGCCTTCAAGGGTGGCTCGGTGACCGGGCTTCTGGTCGTCGGCCTGGCCCTGCTCGGCGTCGCCGGCTACTACGGCATCCTCGTGATCACCGGCAGCACCGACAAGGAGGCCGTTGACGCGCTCGTCGGCCTTGGTTTCGGTGGCTCGCTTATCTCCGTCTTCGCCCGACTCGGCGGCGGCATCTTCACCAAGGCCGCCGACGTCGGCGCCGACCTGGTCGGCAAGGTCGAGGCGGGCATCCCCGAGGACGATCCGCGCAACCCGGCCGTGATCGCCGACAACGTCGGCGACAACGTCGGCGACTGTGCCGGCATGGCCGCCGATCTCTTTGAGACCTACGCGGTCACCTCGGTCGCCGTGATGCTGCTCGGCGTGCTCACCTTCTCCGGTGCGGGCGGTGAATTCTCCCGCGAGGTGGCGATCTACCCGCTGGTGATCGGCGCCGTCGCAATCATCGCCTCGATCGTCGGGGCGCTGCTGGTGCGGACCAAAACCGACCGGGTCGAGGGCGCTCTCTACACCGGCGTGATCGCGGCCGGGGTCCTCTCGATCGCGGCCTTTTACCCGATCACCGACTGGCTGATGAGCGACCCGGTGCGCCTCGGTCTCGAAGCAGGCGCCAAGACGATCACAACTACGGATCTTTGGCTCTGCGCGGTGATTGGAGTAGCGGTCACCGCTCTGCTCTTTGTGATTACTGAATATTATACGGCGACTCGTTTCCGCCCGGTCAAGACGATTGCCCAGGCATCGGAGACCGGCCACGCGACGAACATCATCCAGGGCCTCGCCCAGGGCTTCCAGTCGACGGCCGCTCCGGCGCTGGTGATCGCGCTGGCGATCCTCGGCGCCAACGAGCTCGCCGGTGTCTACGGCATCGGTATCGCCGTGATGGGCCAGCTCTCGCTTTGCGGCCTGATCGTTGCCCTCGACGCTTTCGGGCCGATCACCGACAACGCCGGCGGCATCGCCGAGATGGCCGAGCTGCCGGAGGACGTCCGCAATGTCACCGATCCGCTCGACGCGGTCGGCAACACGACCAAGGCCGTGACCAAGGGCTACGCGATCGGCTCCGCCGCGCTTGCCGCGCTGGTGCTGTTCGCGGCGTTCAAGAGCGAATTGAAAGGCGAGGCGCCAGCTGGGTTTGACCTCAGCAGCCTCTTCAACCTCTCCAGTCCCGACGTGCTGATTGGGCTGATCATCGGCGGCATGATGGTCTACCTCTTTGCCGCGTTCGCGATCGAGGCCGTCGGCCGCGCCGGCGGCGAGGTGGTCGAACAGGTGCGCGAGCAGTTCCGCGAGCACCCGGGGATCATGGAGGGCACCGAAAAGCCCGACTACGCCAAGACGGTCAGCATCGTCACCCTGGCGGCGCAGAAGGAGATGATCCTGCCGGCGCTGATCCCGATCGTCGTACCGGTCATCGTCGGCCTGCTCAGTGTCGACGCGCTTGGCGGCCTGCTGATCGGCGTCATCGTCGTCGGCTTCTTCGCTGCGGTCTCGATGACCGCCGGCGGTGGTGCCTGGGACAACGCCAAGAAGCTGATCGAGGACGGCGCCCACGGCGGCAAGGGCACGCTGGCCCACGAAGCCTCGGTGACCGGCGACACGGTTGGCGATCCCTACAAGGACACGGCCGGGCCGGCGATCAATCCGATGATCAAGGTTGCGAACATCGTCGCGATCCTGATCATCCCGATCGTTCACTTCTAGGAACGAATCTGCGCAGTGAGGGAGGGGTCAGGTGCCCCTCCCTCAGAAGCCGTTGCGCAGCTGGGGCGTCCCGGAGCTTCGGTAGGTGGTCGCTGAGCTTCTGCGGGAGGGGCACCTGACCCCTCCGCCAGCACGCGGCCTGCTTCTCAGGAGCACGCTGGCTCGGCGCAATCCTCGGGAAGCTGGTTGTGCGCGGTAGGGGTGGCAATGCCCTTCCCGGAAAGCTTCTGCGCCCACGCCACGAAGCGCCTATTCGCCCCAGCTGCGCGACGGCTTTCAGGGAAGGGCATTGCCACCCCTGCGGCCCAAGGCAAGGTCGGCGTGCCTGGTTCTTTGCCGTCACGGGGAGGGACCGGGCCACGCACGCAGTAGACGACCGCACTGACAGGGCCGGCTTGATTCCCCCTTTAAGCTTTGGGGCGCAGGCCGGAGGCAAAACCCACTGCCCCTAAGGAGGGGATTCCGCTGGCACGGCCGACAGATTCGAACGAGCAACTCCTCTGCAGCTTCTGCGGCAAGTCGCAGCGGCAGGTCAAGAAGCTGATCGCAGGACCCGGCGTCTACATCTGCGACGAGTGCATCGACCTCTGCAACGAGATCATCGACGAGGAGCTGACTCCCGCCGCCGCCGCGGTCGAGCTCGAGAACTTGCCCAAGCCGCGTGAGATCCACGACGTGCTGCAGGAGTACGTGGTCGGCCAGGACGCCGCCAAGCGCGCCCTCTCGGTGGCCGTCTACAACCACTACAAGCGCGTCCAGATCGCCCAGTCCGAGGAGGTCGAGGTCGAGCTGCAGAAGTCCAACATCATGCTGCTGGGCCCAACCGGCTGCGGCAAGACGCTGCTTGCCCAGACCCTCGCCCGCATCCTCAACGTCCCCTTCGCGATCGCCGACGCGACCGCGCTGACCGAGGCCGGCTACGTCGGCGAGGACGTCGAGAACATCCTCTTGAAGCTGATCCAGGCCTCCGACTACGACGTCAAAAAGGCCGAAACCGGGATCATCTACATCGACGAGATCGACAAGATCGCGCGCAAGGCCGACAACCCGTCGATCACCCGTGACGTCTCCGGCGAAGGCGTGCAGCAGGCGCTGCTGAAGATCCTCGAGGGAACCACCGCCTCGGTGCCGCCCCAGGGTGGGCGCAAGCACCCCCACCAGGAGTTCCTGACGATCGACACCACCAACATCCTCTTCATCTGCGGTGGCTCCTTCGCCGAACTCGACAAGGTGATCGAGAACCGCGTCGGCGACCGCGGAGTCGGCTTCGGCGCCGCGATCTCCTCGCGCGAGGAAAAGGAAGACAAGGGCGAGTGGTTCGAGCAGGTGCTGCCCGAGGACTTGATGGAATACGGCCTGATTCCCGAGTTCATCGGCCGCCTGCCTGTCGTCGCCGCGATCCACCAGCTCAGCCGCGATGACCTGATCACGATCCTGACCGAGCCCAAGCACGCCCTGACCAAGCAGTTCCAGCGTTTCTTCGAGTTTGACGAGATCGAGCTTGTCTTCGCCGAGGACAGTCTTGAGGCGATCGCCAACAAGGCGCTCGAACGCGAGACCGGGGCGCGTGGGTTGCGCTCGATTCTCGAGGAGACGCTGCTCGACGTCCAATTCGAGCTGCCTTCGCGGCGCGACGTCACCAAGTGCGTCGTGACGAAGGAGACCATCGAGCAAGGACGCAGGCCCACGCTTGTGACCGAGGCGGCGCCTCAGGACATCGGTGACATCAGTGAGGAACTGAGCGAAGAATCTGCGTAGTGGTGGGGAGGGCGTCGGGTGCCCTCTCGCAAAAGCCGTCGCGCAGCTGGGGCGGATAGGCGCTTCGCCGCGTGGTCGCTGAAGCTTTTGTGAGAGGGCACCCGACGCCCTCCGACCAGCACGCGTCTTCCCACCAGCAGCCCTTGAGCTCGTCGGCGTCCGCGTGGCGTTGAGCTAGTCGTGCGCGGTAGGGGTGGTGATGCCCTTCCCGGAAAGCTCATGCGACCACGCAGCGCAGCGCCTATTCGACTCAGCTGCGCGACGGCTTTCAGGGAAGGGCATCACCACCCCTGCGGTCCCGGCTATTTAGACTCGCCGCGTGGACGAGGCACGGCGCGAAAAGCTTGAGCAGACGACTCGGTACGACCCGACGGAAGTCGAGGCGAGGTTGTTTGCCGAGTGGATGGAGGCTGGGTACTTCCACCCGGATGCGGAGGGGACTCCTGAGGAGAACTTTTCGGTGGCGATTCCGCCGCCGAATGTGACCGGGGCGTTGCATATGGGGCATGCGCTGAATGGGTCTATGCAGGATGCGTTGGTGCGGATGAATCGGATGCGGGGGCGGAACTCGCTTTGGATTCTGGGGACTGACCATGCGGGGATTGCTACTCAGTCGGTGGTCGAGAAAATGTTGCGGGCCGAAGGGGTTTCGCGGCACGATCTGGGGCGTGAGGAGTTCGTCAAGCGGGTCTGGGAGTGGCGGGAGGAGTACGGGTCGCGGATCGTTGAGCAGTACAAGCGGCTGGGGGCCTCCTGCGATTACGAGCGGGAGCGCTTCACGTTGGACGAGGGATACGTCAAGGCCGTCTACCGGGTCTTCAAGCAGCTCTACGACAAGGGCTACATCTACCGCGACAACTACATGGTCAACTGGGACCCGGGCTCGCACTCGGCGATCTCCGACCTCGAGGTCGAGAACCGCGAGGTCGAGGACACGCTGTATTCGATCGATTACCCGGTCGAGGGCTCCGACCGGGTGCTGACCGTGGCCACGGTGAGGCCGGAGACGATGCTGGCCGATACGGCCGTCGCCGTTAACCCGGACGACGAGCGCTACGGCGACCTCGTCGGCCAGCACTGCGTCCTGCCCCTGGTCGGCCGTCGCCTGCCGATCATCGCCGACGAGCACGTCGACCCCGAGTTCGGCACCGGGGCACTGAAGATCACGCCCGGGCACGACCCCAACGACTTCGAGATCGGCCGCAAGCACGGGCTCGAGGAGATCGTCGTCATCGGCCCCGACGGGCGCCTCACCGAAGAGGCCGGCGAGCGCTTCGCCGGCATGACCGCCGCCGAGGCCCAGGAGGCCGCCGTCGCTGCCCTGCGCGAGGAGGGCGTGCTGAGCGCCGAAGAGCCCTACACCCACTCTGTCCCCTTCTCGCACCGCTCAGGCGAGCGGATCGAGCCGCTGATCTCGCTGCAGTGGTTCTGCCGCATGGACGAGCTGGCGGCGCCGGCGATCGAGGCGGTGGAGAACGACCGCGTGCGGATCGCACCCGGCCAGTGGAAACGCGTCTACCTCGAATGGATGCGCGAGATCCGGCCCTGGTGCATCTCGCGCCAGCTCTGGTGGGGCCACCGGATCCCGGTCTGGTACTGCGACGCCTGCGAGGAGACTTACGTCGCCGAGGACCCGGCGGCGGCCCCCGAGCGCTGCGGCGCCTGCGGCGGCGAGCTGCGCCAGGAGTCCGACGTGCTCGACACCTGGTTCAGCTCAGCGATCTGGCCCTTTGCCACGCTCGGCTGGCCCGAGGACACGCCCGAGCTGCGCGCCTTCTACCCGACCAGCTTCCTCACCACGGCGCGCGAGATCCTCTTCCTCTGGGTGGCGCGGATGATCATGACCGGGCTCGAGTTCGCCGGCGACGTGCCGTTCAAGGACGTCTACGTGCACTCGGTGATCCAGGCCCGCGACGGGAGGCGGATGTCGAAGAGCCTCGGCACTGGGATCGACCCCTTGGAGGAGATCGACGTGCTCGGCGCCGACGCCCTGCGTTTCGGCCTGCTGGCGATGTCCTCGACCCAGGACGTGCGCTACTCCGACGCCAAGGTCCAACAGGGCCGCGACCTCGCCAACAAGCTCTGGAACGCCAGCCGCCTAATCCTCCTAAACGCCAAGGGGGCCGACGGGCCAAAGGTGGGACACATCGACACGATTTCGGCCCGTCGGCCGGAGGATCGGTGGATTTTGTCGCGGATGGAGCTCACGATCGCTTCGGTTTCCGAGAAGCTGGATTGCTACGACTTTGCTCATGCTGTGCAGGAGGTCTATGCCTTCTTTTGGTCGGAGCTGTGCGACTGGTACTTGGAGATCGCCAAGCCGCGGCTGTACGAGGGCGAGGAAGAGGTCTCGGCGATCCTGCTCCGGGTGCTGGAGCGGACGCTGGCCCTGCTGCACCCGATCATGCCCTTTGTCAGTGAGGAGATCTGGTCTTACCACCCGGGCCGTCAGGGTCACCTGGCGGTCCACTCGTTCCCCGCGGCGGACCCTTCGCTCTTCGACGAGGCGGCGGAAACCGAGATCAGCGAGGCGATTGACCTGACCCGCAATTTGCGCACCTGGCGTGAGCTGGTCGAGGTGGCCGGCAAGTCGACCTTGCCGGTTCGCACGGCCGATCCCCTGCCCGAGTTCGTCTCGCGGCTGGCGCGGGTCGAGGCGGCGAACGGCGGTTCGGCCGATCCGATTGCCTCGGTGGGGGCGGTGCAGATCCTCGCCTCGCCGGAGATCGACGCCGAGGCCGTCACCACCCGGCTCGAGCGCCGCCGCGAGGAGCTGCGCTCCGAGGTCGCCCGAGCCGAGGGAAAGCTCGCTAACGAGAAGTTCGTCGCCCGCGCCCCTGCCGAGCTCGTCGAGGAGGAGCGCGCCAAGCTGGAGCGCTACCGGGCCGAGCTGGAGGAGCTCCCAGAATAGATCCGCAGGCCTACCTCGACTCGCTGGAGCCGGTCGGCTGGAAGCTCGGCCTGGAGCGGATGCACAAGCTGACCACGGCGCTGGGGCTGCCCCAGCACCGTTTCGCCTCGATCCACGTCGTCGGCACCAACGGCAAGTCCTCGGTGACGCGGATGATCGCGGCGCTGCTGGAGGCGCATGGCATGCGGACCGGAGCCTGCGTCTCGCCGCACTCCGAGCGCTGGTCCGAACGGGTGCTGATTGGCGGCGCGGAGATCGACGAGGCCGCCTTCGCGGTCGCGGTCGAGCGCACCGCGCAGGCCGCGGAGACGGTCAATCGCAGCCTCAAGCCCGGCGAGGCGGTCACCCAGTTCGAGCTCGCCACGGCGGCGGCCTTCGTCGCCTTTGCCGCGGCCCGGGTCGAGACCGCGGTGGTCGAGGCCGGACTGGGAGGGAGGCTCGACGCGACCAACACGATCCCCTCGCGGGTGACGGTGCTGAGCACGATCGGTCTCGACCACACTGCCTGGCTGGGCGAGAGCGAGCTCGAGATCGCAGCCGAGAAGCTCGCCGTTCTGCGCGACCACACGACCCTGGTCCGCGGCCGGGTTAGTCCTGAGGTGGCGAGCCTGGCCGAGCGCACGGCGGCGGAGCGGGGGGCGAAGCTGATCGTCGCCGCCGAGGATCCGGGCGAGATCGAGCTGCGCGCACCGGGTCCGTTTCAGCGCCGCAATTTTGTCCTGGCCTGCGAGGCCGCCGAGGCGTTTCTCGGCGCCCTGGACCCGGCCGCGGTGGCATCGGTCGCGGCCACCCTGACCGTACCCGGCCGCCTCGAGCGGGTTGGCGATGACCCGCTCGCCTTCATCGACGTCGCCCACAACCCCGACGGGGCAGCCGCTCTCGCCGATGCCCTCCGGGAGGTCGCCGGGGGCCGTCCGGTCATCGCCTGCCTCGCGGTCCTCAACGAAAAGGACGCGAGCGCGATGATCGAGTCCCTTGCCCCGTCCCTCGCCCACTGCGTCTGCACCAAATTCGCCTCCGCCGAGGTCGACGGGACTCAAAGCGAAGACATAGATCGCTTTCAGTCCCGTCGGCGGGCGTTGCCGGCTTCGCGGCTCGCGGCGGCGTGTCGGGAGGTTGGACTCGCCTGCGAGGTGGAGGAGGACTTCGAAACCGCGGTTCGCCGGGCTCGCGCTATAGCTCGGGAGGCCGGCGGCATTCTGCTGGTCACCGGCTCGCACTACGTGCTGGCGCCCGCCCGCGCCGCTCTGCGCCTGTGCGAGGATGGCGGGTGATGGCCTCGGGGTCGAAAAGCGCCGGCTCGGAACTGCTCTCGATGATGGCCCTGGTCGCCGCTGTCGTCGCCGCGGTGATCCTCGTCTTCTTCGGCCTCGGCTACCTCTTCGGCAGCCTTTTCCTCTAGCGAGGGATCAAGCGTCCGGCGGCGAAGTAGACTGCCGCTCCCCTCTTCGGCGGGCCCTTAGTTATGGCACTAGCGATCTTCGGCATCTCAAACAGCGGCCTCAACCTGGCCGTCACCCTCTTCATCTTGATGATCTTCGTCGTCTGGTTGGCGCTGATCGTCTACACCTACCTCGACGCCCGCCGCCGCATCTCCGATCCGTTCCTGGTCGCCTGCGCCACGGTGGGCTCCTTCTTCCCATACATCGGCACCGCCGTTTACGCGATCGTGCGGCCGCCCGAGTTCCTCGAGGACGCCCACGAACGGGAGCTGGAGATTCGGGCAGCGGAGTTGAAGGTGCGCCAGCTGACCGAGGCGTCCTGTCCAAACTGCGAATACCCGGTCGAGAAGAGCTTCCTGCGCTGCCCGCAGTGCCAGAACCGTCTCAAGGACCCCTGCAAGAGTTGTGGGAAGCCGGTCGATCCGCGCTGGGCGCTCTGTCCCTACTGCGAAACCGCGATCGCCGAGCGCCCGCGTAGCCGGCGCCCGAGTGGCGAGCGCCCGAAACGCGAGGGGCGCCCGAAGCGCGAGGAGCAGCCCAAACGCCGCCCGGCGGCGAAATCCAAAGATGCGCCCGCGTCCGCCAAGGACGCTGAGGCAGCACCACCCAAACGACCCCAAAGGAGCCCCGCTCGTGAGCCGGACGCTGATCCTCGTAAAGCCTGACGCCTTCCAGCGCGCCCTGACCGGCGAGGTGATTGCCCGCTTCGAGCGCAAGGGCCTGCGGATCGCGGCGCTGAAGACGATGCGCGCCGACGAGCCGATTGCCAACAAGCACTACGAAGAGCACACCGAGAAGCCCTTCTTCGGCGAGCTCGTCTCCTTCATCACCGGCGGCACCCTGGTCGCGATGGTGCTCGAGGGTCACGAAGCCGTCGCGGCGGCCCGGCAGTTGATCGGCGCCACCAACCCGGTCGAGGCCGCGCCCGGCTCGATCCGCGGTGATTTCGCCCTCGAGGTGACCTTCAACATGGTCCACGGCTCCGATTCCGACGAGTCGGCTGAGCGCGAGATTGAGATCTGGTTCCCAGAGCTGGCGTAGACGGGACCGGGTGGGTGGGGTCTTCGCTTAACTTTTTCGGTGAAGACGCCTTTGCTGGCGCCGCAAGGGATTGCCGAAAAAGTGCAAGACGCTCCGACCCCACCCACCCGGTCCCGTGAACGTCGTTCTGGCATCCGGATCTCCGCAGAGAGCTGAGATTCTTCAGAAGCTCGGGATTGAGTTCGAGGTGGTCGTTTCCGGAGTGGATGAGCTCGCGGGTGGCGATCCTGAGTTCGAGGTGCTGGAGAACGCGCGGCTCAAGGCTCGCGCTGTGCCTCACGACGGGGTCGTGATCGCATGCGATACGGATGTGGTGCTCGATGGCAAGGCGCTGGGCAAGCCTGTCGATGCTGCCGAGTCGCGCCGCTACCTCGACCGTATGTCCGGCAGGACGCACGAGGTCCTGAGTGGGCTCGTGATCACTGTCGATGGTGAGGAGAGGGCCGGTCTCGAACGGAGTGCGGTGACCTTCAAGCAGCTCAGCGAGGCCGAGAAGGAGCGCTACGTCGAGTTCGGCGAGTGGGAGGGGCGCTCCGGGGGGTACGCGATCCAGACGCTCGGATCAACGCTGGTCGAGCGGATCGAGGGCAGCGTCTCCAACGTTGTCGGGCTGCCGGTGGGTCTGCTGTTCGAGCTGGCGCCGGAACTTTTCGACCAGGGCTGAGCGGCACTATTACCCTTGTCGGTGGCGGCGCGCTGCTGCAAGGACTCGAACAGCGCCTTCGCGACGAGAGCCAGATGCCCGCTCAACTGGCAGAGTCATTCCGGGGCCGGGCGCTTTGCTTAGGTCCCCTTCACCGCAAGCCCCAAAACTTAGGCCTTCACCGTGTATCGAAAGCAAGTACGCCGCCGTAGGGCGGTTCTCGCCCTGCTGATCGTCGGCTCCTTCGTGTTGCTGACGATCACCTACGGGCAGGGTTCCAACGGCCTGCAGCGCGGCGTCAGCACGATCTTCAGCCCGGTTCAGGGCGTCGCAGACCGCGCCCTGAAGCCGGCCCGCGACCTGGTCGACTGGTTCGACAAGACCTTTGACGCCAAGGGCGAAAACGGCCGCCTCAAGAGCCAATTGGCCAAGGTCCGAGCGGAGGCCGTCGCCGACCAGGAGGCGATGCAGGAGAACGCCCAGCTGCGCAAGCTGGTCAAGCTCGATCGCGGTCCCGCGCTTGCCACTTCGGCCTACGAGCTCGTCACCGGCAGGGTGATCGCGCGCTCGCCGACGATCTGGCGCTCGAGCGTGGGGATCGACGTCGGCAGCGGCGACGGCGTCCACGTCGACGATCCGGTGATCAGCGGCGACGGCCTGATCGGCCGCATCGCCGCGGTCGAGCCGGGTTCTTCTCAGGTGATGCTGCTCAACCGACCACGCGAGCGCGGTCTCGGGCAAGGTCGTCCCCTCCGGCGTCCAGGGCCTCGTCAAGCCCGAAGTCGGCGACCCAGAAACGCTGATCCTCGACTTCATCGACTCGACCAAGCGGGTTCACGGCGGTCAGACCGTGGTCACCGCCGGCTGGTGCTCCCAGGGGCACTGCTCGCTCTTCCCGCCCGGCCTGCCGCTGGGCGAAGTGACGAAAACCCCGGTGATCGAACAGGCGATCGAACAGGAGGCCAAAGAACAGGTCGACGTGCGCCCCTTCGCCGATCTGCGCAACCTCGATCTGGTTCAGGTCCTGACCGGGGGCTCGCGCCGGTGATCGTCACTCCGAAGATCGTCTTGCGCATCGCCGCGATCGGCCTGCTCGGCGTGCTCCTGCAGCTCTCCTTCTTCTCCCAGGTCGAGCTCTTCCACGTAAGCCCGGACATCCTCCCGGCCCTGGTCGTCTGCCTGGCCCTGCTCGGCGGCAGCCTCACCGGCGCAGTCGCCGGCTTCTCGATCGGCTTCTTCCTTGACTGCCTGCTGGTCGAGGCGCTCGGCGTTTCCTCGCTGGTCCTGCTCAGCGTCGGCTACCTGGCCGGGCTCTACCGCGAGCGCTTTGAGATCCACAACTCGCTGACGCCGGCCCTGCTCTGCATGGGCTTCACCCTGGGCGCCGAGCTCGGCTTCGGCGTGATCCAGCTGCTGCTTGGGATCGACGCCCCGGTGAGCCTGCTGATCGTCCGCGACCTGCTGCTCAAGGGCGTCTATGCCTTCTTCCTCGGCTGGCCGCTCTACCTGCTCGTGCGGCGGGTGCTGCGGCCGGCCCTGGTCGACGACCCGAAAGTGCAGCGCTCGCGCCGGCCCAAGGCGCTGGGGGTCTGAGGAACGGCTATGTACCTCCGCTCCGACGAGCGCGGCCCCGCGATGACCAACCGGCTGGCGCTGCGCATTGCCCTTTTTGGCGGCGTTGCCGTTGTTCTCTTTGGAGTGCTGTTTTTCAGGTTGTGGCTGCTGCAGGTGATCGACGGCGAAAAGTACCTCGCCGAAGCGAAGAACAATCGCACTCGCTCCTTCCGCACCAGCGCTCCGCGCGGCGAGATCCTCGACCGCAACGGCAAAGTGCTGGTCGCCAACCGGACCAGCCTGGCGCTGCAGGTGAACCCGCGCAAGCTGCCCGAAGACCCGGCCGAACGCCATCTCGAGCTCTCCCGCCTCGCCGAGCTCACTCACAGCAGCCTCAGGCACGTGCGTCGCACGATGCACGAAGAGCTGAAGCTGGCGCCGGCAGCGCCGGTCACCCTGCGCCGCGACGTCGGCCACGACCTCGTCTACTACCTGCAGGAGAACCAGGCGCGCTTTCCCGGCGTCGAGGTCGAGCGCGTCTTCGTCCGCGACTATCCGGATGGCGCCCTGGCCGCTCACATCCTCGGCACCGTTGGCGAGATCACCGAAGCGCAGCTGAAAGAGTCGCGCTTCCGCGGCCTGCTGCCAGGTGACGCGATCGGCCAGGGCGGGATCGAGGACACCTATGACCGCTTTCTGCGCGGCAAACCTGGCCTGACCAGGGTCCAAGTCGATGCCCTCGGTGAGCCCACCCCGAACGGGCGGCTCTTCACCAAGGCCCCCGCACCCGGCGACAACCTGAAGCTCTCGATCGACGAAAAGGTGCAGGTGGCCGGCGAAGCGGCCCTTGCCGAACGCGGCCTCCCGGGCGGCTTCATCACGATGGACGTGCACACGGGCGAAATCCTTGGCCTCGGTTCATTCCCGACCTACGAACCCGCTCTCCTCACCCCGCCGCTGACCCAGAAGCAGGTCGAAGAGACCTACAACAATCCAGCCGCGCCGCTGCTCGACCGGGTCACCAACGGCCTCTATCCGACCGGCTCGACCTTCAAGCTCATAACCGCCCTGGCGGCGCTCGAAAGCGGCAACCTGCAGCTGAACGAGGTGATCAACGATCCCGGCCAGTTCGAAATCGGCGGCGAAACGTTCAAAAACGCCGGCGAAGCGGCAAACGGCACCGTCAGCCTCGTCCCGGCGCTGGAAGTGTCCTCGGACGTCTTCTTTTACACCCTCGGCTACCGCATGTGGGACAGCGGCCAACTGCAGCACTGGGGGCACGCGCTCGGCATCGGTCGGCCGACCGGGATCGACTTGCCGGTCGAAGACGAAACGCTGCTCCCTTCGCAGCACTGGCGCAACCAGCTCTTCAAGGAAGGCGGCACCGACCGCCCTTGGTCCCCCGGCGACAATATCCAGCTCGCCACCGGGCAGGGCGATCTGCAGACCAACCCGCTGCAGATGGCGATCGCCTACGCGACCCTGGCCAACGGCGGCACCGTCGTCACCCCGCACCTCGGCAAGGAAATCGACGATCCCGCCGGCCGGGTGCTGAAGGAATTCGACCCAGCGCCGCGCCGCCACATCCATATCGACCCCCGCTACAGGGCCGCGATTCTGGAAGGCCTGCACGACGCGGCGCAGAACGGTGGCGGGACCTCATTCGACACCTTCAGCAGCTTTCCGATCCCGGTTGCGGGCAAGACCGGCACCGCCCAGCGCCCGCCGCACCTGGACCAGTCGTGGTACGGCGTCCTTGCTCCGTACCCCAATCCGCGTATCGTCACCTTCGTTACGATGGAGGAAGGCGGCTTCGGCGACGAATCGGCGGCGCCGGCAGCAAGGAAGATCCTGGAAGCGTATTTCGCCAAACAGCTCGCGCACGACGCGAGCACAGAAGAAGAAAGCGAAGGCTAGGCGCGACGATGTACGCGACCCGCGCGCGCCGCGCCCGAGCCGAGCCTTTTGCCTTCCATCCCGGCATCGCCGAGCGCCTTGGCCTGCCATACATGGACGCCCCGCTGGCCTTCTCCGCCGCGGCCCTCGTGGTCTTCAGCGTCTTCACCCTGGCCCAGGCCACTAAGCACGACGTCCCCGGCAACCCGTATTACTACGTGGACCGGCAGGCAATCTACGGCGTGCTCGGGATCGTCGCTATGTATCTGCTGACCCGCATCGATTACTCACGCTTCCGCGAGCTGCGGGTCGGCATCTACACCTTCCTCTGCGTCAGCATCTCGCTCGTCTTCGTCTTCGGCTTCGCCGCGCGCGGCTCGCGGCGCTCCTTCGAACTTCCCTTCTTCAGCTTCCAGCCATCGGAGCTCGGCAAGGTGCTGCTCGTCTTGGCCCTTGCCGGGTTTGTCCTCGATGGCGCCAGGAGAGGCTCCGATTGGCAGCGCACCGTGCGCTACCTATGCCTCGGCCTGGCACCGGCTGCGCTCGTCTTCTTGCAGCCGGATCTCGGCACCGCTTTGGTGTTCGGGGCAATCACCCTCGCCGTGATGTACGTGGGGGGCGTCCGTTGGACGCACTTCGCGGTGATCGGCGCGGCCTTCGTCGTCATGACAGTGGCGGTTCTCGTGCTGGCGCCCGCAGTTGGGGCGCCGGTTCTGAAGGGCTACCAGGAGCAGAGGTTGACCTCTTTCCTGCAGCCCAGCGCGGACCCCAGCGACGCGGGCTATCAGCAAAACCAGGCCAAGATCGCCATCGGCTCCGGGGAGAAGACCGGACGCGGCGATCGTGCCACCCAAACGCGGCTCAACTTTGTCCCTGAGCGGCACACCGATTTCATTTTCGCCGTGATCGGTGAGCGCTACGGATTCATGGGAGCCGCGTTGGTCCTATCCCTATACGCCCTGCTTATCTGGCGGGCGCTGCGGATTGTGACGCTCTCGAAGAACTCCTACGGGACCCTGGTCGCCGGCGGTATCGCCGGCATGCTCCTTTTCCAGGTCTTCGTAAACGTGGGGATGAACCTGGGGATCATGCCGATCACCGGGATCCCCCTGCCGCTGATGAGCTACGGCGGGTCGTCTGTACTGGCGACCCTCGTGGCGATCGGCGTCCTCCAGAGCATCCACATGCAAGCGCGGCTCAGCCAGAAAGGCAGGTTCGCCTGGTGATCCCTTGAAGGGGCCAGGCGTGCGTACCTACTCTGAACTGAGCTAACTCAAATGAAAAAGACAATTCTGGTTTCCGCCGATCGTGGCGAGACCCGCGTCGCCGTCCTCGAGTCAAAGACGAAAGGCGGCAAACGCGACGTAGCGGAGCTCTACATCGAGCGCCGCGGCCGGCGTTCGATCGTCGGCAACATCTACAAGGGCAAGGTCGACAACGTCCTGCCCGGCATGGAGGCCGCCTTCGTCGATATCGGCCTCGAGCGCAACGGCTTCCTCCACGTCGACGAGATCGTCCTCCCGAACGGAGAACAGGCGCCAAAGCGCGGCCGCGGCACCGGCAAAGGCCGCCGCATCGACGAGCTGATCAAACCCGGTCAGGAGATCGTCGTGCAGGTGGTCAAGGACCCGCTCAAGACCAAGGGCGCGCGGCTCTCGATGAACGTCTCGATCGCCGGGCGCTACCTGGTCTACGCCTCGCAGGGAAGCGGCGTCGGCGTCAGCCGGCGGCTGGCGGACTCCGAGCGCGACCGCCTGCGCAAGATGGTCGACCGCACCTACAAAGGCCCGGGCGGGCTGATCGTCCGCACCGCCGCCCACGGCGCCAAAAAGGCCGACTTCGTGCGCGAGATCGGCTACCTGCACAAGCTCAACGACGTGCTGCAGCGGCGCACCGAGCAGATCGTCGCCCCGGATCTGGTCTTCCAGGAGGCCGACCTGCCGGTCCGCGTCCTGCGCGACGTCTTCCTCAGCGACTTCGAGAAAGCGATCATCGACTCGCCCAAGCAGTTCGAACGGGTGACCAGTTTCTTCCAGCGCACCGCGCCGGAGCTGGTCGACGGCGTCGAGCTCTACAAAGAGCGCAAGCCGCTGTTCGAGAAGTGGGGCATCGACAAGGAGATCGAGTCGACCCTGGGCAAGCGCGTCGACCTCGCCTCGGGCGGCTACCTGATCATCGACTACGCCGAGGCGCTGACCGTGATGGACGTCAACAGCGGCAGCTTCACCGGTCGCGGCAAAGGCGGCCTGGAGGAGACGATCACCCGGGTCAACACCGAGGCGGCCGAGGAGGCCGTGCGCCAGCTGCGCCTGCGTGACATCGGCGGCATCATCGTCATCGACTTCATCGACATGGCCCGGGCCCGCAACCGCGACAAAGTGCTGAAAACGCTGCGCAAAGCGCTCGACGCGGACAAGTCGAAGAGCTACGTGGTCGAGGTCTCGCCGCTTGGGCTGGTCGAGATGACCCGCCAGAACGTCACCGACGGGGTGCGCGAGATCCTCACCGTGCCCTGCCCGACCTGCGAGGGCGAAGGCGTCGTGCTCTCCGCTGAGACGGTGGCGCTCGACGCGATGCGGCGCCTGCCCGACATCGCCGCCGGTGCCAAGGAGGCCGAGGCGCTGCTCTTGCGGGTTCATCCCAAGGTCGCCGCCGAGCTGATCGACCCCGAGAGCGGCCTCGCCGCGCTCGAGGCAGATAGCAGCAAGCAGTTCCACTTCGAGGGTGGCGATGCCCTGCCGATCGCCACCTTCGAGGTGGTCGAAACCGGCAGCCGAGCCGAGATCGAGGAACGGGCGCTGCCCTTCAAGGTCGGCGAGGAGGTGCTGGTCAAAATTGACGAGCCGCACATGTACAACGCCGATGACGCCGTCGCCCGGGTCGACTCCTACATTGTCAGCGTCACCGGTGGCGGGCGCTTCGTCGGCCAGCGCAAACTGGTGCGGATCGAGCGGGTCGAGCGGGCCGCCGCGGTGGCCTCGCTGCCCGAGGGGGAGGAGGCCAACGGGGCCGGCTCCGGCGCTGGCGGCGAGGAAAACGGCTCCCAGCTAGAATCCTCGGCCTCGCGCAGTCGCCGTCGCGGTCGCAGAGGTGGTCGCGGTCGGTCAAGCTCAACCCAGAGCAAGGACGAATGAACACGTACGCAGTCATAGAGACCGGTGGCAAGCAGTACAAGGTCGAGAAGGGCACCTCGCTGCTCGTCGATCGACTGAGCGCCAAAGAGGGCGACAAAGTCGCCCTGCGCCCGGTGATGTTCCGCGACAAAGAGGTCGTCGCGGGCGGCAAAGAGCTGGAGAAAGTCAAGGTCGAGGCGACCGTCTCCGAGCACCTGCGCGGCCCCAAGATCAAGATCTTCAAATACAAGGCGAAGAAGGGCTACCGCCGCCGCGCCGGCCACCGCTCCGAGCTGACCAAGCTCGAGGTGACCGAGATCAGCCTCGGCAGCCGCAAAGCCGCTGCGCCGAAGAAAGCTGAGCCGGCCGAGAAAAAAGAGGCGGCTCCGAAAGCGGCGAAACCGGCTGAGAAAAAAGCAGCGGCGAAAAAACCGGCCGAGGCGAAAAAACCCGCTGCGAAAAAAGCTCCGGCCAAAAAAGCCGCAGCCAAAAAACCTGCCGCGAAAGCGAAAAAAGCCCCCGCTAAAAAAGCGGCTGCTAAAAAGGATTCTGACGATGGCTCATAAGAAGGGACTCGGCTCAAGCCGCAACGGACGCGAATCCAACCCCAAGATGCTCGGGGTCAAGGTCTTCGCGGGCCAAAAAGTCTCCGGCGGCGAGATCATCGTCCGCCAGCGCGGCACCCGCTTCTGGCCCGGCGACGGCACCGGCCTCGGCCGCGACCACACGATTTTCGCGGCGCGAGCGGGAACGGTCGAGTTCAAGTCGTCCCGCAAGGGGCGGACCATCACCGTTCTGCAGGACTCCTAGAACCAAGCGGGAGGGCGTCGGGTATCCCCTCCCAAAACGCGCGGCAGGAGCCGCGCTTGAGTGTTTTGGGAGGGGATACCCGACGCCCTGTCCCAAGGCCGCTTGGACCCCGCAGGTCTTCGTGTCCGAAGCTTTTCGAGGTGCAACGCTTTGTGGTCCTCGTAGAGCCTCAATGCGTTACACCTCGTGAAGCTCATGTTCGACAAGGCCAAAATCTGGGTTGAGGGCGGGGCCGGGGGGAACGGCTGCATCTCGTTTCGCCGGGAGGCGCATGTGCCTCGGGGAGGGCCTGATGGTGGGGATGGGGGGCACGGGGGGAATGTGGTGCTCGTTTGCGATTCTTCGAAGCGGGATCTGGCCGCGCTGAAGGGGAGCAAGCACTTTCGGGGTGGGCGGGGCAAGCACGGGGAAGGGTCGAATCGGCACGGGGGCCGCGGGGACGACAGGGAGGTTCTTGTGCCCGCCGGGACTCAGGCTGAAGCCGTCGATGGCAGTCGCGTTGATCTGGTTGAGGCTGGACAGCGGGCCGTTGTGGCTCATGCGGGGCGTGGGGGGCACGGAAACAAGCGCTTCACCAGCTCGACCCGGCAGGCGCCGCGGTTCGCCGAGAACGGCACCAAGGGCGAGGAGGGCTGGATCGAGCTGCGCCTCAAGCTGCTGGCGGACGTCGGCTTGATCGGGCTGCCCAACGCGGGGAAGTCCTCCTTGCTGGGAAGGTTGACGCGGGCGGCGCCGAAGGTGGCGGACTACCCGTTCACGACGATCTCGCCGGTGCTGGGGACGATCGAGGGCGAGGACCGGCAGGCGATCGTGGCCGACATTCCGGGGCTGATCGAAGGGGCGGCCGACGGCGCCGGCCTCGGCCACGAATTCCTCGCTCACGTGGAGCGCTGCGCGATGCTCGTCCATCTGGTCGAGCTGGCGCCGCTGGAAGGCGAGCCCGTTGCCAACTACGAGGCGATTCGTGCGGAGCTTGGTTCCTACGGTGGTGGCTTGGATCGACTGCCCGAGCTGGTCTTGCTCTCGAAGCGGGATCTGCTGCCGCCAGAGCAGGTTGAGCAGGCACTCGAGCAGTGGCGCGAGCGGCTCGGCGATGGTGCGTTGACGGTGCTCGCCGCCTCCTCGGCCACGGGAGATGGCCTAGAAGAGCTGCGCGAGCGGATTCTCACCGCCCTGCCCAAGCTGCCCACGGCCAGGCCCGAGCGCGGCGCCGAGCCGGTTGGGGAATTCGAGGCCGAGCATCGCGTCTACCGGCCCGTGGGCGAAGGCGGTTACGCGGTCGAACGCGAGGACGATGGCGCCTACCGCGTCACCGGTCGCGGGGTCGAACTGCTCTTCGAGCGCCACGACATCGCCAACGAAGAGGCGCTCGCCTATCTCGAGCAGCGACTCAACGAGATCGGCGTCATCGCCGCCCTTCGTGCCGCCGGCTTCGAGCCCGGGAACGAGGTCCGCGTCGGAGATCACGAGTTCGAGCTGTATCCCTGACGCAGGGGGGAGAGAGTCGGACTCGCTGGCCTTGTGCTGGCGTGTCTGGCTCCAATCTGCGCCCTCGCGCCCTTCTCAGCTCCCTCCCGAGCGCCCAGGACCTTCTGTTTGGCGCCGGGATCGGCTCAATCGTGGGTCGACTGATTGTTCACTGGTCCGAGCAGCGTCGTGACGGTGAACTCCCGGCGCATCGAGTGCGTCAAATCGAGATCACGTGGATTGCCGTCGCGCTGACAATACGTTTCATAATCTGGGTAATATCGGGGTGATGTTTCGCTTTGTTCGAGTCGCTCTGGCCACCCTCGCCTCGGCTGTAGGCGTGGGTCTATTCCAGCGTTGGCTCGACCTTCAAGGGCTTGCATGGGGTCTCGGTGACGTAGGCTTTTTGCTCGTCGCGATGTTTCTCGCCAGCCTCAGCGACCGGGAGCTTTTCTGGGCGGTGTCGCCGAAAAAGAATCGCCACTGAAATTCGTCCGTCGCAGCGCAGTCTTCAGCGTGAAGATCGGCCGCAGTCGACCGGGTGCGACGGCTCATACACTGGGCGGCGATGACCCTCGTCGTCAAGCTCGGTTCCTCGATCGTCGCCGCCGATGACGGCTCTCTGCGCACCGACGTGCTCGATTCGGTCTGCGAGCAGGTGGCCGCTCTCGAGCAAGACGGTGAGCGGGTGGCGATGGTCACCTCGGGTGCAATCGCCCGCGGTATGCGGCTGATGGACCTACCGGTGCGCCCGCGGGCGATGGACGAGTTGCAGGCCGCCTCCGCGGTCGGCCAGGGCGACCTCTTCCGCGCCTACGAGAGCCGCCTCGCCGAGCACGGCACCCGCGCCGCCCAGGTCCTGCTCACCGCCGCCGACATCGCCGCCCGCACCAACTACCTCAACGCTCGCCAGACGCTGCGGCGGTTGATCGATTGGGGCGTGGTCCCGGTGGTCAACGAGAACGACACCACCGCCACCGACGAGATCACCTTTGGCGACAACGACTTCCTCGCCGCCCAAGTGGCGATCCTGCTCGACGCGCGGCTCCTGGTGCTGCTGACGAACACCGACGGCCTCCATACGGCCGACCCGGCGATCGACGGCGGGGCCGAGCGGATCCCGGAGGTGACTGACTTCTCCGAGCTGGCGGGCCTTGAGATCGGCGACAGGACATCGGCCTTCGGCTCGGGCGGGATGCGGAGCAAGGTGGCGGCAGCCGAGATGGCCGGCGAGGCCGGGATCCCGGCGACGATCTGCGACGGCACAAGTGCCGGGACTCTCACTGCCGCTGCGGAGGACGGCTCGGTGGGCACTCGGTTCGCTGCGCGGGACACCAAAGCGTCGAGTTTCAAGCTTTGGCTCAAGTACGGAAAGCCACCCGCGGGAACGCTGTACGTCGATGCCGGCGCCGCCGCGCGGTTGCGTGACAGCGGCTCGAGCTTGCTTGCGGTGGGCATAGTTGACTCCGTGGGGACCTACAACGCCGGCGATGCTGTGGCCGTAGTTGACCACGAGTCTCGCGAGATGATCGGCAAGGGCGTTTCGGACTATGCCTCGCACGAGGTCGCACAGGTGATCGGTATGAACAGCTCCAAGATCCGGAAGCTTTTCCCTGGCGCTGCCGACGAGGTGATTCACCGGGATCGGTTTGTGTTGGTCTGAGGGCCGGGAGCCCCCTCCCAAAACACTCAAGAGCGGCTCCTGCCGCTCGTTTTGGGAGGGGGCTCCCGGCCCTCACAGCTACCCTTAGCCGATCATGGCGATTACGACCAGAGGCGTTGAGGAAAGCTGCGTCGCTGCGAAGCGCGCGGCGCGGGAGCTGGGGAGTGCTTCCACGGCGACTAAGGATGCGGCGCTGGAGGCGACTGCTCGGCTACTGGGGGAGCGGACCGGGGACATTCTCGAGGCCAATGCCGCGGACCTGGCCGACGACCGCGCGGCTGGATTGACCCAGGCGCTGCGTGATCGGTTGACGCTGACTGCGGATCGCGTCGCGGCGATGGCCGAGGGGGTCCGGGCGGTCGCGTCGCTCGACGATCCGATTGGAGAGGAGCTGGAAGCCAAGACTCTCGACAGCGGCCTCGCTCTGCGCAAGCTGCGGGTCCCACTTGGCCTCGTTGCCGTCGTCTACGAGGCACGCCCCAACGTGACGATCGATTGCGCCGCGCTGACGATCAAGAGCGGTAACGCGATCGTGCTGCGGGGGTCGAGCTATGCCGAACGATCCAACGGGGCGCTTGCGGGAGTCGTTCGTGAGGCGCTGACAGAGGCTGGGCTGCCCGAGGACGCAGTGCTTCTGCTCACCAGCGGCGACCGCGATGAGCTTGCGGAGCTGGCCACCCAGGAGGGCAACGTCGATTTGCTGATCCCGCGTGGGGGCGAAGGCTTGAAGAACGCGCTCAAGGACGTTGCAACGGTGCCCGTGATCTACGCCGCTGCCGGCAACTGCCACGTCTACGTGCACAGCGATGCTGATTTGGAGATGGCGCGGCGGATCGCGCTCAACGCGAAGACGCAGCGGCCCGGTGTCTGCAACGCGGCCGAGACCCTGCTGGTCGATGCCGCGATCGCGACGGATTTCCTTCCCGCGGCGCTCACCGAGCTGCGCGACGCCGGCGTTGAGCTCGTCGGCGACGAGCGTGCGCGCGAGCTTGCCGGTGGTGTCGAGGTTGGTCCCGCAAGTGAAGCCGACTGGGATACCGAGTACCTCGACCTGAAGCTGGCGGTCGCGGTCGTCGACTCGCTCGAGCAGGCGATCGATCACGTCAATGCCCACGGCACCGGTCACTCCGAGGCGATCGTCACCGCTTCCGAGGAGGCCTCGCGGAGCTTCACCGCCGGGGTCGACGCGGCCGTCGTCTACACCAATGCCTCGACTCGCTTCACCGACGGCTTTGAGTTCGGCATGGGCGCCGAGATCGGCAACTCGACCCAGAAGCTGCACGCGCGCGGGCCGATCGGGCTGCGCGAGCTGACGACCTACAAGTACGTCGTCCACGGCGACGGCCAAGTGCGTGAGTAGCGCCGCGCCGGCCGGCATCGGCGTCCTCGGCTCGGCCTTCAACCCGCCGCACCTCGGCCACCTGGCGCTCGCCCAGGAGGCGCTCTGGCAGCTCAATCTCGAGGAAGTGATCCTGATGCCGACCGGCAGCGCGCCGCACAAGCGGATCGCCGACGATCCCGGTCGCGAGCTGCGACTGGCGATGACTCGCTTGGCCGCGGCCGATGACTCGCGCTTCTCGGTCTCGACCCTGGAGGTCGAGCGTGAGGGGCCGTCCTATACATATGAGACCTTGGAGCAGCTTGCAAAGGACAGAGGCGACAGAGAGCTCGTCTTCGTGATGGGGGCCGATGCCGCGGTGGGGCTGGAGAGCTGGCGCGAGCCGCAGCGGGTCACCGAGTTGGCGCGCCTTGCGGTCGCCCGCCGTGCCGGGATCTCCGACGCCGATGTCGCCGCGGTCCTGCGCAGCCTCGGTGCCGACGGTCGGGCGACGATGCTGGAGATGCCGCAGTTCGGTGTCTCCTCCTCGGCGGTTCGCGAGCGGGCGGCCCGGGAGCGGCCCCTGCGCTACCTCGTGCCCGAGTCGGTGGCGCGTTTCATCGAAGAGAAGGGGATTTACCAATGAGTGAGAGCGACAAAGTCGCACGCAGTGAAGCGCTGGCACGGCGCCTGGCCGAGCTCGCCGACTCGAAAGCGGCGAGCGAAATCGTCGTCCTCAACATGCGCGAGCTCGTCTCCTACACCGACTTCCTGACGATCTGCACGGCGCGCAACGAGCGCCAGGCGCGGGCGATCGCCGACGAGGTGAAGGTGCGCCTCAAGCAGGAGCAGGGGCTGCTGCCGAGCGGCTCGGAGGCGGCCGATGCGGCGGGCTGGATCGTGCTCGACTACCTCGACTGCGTGCTGCACGTGTTCACCGAGGAGGAGCGACAGCGTTACGCGCTCGAGGACCTCTGGCGCGAGGCGCCACGGCTCGAGCTTCCGGCACCGGAGGATGGCGTCCGAGGGCACCTCTACGGTGCCGCACATGGGTAGCTTCAAGCGGGCGCTCTTCGGCTACCGCCCCTCCGATGTGGAGGCGGCGATCGCGGCGCGTGACGCCCGTAGCTGGGCACTGGAGCGCGACGCGGAGGAGGCGCTCAAACGTTGGCGCGAGGCCGCTGACATTGCCGCCGGCGCCGAAGAGGAGCTCTCCGGGCTCTCGGCGATGGTGATCGAGCGCGAGCGCGAGATCCGCGGCCTGCATGAGCGCCTGATCGAGGCCAACGAACGCCACGACCGCAGCATCGCCTCGCTGGAGACTGTCTCCTCGAAGTTGGAGGAGATCCAGGCGCAGGCCCGCGGCCAGGCGACCCGGATTCGGATGAAGGCACTGCGTGAGGCGGTCGAGGTCGGCCGCCGCGCCCAGGAGCTGACCGAGGCGGAGGCCGACGCGAGCGGCGCGGCGCCGGCCATGAATGAGCCCGGCCCGATCGAGCAGGCCGCGCAGAACCTCTTCGAAGGCCAGGTCAAAGTCGAGATCGGCCCCCTGGACGATTTCTCGCAGCTGGTCGGCTTCGAGGACGCCGCTGGCCAGATCGGCGCCACCTCCGACATCTCAGTAGAGCGCTTCTCCGAGGGCCGAGCGACCCTCTCGATGCGGCTCAACGAACCGGTTGAGCTCCTGCGCGAGCTCGAGCAGCGCTCACCGCTCGAGTTCCGCGTCCGCCGCAGCGCCGACGACAACCTGATCCTCGACATCGACGACGATCCCGGCCCCGAACAGCGCGCCGCCTAGCCCCTGTCCCGACCCCAACGCCGCTACCCTTCATCCGCTTCGGCGCCCTGGCGGAGTGGTTACGCAGCGGCCTGCAAAGCCTCCTGTTTTTCGTCCCCTTTTTGCCTCTGTAGAGCCAAAAAGGGGTGGATTCGACTCTTTCGAACGGGGTCAGCTTACGCGGGGATCACGCATGATCACGCACTATTTCGGCGGGTTTTGGCAGTGACTGCCAATTGATTTTCCGTCGCGTCGACGGGATTGGGGGATGAGGTCTTGCCACCGCCCGAGACAAGATCCAGGGGTGCCCCTACACTTCTCTCGATGGCAACGCGCGACCGGGTAATTCACATAACTCCCGATGCCTACGACCGCCTTGAGAGAGAGGCGGGTCGTCGCGGCGTGCAGCCAGACCAGCTCGCCGACGAGTTGTTGGCCATCGAGCTCGCTTCCGCCGACTTTAATTGGGACGCCGCCTTGGCCGAGCTGGCCGAGGTCCGCGGTCGTATGCGGGGTAGCCGCGATGACGCGGTTGCGCTGGTGCGCGAGGGCCGCGAGGAACTCGAACAGCGCGGCCGTTGACGGTCGTCCTGGACTCGAACGTCCTTGTCGCGATGGTGACGAAGGACCAACGAGCAGAGTCCGCCGGTCGGCATGTGAAGGCGCTGGGCGAAGCGGGCGAGGCGCTGCATGCGCCGCGGCTCCTTCGCTATGAGGTCGCCAACGCCCTCACGCGCAAGGTCGTCGCCGGTGAGATTGACATTGACGACGCGGCGCGTGGATGGAGGCAGATTGTGGCGATGCCGATCATGCTCCACGACCTCGATGACGGCCCCGGCGTGATCAAGATTGCGCTGAAGCTGCGTCGCGAGAGCGCCTACGACGCCGCCTATGTCGCTCTGGCCCAGAGCCTTGACGCTGAGTTGCTTACCCTTGACGGGCCGCTTGCCCGTAATGCCGCCGGCGCCGCGTTGCCCGTCCGATTGCTTGAGGCATAGGCCTTCCCCGCCGACGCGGCTCCGCGCCATCTTTCGCCGTTCGGTGATCCAGACGGTTTTGGCCAGAACGGATTTGCATCGCCGAGGGCTGCTAGGTAAGTCCGAGCCTTTCGGCTACGGGTCTGCCGACCCGATTCAAGATCTGATGCTCCGATTCGGCGGCGACGAGGATGGTCGCCTGGATCTCGTCCTCTCGGAGAAGGTCGTCAGCGTTCGTGTCGCGCCCGAGCACCGACAGCGCGCACATCTGCAGGTGATCGACGTACTCCCAGGTCTTCAGCCATGGATCGCCGATGGGGCCAACCCACTCTCCTTGGGGATCAGAGAGTCGCTCAAGTGCCTCCTGTGCGGCGACGGTCTCTCGCTCGAGTGTCTCAATCCCCCAGGGGTCTATTTCTCCCAATTTGCGGATGGTGGCCATTGTGACTCCGTGCATGAGGAGTCGTGCTGGGTCGATGCGCCACCTGATCTTGTCCTCTGCGCTCATTCGAGATCTGAGTCCGGCCGAGAGATCCTCCAGGGGGGCGCAGGCAAGGACCCGTGCCGTCACTGGGATGAACACCCGTTGCAGTCTCCAGGACGCGGCGGCGACGTCGTCATCGGGGAAGCCCAGGAGCGCGTCGCGGATCGCCTGCCGGGCCATATCCTCGGCATAGGGTTCGCAGCCGGATTTGCCACGGAGAGCGACGCAGCCCACCAGGATCACGATGTGCAACCACCAGAGTGGTCGGTAGAGCGGGGCGCCGTCTGGGCATTGGCGTTTGAAGACCGCTTCGATCGCGGGCTTCACCTGCATCAGTTGGGTTGGCCGTTGGCGCTCGTCCTGCGCCAGCACCGCCTTGGCGAGGTCGAGCGTCGAGATCTGTGAGTCGGCCCAGGCGCTGTTGTGATGCTGGGCTACGCCCGAGGCGCCGCTGTTGGCCAGGACCCGCTCGTGGCGCGCTTCGGCTTCTTCTTGGGAGCTTCGGTAGATCTCCATCCGCTTGGCGTCGATGGTCGTCCGGGCATCCTCAATCAGCTTGCGGAATTCCTGTTCGACCTCGGAGAGGACTCCGAACTCGAGCGATGCCGAGAGCGCGCGTCGGATGTGATCGAGGTGGCGGCGCCGCACGAAGTCGGCGACCCGGTCGACGCCGAGGATCGTACGCAGCTCCTCGATTCGTGCTACGACCTCGTCGGGCGCGACACAGACAAGCGGGGTGCTCCAGTGCTCGTCCCACGGATCGAAGACCTGAAAGCCCGCGCGGTCGACGGTGACCATCAATGCCGCTCGAACCTCCGGATGGATCGCGTAGTCGCGGACCTGCCCGAGCGTCCTTGGCGACACGGCGGCGTCGGTCCCCTTAGCCTCCATCACCCAAAGGCCCTCCTCGTAGACTCGTGGTTGATAGTCAAGCCGGACCCGTCGGGAACCCTTCTCGATGGTGGGGTCCTTGAGTTTGTAGGTCTGCTGCTCGACAACCTTGTGCAGCGTGTTTTGCCCGTAGCCCATGAACATGAGGACCGGCATGATCAGCTGGGAGCACACCGTTGCCTCCGGGACGTCGGTCCAGTCGGCGGCGGCGATTCGTTGGAGGATCAGATCGGTCGGCATCGAGTCCCAAGCCTAGGAGTTGACCCCGATTCCAAGCGCCGATGGGCCAAGACCATCCGGTGCGCAGCGGCCTGCGCGCTTGCTGTCAATAGCTTTGGTCGCGGAAGATTCGAGTCCGCGCAGGCCGTAAAACCGCTACGCAAAGCCAATGAGCGGCCGTCGGAGCCAGCGGGCGAGGATCACAGTGCGCAGATGCTTGCGCGCGGATACAGCCCGTTACCGCAGCGGCGACGCCGACTCGAGGCACGACGTGCGCTCTTGCCCCAAACCGCCATATGAAGCCGATGAAGCAGCCATCGAAGCTCAAGGCCGTCTATCTTGAGGAAATTAAGCGGACCTCGCGTGGGCGTCCTGCCGACGACCGACCCCGGGAGTTTTGGCAGGGAATTGGCAGTAAGTCCCAAAGAGCATTTGAGGAAACCGCTTGAATTTGGCTCTATGAGCCAGCTTGGCGCCCTGGCGGAGTGGTTACGCAGCGGCCTGCAAAGCCGTTTACACCGGTTCGATTCCGGTGGGCGCCTTTCGCTCTGGCGAGCCGTTCTCCGCTTGCCAGAGCGGCTTGAGCGGCCTTTCAGGCCGCATTATCAACGACCGGATTAGACCCGGACTGCTGAATAGACTCGCCGCCGAACGTGGGTCACAAGCGGGACATCAAGCAGTTCCGGCAAGCCTGCAAGGAGGCGGGTTTGACCACCTAGGAACGGTACGAAGCCAGCGAGGCGCTTCACGCGGAGAAGCAGGCCGGGACCGTGCAGGCGAACCTGAGCTATGGAGAACTGCTGGCCTGGCTGCGACAATGGAGGGGCTAATGGCAACCGCAGTCGCACTTGACGCTTCGCCTCTCAACGTTCTGCGCTCCATGCGTGGGCAGATTGTCGATGCCCGGATTGCCTACCCGGAGGTTCTCCATGTCGAGGTCAAGGACTCGGCGGGCGAACTCTGGCGGCTCGCGACGCAGGATGCGGAGTGGTCGCCAACCGATCCGGCCGAGCTGGTGGGCCGTTCTGTGGACGATGCCGACATTGACGGAGAAACGGGCGAGTTGCGTTGCAAGCTGTCGGATGGTTCCCTGCTTGATGTTAGGCCGGCGACCCAGGAGGCAGAGGGGGACCCCCCGAATTGGGAGCTGATCACGCCGGGCGGCGTCGTCCTGGAGTTCGGGCCGGGCGTGCGCTGGCAGATCGGCAGCGCGGACAGCCGCCCGTCCCATCGCGCGTAGGCTTTGGGCGGTGTCTCGTACGACCAAAGCGACGGAGGCCGAGGTCGATATCGCCTGGCTTCCCACCGGCGATTCTGCCGACGTGGTCAGCGAGGAGGTCGGCTGGGGCTTGATCGACCATGACTCCGCCGATGAGGTCGTTGCTGTCGAGGTTTGGTCAGCCAGCAAGCGTCTCTCGGCCGAGGTCCTGGCCACGCTTCCCGCGCCTGCAAGTACGCACGGCGCGGCTGCCTGACGCCGCTCACGGTGGCACAGGCGGTGGCACGACTCGGCGATTCCGCTTGGGCAAGCCAATTGAGGGCGGTGTAAACGAGCCTGCAAGGCCGTTTACACCGGTTCGATTCCGGTGGGCGCCTTTCGCTCTGGCGAGCGGTTGTTCCGCAAGAGGAGGCATTGCCGGCAGCCCTGAAATCTCGACTCTGCCGAGGTGCAGGAGTGGGCGTTCAGCCGTATCGAGGAGAACCCGGATTGGCTCGCCCACGAGGACGTGGCTTCGACCAAGCTAAGTTCGACCGCCTGACTTGCGCCTGGTTGCGCGTGCGTCAGCGCCAAACGCCGGTCTCTTGACCGAAGCCCGAATCGGCCGAGAACTCAAACTGTTGGATCGCAACCCCGAAGGGAACTTCAAAGGCAACGCAGCTAAGCCGGGTTTCTCCTGGTGCCATCTCAACGATCCCCGAACATCCATTGAGAAGGCTGGCGTTGAGCGCCGTGCCGCTTGTCAGGACAAGCCGCGCTCCGTTGCTCATCGCATCCTCAAGTCGATCACGACCTACATTGCGAACACTCAAGCCGATCGCCACGAAGCGCGTACCAAGCGCGGGGGTATCGAATTCAGATTCGTCAACGAATGGGTCGGTGAATTGCGGATCGGTCGTGACCTCGATGTCGGTATCGCTGATTCCCAGCAAGCGGAGCATCTGACCAAGGCGCGCACGGCGCGTTTGAACAACGAGCCGTCCAACGCGCCGCTCCCTGCGAGGATTGAGGAAGCTCGAGCGACCCACCGCGCGGATTCGATAGACATCGACCGGACTTACTGGAGGGCCACCTCGACGCAGGACGACACGCGCTTGCCACCGGCGCAGTTCGTCGCGCCACTGGACTCGACAAACGGCGCGAGATCGGCCTTTTCGGCGACAACTCGGTCGCTCCGGGTTCCGCTCGTACTCCGCGTCGATTGCCTTACGGGCAAGCTTCGACGCCTGGCCGGAACCAAGCACCGGCGTTGCCGCCGTGCCAGTTGAGACAAGCACCAAGAACGCCATCGAAAACAAGGGAGCTATCCGTCTCGCCCGTCGCATGGCCGCGAGACGCTAACAGGCACTACATCAAGGTAGGTGGCCAATTTGACTTCTGACATACATCGTATGTACATTATTCCCATGGCCTCTCCAAAGACCCAAAGGATCAACTTCCGCATTAAGCAAGAGGACGAGGCTCTCTTTAAGCAAGCTGCTCTCGTTCATCGTGAGTCATTGACGCAATTTCTCGTAGAGAGCGGCCGGGAGCGAGCTGAGCGCTTGCTGGCTGATCGAACCAGCTTCAGCCTTGATCCCGAGGCGTGGCAGGAGATCGTTTCGGCGATGGACCAGCCCGCGAAGGCTCGCCCCGAGCTCGCCAAGCTTTTCTCGCGCCCTCGACCTGAATAGGCCGAGTGCCCCGGTTCCTCGACCCCCAACCGCTCGACGGCGAGCATCGAGTCAACGGGTTCGACTGCGGGGTGCGGTCGCTCGACATCTGGCTTGTAAAGCACGCTCGAGCGGCGGCCGGAGCCGGGTCGGCTCGTACCTATGTGGTCCTGGACTCTGAGCAAGATCGAGTCGTCGGCTATCACGCACTTTCGCTCGCCTCGATCGAGCACAGCGAAGCGACCGATCGTGCGCGCAGCGGAATGCCGAAGCATCCGATCCCGGCGATGCTGCTGGCCCGGCTGGCCGTCGACAAGGCGGTTCAGGGGAGAGGAATCGGAGCTTTTCTTCTCAGAGACGCGATCAGGCGCGCCCTGTCTGTAGCCGAGCAAGCAGGCATGCGTCTTTTGCTCGTGCATGCCTTGAACGACGAGGCTCGTGCGTTCTATGAGCACTTTGGCTTCGAAGCCTCGCCCACCGATGCGATGAACTTGCAGCTACTGGTAAAGGACATCAGGCTCGCACTTGACAACCTGGGCTAGTGCCGGCGGCACGGACGGCCCGATTTCCGCTCGAGCCTTATTCGGTCCATTTGGCTGGAAATCGATGCTTCCGATTGTTCGTAAGTAGACTGATCGGGATGAACGCATGTGGCCGGGGGGCGCATTGCGCGCTGAAGAGGGGGAAGCTCGTCGCTGTTGTCGGTGCAGCCCTGGTGCTTGGCGGGCTGCTGGCGCAGTCGGCGGCCGCAGGCGAGGTGGCGCCTGCGCAGGCGCACGACGCGCTGCGCTTCTGGACGCCGGCTCGGATGAAGGCGGCCAAGCCGCTCGACGTTCAGCTGCCGGGTGAGGGCAAGATCGCGCTCCGCGGGTCCGCGAGCGCCAGCTCGGCCTTCGAACCGGTGCCCGATCCGACCCTGGCCGATGCCCGGGTCAATGGTGCAATCTTCATCGAGACACCCTTCGGGCTGGGGCGCTGCTCGGGAACTCGGTCAACGCTCCCAACTACAGCGTCGTCTTCACCGCCGGTCACTGCATCAACAGCGGCGGCCCGCGCGGGCACTGGATGGACTTTCGCTGGGTCTTCGTGCCCGGCTATCGCTACGGACAGCGGCCGTTCGGCGTTTTTCCCGCCAAGTGGATCGACACCACCCGCCAGTGGCGCACGACCGGCAGCGAGAACTTCGACGTCGGTGCCGCCGTCGTCGGTCGCAACCAGGGCGGCCGGCTGCTCGCCAAAGCGGTGGGCGGGACCGGGATCGCCTTTGGTCTCAAAGCCAGGCAGATCTTCGACATCCACGGTTACCCGGCGGAAGAACCCTTCGATGGCGAAACCCAGCAGCTCTGCGCGGGAACGCCCTTCCTCGGCCACGACGCGCGCTCCTTCCTCACCCCGGGCCCGCTGAACCTCGCGGTCGATTGCGACGTCACCGGTGGCGCCTCGGGCGGGGGATGGACGATCTCTGGCGGCAAGATCCTCAACAGCGTCACCAATTACGGATACGGCGACGACCCCCAGACCGATTTCGGCGCCTACTTCGGCAAGGAAGTCGCTCGCCTCTTCCACCGCGCGGGGAGGGTGAAGTGATCCGTCGCCTATCGGCAGTGGCCGCGCTTCTGACGGTTGGCCTCTGCGCGCTTCCCTCCTTGGCGATGGCGGGCGCGCTCGACATCCCCGCCGCTGCGCCGGCCCAGTTCCGGGCGCTGCTTCGCGCCAAGCTGCACATGCCGCCCCCGCGCCATGCCTTCGAATCTCGCTTCGATTTGAAAGCGCAGCACGGATACACCGTCTCAGTGGTGGGCGAGGGCGACATCGTTGTTGTCCAGGTGAGCAAGCCAATCCCCCCAGGCAACGGGAATGCGCTTGAAAAACTCATCGGCTTCAAACGGGCCGTGACCGCATACGTGGCACGGGGAACGGTGAGCTCACGCCGCATCACCGCCTCCTTCGGGAAGTTCGGCAAGGTCGACGTTCGCTTCAGGCCCTCGGGTCGGGTGGTCGAATCACCGCCGCGCCACCGTTGCCGCGGTACCGATCACTTCACCAGCAAGCTCGGGGTGTTCGTTGGCGGCGTCCGTTTCAGCGGTGAGCAGCAGTACATCGCGGTGCGCTCGCACCGGGTCAAAGGAAGGATCCGTACCCCGCTGCACCTCCGTTGCAGCTCGCTTCCCTCGGGCCTTTTCTCGAGCCCGCGCGCTCGGCCGGTGCGCCAACATCCCGTCTTCACCCCAACCTTCCTCGCCGCCACCTCGCGCCACGGGGTCTCGGCCGCCGAGCTGATCACCGTTCGAGTCGGCAAGACAACACTTTTTGCCGCGATCACCGAAGAAGGCCTGGGCTCGATGGCAAGGATTCGCTACGCCCTGGCGACCGCCCCTTCGACGAAATCCTTCGCCCGCAACGAGGCACTCACCGAGGCGACGATCACTCCACCGGTGCCGTTCCGTGGCAAGGGCACATATCGCGCTGCTCCGGACGGGACGACGAGCTGGACCGGCCCGCTCTCGGTCTCCTTCCCCGGCGCCCCGCGCCTGCCCCTGGCCGGAGAAGCGTTCAAAGCGACGCTCGAGGCGGGCTTCTGAAGCGCGGCGCCGAGTAGGCGCGTCCGTTCTGCAAGGCTGAGGCGATGGCAGTCGAAGCGCTGGAGGCCACGATGACGGAGGCGCCGCCCGTTCCGCACGATCAGGTGATCGTGCTCTTCGGGGCGACCGGCGACCTGGCGCGCCGCAAGCTGCTGCCGGGAATCTTCCACCTCTTCGAGGCCGGCCTGATGCCGGAGCGGTTTGCCCTGATCGGTGCCGCCCGCAGCGAGCTCTCCGACGAGGAGTTCGTCGAGCTCGCCCGTGAGGCTGTCTGCGGCTCGGGGCGCCGCCCACTGGATGGCGAGTCCTGGAACCGCTTCGCCCGCTCGCTCGGGTTCACCTCCACCGGTGAGGGCTTTGATCAGCTTGGGAGCGCAATCGCGACCGCCAGGCGCGAGCTGCGCGATCCCCACCTCTTGCACTACCTGGCCCTGCCTCCGGCGGCCGCCGCCGGTGTGATCGAGCAGCTGGGCCGAGCCGGGCTGGGGGAGGGGGCGCGGGTGATCATGGAGAAGCCCTTCGGGCGCGATCTCGCCTCGGCACGCGAGCTCGACGCGCTCGTCCACGCCGTCTTCGAGGAGGAGCAGGTCTTCCGGATCGATCACTACATCGGCCGCGAGGCGGTGCAGAACCTGCTGGCCCTGCGCTTCGCCAACGGCATGTTCGAGCCGATCTGGAACCGCAACCACATCGATCACATTCAGATCGACGTGCCGGAGACGCTCTCGATCGAGATGCGCGGCAGCTTCTACGAGGAAACCGGCGCCTTCCGCGACATGATCGTCACCCACCTCTTCCAGGTGCTCAGCTTCGTCGCGATGGAGCCGCCGGTCTCGCTCAACGCAAAGTCGCTGATGGGCGAGCGCGAGAAGGTCTTGGAAGCGATGAAGACGCTCGAGCTCGGCGACGTGGTTCGCGGCCAGTACGAGGGCTACCGCGAAGAGGAGGGCGTGGCCCCCGACTCCGACACCGAGACCTTCGTCGCCGTGCGCGCCTTCATCGACAACTGGCGCTGGGAGGGCGTTCCCTTCTTCCTGCGCTCGGGCAAGCGACTCGCCGACACCCACCACCTGCTCACCGTCGCCTTCTCGGAGCCGCCGCGGCGGATGTTCCCGATCGATTGCACGCAGGTTGCCGAGGAGTACGGCCACGACCACCTCACCTTCGAGCTCGGCGATCCCGGCTCGATCTCCGCCTCCTTCCTGGCCAAGGTGCCGGGGCCGAAAATGCAACTCGGCCAGGCCCACATGCGTTTCAGCTACGCCGACAGCTTCGGCGGTCCCGAGCGGGCGCTAGACGCCTACGAGCGGCTGATCTACGACGTCATGGTCGGCGAACGGACCCTCTTCACCACGTCCGCGGCGATCGAGCGTCTCTGGGAGGTGGCGGATCCGGTTGTGCGGGAACCGCCACCGGTCGAGAGCTACGAGCCCGGCTCATGGGGCCCGGCGGGAACCGATGCGCTGCTTTTCCCGCGCCGCTGGCACGTCCCCAGCGACCATCCCTGAGCGCGGCGAACCGTGCTCAGTCGGTGGTGCCGGGGGCCTGCCAGGGGTTGTTCATCGCCAAGCGCCGTTTTTGCGAGCGCTTGAAGAGGTAGACGCCGATCGCCCCGTTGCGCATCTCGGACTGGAGGAACTTGCCGGTGACCAGCTTCCAACCCTCGACCGTGACCGAGTTGAGGATGTCAACCGGGTCGGTGGTCTCGCGGGCGGGTGATCCGATCGGGCCGGGTATGACCGTCGGGCTGAGCTCGTTGATCCCGAGTTCGTACTGGAAGAGTCGATGTCCCCGTTTGTAGGCGAGGCGCGCCCTTCCCGCCGGCGTCTCGAAGAAAGCCGCCTCGGCCGCCTCGGCAGATTCCAGCTGCTTCTGACGGTCCTTCAGCGCCGCCCGCTCCTCCCGGGAGGCAGTGCTCGGCGCTGAGCGACCGCGAAGCAGCGGCAAGCGGAAGACCCGTCGCTTGTCCGGGGTCTCGGCATCGTCTGCGACCTTTCGCCCCAGTTCGACCTTGGGTTCCGCCGCGGGCGTGGATCGAAACTGGACCAGGGGCTGTCTGTGTTCGCTCACGGTGTCCACGGTAAGGAAACGAGTGGGAGGCGAGGCGCTTTGCGCGTCGCTCCGTCCAACATTCGGCCAGCCCGTGCGACGGAACGGAAAAGGGCCCCTTTCGGGGCCCTCTGTTTCCGAAGGACGTGCCACCAGCGAGACTTTGTTTCCCTGGCTCGTCGGTCCTCAAGCCTTAATCGGTCGCTGCAAATAGAAACACCGAGTTAGCTGAAAAGTTGCACGGCTTGCATCGGCACTTGCAGCGCTGGACTTGAACCTTCGTCGCGAGGCCTCATCGGCCTGCGTGCCGCTGCTAGATTCAGGCATCCCGGGCGCATAGCTCAGTTGGGAGAGCGCCGCCTCGACAAGGCGGAGGTCGCTGGTTCGAGCCCAGCTGTGCCCACTTTGGCCGAGGTCTCAGACCCCGGCCATCCTCACCTCGGCGAGGCGGATGTTGTTGCCGGAGGGGTCGCGGAAGCCGGAGTCGATTCCGTAGGGCCGCTCCTCGGGGGCTTCGGTGAACTCGACTCCGCGCCCCTTCAGCTCTTCGTAGGAGGCCTGGCAATTGTCGGTGGTGAGGAAGACCGTGCCGGCGAAGCCCTTCGCCATCAGCTCGCGAACCTGGCCCGCGGTCTCCTCGTCCATCACCGGCGCTGCGGGGATGGCCATCAGCACGATCGAGACGTCCTCCTGTCCAACCGGGCCAACCGTCAGCCAGCGGAAGTCACCCATCTCCGCCAGCGTCACGTCGGCGCGAACCTCCATGCCGACCTTCTCGGTGTAGAAGGCAAGCGCCTCGTCTTGGTCGTGGACCCAGAGCTGGGCGTTGGCGATCCTGATCATCATCGTCTCCTTCGGTTGGAACGGAAAGGTCGGCGGCGATGCTAGGTCGGGACGGGCGGTCTGTCTTCTCGAAACGTGCGGTGTTGGGGGCGGGAGTAGGCGCGGACCACGCAGCCCGGGACCAGGGCATTGCTCGAGGCCGGCGGGTGGGCGGCGCGGTATGCAGTCGGCGAGCGCCCGTAGGTGCGGCTGAAGCTGGTCGTGAACGAGCCGATGCTCTGCAGGCCGACCGAGAGGCAGATGTCGGCGACGGAGCGGTCGGTGGTGCGCAACAGAGCCGCCGCCCGCTCGAGCCGGCGGGTGAGCAGATAGGCGTGCGGCGACTCGCCGAAGGCGCGCTTGAACTCGCGGCTGAAATGCGCTCGCGAGAGCCCGGCCGCCGCGGCCAGGTCATCGACGTCGAGCGGCTCGGAGTAGCGAGCGTCGGCGAGGTCCCTCGCACGCAGCAGATGACGGGCCGGCGGAACGAACGCCATGCTCGCAGTCTAGGCTCGCGGCCTCGTGGTCGGGACCTATGCAGCCGTGCTCCTCATCTGTGGCGCCTCGCTGGCGCTCGGTCAGGCGGCGATCGCGCTCTGCGGCGTCCGCCACTGGTCTTGGCTGTCGCCCGCGGTCGGGCTGGCGCTGCTCTGCGCGTTCTGCTGGGGGACCGTGCGCCTGCCGGGGCACGGCGTGGTCTCCGCGGTTGTGGTCCTGGGGTTGGTCGCCGGGTCGATCGTGTACCTCTGGGGCAGTTTGGAGGACGGGGGAGGGGCGCTGCGCGCGGGTGCTCCCGTGGCGCTGGGGGCACTGATCGCAACCGCAATCCCCTTCATCGCCGCCGGCCACTTCGGCATCCTCGGCACCAGCTTCAACCCCGACATGTCCCAGCACCTGCTGGCGGCGGCCCGGCTGGCCGACGGTCAGCCCTCACAGCTGCTCCACCAGGGCTATCCCCTCGGTCCGCACTCGATCGTCGTCGCGCTGCACAACAGCCTCGGCATCGGCCTGGTCCAGGGCTTCAGCGGCCTGATGATCGCGGTAGCGACCCTCGCCTCCCTAACGGCCCTGACCGCGTTCCGCGATCAACCCTGGCCCCTGCGCATCCCCGCCGCCCTCATAGTCGGCCTCACCTACATGGTCGCCTCCTACTACGCCCAGGGCTCCTTCAAGGAGACAATGCAGGCCCTCTTCTTCCTAGCCTTCGTCCTAGCCCTGCGCGAGGCATCGCGCAACCCCGAATGGCGCGACCTGCCACTGCGTTTCGTCCCTGCGGCGCTGCTTGCGGTGGGCTCGGTTTACACCTACAGCTTTCCGGGTCTCATATGGCTGGGTGGCGCCGCGGTCATCTGGCTTCTCGCCGAGGCCCTCTCGGCGCGGATTAAAGGCGCCCCTCCCGCGGGTGGCACCGTAGGGGGGCCCGCCCCCGAGGACGCTTTAGCGACCGGAGGGGGTGGGGGGTCCCCTGCGGTGACAGGACCCGCGGGAGGGGCGCTTGGTCCCTCGCCAGCCCGCGCCTTGTCGTTCGCCGTGCTCCTCTTCACCGTCCTGATCGCCCCGGAGATCGGCCGCATGATCGACTTCCACAGCTTCGAGACCTTCGACCCCAACGGCCCCGGCCTCGGCAACCTCTTCGGCCAGATCTCCCCCTTCGAGGGCTTCGGCATCTGGCCCTCGGGCGACTTCCGCCTCACACCCGGGGCCGGTGCGGTGCCGGCGCTCGGCTACTACGCCGGCGCCGCCTTTGCCTCGATCCTCCTGCTCTACGGGTTGGCGGTTTGCTGGCGCCGCCGCGAGTTCGCATTGATCGCCGGTCTCGCAGCCGCAGTGTCTGCCTACGCCGCCGCCCGGCTCGGTGGCACGCCCTACACCGCCGCCAAGGCGATCGAGGTCGGCGCGCCGCTGGCGGCGCTGGTCATCGTCCTGCCGTTGCTGCGCCGCCCGGTGGCCTGGCTGTACCTGCTGGCGGCAGCCGGTTGTTCGCTCCTCGCTTTGGCCAACGCACCGGTCGGCCCAAGTTCCTACTCACCGGCGCTGACCGGCTTCCGTGGCGATGTTGGCGAAGGGCCGACCCTTGTCCTCGCCTCAAAACAGCTGCTCGACGACGAACAGGGCACGCCATACATTGCCTGGGAGCTGCGCGGCGGCCGGGTCTGCATCGCCGCGGCAGAAGAAATGAAGAGACGCCCGCCCCCAGGCGTCCGCTTCGTCATCTCGGAATTGAGCCACGTCGGGCCACCGTTCGTCGGCCTGCGCCGCGTCCGCACCGCCCCGCCCTACGTCCTCTGGCAAGCCCCCAGCGCCAAAGCCCAAAGCCCCTGCCCCCTCATAGCCGTCCGCCAAGCCCGCCAAGGCGCTCCTCGTTGAGTGACTTCCTCTTTCTTCGCGAATAGCGCGACAAAGCGGGAAGTCAGCGTGGGGTAGTGGTCAGGGGTGGCGTGGGTAGCATGGGCGGATCGGGGCGGCCACGCAGAAGATCACGGTTGGGTTGCCTGACGGGACGGCGTTGGAACTCGCCGACGGGGCGTCGGGCGCGGACGCCGCTGCGGCGATCGGGCCGGGGCTGGCCAAGGCGGCGCTGGCGATCCGGGTTGACGGTGAACTGCGCGACCTCGCGGCGCCTCTGCCGGATGGGGCCGAGATCGGCATCCTCACCGACCGTGATCCGGACGCGCTCGACCTGATCCGCCACGACGCGGCCCACGTGATGGCCGAGGCGGTACAGGAGCTCTACCCGGGGACCAAGGTGACGATCGGGCCGGCGATCGAGAACGGCTTCTACTACGACTTCGACTTCCCGCAGGAGGTCAAGGTCACCGACGCCGACCTGGAGAAGATCGAGGCGGCGATGCGGGCCCACATCGAGGCCGACGAGGCCTTCGAGCGTCGCGATGTGCCGGTCGGCGAGGCGGTCGAGATCTTCGAAGGGCAGGGCGAGGACTACAAGGTCGAGCTGATCCGCGACCTGATCGAGAAAGAAGGGGTCGAGACCGTCTCGCTCTATCGCAACGGCCCTTTCGAGGACCTCTGTCGCGGCCCGCACGGTCCGTCCACCGGCCGGATCAAGGCGATCAAGCTGAGCTCGCTCGCCGGCGCCTACTGGCGCGGTGACGAGAAGCGCCAGATGCTGACCCGGATCTACGGCACCGCCTTCTTCTCCAAGAAGGAGCTGAACAAGCACCTGGAGCGGATCGAGCAGGCGAAGAAGCGCGACCACCGCCGCCTCGGCCCCCAGCTCGGCATCTTCATGCTGCGCGAGGAGGCTCCCGGGATGCCTTTCTGGCTGCCCAACGGAACGACGCTGCTGCGCCTGATCGAAACCGAGGTGCAGGCCCAACTGCGCAAGCGCGGCTACAAGGAGATCGCCACACCGCAGGTGCTCGACGAGGAGCTCTGGCACCGCTCCGGGCACTGGGACAACTACCGCGACGACATGTACTTCATGCAGTCCGACGAGAAGCGGCTCGCGTTGCGGCCGATGAACTGTCCTGGCGCCTGCCTGGTCTTCGACGCCGAGCGCCACTCCTACCGCGAGCTGCCACTGCGCCTGGCCGAGTTCGGCCGGGTCTCGCGCAACGAGCGCGAGGGCGTCCTGCACGGGCTGCTGCGGGTGCGCGCCTTCACCCAGGACGACGCCCACGTCTACTGCACCGAGGAGCAGATCGCCGATGAGGTCGCCGACATCTGCGCGGCGATAGACGAGCTCTACGCGCGCTTCGGTTTCGAGGACGTTCGGGTCGAGCTCTCGACCCGGCCGGAGAAGTCGATGGGCTCCGAGCAGCAGTGGGCGAAGGCCGAGGCGGCGCTGACCGAGGCGCTGGACCGGCAGGGGCGCGAGTACGAGATCAACCCGGGCGACGGTGCCTTCTACGGGCCGAAGATCGACTTCCACGTCACCGACGCGCTCGGCCGCTCCTGGCAGTGCGGCACCTGCCAGCTCGACTTCCAGATGCCCGAGCGCTTCGACCTCAGCTACGTCGGCGCCGACGACGCCGCCCACCGGCCGGTGATGATCCACCGCGCCTTGCTCGGCTCGATGGAGCGCTTCGCCGGGATCCTGATCGAGCATTACGCCGGTCGCTTCCCGGTCTGGCTGGCGCCGGTACAGGCAATCGTTCTGCCCGTCTCCGACAGGCACAACGAGTACGCCGGGCGGGTCCTCGCCGAGCTGCGCGAGGCCGGCGTGCGGGTCGAGGCCGACGATCGATCCGAGTCGGTCGGCCGGAAGATTCGCGACGCTGAGCTCGGCCGCTACCCCTACATGCTCGTCGTCGGCGACCGCGAGCAGGAGGCCGGCGCGGTGGCGGTTCGTTCCCACGAGGAGGGCGAGCTGGGGGCGATGGCGCCGGCCGCCTTCGCCGAGCGCGTGCGCTCTGTCTATACTCCGGACACTTGATTGCAGGCACGCCAAACACCCCGCGCCGCTGAGTCCCGTGCCAGCGTCCCAACCTCTCGTCCGCTTGAAGCACCACACCTCACTTAGATAGTGCCGGTCCCGCGTAGGTTCGATCGGCGCCCACCAGAGCGCGACAGCACCAGGATCAACGAGCGGATCCGCGTGCCCAAAGTCCGCCTGATCGGGGCGGAGGGCGAGCAGCTCGGGGTGGTCGAGATCAACGAGGCGCTCAAACGCGCCCAGGACGCCGACCTCGATCTGGTCGAGGTGGCGCCCAACTCGAAGCCGCCGGTGACCCGCCTGCTCGACTACTCGAAGTACAAGTACGAGCAGGAGCAGAAGCAAAAGCAGGCGCGCAAGCACCAGCAGCAGGTCAACATTCGCGAGATCAAGCTGCGGCCGAAGATCGCCCAGCACGATTACGAAACCAAGAAGGGCCACGTCGAGCGCTTCCTGCGCCACCAGGACAAGGTCAAGGTGACGATCATGTTCCGCGGCCGCGAGCAGGCTCACCCCGAGCGGGGCAGGGCACTGCTGCAACGGCTCTTCGAGGACCTCGGCGAGCTCGCCGTGATCGAGTCCCAGCCGCTGCAGGAAGGGCGCAACATGAGCATGTTGCTGGCGCCGGGGAAAGAGGCGGCCAAAGAGGACGCTGCTCCGGCCGAGGACTCGGCTGACCCAGTCGAGAACACGGCTGACCCGGCCGAGAACACGGCTGACGACGCCGCAGCGTAAAGAGCGCCCGGGGCAAGGTCCCCGGGCCGGCTTCGCCGGGAGTTCCCGGGAACCTCGCCCCGGACGCTCCTCAAGCGACGATGTCGGCGATGCGCTCTGCTGCGTGGCCGTCCCAGAGGGGCGGGGGCTCGGGCGGCTTCGCGGGACGTTGAGCTAGGGCCAGGGGGATCTGGGCGATTGCTGCCGGGTCGAGGCCCAGGAGGGTGTTGGTGCCGGCGGTGAGGGTTATTGGACGCTCGGTGTTGGCTCGCAGGGTGAAGCAGGGGATGCCGAGGTAGGTCGTCTCCTCTTGGATGCCGCCGGAGTCGGTGAGGACGGCGCGGGCGTCGGCGAGCAGGGAGAGGAAGTCGAGGTAACCGAGGGGGTCGCAGAGCAGCAGGCCGGGGTGCTCGGAGCGGACCGCCTCCATCATCGAGCGGGTGCGGGGGTGGACCGGGAAGACGACCGGCAGCTCTCGAGCCAGCGCCGCTAGCTGCCCGATTGTCTCCGCCAGCAGCGGGCCGTCGACCAACGCGGGGCGGTGCAGGGTGACGAGGACGAAGCCGCCCGGCTCGACGCCGAGCTTGGCCGCGGCGTCGGCGGCGCGGAAGCGGCCCTCCAGCGCGACCAGGGTGTCGATCATCGTGTTGCCGACCAGGTGGATCCGCTCGGCCGGGATCCCCTCGGCGTGCAGGTTGTCGTTGGCCTCCGGGCTGTGGATGAAGAGCTGCTCGGCGAGCTGGTCGGTGAGGATCCGGTTGAGCTCCTCCGGCATCGTGCGATCGAAGCTGCGCAGGCCGGCCTCGATGTGGGCGACCGGGATCTGCAGCTTGGCCGCGGTCAGCGCGGCGGCCACGGTCGAGTTGACGTCGCCGGGAACGACCACCAGGTCGGGGCGCTCCTCGACCAGGACCGGCTCGAGGCGCTCCATCACCCGCGCGGTCTGCTGGGCGTGGCTGCCCGAGCCGACCTCGAGCATGTGGTCCGGCGCCGGCACGCCGAGCTGCTCGAGGAAAACCTCCGACATCAGCCGGTCGTAGTGCTGGCCGGTGTGGACGATCGCGTGGCGCCCCGCCGGAATTCGCGCCCGCAGGGCGGCGATCACGGGGGCGGTCTTGACGAAGTTGGGCCGGGTGCCGACCACGTAGACGATGCGCATCGGGCGCCACAGTACCCTGGCGTCTGCTTCAATAGCGGACCCGATGCCCAAGATGAAGACACATTCCGGCGCCAAGAAGCGCTTCCGCAAGACCGGCACGGGCAAGCTGCGCGGGCGGCGGGCCTACTCGAGCCACATCCTCGAGAAGAAGTCGCCGAAGCGCAAGCGGCGGATGGCGCGGCCGGTTGAGATCTCCCCGGCTGACACGAAGACGGTGCGCCACCTGCTCGGGGGCGGCAAGTGAGCCGGGTCAAGCGCTCAGTCCACGCCCGCAAGAAGCGGCGCAAAGTACTGAAGGAAGCGAAAGGCTATTTCGGCCGCAAGCACTCCTCTTACCGTTTTGCCAAAGAGCAGGTGCAGCGTTCGGGCATGTACGCCTACCGCGACCGGCGCAACCGCAAGCGCGAGTTCCGCCGGCTTTGGATTACCCGCATCAACGCTGCCGCGCGGCTGGAGGGCATGAGCTACTCCGAACTGATCCACGGCCTCAACGGGGCCGGGGTAGAGGTCAACCGCAAGATGCTCGCCGAGATCGCGGTCAGCGATCGCGATGCCTTCCGCCGATTTGTGGAGCTAGCCCGGGAGGGTGCGGCCGCCTAGTCGCAGCCAGTCACTCCACTTTCCCGGGCGGGCCGTCTTCACGGCCCGCTTTTTTTGTTCCAGGAGAAGAAACTCAGGACCAGAACCAAGCATCGACCACCCACCATCCGATGATCGAAAGCCCCCAAAACGAGAAGCTGAAGCTGGTCCGCAAGCTGCGCGAGCGCAAGCAGCGCGAGCGCGAGGGGGCCTTCGTCAGCGAGGGCGAGGACCTGGTCGAGGCCGGGTTCGCCGCCGGCGCCGAGCCGCGCTTCCTGCTCAGCGCCGCGGGCAGTGGCCTCGGTGGCGAGGAGGTCGAGCCCGAACTGCTTGCCGCGGCCTCCAGCCTTGGTTCGGGGACGCGGGCGATCGCGGTCTGGTCGCAACGGTGGGCCGAGACGGGCGCTTCGCCCTGCCTCTACCTGCACGGGGTCGGCGACCCCGGCAACGTCGGCACGATCGTCCGCACTGCCCACGCGCTGCTTGACGGCACCGTCGTCCTCGGCCCCGGCTGTGCCGACCCCTTCTCGCCGAAGGCGGTGCGGGCGAGCATGGGCTCGATCTTTGGCCAGCCGGTGGCGCGAGGGACGGTTGCGGAGACGCCGGCGCCGCGGGCTGCCCTGATCGCCCATGGTGGCGAGGGCCTGGCCTCTCTCGGCGCGGCGGCGACGCTTTGCCTCGGCGCCGAGCGCGAGGGATTGCCGGACAAGGTGCTCGCCGCCTGCGATTCGTTGGTGACGATCCCGTTGCGGGCCGGCGGCGCCGAGTCGCTCAACGTCGCCGCGGTTGCGGCAATTTGCGCCGAGCGGATATCGTCGCCCGCCATGCCGGAGGTCGCTGAAGATGCCTGAGGGAATCGATCGGATCGAGGCGATCAGGCTGGAGGCCGCGGCGGCAGTCGAGGCCGCGTCGGGCACGGCCGAGCTGGAGGAGCTGCGGGTTCGCCACCTCGGCCGCAAGGCCGAGCTGACCGCGATCCTGCGCGGCATCGCCGACCTGCCGGCGCAGGAGCGGGGCGCGGTGGGCTCGGGCGCCAACAAGGCGCGCAAGGAGCTGGAGGCGCTGATCGAGGCGCGCGCCGAGGCGCTCGACGCCGGCGAGCTCGAGTCCCGCCTCGCCGCGGACCGGATCGACGTCACCCTGCCGGGGGCTCCCTCGAGGCCGGTCGGCCACACCCACCTGATCACCCGCACCACGCGCCAGATCGAGGACGTGATGGTCGGCCTCGGCTACCAGGTGATGGAGGGTCCCGAGGTCGAGCACGACTACTACAACTTCACCGCGCTAAACCACCCACTCGGGCACCCGGCGCGGATGCTCCAGGACACCTTCTACGTGCAGTCGGACCCCGAGATGCTGCTGCGCACCCACACCTCGCCCGTGCAGATCCGCAGCATGGAGGCCCAGCCGCCGCCGATCTTCATGATCGCCCCGGGCAAGGTCTACCGGCGTGACTCCGACGCCACCCACAGCCCGATGTTCCACCAGGTCGAGGGCTTGGCGATCGGCGAGGGGATCACGCTCGCCGATCTGCAGGGCACGCTGACAGAGATGCTCAGCTCGATCTTCGGCGGCAGCCGCGAGGCCCGCATGCGGCCCCACTTCTTCCCCTTCACCGAGCCCAGCGTCGAGTTCGACGTCTCCTGCTTTCAGTGCGAGGGCACCGGCAAGCTGGCGGGCGGCGAGCGCTGCAACCTCTGCAAGGGGATCGGTTGGATCGAGGTCGGCGGCGCCGGCATGGTCGACCCCAACGTGCTCGGCTTCGTCGAGTCCAATGGCTATGACCCCGAGCGGGTGCAGGGCTTTGCCTTCGGCATGGGGGTCGAGCGGATCGCGATGCTGCGCCACGGCGTGCCCGATCTGCGCCGCTTCTTCGACAACGACGTGCGGGTGCTGGAGCAGTTCTCATGAAGGTGCCCTACTCCTGGTTGCGCGAGTACTGCGATCCCGGCGTCGAGCCGGGGCAGCTGGCCGAGCGGCTGGCGATGACCGGCACCGAGGTCGAGCGCGTCGGCACGGTCGGCCCGCCCTCGGCGGAGGGCTTCGTCATCGGCAAGGTGCTGAGCGCCGAGCCGCACCCCAACGCCGACCGGCTGCGCGTCTGCACGGTCGACACCGGCGACGGCGAGCGCACGATCGTCTGCGGCGCCCCCAACGTCGCCGCCGGACAGACCGTCCCCGTGGCGCTGCCCGGCGCGACGCTTCCCGGCGGCCACAAGATCGGCAAGGCGAAGCTGCGCGGGGTCGAGTCGCTGGGGATGATCTGCTCCGCCTCGGAGCTCGGCGTCGGCGAGAGCCCCGACGGCATTATGGTCCTCGATGACGGCTCCGGTGCGCCTTATGCACCCGGAGCGAGCAAAAGGCGCACCGGAAGCGTTGAGCCGGGGATGCCGCTGGCCGAGGTGCTGCCGATCGCCGAGGCGGTGATGGAGTTGGAGGTGACGCCTAACCGGGTCGATTGCTTCGGCGTCTACGGGGTTGCCCGTGAGGTGCACGCGATCAGCGGGGCGCCGCTTGCCGCCGAGCCGTGGGCCGATGACTCCGCGGCGGAGGGCGTCGGCGAGGTTTCCGACTACGCCTCGGTCACGGTCGAGGTACCCGATCTCTGCCCGCGCTTCACGGCCCGCGTCTTCACTGACGTCACGATCGGCCCCTCGCCCGCTTGGCTGCAGGCGCGGCTCGCTGCGGCGGGACAGCGGGCGATAAACAACGTCGTCGACATCACCAACTACGTGATGCTGCTGACCGCGCAGCCGCTGCACGCCTTCGACCTCGACAAGGTCCCCGACGGGGCGCTGACGGTGCGCGCCGCGACGGCGGGCGAGACGATGACGACTCTCGACGATGTCGAGCGCAGCCTCGATGCCGAGACCGTGCTCGTCTGCGATCGCAACGGGCCCTCGGGAATCGCCGGGATCATGGGCGGCCAGGTCTCCGAGGTCTCTGAGCAGACGACCCGGGTGTTGCTCGAGGTGGCGAACTGGAACGGCACCAACATCCTGCGCAGCTCGCGCCTGCTCTCGCTGCGCTCCGAGGCCTCCTCGCGCTTTGAGAAGCAGCTCCACCCCGAACTCTGTATGCGGGCGCAGCGGATCGCCTCGCGCCTGATGGTCGAGCTATGCGGCGCCAAGCTGGTGCCGGGGACGATCGACGTTGCCGCTGAGATCCCCATACCGCGGCGGCTAACCCTGCGCGGCGAGCGGGTCAAGGGCCTGCTCGGCATGGCGATCGAGCAGGGCGACCAAGTTGCCTATCTCGAGCGCCTGGGCTTCGGCGTCGAGGTGAGCGGCGATGACCTCGAGGTGACCGTGCCCGCCGATCGCGACGGCGACGTCACCCGCGAGGTCGACCTGATCGAGGAGGTCGGCCGCATCCACGGCCTTGACGAGCACCTGCCCAGCACCCTGCCCGCAGTCGCCGGGCGGGTCGGCGGGCTCAATCGCGAGCAGCGCCTGCGCCGCCGCGCCGAGGACGCGATGCGCGACCTCGGTTTCGACGAAGTAGTCGGCTGGAGCTTTGCCGACCCGGGACAGCCGGGGCGCTTGCGGATCCCCGCCGAGGACGAGCGCGCCGTCGGCGTTGTTCTCGCCAACCCACTTTCCGAGGACCAGTCGGTGATGCGGACGACCGTGCTCGGCTCGCTGCTCGACGTCGCCCAGCGCAACCTGGCCCACGGTGCCGACGCCGTCGCCCTCTTCGAGTCCGGCCGCGTCTACTTGCCTGGGGGCTCGGGGGCGAAACCGCAGAAAGGCACGCCTGGCGTGCAAAACGTTGACTTCGATTTCCTCGCCGGCGATTTTCCCGGCGAGCGATTCGGCTTCGGCCCGCGAGCCGCACCGGATCGGCTGCCTCGCGGTTGGACCGCTGACGGCCAAGTCCTGGCGCGGCGGCGGCGAGCCGGCGGACTTCTTCGCCCTCAAGGGGGCCGTCGAGGCCCTCGCCGGGCAGCTTGGTAGCGCAGTTGCGTGCGAGCCGGGAGAGCAACCGTTCCTTCACCCGGGTCGTTCGGCAACAATCAGCGTCGCTGGAACCGGGGCGGGATGGATCGGCGAGCTGCACCCGTTGGTCTGCCGGGCCTGGGACCTGGAAGCGGCCGTTGGCTTCGAAGTCGACCTGGCAGCGCTTGTCGCCGCGGCGTCGGCCGGCGGGGAGACTTACGAGGACGTCACCACCTTTCCGGCCAGCTACCAGGACCTCGCCGTCGTCGTGCCCGCTGAGCTGCCGGCCGCCGAGCTGCGCGCTGCAGTGCTGGCAAGCGGCGGCGAGCTGCTGCAAGCCGCCGACGTCTTCGACCTATACGAAGGCGAGCAGGTTGGCGAGGGTCGCAAGAGTCTGGCGTTGAGGCTGGAGTTCCGCGCCTCCGATCGCACCCTCACCGACGACGAGGTCAGCGAGCAACGCGCCGCGATCGAGGCCGCGCTGGAGAAGTTCGGGGGGTCGTTGCGTGCCTGATTCATTCGCACAACCGCTCGAGGGCGATCCCACTGCTCGGGTTCTGGTCGCCGGCGCTTCCGGCTTCACCGGGGCGCTTGCGGCGCAGATCGTCTGGCGCCACCCGAAGCTGGAGCTGGTCGCGGTCACCTCGCGCAGCGACGCCGGCAAGCGGCTCGACAGCCTCTACCCGCGCTACCGGGTGCCGCTCGAGTTGACCGAGCTCGATCTCGACGAGATCGAGGAGATCGACGCCGCGATCGTTGCCTACCCGCATGGCGCCTCGGCACCGGCGGTGGCGGCGCTGCGCGGCCTCGGTGCGCTCGTCGTCGACCTCTCGGCCGACTTCCGGCTCCGCGATCTGCCGACCTATGAGCGCTGGTACGGCCCGCACGGGGCCCCCGAGCTGCTCGAGGGCGCGGTCTACGGGCTGAGCGAGCTCTACCGGGAGCAACTGCGCGACGCCGAACTGGTTGCCACGCCGGGCTGCTACCCGACCGCGAGCGTGTTGGCGCTGGCGCCGCTGGCCGAGCGCGGCCTGCTCACCGATGTCGTGATCGACGCCAAGCAGGGAGTCTCCGGTGCCGGGCGCGGCGGTGGCGACGCGATGCACTACGTCGCGATGGACGAGAACGCTTTCGCCTACAAGACCGAGGGCCACCGCCATCGGCCCGAGATCGAGCAGGAGCTGACGGCCCTGGGATCGCCCGCGCCAGTCACCTTCGTGCCGCACCTGCTGCCGCTCGACCAGGGCGAGCTGACCAGCTGTTACGCCCAGACGAGTGAGCCAATCTCCAGAGACGAGGTGCAGGCGCTCTACCGCGAGCGCTACGCCGGCGAGCCCTTCGTCCGCGTCGTCGACGGTCCCCCGGGCCTGCGCGACGTGCGCGACACAAATGAGTGCCATGTGTACGTGACAGTCACGGATCGTGGTCGCGTGATGGCCTTCTCGGCGATCGACAACCTCTGGAAGGGCGCCTCCGGCCAGGGCGTGCAGAACCTCAACCTGATGCTGGGCCTAGACGAGACGGAGGGCCTCCAATGACGTTCCGGTGCGCCTTTTGCACTCTGGGGGCGCATAAGGCGCACCGGAAGGGGTGTGGGTGATGAGCGACGCGTTCTTTAGGTCGCGCTGGGTCGAGCCGCCGGCTGGAGTGGAGGAGCTCGATGCTGCGCAGCTCGCGCCCGGCTTTCGGGCCGGCGGTGCGCATTGCGGGCTCAAGGGAGGCGGCAAGACCGACATCGGCCTGCTTGTCTGCGATGCCGAGCAGGTCAGCTCGGCGATCCTGCTGACCCGCAACGCGTCCGCTGCCGCGCCGGTGCGGGTCTGCCGCAAGCGCTGCGACCAGGCCGGAATCCGCGCCGCCATCGTCAATGCCGGCAACGCCAACGCCGAGACCGGTGAGCAGGGCTACGCCGACGCGGTGGCGATGTGCGATGTCGCGGCCGAGCACCTGGGCCTGCCGCCGGAGACCATGGCCGTCGCCGAGACCGGCGTTATCGGCGTGCCGCTGCCGATCGAGGCCGTACTCGGCGGGATCGGCGATGCGGCGGGAAACCTCTCGTCCGACGGCGGCGCCGACTTCTCCGACGCGATCCTGACCACCGACCGCTGGCCCAAGCGCTGCACGCTGCGCACGCCGAACGGAGTGACGATCTCCGCCCAGGCGAAGGGCGGCGGCATGATCCAGCCGAACATGGCGACGATGCTCTGCTTCGTCCAGACCGATGCCGTGGTCGAGGACCCCGATGCCGCCCTGCGTGCCGCCTGCGACGCTTCTTTCGAGCGGATCACCGTCGACGGCCAGATGAGCACCAACGACACGCTGCTCCTGCAGGCGACGGGCGCCTCCGGCGAGCCGTTGCCCGAGGGCCTGCTGGAGGCGGTGCTCTTGCAGCTGGCGCTCGAGGTCGTCGCTGACGGCGAGGGATCCTCGCGGGTTGGCCGGATTCAGGTTGACGGCGCCGCTACGCAGGACGAGGCCGAGCGGGTCGCCCGGGCGATCGCCAACTCGCCCCTGGTCAAGACGGCCCTCTTCGGCCGCGATCAGAACTGGGGCCGGATTGCCCAGGCCGCGGGCATGGCGCTGGCCGGCGAGGACCTTGAGGAGATCGGCGGAGACTCGATTGACAACAGCGAGCTTGCCGCCGACGTCGCCGAGGCCGAGATCGGTCTGCGCCTCGACCGCGGCGAGCACAGCGCCCACGTCTGGTTCTCCGACCTTGGCTACGAGTACGTGCGGATCAACGCGGAGTACACGACATGAGTGGAGGAGGGGGGAGATGACCGAGCAGGCGCCCCAATCGCGGGCGGCCCAGGTGAACGTCGAGACGCTGCTCGAGGCGCTGCCCTACATCAAGCAGTTCCACGGCCAGACTGTGGTGATCAAGTACGGCGGCGCGGCGATGCGCGAGGACTCCCTGCGCGAGGCCTTCGCCACCGACGTCGTCCTGCTCAAGTACGTGGGGATGAACCCGGTGGTCGTCCATGGGGGCGGTCCCGAAATCAGCCAGTACATGGATCACCTCGGCCTCGAGGTCCGCTTCCACGAGGGCCTGCGCGTGTCCGACGCGGAGACGGTCGAGGTGGCGCGCATGGTCCTGGTCGGCAAGCTCAACTCGGAAATCGTCCAGCGCCTCAACGCCCACGGTCAGCCGGCGGTCGGGCTCTCGGGCGAGGACGGTGGCCTCTTTCGAGGTCGCACCGGTCGCCAACGCCGACGAGGTCGGCTTCGTCGGCTCGATCGAGCACGTCGACGTCGACGTGCTCAACCACATCGCCGCGGACTACATCCCGGTGATCGCTTCTTCGGCTTCTGATCGCGAGGGTCAGTCCTACAACGTCAACGCCGACGAGGCTGCCGGCAAGGTCGCGGCCAAGCTCGGCGCCCACAAGGCGATTTTCCTCACCGACGTCGAGGGCTGGCTGGCCGACCCGGCGGACACCGGTTCGCTGATCGCGCGGGCGACGGTGGAGGAGGTCGAGGGCAAAGCTGGCGGAGATCGACGGGGGCATGCGGCCGAAGCTGGCCGCCTGCGCCGACGCGATCAGGGGCGGTGCCGGAGCCGCCCACATCATCGACGGCCGCCGCTCGCACTCACTGCTGGTCGAGCTCTTCACCGACGCCGGCATCGGCACGATGGTGACCTCATGAACCTGACCGATCTGCAGGCGCTGGAGGAGCGCTACCTGATGCGCACCTACAAGCGGGCGCCGGTCGAGTTCGTGCGCGGCGAGGGGGCTCTGCTTTGGGACGCCGAGGGCAAGGAGTACCTCGACTTCCTCGGCGGCATCTCGGTCTGCTCGGTCGGGCACTGCAACCCCGAGGTGGTCGAGGCTGTGCGCGAGCAGGCCGGGCGCCTGATCCACGCCTCGAACCTCTTCTACACCGAGCCGATGGTGCGCCTCGCCGAGCGGCTCTCGGAGTCGAGCCTCGGCGGCCGCGTCTTCTTCTCCAACTCCGGCACCGAGGCCAACGAGTGCGCGATCAAGATCGCCCGCAAGCACGCCCACCGGCGCGGGATCTCGGCACCGGAGATCGTCAGCTTCGAGCGCGACTTCCACGGCCGCACCTACGGCTCGCTTTCGGCGACGCCGGCCCTGGCCGCCAATCCCGCCCTGGCGCCGATGCTGCCCGGCTTCCGCGCCGTGCCCTTCAACGACGCCGGCGGCGCTGCGCGCGGCGGTCGGGGAGAGCACGGCGGCGGTCCTGATCGAGCCGATCCAGGGCGAGGCCGGTATCTTCCCGCTCAGCGACGAGACCCTGCTCGCCGCCCGCCAGGCCTGCGACGAGAGCGGCGCGCTGCTGATTTTCGATGAGATCCAGACCGGGATCGGCCGCACCGGCTCGCTCTGGGCCTACGAGCAGACGCCGGTCCGTCCCGACGTCTTCACCGCTGCCAAGGCGCTCGGCGGCGGCATGCCGATCGGCGCCTGCGTGACTGGCCCGGAGGCGGGCGAAGTGCTGGAGCCCGGCGATCACGGCTCGACCTTCGCCGGCGGCCTGCTTGCCAGCGTCGCCGCCCTGGCGGTGCTGGGGATCGTCGATGACGCCGCGCTGCTGCGCGGCGTGCGCGAGCAGGGAGCGAATCTGCGTGATGCCCTCTTGGCCCTGGACGGAGTCGAGACGGTCCGCGGCCGCGGCCTGATGCTCGGCGTTGGCCTTGGCGAGGGGATCGACGCGGCGGCGATCGGCGCCGACCTGCTCGAGCGTGGCCTGATCGTCAACGTCCCCGAGCCCGGGACCCTCCGTCTGTTGCCGCCTTTGACGGTCGATTCGGACCAGATCGAGCGGGCCGTCGCCACGATCGCGGCCGCACTCCTAAGCTACGCGCCTCAATGAGCAAGCGTCCCTCTGAGCCCCGCGCGCTGACCAGCGGCACGGCCGAGCGCCTCGCCGCGATCGTCGAGGCGGCCGAGCAGGCGGCCGCAAAAGTGATCGACGATGCCGAGGAGCAGGCGCGTCGACAACTCTCCGAAGCGGGCACCCGCGCCGACCGCATCGTCGCCGAGCGCCTGCGGGCCCTGGCCGATGAGCTCGATCCGCCCGCCTCGGGCCCGCGCGAGCCGCACCTGAGGCCGGTCGCCGCCGTGCCCCATCCGGAGGCGCCCGCCGGGCCGCGCTCGGGCTCCGCCGGCGCCCGCCTGCTCGCCACCCAGATGGCGGTCTCGGGGAGCAGTCGCGAGGAGATCGCCGAGCGCCTGCGCAGCAGCTTCGACGTCGCCGACACCGGCGAGATACTCGACGCGATACTCGGACCGGAGGAGTGAGGCAATGCACGAGGACCCAACACGGATGATGCGCCAGCCTGACGACGAGCACCGCCCGCACGGCAACACGCGACTGCTGATCGCCGGCCTGATCGCGGTGATCGTCGGCCTGGTGATCGCGGTCGTCGTGATCGCCGGCAGTGGCGGCAGCGACAGCTCGACCGCAACGGTGACGACGACCCCGAGCGAGACGAGCTCGAGCACCGAGACGACAACCGGTTCGAGCACCGAGACCACCACTTCGACCCCGACCGAAACGACCACCACGTCGGAAACGACGACGGCGCCTGAAGAAACGACCACGACAACGACCCCGCCCGAAGAAGAAAACGGCAGCGGCGGCGTCGGCGCTCCCTAGTGGCAACGGGCTCGCCCGCAGACGTCCGCACGGCTTCCTATGAGGCTGATCCCGGCGAGGTCCGGCGGGTCCTGCTGCTCTACTCGGGCGGTCTCGACACGAGCGTGATGCTGAAGTGGATCCAGGACTCCTACGACGCCGAGGTCGTCTGCCTCACCGTCAACCTCGGCCAGCCGGGCGAGGACTACGCAGTGATCGAGGACAAGGCGAAGCGGCTCGGCGCGCTGGAGTGCCACGTCGTCGACGCCCGTGAGGAGTTCGCCGAGGACTACGTCCTGCCCGCGATCAAGGCCAACGCCCTCTACGGCGGCGGCTATCCGCTCTTCACCGCGCTCGGCCGGCCGCTGATCGCCAAGCTCGCGGTCGAGTACGCGCGCCGCAGCGGCTGCGACACGATCGCCCACGGCTGTACCGGCAAGGGCAACGACCAGGTGCGGATCGAGGCCACCGTCGCCACCCTGGCGCCAGAGCTGAAGACGATCGCCCCGGTGCGCTCCTGGCAGATGGGCCGCGAGGAGGAGATCGCCTACGCCCGCGAGCACGGCATCCCGGTCAAGGGCGGCACCGAGGTGGCCCCCTACTCGATCGACGACAACCTCTGGGGCCGCTCCTCGGAGGGCCGCTGGATCGAGGACCTCGACCACGCCCCCGAGGACGACGTCTTCCAGCTGGTCACCCGGCCCGAGCTGGCCCCCGACGAGGCCGAGGTCGTCACCGTCGAGTTCGAGGCGGGCATTCCGGTCGCCCTCAACGGCGAGCGCCTGGCGCCGGTCGAGCTGCTCGAACGCGTCGCCGAGGTCGGCTGCCGCCACGGCGTCGGCATCGTCGATCACATCGAGGACCGCATCGTCGGCCTCAAGGTGCGCGACATCTACGAGGTGCCGGCGGCGGCGATCCTGCTGCCCGCGCACCAGGAGCTGGAGAAGCTGGTCGGCACGATCCACCAGAACCAGTTCAAGCCGAGCCTCGATCAGAAGTGGGCCTACCTGGTCTACGCCGGGCTCTGGTGGGAGCCGTTGCGCACCGATCTCGACGCTTACATGGAGGTGGTCAACGCCCAGGTGACCGGCACGATCGGGCTCAAGCTCTTCAAGGGCAGCGTTCGGGTTGTCACCCGCAACTCGCCCAACGCGGTCTACGACGCCGACCTCGCCTCCTTCGACCAGTCCGGCGGGCTCTTCTCGCAGGCCGCTTCGCCGGGCTTCATCGAGCTCTGGTCGTTGCAGTCGCGAATGGCACACCAGATTCGTCGGCGCGGGGAGGAGGAGTAGGAATGTCTTACGACAAGCTCGGCAAGGCGGCGATCCGCTTCGCGGTCAAGTACGTGCGGCGGCGCTACCGGCGCCAAATTCGCATCGGCGCGGGGGCAGCGGCGCTTGCATTGGCGATTGCGGCCTACGCCGCGACGCGCAACGTACCGGAGGGCTAGCGTAGCCTCGGCGGTTCGTGGCGCGACCGCTCGCGACAAAGGCGAGGAGCCGCGCGCTCCTCGTCGCCTTCCTCTTTGCACTACTGGCGCTACCGGCGCTCGCGGCTGCGCCTGCTCCGGCGGCGGACATATCGGCCCTGCAACAGAAGGTCTCGGCCGGACGGGATGAAGCCGGATCGCTGGCCGGCGAGTTGCGGGCGGCCCAAGGAGAACTCGCCGCGGCCGAACAGGAAGCGGCAGCGGCAAGCGCCCACGAGCGCAAGCTCACCACACTGCTGGCGAGCGGCGAAGAAAAGGCGGCGCGCCTTACCGGCGAAGTTGAAAAGACGAAGCGCCGGCTCGCGGCTGAAAAGCGCCGCCTGCATCGAGCCCGGGTAGCCCTCGCCGCCCGCCTCGTGGCGATCTATGAGAGCGGCTCACCAAGCACGGCGAGCATCATCCTCGCCTCGGACAGCATCGACGAACTGGCCACCCGGACCGAATACCTGGAGCGAATCCAGCAATCCGACACCAGCCTGGCCGGCCGCGTGGCCGAGGTCCGCCGCACCGTCGCCGCCGCACTGGACCGCGTCGCCGCCCTCAAGGCTCGCGTCGATTCCTATAACGAGCGGCTGGCCGCGGCCCGCTCCGAAGTGGCCGGAGTCCGCGAAAACGCAGAGACAGCCGCATCGCACCTGAACTCCGTAGCCGCCGCCCGCTCGGCGGCGCTCGCCAAGCTCAAGGACAAGATCGGCCAGTGGGCGAGTGACATCCAAGCCGCCAAGGCAGCGGAAGCTGAACGCATCAGCGCCGCCGAAGCCGAAGGCGAAGTGGAACGCTGGCTCGGTGGCCCCTACGCGATCCCCGCCTACATCGTCATCTGCGAGTCGGGTGGCAACTACAGTGCCTTGAACCCCTCATCTGGAGCGGGCGGTGCGTACCAAATCCTGCCCTCGACTTGGGGACTCTATGGCGGCCAAGGGGAGCCACAGAACGCTCCGAAGGCCGAACAGGACCGTATAGCCGGGGAAATCTGGGCCGACTCGGGCCCAAGTGCCTGGGTCTGCGGTTAGCGGCGGTCCCGGCAGGGGTGGAGCGTCTTGCACTTTTTCGGCAATCTCTTGCGGCGCCAGCAGCAGCGTCTTCACCGAAAAAGTTAAGCGAAACCCCTGCCGGGACCGCCGCCCTCCGAATACCCCGGAAGTTGCGCGGAAGACGCTCAAAATTGCCTCATGCCATCTGACCTGCTTGGCATGATCGCCCTTCCGTGAGCACCCCCTCTGCCGTTCACCTACACGCCCACAGCGAGTACTCGCTGCTCGATGGTGCCTGCAAGATCGACGCGATGGCGGCGCGGGCGGCGGAAATGGGGCAGCCGGCGCTGGGTTTGACCGATCACGGCGTGATGAACGGTGCCGTCGATCTCTACAAGGCCTGCAAGAAGCACGGGATCAAGCCGATCGCCGGCTTTGAGGCCTACTTCGTCGATGACGTCAAGACGATCAAGGAGAAGCCGAAGTACGAGCGCAACCACCTGACTCTGCTGGCCGAGACCGACACCGGCCTGGCCAACCTGGTCAAGCTCACCTCGGCCGGCTTCCTCGAGGGCTTCTCGCGCGGCAAGGCAAACGTCGACATGGAGATGCTCGCCGCCCACGCGGAGGGCGTGATCGTGCTCACCGGCTGCCTGCAGTCGCGCTTCTGCCGCCGCCTGATCGAGGAGCGCCCCGACGACGCTCGCGCCCACCTCGACGATCTGATCCAGGCCTTCGGGCCCGAGCAGGTCTACTTCGAGGTGCAAAAGAACGGCATCCCCGAGCAGGACAAGGCCAACGAGGGGATCGTCCGCTACGCCCGCGAGCTGGGCCGGCCGCTGGTCGGCACCGCCGACGTCCACTACCTGCGGCGCGAGGACTTCGAAGACCACGCGGCGCTGCTCTGCGTGCAGACCAAGTCGACCCTGGAAGCGCCGAAGATGAGCTTCGACACCAACGAGTTCTACCTCAAGGACTCCGCGGAAATGGCGGAATCCTTCGCCGAGTGGCCGGAGGCGGTGCCGACCACGCTGGAGATCGCCGAGCGCTGCAAGATCGAGATCGAGCTCGGCAAGCTGCTGCTGCCGCGTTACCCGACTTCCAACGGCGAGGAGCCGGAGGCGATGCTGCGCCGCATCGCCGAAGAGGGCATGCGGGCACGCTACGGCGACCCGCTGCCGGCCAAGGCGGTCGAGCGGATGGAGTTCGAGCTCGGCGTGATCGAAGAGATGGGCTTCCCGTCCTACTTCCTGATCGTCTGGGACTTCGTCCGCTACGCGAAGGACAACGGCATCGCGGTCGGCCCGGGCCGCGGCTCGGCGGCGGGCTCGATCATCGCCTACGCGCTGACGATCACCGACATCGACCCGCTCGCCAACGACCTGCTCTTCGAGCGCTTCCTCAACCCCGGACGCAAATCGATGCCGGATATCGACATCGACTTCTCGGTCCGCGGCCGCGAGCGGATGATCCGCTACGTCGCCGACAAGTACGGCCGCGAATCGGTCGCCCAGATCATCACCTTCGGCAAGATGGCGCCGCGCGCGGCGACCCGCGACGCCGCCCGCGTGCTCGGCTTCGACTACGGCACCGGCGATCGCCTGGCGAAGCAGATCCCGGAGCCGATCATGGGACGCAGCCCCTCCTTCGAGGAATGCCTCAAGGCCGGTCAGGAGCTGAAGAAGACCTACGACGCCGAGCCCGACGCGAAGCGGATCATCGACGTCGCTCAGGGCCTCGAGGGGATCATCCGCAACAACTCGATCCACGCCGCCGCTGTGGTGATCGCCGACCGCCCGCTGCAGGAAGTGGTGCCGCTGCAGCTGGCCGAGGACAAGACCGCCCCAGCGCCTGCCGGCGGCGGCAAAGCCGAGCGCCAGTACAAGATCGTCACCCAGTACTCGATGGGGCCGATCGAGGAAATCGGGCTGCTGAAGATGGACTTCCTCGGCCTGCGCAACCTCGACGTGATCGAGGACGCGATCGACATCATTCGCCGTTCGCGCGGCGAGGAGGTCGACATGGAAGCGATCCCGATCGACGACGCCAAGACCTACGAGATGCTCGCCGCCGGCGACTCGACCGGTGTCTTCCAGTTCGAGTCCGAGGGGATGCGCGACGCATTGCGCAAGGTCGGGCCGACCGAGTTCGCCGACCTGGTCGCGCTTGGCGCCCTTTACCGCCCCGGCGCGATGGCCTACATCCCCGCTTACGCAAAAGGCAAGAAGGACCCCTCGACGGTGCGCTACCCGGACCCGCGCCTGCGCGCGATCACCGAGGAGACCCACGGCTGCGTCGTCTACCAGGAGCAGCTGATGGCGATCGCCCGCGAGATGGCCGGCTTCTCGGGCGCCCAGGCGGACGATCTGCGCAAGGCGATCGGCAAGAAGAAGCGCGAGCTGATGGCGACGATGAAAGACAAGTTCATGCAGGGGCTGGCGGAATCGAACACCGCTCCCAACGTCGCCAGAGACCTCTGGAAGCTGAACGAAGCCGCCGCCGACTACTCCTTCAACAAGTCCCACGCCGCCTGTTACGGGCTGATCTCCTACCGCACCGCCTACCTCAAGGCCAACTACCCCGCTGAGTACATGGCTGCGGTGATCTCATCGGTGATGAACACCAAGGACAAGGTGCCCTTCTTCGTCAACCGCTGTGAGGAGATGGGGATCGACGTACTGCCGCCCGACGTCAACTCCTCCGACCACAGCTTCGTCGTCTTCGAGAAGGCGATCCGCTTCGGCCTCGACGCAGTCAAGAACGTCGGCCACGCCGCGGTCGAGGCGATCCTGCGGGCCCGCGAGGACGCCCCGATCGCCTCGATCTGGGACTTCTGCGAGCGGGTCGACTCGCGCGCGGTGAACAAACGCGCGATCGAATGCCTGATCAAGTGCGGCGCCCTCGACTCGACCGGCGCCACCCGCAAGGGCATGCTCGAGGCATTGCCGGCGGCGCAGTCGGCCGGGCAGAAGGCCCAGGAGGACGCCCAGCTGGGCCAGGGCTCGATCTTCGACTTCGGCGAGGAGACGGGGACCGGGGCCCACTCGACCCAGGCGCATCACCGGCCGCCGATCTCCGCCGTCGAGTTCGAGCGGGCCGAGCTGCTGGCGATGGAGAAGGAGACCCTGGGGACCTACCTCTCCGAGCACCCGCTGACCGAGGTCCGCGGTGCCCTGCGGGCCAGGGTCGATTGCGGCATCGCCGCCCTCGCCAACAAGCAGGACGGCTCCTGGGTGACGGTCGGCGGCATCGTCACCGAGTGCAAGAAGATCCGCACCAAGAGCGGCAGTCAGATGATGTTCGCCACCCTCGATGACGTCGAGGGGCAGGTGGAGATGCTGGTCTTCAAGGCCGATGAGTCCGAGAGCGCCGCCGTGATCGAGCCCGACGCGATCGTGGTCGTGCGCGGCCGCCTCGACCACAAGGACCGGGGCGAGACCAAGCTCGTCGTCCAGGAGGCAGAGCGCTTCGAACCCGACGCCGCCGAAATCGCCGCCGCGCCGTCGATCTCGAGTGCACCCTCGGGCCCCTTCCAGGTCGAGATCGAGGCGGCCCTGCTCACCGTCGCCCTGGTCGATGAACTGAAGTCCGTGCTCGAGCACCACAAGGGCGAGGCGGATGTCCATCTCGCGATCCGCAACGGTGCCGCCGAGCCGCGCCGCTTCCTGCTCGGCGAGGGCTACCGAGTGCGGCCATCGGGTCGCCTGCAGAGCGAGCTCGACCACCTGTTGGGAACAGCCGCCGCCCTGGCTGCATAGGCAGTCGAGGCCTTGGTTTTCGCGGTCGCGGGTCTCTAGACTTCATTCATGCCAGCAACTCGCGAGAAGACCGGTGAGTGTCGTCAGTGCCGCTCCTTCTGCGACAAGATGGTCGAGCCGCGCGGCTGCGTCGAAATGCGCTGCCGCTTCCTCTACTCGTTCGTCGACATGCTCACCGGCAGCCAGTACGTCGGCTGCATGCAAGACGTCTTCGCCGCCAAGGTCGATCTCGAGGCCGTCCTGGAGCCAGGCGGCTTCGGCGGCGTCAAGATGACCGGCGACGCATTGCCGCACTGCCAGTTCTCGGTCGAGCAGGCATATGAGGGCGAGGGCGATTCCTACGACTGCGTCAACCGCCGCTTCTTCGACTGCTCCGACGCCGGCCCGGAGGGCATCAAGGCCTTCGATCTTCGTGACGTCTGAGCGCGCGCGAATGCGACACGGTTACGTGTACGATCCCGCGCCATGAGCGATACAGCGGCAGTTGCAGAGGCGGAAAAAGAGAGTCTGATGGCTGAGGCGGGGGGCGGTGACGGCGCCGCCGGCGAGGGGCCGACGTTCACGCTCGAGCTGAACCAGGACCAGAAGGACATCCGCGAGTGGGTGCACGGCTTCGCCGAGGGCGTCGTCCGTCCCGCCGCGTCGGAATGGGACGAGCGCGAGGAGACCCCCTGGCCGGTGATCCAGGAGGCGGCCAAGATCGGCCTCTACAGCTTCGAAGCGCTGGGTCAGTTCTTCAGCGACGAGACCGGCCTGACCCTGCCGATCGCCAACGAGGAGCTCTTCTGGGGCGACGCCGGCATCGGCATGGCGATCATGGGCACCTCGCTGGCAGTTGCCGCGATCTTCGGCCAGGGCACTCCGGAGCAGATGGGCGAGTGGATCCCGCAGTGCTTCGGCAGCGCCGAGGAGCCCAAGGTCGCCGCCTTTTGCGCTTCTGAGCCGGACGCCGGTTCCGACGTCTCGGCGATCCGTACCACCGCCAAGTACGACGAGGCGACCGACGAGTGGGTGATCAACGGCCAGAAGGCCTGGGCCACCAACGGCGGCATCGCCGACGTCCACGTCGTGATCGCCTCGGTCGACCGTGAGCTCGGCTCGCGCGGTCATGCGGCTTTCGTGATCCCGCCCGGAACCAAGGGCTGCGAGCAGGGCGCCAAGGTCAAGAAGCACGGCCTGCGCGCCTCGCACACCGCCGACGTCCACCTCGACGACTGCCGCGTTCCCGGCTCGTGCCTGCTCGGTGGCAAGGAGAAGCTCGACGAGCGCCTCGCCCGCGTGCGCGAGGGCAAAAAGGCGAAGTCGCAGGCGGCGATGCAGACCTTCGAGGCGAGCCGGCCGACCGTCGGCTCGCAGGCCGTGGGCATCGCCCGCGCCGCGTATGAGTACGCGCTCGAGTACGCCAAAGAGCGCTCGCAGTTCGGCCGGCCGATCATCGAGAATCAGGCGATTGCCTTCACCCTCGCCGACATGAAGCTCGAGATCGACGCCGCTCGCCTGCTGGTCTGGCGCGCCGCCTGGATGGGACGAACCGGCCAGCGATTCGAAAACGCCGAGGGCTCGATGTCGAAGCTGAAGGCCGGCGAGGTCGCCGTCTGGGCAACCGAGCGGGCAATTCAGATCCTCGGCGGCAACGGCTACACCCGCGAGTTCCCGGTCGAGCGGATGCACCGCGACGCCAAGATCTACACGATCTTCGAGGGCACCTCAGAGATCCAGCGCCTGGTGATCAGCCGCGCGATCTCAGGCGTCCACGTCAAATAGCCGGAATCGCCTCCGGCCAGGTGCCAGTGCGGACGCGCTCGTAGAGCGTGTCGGGGGCGAGGTCCGCTCCGCCCGGCCAGGCGACCGTGCGCGACTCAGCGTCGAGATACACCTCGGCGAAGCCCTCCTCGGTGCGGGCCCGCTCGAAGACAGGCCCCCACATGTGGGGGAGAATCTCGACGACCCCGCTCAAGCCGTCCGCGAAAGTCAACTCAAGCACGCCGTGGCGCACTACGGAAGCGGTGGTGATGGGGGGAGTGAGTCCGTTCATTTCAAGGGCTCGATGCCCATGAGTGTTTCACGCGCGCCCGCCCGCTGCCAGTTCTCTGCCAGCTCTGCTTGATGGAGCTCCGCCCACGCGAGCACAAAGCGAAGCTGCCGGCGCTTGAGGCTGTTGCTGATGACCTCGAGATTGTCAATACGGATCTTGGCCTCGCCATCGGCATGGTAGGCGTGGAAATGGGGATAACCATGGTCTTTGAAGAACATGTTGATCGTGATTCCAAAGAAGCGGCTGATGGTCGGCACCGCCCCATAAGCCGGGGCAGAGGATGTCTCTCCCCGCAGAGTACGGTCAGCCGCGCCGTTTGAGGCCCGTTTTGCGCAGCCGCTTGGCCGCCAGTACTTCTTTGCGATCCGCTCCCTTCTTATCTGGACCGGGGGTCTCCAAAGTGGCGGGCAGGCCCTCGAAGCGGGGCTCGGAGAGGAAGGCGGCGAGACCCTGCTTGCCCATCTCGCCCTTGCCGAGGTTGGCGTGGCGGTCGCGGCAGGAGCCGAGCGGGGCGGCGGCGTCGTTGACGTGGAGGCACCGGAGGCGCTCGATGTCGACCTTGGCGTCTGCTTCGTCGACGACGGCTGTCAGGTGATCCTCGTCGGTGATGTCGTAGCCCTGGACGAAGAGGTGGCAGGAGTCGAGGCAGAGGCCGAGGCGCTTGCCGCTGCCGGCCAGCTCGATCAGCTCCGCGGTCTGGTCGAAGTCACGGCCGAGCAGGCCCTTGTGGCCGGCCGTCTGCTCGAGCAGGAGTGGGCAGCGCTCGCTGTCTTTGAGCGCGGCGGCAATCGTCTTGCCGGCCCGTTTCATCGAGGGCCCCAACGGCTCTTTCACCTGCGCGCCGGGGTGCAGGACGACTCCGGCGGCCCCGATCTCATCGCCGATCCGCAGCGCGTGGGTCAGCGAGGCCTGTGACTTCTTGCGCAGCTCTTTGTCCTTGCTTGCGCAATTGATCAGGTATACGGCGTGGATCACCACGGCTTCGACCGGCGAGTCCGCCATCGCCTCTTTGAAGGCTGCAAAATCGTCGGGGCCATACTTGGTCGGCCGCCACATGCGCGGGCTCTGGTTGAAGATCTGGATCGATTCGCAGCCGCGTTCCGTGCCGCGCTCGATCGCCTTGTCGAGGCCGCCAGATGTAGAGACATGTGCGCCTATTAGCATCGGTTCGCATCCTATGGATCGGTCGGCCTCGGTCGTCTGCGTGGTTCATCTAGATTGCCCGCGTGCCCGAAGACGTTCCACTCCGCGTCCGATTCGCCCCATCTCCGACCGGCGCCCTGCATATCGGCGGCGCTCGGACCGCTCTCTACAACTGGCTCGCGGCCCGTCACGGCGGCGGCGAGTTGGTGTTGCGGATCGAGGACACCGACCGCGAGCGCTCGACCGAGGAGAATGTCGCGCAGATCATCGACGCGATGGAGTGGCTCGAGCTCGATTGGGACATTGGCCCGGTCTCGCAGGCCTCGCGGGCCGATCTCCACGCCGATGCACTGCGGCAGTTGCTCGATTCCGGCGCCGCTTATCGCGACTCGGCGACCGCCAAGGACGTCGAGGCCTGGAAGGCTGAGCACGGGGCCGAGCGCGGCTACCGCGGCGAGCCGACCACGGACGACGGTGCCGCGGTGCGCCTACGCGTGCCTGATGACGGCGAGACCGTCGTTCACGACCTGATCCGCGGTCCGGTCAGCTTCCCCAACCGCAGCTATGACGACTTCGTCATCGCCCGCGGTGACGGCTCCGTCCTCTACAACTTCGCCGTCGCCGTCGACGACGCTGAGATGGGGATCAGCGAGGTGGTGCGGGGGGACGACCACCTCTCCAACACGCCGAAGCAACTCCTCGTCCTCACCGCGTTGGGTCACGAGCCGCCGCGATACGCCCACCTGCCACTGCTGCACGGTCCTGACGGCAAGAAGCTCTCCAAGCGCCACGGTGCCGCCTCGGTGCAGGAGCTGCGCGTGGCCGGCTACCTGCCCGCGGCGGTCCGCAACTACCTCGCCCTGCTCGGCTGGGGAACCGACGACGACACGACGGTGATGGCCACCGAGGAGCTGGTCCGCCGCTTCCGGGTCGAGGACGTCGGCCGCTCCGCCGCGATCTTCGACGAGAAGAAGCTGCGCTGGCTCAACGGGCGCTTCATGCGCGAGCTGCCGCTGGACCAGTACACCGCCGCGGTCGCCAAGCACCTTGGCCGCGAGCCGGATGCGCGGCTGCGAGCGGCCTGCGAGATCGCTCAGGAGAAAGCCCAGACGCTGGCCGAGGTCTGGGACTTGATCCGCTTCCTCTTCGATCCGCCGGTCGACGACCAGAAGGCGTGGGACAAGGTGATGAAGGACGGTGCGCTCGCCGCCCTGGAAGCGGCAGGCACGGCCCTCGCCGATGCTCCCGCTTTCGATGCCGCGGCAGTCGAGGCGGCCCTGGCGCCGCTTCCCGAGCGCCTTGGCGCCAAGCCCGGCAAGGTCTACCAGCCGATCCGGGTTGCGATCACCGGTACCTCGGTCTCGCCGGGAATCTTCGAGTCCTTGGCTGTGCTCGGGCGCGAGGAATCGCTCGCCCGCATCGATGTCGCAGCCACGCGCCTGCGGTCCTAGCGGACAAGCAAAACCGCTGAAATCCACCCAAATGGACAGATGGCGCCTTTCTGCACCTTAATTTTGTGGATGGTCGGGCTAAACCGTGCGTCCTTCGCTGCCGATGAGGCAGTCGAGGACATTTCTCGCAATGGAGACCACCAAGCCCAAGATCAACAGCAAGGCCAAACCCGGTGCCACCGGCAAGGACCCCAGCGGCAGGCCCGCGCCGGGCGCCCGCCTCGCCGCGGCCTTCGAGGCCGTCGAGAAATTCCCGGTGCTGCTCGAGTCGCGAGCCCGCGTGATGCAGGCAGCCACGGCCGAGACCGGTCGCGTCGGCGACCTGATCGAGGCGGTGGAGGCCGACGTCGGCCTGGCCATCGCCGTGCTGCGCTTTGCCAATCGCTCCAGCTCGCCCGTCGCCAGCATCGGTTCGGTCCCGGCCGCGATCGACATTCTCAAGCCCTCGGGCGTGCTCGCCATCGCCGGCACCGCGCCCGTCTTCGACTTCTTCGAGACCAACGGCGGGCGCGAGATGCGCCCGGAGCGTTTTCGGGTCCACGCCCTTGCCACCCAGCAGGCCGCCGATGAGATCGGCCGTGCAATCGGCTGGGAGGATCGCGACGAACTCGCCGTCGCCTCGCTGCTGCACGACATCGGCCGTCTTGTGATTGCCAATCTCCATCCTGGCGATCGCGGTCACTTCGACGTTCTCAGCAGGACCCCGGAGCAACGTCTGCGCGAGGAACGCGACCGGCTCGGCATCGACCACGCCCTGGTCGGCGGGGTGCTGGCGCGTCGCTGGAGCTTGCCGCAGCGGATCGCGGTCTCGATCGAGCGCCACCACGCCGATGACGCCGAGGGCCTGGCGGCCCTCGTCGCAACCGCCGACATGGTCGCCCACTACAGCCAGGGCGAGGCGGTCTCGCCCGAGCGCCTGCACGCCTCCGCCAAGCGCTGCGGCCTCAGCCCCGACGCCCTGCGTGACCTGCTCTACCAGCTTCCCTACGCTCGCAATGACGTCTCGCGGGTCTCCGAGCCCTGCCCGCTCTCGGCTCGCGAGCTCGACGTCCTGCGCCACCTCTCCGAGGGCATGGTCTACAAGCAGATTGCCGGCGAGATGCAGCTCTCGGTCTCGACCATTCGCACCCACCTGCACAACGTCTACGGCAAGATCGGCGCCGTCGATCGCGCCCAGGCGGTCCTGACCGCACGCGACTGCGGCTGGATCTAGGCCCGCCGCCGCGCTACTCGATCAGCGACTCGCGCAGCGCGATCGCCACGGCGTGCGTGCGGTTGCGCGCGCCCAGCCGTGCCAGGGCGTTCTTCGTGTGGGTCTTGATCGTTTCTTCGCTGAGGTCGAGCTCGCGGGCGGCGACCGTGGTCGATTCGCCGTTGGCGAGGAGCTGAAGGATTTCGCGCTGGCGTTTGGTCAGCTTGCCGCGACTGCCGCGCGGAGGCACGTCGGGATCGATGAAGCGTTCCTGGGCAAGGGCGGCCTGGGCGGCGCGCAGCAGCAGCTCGCTGTCGGCCGTGCGCGAGATGTAGGCGCTTGCGCCCGCCTGCAGGGCGGCGCCGGCCAGGTGTCGCTCGGCCCGCTCGCCGTGGGCGACGATGCCGAGGCCCGGTTCGGATTTGAGCATCATCCGGATCGTCTCGGTGGCGCCGAGGGGCGCCGGGTCCAATCCATCGGGGCGCCGCCGCATGTCGATGATCGCGATGTCGATGCTGCCGATGTCGCGTACCAGGTCGACCGCCTCCTCGCGGCTGGCCGCCTCCTGGCACTCGAAGCGGTCCTGCAGCGCTCGGCGCACGCCGATCCGGACGATCGGGTGACCATCTACGACAAGGCACTGTGGACGCTCGCTCAGGACCGGTTCCGATATCTGGGTGTTCGGCGATGGCTCCATCGTCAGCCCTGGAGCCCAGTGCGAGCGATCCTAACCCAGTCCGGGCGGTGCGGTAGAAAGCCCTTGTGATCTCGATCACCTCGAAGTCGCGCTACGCGGTTGTTGCAATGGCAGAGCTGGCGCGCTCGGGCGAGCGCCCGGTGCCGATCAAGGAGCTCGCCGAGCGCCGCGAGATCCCCGAGCAGTTCCTCGAGCAGCTCTTCTCGACCCTGCGCCGCGCCGGCCTGCTGACCAGCCACCGCGGCATGCGCGGCGGCTACACGCTCTCGCGCCCGGCCGAGGAGATCACCGTGCTCGAGGTCGTCCAGGCCCTCGACGGCAAGGTCGGCCAGGAGGCCGACGAGGCGGGCGGCATCTGGGCCGAGGGCGTCACCGCCCTGCGCAAGGTCTTCGGCCAGACCACAATCGCCGAAATCGCCCGCCGCGAGGCCGAGGCCGCCGGCAGCGGCATGTATTTCATCTAGATCGGGCCGCATGGACACTGCGACTCCGCTTGTTCAAGCGGAATGCAATCCGGTTGAGTCCGGTTATTTCCGGTCGTACTGGCGCACAACTGGCGCATAGGAGAGTGGCCCGACTCCGTCGGTAGAATCGAAGCCTGATGGCAGCACGGCAAGCGAAAAGCAAAGGGGGCCGCTACAAGTCGGCTAGGTCTGACGGCACCGCGGGCACCTACAGGATGGCTAAGGCCAGCAAAAACGGCAGCGGCTACCGATCTGCCAAGACCGGTCGGTACGTTTCCTCCAACGCGCCTCAGATCAGCGATCTAAAGCAACGCTCCGCAACTGTCGGCCGGGCAACGAAGCGGGTCAAGACGGCCGTAACCGTGGACCTACCTCGATCACGTCGCTCTAAGTAGCCGTGGCTCAACGAGGGCGCCCGCCGCTTCCTCGCGGCATCCAGTCTTTTGAGGCAGTTGACTGGACTCCTCCGGAAGCGATCTTGCTGGATACGACGATCGTCGTCGACGCGTTGCTACCAGCACAAAAGAATCACGCGGCTTGCGTGTCGTTCTTTGAAGCTGTTGCGACAGCTGAATGCACGTTGGTCTTCAATCGTCTGCTCGAAACCGAGCTATGCGAGGTTCTCTTCAACATTGCGGGCCGGGAGAAGCACGGCAGCAAATGGAAGAGCGCTCGCTATGACGGAAGGGTCCGGCGACGAGCAAGCAGGCTGCTGGATGAGGGATTGGAGGCTTGGCGCGAACTCTTGAGCGCTGTGCCTTGGTCGCGAATTGAGCTAAGCGACGTGAGCGACGTAGCCCCTGGGCTAATGGGGAAATACGGATTCCGCTCCTATGACGCCGTACATGCAGCGTCTCTCTTCGTTGCCGAGGTGGCGGATATCGCGACCTTGGACCACGGCTTCACCGTGCTTGAGGAAGCCGATGCCACAATTCACACGACCCAGCCGAGGCTGCCGAGCATGCGCCGATGGCGGGGGGGACCCTGATCTAGGGCGCAAGCTTCAGTCAAGTCGCGAGTTGTGGTGTAACGGGACTCGCTGGCACTTCTCCTCAGCGCTCCAGGGCCGCCCCCTCCTTTCCGTTGGCCTCGGCCTGGTCCTCGAGGACCAGGCCGATCGATTCCCTCGAGAGGTAGCCGCGGGTCAGCAGCCACTCGTCATTCTGCTCGATCAACAAGGCGCCGATCAAGCGGATCACCGCCCGGTCGTTGGGGAAGATCCCGACGACGTCAGAGCGGCGGGCGATCTCCTTGTTGAGGCGCTCGATGTTGTTGGTTGAGCGCAGCTTCGGCCAGTGGGCCGCCGGGAAGCGGTAGCAGGCCAGCAGGTCCTCCTCGGCCTCGGCGAGCAGCTCGGCCACCTTCGGCGCGACCGGTGAGAGCCGCTCGATCACCGAGGCTGAGCGCTCCCGGGCGTCTTGGAGGTCCTCGGCGTTGAAGACCTCGCGTAGGGCCGCGGAGACCATGTTGCGCTGACCCTTCTTGCAGTGGCCGTGCATGTTGCGGATGAAGTGCACGGGGTGGATTCAAGTGGTCCTCGCAACACCTGATCGAGGAGGGTTGCGATGGGAAGGCCAAAGGGTCGGGCATCGAGACAGGCGGTGCGCTCATCAGGCCGTCCGCCGGCCGGGCGTCGTGAGCATCGTCGACGGTCCTGGGCGGGAATCGCCCGTGGGCTGTCGAGCCATGCCGCCGGTGTCGAGGCGATAGCCGTTTCGGTGGGTCGAGCGTCCCTCGCTGACCTCGCCCCTTCGAGCGCCGATCTGGCGCTCGATCTCGGCCTCCATGATCTGTGTGGCGATCATCGCCACGCTCTCGTGTGGAAAGTCGGAGTGCTCCTCGATCAGGGCCTTGGCTACGACCCCGGCGCTCGTCATGCTTTGGCTCTCGGCCATCGTGGTGCTTCCTTTTGTCAGTCGACTTGCAGGTCAACCGACGAGTCTGGGGCCCCTACGTGGCGGTTACACCACTTCTAGCGACGTGACCAACTGGCGCACGGAAACGGCAAACCGCTTGCTCACGCGGGATTGCGCGCCCCGACTCGGCATGTACTTCGTCTAGATCGGGCCGCATCGGGACTGGCGTTCCGCTTGTACTAGCGTTGTTTAGGTACGTTAAGGTCTCCCCGAATGGCCGAAACGCTGATTGAGCGAGCCCTCGCGACCCAAGCTCCCGTTGAGCATACCCCCGGCTCAATAGGCGAAAGCCGCCGATTGGCCTGTGATCCGTGCCCATCCCTGCTGATCTGATGGGCCTCGGAGACGGCAAACCGGAGTATCAAGCGGGGCTCCACGGCAGGGGGCGACTCACGCGCTGGGCAAGGGGGGCCATCTATGGCTTCGAGCCGCTGCGCCGGCTGGTCAAGTCCCGGTTCGGATCGAATGTCGTCTACACCCTGCGCGTATCCCGCCTGGCAAAGAGGCCGCTGCGCTTCGCGCTTGGTCAGCTGTGCGGGACCGGCAGCGAAGTGGTCGTTCTCCGCGACGGTATGGCAGTCCACGTGCGTCGTTGCTCCGGCGATTTGGTGATGCTGCATCAGATCATCGGCAAGGACGTATATGCGCTGCCGGCCGAGGTGAGCGAGCGGCTCTCTCGACTCGGGCGTCCGCCCCGGATCGCTGATCTCGGCGCCAACGTCGGCTTCTTCACCATGGCGATGCGGCGACGCTACCCCGGGACGATGGTGCTCGCGATCGAGGCCGACCCCGGCAACGCCGAACTGTTCTCCCGCACGATCGCCGCCAATGACCTTGGTGAGGAGATCGAGCTGATCGAGGCCGCCGCTTCCAACCGCACCGGCACGGTCGAGTTCGCCGCCGGCAACTTCTTCGAAAGCAGGGTCGCCGAACCGGGCAGTAGTGACACGATCGAGGTGCCGCTTGTCGACGCCCTACCGCTTCTCGACGGTCGGGACCTACTGAAGATCGACATCGAGGGCAGCGAGTGGGCGATCCTCTTCGACCAGCGCTTCCCCCGGCTCGACGCTGTGGCGCTGGCGCTTGAGTGGCACACCGCAGGCTGTCCCCGACCTGACGCCCGGGTCGCCGCCGAGGAGGCGTTGAAGGCTGCCGGCTTCGAGGTTCGCCACGATCACTCCGAGCCCGATTGCGGCACCCTCTGGGCCTGGCGCTGATCATGACCTTCATCGGCCACGCCAACATTTCGATCACGCTGGATCGCTACGGCCACCTGATGCCGGGGTCAGAGGCCGAGGGAGCGCGGCAACTTGATGCCTACCTCAGTGCCCAGCGAAAGCGGGACGAAGAAGCCGCCCGCGCGGCTGGCGCGGTGCTTACTGGCGCACCAACTGGCGCATAACTGGCGCACGGAGACGGCAAGCCGCTTGCCAATGCGGGATTGCTCGCCCCGACTCGGCATGTACTTCATCTAGATCGGGACGTGCAAGAGGGTGGTGCGTAGGGAGGAGAAGCCCGGTGCTCTTCCATTTAGGGAGCGCACCGGTGAAGGGGACGCTCGACCAGAAGCTCGATTCTCAAGCAGGCGGGCCTAGAATGAGGGCGATCAACCAATGGATCTGACCGCTCGCATCCATATCGAGGAAGGCAGCTACTGGGCCGACGTTCCAGAGCGGGCCGCTGCACGTTGCGACGGCGACCCTGACCGACCGGCCAATCACAGCGGCCTAACGACACCCGGGTCTCACGCGATGGACCAACCAAATCCCGATTTGATCGATCGTTATTCCGGCTGCCTTGACACAGGAGGAAAACTGGCGGCCACCGTTGAGGGGTTGCGTGACGGGTGGCGCTAGTTCTCGTTGCTTTTCGTCTTGCTCGAGGTCCAAGCTGATGGGAATCGGCCCTACTGCTGCCGCGGTTGTTGGCGAGACGCCGATGGTCGCTCTCTCGCGGCTTGGCGAGGACCTGCCCGGCGAAGTCTGCGTCAAGCTTGAGCAGCTCAATCCGGGGGGATCGGTCAAGGACCGGATCGGGGTGGCGATGATCGATGCGGCCGAGGCGGAGGGGCTGATCGAGCCGGGCAAGTCGGTGATCGTCGAGCCGACCAGTGGCAATACCGGCATCGCCCTGGCGATGGTCTGCGCGGCGCGGGGCTACGAGCTGATCCTCACCCTGCCCGAGGGGATGAGCCGCGAGCGCAGCGAAGCTGTTGCGCGCCTACGGCGCCGAAGTGCGCGAGACGCCCTCGCTCGGTGGCATGACCGAGGCGGTCGAGCTGGCCGAGGAGATCTCGCGAGCAGCGCAAGGGCTTCATGCCGCAGCAGTTCTCCAACCCCGCCAACCCCGAGGCGCACCGGCGCACGACCGCCGAGGAGATCTGGCGCGACACGCGGGGCGAGGTCGGCGCCTTCGTCGCCGGCGTCGGCACGGGGGGGACGATCACCGGCGTCGGCCAGGTTCTGCGCGAGCGCAGTCCCGAGACCCTGATCGTCGCCGTCGAGCCGGCGACCTCGCCGGTCCTCTCCGGCGGCGCTGCCCGGGCCGCACAAGATCCAGGGCGATCGGCGCCGGCTTCGTCCCGTCGGTGCTCGATCGCAGCGTGATCGACGAGATCGTCCTGGTTGACGACGAGGACGCGCTGGAGACGGCGCGCCTGGTCGCCCAGCGCGAGGGCGTGCTGGCCGGGATCTCGGCCGGCGCCAACGTCAAGGCGGCGCTGGAAGTCGCGGCGCGGCCTGAGATGGAGGGCAAGAGGGTGGTGACGATCGTCTGCGACTCGGGCGAGCGCTACGTGTCCCTACCCTTCTTCTCACCATGAACCGCTGGAAGAGGCTGGTGATCGAGGTGCACGCCGACGTCGCCGCGGCCCGCGATCGCGACCCGGCCGCGCAGGACGTCTCCAGGCTGGAGATTTTGCTCAGCTGGGGCGGGGTGCAGGCGCTGCTCGCCCACCGCCTCGCGCATGCGCTGCTCGAGGCCGGCGTGCCGATCGTGCCGCGGATGCTCGCCTACCTGACCCGCTCTGTGACCGGGGTCGAGATCCATCCCGCGGCGAGCATCGGCCGCGAGTTCTTCATCGACCACGGCTCGGGCGTGGTGATCGGCGAGACGGCCGAGATCGGCGACGCGGGTGACGCTCTACCAGGGGGTGACGCTGGGCGGCACCGGTTTCCAGCGCGGCAAGCGCCACCCGACCCTGGGCGACAATGTCACGGTCGGCTCCGGCGCCAAGCTGCTCGGCCCGATCGCGGTCGGCGACGGCGCCAAGATCGGCGCCAACACGGTCGTGATCGAGGATGTGCCTCCGGGAGCCACCGTGGTCGGCAACCCCGGCCACCCGGTCAAGGTCGACGGCAAGCGGGTCGAGGGGCCCGACGCCGACTGGATCCACCTGCCCGACCCGATCGCCGAGGCGATCAAGTCGCTCTCGCAGCGGATCGCCGAGCTGGAGCAGCGGCTGGCCGAGCTCGACGGCGACGACGCCGCCCGCGGACGATGCCGCGGCGAGCGAGCTGCGCGAGCGCACCGGCCGTTCGACGGCCGGTGGCTGAAGTAGCCTGCGCCGAACTCGTCCACGCATCTCGGAAAGGATCCGCCTTGCGCACGCGCCTGTTGCTGCTCCCCTGCATCCTGATCCTCTCGGCCCTTGGTACTCGCGGCCTGTGGCAGCAGCAGCGGCGACGAAAGCGAAATCGAAGAAGCGATCGAAACTTCGGCGACGAGCACCGATCCGGCCGACTGCAACGAACTAACACCCAGCAGTTCATGGAACAGACCACGCAGGAAAGCGGCAGCACGAAGCAGTCGAAGACGTGCGAAGAAGAAGCCAACGAAGAAGAAGGCGCCGAAATCGGTCAGCGTCTCGGCGTCGAAGTCGATGGCTCGAACGCCACGGCCGAAGCGGCGCTGAGCGGCGGAAACCTCGATGGCCAGGACCTGGAAGTGGCCCTGGTCAAGGACGGCGACCAGTGGAAGCTCGACGAAGTCGCCGACTTCACCAAGTTCGACCAGACGAAGCTGATCGAAGTCCTCGAAGCAGGCATCTCGCCAACCCGGCTCTGAAGTCGACCCAAGTTCGCCGCCTGCGTGTCGATGCCTTCAAGCAGGGCTCCCAAGCTGAAGTCGAAGACGTGCTGCTTGAGCGACTCGACCGAAGGCGTTCGAAGAAATGTTCGAAGCCTGCGCTTCTAACCCCTCGGCGTAGCTACCGGACCGGCCGCGGCCGGGGCTATGCTCGGAGCGATGCTGCAGAGCGACTCCGAGAGCCCGCGCCGAGCAGCGGCGGGGCCCCGATCGAAGCCGGCGCCGACCGCGCCGAGCGCCTGCTCGCCGGGCTCAACGAGCCGCAGCGGCGAGGCGGTGCGTCCACGGCGAGGGCCCGCTGCTGGTCCTCGCCGGCGCGGGCTCGGGCAAGACCCGGGTGCTGACCCACCGCATCGCCTACCTGCTGGCGACCGGCGCCGCGCGCCCGGGCGAGATCCTCGCGATCACCTTCACCAACAAGGCGGCGAGCGAGATGCGCGAGCGGGTCGGCGCGCTGGTCGGCCGCTCGGTGCGGGCGATGTGGGTGACGACCTTCCACTCGGCCTGCGCGCGGATGCTGCGCGCCGACGCGGAGAAGCTCGGCTACGCCCGCACCTTCACGATCTACGACGAGTCCGACTCGCTGCGGATGCTGAAGCGCTGCATGACCGAGCTCGGTGTCGACCCGAAACGCTACCCGGCGCGATCGCTCCGCTCGCAGATCTCCGGCGCCAAGAACAAGCTGGTCGACGCCGGCCGCCTACGCCCAGGCCCAGGGCAGCGTCTTCGAGGAAACCGCCGCCGAGGTCTACGAGCTCTACGAGAAACGGATGCTCGCGGCCAACGCGATGGACTTCGACGACCTCCTGGTCCGCACCGTCAACGTGCTGGAGCTCTCCGAGGAGGCGCGCGAACGCTGGCGCCGCACCTTCCGCCACGTCCTCGTCGACGAGTACCAGGACACCAACCACGCCCAGTACCGGTTGCTGCAGCTGCTCACCGCGGAGCACGGCAACCTGATGGTGGTCGGCGACGAGGATCAGTCGATCTACGGTTTCCGGCACGCCGACATCCGCAACATCCTCGACTTCGAGCGCGACTTCCCCGAAGCCGAGGTGGTCAAGCTCGAGCAGAACTACCGCTCCACGCAGACGATCCTTTCCGCCGCCAACGCGGTGGTCGAGCGCAACCGCGAGCGCCGGCCGAAGCAACTCTGGACCGAGATCGCCGGCGGCGAGCCGGTGCAGCTCTCCGAGCTCTCCGACGAGCACGAGGAGGCGCGCTGGGTGGCGGGCGAGATCGAGCGCCTCGGCGAGGAGGACGGGGTCAAGCGCGAGGACGTCGCGGTCTTCTACCGGACCAACGCGATGAGCCGGGTGCTGGAGGACACCCTCAACCGCTTCGACGTCGCCTACCAGGTGATCGGCGGCACCAAGTTCTACGAACGGGCCGAGGTCAAGGACGCGGTCGCCTACCTCAGCCTGCTCGCCAATCCCGCCGACCAGGTCTCCTTCGCCCGCATCGTCAACTCGCCCCGCCGCGGGATCGGCAACACGACCCAGGGCCGGATCGCCTCCCACGCCAACACCACCGGCGCGACGATCTGGGAGGTGATCGAGGCGGTCGAGGAGGTGCCGGGCTTGAACGGCGGCGCGATCAAGGCGGTCGGCCGCTTCTACGAGACGATGGCGGCGCTGCGCGAACGGGCCGAGGAGGAAGGGCCCGTCGCCGGCCTGCTCGAGGCGGTGCTGAACGAGAGCGGCTACCTGGAAGCGCTCTCGGCCGAGCGCACGATCGAGGCCGAAGGTCGCGCCGAGAACCTCGAGGCGCTGATCGCCGGCGCGGCCGAGTTCGACATCGAGCGCGAGCAGGAGGGCGAGAACGAGGTCCCGCCGCTGGAGGAGTACCTGCAGCAGATCTCCCTCTACACCCAGCAAGACGATCTCCGCGATGGCGAGAAGGAGTCCCTGGTGACGCTGATGACCCTGCACAACGCCAAGGGTCTGGAGTACGACACGGTCTTCATCATCGGCTGCGAGGACGGCGCCTTCCCCCACATGCGGGCGCTGGAAGAGGGGGGAGAGGAGGAGGAGCGGCGGCTCTGTTACGTCGGCATCACCCGCGCCCGCCGCCGCCTCTACCTGACCTGGGCGCGGGAACGCAGCCTCTTCGGCCGTTCTGAGCGAAACCTGCCCTCGCGCTTCATCGACGAGCTTCCCGCCGAGCTGACCGAGCGCCACTCGAGCGCGCCGGGCTCGGCCGTCGGCATCGGCTGGGACTCGGGCGAGGGCGCGGCGACCCCGATCGATCCCGGCCCCACGCTGGCGCTGCAGACCGGCGACGACGTCGTCCACGCCAGCTTCGGCGACGGTGTGGTGACGGCGGTTGAGCCAGGGGGCGTTGTCATCGTGCGCTTTTCCTCCGACGGCAGTGAGCGCAAGCTGATGGCCGACTACGCCCCGATCCGGAGGCGGTAGCACGATGCCGGCGCGGATCATCGACGGCAAAGCGGTGGCGGCGGGCGTGAGGGAGCGGGTCGCCGGCGATGTGGCTGCGTTCAGGGCGGAGCACGGTCGCGCCCCGCTGCTCGTGACCGTGATCGTCGGCGACGATCCCGCCTCCGAGGTCTACGTTCGCAACAAGCACCGGGCCTGCGAGGAGGCCGGGATGCGCTCGGCTCATCATGGGCTCCCCGCCGAGACGAGCGAGGGCGAGTTGCTTGAGCTGGTCGGTCGGCTCGGCGCCGACGACGACGTCGACGGCATCCTGGTCCAGCTGCCGGTGCCCGATCACATCGATCCCGATCGTGTCGTCGCCGCGATCGACCCGGCCAAGGACGTCGACGGCCTGACCCCGGTAAACGCCGGGTTGCTGGCACACGGCATGGCGGGCCTGGTGCCCTGCACGCCGTCGGGCGTGATGGAGCTCCTGCGACACGAGGGAGTGGAGCTGGAGGGAGCCGAGGCGGTGGTGGTCGGGCGCTCGAAGCTTGTCGGCGTTCCCGTGTCCCGCCTGCTGCTGGCCGCCAACGCGACGGTAACGGTCTGCCACTCGCGCACCCGCGACCTGTCGGCGACCTGTCGCCGGGCCGACGTGCTGGTTGCGGCGGTCGGTTCCCCCGGCTGATCGGCGGCGACGCGATCAAGCCTGGCGCGGTCGTGATCGATGTGGGCGTCAACCGCACCGATGGCGGCCTCGTCGGCGACGTCGACTTCGAGGCCGCTGCCGCGGTCGCCTCGGCGATTACCCCGGTGCCTGGCGGGGTGGGCCCGATGACAATCGCGATGCTGCTCGTAAATACGTTGGCTGCCGCACGAGCTCGGGTGTAATGTCGGCCCGACCCCTAGCTCGACCGGAGGATTGATGGACCATCTAGACAAGCTCAGCCCCGGAGAGAAGATCGCCGGCGGCTCGGCGATCCTGCTCTTCATCTTCATGTTCTTCGAATGGTTCGGTGTCGAAGTCTCCGGCGTCGGCGGATTCTCGGGCAGCGTGCCCGGTGGCGGCGGCAGTGCCTGGGACGCACTCGACTTCATCCCGATCGTCCTCCTGATCACGATCATCGCTGCGCTCGTACTGGTCGGCTTGCGCCTCGCCGATTCGGCATATGAGCCCTCGATCCCGATGAGCACGATCGTCACCGCTCTCGGTGTGATCTCGGTGCTGCTGATCCTCTTCCGCATCATCGATCCGCCCAGCTTTGCCAGTTACGGTGGCGTCTCGGTTGATGCCACCCTCAGTCTCGGCATCTTTCTGGGGCTGATCGCCGCCGGTGGGATTGCCTTTGGGGGGTACAGCACGATGAAAGAAGAGGGGATCACCTTCGGGGACGCGGCGGACCGACTATCAGGTGGAGGATCGCCGCCGCACCAGCACACCGCCTCGGCGCCGCCACCGCCTCCGCCACCTTCGTCGACGCCACCTCCACCGCCCCCCGCGTCTTCAACTCCGCCACCCCCTCCGCCAAGCTCGCCGCCACCCCCTCCACCCCCAAGTAGCTGAGTGTCCGTAGGGAGGGGCGGGTGACCCCTCCCAAAACACTCAAGAGCGGCTCCTGCCGCTCGTTTTGGGAGGGGTCACCCGCCCCTCTGTGCGAGCCCACCCGCTATACGGGCGGCGAAGGCGACGACCGTCATCATCGGGTTGACGCCGACCGAAGTGGGGAAGAGGGATGCGTCCGCTACGTAGAGGTTGGCCGTGCCGTGCACCGAGCCGTCAGGGGCGCAGACGCCGTCTCCCTCATTGGCTATTCGGGCGGTCCCCATCGGGTGGAAGGCCTCGAGGCGCAGCTCGGAAGGCTTGAAGCTGGTCGACTCGAAGGCGGCGAGCTTGTCGGGGGTCAGCGTGCCGACTCGCGCGATGTTTGGATAGACCTCGGTGGCACCAGCGGCGAAATGGATTTCGGCGGCGCGGGCGATGCCGAAGACCAAGCGGTTTGCGTCGGCTCGGGTGAGTTTGTAGTGAGCCTTTAGGGCGCCGCTGTTGGTGAGGTCCACCAGGCCGCTGGACTGGTCCGAGAGGTGGACGCCGATGGAGCCGACGTGGCCGAAATCGAGCATTGAGCGTTGGTGGGCGCGGCCGACGCCCGGGAGCCAGGCGCCGCCGAAGGCAAGTGGGGTGAAGGTGGCCTCGAGCAGGAGGCGCTGGGGCTCCCACTGGTCGATGTAATAGCTCTGCATCACCCCGTCCCAGCCGCGCACCTCCTCCTCATAGCGGGCGCCGACCCAGCAGGCGGGGTGGATGTGGAGGTTGCGGCCGACCTGGCGCCCGCCGAGGCCGGAGCGCAGCAGCAGCTCGGGCGTCCCCAGCGCCCCGCCCGCAACCACCGTCGCCAGCCGCCCCCGAACCACATAGGGCCGACGGGACTCAAAGCGATCTATATGGCCGCTTTGAGTCCCGTCGGCCGGGTGTGGCAGTGGACGCCGGCGGCTCGGCCGTCCTCGACTGTGATGCGCTGCGCCTCGACCCCCGTGCGCAGCCGCGCGCCCGCCGCCACCGCACGCGGCAGGTAGCTGACGTGCATGCCGCGCTTGGCGTCGATCTCGCAGCCGAAGGGGCAGGAGCTGCACTGCACGCAGTCGCCGGCGTTGCGGGCGATTGGGCCGCCACTGGCGCCGATTGCGGCCGCCCCCTCCATCGCCAGCCGGCCGTTGCGGCCCATCCGCTCGGGATCGACCGGTGTCACTCGCAGGAACTGCTCGGCCTGGCTGAACTCGTCGCTGAGATCGGTGGCCCAGCCGATGCCGAAGCGCTGGCTCCACTCCGCCAGCACCGGATCGGGCGCGCGGAAGCAGGTGCCCGAGTTGACCACGGTGGTGCCGCCGACCGTGCGCGCCACTGGCACCGGGATCGGCGGTCGCCCTTCGGCGATCGTCAGGCCGCCGTCGCGATAGAGGCGAGCGATCGCGTCCAACGGTTCCTGGGGGTAGCTCTCGCGGTTGAAGCTCTCGCCGGCCTCGAGCACGATCACGTCGAGCCCGGCCTCGGCCAGGGTCGCTGCGGCGACGGCACCTCCGGCCCCGGAGCCGACGATGACCACGTCGCATTCCTCGCCCCCGCCCGGAGCTGCTGTCTCTCCCAGGGGCCCGGCTGGCTCGGGGAGCGTTCCGTCGGCAAGCCGGCAACTCACGCTGAAGCCGATCCGTTGCTCGACCACCGGCGCCACGGCGCTGCCCAGCGTGGCGAATACCTTTGCCATCAGCAGGAGCTCGTGGTGCAGGCCGAAGCGCGATGTCTCCATGCCCCGCAGGAAGTCCTCGCGAGCGGCCGGGTCGAGGCGGCTGAAGCGCCAGGGGAAGGGCAGCCACTCGAAGGCATGCAGGCCGAGCCGGATACGCGCCAACGCCCGCGGCGAGACCGAGCGCAGGAACTCGGCAACCGGGCCGGAGACGTCGATCTCGCGCTCCGCCGCGGGCAGGCCGTCGAGGCCCGGCGCCATCGCCGCGCAGATCGCGCTCAGGGTGCGCTGCTCGGCGGCGGAGAGCCCCGGCGAGCGCTGTCAGCCGGGTGCGGCGGGCCGGCCGATGCGGCCGGCCAGCGAGAAGAGCCAGAGCGAGAGCAGGGCGAGGAAGCCGTCGACGAGGAAGTTGAGCAGGTAGATGAACACGCGTTCGTCGATCAGGAAGAAGGCGAGCGAGCCGAGCGAGGAGGCGGTCTTTCCGGCGGCCAGCACGAGCAGCAGCGGGCGGTAGCGGACGACGTCCATCTGGGCGACCAGGCAGATACCGGTGATCACGACCATGTAGGCGAAGGAGAGCGCCAGCCAGAGGTCCTCCTGCGTGTGCGGGGCACGGTTGTCGTTGCCGAACCATTCGCCGACGTCCGAGATCACGTCGAGGACGCCGCTGGGGACGGCGATGAAGAGGATGCCCACGACGGCGAAGCCGGCCGCCAGCAGCCGCAGGTTCAACACCACGAACTTCTCTGCGCGCTCGCCTCTCATCCCGTCGCTGACTCTAACTGGCGAGCCGCCTAGAATCGGCCGCCGTGATCGAGCGCGAGCAAGTACTCCATGTCGCAAAGCTGGCCCGACTCGGCCTCTCCGAGGATGAGGTCGAGCGGATGGCCGGCGAGCTCTCGGGGATTCTCGAGCACGTCGACCGGATCGCTGAGTTGGAGCTCGATGACGTCGAGCCGACCTCGCACGTGGTCGAGCTGGAGAACGTCCTGCGCGCCGACGTACCCCACCAGAGCCTGCCGCCCGAGGTGGCGCTCGCCTCGGCACCCGATCCCGCCGAGGGCGCTTTCCGCGTCCCCTCCCCCCAGGCTGAGGAATAGATGACCGAGCTGCTGGCGCTGACGGCCCTCGAGGCCCACCGAGCAATGGTCGCGGGCGAGCTCGACGCGAGCGAGTACGCCGATGCGTGGCGCAAGGCGGCCGCCGGCGATGAGCTCAACGCCTACCTCTGGCGCGATGAGGACGGCAGCGCCGGGGCGATTGCAGTCGAGCGACCGAGCATCGCCCCGATCGCGGTCAAGGACATCTTCTGCACCGAGGGCGTGCCGACGACCGCCGGTTCGCGCATCCTCGAGGGCTACGAGCCTCCATACACAGCCACCGCCGTGAGGAAGCTGATCGAGGCGGGTGCGCCGATTCTCGGCAAGACCAACATGGACGAGTTCGCGATGGGCTCCTCCAACGAGAACTCGGCCTACGGCCCGGTGCTCAATCCCTGGGACCGCGGGCGGGTCCCCGGCGGCTCCTCCGGCGGCTCGGCCGCGGCGGTCGCGGGTGGCCTCGCACCCTGGGCGATCGGAACCGACACCGGCGGCTCGATCCGCCAGCCGGCGGCGCTCTGCGGCATCGTCGGGCTCAAGCCCACCTATGGCGCGATCTCGCGCTACGGGATGATCGCCTTCGCCTCCTCGCTGGACCAGTGCGGGCCGTTCACTCGCGACGTCAGCGACGCCGCCCTGATGCTGGCGATCCTGCAGGGCCAGGACCCCTGCGACTCGACCTCGGTCGGGCTGCCCAAATCGCCCGCCCTGCCGGACCGTGAGGACCTAAAGGGGCTGCGTTTCGGTGTTCCGGGTGACCTGACGAGCCAGGATTTCGACTCCGGCGTTCGCGAGGTCTTCGAGGCGACGCTGGAGAAGATCGAGAGCCTCGGCGGCGAGCTCGACACAGTCTCGCTGCCGCACGCCGAGCACGGCATCTCCGCCTACTACGTGATCGCCCCGGCCGAGGCCTCCTCCAACCTCGCCCGCTACGACGGCGTCCGCTACGGGATGCGGGCGGAGTCGAGCGGCGACGTGATCGAGATGTACGAGCAGACCCGTGCGCAGGGGTTCGGCGCCGAGGTCAAGCGGCGGATCATGCTCGGCACCTACGCACTCTCCTCGGGCTACTACGACGCCTACTACGGGCAGGCGCAGAAGGTAAGGACGAAGATCGCCGGCGACTTCAAGAGCGCCTTCGACCAGGTCGACTTCGTCGTCACACCGACCTCGCCGTCGGTTGCTTTCAAGCTCGGAGAGAAGACCGCCGACCCGCTGGCGATGTACCTCAACGACTTCTTCACCGTGCCGATGAGCCTGGCCGGCATCCCGGCGATCTCAATCCCCGCGGGACTCGCGCAGCCCAGCGGCGGCGGCCCCGAGCTCCCGGTCGGCTTCCAGATCGCCGCCCCCGCTTTCGGCGAGCGCCAGCTCCTCAACGCCGCCTTCGCCCTCGAGCAGGGCATCGGCTTCAACGCCCGCCCTTCCGGTGCGCCTTTTGCACCTGGGGAGAGCAAAAAGCGCACCGGAGCCGGGGGTGGGGACGGTGGCTGAGCTGGAGGCTGTTATCGGGCTGGAGATTCATGTCCAGCTCGCTACGAAGACGAAGATGTTTTGCGGGTGCGAGCTCTCCTTTGGCGACGATCCCAACGTGCACACCTGCCCGGTCTGCCTCGCTCACCCTGGGGTCCTGCCTGCGGTCAACGAGCAGGCGGTTCTGTTCGCCCTGCAGATCGCCGCGGCGCTGGAGTGCGAGGTGGCGCCGCGCTCGATCTTCCACCGCAAGAACTACTTCTATCCCGACAGCCCGAAGGCCTACCAGATCAGCCAGTACGACATTCCGATCGCGGGCGCCGGGCGGCTCGGTGAGATTCGCATCCACCGCGCCCACCTCGAGGAGGACGCGGCGAAGATGATCCACGTCGGCGAGTCGGGCCGGATCCACGGCTCTGGCGCCTCGCTGGTCGACTTCAACCGCGGCGGTACGCCGCTGGTCGAGATCGTCACCGAGCCCGACCTGCGCAGCGCCGCCGAGGCTGCCTCTTGGGCCCGTCTGCTGCGCGAGACGGTGCGCCAGCTCGGCGTCTCCGACGTCAACATGGAGGAGGGCAGTCTGCGCGTCGACGGCAACATCTCCGTGCGGCCTGCCGGCAGCGAGGAGCTGGGGACGAAGACCGAGCTGAAGAACATGAACAGCTTCCGCTTCCTCGAGCGCGGGATCGAAGCCGAGTTGGCGCGCCAGCGGGCGCTGATCGAAGCGGGGGGGAGGGTCGAGCAGGAGACCCTCCATTTCCACCCCGAGGACGGCAGCCTGCACCCGCTGCGCTCGAAGGAGGAAGCGCACGATTACCGCTACCTCCCCGAGCCCGACCTGGTGCCGATCGTGCCGACCGAGGCGATGCTTCGCGAAGCACGCGAGTCGCTGCCGGAGCTGCCGGCGGCGCGCGCGCAGCGCTACCGCGACGAGATGGGCCTAGCCGACGATGTGGCGGCGCTGTTGGCCGCCGACCCGGAAACCGCCGGCTACTTCGAGGCGACGGCGAAGCAGGCGCAGGGCGTCGAGCCCCGCGTCGTCGCCAACTGGGTCACCGGCGAGCTGGCGGCCGCGCTGCGCCAGGATGGTCACGCCACCGCAGCGGAGTCCAAGGTCGAACCCGACGCCCTGGCCAGCCTCGTCGCGCTGGTCCACGAGAAGAAGATCTCCCACGGCAGCGGCAAGACCGTTCTCGCTGTGCTTGTCGCCGAGGGCGGCGATCCGGCAGCGATCGTCGAGCGCGAGGGTCTCGCCCAGATCTCCGACAGCGGCGAGCTGGCAGCGATCGTCGCCGCAGCAGTCGAGGCCAACCCCGAGGCCGCCGAGCAGATCCGCGCCGGCAACGGCAAGGCAATCGGCGCCATCGTCGGTGCGGTGATGAAGGAGACCAAGGGCCGCGCCGACGGCGGCGAGGTCAACCGCCTGATTCAAGAGAAGCTTCAGCAGTAGGCAGTGGCCGGGGCGAGGCGCCGGTGCCCAAATACTTAGTTGCCCGTGAACACGCCAGAAGCGGCGGTTCTCCTGGCCTTTGCCAGGCGTGATGAGAGCGCTGATCGCGCTCGCTTCAAAGCTCGCAGATCGCTAGGAGAGATCGCCAATAGAAACGGCCCCGGGTACACGCCCGGGGCCGTTGAGCTTTGTGGACACGCCACGAAGTGCTGAAATGTTAGCGCTGCACGTCGGCGTTCGTCTTTTTGGCGGATATGTGACTTCCGACACTTTGTAACAATTTGTTACAAACTGCTACGGTCAGTCCATGGCCTGGAACGTAGTCATCGCCGGTGGAGGATTTGGCGGCGCGATGGCGGCGCGGGAGTTCGAGCAGATCATGCCGCGGCAATCGACCCGGCTGGTGCTGGTCAATGACGCCAACTTCATGCTCTACACGCCGTTCTTGCCTGAGGCCGCGGCTGGGACTCTGGAGCCTCGCCATGTGGTCACGCCGCTGCGCGAGATCCTCAAGCGCACCTACCTGCGCCTGGGGTCGATTGCCGCTCACGATCCGGTAGCCAAGACGGTCGAGTTGCGTACGCGCGAGGGTGAAACGGAGCAACTGCCCTACGACCAGCTGCTGCTCGCGCTCGGTTCCGTCTCACGTGTCCTGCCCGTCCCGGGCCTCTCCGAGCACGCTGTCGGGTTCAAGAGCCTGGCCGACGCGATCTATCTGCGCAATCACGTGATCGAGACACTCGAGGCCGCCAACGCGACCGAGGACGCGGCGCGGCGCGACGAGTTGCTCACCTACGTCTTCGTCGGCGGCGGCTACGCCGGCCTCGAGGCGCTTGCCGAGCTGCAGGACTTCGCCGCCGATGCGATCGAGAGTTACCCGCGGGCGCGGCTGCACGGCATGCGCTGGGTTTTGGTCGAGGCCGGCGATCGGGTGCTGCCCGAGATCGACCCTGAGCTGGCCGACTACGCCCTGCGTGAGCTGCGCGGTCGCGGCATCGACGTCCGCCTCGGCACGACGCTGGAGGAGGTGTGCGCCGACAGTGCCCGGATCGCCACCGGCGAGAGGCTGCCGACCCGCACCGTGGTCTGGACCGCCGGCGTCGCCCCGCACCCGAGCCTGCGCCAACTGTCGTTGCCTCTGGACGAGCGCGGTCGCGTGCCGGTCGACGATCACCTGAGGGTCAAGGGGCTCGACTCGGTCTGGGCGATCGGCGACTGCGCCGCGGCACCTGATCCACGCGGCGGCCTCTGCCCGCCGACCGCGCAGCACGCGGTCCGTCAGGGCCCGGTGGCGGCGCGCAACATCGCCGCCGAGCTTGGCATCGGCAGCGCCGGGCCGTTCACCTACAAGGGCAACGCGGCCTTCGTCAACCTCGGCCGCTACAAGGCGGTTGGCAAGGTCGGCGGCCGTACCTTCCGCGGCTTCCCGGCCTGGTGGATGGCCCGGACTTACCACATGAGTCAGATTCCGGGCGCCGCTCGCAAGGCTCGCGCCGTGATCGACTGGACCGCCAGCCTGCCCTTCCGCCGCGACATCTCCGAGGTCGGCTCGATCGGGCACCCAAAGCCGCTGGAGGCGACAATAGGGCCATGGGATTCGAGTACCTCCTCATCGGCTTCTTCTTCGGACTAGCCACGGCGATCATCGGCAAGGGCAAGGGCAGCTCGTTCTGGCTCTGGCTGGTGATCGGGTCCGTGCTGCCGATGCTGGGCCTGATCGCGGTGATCCTCTACCGGCGCGAGAAGGACGAACCCGAACGCCAGTGCCCCAACTGCCACAAGGCGCTGAAGCTCTACGTCCAGGTCTGCCCGCGCTGCGGGGCCGATCTCTACCTGCCGGATCCCGCCGCGGTCCGGCACCCTGGCGTTCGCTAGCGACTCAGCGCAGCCAGGTGCGGACGATCGCGTTGGCGAAGCCCATCCCGTAGCGGAACACGGCGGGCTTCTTCGAGTGGCCGTGCAGTCGCTGCTCGACCGTGATCGGCACCTCGCGGGCTGGGATTTCGCGCTTGATCGCCTCGATCATGAACTCGGAGGTGTGGAACTGCTCTTGGCGCAGGACGAGCTGGGGCAGCACCGTGGTGCGCACGGCGCGGTAGCCGTTGGAGCAGTCGGTGACGTGGGTGCGGGTGATCGCTGAGACCAGGCGGTTGAAGAAGACGATGCCGAGCTCGCGGGCGAAGTGGTTGCGGTCGGCCTGGCCAAGCACCCGGGAGCCGTGGGCGACGTCGACTTCGCCGTCGAGCACCGGTTTGACCAAACGCTCCATCTCCGAAGGCAGGTGCTGGCCGTCGGCATCGAGCGTGACGACGATCTCGGCGCCCGATTCGACCATCAGCCGGTAGCCGGTGCGCAGCGCCGCGCCGCCGCCGCGGTTGGTCACGTGGCGAGCGACGGCGGCTCCGTGCTCGGCCGCGACGTCACCGGTGCCGTCGCGCGAGCCGTCGTCGACCACGAGCACGGAAGTTGGCACGCCGCAGACCTCACCCGGCATCAGGTTGAGCACGTGACCGATGTTCTCGGCCTCGTTGTAGGCGGGGACGAGGATCGCGATCTTGCCGCGGAAGCGCTCCGGCAGCTTGGCCTGACGGAACTCCTCCCAGGCGAGGCCCTCGAGCGCGGCCGCGAGCTGTCGGGAGTTGCGCGCCCCCTGCGAGAGCGCCCGCAGGATCAGCCCAAAGAGGATGAAGATGGCGAAGACGGCGAGGCCAAGGATGCGGCCGCCGTTGCCCTTTTCGAAGGAGAATGCGGAGAGCAGCTTGTCGGTGATTTCCGTGCCCGAGACGAGCGCCAGGCCGATGCCGGCGGCGAGCAGGATCAGCACCTCGGCGTTGCGCAGCGAGTGGCGCCGCGCCACTGCGTAGATGACGAGGGCGATCCCGCCGATCAGGCCGACGCTGCGCAGGGCCGTCAGTTCGGCCGGAAAGATGCCTGCATAGAGAGCCATTACCGCTTGGACAATAGGGCGGCCGTCCCCCGTGAGAGCGCCGCGGCGGCGAGCGGAAAGATCAGCGTCATCAGGACCTCGTTGCGGCGCGGGGCGGCCAGGGAGACCGCGCCGACGGCGGTGACCAGGGCGATCGGCGTCGTCATCGCGACCGCCTCCCACCACCAGCGCCGCCAGGCGAGCACCGCGAGGCCGGCGAGCGCGAGCACGACGATCAGCGTCTGGATGATCCGCCCGGCCGTGCTTTCCATCGCTTCGCCGATCCCGGCGCTCCACATCCGCCAGGCCTTGCGCGCGGTCATCGCCAGGTATTCGACCGGGTCTTCACCGAAGTAGCGGGAGAAGTTCTGCTTGCCGATCTTGCCCAGCGCCGAGTCGCGCGGCAGGTCCGGGTAGCGGTCGGCGACGTGGTTGAAGAGCGGGGTGGGGTCGACTTCTTCCAGGGCCTGGGAGTGCGGGTCGTATTCGCGCTGTAGGTAGCGCTTGGCGAGGATCGCCTTGACCCGCTGGTATTCACCATCGGCGGGCAGGAAGGTGCCGACGTAGAGGGCCTTGCCGCCGCCGGTCGAGATCGGCACCGTGCGGTGCAGGACGACCTGGTTGCGGATCGCCCAGGGGACGATCGGCAGCAGCAGGGCGGCAAGCAGCAGGGCGGCGCCGGCGAGGCCCGGCTTCCAGCCGCGGGCGCGGCCGATCCTGACCAGGGCCAGCACCGCGAAGGCAATCCCGACGAGCAGGTACTCGGGTCTGAACATGGCGGTCAGGCCGAGCAAGAAGCCAGGGGCCAGCCACCTGGCGCGCGAGGGGCCGCCGTCGAGGCCGTCCGATGCCCAAAGGAAGGCCAAGACAGCGGCGGGGAGGGTGAACATCGCCGGGGGCTCCGAGTAAAGGGCGCCGACGGAGTGGATGAACGGGGGGTAGACGGCGACCGCGAAGGCCGCGAGCAGGCCGGCGGGGCGACAGGCGATGCGGCGGCCCAGGAGATAGGCGACGAGGATCGTCGCGAGGCCTAGAAGTAGCTCGACGATGCGTGCCGTCCCTTCGCGAGCGCCCCGTCGCGTAGAAGCTCGCGGCGTAGAGCAGCGGCGCGCCCGGGGACCAGTCGCTGGGGTCGTGGAAGGTCGGGCCGCCGAAGCTGCCTTCCGTGTAGAGCGACTTGGAGAGGGCGTAGTAGGCGTGGGCGTCGTCGCCGGGCGTGGGCAGCGGCTCGACCACGCGGTAGGCGCGCAGGCCGAAGCCGAGCAGGAGGATCGCCGCGAGCAGAATCAGGGTTCGGCGCCCATGTCTCTCGGGGAGCGCTCGCAGCCAACCGCTCAGTCGCGCCATCGCGCCAGGCTATCTGCGCATGCCGTCGCTCCCGTCCCGGCAAGTGCGGCGAGGATGGGCAGGACAACGAGCTCGCGCCGGGGCGAGGAGATCAGCAGCGCGCTGACCGCCGTCATGTACGCCAGGACGAGGCCGAGGACCGCGCCTCGAAGTTGCGGCGGATGGCGAGGACCACGAGGCCGAGGAGGGCCAGGCGATCAGCCCGAGCTGGAGCACCCGCCACGGCTCCCTCTCCATAACCGCGCGCGCCGAGTCAGTCCATGATTCGTAAGCCTTGTCGACGAGCATGCCGGCGAAAGCGATCGGTTCCCGGGCGATGTCGTCTTCCAGGTTCTGGCGACCCATCCGCCCCAGGGCCGCGTCGGTTTCGAGCCCCGGGTAACGCTCCGCCGCGACCCGGGCGAGCACTCGCTCGAGGACGAAGCGGTTGGGGTCGTCCACCGGTCCGCCTCGCAAGAACCGCCGGCGCAGCCCGGGCCGCTCGGAGAGCAGCAGTTCACGCAGCTTCGGCCCGTCACCGTGGGCGTCGAGATAAGTGCCGATAAAGAGCGCCTTGCCGCCGCCGGTCGAGATCGGCACGGCCCGATCGAGGACGATCGCGTTGCGGATCGTCCAGGGCGCGAGGACGAGGATCGTCCCGAGCAGCGATACCCCTGCCAGCGCCGCCGAGCGCCGCAGCCGCCCGCAAAGACCCTCGCGAACGAGCCATGTCAGCGGCAGGAGGACGGCGATCGCCAGGTACTCCGGTCGCACCAGCGAGAGCGCGCCGAGCAGCGCTCCGGCGCCAAGCCATCTCCACGGCGACGGCCAGTCGGCCGCGTGCAGGAAGGTGACGAGCGCGGCGCTGAGCAGGAAGGCGGCCAGGGGCTCGGTCAGCAACAGGCCCTGGTACTGGAGCAGCGCGGGGTAGCCGGCGAACGCCCCGGCGCCGATCAGCCCGGCGACGGGCCCCGCCATTCGCTTGCCGAGCAGGAACGTGAGCGGAATCGTGCCGGCGCCGAAAAGCGCCAGCACAACCAGGGCAAAGGTCAGGTGGACGCCGCCGCTGAGCTCGTAGAGGCCGGCGACGAAAAGCGGCAGCCCCGGGGCGTAGGAGCCGGCGGGCTGAACCTCCCTCGAGACCCCGGGGGGCGGGCGTCGAAGGAGCCGGCTCGGTAGAGGTTCTGGGCGATGCGCGCGTAGGCGCCGGCGTCGGGTTGCGGCAGCGGGTTGCTCGAGGGCGTAGCCGAGTCGCAGCCCCAGACCGGCAACCGTATCGACGCCGAGAACGGCCAGAATCGCGATTTTTCCGCGCCGGGCGGGGGTCTCCATGCCGCGATGCTATGCGCGCGCTCGGGTCCCACTTCCGTTACGCTGCCGCGACCTATGCGCGTCCTCATTCTTGGCGGCGACGGCTACCTGGGCTGGCCGACAGCCATGAGGTTCTCGGCCCGCGGTCACGAGGTCTCGGTCGTCGACGACTTTTCCCGTCGCCGCTGGCACGACGAAGCCGGCACCGGCTCGCTGACGCCGATCGCCGATTTCGAGCAGCGGATTGCCGCTTGGAAGGAGCTCTCCGGCGAGGAGATCCGCAGCTTCGTCGGCTCCGTGCAGGACGGCGACTTCCTCGACGGCGTCGTCGCCGAGACCCGCCCCGAGGCGGTCGTCCACTACGGCCAGCAGGCCTCGGCGCCCTACTCGATGGCTCTCGCGCGAGAAGGCGGTCGAGACCCAGCACGCCAACGTGATCGGCACCCTCAACCTGCTCTTCGCGATCCGCGACCACGTGCCCGACTGCCACCTGGTCAAGCTCGGCACGATGGGCGAGTACGGCCAGCCCGAGATCGATATCGAGGAGGGCTACATCGAGATCGAGCACAAGGGCCGCACGCGACACCCTGCCCTTCCCCAAGCTGCCGGCCTCGCTCTATCACTGCTCCAAGGTTCACGACTCGACCAACATCCACTTCGCCTGCCGCACCTGGGGCCTGCGCGCCACCGACCTCAACCAGGGCGTCGTCTACGGGATCGAGACCGAGGAGAGCGGCCGCGACGAGCGCCTCCTCACCCGCTTCGACTACGACGAGATCTTCGGCACGGTGCTCAACCGCTTCTGTCTGCAGACCGTGATCGGCCACCCGCTGACCGTCTACGGCGCCGGCGCCCAGACCCGCGGCTTTCTCAACATCCGCGACACCCTCGCCTGCGTCGAACTGGCGGCCCTGAATCCGGCCGACGCGCGGCGAGTTCCGTGTCTTCAACCAGTTCACCGAGCAGTTCTCGGTGCTCGAGCTGGCCGGGCTGGTCAAGCACGCCGGCGAGCACCTCGGCTACTCGGTCGAGATCCAGCACTGCGAGAACCCCGGGTCGAGAAGGAAGAGCACTACTACAACGCGATCCACACCAAGCTGCTCGATCTCGGCCTCGAGCCGACCCTGCTCGGCGAGGAGCTGGTCGAGTCGATGATCCACACGATCGAGCGCTACAAGGACCGCGTGATCGAGTCCTCGATCGATCCCAAGACGCGCTGGCGTCCCGGCGCGCCCGTGCAGCTCTAAAAGCCCTGCATTGCAGCCGGCGGGCCGCTGGTAGCATCGCCTTCCAGATGAGAGCAGCCGACGCACTGATGCAGAGCCTCAAGGCCGAGGGAGTCGAACACGTCTTCGGCATCCCCGGCGGCGCCAACCTGCCCACCTACGACGCCCTGGTCGACGCCGAGTTCCGCCACATCCAGGTGCGCCACGAGCAGGGGGGTGGTCACGCCGCGGAGGGGTACGCCAAGGCGTCCGGCAAAGTCGGGGTCGCCTTCGCCACCTCCGGCCCGGGGGCGACCAACCTGGTCACCGCGATCGCCGACGCGATGCTGGACTCGGTGCCGACCGTCTTCATCACCGGCCAGGTGCGGACCGAGCTGATCGGCACCGACGGCTTCCAGGAGGCCGACATCCTCGGCGCCACCCTGCCCTTCGTCAAGCACTCCTTCCAGGCCACCGACCCGCGCCAGATCCCCGAGTACGTGCACGAGGCCTTCCACGTCGCCTCGACCGGCCGACCGGGACCGGTGCTGCTCGACATCCCGCAGGATCTCTCGCGGGCCGACATCGACTACGCGCCGCGCACCGAGCCGGTCGAGCTCGCCGGCTACAAGCCCCCGCACGGCGGCAACATCAAGCAGATCCGGATCGCCGCCAAGGCGATCGCCAACGCCCGCAAGCCGATCCTCTACAGCGGCGGCGGTGTGATCAACGCCAACGCCTCCGAGGAGCTGCGCGAGCTTGTCGCCGCCGACCGCTTCCCGATCACCTCGACCCTGATGGGGCTCGGTGCCTACCCGGCCTCCGGCGAGCAGTGGCTCGGCATGCTCGGCATGCACGGCACCCGCGCTGCCAACTACGCGATGGACGAGGCCGATCTGATCGTCGCGATCGGCGCTCGCTTCGACGACCGGATCACCGGCAAACTTTCGGAGTTCGCCCCGCACGCCAAGTTCATCCATATCGACGTCGACCCGGCGGAGATCTCCAAGAACGTCCCCGCGCACATCCCGATCGTCGGCGATGCCAAGCTGGTCCTGCCCGAGCTGACCCGCGAGTACCGGGCGCTGCAGACCGACCCCTCGCGGCTCGACGGCTGGTGGCGGCAGATCGAGGCCTGGCAGGAGGAGTACCCGCTCGGCTACGAGGAGGGCAAAGACGGCGAGATCAAGCCCCAGTTCATGATCGAGGCGATGCACCGCGCGACCCAGGGTGACGCGATCATCACCTCCGACGTCGGCCAGCACCAGATGTGGGCCGCCCAGTACTACGGCTTTGAGGAGCCGCGCCGCTGGATCAACTCCGGCGGCCTGGGGACGATGGGCTTCGGCCTGCCGGCGGCAATCGGCGCCAAGATCGCCTGTCCGGACGACACCGTCGTCTGCCTCGCCGGAGACGGCAGCCTGATCATGAACGTCCAGGAGTTCGCCACCTGCGTCGCCGAAGAGATCCCGGTCAAGGTCTTCCTGATGAACAACGGCTACATGGGCATGGTGCGCCAGTGGCAGGAGCTCTTCTGGGACCGTCGCTACAGCTCGGTTGAGATGGGCCCGAGCCCCGACTGGGTGAAGCTGGCCGAGGCCTTCGGTGCCACCGGGCTGCGCTGTGAGGACTCCGGCGAGCTCGAGGAGACGATGGCGAAGGCGCTGGAAATCGAGGGCCCGGTACTGCTCGACGTGCGCGTCTCACCCGAGGAGAACTGCTTCCCGATGATCCCCGCCGGGGCCGCCGCCAGGGACATGGTGGGCTGATGGAGGCCGGGACGCCTGAGCTGGTCAAGCTGGAGGACCTGCGCGTCCCCGGGCAGCTGAGCGGCCGCAAACACATTCTCTCGATCCTGGTCGAGAACAAGCCGGGCGTGCTGGCCCGCGTCGCCGGCCTCTTCTCGCGCCGCGGCTTCAACATCGACACGCTGGCGGTCGGCCCTACCGACGACGAGAGCATCTCCCGCATCACCCTCACCCTCGACGGCGCCGTGCACCCGATCGACCAGGTAACCAAGCAGCTGCACAAGCTTGTCAACGTGCTGAAGATCCGCGATATGGAGCCGGATGAGACGGTCGCCCGCGAGATGGCGATGTTCAAAGTCTCCGCCGCGGTCGAGAACCGCGCCGAGATCATCCAGTTCGCCGAGATCTTCCGTGCCAAGATCGTCGACGTCGCCCGCCGCACGATGACGATCGAGGTCACCGGCTCCGCCGACAAGATCGAGGCCTTCGAGCGGATGATCCGCCCCCACGGCCTGATCGAGATGGTGCGGACGGGAGAGATTGCAATCGCCCGAGGCTCAGACTGAAAATGACGGCCCCAGACGTCGCTATGCGGCGTCCTCAGTCGCGTGAATAGCTCTGCTATTCCCGCTCCCTGCGTCCTTGCCTAGCGACGTCTGGACCTCGTCATTTCCTAGCCTGAGGCCGTCGGTCAATCGCGCTCTATCCCGTGGGAAGAGGACGCTTGTCAGTGTGACTTCGCCGATTCAGGGCGTCGATGCTTGTGCGGCGATCTTTGCCTCGAGGTTGGCTTCCGATCGCTGGTTCTGCTGGGAGGAGCCCGACCGCGAGTTCGCTTTGGCGGCTCTTGGGGTCGCTCACGAGGCAACCTCCCGAGGGCCGCGTAGATTCGAGGACGTAGCGCGCGAGTGTCTTGGCGGCGAGAGGATGGTGGACGAGCCACCGGGTCTTCCACCGGGTGCTGGAGCCGTGTGGGTCGGTGGTTTCGCGTTCGACGCCGAAGGGGGTGGCTCCTCGGTTTGGTCATCGCTTGCGCCCGCGTCTCTGGTCTTGCCTGAGGTCTCCATTTGTCGTAGCGGCAGTGAGGCATTCCTGACCGTCAATGCGGTGGTCCGGCCCGGCGATGACCCCGATGCCAAGGTGGGCGCGCTCGAAACCCGGATCTCCAGCCTGCGAGCCGATCAGCTGCCGCTACTGGACCCCCACCCGACCTCGCGCATCGAGATCAGCAGCGCCCGTCCGCCCGGTGAGTTCGAGCGGATGATCGGCGCCGCGACCGAGCGGATCAGGGCGGGGGAGATGTCGAAGATCGTTCTCGCCCGCGAGGTGCTGGTCTCGGCCGGGGCTGCGCATGACCCCGCCGCCGTCTTCGGCGCGATGCGCGAGCAGTTCCCCTCCTGCTTCTGCTTTTGCTGCGGCACGCCGGAGGCGGCCTTCATCGGTGCCAGTCCCGAGCTGCTGCTGCGCCGCTCGGGTGCCGGCGTCTCGACCGTCGCCCTGGCCGGCTCGACCCGGCGCAGCTCCGACCCCGCCGTCGACGACCACCTCGGCGAGCAGCTGTTGCGCAGCGACAAGGATCGCCGCGAGCACGCGATCGTCGCCGAGCGCATCGCCCGCTCATTGCGCCGGCACGCGGTCTGGGTGCAGGCTGGGGAGGAGCCGGAGATCGTCAAGGTGGCGAACATCCAGCACCTGGCGACGCCGATCGTCGCCCAACTGGCAGACCCCCGCTCGGCGGTCGAGTTGGCCGGTCTGCTGCACCCAACGCCCGCCGTCGGTGGCGAGCCCGCCGCCGCGGCCCTCGCCGCGATCGCCGAGCTCGAGCAGATGGACCGCGGCTGGTACGCCGGCCCCGTCGGCTGGATGGACGCGACCGAAGACGGCGAGTTCTGCGTCGCCCTGCGCAGCGCCCTGCTGCGCGACCGCGAGGCCCGCCTCTACGCCGGCGTCGGCGTCGTCGCCGGCTCCGACCCCGCCTCCGAGCTGGCCGAGACCGAGATCAAGCTGGGGGCCCTGCTGCCGCTGCTGGCGGAGTAGGAGCCTCGGGGATCACTCGCCGGAGCAAAAGCGGGGAGGCTCCGTCGAGTGATCCCCGAGGCTCCATCAGCGAAGCGTGGCGAGCGCGGCGCGAGACTTGAGCTTGCGGCTGTCGGGTCGGTGGCGCTGCCCGTTGAGCAGGGTGCCGATCGCGGTGTAGCGAACGAAGAGAACGTAGGTGGTCAGCGAGACGGCCAGGGCGCCGGCCGTAGCGATGCCGAACTGGGCCGCGGTGCCGAGCGTCGTCGCCGCCAAGAGGGCGAGGATCGGCACCATCGCCGGCATGTGCGAGAGGTAGATCCAGTAGGAGGAGTCGGCGAGGTAGCGCAGGCGCGGACTGGGACGGGTGATGTAGCGGTTGGCCAGACCGACCAGGGCGAGCAGGCTGGCCCAGGTCGCCACCGCGTAGATCAGCAGGGCCGCCGCGTGAACCTCGGGGCGCGTCCCGTACGCGGGGGAGTTGTGCAGTGTGAAGAGCAAAGCCGCCGGTAGCGTCGCGACTGCCGCGCAGGCGCCCCAGCGCCAGGCATTGCGGCCGGCGGCCGCGACCAGGCGCCGCTGCGCGCACAGCGTCGCGCCGAGGCCGAAGAAGAGCGAGTAGTAGGCGAGCACGGAGGGATCCGGCAGGAAGCTCATCGAGTCCGGCGCCGCCGTCCAGGTGGTTTGGGGCCAGAGGAAGAGGATGGTCGGCAGGGCGAGCAGCACGATGCCGGGCAGCGGTCGCGACAGCGCCGCTCCGATCGCCGCGCCAGCCCCTCGCAGCAGGCCGGGGGCGAGGACGTAGATCGCCATTGCGGCGGCGTCGAGGAGCAGCAGGTACCAGAGGAACCAGAGATAGGAGGGCTGCAGGAAAGGTGTCCCATGGCTCGGCTGCCCATCGCCGGCGACGACGACGCCGAGCCACTGACCGCTCAGGATCATCAACGGGACCAGTGTCAGCAGCCCGATCGCGAGCGGCCCGGCGATCCGCAGGGTGCGATTGCGGGCGGTTTCCCTCGGTCCCCGGCGGGAGAGGAGGAAGGCGAGGAAGAACCCGGACATGGCGAAGAAGAGGGGCAGCCGAAAGACGTGCACGAACCAGTAGATCGCCACCGCCCAGGCGCCCTCATGGCCGTTGGCGGAGAGCAGGCTGGCGGCGTGGACTGGCACCAGCAGCAGCATCGTCGACGCCCGCAGCGCGTCCATCGAGTGGATCCGCCCTCCCGCGGTGTCGCTCATTGCGGTACGGGCTCTCGGGGGCCGCGCTCGACCCGCACCTCAATCAGCGATGTGCCGGCGGCGAGGGCATCGCTGAGCTCGTCGAGCGCCTTGAGTCGCCGGTGGGGAATGCCGAACAGGTTCGCGGCGGCTGCGACGTCGAGGCCCCGCGGGGTTCCCAGCAGCGCCTCGAACTCATCCGCGGCGAGCGTCCCGGCCTGGGGTAGCCGGCTGAAGATGCCACCGCCGTCGTTGTTGATCACGACGATGCGGACCAGGGTCGAGACATCGCGCAGGGCGGCGAGGCCGCCAATGTCGTGGAGGAGGCCGAGGTCGCCGGTGACGATCGTTGTCGGTCGGCCACTCGCGTGCGCGGCGCCGATGCCGGCGGAGACGAGACCGTCAATGCCGTTGGCGCCCCGATTGCAGAGGAAGGTCACGTCGGTCTCGCTCGGAGCCAGGAACGCCTCCTGGTCGCGGATCGGCATGCTCGAGGCGGTGTAGACGAGGTCGCCGTCACGGTGGGCATGGCCAAGGGCGCGGTGGAGGGCCGGCTCGGAAATCTCATCACCGGTAATGGAGTGCTCCAGGGCCTCGCGCGTGGCACTCTCGGCATCGAGCCAGCCCTGTGGCGCCGGGCGCTCTTCCTTTTCCAAGCGCGTTGCCCAGCCCGCCGCGAGCTCGGTCGGGTCGGCGCGAAGCACCGCGGCGGCGCGGTTGCTCGGCTCGTTCCAACCGCCGTAGGGGTCAATCACGATCTGATCGGCACCGCTCTCCGACAACCAGGTGCGCAGAGGCTTGCTCGTCGGCATCTCGCCGAAGCGCAGGACGAGGTCAGGCACGACCGAGCGGGCGAAGTGTTCGTCGCGCAGCAGCAGGTCGTAGGTCGAGACGACGTAGGAGCGGTCGTGTGGCCCACAGCGCAGCTGCGAGGTGGGCTCGGCGAGGATTGGGAAGCCGGAAGCGCGGGCGAGGTGGGCGAGCGGCTCGCGCAGTTCGGGATCGAGCTGGCGACCGGCGATGATCACCCCCGCGATCGCGTCGCCGATGTGGCCCGCCATCTCGTCGAGCAGGAAGGCGGACGGCTCGAGGTCGATTGATGTCACCGCCGTCAGGGGACGTCCCTCGCGCCCGGCCAGGGCGAGCGGATCGGTCGCCGTGACAGCGCCGTCAACCGGGACCGGCGCCAGCGGCTCGCGCCAGGGCAAGTTGAGATGTACGGGTCCGGGGCGCGCCTCTCCGCGCGCGGCGGCCAGCGCCCGAGAGGCAACCGAGCGGTAATGCAGCAACCCGTCGTCGTCGGCCTCGTGGGTGCCGACTTCGCAGAACCAGCGCACCGATTCTCCGTAGAGCTTGACCTGGTCGATCGTCTGCCCGGCGCCGATCCCACGCAGCTCCGGCGGCCGATCGGCGGTCAGCACAACCAGCGGCACGGCCGATTCATTCGCCTCGCAGACCGCCGGGTGGTAGTTGGCCGCCGCGGTCCCCGAGGTGCAGAGCAGGGCGACCGGTGCTCGCGTCGCCTGCGCCGCCCCAAGCGCGAAGAACGCAGCCGAGCGCTCGTCGACGATCACGCTCACATCGATTCCGGGCTCTCGCCAGAGCGCCACCGCGAGCGGCGTCGAGCGCGAACCGGGGGAGACCACCGCATGTCGCACACCCCCACGCGCCAACTCCTCGACGAAGGCCGAGGCGAGCGCGGTGTTGCCGTTGGTCGAATCCACCCCCGCAGCCTATTGGCGACTTATGCGTCTATATGACGCAAAAGTAGCCAGGCAACCTCAGAGCCGGTGGGCGGCGAGGGCTGCCTCGTCGATCTCGACGCCGAGGCCAGGACCCTCGGGCAGGTGCAGTAGCCCGCCCCGCAGCTCGCACTCGACCGAGGCGATCGTCGAGGCGAAGAGTCGCTGGGTGGCGAGGCCGTGGGCAAAGTGGGGAATGCCCAGCGCAGCTTGATCAAGCGTCTGAGCGACCTGAGCCGATGCGGCGATCCCGACTGGACCGTCGAGCGCGCTGGAGACGAATGAGGGCAGTACCTCCGCGATCGCGATTGCTTCCTCCGGCCCGCCGACCTTGGACAGCTTCAGGCCGGCCAGCTTGCAGGCCCCCAGCCTCACCGCCCGCACGGCATCGCGGCGCTCCTCGATGCTCTCGTCGCCGGCAAGTGGGATCGAGGTCGAGCCTGACACCTGTGCGGCTTCCTCCAAGGTGGCGACCGGTTGCTCGGCTAGCTCCACATCGAACGGCTCAATTTCCCGCAGCGTACGCCGCGCGGTCTCGACATCCCAGGCGGCGTTCGCGTCAACCCGAATCCGCGCCTCTGGTCCCAGCGCCTCGCGCGCGGCCCGCACCTGGGCGACGTCGTCGCCGACTCCAAGCTTCAGCTTGAAAGTCGAGAAGCCCTCGCTCGCCCAGCGCTCGGCATCCGCCGCCACCGCTGCCGGCTCGCCGGCAACCAGCGTCGCATTGCACCTGACCGGATCCGAGGTCGCCTCGGCGCGTTCTCCTTCACCGGCTGCCCGACGGCCACGCAGGTCCAGTAGTGCCGTGAGTGCGGCGCAACGCGCCGGTGCCGAGAGCGCAAGGGCACCGCTCCCAAGCGTCGCCTCGTCCACCTCGTCCCGCCCTGCCAGGCCCTCCAGCTCGGCGACGACCTGGGCTATCGGCGCCCCGCCTCGCAGCGAGAGCGGCACCGCTTCGCCCAAGCCCTCCAGACCGTCGTCTGAGCTCAATCGCAGCAAGACCATCTCGCGTCGGTCGATCCTCCCGCGCGCCGTCACGTACGGCTCACGAAAGGGCAATGCATAGGGAATGACCTCGACTTCAGCGATCTTCATACCCGGAGGTCTACGCGAACTGCATCAACTTCTCCACCCGCCAGATGGAGAAGTTGATGCAGGTCGATTTACGAGGCGAGCAGCAGCCCGGCCGAGACCAGCAGGCTGAAGACCGCCAAGAGGGCTCCCGTCCCCGCCAGGGCGCCGTTCAGCGCCGGGCCGTCGGTGCGGTTGGTCATTGCCCGCATCGGTTTCACCGCCATCGGCAGCGCCAGCAGGCCGATCAGCGGCAGCCAGCTGCCGCCGCCGGCAAGCAGCGAGAGCGGCAGCACGACGAAGGCGCCGAGCACAAGGCCGCGATAGAGGACGACAGCGTTGTGGCGGCCCATCCGCACCGCCAGGGTCATCTTGCCCGCCCGGCGATCGGTCTCCAGGTCGCGGACGTTGTTGACGACGAGGATCGCGGTGGCGATGAAGCCGACTCCGATCGAGAGTCCCAGCGGCAGCGCGTTGAGCTGCTCGAGCTGCACGTAGTAGGAGCCGTTGACCGCGACCAGGCCGAAGAAGAGAAAGACGAAGACCTCGCCGAGGCCGGCGTAGCCGTAGGGCCGCGGACCGCCCGTGTAGAGCACGCCCGCGGCGATCGAGACTGCACCGATCAGCAGGATCACGATCCCGGCCACGGCAGCCAGATAGATCCCACAGGCGATCGCCACGCCGAAGGCGATCCAGGTCGCGTTGAGCACCCGCCGCGGCGTCACCAGTCCCGCAGAAGTCACCCGCACGGGCCCGAGCCGGTCCGCGGTATCGGCGCCGCGCCTGGCGTCGGAGTAGTCGTTGGCGAGGTTGGTCCCGATCTGAATGAAGATCGAGCCGATCAGAGCGGCGAGGAAGGCGCCGACGCGGGGCAGCTTGCCCGCCCATTCGACCGCCGCGGCCGTCCCGACCAGCACAGGAGCTATCGCCGCCGGCAGCGTCCGCGGCCGTGCTGCCATCACCCAGATCCTCATCGTGTCTCCTCGGTTGGCCGGGCCGGCATCATGGCCGCCTCGGGAACTGTGAGAAGTCCGGCGCCCGCTTCTCCTTGAACGCCTCTCGCCCCTCGCGCGCCTCCTCGTTGCCGTAGAAGAGCAGGTTGGTGTCGTGGGCGAGCTGCTGGATCCCGGCGTAGCCGTCCTCGTGGGCGTTGAAGCTCGCCTTGACCAGGCGCAAGGCGAAGGGCGAGAGCGCCAGCATGTCGCGGCACCAGGCGACTGTCTCGACTTCGAGTCGATCGAGCGGCACGACCGTGTTGACCAGGCCCATCTCGCGCGCCTCCTCGGCGTCGTACTGGCGGCAGAGCAGCCAGAGCTCCTTCGCCTTCTTGGTGCCGATGAGGTCGCGCAGCAGCGAGGCGCCGAAGCCGCCGTCCCAGGAGCCGACCCGCGGCCCGGTCTGACCGAAGACGGCGTTGTCGGCGGCGACGGTGAGGTCGCAGCAGATGTGGAGGATGTGGCCGCCGCCGATCGCGTAGCCGGCGACCATCGCCACCACCGGCTTCGGCAGGCGCCGCATCTGCACCTGCAGGTCGGTGACGTGGAAGCGGCCGATCGAGGCGCCCTCGGCGACGTAGCCGGTGTCGCCGCGAACCTGCTGGTCGCCGCCCGAGCAGAAAGCCTTCGTTCCCTCGCCGGTGAGGATCACGACGCCGACCTCGGCGTCCTCGCGGGCCAGCTCGAAGGCGGCGGAGACCTCGACCAGGGTCTGGGGCCGGAAGGCGTTGAGCACCTCGGGCCGGTCGATCGTGATCTTGGCGATCCCGTCCGCCGTCTCGTAGCGGATGTCGTCGAACTCTCCTCCGCTCTGCCACTCGATCGGGGCGTAGAGGTTCTCCTCGGGCGGGGCTTCCTTGTGGCGTTTGGGCATGATGGGCACGATATCCCGCCGATGAAACTCGACGACTGGCTGGCCCAGAGATCGCAGAGCTGCCCCGAGCGCACCGCGCTCCTCGCCGACGGCGCCGAGGTCACCTACGCCGAGCTCGAGGCGGAGGCGACCTGGGTGGCGCGCCGCCTGATCGCCCACGGCGTGCGCCGTGGCTCGACCGTGGCGATGACGATGCACCCGCGCCGCGAGCAGGTGGTGATGATCCACGCGCTGATGAAGGTAGGGGCGGTCCTGCTGCCGCTTGGCCCGCGCCTCTCCGCCGAGGAGCGGGCCGCCGTGATCGCCGCCGAGGAGCCGGCGGTCGACCTCGATGACGCCGGCGAGCTGACCCAGACCGAGGCCGACCTGCCGTTGCTCGGCGAGCACGACATGGAAGACATCGCCTGCCACGTGATGACCAGCGGCAGCACCGGCACGCCGGAACCGATCGGTCTCACCTACGGCAACTTCCTCTGGAGCGCGGTCGCCTCGGCCTTCAATATCGGCGTCGAGCCCGAGGACCGCTGGCTCTGCTGTCTGCCCCTGAGCCACATCGCGGGGCTCGGCATCGTCATGCGCTCGGTGATCTACGGGACCACGGCAGTAGTCCATGATGGCTTCGACGTCGATCGGGTGGCCCAGTCGCTCGAGCGCGACCAGATCAGCGTGGTCTCCCTGGTGGCGACGATGCTGACCCGCCTGCTCGACGCCGGTGCTGAGCTCTCCGGCCCGCGGGCGCTGCTGATCGGTGGCGGGCCGGTGCCCGAGGACGCGCTGGAGGAGGCGCTCGGCCGCGGCGCCACGGTCGTGCAGACCTACGGCCTCACCGAGACCTGCTCGCAGGTGACGACCCTGGCGCCCGCCGATGCCCGCCGCAAGCTCGGCTCCGCCGGCCGTCCGCTGCTCAGCGCCCACCTGCGCATCCAGGACGGCGAGATCCTCGTCCAAGGGCCGACCGTCGCCCCGGGCCGCGCCGACGCCGACGGGTGGCTGCACACCGGCGACCTCGGCCGCATCGACGAGGAAGGCTTTCTCTACGTCGAGGACCGAATGGATGACCTGATCGTCAGCGGCGGCGAGAACGTGGTGCCGGCCGAAGTCGAGAAAGTGCTGCTGCGCCACCCCGAGGTGGCGGATGCTGCCGTCGTCGGCCGCGAGGACCCCGAGTGGCAGCAGGCCGTGACCGCGATCGTCGTCCTGCGCGACGGCTCCGAGGTCAGTCCCGATGAGCTGCGTCGCCACTGCGCCGAGTCGCTGGCCGGTTTCAAGGTGCCGAAGCGGGTCGAGCTGGCGGCGGCCCTGCCGCGCACGCCTTCGGGCAAGCTGATGCGCAGGGCGCTCCGATAGCCTGCTCGCCATGCCCAAGGACATTTTCTACGACTCAGACGCTGACCTCTCGCTGCTCCAGGGAAAGACCGTTGCCATCCTCGGCTACGGCTCCCAGGGCCACGCGCACGCCCTCAACCTGAAGGACTCGGGGGTCGACGTCGTCGTCGGCCTGCGCCCGGATTCCTCCAGTCGCGCCAAGGCCGAAGAGGCCGGCCTCGAGGTGCTCGACATCGCCGAAGCCGCCAGCCGCGGCGACGCGGTGATGATCCTGCTGCCCGACGAGAAGCAGGCCGAGATCTGGGAGTCCGACATCGCCGACGGCATCGCCCCCGGCAACCTGCTGCTCTTCGCCCACGGCTTCGCGATCCACTTCGAGCAGATCGTGCCGCCCGCCGGCGTCGACGTCGGCATGGTCGCGCCCAAGGGCCCGGGCCACCTGGTCCGCCGCCAGTACGAGGAAGGCCGCGGCGTCCCTTGCCTGATGGCGGTCCACCAGGACGCCACCGGCGAGGCCCACGACCTCGTTCTGGCCTACGCCTCCGGCATCGGCGGCGGCCGCGCCGCGATCATCGAGACGACCTTCAAGGACGAGTGCGAGACCGACCTCTTCGGCGAGCAGGCGGTGCTCTGCGGCGGCGCCTCGGAGCTGGTTCGCGCCGGCTTCGAGACCCTGGTCGAGGCCGGCTACGACCCGCGCCTCGCCTACTTCGAGTGCCTGCACGAGCTCAAGCTGATCGCCGACCTGATGTACGAGAAGGGGATCCAGGGCATGCGCTACTCGATCTCCAATACCGCCGAGTACGGCGACATGACCCGCGGCAAGCGCGTCATCGGCCCCGAGTCCCGGGCGGCGATGAAGGAGATCCTCGGCGAGATCCAGTCGGGCGAGTTCGCCCGCGAGTGGATCGCTGAGAACCGGGCTGGGGGCGAGAATCTCTCTCGTATGCGCGAGGAAGGCAAGAACCATCAGGTCGAGGGCGTCGGCAAGGAGATGCGCGACAAGATGCCCTGGATCGATCAGGAGTTCTGAGTCTTCATCATCTAAGCGTGGGGGAGGTCCGGAGCCCCTCTCCCTGAAGCCGTTGCGCAGCTGAGTCGTTCCCGTGCTTCGAAGCGTGGTCCCGAAGCTTCATGGAGAGGGGCTCCGGACCTCCTTCCAGGCTTCGAGATGCAGCTCAAGAGCACGTGGGAGGGATCCGGGTTCCCCTCTCACGGAGGCTTCGGCGACCACGCATGAAGCACCGGGCCGATCTGCTGCGCAACGGTCTCCGGGAGAGGGGAACCCGGATTCCTTGCGCTTGAGCTTTAGCGGTGCGACTCGCCCTCTGCGAGCTTGCCGTCGCGGCCCACATACCCATCCTTGCCTCCGACGACGACGTAGACCGCCTCCTCGGAGTCGCTGAGGTTTTTGAGCTTGCGGACGGTGGAGGCGTCGACCCAGGCCAGGCCACCCGGTTCCAGCTCATGGCTGCTGCCGTCGCCGAACTCGATCGCTACGTGGCCGCTGTGGAGGAAGTAGAGCTCCTCCTGCTCGTCGTGGTAGTGGCTGCCGGTGGCGTAGGAGGGCGGCAGCACGATCGCGTTGACGCCGAAGGCGGTTACGCCCAGGGGCTTGCGGATCTTGCGGAATCCCGGTCCCTCGCCGAGGTCGCTGAGGTTGGCGACGGCGTAACCGTCGCCCTTGCTGATGGCCTGCTCATTGGTCTCGCTCATGGCGTGCAGCCTACGCCGTTCCGGTGCGCCTTATGCACCCGTGGAGAGCAAAAGGCGCACCGGAACGCGGAGGTTGAGGCTGGTGGGGGTCCACCCGTCGCGGTCACTAACCTGTCGCCTCCGCCGTGACGATCGAGACCACCGCCCAGATCCCCACCGAGCTCAAGCCGGCCGACGGTCGCTTTGGCTGTGGACCCTCGAAGGTGCGGCCGGAGGCGCTCGAGAGGCTCGCCGGGCAGTCGAAGCTGATGGGGACCTCGCACCGACAAGCGCCTGTGCGTGATCTGGTCGGTCGGGTCCGGTCGGGCCTCACCGAGCTCTTCTCCCTGCCCGATGGCTACGAGATCGCGCTCGGCAATGGCGGCACGACCGCCTTTTGGGACGCCGCCTGCGCCTGGCTCGTGCGTGAGCGCGCGCTGCACCTGACCTATGGCGAGTTCTCGCAGAAGTTCGCCAAGGCGACCAAGGGCGCGCCCTTCCTGCAGGACCCGATCGTGGTCGAGGCCGAGCCGGGCAATGCGCCCGCGCCCGTCGCCGACCCCGCCGCCGATGTGATCGCCTGGGCCCACAACGAGACCTCGACCGGAGTGATGGTCCCGGTGCAGCGGCCCGACGACTCGGGCGACGCTCTCGTCCTGGTCGACGCCACCTCGGGCGCCGGTGGTCTGCCCCTCGACGCGAGCCAGGCCGACGTCTACTACTTCGCTCCGCAGAAGGCCTTTGGCGCCGACGGCGGCCTCTGGTTGGCCGCGCTCAGCCCGGCCGCGATCGCTCGAATCGGCGAGCTCGACGGCGCCGAGGGCCGCTGGCAGCCCGGCTTCCTCTCGTTGCAAACGGCGCTCGAGAACTCGCGCAAGGAGCAGACCTACAACACGCCCGCGCTCGCCACCCTGTTGCTGCTCGCCGACCAGGTCGAGTGGATGCTCTCGCTGGGCGGGCTCGACGGTTGCGTCAAGCGCACCTCCGCCTCTTCGACCCATCTCTACGACTGGGCCGAGGAGAGCGAGTTCGCCGCCCCCTTCGTCGCCGATCCGGCCAAGCGCTCGCTGGTCGTCGGCACGATCGACTTCGACGATTCCGTCGACGCCGCCGTAGTCGCCGCGACCCTGCGCGCCAACGGCATCGTCGACACCGAGCCATACCGCAAGCTGGGCCGCAACCAGCTGCGGATCGGCATGTTCCCGGCAGTCGAGCCGGCTGACGTAGAAGCCCTGACCGCCTGCATCGACTGGGTGGTCGAGAACGTGGGGGAGGCCCGCCGGTGAAAGTGCTCGTCAAGGAGAAGATCGCCGACTCGGGGGTCGACCTGCTGCGGCAGAACTTCGACGTCGACCTCGGCCTGGAGATGTCCGACGAGGAGCTGGCCGAGAAGATCGGCGGCTACGACGCGATCCTGATCCGCTCGGCGACGCAGATGACGCCCGAGCTGATCGAGCGGGCGGACAACCTCAAGGTGATCGGCCGCGCCGGCACCGGCGTCGACAACGTCGACATCCCGGCGGCGACGCGCCGCGGCATCGTCGTCGCCAACGCGCCCGAATCGAACTCGGTCGCCGCCGCCGAGCACACCCTGGCGCTCGCTCTCTCGCTCTTCCGCAACGTCCCCCAGGCCCACGGTGCGCTCGTCGACGGCCGCTGGGACCGCGCAAAGTTCAAGGGCGCCGAGCTCTACGGCAAGACGATCGGCATCGTCGGCTTCGGCCGCATCGGTCAGCTCGTCGCCAAACGTGCCCAGGCCTTCGAGATGGACGTGATCGCCTTCGACAAGTTCGTCTCCGCCGAGCGCTTCCGCGAGCTCGGGGTCGAGGGTGCCGAGAGCCTCGAGGACCTTTTCGGACGCGCCGACGTCGTCACCGTGCACGTGCCCAAGACCCCGGACACGATCGACCTGATCGACGCCGAGGCGATTGCCCAGATGAAGCAGGGCGTGCGGATCGTCAACTGCGCTCGCGGTGAGCTGGTCGACCTCGACGCGCTCGTCGCCGGCCTGGAGTCGGGCAAGGTCGGTGGCGCCGCACTCGACGTCTTTCCCTCCGAGCCCTTCACCGAGCACCCGATCTTCGCCCGCGATGACATCGTCGTCACCCCGCACCTGGGCGCCTCGACCGCCGAGGCCCAGGATCGCGCCGGCGTCGTCACTGCCGAACAGGTGACCGCGGCGCTGACCGGCGGCTGTCGTCACCAACGCGGTCAACATCGCCGCCGTGCGGCCGGAGGAGATGGAGGCGCTCTCGCCCTTCGTGCCGCTCTGCGAAAAGCTCGGCCGCCTGGCTGAGGGCCTCGGCCAGGACCCGGTCGACCGGGTCGAGGTCGAGTTCCGCGGCAAACTCGCCCAGTACGACACCCGCCTGCTCGGCATCGCCGTCCTGGTCGGGATCCTCTCCGGCCACACCGAGGAGCCGGTCAATCTGGTCAACGCGCCGCAGATGGCCGAAGAACGCGGCGTCGAGCTGGTCGAGACCAAGGAGTCGGGCTCGGAGGACTTCACCGAGCTGGTCACGGTGCGGTTGCGCTCCGGCTCGGAAGAAGTCGAGGTCGCCGGCACCGGCGTCGGTCCCCGTAACGAGCCTTACCTGGTCTCGGTCTGGGGCGAGAGCTTCTACCTGCCCTTCGCCGAGCACATCGCCGTCTTCCGCTACGCGGACCGGCCGGGCATGATCGGCCGGGTCGGCACGATGTTCGGCGAGGAGGGGGTCAACATCGTCTCCGCCGCGGTCGGGGCCGAGGAGGACGGTGAGCGCGCGGTGATGGCGCTGACCACCGACGCCGCGGTCAACGAGGCGACGATCGCCAAGATCCTCCAGCGCGACGGCTTCTCCGTCGGCCGCGCTGTGGACCTCTGAGCTGCGTATAGCTGCGTCCTCAGTCGCTCACGTGCAGAGCACGCTTCGCTCCCTGCGTCCTTGCTCTACTTGCTCAGATGTCCACAGCGCATAGTCTTTGCGCTTGTGAAGGCGCTCGTCCAGACAAGTAACGGCGGTCCGGAGGTCTTGCAGGTGCAAGAGCGTCCCGATCCGCCGGTCGGGCCCGGCGAGGTCCGGATCGCGGTCAAGGCGGCCGGGATCAACTTCGCCGACACGATGGCGCGGGTTGGCCTTTACCCCGACGCGCCAAAACCTCCCTGCGTGATGGGTTACGAGGTGGCCGGCGAGGTCGAGACCGTCGGCGAGGGCGTGAGCGACTTTGCGGTCGGCGACAGGGTCATGGCCGGAACTCGTTTCGGCGGTCAGGCCGAGCTGGTCACGGTCCCCGCCGACCAGGTGCTGGCGCTGCCCGAGCGACTGAGCTTCGAGCAGGGTGCCGCCTTCCCGGTCAACTACGGCACTGCCTACGCGGCGTTGATCATCATGGGCAGCCTGCGCGAGGGCAATCGCGTCTTGGTCCACGCCGCGGCCGGCGGGGTGGGCATCGCCGCCACCCAGATCGCCCGCAACGTCGGCGCGGAGATCTTCGGCACCGCCTCACCGTCCAAGCACGAGGCGATCCGCGCCCAGGGAGTAACCCACGCGATCGATTACCGCGGCCAGGACTTCGAGGCGGAGGCGATGCGGATCACCGGTGGCGAGGGTGTCGACCTGATCATCGACGCGCTTGGCCCGACCTCCTTCCGCAAGGACTACCGCCTGCTGCGCCCCGGTGGCCGCCTGGTCATGTACGGCCTCTCCGAGGTGACCAAGGAAAGCGGCCGCGACATCCCGGCGGCCCTCAAGAGCCTGGCGAAGATGCCGCTGGCGACGATCCCCTGGTGGAAGAGCCTGGCGCTGATGAACGAGAACAAGGGCGTCTTCGGCCTCAACATGCTCAAGTGGTGGGACCGCGAGGGCAGCCTCGATCGGCTCACCGAGCCGCTGATGGCCGACCTCGAAGCGGGCCGCCTCGAGCCGGTCGTCGCTGAGGCTTTTCCCTTCGAGCGGGCCGGCGAGGGGCACGAATTCATCGCCCAGCGCCGCAACGTTGGCAAGGTCGTGCTGTTCCCTAGTTAGGACCCGGCTCGGCGGGGGCCCTTGCTGATGAAGAAGGCGATTCTGATCTTGTTTGCGATTGTGGCGGCGCAAACCGCGCCGGTCGCGCATGCCGAAACGACCTACACCGTGGTCCTGGCCGGGGGCGCGGCGGAAAACATGATCCACATCTGGCCTGCTCCCGACGGGCGCAGCTACGTGATCGACTCGGTGGTGCCGCTCGAAGTCGGCGGCACGGTCTGCGAAAACACGCCCGGCGTGTCAACTGAGCTGGTCTGCAAGGCACCGCCTGGTCGCGGGCTTCGAAGTCAACGCGGGCGAAGGCGACGACACCGTCTTGGTCTCGAGCGCGGATCGACCTGCCGGTGACGATGCGCGGCGGCCCCGGCAACGACACCCTGGTGGGCGGCGGCGGCCCCGACAAACTGATTGGCGGCGAAGGTAACGACAAGGTCGCCGGTCGCGGCGGCGGCGACGTGCTCTACGGCGGCCCCGGCAACGACAAGCTGTTCGGCGGCCCGGGCAACGACGTGCTGCGGGGCGGCCGTACCGATCTGATGAACGGTGGCAGCGGCCACGACACGCTGATCCGCAACAACGTGGTCAAGCCCTCCTCCTGAGGGCGCCGCGAACTCAGGCCGAGGCGCGCTCGCCAGGCTCGCGACCGAGCAGCCGGCCGCCGACGAAGAAGAGCGCGACCAGGAAGCCGACCAGCGAGAGCGCCGCGTCCAGCCGAAAAGCGGCCTCGATGCCGTCGACGAAGGAGGCCTGCGAAGAGAAGACGGTCGTGGTCAAACCGAGGCCGATCGAGCCACCGGCGATCTGGAACATGTAGACGATGCCGCCCGCGAGGCTGGTCTGCGATTCGTCGACCGAGGTGACGCCGGCGGTGGTGGCGGTCGGGTAGAAGCTGCCGATCCCGATCCCGAGCACGACCATGCCGGGAATCAGCGACGCGTAGCTCGAGTCCGAGGCGACCAGCGAGAAGACGAAGGGCGCGATGGCGATGCAGCCCGCCCCGACGCCGGCCAGCAGCTTCGCCCCCAGTCGCTCGTAGAGCGGCCCGGCGACGAAGGAGACGCAGCGAAGGTGGCGAGGAACGGCAGCAGCCCGACCCCGGCCTCCAGCGGCGAGTAGCCGAGCTGGTGCTGCATGAACTGCGGCAGGTAGAGCAGGGCGGCGAAGAAGGTCGCCGACATCAGCAGGATCGCCAGGCAGGAGGCGCGGAAGCTCTCGTTCGCCATCACTGCTCGCGGCACCAGCGCGTGCGCCCCGGCACGGCGCTCGATGGCACGAAGGCGACCAGCAGGATCGCCGCCAGGGCGAACAATCCGAGCACCCGTGGGTCGCCGAAGCCCCAGTCGTCGATCTGATCGAGCGCGACCAGCAGCGAGACCAGGCCGACCGAGATCGCCGCGATCCCGGGGTAGTCGATCCGCTGCCTTCCCTCGTCGGGCTCGGCCACTTTGACCAACCGGTAGGTGACGAGCACGGCGAAGATCGAGATCGGCACGTTGAGGAAGAAGATCCAACGCCAGCTCAGCGCGTCGGTGAGGACGCCGCCGATCAGCGGGCCGATCGCGTTGCCGAGCCCGGCGGCGCCGATGATGATCCCGCCCGCCAGCCCCGCCTTGCCTTCGGGTAGGAGCGCGTAGGTCATGCCGAGGATCGCCGGCCACATCAGCGCCCCGCCGATTCCCATCACGGTCCGGGTCACGATCAGCCAGGTCTCCGTCTGCGCCGCGCCACCCAGGGCCGACATCGAGGCGAAGATCGCGGTGCCGAGGAAGAAGGCGTTGCGCCGCCCGAACATGTCGGCCAGCCGCCCGCCGGTGACGATCATCACCCCGAAGGTCAGCGCGTAGGCGTTGACCACCCACTGGATCGTGTTGATGTTGGTGTCGAAGTCCTTCTCCATCGTCGGCAGGGCGACGTTGATCGCGGAGAAGTCGTTGGCGATCACCACCACGGCGATCCCCATCGCGAAGAGGGCGAACCAGGTCGAGCGGGGGATCTTGCTTGACGAAACCTCGCTTGCGATGCGGGCAGCCTACGCTAAGCTGAGGCGACCGAATGACGCACCGGCTCGACAGCCTCGCGCTTCTCCTTCTCCTCCCCCTCCGGGGGGAATAGCGCTGGGCGGCGCGATAGCCGCGAGAGAAAAGGTCATTCGAGAGAAGCAGAGAAGGAGGAGGACCCCGTGGCACCAGTAGATGACGCAAACCGCGTCCACATCTTTGACACGACACTGCGCGACGGCGAGCAGTCGCCCGGCATCTCGCTGAACAAGGCGGAGAAGGTCGAGATCGCCCAGCAGCTGGCCCGCCTGGGCGTCGACGTGATCGAGGCCGGCTTCCCGATCACCTCGCCCGGCGACTTCGAGGCGGTCGAGGCGATCGCCCGCGGCGTCGAGGGCCCGACGATCTGCGGCCTGGCCCGTACCCACAAGGCCGACATCGACGCCGCCTGGGGGGCGATCAAGGACGCGGCGCGGCCGCGCATCCACACCTTCATCTCGACCTCTGACATCCACATCGAGCACCAGCTGCAGACCGACCGCGAGGACGTCAAGGGCCAGGCCAAGGCTGCGGTCGCCCTGGCCAAGTCCTACTGCGAGGACGTCGAGTTCTCGCCGATGGACGCCACCCGCGCCGACGTCGACTTCACCGCTGAGGTCTGCGCGATCGCGGTCGAGGAGGGCGCGACGGTGATCAACGTCCCCGACACGGTCGGCTACACGACGCCGGAGGAGTACGCGGACTACTGGCGGCGCCTCTACGAGCTGGTGCCGGGGCTGCACGAGGTCGAGACCTCTGTCCACTGCCACGACGATCTGGGCCTGGCCGTCGCCAACTCCTACGCCGGGGTGCTGGCGGGTGCGCGTCAGGTCGAGTGCGCCGTCAACGGCATCGGCGAGCGCGCCGGCAATTGCTCGCTGGAGGAGATCGCGATGCTGATCAAGGTCCGCGAAGACGCGCACGGTCTGAGCACCGGCGTCAACAGCCGCGAGCTGGCCCGCACCAGCCGCATGGTCTCGCGCCTGACCGGCTACGCGATCCAGCCCAACAAGGCGATCGTCGGCCGCAACGCCTTCGCCCATGAGTCCGGCATCCATCAGGACGGCGTGCTGAAGGAGCGCACCACCTACGAGATCATGGACGCGACCGAGGTCGGCCTGGAGTCGAACTCGATCGTGCTGGGCAAGCACTCCGGCCGCCACGCCCTGCACGACGCACTGGACCAGCTGGGCTTCAAGGTCGAGGGCAACGCCCTCAACGCCGCCTTCAAGCGCTTCAAGGAGGTCGCCGACCGCAAGAAGCAGGTCACCGCGCTGGACCTGGAGGCGATCGTCTCCGACGAGATGCGCGAGAAGGACGACTCGCACGAGCTGGCCTGGTTCGAGGTCGAGGCCGGCTCGCGACGCGAGCCGCTGGCCCGCGTCGCGGTAAAGATGCCCTCCGGCGAGGAGGCCGTCGGCGAGTCCGGCGGCGACGGCCCGGTCGACGCGATCTTCCGCGCGATCCAGAAGGCCGCCGACACCGAGTGCGATCTGCGTCAGTACACGGTCGAGGCCGTGACTGGGGGAGAGGACGCCCTGGGGCAGGTGACAGTGATGCTGCGCGCCGCCGGCCGCCTGGCCACGGGCCAAGGTGTCGCCACCGACATCCTCGAGGCATCCGCCCGCGCCTACGTCCGCGCCCTGTCGAACGCCCTGGAGGGCGCCGCCATCCGCGAGGCCGAGGCCGTGACCTCAGAGGCCGCCGTGGAACGCACTCCGGGCCCCTGACGAGGCCACCCTTTCCCGAGGTGCAACGTTTTGTGGTCCTCTGGGGACCGAAAAGCGTTGCACCTCAAATGGCCTGTATGTGATAGCGTACGGACGTAATGAAGACTGCTGCTGAGCCCCCTGCAACCGAGGCCCCCGCGGTCGGCGATCGCGTTAAGGCCCTGCGCGAGGCGATGGGCCTCTCATTGCGTGACCTCGGCGAGCGCTCTGGCGTCAGCGCGCCGATGCTGTCGCAGGTCGAGCGCGGGGAGACGAGCCCGACCTTGGTCGTGGCAGCGAAGATCGCCGCCGGGCTGGAGCTGACGCTCTCGCAGCTGCTGCGCCTCGATGAGGGCGAGCACGTCGCGGTCAGCCGGGCCGGCGACCGCCGCACGCTGGAGCGCGGCGGGCATCGCTTCGAGGAGCTGACTCCGCCGCTGCCGGGCCAGCGCGCCGACGTCTCACTGCACACGCTCGAGGCCGGCGCGACCACCGGCGGCCGCAACGACCCGCCGATGCACGAGCCCGGCAGCCGTGAGACCGCTGTCGTCCTGGCCGGCACGCTGGTGCTGGTCGTCGACGGCACCCGTCACGAGTTGAGCGAGGGTGACAGCGTCACCTTCGACGCCGATCTTCCCCACCATTTTGAGAACGAAGGCGAAGAGCCGACCCGCTTCTTCGCCGTAATCGCCGCAGGCCTGAGGAGGGGCTAGCCAATGAAGACAATGTTCGACAAGCTCTGGGAGGCCCACGAGGTCTCCGACGGTCTGATCTACATCGACCTGCACCTGGTCCACGAGGTCACCTCGCCCCAAGCCTTTGACGGGCTGCGCCTGGCCGGCCGCCCGGTGCGCCGCACCGACAAGACCCTGGCCACCGCCGATCACAACACGCCAACCGACGGCACGATGGCGGCGCGCCTGATCGCCGACGAGCTCTCCCGGGTCCAGGTCGAAACCCTGGAGCGCAACTGCGAGGAGTTCGGCATCCCGATCTACTCGCTGGGTTCCGACCGGCAGGGCATCGTCCACGTGATCGGGCCCGAGCTCGGGGTCACTCAGCCGGGCATGACGATCGTCTGCGGCGACAGCCACACCTCCACCCACGGCGCTTTCGGCTCGCTGGCGTTTGGCATCGGCACCTCTGAGGTCGAGCACGTGCTGGCGACCCAGTGCCTGGTGCAGAAGCGGCCGAAGACGATGCGGATCTCCTACTCCGGCGAGCTCGGCTCGGGTGTTACGCCCAAGGACCTGATCCTGGCGACGATCGGGCGCCTCGGAACCGGCGGCATGACCGGCTACGCGGTCGAGTACGCCGGACCGGCGATCGAGGCCTTGGAGATGCCGGGCCGGATGACGATCTGCAACATGACGATCGAGGGCGGCGGTCGTGCCGGAATGATCGCCCCCGATGAGAAGACGATCGAGTGGGTCCGCGGTCGCCCCGGCGCCCCGGCTGATTTCGACGCCGCCGCCGAGCGCTGGCGGCAGCTCCCGAGCGAGGCCGGTGCCGCTTTCGACACCGAGGTCGACGTCGACGCGGCGGCGATCTCGCCGATGGTCACCTGGGGGACCAACCCCGGCATGGTCTGCGAGGTCACCGACAGCGTCCCCGACCCGGCGGCGATGGACTCGCCCGCCGATCGTGAGTCGGCCGAACGCGCCCTCACCTACATGGGCCTGGAGGCCGGCACGCCGATGACCGAGGTGGCGCCGGAACGCGTCTTCATCGGCTCCTGCACCAACTCGCGGATCGAGGATCTGCGCGAGGCGGCGGCGATCGTCGACGGCCGCAAGGTCGCCGGCTCGGTTCGGGCGATGGTTGTCCCCGGCTCCCAGCAGGTCAAGGCGAACGCCGAAGCCGAGGGGCTGCACGACGTCTTCCGCTCGGCCGGCTTCGAATGGCGCGAGGCGGGCTGCTCGATGTGTCTGGGTATGAACCCCGACACCCTGATCGAGGGCGAGCGTTGCGCTTCGACCTCGAACCGCAACTTCGAGGGGCGCCAGGGCAAGGGCGGGCGCACCCACCTGGTCAGCCCGAGGATGGCCGCGGCGGCGGCGATCGAGGGACATTTCGTCGACATCAGGGATTGGAGCTAGAGATGCGACCGATAGACATCATCGAGGGCAAGGTCTCGGTGCTGGACCGCGCCGATGTCGATACCGACCAGATCATCCCCAAGCAGTTCCTCAAGCGGGTCGAGCGGACCGGCTTCGGCGAGTTCCTCTTCTACGACTGGATCCGCGACGGCGAGATCGAGCTGGAGCCGAACCCGATCCTGGTCACCGGGGCCAACTTCGGCTGCGGCTCCTCGCGCGAGCACGCTCCCTGGGCGCTGGAGGACTTCGGCTTCCAGGCGATCGTCGCACCCTCCTTTGCCGACATCTTCTATTCCAACTGCACCAAGGTCGGGCTGCTGCCGGCGATCCTCGACGAGGAGCACTGCCGCGCCGTAGCCGAGGCCGGTGAGGCCCGGATCGACGTCGACGACGAGACGGTCACCTGCGCGGCCGGCGTCTTCAAATTCGAGGTCGAGCCCGACGTCAAGCACCGCCTGCTCAACGGCTTGGACGACATCGGCATCACCCTGGAGAACGCCGGCGCGATCGAGCGCTTCGAGCAAGCCGGCGGTGCCGGGCGCGGGCCGGTCACGACGGCGCTCTGATGGCCTCGGCGACGCGGGACTGGGACGCGGGGAGCTACCACCGCGTCTCCGTCCCGCACGAAGAGTGGGCGCGCTCGGTGCTCGACCGGCTTCCACTGAAGGGCGATGAGACCGTGCTCGACGCCGGCTGCGGCAGCGGCCGCGTCACCGGATTGCTGATCGAGCGGTTGCCCAAGGGACGCGTTGTTGCCGTTGACGGCTCCGCCTCGATGGTCGAGAAGGTGCGCGAGACCCTGCGCCCAGGCGACGAGGCGCTGGTATCCGACCTGACCGCACTCGAGCTGGACCAACAGGTCGACGCTGTCTTCTCCAGCGCCGTCTTTCACTGGGTCCTGGACCACGACCTGCTCTTCCGGCGACTGGCGGCCGCTCTGCGTCCCGGCGGCGCCATCGCCGCCCAGTGCGGCGGCGCCGGCAACATCGACCGCCTGCGCACGATCTGCGGCGAGGTCGTCGCCAGCGAGCCCTTTGCGCCCTATTTTGAAGACTTCGACGAACCGTGGAACTACGCCGGCGCCGAGGAGACCGAAGCGCGTCTCGAGGCGGCCGGCTTCGTCGACGTCCGCTGCTGGCTACAGCCGTGGACGATCGAGCCGCCGGAACCGGCCGAGTTCCTGCGCACGGTCTGCCTCGGCCCGCACATGGACCGCTTGCCGGAGGAGCTGCAATCCCTCTTCGTCGAGAGGGTGCTCGAGCGCGAGGCCGCTCCGTTGCGACTGGAGTACGTGCGCCTCAACATCGAGGCCCGCGTCCCAACCTCCGGGTGAAACGTTTTACGGCTCTCATGGGGCCGCAAGACGTTTCACATAGGGATGGTGGCTAGAGTGCGCGTCCGATGAGCGACGCTCCGCGCATAGTCCTGCTGCCCGGTGACGGGATCGGGCCGGAAATCGTCACTGCGGCTCGCCGCCTGCTCGAAGCGCTCGGCGAGTTCGAGTTCAGCGAGCAGTTGATGGGCGGCTGCTCGATCGACGCCCACGGCACCGCGCTTACCGACGAGGTCCTCGCCGCCTGCCGTGCCGCCGACGCCGTCCTGCTCGGCGCCGTCGGCGGTCCCAAATGGGACACCACGGATCCCAACGCGCGGCGCCCAGAGCAGGGCCTGCTCGGTCTGCGCAAGGGAATGGGCCTATACGCCAACCTGCGCCCGGTGCGGCCCAGTCCGGCCCTCGTCGGCGCCAGCCCGCTGAAGGAAGACCGCATCGCCGGCACCGACCTGCTCGTGGTCCGCGAGTTGACCGGTGGCATCTATTTCGGCGATTCCGGCCGCGACGGCGATTCCGCCCACGACACCTGCGAGTACTCGGCCGCCGAAATCGAGCGCATTGCCCGGGTCGGCTTCGAGGCAGCGCAGCGCCGCGCCGCCGGCTCCGACCGCACGCCCCGCGTCACTTCTGTCGACAAGGCCAACGTGCTCGAGACCTCGCGGCTCTGGCGCGAGGTGGTCGGTCGCGTCGCACCCGACTACCCGGACGTCGCCCTCGACCACCTGCTGGTCGACAACGCGGCGATGCAGCTGGTTTCGCGCCCTGCGGACTTCGACGTGATCGTCACCGAGAACCTCTTCGGCGACATCCTCAGCGACGAGTCCGCCATGCTCACCGGCTCACTCGGGATGCTGCCCTCGGCCAGCCTCGGCGCCGATGGCGAGCCCGGCCTCTTCGAGCCGGTCCACGGCTCGGCACCGGACATCGCGGGACAGGGAATCGCCAACCCGCTGGCCACCTTCCTCTCGGCGGCAATGATGCTGCGCCACGGCCTCGACCGGCCCGACGACGCCGCCCGGGTCGAGTCAGCGGTCGACGCGGTCCTAGACCGCGGCCTCCGCACTCCGGATCTCGCGGGCGAGGGCGAGACCCCGGTCGGCACCGATGCCGTGACCGAGGCCGTCCTAACCGAGCTCTCGTAGCTTCCGGTGCGCCTTATGCGCCCCAGGGGCGCATAAGGCGCACCGGAACGATCGTCAGGGTGCCGTTACCGCCCACATGCCGCTGACTTCGTTGTCTTTGCTCGCGGCCGTGAAGATGGCGGCGAGGCCGAAGCCGAGGCGGTTGACGGTATCGAGAGTGAGGTTTTCCAGGCCGTTTTCGAGCCTGATGTAGACGCAGAGCCGTCCGGGCGCGGCCTGAGGGGTTTCTTCGCCGCTGCCAACTCCCGGGCAGTTCGCGTTGCTTTGGCCAAATTTGAGGATGTCCGTGGGCGATATGCCTGGCGATTTGGCTAGCGGGAACTGGAAGCTGCTCGCTCCTCGGACCGTTTCGCTCGCGGCCCCCATGTCGAACACGCCGCTCAGCGTTTGACCGCTCTTCAGCGTCCCCAAGAGCGGGCCGACTTCTTTGCTCAGCTTCGCCGTCGTTACCGATTCTTTGCCCAGCTTGGCGGTGGTCACCGCTTCGTTGTCGAGCTTCGCCGTCGCGACAGCTTCTTTGCCGAGCTTCGGTGTCGTCACCGCTTCGTTGTTCAACTTGTTGGTCGTGACAACGCTGTTCTTGATCGTCGCGGCGATCACCGAGCTCTTGCCCAGCTTTGGTGTCGTCACGGCGCCGTTGCCGATGTTGTTGGGCCCGATCGAGTTCGGCCCGAGCTTGCCGATCGTCACCGCGCCGGTCGCCAGCTTGGCGCTGGTAACGGCCTGCTTGCGGATCTTGGCCGCGGTCACGGCACCCCGCTTCAGTTGCTTGGGGCCGACGCTGTTGCGCGGCAGGCCGGCGGCGACGGCGACGCCGCCGAGGGCGAGGAAGAGCGCCATCGTGGCGATTACGTTCGAGTAAGTGAGTCTCTGGCGAACAGCGGTGAGCATGAAGTGGTCTCCTTTGCGGTTGTCGCGGTCCTTTTCTCGGCTCGGCTCGAATGACCTTGCGCGATCGGGCATACTTCCCCGAACATGGATACGGCCGAGTTGATTTGGCATAACGGTGAGTTCGTGCCCTGGGAGGACGCCAAAGTTCACGTCCTCAGCCACGCCCTGCACTACGGCACCGGGGTCTTCGAGGGCGTGCGCTGCTACGAGACCGAGCGCGGCCCGGCGATCTTCCGCCACAGCGACCACCTCGACCGCCTCGCCAAGTCAGCCGAGCTCTACTACCTCGGCCTGCCCTACTCGACCGAGCAGATCGGCGAGGCGACGCGCGAGCTGATCCGCCGCAACGGGCTCGGCTCCTGTTACATCCGGCCGCTCGCTTTCCGCGGCTACGGCAGCCTCGGCCTCTACGCGACCGACGCCCCGGTCGACATCATCGTCGCCGCTTTCCCCTGGGGCGCCTACCTCGGCGAGGAGGGCCAGAAGCACGGCATCCGCGCCAAGGTCTCGAGCTGGCGCCGGATCGGCCCCGGCGGCTTGATCCCGCATGCCAAGGCCTCGGGCCAGTACCTCAACTCGATCCTCGCCAAGACCGAGTCGACCAACGCCGGCTACGAGGAGGCGATCCTGCTCGACGAGCGCGGCTTCGTCTGCGAGGGCTCGGGCGAGAACATCTTCCTCGTCCGCGACGGCCAGATCGTCACCCCGCCGCACGTCGCCTCGATCCTCGATGGGATCAACCGCAAGTCGGTGATCCAGATTGCCCGCGACCTCGGCTACACCGTGGTCGAGCGCGACATCGCCCGCGCCGAGCTCTACCTGGCCGAGGAGATCTTCCTCACCGGCACCGCCGCCGAGCTGGTGCCGGTGCGCGAGATCGATGACCACCCAATCGGCGAGCCGGGCGAGATAACCCGCCACGTGCAGGCAAAGTTCGTCGACGCCCTCTACGGTCGCGCCGAGGAGTACCTGGAGTGGCTGGACTTCGTCGAGGCCCCGAGCGGGGTCGACCAAGCGAGTAAGGTCAGTTCCTGATGCGACGCAGCTTCGAGGCAATCGGGCGAATTACCGCAGCCGCCTAGCGGCTGGCGTGGCGATGCCACGTGCCAGGGCCGCAAGGCCCTCCCCCCGATCTCTCGAAGCGAAAGGCACCAGATGGACCAGGTAAAGCTCTACGACACAACCTTGCGGGACGGCATGGGCGGCCAGGGCATGTCGCTCTCGGTCGGCGAGAAGCTCAAGGTCGTCGCCGCCCTCGACGGCCTCGGCGTCCACTTGATCGAGGCCGGCTTTCCCAGTTCCAACCCGAAGGAGGCGGAGCTCTTCGAGCTGCTCGCCGAGCTGGAGCTGAAGCAGGCGACGATCGCCGCCTTCGGCATGACCCGGCGCCGCGACCTCGCCGCCGAGGACGACGCCGCCCTGCGCGTACTCGCCGAGTGCTTCGCGCCGGTTGTCTGCCTGGTCGGCAAGAGCTGGCGCCTGCACGTCGACAAGGTGATCAAGGTGACGCCGGAGGAGAACCTGGCGATGATCGCCGACTCGATCGCTTTCCTCCGGGCGCAGGGCAAGCGGCCGGTGTTCGACGCCGAGCACTTCTTCGACGGCTATCGCGACGATGCCGCCTACGCACTCGAGTGCGTGCGGGCGGCCGCCGAGGCAGGGGCCGAGAACGTCACCCTCTGCGATACCAACGGCGGCAGTCTGCCGTCCTTCGTCGCTGAAGCGACGGAGGCCGTTGCCGCCGACCTGGGCGGCAAGGTCGAGCTTGGCATCCACACCCACAACGACGCCGAGTGCGCTGTCGCCAACTCGCTGGCCGCGGTCGAAGCCGGCGCCCGCCTGGTCCAGGGTTGCGTCAACGGCTACGGCGAGCGCTGCGGCAACGCCAACCTCGCCTCGATCCTGCCCGCGCTGCAGCTGAAGATGGGTTTCGACGTGGTCAGCGCCGAGCAGCTTGCGAGCCTGACCCCAACCTCGCACTACCTCGACGAGCTCTGCAACATGACGCCGAACCCCGACCGCGCCTACGTCGGGCGCAACGCCTTCGCCCACAAGGCCGGCATGCACGCGGCCGGGGTTGCCACTGACGCGAGTACCTTCGAGCACCTCGAGCCGAGCCAGGTCGGCAACGAGCGCGACATCCTCGCCTCCGAGCTGTCCGGCAAGGCGACGATCCGCAGCGCCGCCGAGCGCGCCGGCCTCGAGCTGAGCGACGAGGCCGCGAGCGGGGCGGTCGAGCAGCTCAAGCAGCGCGAGCATCGCGGCTACCACTACGAGGCGGCGCAGGCCTCCTTCGAGCTGCTGTTGCGGCGCGAGGCCGGGGTCTACGAGCCCCTCTTCGAGCTGGAGAGCTTCCGCGTCACGACCGAGAAGCGCGAGGGCAGCCGGGTCGAAACCGAGGCGACGATCAAGGTCGTCCTCGACGGCGAGCGCTACGTCGAGGTGGCCGAGGGCAACGGCCCGGTCAACGCCCTGGATAAGGCATTGCGCGCCGCGATCGGTGCCCGTCACCCGCACCTCGCCGACGTCGAGCTGACCAACTACAAGGTGCGCATCCTCGACGAGAACCACGGCACCGGAGCGGTGACGCGCGTCCTGCTCGACTCAACCGACGGCCGGCGTGAGTGGGGAACGATCGGCGTCTCGGAGAACATAATCGAGGCCTCCTGGGAGGCCCTGGTCGACTCGCTCGCATACGCGTTCCAACCCGCCGACGGGCCTCAAGCGTGACGATGGGTCACGATATCGGCCCGTCGGCGGATATTCCGCTCGCGCGGCCTGAGCTTGGGGCGCGGGAGGAGGAGCTGGTGCTTGAGGTGCTGCGCTCGGGTCGGCTCTCGCTGGGGCCGATGGGCGAGCGCTTCGAGCGCGCCTTCGCCGAGTGGCTCGGGGTCGAGGACGCGGTCGCGGTCTCCAGCGGCACGACCGGCCTGCACCTCGGTGTGCGGGCGCTCGGCTGGGGCCCGGGCGACGAGGTCCTGACCAGCCCCTTCAGCTTCGTCGCTTCAGCCAACTGCCTGCTCTACGAGGGGGCGAAGCCGGTCTTCTGCGATGTCGATCCGGTCACGCTCAACCTCGACCCGGAGGCTGCGGCCGCGGCGGTCGGCGAGTCAACCGCGGGGATCCTGCCGATCCACATCTTCGGCTACCCGGCGGCGATGCCGGAGCTGGAGGCACTGGCGGGGAAACACGACCTGGGCCTGCTCGAGGACGCCTGCGAGGCGCTCGGCGCGGTCGACTCCGAAGGCCGCAACGTCGGCGCCAGACGGCACCTGGCCACCTTTGCCTTCTACGCCAACAAGCAGATGACCACGGGGGAGGGGGGCATGGTCGTTCCCGGCGATGCGGCCACCGCGGCCCGCCTGCGCGCCGAGCGCAACCAGGGTCGCGCCGCCGACATGGGTTGGCTCGATCACGGCGGCCTCGGCTTCAACTACCGGCTCTCCGACGTCGCCGCCGCGCTTGGCGTCGCCCAGGTCGAGAAGCTCGCCGAGATGCTTTCCGCGCGCGAGCGGGTCGCGGCGATGTACGCCGAGCGGCTCACGGGTATCGAGGGCGTGGCGGCGCCAATCGCCACCCGCGACGCCGAGCGGCGCAGTTGGTTCGTCTACGTCGTCCGCCTCGGCGAGGAGATCGACCGCGACGCAACGATCGCCCGGCTGGCCGAGCACGGCGTCGCAAGTAAGGCCTACCTGCCCTGCATCCACCTCTTCCCGCACCTGCGTGAGCTCGGCTACCGCGAGGGGCAGTTCCCGATCGCCGAAGCGGCCTCGGCGCACTCGCTGGCACTGCCGTTTTTCCCCTCGCTGAGCGAGGCGCAGGTGGACCGCGTCTGTCAGGAGCTGGCCACGGCACTCGGTCAGGGCGAGATCAGGGAATAATCGCCGCTCGATGGCACGTTTTCGCAAGGACCCAGACCCGCGCTTCTGGCGCCTCAACCGCTCGCTGCCCTTCGACTGGCAGTTGGCCGCCTACGACCTCGACCAGTCGCGCGCGCACGCCCGCGGGCTGGAGCGGCTCGGCGTCCTCGATGCCGCCGAGCTGGCGCAGATCGAGGCCGGGCTCGACCGAGTCCAGGCGCGCATGGCCGAGCACGGCTTCGGCTTCGATGACGCCGACGAGGACATCCACATGGCGATCGAGCGACTGCTGGGCGAGGAGATCGGTCCGCTCGCCGGCAAGCTCCACACCGGCCGCTCGCGCAACGACCAGGTCGCCACCGACGTAGCCCTCGTCGTCCAGGCCCACTCGCTGCGGGCGATCGAGCTCTGCGGGGCGACGATGGAGCAGCTGCTGGCGCTCGCCGAGGCACACAAGGATTGGTCAATGCCCGGCTACACCCACCTGCAACGCGCCCAGCCCGTCTACCTCGGCCACCACCTGCTCGCCTACTTCTGGATGCTCGCCCGCGACGTGCTGCGCTTCCAGTTCGCCCTCGACAGCGCCTCGGTGATGCCGCTCGGCTCCGGCGCCCTGGCCGGAGTCAACTGGGAGATCGACCGCGAGGCGGTCGCCGCCGACCTCGGTTTCGAGCACGTCAGCCACAACTCGATCGACGGCGCCTCAAACCGCGACTTCGTCCTCGATTACCTCTCCGCCGCCTCCAACTGCGCCATGCACCTCTCGCGGCTCGGCTCGGAAATCGTCATCTGGTCGAGCACCGAGTTCGGCTTCTGCGAGCTCGACGAGTCGTTTTCCTCGGGTTCCTCGATCATGCCCCAGAAGGTCAACCCGGACTCGGCCGAGCTGCTGCGGGCGAAGAGCCCTCGGGTCGCGGCCTCCTACGCGACCCTGCTCGGGGTCATGCACGCACTGCCGTTGACCTACGGCAAGGACATGCAGGAGGACAAGGAGCCGCTCTTTGACGCGATCGACACGGTCGAGGCCTGCCTCGAGGCGGCCGCGGGGATGCTCGAGGGGATCTCCTTCGATCGCGCCCGCATGGAGGACGCCTCGGGCGATGAGATGCTGGCCGCGACCGAGGTCGCCGACCTGCTGGTCCGGCGCGGCGTGCCGTTCCGCGAGGCTCACGGGATCGTCGGCGGCCTCGTCCGCGACGCGGTCGAGCAGGGTAAGTCGCTCTCCGAGCTGAGTGCCGAGGACCTGCGTAAGCGCTCCGAGCACCTCGACGACTCCTACTATGAGGTGCTGCGACGCGGCAGCTGGCTGGAGTCGAAGAAGATCGCCGGCGGCACCGGCTCGGTCCCGCTCGCCGCGCAGCTTGGCGAGGCACGCGAGACCCTCGGCGCGGTCAAGGCTCGGGTGCTCGAAGAGCGAGCGTGAAGCGCCAGGCGGCGGAGTCTGCGGGCCGGGCCCAACGGCTCGAAGGGCCGTTGGGGGCTAACTTCTTCGATCGCTCGGTTCACCTCGTCGCCCGCGAGCTGATCGGCTGCCGGCTCTTCTTCGCCGGCTGCGGCGGCACTATCGTCGAGACCGAGAGCTACGAGCGCGACGACCCCGCCTGCCACGCCTACGTCGGCCTCACCGACCGCACCGAGGTCCTCTTCGGCCCGCCGGGCCGCGCCTACGTCTATCTCTCCTACGGCATCCACAGCCTGCTCAACTTCGTCGCCGAACCCGAGGGCGAGGCGGCGGCCGTTTTGATCCGCGCTCTGGAGCCGACGGCGGGCCTGGAGCAGATGCGAGCCCGTCGGGGCCGGCGCCCCGATCGCGAGCTCTGTTCGGGCCCCGGCAAGCTGACCGAGGCGCTGGGGATCGGCCTCGAGCAGAACGAGGCCGACCTCAGCCGGGACCCATTCCTGCTCCAGCCGCCCGAGACCGGCCACACCTTTGAGGTGCTCACCGGCCCGCGGATAGGCATCACCAAAGCGATCGAGCGCCCCTGGCGCTTCGCCGCCGCGGACAGCCCCTACGTCTCGAAGCCGCCTATCCGGCGGTGACGCCGCCGCCGCTCGAGGGAGCGGCGGGTTCCGCGGGTTCGGCCGGTTCCGCTTCCGGCGCTTCTTCTTCGGGCGCCGGTTCGCTCGGTTCGCTGACTTCCGGTTCCGGCGCCGCTTCGGTTTCTTCGGAAGATTCCGGCGCCGCTTCGGTCGACCCATCGGAGGAAGAGCCGGAGCTCGAGCCGCCCTTGCTCGCCGTCTTTTCCTTCGCTTCGGCGGCCCGTTCTGCCTTGATTTCCTCCCAGGCCGAGATCACGCCGGCCCAGATCAGCGCCGGGAAGGTGCCGCCCATCACCGGGCCGCCGTTGTAGAGCGTCGTCATCGGCGTCGTCGTGTCGGCGTAGCCGACCCAGACGCAGGCGGTCACTTCGTCTTCGACCCCGCCGCAGAACCAGGCATCGCCGTTGTTCTCGGTCGTGCCCGTCTTGCCCCACTGGCCCGAGTGGCCGACCTGGGCGTTGGTGCCGGTGCCGCTGGAGACCACGGTTTCGAGGATGCCCTTCGCTTCTTCGGCGACGCCTTCGGGAATCACCTGGGTGTGGATCGAGTCGTTGTCGCCGTCCTTGATCGTGTGGCCATCGCTGTCGGTGACCTGGGTGTAGGCGACGGGGCTGTCGCCGGGCCGCGGCGCCAGCGTGCCGCTGACCCGGTCGCCGTTGTTGCCGATCGTCGAGTAGGCGTAGGTCCAACCCAGCGGCGTGACGCCGAGTTCGAGCCCGCCGAGCACCATCGAGGGGTTGGTCGAGATCGGATCGTCATAGCCCGCCTTGTGGATCGTCCCCGCGATCGAGTGGGTGCGGTCCTGGATCGTCTTGCCCTTCAGCGCTTCGAGGCCGAGCTGGGCGTAGATCGAGTTGTCGGAGTAGGTCGTCGCGCAGACGATGTCGCACGAGCCGAGGTAGGAGTCCTCGTCGTTGTTGACTTCGAAGACTTCTTCGCCGTGCTTGCCGTAGTGGATGTACTGGGGCGCGGATTCGAAGGTCGTGTAGGGGGAGATCCCCTGCTCGAGCGCCGTGATCAGCGTGAAGGGCTTGATCGAGGAGCCGGGCTGGCGGTGGCCTTGGGTGGCGAGGTTGAAGGGCTTGGTTTCGAAGTTGGGCCCGCCGACCATGGCCTTGACGCCGGCATTGCGATTGTCGAGCACGACCACCGAGGCGGTGGCGGGGGAGTAGCCGAGGTAGGAGCGGACCGATTCTTCCGCCGCTTCCTGAAGGCGGAGATCGAGCGTCGACTTGACCTTGAGGCCGCCGAAAAATGCCTTGGAGGCGCCGTAGCGTTCGACCAGCTGCTGGCGCAGCCAGGCGGTGAAGTAGGGAGCCTTCGATTCGATCTTGGTTGGCGAGATGTCGTTTGGCGAGGGCAGCGCCTGGTGGCGGCCTTCGTTGTACTGCTCCTGCGTTATGTAGCCCTGCTGGTACATTTTTTCCAGCACCAGGTTACGGCGTCCGAGGGCGTTTTCGGGGTAGGCCTTGGGGTCGAAGGCCGAGGGCGAGGCGATGATCGCCGCCAGGGTTGCCGCCTCCCAGGGCTCGAGCACCGAGGCGCAGGGCTCGGTCGGCGTGCCGCAGCCGGGGTGGGCGCTGCGAAAGTAGGTGCGGGCCGCCGCCTCGATCCCGTAGGCGCCCTCGCCGAAGTAGATCGTGTTGAGGTACTCGCTGAGGATTTTGTCCTTGGTCCAGTGACGCTCCAGGCGGTAGGCGAGCGCCGCCTCGCGGAACTTCTCCAGGACCGTGCGGCTGCCTTCGGCTTCGAGCGCGTTCTTGACGAACTGCTCGGTGATCGTCGAGGCGCCCTGCTGGGCGCTCTGGCTGAGCACGTCCTTGATCAGGGCGCGGGCGATGCCCTGGAAGTCGACCCCGTTGTGTTCATAGAAGCGGGCGTCCTCGATCGAGACCACCGCGTTCTTGATGTTGGGCGAGATCTGGCCAGAGGTGAGCAGGATCTTGTTCTGGTCGCTGGTCAGGGTGCCGATCGGCTCGCCCGAGGCGTCGTAGATCTCGCTGTTCTTCGAGGCCTTGTACTGGGCGAAGTTGTAGATCGCCGGCAGATCCTGCGAGACAGCGGCCATCATCCCGAAGATCATCGAGACAAGCCCCAGCACGCCTAGCCCCAATACGACGAAGAGGATGCGTAGCTTCTTGAGGCGCGGCTTGCTGCGTTCGCCCGCCAAGAGAGTGCGGCAGTCTAGCATTGGGCCTGTGGCGGACCTGACGCGTAACGCGGTCGACGTGCTGCCGGCGGGGATGCTGCGGGAGCAGCTCGACGCCGGCAAGCCCTTGCGGGTCAAGCTGGGCATAGACCCGACCACGCCCGACATCCACCTCGGCCACACGGTCGTGCTGGAGAAGCTGCGCGAGTTCCAGCAGGCCGGCCACCAGGTGGTGCTGATCGTCGGTGACTTCACCGCCCGGGTGGGCGATCCCAGTGGCCGCTCGGCCCAGCGGCCGATGCCCTCGCCGGAGCAGATCGAGGCCAACGCCGCCACCTATCAGGAGCAGGCCTTCAAGGTTCTTGACCGCGAGCGCACCGAGGTCCGCTTCAACAGCGAGTGGCTGCGGATGGAGCCCGAGGAGCTACTCGGGCTGCTCGCCCAGACCACGGTCGCGCGCCTGATCGAGCGCGACGACTTTCAGAAGCGGCTCGCGGCCGGCGCGCCGATCGCCGCGCTCGAGCTGCTCTACCCGCTGCTGCAGGGCTATGACTCGGTGGCGGTCGAGGCCGACCTCGAGCTGGGGGGGACCGACCAGAAGTTCAACCTGCTCTTCGGCCGCGACATCCAGACCGCCTACGACCAGAAGCCGCAGTCGATCCTGACCATGCCGATCCTGGTCGGCACCGACGGCGAGCGCAAGATGAGCAAGTCGCTGGACAACTACATCGGCGTCACCGAGGCGCCGGAGGAGATCTTCGGCAAGACGATGCGGGTCCCCGACGAGGCGATGCCGGAGTACTTCCGGCTCGTGCTCGGCGCCGAGTACCCCGCCGACCTGGCGCCCAACGAGGCCAAGCGCGCCCTCGGTCGCGGCATCGTCGAGCGCTTCCACGACGCCACGGCCGCGGCGGCCGCCGAGCAGCATTTCAACCGCCTCTTCGTCGAGCACGGCGCCCCCGAGGTGGTCGACGAGCTGGATCTCAGCCCTTTCGCCGGCGAGGGCGGAGGCGAGGTCCACCTGCCGGCATTGATGGCCGCGGCCTTCGGCATCA
>CAVRGT010000002.1:0-21303 GCA_963720805.1 uncultured Solirubrobacterales bacterium | reverse complement strand
AGAACCCACAGGACCCTGAGCTGATCGAGGCGCGGGCAGAGGATCGCCACTCCGGGCTCGACCCCGGCCGGGGCTCGATCGCGGTTCGCCGCGTCGGTGGGGGTGAGCGCTTCGCGCCGCTGCCGACGCGGATCTCCGCCGGCGCCCTGCGCGCTCGCTGGGACTCGAGCGCCTACCCGGCCGGCGAGTACGAGTTCCGCGCGACCGCATACGACTCGGCCGGCAACGGGGTGGTCTCGCTCGACCGAGCCGACGGCAGGGCGATGCGCCTGAGCGGGCCGCTCAAGGTGCCGGTCCGGCTCCTCACCCGCGGCGGCAAGGAACGCCGCCTGCGCTACGGGCGCGGCACCTGGTTCGCCGGGCGCGCAGTGGCGGGGCGGCGGACGCCACTGGCGGGCGTGCCGATCAAGGTGGTCGAGCACTTTGCTGCCGGCAGTGTCCCCCGGGAACGTGTCTCGACCGCGCGGACAGATGGCAACGGTCGCTTCGGGGTTCGACTCGCGTCGGGCCCAAGCCGCGAAGTCCTCGCCACGGTGGCGCCAACGGCGACGACGCGGGGAGCGAGCAGTCGGGCATTGGCCCTGACCGTGCACAGCCGCGTGGCCCTGCACGTCTCCGCCGCCGGCGCGAAGGTCGGCGGCGCGCCGATCGTCTTCCGTGGCAAGGTCGCGAGCCGGGGAGCGGCGATGCCTGCCGACGGCAAGGTGGTGCAACTGCAGTTCCGGCTCCCGGGCCTGCCCTGGAGCGAGTTCCGCAGCGTCCGCAGCGGTGCAAACGGGCGCTTCCGCTACGCCTATCGCTTCAGCGACGACGACAGTCGCGGCGTGCGCTTCCAGTTCCGCGCCTACGCACCGGCGCAAGCCGGCTGGCCCTTCGAGCCAGCCGGCTCACTGCCGGTGTCAGTACTGCGGTGCCTAGACAGGCAGGAGGTCTACTGCTTTACGCACCCGCTGCTCGAGCTCGTTGCGGTTGCGCTTCAGGGTCGTCTCGACTGTGCGCTGGCGCTTGCGCGCCTCGCGCTCGACCCGGTTGCGGGTCTTGCGGGCCTCGGTGGTGGCACGTTTGCGAGCGGTGGTGCCGCGACGCTCGGTGCGCTTGACCGTGCGGCGCAACTCGGTGCGGTAGGACTTGAGCTGTTTTTCGGCGGCATTGCGGCCGGTGAACGGCTCGACCAGGTCGCTGACGCGGTCGGTGACGCTGAGGACGGCGCCGACCGGGAGGTCGACAGCGGTCTCGGCGACGCTGCGGGTCTGGCGTTTCTCGGCACTCGTGCTGGTCGTGGTTTTGGCTTTGGGGGCGGAGCTTTTGCTCCCGTTGGTCGCTGCCATGTGAAAGAAATTCCCTTCGTCTGCGGTTTCCTGCCTCGGATTCGCGAGTGTAACGAACATACGTTCTACGCGAACAAACGTTCTTAAACCCGATCCGTGCGCTGGTTACTGCCCGGCCCGGGCAATCGCCAATCCACGCTCGCCGGCTGCCGCGGCAAAGGTGTAGCGAGCATCGAGCCCGAGCGGCGCCTCCTCCAGCGATCCCTCGCCGAAAGCGACCTCGCCGCCTGCCTCGCGGACGATCAGCTGGGCGGCCGCGGCGTCGACCGAGCGGCAGGGCCGCAGTCCGATCATCGCGTCGAAGCGGGCGGCGGCGACGTAGGCCGCGGTGATCGCGATCGAGCCGACCACGCGGATCCGGTAGACGCGCCCGGCGAAGGCCTCGAGCGCGGCAACCGCGCGCTCCGGCTCTGCCGCCTCGAGGCCGAGCAGCTCGAGCTTGTCGCCGTCGGCGGCGACCTCGATCCGCTCTCCGTCAAGCCTCGCCCCCTCGCCACGGCGGGCGCTGAACTCCTCGCCGGCGCCAAAGTCATAGACGTAGCCGAACTCGACCGCGGCCATCGAGTCACCGGCGGCGACGGCGATGCTGAGGCTGTGGGAGGGCAGGGTGCGGCGGGCGTTGAGCGAGCCGTCAATCGGGTCGATCACGATCCGGGCCGGGCCACCGCCGCCGAACTCGACCTCGCCGCGCTCCTCCGAGACGGCGACGAACGAGGCGCCCTGCTCGGCCAGCGCATCGAGCTCGGCGAAGACGACGTCCTCGCAGCGGCGGTCGATTACCAGGGTGTGGTCGCCCCCCTCGCCGACTCCCTCGTACTCGGTGCGGGCCTCGATGCCGCTCACCTGATCGAAGATCGCCCGCTGCGCGCTGACGGAGCGGCGGCAGATTCCCAGCCAGTCTGCGGAAAAAACGTCCACGCCGGTCATCCTATGGAGGCCGCGCACTCGCTAGCGTTGGACCATGCTCACCCTGGCGGAGGCACAGCAGCGCGCGGTCGCGCACGAAGACGGTCCGCTGCTGCTCGCCGGTCGGCCCGGGACCGGCAAGACCGAGGCCCTGGCGCGACGCTTGGCGCGGCTCGCCGCTGAGGGGGTCGACGCCGATCGGGTCCTCCTCATCGCCACCACCCCGGCTACCGCCCGGCGCCTGCGAGACCGGGCAGAGTCGTTGTTGCGGGCTCCATACGAGGAGCTCTGGATCGGCACCTGGGCCGAGATCTGCGAGCGGCTGCTGCGGGCCCACTCGACCGCGGCGGGGCTCAACCCCTTCTTCGACGTGCTCGGCCCGGCCGAGCGGCTGGCGATGATGCTCGACCACCTCGACCAGCTGCCGCTTCGCAACCACGAGATCCGCGGCAACCCCGCCGGCCTGCTCGCCCGCCTCTTGGCCCAGATCGACGAGCTGAAGCAGGGCTCCGAGCCGCCCGAGCCCGACCTGGCCGAGTTCTGCGCCGCCCACGACCGGATCCTCGCCGAGTCGGGCAACCTCGACGGAGGCGACGTCTTCCTCACCCTCGGCAAGCTCCTGCACGAGCGCGCCGATATCCGCACCGAGATCGCGACCCGCTTCGCCCACCTGATGGTCGATGAGTACGAGGACACGACCCCTGCCCAGCGCACGATCCTGACGAAGCTGGCCGAAGAGAACCCGAACCACATGTACGCCCTTGAAGTCGGGGACGATCGCGGGTCGGCCGCGGGTCCCTGTCGTGGGGGAGGTCGTCGAGCTGGAGGAGCAGTTCCGCCAACCGGCTGTGCGCCTATGGCGCTGCGTCAACGAGCGGGCGCAGGCGCAGGCGGTGGCGCGCGAGGTCGAGCACCTACTCAGCGAGGGAACCGCGCCGGGAGCGATCTGCGTGCTGATCGACGATCCGGCGGCGAGCGGCGGGCCGGTCTCGGCGGCTATGGAGGAGCGCGGCATCCCCTTCCACCTGGCCGGGCCGGCGGCGCTTTTCCAGCGACCCGAGGTGCGCGACGCGATCGCCTGGCTGCGCGTGCTCGCCGCGCCCGATGACTCGCCGGCCGCGGCGCGGGCGCTGACCAGGCCGCCGATCGAGCTGCGCGCCGCCGACCTGGCGCGGTTGACGACGATCGCCCGCCGGCGCAAGGTCGACATGGTCTCCGCCTGCGAGGCGGCCCTGGAAAGCCCGCAGATCCCGCCCGAGGGGCGGGAGCGGATCCAGGCCTTCCTCAAGCTCTACGGCGAAGCCTCGGCGGCGCTGGAGGAACGCCGCGCAGACGTCTTCGTGCGGCGGCTGATCGAGCGGATCGGCCTGCGGCGCCAGCGGCTCTTCGCCGCCGAGCCCGAGGTGGCGGAGCGGCTGCTCGGGCTGTCGCGGCTCGCCGAGCTCGCCGCCGTCTGGGCGCGTCGCGAGCCGCACGGCTCGACCCGCGACTTCGTCCGCTACCTGAGCGCCGTCGCCGAGGCGGGGGTCGAGCCGGCGGGTGGCGAAGAGCCGCCCTCGCCCGGCGCCGTCCTCGCCCTCGCCCGGCGCGCGGCCAAGGGCACCGAGTTCGACCACGTCTTCGTGCTCGACGGTGGCGACGAGGGAGCGCAGGCCCACCTGAGCCTGGTGCGTTCGCGGATCGAGCGCGACGATGGCGCGGAGAACGAGGCCGAGGAAGTGCAGAAGGAGGAGCTGTTCGGCCCCGCCGAGGGCCTGCACGCGACCTATCGCAAGCTGCGCGAGGAGGTGCTGGAGGCGTCCTGGCGGGCCGGGCGCGAGCTCTCCGAGCCGCGTCTGGACACCGTGATCGACGTCAACCGGGCGATCGCCCGCCACCTCGAGCTGCTCAAGCTGGCGGCCCTCGCCCAGCGGCCCGGCGAGGAGGCGACTGCCGAGGCGATCGCGGCGGTCAACGGGCTGCTGCGCCAGGTGGCGACGCCCGAGCAGCAGACCGAGCTCGACGCATCGCCGCTCGACGCCTACCTGCTCGACTCAGAGCGCGAGCGCGACGGCCGCCGCATGCTTATCGCGGCCCGCCACGAGCCCTCGCTGGAAGCCTTCCTGCCGCGTCGCGGCGACGGCGCCCTCAGCCTCTCGGCCTCCGACCTCGACCTCTACCTGACCTGCCCGCTGAAGTACAAGTTCCGGCGCGTCTTCGGCATCCCCGAGGAGCCGACGATCAACCAGCGCTTCGGCATCCTGGTCCACAGCGTGCTGGAACGCTTCCACAAGGATTCCGGCGAGGGCGAGGCCGCGAACGGGGATCTGGCGGAGTTGATGGACCTCTTCGAGTCGGGTTGGCGGCGCTCGGGCTTCGGCTCCAGCGACGACGAGCTGCAGTTCCGCGATCGGGCCCGCGAGGCGATGCGCCTCTACTGGGAGCGCGAGCGCGAATCGGAGGGGGTGCCGGCCTGGCTCGAGCGCAAGTTCGACATTCGCATCGGCGAGCACCAGGTGCGCGGCCGGGTCGACCGGGTCGACCGCCTGCCCGACGGCAGCTACGAGCTGATCGACTACAAGACCGGCGAACGCAAGAGCGAAGCCCAGCTCGAGAACGACCTGCAGCTGGCGCTCTACCGGCTCGCCGCGCGGGAGGCGTGGGGGCTCGAGGCCGGGACCGGCAGCTACTACTACGTGCTCGACGCCGACAAGGTCGCCGCGCCGATCAGTCCTGACGACGCTGAGCGCGTCGAGCGCACTGTGCTCGCCGTTGGCGAAGGGGTGCTGAGCCAAGACTTCGAGCCGCGGCCCTCGCCGACGACGTGCAGTTGGTGCGACTACCGGCTGATTTGCCCGGCAGCAGAGAGCTGAGGGCTACTGCTCACCCTGCTGGCGCAGGAAATGCTGGAAGTCCCTGGCGATCGAATCCGCGGACGGGAGATCCTCGGGACCATCTAGTTGCTCGGTTTGTTCGGCCTCGATGCGGTCGACCAGCTCCTCGATCTCGGGGTTGGCGGCGATCGCGCGGTCGATCTGCTCTTCGTAGCCGGCGGTTTCCTCCTCCAGCTCGGCGGCCTCGACGGCGATGCCGGTGAGGCCCTCGAGCCGGCGCAGCAGGGCCAGCGCCGCCTTTGGGTTTGGCACGGCCGCCACGTAGTGGGGCACGGCCGCCCAGAGCGAGGCGGAGCTCATCCCGACCTGGCGGCAGCAATCGTGGACGACGCCGACGATCCCGGTCGGGCCCTCGTAGTTGGAGCGCTGCAGGTCGAGCTCCTCGACCAGCTTCTCGTCGGAGGCGAGGCCGGTGATCGGCACCGGCAGGGTGTGGGAGACCTCGGCGACCAGGGCTCCCAGGGTGATCACCATCTCGACCCCGAGCGCGTCGGCGGCGGTCGCGATCGTCTCCGAGAAGGTGCGCCAGCGCAGGTTCGGCTCGGTCCCGTCGAGCAGGACGAGGTCGCGCTCGGCGGCTGGGATGCGGACAGCGATCAGGTTGTTTTGCGGCCAATCGATCCGCCGCGCCTGGCCCTCTGTGAGCACGATCGTCGGCCGCGTTGCCTGAAAGTCGAAGTAGTCCTCGGCGTCGACCTCGGCGACCAGCTCCGAGTCGAAGGCGTCGCCGACGGTGGTTACCGCGGTCGACGCCGCCGCGGCAGCGTCGTTCCAGCCCCGAAACGAACAGACGAGGATCGGCCGGCGCAGCTGCGGTACGTCGCCTTCCCAGCGAAGCGATTCCACACGTTTGAGGTTACCGATGGGCTTCCGTGGCGAGGGCGCGGCGGATCAGCGTGTAGGCCATGAACAGGGCCAGGGCGGCGAAGGCCAGTTCCAGGGCCCGGGTCGGGACCTCATTGGAGATCGCTACGCCGAGCAGGACGCCGAGCGGCGAGAGCACGCCGATCACCACCGCCTCGCGCAGCCTGACGTTGCCGTAGCCGTTCTGCCGGTAGGCGCCGACCAGGGCGACGATGACGATCATCAGCAGTGAGGTCGACTCGCCCTCGACCTGGCTGAGGCCGAGGAAGATCGTCAACGCCGGCACGAAGAGGACGCCGCCGCCGACGCCGACCAACCCCCCGGCGAGGCCGCCGGCGATCGCGATCAGGATGGCGGCGAGCTCATTCATTTGACGATCAGTCCGATTGCCACCGCGACCAGGAGGGCGGCGAAGAGCAGGGAGACGGCGCGCTGGGGGATGCGCTGTTGGATCGCGGTGCCGATCACCACACCGACCACGGCCGGTATCGCCAGCAGGAGGCCGGTGAGGAGGTGCACGTTGCCGTAGATCCCACCCTGGGCGACCGTTCCCAGCAGGCCGATCAGGACGATCGCCGCCAGGCTGGTGCCGGTGGCGAGCCGCTCGCCGTAGCCAAACCAGAAGATCAGCAGCGGCACGATCACGGTGCCGCCGCCGACGCCGAAGAGGCCGGAGAAGACGCCGGCCAGGGTGCCGATCGCGGCGAGCTTGAGGGTCGCGTGGCTCGGCGGTGCCGGGTCGGAGGCCATCGTGCCGCGATACTAAGGCCGTGCCTGGGATAGACGAGACAGGGGACGGCGGCGCCGGGCGCTCGCCGCTGGAGCCGCTGCGCGCCGACCCGGCCCGCGCGGCGATCCTCACCGACGTCGACGGGACGCTGGCGCCGATCGTCGAGCGGCCCGAGCAGGTGGCGGTGCCCGCGCGAGCGAGCGAGCTGCTCCGGTCGCTGAACCGGAGCTACGGCCTGGTCGGCTGCATCTCTGGGCGCCAGGCATTGGAGGCGCGGCGGCTGGTCGGCGTCGAGGAGATCGCCTACGCCGGCAACCACGGGCTGGAGCTGCTGATGCCGGGTGAGGAGCGGCCGCAGCTCGACCCGGCGCTGGCCGGCGTCGAGCGGGTGGCGGCCGAGTTCGTCGCCGGACTCGACGGCGATGAGCTGATGGCGGCGGGATTCCGCTTGGAGGACAAGGGGCCGATCCAGTCGCTGCACTGGCGCGGTGCCGCAGATGAGCGCGCCGCCAAGGCCCGCGCCCACGAGATCGCCGCCGAGGCCGGGCGAGCCGAGCTGGAACCGCGCTGGGGTCGCAAGGTGCTCGAGCTGCGACCGCTCGGCGGTGGCGGCAAGGACACCGCCGTGGCCGCGCTGCTGGCCGATGGGGACATCGCCACCGCCGTCTTCGCGGGCGACGATCGCACCGACCTCGACGCCTTTCGCCGCCTGCGCGAGCTGCGCGAGGAAGGCGAGCTCTCCTCGGTGCTCTGCGTCGGAGTGATCTCGCCCGAGGCACCGCCGGCGTTGACCGAAGAGTGCGACCTCGCCGTCGACGGCCCGGACGGCTGGGTGAGCCTGCTTGAGGAGCTGGCCGCCTAGCGATGCCCTACACGGACCTGCTGCGCGTCACCGTCCTGCTCACCGGCGCCGAGGCAACCGCGTTGGCGGCGATCACGGCGGTGGCGGCAAACCGCGACGCCGATACGAGGACCCTCACCGTGGCGGCCGCGTGGTGGCTGGTCGCGCTCATCGTCGGCTTCTATCTCGGCCGCCCGAGCCGGGCCGCCGAGAGCCTGCGCGGAACCCTCGCCGAGGCGCGCACGGCGACCTCGCTGCCGCCGGAGTCGCCGGCTCGGATCGCCTTCGCCCGCCTCTGGCCGGTCGGGGTGACGGCTATCGCCGCGGGTGTACTCGGCGTCTTCTTCCCCGGCGTCGCCGCAATCGGCGCCGGCTACGCGCTGCTCGTCTCGCTCGCCTGGCACAGCCGCGAGGCGGCGGTGCTGGCGATCGAGCAGCGCGACGGGGTCAAGTTCTACGTCGTCCCCAACTCGGCCGTGCGCCCGATCCAATTGGTCCGCACGCCGGGGTTGCGCAGCAGCCGCCGCGCCGAAGCCTGAGTGAGCGTCGCGGCCGGCGGGTAGCTTGAACGAGATGACCCCGCGCTCCCCGATCGCACTTGCTGCTCTGGCGCTGGCGCTTTTGCTGCCCGCCAGTGCGAGCGCAGTGGAACGGACGGTGACGGTCAAGGGCTCGGCGACCCAAAAGGTCCCCAACGACGCCGCCAAGCTCGGCTTCTCGGTCAGCAAGGAACGCAAGAGCCGGGGAGCGGCCCTGCATGTGGTCGCGGTGAAACTGAAGGCGGTGATCGCGGTGGCCCAGGCAACTCCAGGGATCGGCCCCGGCGACGTCACCACCGGCCAGATCTCGGTGCGCAAGATCAGTCGCGACAAGCACACCCTCTTCCGCGCCTCCGAGGGCGTCGGCATCGTGCTCCACGAACCCCAGCGCTCGGGAGAACTGGTCAACGCCGCCGTAGCGGCCGGCGCCACCGGCACCCGCGGCCCCGACTTCTTCGCCGCCAACCCCGAAGCCGCCTACAACAACACCCTCCTCGCAGCCTTCGACCAAGCCAAAGCCAAGGCCGCAACCCTGGCCACCCGCGCCAGCGCCGTCCTCGGCCCGGCAATCACGATCGAAGAAACCACCGAAGCCGTCCCGATCGAAGGGACCGCCAAGGCCAAGGGACCTCAAGCCGGAGCGGAGGCCCCTACGCCGCCCGCCAAGCCGGGCGCCTCCACAGTCACCGCCACCGTCCGCGTCATCTTCGCCTTGGAATAACTCGGGTAGCTGAAAGGCGTCGGGGGTCGTCTCGCGGGAACCTTCGCGAAGCGGCTCCGCAGAGTAATTCCCAGCCGCGAAGCGGCACTCAATTGCACCGCCGCAGGCGGTGCACGGGTTCCCGCGAGACGACCCCCGACGCCCTACCGCTTCCGCAGCTTTTTGAACTCGCCCCAACTCCGCGTATTCGCGATGTCCCCTGCGGTCAGCCAGGCCCGCCGCGCCGTGGCCACCGCGTAGTCCATGTTGTTCAGCGTCTCCACCCCATGCGCGTCGGTATTGAGCACGATCGTCACCCCCGCGTCGCTGGCCAGGCGAGCGTGGTGCTCGGAGAGATCCCGCCGGTTGGGGTTGCCGTTGATCTCGATCATCGTGCCGTTGCGCGCCGCCGCCTCGGCCACCGCCTCGACGTCGATGCCATAGGGCTCGCGGCGGCCGATCAAGCGGCCGGTCAGGTGCCCGATGCAGTCGACGTAGGGATTCTCGATCGCCGCCAGCACTCGCGCCGTCATCTCCTTCTCGGAGATCGCGAAGGAGGTGTGGACGCTGGCAACGACCCAGTCGAGGCCGGCCAGAACGTCCTCGGAGTAGTCGAGCGAGCCGTCGAGACCGATGTTGACCTCCGAGCCGGCGAGCAGGCGGAAGCCGCGTTTGCCCTTGTTCCAGTCGGCGATCTCGTCGATCCGCTCCCAGAGCCGCTCCTCGGTGACGTGATCGCCGAAGCCGTGGCTGGCGGAGTGGTCGGTGATCGCCATGTAGGCGTAGCCGCGCTCGCGGCCCGCCTCGGCCATCTCCTCCAGCGTGTTGCGGCCATCCGAGAGCGTGGTGTGCGCGTGCAGGTCGCCGTTGACGTCGTCGAGCGAGACCAGTTGCGGCAGCTTGCCCTCGCGCGCCGCCTTCAGCTCGCCGCGGCCCTCGCGCAGCTCGGGCTCGATGTAGGCGTAGCCGAGGCGCTCGTAGACGGCCTCCTCGCCGGCGCAGAGATCGACCTTGCCGCTCTCGACCTCGGTGATGCCGTGCTCGGAGACCGAGAGGCCGCGGCCGACGGCGTCCTCGCGCAGCGCCACGTTGTGCGCGGCGGAGCCGCTGAAGTGCTGCAGCAGGTTGCCGAAGGCCTCGGGCGCGACGATCCGCAGGTCGACCGAGATCCCGTTCTGGGTCTGCGCCCGGACGCCGTTGGGGCCCGGTTTGCCCGCCGCCGCGATCAGCGGGCCGGCGGCGAAGTGCTCGGCCAGCGCCTGCGGCTCGGTGGCGGTGGCGATCAGATCGATGTCCTTGCAGGTCTCGGCCCAGCGTCGCACCGAGCCGGCCACCTCGACCCGATCGGCGGCCGGGTGGTCGCGCAGGATCCGCGCCAGCTCGGCGGCGATCGGGCGGGCCATCGAGAGCAGCACGCGGCCGCTTCCCTCGCCCGGCTCGCCGAGCCGCTCGAGCCCGGCCAGGACGTTCTCCTCCGCCTTCGGCCCGAGGCCCTTCATCGCGCGGATCCGTTCGCCCTCAGCCGCTGCCCGCAGGTCCTCCAGGGTGGCGACACCGATCTCGTCGAAGAGCCGCCGCGCCGTCTTCGGCCCCACCCCGGGCACGCGGGTGACCTCAATCAGCGTCGGTGGGAACTTCGCCTTCAGTTTCGCCGCCGCCGGGATCTCGCCGGTCTCCAGCAGGGCGTCGATCTTTTCCGCCAGGGTCTTGCCGACGCCGGGGATCTCGGTCGCCCGGCCCGCCGCTGACAGGTCGGCCACCGAGACCGGGCTTTCGCGGATTGCCTTGGCCGCCGTGCCGTAGGCGAGAACGCGGTACTTGACCGCGCCGTCGAGCTCGTAGAGCACCCCGAGCTCTTCCAGGGCGGCGGCGATTTCAGCGTTGGTCACAGTTGCAAGCTAGCGAGCGGCGTCCCTCTTTAGCTCCTACTCACCTACGTCAATAGCATCGCGGCGCAGATGCCCGCGAGCAAACCCGAGCGAGGGCCGGCCTGGCTCGTCCTCCCCACCTACGAAGAGGCGTCGAATATCGAGCGACTGGTCGGCGAGGCGCGCGACAAGCTGCCCGCCGATGCCCAGGTTCTGATCGTCGACGACAACTCCGCCGACGGCACCGGACGGATCGCCGCCGGTCTCGCCGAGCGCGAGGAGTCGGTCCACTTCCTCCACCGCGAGACCAAGGAAGGGCTCGGGCCCGCTTACATCGCCGGCTTCCGCCACGCCCTCGCCGGCGGGGCCGGCCTGGTGATCGAGATGGACGCCGATTTCTCGCACGAGCCCGCTTACCTGCCGCGCCTGCTCGAGGCGGCCGGCCGCGCCGACGTCGTGATCGGCTCGCGCTACGTGCCCGGCGGCGGGGTGAGCGACTGGGGTGCGCTGCGGCGGGCGATCAGCAAGGGGGGCAGCACCTACGCCCGGCTCGCCCTCGGGGTCGGAGTGCGCGACCTGACCGGAGGCTTCAAGTGCCTCCGCCGCGAGGTGCTGGAGGCGGTCGATCTCGGCGCGATCCGCTCGCGCGGCTACGCCTTCCAGGTCGAGCTGACCTACCGGGCGATCCAGCTCGGCTTCGACGTGGTCGAGGTGCCGATCGTCTTCCGCGACCGCCAGGCAGGCTCGTCGAAGATGAGCCGCTCGATCGTGCTCGAGGCAATCTGGCGGGTGCCTCTTCTACGCTATGGACGGTGAGGAAAAGTGGTCCGGGAGGACTTGCGTACCTCGCTATACTTTATGAAGTATTGGGTGCCGAACCTCAATCTCAGGAGATCCCAGTGACAGGCAAACTCAGCGACGTGACAGACGCCAACTTCAAGTCAGAGGTCCTCGAGGCCGAGGGGCCAGTGCTCGTCGACTTCTGGGCTCCCTGGTGCGGCCCCTGCCGCGTGGTCCATCCGGTGCTGGAGGAGATGGACGCCGAGCGCGACGATCTCAACATCGTCAGCATCAACGTCGACGAGAACCAGCAGACCGCGGCTCAGTACGAAGTCCTCTCGATCCCGACGATGATCCTCTTCAAGGACGGGGCGATCGCCAAGAAGGTGATCGGAGCGATGCCCAAGCGTCGCCTCGAGGCCGAGCTCGAGCCGGCCCTCGCCTAGCGGCTCGTAGAGCCGTGCCCTTCGTCGAGGTCAACTGGTTCGAGGGACGCAGCGACGAGCAGAAGGCGGAGATCGCCAAGCGGATCGAAGCGGCCCTGATCGACGTCGCCGGCGTGGCGCCCGAGCACTGCTGGGTGAAGTTCTCGGATTCGAAACGCAGCGATTTCATCATCGGCGAGTCGGCCGACGACTAGCGCGCGGAGGTAGCAGTCCCCTGAGCCCTCTCCTGAAGGCCGTTGCGCAGCAGGTCCGGGGCGCGGGTTCCAGCGTGGTCGCCAAGCCTTCCGGAGAGGGCTCAGGGGACTGCTTCGACACGTGTGCAAGGACGGCCCAACCCGCGGATGCTTCGCGGAAGTGCTTCTCACCTTGAGCGTCTGGTCAGGGGTTCGGGTGCGCGGGGACAGAAGGTGCCCCTCCCCGGGAGGCTTGGCGACCACGTCCGAAGCAGCGAGAGGACTCAGCTGCGCGACGGCCTCCAGGGGAGGGGCACCTTCTGTCCTCATGTATCTGAGCTACGAGGTGATCGGTCGGAGGAGCGCTGCTAGAGCTGGGTGACGATTGCTGCGAAGCCGGCGATGTAGGCGGCTGAAAGGGCGATGACACCGTGGATCATTGTGCGGTTGATCGCTTCGAAGCCGCTTTTCATTTCCGCTCGAAGCTCTCTCATCTCACCACGCAACTCACTGATATCGCCTTCGACCTTGTCGAAGCGGCGGTCGACTTCGCCACGGAAATCGTCAAGGCGGGCGTCTGTCCAGCTCTCCCTCATCACGTGCATGATTGCACCGTAAACATCTCGGCCGCGCGTGTGGCGCGCGGAGTGTCAACTCTTTGTCACGGCGATCCGCAGGTCGCGGCCGTCGACCCGGACCGGTGCGCCGGAGGCGTCGTAGGCGACCGACGTGGCTAGGACCTCGGCGGCTATGTAGGGCTCGTGGGCCTGGGCCGCGGCGACTAGCTCGTCGTCGCCTCCCAGCGTCAACTCGATGCGGTCGGAAATGTCCAGGCCGGCCGCTTTGCGGGCGTTCTGGACGGCGTGGACGATCTCGCGGGCAAGGCCCTCGCGGCGCAGCTCGTCGTCGAGCTCGAGCTGCAGGGCGACGGCGTGGCCGGCCTCGGCCTCGACCTCGTAGCCCTCCAGCGGCTGCAGGGCGAGCGTGACCTCATCGGGGCCGATCGTGTGGTCGTCGCCGTCGATGCTGATCCCGACCTCGCCGCCATCGGCCATCACCTTGGCGACGTGGACCGGGTCGAGCGCCTCGACCGCGGCGGCGACCTGGGGCATGCGCTTGCCGAAGCGGGGGCCGAGCGAGCGGTAATTGGGCTTGACCGCGTAGCTGACCAGGTCGGCCTCCTCGGAGACGAAGTCGAGCTCCTTGACGTTGAGCTCTGAGGTGACCAGCTCGGCGCGGGCCTCGATCGCGGCGCGCTCGGCGTCGTTGGCGACGATCACGGCGCGGCGCAGCGGCTGGCGCACCTTGGCCTTGGCCTGGGCGCGGGCGGCACGGCCGAGCTCGACCGTGAGGCGGACCGCATCCATCGCCGCCTCCAGGTCGGGGTCGGCAAGCGAGGGGTCAGCCTCGGGGAAGTCGCGCAGGTGGACCGAGTCGGGGCTCTCGCCGAGCGCTTCGGCCTCACCGCCGGCGAGGTTGAGGTGGATCTCCTCGGCGAGGAAGGGGGTGAACGGAGCGAGCAGCGCCGACGACCTCGAGTAGGCAGTGGCGCAGGGTCGCGAAGGCGGCCCGGTCGCCCTCCCAGAAGCGACGGCGGGAGAGCCGCACGTACCAGTTGGAGAGCTCCTCGACGTAGGCGGCGATCGCCCGCCCGGCAGCCGTGCAGTCGAACTCGTCCATGTTCCGGCGCACCGTCGCGATCGTCGACTGCAGCTTGGAGAGCGCCCAGCGGTCCAGATCGCCCGCTGACTTCCTGGTTATTCGCGCTATCCGCCAAAAAGTGGGAAGTCAGCCGATTCGGGAAGTCTTTGGGCTCGAAATTCTCGGCGTTGGCGTAGAGGACCCAGAAGGAGTAGGTGTTCCAGAGGGTTAGGAGGAACTGGCGGACGGATTCGCCCACCGTCTCGACGGAGAAGCGGTAGCCGGACCAGGGCTGCTGGGCGGTCAGGTAGTACCAGCGGAAGGCGTCGGCGCCGTGGGCGGAGATCACGTCCCAGGGCTCGACCACGTTGCCCTTGCTCTTCGACATCTTCTGGCCCTCGGGGTCGAGGATTAGGCCGAGGCAGACGCAGTTGCGGTAGCTCGACTGCTCGAAGAGCAGGGTCGACTCGGCGAGCAGCGTGTAGAACCAGCCGCGGGTCTGGTCGATCGCCTCGCAGATGAAGTCGGCTGGGAAGCGCTCGGCGAACAGCTCCTCGTTCTCGAACGGGTAGTGCAGCTGGGCGAAGGGCATCGCGCCGCTGTCGTACCAGGTGTCGATCACCGACTTGACCCGGTGCATCTCACCGCCGCAGCTCTCGCAGTCGAGCACGACCTCGTCGATGTAGGGGCGGTGCAGGTCCTCGGGCACCTCTCCCTTCGCCCGCTCGCGCAGCTCGGCGACCGAGCCGGCGCAGAAGAGCTCGCTGCAGTCGCCTTTGGTGCACTGCCAGATCGGCAGCGGCGTGCCCCAGTAGCGATCGCGCGAGAGCGCCCAGTCGACGTTGTTCTCCAGCCACTTGCCGAAGCGGCCGTCCTTGATGTGCTCGGGGTGCCAGCCGATCGTCTCGTTGTTGGCGAGCAGCTCGCTCGCGGACCTGTGAGGTGGCGACGTACCAGCTCGACTTGGCGTAGTAGAGCAGCGGCGTGTCGCAGCGCCAGCAGTGCGGGTAGGAGTGCTCGTAGACCTGCTCGCGGAAGAGCAGGCCGCGGGCATCGAGGTCGGCGATCAGCGCCTTTGTCACCTCGGGGTCCTTGACGAACTGGCCCTCGAAGCCGCTGACGCGGCGGTCGAAGCGTGCCGTCGAGGCTGACCGGGTTGTAGAGGGTGCCGGCGTTGGTCGGGTCGAAGATGCCGTTGGCGGCGGCGACCGCGTAGTCGTCTTCGCCGAAGGCGGGGGCGATGTGGACGAGCCCGGTGCCGTCCTCGGTGGTGACGAAGTCGCCGGCGACGACGCGGAAGGCGTCGGCGGGCTCCGTCCTCCAGCTCGAACACCGGACCCTTGTAGCGACGGCCGACCAGCGCCGAGCCCGGCAGGCGCTCGAGCACCTCGACCTCCTCGCCAAGCACCCTCTCGAGCAGCGGCTCGGCGAGGATCAGGATCTCCTCGCCGCCGCGGGCCTTGACGTAGGTGACCTCGGGCGCGACGGCGACGGCGACGTTGCCGGGCAGCGTCCACGGGGTCGTCGTCCAGACCAGCAGCGACTCGGGCGCCTCGGTGCCGTCCTCATCGAGCAGCGGGAAGCGCACGTATATGGAGGGGTCCTCGACGTCCTTGTAGCCGAGCGCGACCTCGTGCGAGGAGAGCGCGGTGCCGCAGCGCGGGCAGTAGGGCACGACCTTGTGGCCCTCGTAGAGGCGGTCCTTGTCCCAGAGCTGCTTCAGCGACCACCAGACCGACTCGATGTAGTCGTCGTCGAGGGTGACGTAGGGGTCGTCGAGGTCGATCCAGAAGCCGATCCGCTCGGTCAGCCGGTTCCACTCCTCGACGTACTCGAAGACCGACTCGCGGCAGCGTGCGTTGAACTTGTCGATCCCGAACTCCTCGATCTCCTGCTTGGAGGAGATGCCGAGCTGCTTTTCGACCTCGAGCTCGACCGGCAGGCCGTGGCAGTCCCAGCCGGCCTTGCGCGGCACCCGGTAGCCGCACATCGAGCGGTAGCGCGGGTAGATGTCCTTGAAGACGCGGGCGAGGACGTGGTGGGAGCCGGGCCGGCCGTTGGCGGTCGGCGGGCCCTCGTAGAAGCTCCAGACCTCGGCGCCCCCTCGCGCTTGGTCGAGCGAGCGCTGGAAGACGTCGCGCTCGCGCCAGCGCTCCAGCACCCGCTCCTCCAGCTCGGGGAAGGACTGCTTGGTGTCGACGGGGCGGAAGCCGGGCATGACGGGTGATTCTAGGAGCGGCCCCGTTCAGGTCCCTGCCGGGTGGGATCGGTACGCAATAGTCTTGCCGCGTGCCCGCCTATGACCTGAACGGAAAGGTGGCTCTGGTCACCGGCGCCGCCCGCGGGATCGGCTTCGAGACGGCGCGGCAGATGCACCTGCGCGGCGCCTCGGTTGCGGTCGTCGACCTCGATGCCGAGGAGGCGCGCGAGGCGGCCGAGCGGATCGGCGAGCGGGCGATCGGTATCGCCGGCGACGTCACCGACGCGGGCGCGATGCGCGCCGCCGTCGCCGAGACGGTCGAGCGCTTCGGCGGCCTCGACGTGGCGATGGCCAACGCCGGCATCGCGCCGCCGACCCAGACGACTACTCGCACGCATGCCACGCCGAGGAGTGGGAGCGGGTGATCGAGGTCAACCTGATGGGCGTCTGGAACACGGTGCAGGCGGCACTGCCGCAGATCTCCGAGCGCAACGGCCAGATCGTGATCGTCGCCTCGGTGGCGGCCTTCGCCGGCGGCGTGATGATGAGCCCCTACGCGACCTCGAAGGCCGCGGTCGAGGCGTTGGGCCGCTCGCTGCGGGCGGAGCTGCTGCCCTTCGGCGCCAGCGCCAGCGTCGCCTACTTCGGCTGGGTCGACACCCGGATGGTCCAGGACGCCTTCGACGAGCAGGAGGCCGGCAGCACGATGCAGGACACGCTGCCGAGCTTCCTGATGAAGCGGATCAAGCCCGAGGAGGCCGGCGCCGCGGTCGTGCGCGGGATCGAAGAGCGGGCGCCGCGAATCTTCGCCCCCAGGTGGTGGCGCTACGTCTCCGCCCTGCGCGGCATCCTGATGCCGCTGATGGAGAAGCGCCTCCCCAAGGACCCGCGCGCGGTTGCCGCCCTGCGCGAGGCCGAGGCGCGGGCCACCGCGGACGCATCCTCGCCACGAGCTTGATGCATTTCCCCCGGAATACGTGGGTCAATCGATCAATCAGCGGCTGAGCCGCTCGAGCAGGACCACGACCGACTCGTAGGGGGCGCCGGTGGCGCGGCTGAGGCCGATCTCGCAGGTGCGGTTGCTGGAGAGGTGGGCGTCGAAGTGCGCGGCCCGCCAGCTCTTCGGCCTGGGGGCGGGTCGCCGCCGCGGTCAGCTCCGGGTGGGAGATGCCGCGGTCGCCGGCGAAGCCGCAGCAGGTCGCCGAGGGAGCGACGTAGACCTCCTCGGCGAGGGCGCCGGCGAGCGAGCGCAGGCGAGGGGCGAGGCCCATGTGGCGGGTGGCGCAGGTCGGGTGGACGGTGGCCGAGCCGACCTTCCCGGTGACCTCGAGCCAGGGCAGCAGGCGATCGTGCGCCCAGGCGACCGAGTCGAGGATCTCCAGCTTGCCGAGGCGCCCCGCGTTCTCCTCGCTCAGCACCCCCTCACCGGGGTCGGCGATGCCCTGGGTGCAGGAGGCGGCGTCGATCACGATCGGCAGCGCGCCCTCCCCGCTCCACCGCCAGAGCCGTTCGACCATCTCGTTCGCCTTGTGCCGCTGGGCGCCGGCGAATCCCTTCGAGCCAAAGGCAGCCCGCAGCAGCTTCCCGCGCACGTCCTCCGGGATCCAGACCGGCATCCCGGCGCGAGCCGAAACCTCCACCAACGCCTCCGACCGGGTCCCCGCCGAAGATGCGTTCGTGCAGCTGGGGACGTAGACGGCGGCGACCGCGCGTTGGTGCAGGAGAGGGTGACCCTCTCCCGACACTCCCCGCTTTTGTCGGCGAGAGGGTCACCCGCGCTCCCCTCCGGGCGGCTCCGGGCAGGCCGCGTCCGCGCTTCGTCCGGCGCGCCAGCGGGCCGCCGAGGCGCAGCGCCAGTCGCGAGGCCGCCTCGACCGTCCCCCAGCGCTTCGCCGCCGCCAGCGCCGCCGCTTCCGCCCGCTCGCTGTGGCTGCTCCGTGCGCAGCTCCTTGACCAGCTTGCCGGTGTCGATCCCGACCGGGCAGGCGAGCTGGCAGGAGCCGTCGGCGGCGCAGGTCTCGAGCGCGTCGTAGGCGTACTCCTCGAGCAGCGCCCGCTGCACCGGCGAGCCCTCGGGCTGGCGGGCCATCTCGCGGCGCAGGACGATCCGCTGGCGCGGCGTCGTGGTCAGGTTGCGGCTCGGGCAGACCGGCTCGCAGAAGCCGCACTCGACGCAGGTCGCTCGCCGACTCCTCGATCGCCGGCGTCGTTTTCAGGTTGCGCAGGTGGACGCCGGGGTCGCGGTTGAGGACGACGCCGGGGTTGAGCACGCCGTCGGGGTCGGCGAGCCGCTTCACCCGCCACATCAGCTCGGTCGCCTTCTCCCCCCACTCGCGCTCCACGTAGGGGGCCATGTTGATCCCGGTGCCGTGCTCGGCCTTGAGCGAGCCGTCGTACTTGCCGACGATCAGCTCGACCAGCCTCGCCATGAAGGCCTCGTAGCGCTCGAGGTCCTCCTGCTTGGCGAAGTCCGGGGTGAGCATGAAGTGGAGGTTCCCGGCGGAGGCGTGGCCGGCGACGCCGGGCAGGAAGCCGTGCTCGCCGAGCAGCGCCTGCAGGTCGCGGGCGCCCTCGGCGATCCGCTCCGGCGGCACGCAGACGTCCTCGACGATCAGCGCCGTGCCGGGCAGGCGCAGCCGGCCGATCAGGCCGTGCAGGCCCTCGCGCACGCGCCAGGCCAGCTCGATCTCCTCGGCCTCGCGGGTGAACTCGATCGGCCGGATCGTCTCGTGGCGCGGCGAGGATCTCGCTCGGCCTCGGCGACGTGGTCGTCGAGCTCCTCGTCGCTCTCGGCGCCGAACTCGACCAGCAGCACCGCCGACTCCGGCGGCAGCTCCTTCCACTCCTCGGGCGCGCCGACCATGTTCCAGGCGGCGGTGATCAGCGCCGGGGCGACCATCAGCTCGACCGCGGTCGCGCCCGCGCTCGACCAGGTCGCGGACCGGGGCGATCGCCTCGTCGATGCCGGGGAAGTGGACCCAGGCGGTGGTCGTGCGGGCCGGCAGCGGCACGGTCTCGAAGACCGCCTCGGCGACGAAGGCGAGCGTGCCCTCGGAGCCGACCACCAGGCGGCGGAAGATCTCCAGCGGCTCGTCGGCGTCGAGGAAGGCGCAGAGGCGGTAGCCGGTCGTGTTCTTGATCGCGAACTTGCGCCGGATGCGCTCGCTCAGCTCGGCGTCGGCGCGGATCTCGTCGCGGATCGCGGCGAGGCCCGGCGGCCAGCTCGGGCTCCGCGGCGGCGAAGCGCTCGGCGGCGCCGGGCGCGGCGGTGTCGATCGTCGTCCCCGAGGGGAGGACCAAGGTCATCGAGCGGACCGTCGAGTAGGAGTCCTGGGTCACGCCGCAGCGCATCCCGCCCGAGTTGTTGGCGATCACGCCGCCGACGCGTGGCGATGTCGGTGCTGGCCGGGTCGGGGCCGAGCTTGCGCCCGTGCGGGGCGAGCACGCGGTTGGCGTGGCCGAGCACGGTGCCGGGCTTGACCCGGGCGCGGCGCGCCGTCGTCCTCGACCGCGACGCCGCTGAAGTGGCGGCGCACGTCGACCAGGATGCCGTCGCTCTGGCCCTGGCCGTTGAGGCTGGTGCCGCCGGCGCGGAAGGTGACCGGGATGCCGGTGCGCGCGGCCGTAGGCGAGGACCTTGGCGACGTCGTCGGCGTCGTGGGCCATCACCACCGCCCGCGGGAAGCAGCCGGTAGGGGCTGGCGTCGGAGGCGTAGCGGACGATGTCGCCGGCGCGCGGCGAGGACGCGGTCGGCGCCGAGCAGCGCCTCCAGCTCGCCGCGCAGCGGCTGGGCGACTGCCGGCGGCGATCTCGTCGGGGGCGCGGTCGGCGGCGGGGCCGACGGGGGTGGCGCCAGCTTCCGCTCGAGCAGCGCCATCGCAGTCCTAGAAGAGCGACATCCCGGGCGTCGACCGGGACTTCGACCAGCTCCGGCTGCGAGGAGGCGAGCGCCGTCGGCAGCGCGTCGCGCACCTCGTCGCGGTCGCGCGACCCGGTGCGCCTTGACGCCGTAGCCCTCGGCGACCGCGGCGACGTCGAGCTCCGGCAGGTCGAGGCCGGGCGCGCCCGCCACCTGCTCGACCTCGGCGAACCACTTGAGGATCGCGTACTCCTCGTTGCGCAGGACCAGGAAGGTGACCGGCGCCTTGTAGGCGACGGCGCTCCAGAAGGCGGTGACCGCGTACTGGACCGAGCCCTCGCCGATCACGCAGACGACCGGGCGGTCGGGCTGGGCGAGCTGCACGCCGACCGAGGCGGCGAGGCCGAAGCCGAGGCCGCCGCCGGCGCCGAAGTAGTAGCTGCCGGGCCGCGAGAGGCGCAGCTGGTTGCGCAGCGCGAGGGTGCTGGAGGGCGACTCGAGCACGACGATCCCGTCCTCGGGGAAGACCTCGGCCGAGGGCGGTGTGCACGGTCGAGGGGTTGAGCGGGTCGCTGGGCGGGATTTCCTGCGGCCCGGGGTTCGGCTCCGGCGCCGGGCGGCTCGACTCGGGCACCGCCTCGGCGAGCAGCGCCTCCAGGGTCAGCTTCACGTCGGCGACGATCGCGTCGCCCATCGGCGCCCGGGCGGCCTCGTCGGGGTCGCTGGTGATCGCCACCAGCTTCGCGCCCTCGGGCAGCAGCGGGCCGGGGATGTACGGGTAGTAGGGGAAGACCGAGCTGCCGACGACGAGGATCAGGTCGTGGCCCTCGAGCGTCTGGCCGACCGGGCCGATCGCCGGCGGCAGCACGCCGCGGAAGTTGGGGTGGCCCTCGGGGAAGCCGAGCCGGCCGCCGCCGGTGCGCGGGCGTGGCCCAGACCGGCAGGCGCTGGCGCTCGGCGAGGGCGACCGCCGGGTCCCAGGCGCCGCTGGCGTCGATGTCGGGGCCGGCGACGAGCACCGGGTTGGCGGCGGCGTCGAGCCGGTCGGCCAGGGCGCGGACCGCCTCGGGATCGGCCGCGGCGCGGCCGTGACCCGGCGCGCGATCGCCTGCGCGCGCGTCGGCCTCGTCGACCTCGGCGTACCAGTCGTCCATCGGCAGCGAGACGAAGACCGGGCCCTTGCGGCGGCAGCGCCGGCGAGGTGGGCGCCGTGGGCGAGGGCCAGCGGCACGTCCTCGGCCCGCGGCGGCTCATAGGCCCACTTGACCAGCGGATGCGGCATGCGGATCGCGTCGCGGTTGGTCAGGTTCGCCTGCAGGGTGATCTGGGCGCGCGCCTGCTGGCCGGCGGTGACCAGCAGCGGCGAGTGGTTGGCCTGGGCGTTGAAGATCGCCCCCATCGCGTTGCCGACGCCGGGCGCGGTGTGCAGGTTGACCACCGTGGTGCGTGCCGGAGGCCTGGGCGTAGCCGTCGGCCATGCCGACCACGACCGCCTCCTGCAGGCCGAGCACGTAGCGGAAGTCGGACGGGGAACTCGGCCAGCATCGGCAGCTC
>CAVRGT010000001.1:0-245988 GCA_963720805.1 uncultured Solirubrobacterales bacterium | reverse complement strand
GTGAGACCTTACACCCCGTGCTTCGGGATGGATATCCAGAATTTCATCTATAACATCAATCGCTCTTTTATCACTTTTCCCTGATAATATTGGGTTAAAATTTGGATGGATCCCTATTTCGAAAAGGTTTTTATTTGATTTTGCAAGTTCAAGAGAGTGATGAGTTGAAAAGAAAGTGCATTTAATTCCATAAAACTCAAACAGATTCAAAGTATCTGCAATAACCTCTTCCGGCGCCCAATCTATATCTGATGTAAAAACAATCAATTAATGTTTTTCCTGTTAATTTTTACTAATTTTAAGTAATTTAATTAATTATTAATTGAAAAAATAATATATAAAGCAGTATCAAATTATTGAAAGTTATACAATCAGAATATATATGGTAAGCTCAAAAATCAAGAATTTGTTTAAGATGTTACGAATATTCAGGCCTTTGAGCGCATTGAAATTTTATTTTTTAAAATATTTCAAAAAAGAAGATAATATTGTGCGATACCTGGGTTTAAACAACGGTTTGAAATTAGGAGTTAATAAAAGCGCCGGGGACCTCACAACTTTATTCGAAATATTTGTTAATGATGATTATTTATTTAAAGGAGATAAAAACGAAAAATTCAATATCCTTGATATCGGTGCAAACGTAGGTTACTTTTCATTATTTATTAGTAAAGAATATCCTAATGCTGAGGTTCATTCGTTTGAACCTTTTCCTGATACGTTTAATAGACTAACGGAAAATATTAATAATAACTTCATTTCTAAAATTTCGAAATATCCTTATGCAGTTAGCGACTTTAACGGTACATCTGATTTTTATTCATTTGATTGGGCAGGATGCAATACATTAATTAACAGGGAATTTGATGATGGTCACTATAAAAAAACCACTGTTGACTGTATTTCTTTTGACGATATATTTGCAAAAACAGGTGTTAATGAATTTGAATTCGGGAAGATTGATTGTGAAGGAAGTGAATACAGGATATTTCTAAATTCAAAGGATGAAAATATCAAACGAATTAAAAATTATATTATCGAAGTACATGATGATAAGAAATATTCAAAAACAGATTTAATCAAGCGTTTTAAAGATTCTAGGTTACGAAGTAGTAGATAATGGAAGTTTAATTGAAGCAAATTGCATAAAATAACTATAGAATAATCAGTAATTTTGCCCTTTAGTTAAAATACTAAGACTTTCACTTCCGCAATTGAATAAAAGATCAAGAATATTCATGTATGGCTGAAATATTTTATTATTAAATTGTTTGTATACAGGATGGGTATATTTTTGAAAAATAATGTTCAGTCCTGATGCTTTCCACATATCCATGTCAAGATAGTTTATTCCCTCTCCGCCTGAAATATAAGTATCAGCCTCTATCAGGTTTGAAAGATCTATCAATGCCTTAGTGCTGGTTGATTTAATCTGATCTAGCTGAGAACTTCTTATAAATTTGGTTTTTATTCCAAGGAGTGAAGCAGTTTTAATAATTAAACGGCAGTTCAGTTCTGAAAGAAGTTCTATTTCAGATAAATATATCTCTTCAAAGTAAGGAGAATATTCTTTAAAAAAAGGGAACCCTTACTGTAAGTAACCTGCAAAGATCTCCAGTTTTTTGGAATATTTTTTTGGGGATCTTTTATCTTTACTTCATTTATCTTTTGTCCGAAATTGTGCAATATTGGCATAGATATCCACTGCCATCCATCAGCGGTACATAATTTATTCCGGTTTTGCCAATCATTTTTTTTGAATTGTGTAGTATCATAAAGAATGAAAACGTCGCTTCTAAAAACCTTTTCGAAAAAGCCCAGGTATGGTAAGTAATTAGGTTGATGTACTGAACATATCATATTAATTCACTACCTTTATAACATCAAAACCTTCAACATATTTATCATTTAACAGAATATCAAAAGCCCGGTATTCAGCTAAACCTTCTATGGCTCTATCAGCCATATATCCTTTCCCCCCCTGTGAAGAATGAATTTTCACTGCCTTCACTTTTAAACCGATATAAGGCGTTATATCAACAAAATAATTAGGTGAAAATTTACGGGATGTACTTGGAGTTTCATATGCAAATATCTCACGGACAGTCCTGCATGCAACCATACATGCGTTATAGGTAGCCCTGTGATCCTGGTGTGTATCGGATTCTGTAGGAATGAAAACAGCATCCGGGTCCAATTGTTTAATATATTTTTCAATCACAGTAATTGTTTCTGGTCCCTCACTGATAAATCTATCAGGCAGGTTTTCAATGAAGAGATTTGCGCTTATTAATGATGCGGATTCTTCTGCCTCCATAATACGGGAATTTTCATCAGTTCCACCTTCACCTTTGGTTAAGACAAGGAAACTGACATCATCTCCGTTTTTCTTGAATTTAGCCATTGTCCCAAAACAACCAAGTTCAATATCATCAGGATGTGGTCCTATTGCAAGTATTTTTTTCATTATTTATTAAATATTATTTTCCACAAAACACTAATTATTTATTCAATATATTAAAAATATTTTCCATTCTGGCTGCAACTGTTTCCCATGAATAAAATTTAGCAACACTTTCCCTCATATTCTTATATTTTTCCTGTTATTCAAAACTTTAATGATAGAATCTTTATATTCAATTTCGCTTTTAGGTATTTCTCCAATTTCGAAAGCATTATTACCAAGATAGTTTTTTAAAGAATTAGATACAACGGGAGTATTACATGCCAGGCTTTCCAAAGGGGCAATTCCTGTTCCACCAAAATAATCATCCCTCAATGTCATAATTACGTAAACATCACTAGCGCAATAGTATCTGTAAATTTCAGTATTTAAAATCCTCCCTATAATTATAGCTCCGCTTGCCTTTGCCAGATGATAATATTCTTCGCCCCAATTGCCTCTTGGTTCGTTCCCCACTATTATTAATTCAGTTTCCGGTTTCTGTTTTTTTATTTCAAGCCAAATACTTATTAGTTTATCAACCTGCTTATACTTGTATAGTTTACCGACATATAGAATATATTTTTTGTTTTCATTGAGTCCGAGTATTTTTTTAGCTTCTTTTTTAGGAATTATTTTGAATCTGTGAATGTCCAGTCCGGTTGAAAACAATTCAAATCTCAAACCCGGAAATGCCCGTTTCATATATTTGATTTCTTCTATGTCACATATCAGAAAATATGATATATTTTTGAATGTCAGTTTTTCTGCTAATATACCAAGAAGCGCCCTAAATTTCCTAAGTCCTTTGTAAGTTTCATACAAAAAGAACGGTGACCAGTCTCCATGATGAGTTGTTAAAATCTTCGCGCCTTTTAAAAAAAAAGCTATCTGGTATGTTTGCCAGTTATGAGTATGAACTACAAAGAATATCGGATCGTAAAATTTTTTTTCCTTTTTCAGATCTCTAATAAAATCCCAATTAAAAAAACCAAGTTTCCTGATATTAAAAGAACGATAGACTTTAAATTTTATATTATTAATATTTTTTTCGTGTTTTTTTCCGGCACAGAACCCGTCGAGTCTCCAAACTTCTACTTCGTACTTTCTGATTTGATTTTGTATTAACCTGCCAAAAGTACCTCCAAAGCCATATGTATAAAATCTGTTTTCAGTGTCAGGTTTTCCCGGAAACTGGCTGGGTTCATAATTGAATGTTAAAACAATAATTTTCCGTTTCATAACTTAAGATGGTACACTTCAAAAGCTTCAGCATATTTTATGCCAAACTGTGCACCTCTTGCACGCATTAATCCTTTCATAACTTCTTTTGAAAAATAATAGCCCCCGCTTTTTGTTGTTGACCACTGTGATTTATAACTTTGCGCGGCCTTATCTTTAAATTTACCAGTTCTAAAGGAAGATTAACATGCATATTAGGCATAAAATCATAGCCACTGCGTATTACTTCGTAGCCAAAAATCGTTTTTTCTCTGAATAACCTTATTACCTCTTCTGCTAACACAATATGATCCTGGTGGATATCATGTATTGGAGGGGTAAAAACAACATCTATATCCGTCTTAGTTGCTATATCGTAAAGAATATTCCTTATTTTGGATTTATGATCATGAAAAATCCTTGTTGGGATATCATAAACTTTACAGGGTATTTTATCAAGCCCAAGGATTTTAAAGGATTTATCTTTTTCCTTCAGATTCCTCATCTTGTCATCTTCGTATCTATCAGACATTACAAAAATTTTCAGATTAATATCTTTTAGGTATTTTAAGATCGTTCCGGAGCATCCAACCTCAAAATCATCCGGATGAGCGCCAAATACTATAACATTTATTTTTTTTTTGAAAGCTTTATTTGTAGAAATTATACTATTTATCATCGAAATTAATTTTTTGGTTTTTTTACTAAGAAAAGTCTCTTTAACAGTAAAATTAAAATAACATTTACATATAATGTAATCATGAAAATGTAAATAAATGTTTTTATAATAACATAGTAGAAACCGTTTTTGACAATTGGCAGATTGTTAGAGTATAAATATAAAAAATAGTTAAATCTTGAATAAAATAAACTAACTACTTTCCTTAGATATTTGTTTTTCCACGAATGATCCGTAAAAATCACGTTTTCATAAAACTTAAAATAATCTTTGTCAACAATAGATTTTTTTGTAAGTAAAATGCTGTCCTGCTCAATTTCGCTATCCCTTCTGAAACTATGCTTATTACTTATTTCAACTGCGCTGAGATAATCATCATAAGACCGGCGTTTGAAACGAGAGCCAAATGAAGGATCTATAACATACCATTTTTGATTTTTACTTGAATATATCTCACAAACAACATGCAGCGGGTAACCTATATATTCATCAAATCCTACCTGGTCAACATCTCCTCCCTGTAAGTTTACTAACCTGCAGGGTACACTATAGTCATCGCAGATTTTTTTAAATACCATACTGTTCCTTCCGCATTCAGCAAGTCCAAGTTTATCAATATTTAAATTGAAATAATTCAATACTTCGATTATAAGTGAATCGTTAGTTTCAAGCAGTTCTTTACTGACTAATTTTGATTGATCTATTCTGAATTTTACCGGATTTTCTGAAAAGTCGTTCAGTTTGTGTATGATAACAGAACTATAGAAGATTTGTTTATAGAAAATTGATGGAACTTCTGAATGAGAATTTACAAAGTATATTGAATCTAAAAACTGAGAGTCTTCAAATTGCAGGAAAATTTTGTTTACTTTATCAAATTCTTCATTTGGGTAGAATACCTTAACAGTATCAAAAAAATCAAAATTTTTATTTTCATCCTTTAGCCTGAATTTCTTATTTCCCTCTATTGCAACAAGATCATGAGTAACCATCTTCAGATTTAATCTATTGAAATTGTCATATTGAAGAGGAGGAGCATATATTTCATCCTGTGAAATAACAGGTATTGAGGAATTACTGCCCCACAAAGCATCAAAAATTATACTACTTAAAATTAATAGTATGATAAAAAGCGGGGTAATAATAAGGAACCGCCGAAAAAGATATGATTTCAGTATAAATCTTACCAATATATTATATGTTTAGATTTTTATTCAATATTAATATAATATTTTAACATAGAATTAATTAACCGACATTAAACCTTTTAAACAAATTTATGAAACTACTCAGGCTTAGTAATCTCCAAATCTCCCAACTGTAATCCTTAATTCCGTTAAAATGATTTTTTAAATTACTTTCCAGGATTGATTTATCTACATAATCGGACAAATCATTACTACCAGAATGCAAATTATCTAATATGAAATTCTTAAGCAATCCTTTTGTCCATGCAGAAAATGGTGTTGGAAATCCCAATTTATCTTTTCTTTTTACTATTTCTTCGGGTAAATATTTTGTTAATGCTTTTCTGTATAATGGTCTGGAGATACCTTTGTTTGATAAATGTATTGACTTAAGATTAATACCCAATTCTACAAGCCTGTAATCCAGAAATGGAACCCTGCTTTCAATTGAATGCGCCATTGAAGAACGGTCCTCATAATGAAGCAATGAAGGAACAGTTACGTTATTTATCAAATGGTAAGATAAGTTACCCAGATAATTACCAAATTTTTCAGTAGGGTTATAATCATATTTTAAGCTGCTTTTTTCAATAGTATCGTATAAATCCTTATTCAAAATTCCGTATTTTGATGAAAGTTTTGATCTCGTTAAATAACCGTAAAAACCCGGAAATAACCAACTTGAAAACGAATGTACACCGTTCTTTTTAAGAAATTTAAGAAAAATTTCCGGTTCTGTTATCAATTTACTGAATTTTCGATCCTTAATAATTCCTCTTAAATAAGCGCCTGATTGAAAATATCCTCCAAATACCTCATCTCCTCCCTGTCCATCAAGTAAAACTTTTACTTTCTCTTTTGCTTTTGACATCACAAACCATTGGGGATATAACCCGGGACCTTCTGTTGGTATTTCCTGGTAATAACATAGTTTATTAAAGACACTTTCAAATTCTTCTTCTCCCGGTATGATCTTATTGGAAACACAGTTATACTTACTGTTGACTATATCTATATAATATGACTCATCGCAATCTTTTTCATTCCATACTGCGGAAAAGGTCTCAATGGAATTTTTGCCAATGCCCGAAGATAAGGAAACAATGCTGGTTGAATCAAATCCACCGCTCAGGCAGGAACCCACAGGGACATCACTTCTGAATCTCAATCTAATAGAATCCACAAGCAGATCAGCAATTTTAACTTTTAACTGTTCCTCATTTAATTGATTATCCTGATTATTTATTTCATAATATTTTTTTAAATTACACTTATTATTTTTGCAGATCAAATAATGTGATGCCTGTAGTGAGTTTATACCATTTAGGTATGTATCATTCACGTTTAACCTGTTTCCGAAAATGAGGTAAAAGGGTATTTTATCTTTATTCAATCCGATATTTGTGCTATTGTACAGCACTAAGGGTTTTATCTCAGAGGAAAATGCAAAATACTCGTTATTGAAAGAATAATATAACGGTTTAATTCCAAATCTGTCTCTTGCCAGAAAAAGTGTTTCATTTCGGTTATCCCATATTGCGAATGCCCACATACCGTTAAATTTATTCAGGCATTCAAAACCCCACTGCAAATATGCATTTATTATGACTTCTGTATCTGAATTTGTTCTGAATATATAACCATATTGTTTAAGCTCTTCTCTTAATTCAATATAATTGTAAATTTCACCATTATAGGTTATCCAAATCTTTTCTTCAATATCACTCATCGGGCAATGACCTTTTTCAGAAAGATCAATGATTGAAAGCCTTCTATGAGCTAATATAACTTCAGGAAAATTATTATTTGATTTTGGAAATAAGGGATATTTATTTCTAACAGCCTCAATGGATTCGCTACCGGAAAATTGAGAAGCGGTATGCTCAGTCTTATTAATTATCACGTAACCTTCATCATCAGGTCCCCTGTGCTTAATCAGGCTGTTTGCCGTAATGATTTTATTTTTAAGCTCAGCATTAGCGGTTAATATACCATTTATTCCGCACATGCGGTTAAAATAGTCCCCCGTTAAGGTTTATTGTCTGGCCGGTTAAATATTGGGAATTCTCGGAACCAAGATATTTAATGCATTCAACTATTTCCTCAGGTTTGCCAAATTCTTTCATCGGTATTGTTTCTTTAATCTGGGCCCGTATTTCTTCTGGTATCTGGTACAGGAGACCAGCATCAAAGTATCCAAGTGAAATTAAATTAGATGTTACACCATATTTCATCATTTCTTTAGAAACAGTTTTACTTAAACCTGAAAGTCCTGCCTTTGAAGCGGAATATGCTGCCGTACCGGCAACACCTATTTGCGGGACAACAGAAGAAATAAATATTATTCTGCCATATTTATTTTCTTTCATCAAAGGTAAAACGTGTTTTGTACATAGAAATGGTCCGGTTAAGTTTACAGCAATTACTTTATTCCATTCATCCAGATTCATTTTCCAGCTCATTGCATTTATTGAAATACCGGCATTATTAATTAATATATCAATTGACCCGAAATCTTTTTTTACGGCTCCGGGCACCGCGCGGATCGCCGTCGACCTCCTCGGCGGGGACGATGCTCCCGCCGTCGTGGTTGACGGCGCTCTGCGGGCGGTGCAGCACCGACCCTGACCTGCGCCTGCTGCTCGTCGGCCCGACTCGTGGCCGCCGACGGGTTCCTGGCTGCGCTCGACCCGTCGGCCCGCTCCCGGGTCACCGTCCGCGCGGTGCGGGCCGCCGTCGCCATGGCCGACCATCCGGCCGCCGCGCGGGGCGAGCGCACCGTCCGCACGGCCGTGCAGGAAATCCACGCCGGCCGGCCGACGCCCCGGTCTCCGCCGGGGCCACCGGGGCCATGGTCACCGCCGCCGTGCTCGGCCTGGGCCGGTTGCCCCGGTACGCCGACCGCGCTGACCGCCATGCTTCCCGCGTGACGGGCCGGTGGTGCTGCTGGACGTCGGGGCCGCCTGAACCCGGCCCGGCCACGCTGGTCCGGCACGCCGTCCTCGGGGCCGCCTACGCCGGCCGTGGCGCCGCGGTCGACCGTGCCCCGGGTCGGCCTGCTCTCCGTCGGTACCGAGGCGGGCAAGGGCGACCGGCTCCGCCGGGCCGCCGACGCCGGCGCTCGCCGCCATCCGCTGCCCGCGGCGCGCCGCTACGTCGGCCCGGTCGAGGGACACGACGTCTCCCTCGGCACCCGGCCGACGTCGTGGTCACCGACGGCTTCACCGGCAACGTCCTGCTCAAGGGCATCGAGGGCGCGTTCGCCCTGGCCGTGGCCGCCGCCGGCGGCGGCGCGCCCCGGGCGGCGGCCCTGCTCGGGGTGGCCGGCACCGTGGTGGTCTGCCATGGCGCCGCCGACCGGCGACGACATCGCCTCCGGTTTCGCCCTGGCCGCCCAGCTGCGTCGCGCCGCCGCGGTCCGCGCGCCGCTCGCCGGGAGCCGCACGATCCCGCACCCGGCCGCGGCGACACCGAGGTAGCACCATGACCACCGAAGCGCCGGCGCGCTCCCGCTGATCCACCTGGAGGCCGCCTTCGGCGTCGCCATCGACCCGGAGTTGCTGCGAGCGCGCGCTGACCCACCGCTCGTACGCGTACGAGAACGGCGGCCTGCCCACGAACGAGCGGCTGGAGTTCCTCGGCGACTCGGTGCTCGGCGTGGTGATGACCACCGCGCTGTTCCACACCCACCCGACCTGCCCGAGGGCCAGCTGGCCAAGCTGCGCGCCAGCGTGGTCAACATGCGCGCGCTGGCCGACGTGGCGCGCGGTCTCGGCCGGACGGCCTCGGGCCGTACCTGCTGCTGGGCAAGGGCGAGGAGACCACCGGCGGCCGGGACAAGGCCAGCATCCTCGCCGACACCCTGGAGGCGCTGCTCGGCGCGATCTACCTGCAGTACGGGCTGGACGTCGCCGGCCAGGTGATCCACCGGCTGTTCGACCCGCTGATGGTCGAGGCCGCCGGCCGCGGCGCCGCGCTGGACTGGAAGACCAGCCTGCAGGAGCTGACCGCGGCGCTGGGCCTGGGTGTCCCGGAGTACCGGATCGAGGTGCACCGGCCCGGACCACGCCGAAGACGTTCACCGCCTGGGCGGTGGTGGCCGGCGAGCGGTACGGCGGGGCGAGGGGCGGAGCAAGAAAGAGGCCGAGCAGCGGGCCGCCGAGGCGGCCTGGCGGATGTTGACCGACAGGCGGATGCGATCGCGCTGGTCGAGGCGGAGGCGCGGGCCGCGCCGACGCGGCTGACCCGCAGGACGCCGAGGCGGGCTCCGACCGTGCCTGAACTGCCCGAGGTCGAGACCGTCCGGCAGGGGCTGGCCAAGTGGGTCGCCGGCCGGACGATCGCCACCGTCGAGGTGCTCCACCCCCGGGCGGTCCGCCGGCACGCGCCGGGCGGCGCGCACTTCGCCGACGTGCTGGCCGGGCGGACGATCACCGACGTGCGCCGCCGCGGCAAGTACCTGTGGCTGCCGCTCGACTCCGGCGACGCGATCATCGGCCACCTCGGCATGTCCGGCCAGCTGCTGATGCAGCCGGCCGACGCGCCGGACGAGCTGCACCTGCGGGTCCGGTTCAGCGTTCGCCGACGGCGGCCCGGAGCTGCGCTTCGTCGACCAGCGCACGTTCGGCGGGCTGTCGGTCTCCGACGGGCGGCGCCGAGCTGCCGGCCGAGATCGCGCACATCGCCCGGGACCCGATGGACCCGGAGTTCGCCGACGAGGCGTTCGTGGCCGCGCTGCGCCGCCAGCACACCGAGGTCAAACGGGCGCTGCTCGACCAGACGCTGATCTCCGGGGTGGGCAACATCTACGCCGACGAGGCGCTGTGGCGGGCCCAGCTGCACGGCGCCCGGCCGACCGACGCGCTGACCCGCCCGGCCGCGCGGCGACTGCTCGGCCACGTCCGGGACGTGCTCGGCGAGGCGATCGAGCAGGGCGGCACCAGCTTCGACGAGCTGTACGTCAACGTCAACGGCGAGAGCGGCTACTTCGACCGGTCGCTCAACGCGTACGGCCGGGAGGGCGAGCCCTGCCACCGCTGCGGCGCCCCGATCCGCCGGGAGCCGTTCATGAACCGCTCCTCGTACAGCTGCCCGCGCTGCCAGCCGCGCCCTCGGGGCAGCCCTCCGGGGATGACCCGGAGCCGGTTCGGGGTTGCGCCGGTGTGCTGCGCCGCCCGGTGCCCGGCGGCGCACCGGAACGTACCCGGAAACGCCCTTTTTCCGATGATCGGTGCGGCCGGTTCCGGCCGACCGGCCGATGCCCGCCGGATCGGGGAGGAGCCGGGGCCGTTCCCCGATGTCCGCGCCGCGGCCACTGCCTAGCGTCGGCAGACGTCGGCACGGGGCCGACGTCTGGAGGGGGAACCCGGATATGGGCAGGCGACCGGTGACCGTGCGGCTGGCACGGTGGAGTGCGGAGCATCCCTGGCGGGCCATCGCGCTGTGGGTGGTGTTCGTCGCGGTGTGCTTCGTCGGCGGCAACGCCGCCGGACTGAACGAGGCCACCGACGCGGACCAGGCGATCGGCGAGTTCGGGCGGGCCGAGCTGATCGTCGACAGCGGCGACTTCCACGATCCGGCCATCGAGAACGTGCTGATCACCGCCCGGTCGGGGGCGCTGGACCCGGCCGCCGCGAAGGCCGCGGCCGCAGGACGCCGCGGACCGGTTGCGGCAGGTCGACCGGGCGTGGCGTCGGTCGGCTACGCCGGTGCCGTCGCGGGACGGCGACGGCGCTGCTGGTGCCGATCACCATGGCCGGCGACCCGGACACCGCCGCGGACCGGGTGCAGCCGCTGCTGCGACGCCACCGCCGCGGTGCAGGAGGCGCACCCGGCGCTGCGGATCGAGGAGGTCGGCGGCCCGTCGATCGGCAAGGCGCTCGACGACACGCTCGGCAAGGACTTCAGAAGGCCGAGCTGCTCAGCCTGCCGGTCACGCTGGCCATCCTGATCCTCGCGTTCGGCGCGCTGATCGCGGCCGGCGTGCCGGTGCTGCTCGCGCTCTCCTCGGTGGCCGCCGCGATGGGCCTCTCCACGCTCGCCTCGCACCTGGTGCCGCGACCGACACCACCGGCCAGCGTCATCCTGCTGATCGGCATGGCGGTCGGCGTCGACTACTCGCTGTTCTACGTGCGCCGCGAGCGCGAGGAGCGGGCCAAGGGCCGCGGCCACCTGGACGCCGTGGAGATCGCGGCGGAGACCTCCGGGCACGCCGTGCGTCGTCTCCGGCACCGCCGTGATCATCGCGATGGCCGGGCTGTTCCTCGCCGGCGACGCGACGTTCTCGTCGCTGGCCGTCGGCTCGATCCTGGTCGTCGCGGTCGCCGTGATCGGCTCGCTGACCGTGCTGCCGGCGCTGCTGGCCAAGCTGGGCCGCTGGGTCGACCGGCCCCGGGTGCCGCTGCTCTGGCGCCTCACCGCCCGCCGGCGCGCGGCCGGCGCCGGCCGCGGTTCTGGCCGGCGTGCTGCGCCCGGCGCTGCGAGCACCCGGCGGCCACCCTCGCCGTCTCGGTCGGCGCTGCTGCTCGCGCTGGCCGCCCCGGCGCTCGGGCATGAAGCTGAAGTTCCCGGGACCGAGGACCTGCCGCGCACCACCCCGGCCATGCAGGCGTACGACCGGCTCGCCGCGGCGTTCCCGAGCAACGGCACCAGCCACCTGGTGGCCGTCGAGGCGCCGGCGAGCCAGGCCGACCGCGGTCCAGGCCGGCGCTGACCGACCTGGCCCGCGGCACGCCAGCGCGACCCGCTCTTCGCGCCGGCTCGAGGCCACGGCCCGAAGATCGACGTGTCGGCCGACCGGAGGTCGTCGCGCTGGAGGTCGCCACCCCGTTCGCCGGCCGCAGCCGACGAGGCCGCCGAGTCGCTGCACGAGCTGCGCGCGAAGCTGGTGCCGGCCGCGCTCGGCGGCATCCCCGGCGAGGAGTACGCGGTCGGCGGCGGCGTCGCCGCCAGCGAGGACTACGCCGACCACATCGGGCACAAGCTGCCGTTCGTGGTCGCGTTCGTGCTGGCGCTGACGTTCCTGGTGATGGCGCTGGACGTTCCGGTCGGTGGTCGTCGCGCTGACCTCGATCCTGCTCAACCTGCTCTCCGCCGGCCGCCGCGTACGGCCTGCTGGTGCTGGTCTTCCAGAACCACTGGGCGGAGGGGCTGCTCGGCTTCACCTCGATGGGCGCGATCGTCACCTGGCTGCCGCTGTTCCTGTTCGTGGTGCTGTTCGGCCTGTCGATGGACTACCACGTCTTCGTGGTCAGCCGGATCCGCGAGGCGGTCGACCGCGGCGTGCCCAACCGGGAGGCGGTGGCGCACGGCATCACCGCCTCGGCCGGCATGGTGACGAGCGCGGCGATCGTGATGGTCGGCGGTGTTCTCGATCTTCGCCACGCTCAGCACGATCGACATGAAGCAGCTCGGCGTCGGCCTGGCGGCGGCGATCCTGCTGGACGCGACGATCATCCGGGCGGTGGTGCTGCCGTCGGTGATGACGCTGCTCGGCGACGCGAACTGGTGGGCGCCGCGCTTCCTGCGCCGCCGGCCGGCCACCCCGCCGGCCGAGCCGCCGCCCGCCCCCGCGCCGGAGCTGGTCGGCGCCCGCTGACCCGTGGGGGCCGGACCGTCCGGTCCGGCCCCCGTCCGGCCTTCAGCCGGCTCCCACCCGGCTCCCACCCCGCATCCAGCCGACGCCCAGCCGGAAACCCCCGAGCAGGATTGACGCCTCTGGCGGCGGGGCATCTGGGCCGCCATGGACGAACAGCTCTCGCCGGAGGCGCTTCTCCGCGCCCCCACCTCCCCCACCATCCGGAGCGCGTCATGAGCGCCGACGTGCAGACCGGCACAGTACGGACCAACGTCCCCGCCCGGCTCGACCGGCTGCCGTGGTCGCCGCTGGCACTGGATGATCGTGATCGGCCTCGGCACGGTCTGGATCCTCGACGGCCTCGAGGTCACGATCGTCGGCAACCTCGTCCGGCCAGCTGGCCGAGCCGGGCAGCGGCCTCGACATCACGCAGAGCCAGGTCACCGGCCTGGCCGCCGCGCTCTACGTGGCCGGCGCCTGCATCGGCGCGCTGTTCTTCGGCTGGCTCGACCGACCGGTTCGGCCGCAAGAAGCTGTTCATGATCACCCTCGGCCGTCTACCTGGTCGGCCACCGCGATGACCGCGCTCTCCTTCGACGCCTGGTGGTTCTTCCTGTTCCGGTTCCTCACCGGCATCGGCATCGGCGGCGAGTACGCGGCGATCAACTCGGCCATCGACGAGCTGATCCCGGCGCAAGCACCGCGGCCGGATCGACATCATCATCAACGGCACGCTTCTGGCTCGGCGCGGCGATCGGCGCGCTGCTGACCGTGCCGCTGCTCAACGGCCTGCCGGCCAACCTCGGCTGGCGGGTCGCGTTCGGCCTGGGCGTCGTGCTCGGCCTGGTGATCCTGCTGGTCCGGCGGCACGTGCCGGAGAGCCCGCGCTGGCTGTTCATCCACGGCCGGGCGACGAGGCGGAGCAGCTCGTCGACGTCGTCGAGCAGGCAGGTCGACCGGGAGACCGGCAAGGACCTCGCCGAGGTCGACAGCGACGATCGAGATCCAGCAGCGCAAGACCATCGGCTTCGTGCACGATCGCGAAGACGCTGTTCACGCGCTACCCGAAGCGCGCGACGCTCGGGCTTCTCGCTCTTCATCGGCCAGGCGTTCCTCTACAACGCGATCACCTTCGGCTTCGCCCAGATCCTGCAGACGTTCTTCGAGGTGCCGTCCGGCAACACCGGCTACTACTTCGCGGTCATCGCGGTCGGCAACCTGCTCGGCCCGCTGCTGCTGGGCCGGCTCTTCGACACGGTCGGCCGCCGGCTCGATGATCGCCGGCACGTACATCGTCTCCGGCGTGCTGCTGCTCGGCACCGCCTGGCTGTTCGACGCCGGCGCACTCAACGCGACCACGCATGACCGCGTGCTGGTGCGTGGTCCTCTTCTTCGCCTCGGCCGGCGCCAGCGCGGCGTACCTGACGGTCAGCGAGATCTTCCCGATGGAGACCCGGGCGATGGCGATCGCGTTCTTCTACGCGATCGGCACCGCGGCCGGTGGCATCACCGGCCCGCTGCTCTTCGCCAAGCTGGTCGGCAGCGGCAAGGTCGGCGACACCGTGCTCGCGCTTCGTGATCGGCGCCGATCATGATGATCTGGCGGTCTGGTGGAGCTGGCGCTCGGCGTCAAGGCCGAGCGGAAGTCCCTGGAGGACATCGCCACCCCGCTCAGCGCCGAGCAGGCGGAGTCTACGATGGAGACGCTGTTGGCGGCTCTCGACGGTGAGCAGCCGCGAGCACTGCTGCTCACTCACATTCATCTCGACCACGCCGCTGCGACCGGCGCCCTGGTGCGGCGCTGGCCCGATCTGGAGGTCTACGTGCACGAGCGCGGAGCGCGGCACCTGGTTGACCCCTCAAAGCTGCTGGCCAGCGCCGAGCGGCTCTACGGTGATCGGATGGAGGAGCTTAGGGGTGAGATCGTGCCTGTGCCCGAGGCCGACGTTGAAGCCGCTGGCGGGCGGCGAGGATGTACTCGGCATGCGGGTCGCCTATACCCCGGGCCACGCCTCCCACCACGTCAGCTACTTCCATGAGGAGAGTGGCACCGCCTTCGTCGGCGACGTCGCCGCGGTTCCGCATCCCTGGCGTCGAGTTCGGGCATGCCGAGTTCCCCGCCCCCAGACATCGACGTCGAGATCTGGCTCGACTCGATCGCCCCCTGGTCGAGTCACTGGCGCCCCGAGCGCCTCGCCCTCACCCACTTCGGCGCGATCGAGGAAGCCGATCGAGCGCCTGGAGGAAGTCCAGCCGGCGCCTGCGCCAGGAGGCCGACCTGGCCCGCGAGCTGTCGGAGGATGACTACGAGCGCCGCCACCGTGAGCGCGTCGCCAAGAATGCCGCTGATGCCCCCGGAGGCCAAAGAGGAGCTGATCCAGTACAGTCCCCCGCCCCAATACCAGTGGCGGGGCCTCAACCGGTGCTGGCAGGAAGCGCGCCGAGCGCAAAGCTGAAGTGAGCTCAGGCAGGTTCGGCGACAACACACCAAGAGTTCGTCCATCATCCCACGAACAACCTCTTCGATGCTGTCAAGGTATTGAAAACGTCCCCGCCAGGCGTCGGGCAGGCGGTTGCGAGCTTCCCGGGATGTGCGCCGGAGGTCGTGGCAAAGGTCGCTGATGCGGGCGAGAACAATTGACGTCTGAGATCCCAAGCTCTGCCGCCAGTCTCTCCATATGGCGACGGCGGATCCGGTCGAACCGGTACTCGCCACCATACTTCATCGCCATCTTGCGCCCAAAAAACATGGGCCGTAAACGCCGGGTTGACGGCGAATTCGTAGAGCGGTGCGATACGGGGCGAATTCTGCTCACCCTCCAAAAGCATTGAGAAGTTCTTTGCGTGTGCGTCGGCGTTGCCGATGGCAAGGTTGAAGATCAGGGCATCGAGGAAGGCAAGGAGTTGGACCGCCGGAGCCGCCGACCCGATTGCGCAGCAGCGCCCCACGGCCTGCCACACCCGGCCCACCTTCGGCCCTTGGTACTTCTGCGGCCGGCGGGCAACCGAGGGCCTGACAGAAGTCCTCCTGGTGGAGGCGCGGACGGACTCCATCATCAGTTGCGATGCGGTCGTAGCGCGTGACCAGAAGCGCCTACCTGAGCACCGACAGCGTATTGGCGTCGCCTCGGCAACGGTCAGACCGGACTTCAGCTGCGAGGGCCATGCAGTAGGCCTCGTTGGCGACCATTCCTTCGACATCCGGGATAGGGGTTTTGACTCTGTGTGTGCTCGGACGGATGACACCGTGTGATGCCGAGCTTTGTACTTCGTTGACGAGGACGGGCAGCTTGTCCTGCGCGCCGGCGAGGGAGAGTCGGACGCCCTCGTCCTCCCCGTCCAGACCGATCAGCAGCGGGCGGCTCGGGAGTTTGGCCAGCAGCCTGCCCATCTCCTCTTCCTCGAGCCAGGTGGGAGATGTCGGCTCGGCGAACGGGGGTTCCTGACCAGGCGACGCCAGCGACACCGCGCCGGCGCACTCCCCTCCAATTTCGCTGAGGACGCTAAAAGGATTGTCGGCCGAGACTTGGAATGCCCGCGCGATCGATTTGAGGAACTCGCCCTCGGGCAACAACCCGGCGAAGAACGGCCGGCACTCAGCGTCGCCGAAGGGCTCGCTTCTGAGCGGCAGACTGAACGAGAGCGGCACTTCGCCCTGCTTCGCCCATGAGGGCTCGTAGGCGAACTCGAGCCGGGCCTGGTCGTGCCGCTCCAGTCTGCCGACCAGATCGGAGTGAAAATAGACATCGAGGGCGCTCATCGCGCTCGCACAAAGAGGTCGAGGCCCAAGGCGGAAAGGATCCGCAGGAGCCCGTTCAGCTGGGTCGTTTGCTTACCCCTCTCGACTTCCCCCAGCAGGCGTGGGGTGACCATGGCGACGCCGGCGACCTCCTCCTGCGTTAGGCGCAGATCGGTCCGGCGCATGCGTATCCGCGCTCCAAGGTCCTCAGGGCTTTGAACTCGGTCGTAATTGGGCATCCCGCTCGGGAAGATACTAGCCAGATCAAGGCTAGAACCGGCTAGATCTTCCCGGGCGGGATGATTCGGCCGTTTTGGTTGGGAATTGGCACAACTTCTTCCCGTCCGGGAAGACCATTCCTGATCAGGCCAGGTACTTGCGCATCCGCTCGACCGCCTCGGTGATGCGCTCGTCGGGCGTGGTCAGCGAGATGCGGAAGAAGCCCTCGCCGCTGGGCCCGTACATCGAGCCCGGCGAGACGACCACGGCGGCCTCTTCGAGTACCAGCTCGGCGAAGGAGGTCGAGGTGTGGCCCTCGGGGACCGGGGCCCAGACGTAGATCGTGCCCTTCGGCGCGCTGACCTCGACGCCGATCTCGCGCAGGGCGCCGACGACGAGGTCGCGGCGGCGGGTGTAGGTCTCGTTCATCCGCTGCAGCGGTCCGCTGGGGCCCTGCAGCGCGGCGACGCCGGCCATCTGCACCGCCTCGAAGAGGCCGGAGTCGACGTTGGTCTTCAGCCGCCAGTAGGTCTGCGACGGCCTCGGCGTTGCCGAGGATCGCGGCGCAGCGCCAGCCGGTCATGTTGAAGCCCTTGGAGAGCGAGAAGACCTCGACTCCGACCTCCTTGGCGCCGGGCGTGGCGAGGAAGCTGGGCGCGACGTAACCGTCGTAGGTCGTCTCCGAGTAGGCGTTGTCGTGGACGACGAGGATCTCGTGCTCGCGGGCGAACTAGACGACGCGATCGAAGAAGCCCTCGGGAACGACGGCGCCGGTCGGGTTGTTGGGGTAGTTGATGAACATCAGCCTGGCCTTGGCGGCGACGTCGGCGGGGATTGCGGCGAGGTCGGGCGCGAAGCCCAGCTCGGGGACCAGCGGCAGCAGCTCGGCATTCGCCCCGGCGAGAATCGGACCGCCGGTGTAGACCGGGTAGCCGGGGTCGGAGGCGAGCGCGACGTCGCCCGGGTCGAGGAAGGCGAAGCAGAGGTTGTAGATGCACTCCTTGGCGCCGATCGCCGGGATCACCTCGGTTTCCGGGTCGATCTCGACCCCGAAGCGGCGGTCGTAGAACTCGGCGAATGCCTGGCGGAACTCGGCCCGGCCGCGGTTGCTCGGGTACTGCTGGTTGCCGGGCTCGGCCACCGCCTCCTGCATCGCCTCTACGACGTGCGGATAGGTCGGTTCGTCGGGGTCGCCGATACCGAGGCTGATCACGTCGATGCCGGCGGCGCGCTTGTCGGCGATCGTTCGCTCCAGTTCCTCGAACTTGTAGGGAGGCATCGCCTCCAGCCGCTTGGACGGGTCCGAGATTCGCCATCGGCGCGGAAATCTAGCCGTCCAGCTCGGCAAGTGCACTCAGCAGCTCGCCCGAGAGCTCTCCGGCGCAGATCTGCTCGGCCCAGCCGCTCAGGGTGACGTCGAGCTGATCGGAGATCTCGACCACCAGCTCACCACCGTCGAGCTCAACCGTGATCGGGCTCGGGGCGCCGTCGAGAAAGGCCGTAACCGCCGCGCCACTGGCCCCTGTCCCCGAGGAGAGCGTCTCCCCCACGCCGCGCTCAAAAATCCGCGCCCTGACCTGGCTGCCGTCGATACGCAGGAAGGAGACGTTGGTGCGGTTGGGGAAGAGGTCGTGGCCTTCGATCCCGGGACCGATCGCGCCCAGATCGAGGCTCTCCAGCTCCCCGCCGACCACGATCGCGCACTGCGGGTTGCCGATCGAGACGTGCTGGAAAGCCCATCTCGCGACCGGCGACCTCGATTAATCCGCGACCGTCACCCGGCCCCGATGGAAAATCCTTTGACGCCGTGCTTGCGCGCCCCATCGCCACCGAGCAGATGCGCTCCGAAGTAATAGTTGGCGTCACCGGCCCGGCGGCGGTGAGGATCGAGAAGGTGTCCGCCGCTGTCCAGCCGTGCCGGCGCAGGTAGAGAATCGCCTCCCGCGCGCCGTTGCCGGAGAGCTCGGCCTCGGAGCCGTCGGGGTTGAAGATCCGCAGCGAGGCAACGTATGCCGGGTCCTCGCTGCGCGAGAGCAGCAGCACGCCGTCCGATCCGACCCCGAAATGCGGATCGCAGAGCAGCCGGACACGCCCCTGCGTCAACTCCCACGGAAGCCCCTCCGCCTCGACGATCAAGTAGTCGTTCCCCAGCGCCTGCCACTTCTCAAATCTCATCGGGCAAGCCTATTCACCCATTCCCCCGTCGCTGACTTCCCCCTTTTGGGCGCAATGGCATGCATAAAGAGGAAGTCAGCGCAGGTGGGTGGCGATCTCGGCGGCCACCTCCGCGTCGGTGCGCTCGGCGCGGTCGATCCAGCGGAGGTTGGGAACCTTGCGCATCCAGGTCAACTGACGGCGGGCGTAGTTGCGCGAGCGCTGCTGCATCCGCGCCAGGTCGCCGCTGAGCACCTCGTCGAAGCCGAGTGCCTTGCGCGCGGTCCGCGACGGCCCTGCCGCCTCCGCCCTTTCGACCTCCGCGCGCGCCCCGCCCGCAACGATCGCCTCCGTCCGCGCGTCGATCCGCTCGTAGAGCTGCTCGCGCTCCATATCGAGCCCAAAGATCGCCGTCGGATGCCGCGTCTCGGGCGACCACAGCTCCGAGTCCTTCGATTCCGCCGGCGCCTTGACGAGGGAAAGCTCGCCCAGCGCTGCTCGCAGGTAGAGGCCGGTCCCGCCGACGACAATCGGCCGCCGGCCGGCCTCCAGTGCCCGATCTATCTCGGCGTGCGCGAGCGGCATGTAATCGCCGACGTTGAACCGCTCGGTCACCGGCACGAACCCGACAAGCCTGTGCTCGAGGCGAGCCTGCTCCTCGGCGGAGGCCACGCCGGTCAGGACCGAGAGACCTTCGTAGACCTGCAGCGCATCGCAGGAGATCGCCACGGGATCCTCCTCCCGCGCCCGCAGCAACTCAGCGAGCTCGATCGCGACGCCGGTCTTCCCCACACCGGTGGGACCGAAGATTGCGATCACGTGCACCGTCAGAGCGCGCGGCTGAGCAACCTCTCGGCCCCGGTAAGGGTCTGAGAGGTTGCGGCGGTGATCTCGACCTCGACCAACTCGCCGGGGCCTGCGGTGCCCTCGAAGTTGACCGCCTTGTTGTGCCTGCTGCGGCCGCGCAGCCGGGTCTCGTCGGTGCGACTGGTGCCTTCGACCAAGACCTCTACCTCCCGCCCGACGAACCGCTGAGCCCGTTCGGTCGCCCGCCGCTGCACCAGCTCGACCAGCCGCTCCATCCGCTCGACCTTGACCGGGTGGGGAATCTGGTCGCCGAACTCGGCTGCCTCGGTCTCCCGCCGCGGCGAGAAGATAAAGGTGAAGGCGCTGTCGTAGCCGACCTCGTCGACCACTTCCAGCGTCTGGGCGAAATCTTCCTCGGTCTCGCCCGGGAAGCCGACGATGATGTCGGTGGTGATCGCGCAGTCTGGAACGTGCTCGCGGATCAGCGAGACACGATCCATGTAGCGCCGGCGATCGTAGGTGCGCCGCATCCGCTTGAGGATCGCGCTCGAGCCCGACTGCAGTGGCAGGTGGATGTGCTCGCAGACCGAGGAGAGGTCCGCGTGAGCGCGGATTACGTCCTCCTTCATGTCCTTGGGGTGCGGGCTGGTGTAGCGGATGCGCTCGATCCCGTCGATCTCATCGACAAGCCCGAGCAGCTCGGCGAAGCCAATCCGGCTGTCCTTTGGCAGGTCGCGGCCGTAGCTGTTGACGTTCTGGCCGAGCAGCGTCACCTCGCTGACGCCGTCGGCGGCCAACGCTTGGGCCTCGGCGACGAGCTCGGCCGGGTCGCGGCTTACCTCACGCCCCCGGGTCGAGGGAACGATGCAATAGGCGCAGTTGCAGTTGCAGCCCTGGGAGACCTGCAGCCAGCCCTGGAACTCGCGCAGGCGTCGGGTCGGCAGGTGCCCGGAGAAGTCCTCGAACTCGAAGTAGCCCTGAGCGCTGAGCGAGTCGGAGTTGAGGAACTCGGCCAGCTTGTGGATCTGGCCCGGCCCGAAGGCGACGTCGACGAAGGGAAAGCGCTGGAAGACCTCGTCCTTGACCGACTGCGCCCAGCAGCCCCCCACGCCGACGATCCGGTCGGGGTTCTCGTTCTTGAGCCGCTTCGCCTCGCCGAGACGAGCGATGAACCGGTTGTCCGCCGACTCCCGAATCGAGCAGGTGTTGAAGAGGATCAGATCGGCGTCGTCGGGACCCTCGGCCTCCTCATAGCCCAGCGACTCGAGCATCCCCTGCATGCGCTCGGAATCGTGCACGTTCATCTGACAGCCGAAGGTTGTTACGTGATAGCGCTTTGCCACGCCAGTCAGGGTACTGACGGTGCGGTAGGCAAGCAGTTCAAGGACGCAGGGAGCGAAGCGTGCTCCGCACGTGAGCGACCGAGGACGCCGAAATGCACCGCCTACCGAACCGTCAGTACGCCTTCCATGCCTGCTTCCGCATGCCCTGGGATCGTGCAGAGGTAGGTGTAGGTGCCGGGAGCGAGATCGGCGCTGACCGAGGTTTTGCCTTCGGCGAGGGTTTCGGAGACGGCTATCTGCTTTCCGTCCTGCTCGATCGCCACGTTGTGTTCGAGCGCCGACGGATTGTTGAAGTCGATCGTGACTTTGCCCGGCTTGCTGCTCAGGTGCGTCGTGTCGAAGGCAAGCGCTTCCGGCGAGGCGACGAGGCTAAGAGTCCCTCCCGGTCCCTTGGCGCCCGCCTCGGGCTTTGGCGTCGGCGCTACCCGGTTTTCGTCTTTGGGGCCTGGTCCCGGCGCGGCTTTCTCTTCCACCGGCGAGGACTCCTCTTTTTCGACCTCTTCGTTCGCCTTGGAGAGCTCAGCGGCCTTGGCCTTGTCCTCGTCCTTGGCGTGGAGCACGGCGAAGGTCGTCGTGGCGCCGATCAAGACCGCGAATCCGAGCGCGACGAACGGCCCGGCTTTACCGGGGAAGCTCTTGACCCGCAGGCCAATGAAGCTGACCACCACCGCGGAGACCGCCAGCGCGATCCCGCAGACGAAGAACAGGGTTTCGTTGCTCATGCGGCGGGAATCCTATCCACGCGGCGCAGGCGCCGTCAGGCAGCCTGCGCCTCGGCGACCGGCGGCGTTTCCGGCGTAGCCTCGGCCGGGGCGGCGACCTCGTCGCCGATGCCGAGCGCGGTGCGGACCTTGTCCTCGATCTCGCCGGCGATCTCGGGGTTCTCGGCGAGGAACTGCTTGGCGTTGTTGCGACCCTGGCCGAGCCGCGTCTCGCCGTAGGAGAAGAAGGCCCCCGACTTGCGAACGATGTCATGCTCGATGCCGAAGTCCAGCAGCTCGCCTTCGCGCGAGATCCCCTGGCCGTACTCGATCTCGAACTCGGCCTGACGGAAGGGCGCCGCGCACTTGTTCTTGACAACTTTGACCCGGACCCGGTTGCCGACCGCCTCGGTGCCGTCCTTGAGGGTCTCGATACGGCGGATGTCGAGGCGCTGCGAGGAGTAGAACTTCAGCGCCCGGCCGCCCGGCTGGGTCTCCGGCGAGCCGAACTGCACGCCGACCTTTTCGCGGATCTGGTTGGTGAAGACGCAGACCGTGTTGGTGCGGTTGAGGTTGCCGGCCAGCTTGCGCATCGCCTGTGACATCAGCCGCGCCTGCAGGCCGACGGTCGTGTCGCCGATCTGGCCGTCCAGCTCGGCCTTCGGCGTCAGCGCCGCGACCGAGTCGATCGCGACGACATCGACGGCGGCGGAGGCAATCAGACGATCGGCGATCTGCAGCGCCTGCTCGCCGTAGTCGGGTTGGGAGACGAGCAGCTCGTCGGTGTCGACCCCGATCGCGCGGGCGTAGATCGGGTCCATCGCGTGCTCGGTGTCGATGAAGACGCAGACCCCGCCCTTGGCCTGAGCCTCGGCGATGATGTGGTAGATCAGCGTCGTCTTTCCGGAGGACTCAGGGCCGAAGATCTCGACGATCCTGCCCCGCGGCACCCCGCCGATTCCGAGCGCGAGGTCGAGCGCCACGGCGCCGGTCGGAATCGCTTCTACCGGCAGCTTGCTGTCGGCGCCGAGCCGCATCAGCGAGCCCGCCCCGAAATCGCGCTCGATCTGGGTTACCGCGGCCTCGAGTGCCGCGTCCTTTGCCTTGGCTTCCTTCGCCGACACATCGTTCAAAAGCTTCTTGTCTGCCATCTCTTCTTTCACCTCACTGCCGCCCGTCTCGGGACAGCTCAACTTGCGCCAGCGGGGTGTATTGCGAACCCTGCGGCTGGAGTACAGAACGGTAGAGCGTCACCCGGACGCAAAGAGCGGGTTCTAAGAGCCTTTTCGGGAGCCCTGCCGGAGGGCTCTCGACGGCCGCGGGCCTCCTTGAGCCCCGTCCCGCCGACTTGACCCTGGCGACCGTCACATGTGGCCAAAACGGGCGCTTCTCCGGCTTGTAGAGCCGTTCGGCGACGAGCTTCTGCTCGAGCTCGCGCTGCAGCGCCGCCGCCGCGGGGGCGTTTGCCGGCAAGGCAACGAGGCGCGCTCGCTTCAGCGAGGGCTTGGCGACCGGATCTTCCAGCGCCACCGTCGGCGCCGCCGCCCCGAGTCCAGCCACGATCTCGCCCAGCCTCTCGATCTCCCGCTCGGGCAGGTAGCCGAGGAAGGCGAGCGTGACGTGCAGCGACTCGGGCGCGACCACACGCAGCGCCGGATCCCGCAGCTCCCGCTCCCCCCACGCCACGAGGCCGTCGCGCATGCCCGCAGGCAGATCGAGGGCGACGAACAATCGCACTCGCAAGCTCTTCTCGCCTTCCTTCACCATCGCGACCACGCTACGGGCCGCCGACGCACGGAACAACACCGAGGGGTTACGAATGCGTCAAATGTCGGCGATGATGGTGATGACGCCGACGAACGCAAACCGAGCGGGACGGGTGACGGTGTGCGTGCCGGATCCTCCGCGCACAGGCTTTCCTTCGGTGTCGAGCGGTCGCCGGTTGGGTCGCGTCCGTGACGGGTGGTGCCAAAAGTGACGCGGCGGCGAGCGTGTAGTCGGTGCGAGCGGTCCGGAAAGGACAGTGCCAGCCCGGCGGCAGCGGGGGCCCTGGAGGCACGCAGGGAAGTTCGACCCCCGTTTCCGCTGTTTCGATCAGGGAAATACAGGCGAGATGGGGAGAGATCCCACTCAGCGGAACCGCGGAGAGGTCAAAGGCCACGGTTCCGAGCGCCTCCGTTTCTCCGCCAGACCAGACGAGGCTAATCCCGTCGCCGAGCTGACCGAGGTGACGATCCGGGGCGGCGCACTCGGAGGCATCGAAGCCCGGACCGACGGTGACATAGGGAGTCCAGGCGCAATACCGAGGCGCGAGAGGCGTCATCCCTCCCCCTTCTGGCCCGGGTCCTGGCGGTTCCTGCGGGGGCTCCACCGGGTGTTCACAGCCGGTCCAGGTGACCGACCCGGCGATGCTGCCACCGGTCCAGTCAGCATTGGCTTCGGCCCGGGTGAATTCGCCGCTGGAGCCGATAGCGCCGGCCGGTCCGGCGAGTGACAACGCGAGAGCGGCGCAGAAGACGAGATAGCCCGCAAAGTAGTGGCGCTCAAGGAACATTTTCGACCATTAGATATGGGGTCCGGAAGCAAGGCGATGGCGACAGCGACGGTGATGGGCGGCCCTTTGGCGCTTTCCCCCCTTGCAGCGTCGGTGATGCTTCTTGCCGGTGTGCGGCAAGGTCAACGAAGGTGGCATGACCGCAGGCGACCCCCCTGCCGATCCCGGGATCTCGGGCGATTCGCTTGTCGACAGCTCTTCGCCGGCGCTGGGCTGTGATTCGGGCTCTTCTTCGCCACCTTGGCCGGGTTCTGGTTCGGCTTCTTCGAGTTCGACCGCACCCAGCAACGCCGATGCAACCTCATGGTGGAATTTGCGCGTTTTAAACCACGGGCAGGGGAAGCCGAATTGCGCTGGACAAAAGATAAGTACCTGTTCGGGTGCGGTTTCAGTGATGGAGAGGCAGACGAGCTGATCGTCAGGCCCACTCAGAGGCACACTGGTTCCGTCGAAGGACGCTAAATCCAAGAAATCCTGCTCGTAGCGAACCCTTTCTTCGCCCTGCCAGACGAGGGTGACTTCTTCGCCGAGATGAGCAAGGTCGCGGTCGTACGTTTCGCAGTCTGAAGTCTGGGAACCTGGTCCCAGCGTGACATAGGGAAGCCACCCGCAATGCGGATGGTCACCTGGTTCTTCCCAAGCTCGCCTCGTGACCCAGTGTTCGCATCCGGTCCATTCGACCGCCCCAGCAATGTGGGCAAAGGCCCAGTCTTCGTCAGCCTCGGCCCGAGTGATTTCACCGTTCCACGCGGCGTTGGCGCTTGCGGAGGAGATTCCAGCAAGGGCGACCAAGGCGAAGGCAAAAAACAGCAAGATCCGGGTTCGTCTTTCCGGCATGGGTGCGTACCGATATACGACCAGAGTTACTTGGAAATTGCAAGCTACGCGGGTCGGAGCCTTCTACAGCGGCGCCTCTTCGCCCCGCAGCAGGAGGCGGAGCAGGTGCATGCCGACCAGGGCCGAGCGTTCGCGGATGTCGGCGCGACCGCCCGGGATCACCGGGTCGCGGGCGAGGAAGGTGCCGTCGGCAAGCCGGGCGTGGAAGCAGACGTAGCCGACCGGCTTCTCCTCGTTGCCCCCGTCGGGACCGGCGATGCCGGTGATCGAGACGGCGACGTCGGCGCCGAAGCGCTCCAGGGCACCGAGCGCCATCTGCTCGGCCACCTCCAGCGACACAGCGCCCTTCTCTTTGATCAGCTCCGGATCGACGCCGAGCAGCTCTGCCTTGGCCTCGTCCGAGTAGGAGACGACGCCCCCGGCCATGTAGGCCGAGGCGCCGGGCAGATTGGTGATGCGGGCCGCGAGGAGACCGCCGCTACAGGACTCCGCCAGGCCAAGGCGGTGCCCCTGTAGGAGAGTCGCCACCTGCGAATCGATCGTCTCTCCGTCGAGGCTGAAGAGGTGTCGGGGGTGTCGGGATTGCAGCCCCGCGCGCACGGCGTCCGCCGTCTCGGCGGCGTTGTCGCGGTAGCGCACGTCGATCTCGATCTCGCCGCGGCGCAGGCAGGTCGTGATCTCGACCTCAGGCAGGGCCACGCCCTCCTCCTCGATCTCGCGCAGGCTCTTTGCGATCTCCGACTCAGGGGTCCCGAACATGCGCAGGGTGTAGGCGCGCAGGGGCGTCGCGCGCGCCAGCACGTCCGCGACCGGATCTGTTTCGACCGCGACCGGCCACATCGGCTGCAGCTCCCGCGGTGGGCCGGGCAGAACAACCACCACGCTGTCTCCGGCGGGAACGACCAGACCTGGGGCGGTGCCGACCGGGTCGAGCGCGATCGAGCCCTCGGGCACGATCGCCTGCTTGCGGTTGGCCTCGCGCAGCGCCTCGGCGTCGAACTGCATGACACCGGCGCGGCGGGCAAAACCGCGAAGGATCTCGGCGATCTTCTCCTCCACCTCCTCGTCGAGGACCATCGGGCGACCGGCGAAGCGGCCGACCACCTCGGCTGTAAGGTCATCGGCGGTCGGACCGAGCCCACCGGAGGTGAGGATCAGGTCCATCCGCTCGGCGGCCATGAAGCGCAATGCGGCCTCGAGGTCATCGGGCCGGTCGGCGACGACGAGGATGTGGGCCACCTCGACCCCGCGCTCGGCCAGCTGTTCGGAGAGCCAAGGACCGTTGCGATCGGCGATCCGCCCGGTCAGGACCTCGGTGCCGGTGACGACTATGCCCGCCCTCACCTGGCCCGCCGGCCGGGTGGCCGTAGCCTCGTCTTCACTGCCGAGCTGCTCGTGCATCGGCGCATTGTCCTACTAGAGCTACTCTGGCGCCACGGAGGATGTTTCGGGCTCGGCTGCCGCCACCTCGCCACCACCGGTGAGTCGCCCGAGGTCGGCTTGCGTGACCAGGACCTGGCGCGGCTTGGAGCCTTCATAGCCGGAGATCACGCCGCGGCGCTCAAGCATGTCGATCAGGCGGCCGGCGCGGGTGTAACCGACCCGCAGTCGCCGCTGGATCATCGAGACGGAGGCAGTTTCGGTCTCGACCACGACGCGAATCGCCTCGTCGAGCAGATCGTCGCTGTCGGGGTCGAAGTCGCCCTCGGTTTCGACGCCCTTCTCCTCATGGACCTCGAGCAGCTCGGCCTCGAATTCCGGTTCGCCCTGCTTGGACCAGTGATTGGTGATCCGGGCAGTCTCCTCCTCGGTGACGAAGGCGCCCTGGATCCGCTGCAGCTTCGAGGTGCCGGCGCCGCGGAAGAGCATGTCGCCCTGGCCGAGCAGGGCCTCGGCGCCGCCCTGGTCGAGGATCACCCGCGAGTCAGTCTGGGAGGAGACGGCGAAGGCGATCCGGGCGGGGATGTTGACCTTGATCGTGCCGGTGATGATGTCGGTGGAGGGGCGCTGCGTGGCCAGGACCAGGTGGATGCCGGTGGCGCGCGACTTCTGGGCGAGGCGGATGATCGAGTCCTCGACCTCGGCCGGGGAGACCATCATCAGGTCCGCGAGCTCGTCGATCACGCAGAGGATGTGCGGCAGCGGCGGTTCGCCGGCCTTGGCGCGGGCCCGGTTGAGCTCGGCGAGATTGCGGCAGCGGGCCTGACCCATGATCCCGTAGCGGCTCTCCATCTCGCCGATCAGATTGGCCAGCACGTTGGCGGCCAGCCGCGGCGAGGTGACCACCGGGGTGAGCAGATGCGGGACGTTCTCGTAGTGGTTGAGCTCGACCTGCTTGGGGTCGACCAAGACGAGGCGGACGTCGTTGGGCGAGGCCTGCATCAGGATCGAGGAGAGGATCGCGTTGACGCAGCCCGACTTCCCCGAGCCGGTGGTGCCGGCGACGAGCACGTGCGGCATCTTCGCCAGGTCGGTCCAGACCGGGTTGCCGTCGATCCCCTTGCCGAGCCAGGCGACCAGCGGCGAGGTCTTCTCGGGCCGGGCCGAGTAGATGTCGCCGAGGCGGACGATGCGGCGGCGCGCGTTCGGGACCTCGACGCCAACCGCCTGCTTGCCGGGAATCGGGGCGAGAATGCGGATATCGGTCGAGGCCAGCGCGTAGGCAAGGTCGTTGGAGAGCTCGGTCACCTTCTTCACCTTGGTGCCGGGGGCCAGGCGCAGTTCGTAGCGGGAGACGTGCGGGCCGCTGACGATGCCGACAATCTTCGCGTCGACTTTGAAGTGCGCAAGCGTCTCGACCAGCTTGCGGCCGACGATCTCGTGATCGCGCGGGTCGACGCCCTTGTCGCCTTTGCCCCGTTCCAGGGATTTGGCCGGCGGCGGCTTGTAGTCGATGCCCTCGGAAATCGTCACACCGCGCTTGTTGCCCTGCGGGGTCAGGGACACTTGCTCCGGCTCGAGGATCGGGTCGACGGCAACGGCGTCTTCCTCGGCCTCGATCGCCGCCAGCTCGGCGTCGAAGCTCTCGGTCACCGCCTCCTCAACCTCCTCCAACTCCGGCTCGGGCTCCTCGACGAGGGCGACCGTCGGCTCGACGTCGTCCTCCTCGGGATATGCGCTCATCACATCCGTTGGCCCAGCCTGGGTCTCAAACGAGAAGGTCTTTTCGTCCTGGCGATCTTTCCTGGTCTGGATCGCGGTCTGCGCGACCCCGCGGCTGCCGAGGAAGAGGTGGCGGAGGCCTCGACCGATCCCGCGGACGAGAGTCGAGATCGAGGTGCCCGTGACCAGCAGCCCGCCAACGAGGAGCATCAGGATCGTGGCGATGCGCGCACCAACGGTGCCGACGAGGTAGACGAGCGCTGTTTCGACTCCGTAGCCGACCTTGCCCCCTTCCCAGCCAAAGAACAGTACGAAGCTGAGATAAACCCCGGAGGCGATCAGGAACAGCCCAATCAGGTCGAGGTGACGCTGCTCCAACGCCTGCGGCAGGTGCAACCTGCCCTTCGCGGCTTTGGGCTTGGCTTTCGACTTGCGGCGCGCAGCTTTCCCGCGCTTCTTATTACGCACGAACATGAGCCCCCCCTTCGACGTCGGCCTGCCCACCCCTTCGCCCAGCCGGTGACTTCCTCTTTTGTATCCCCTATGCGCCCAAAAAGAGGAAGTCAGCAGATAAGGCGGGGGTAAAAGTTGGGCTTGAACCTGAGGCTTGGCTCTAACATCGCTTTTGTGCTGAACGCCGAGCCCGAAATTGCCACCGGCCGCGTGCTGGTGGTCGAGGACGACGCCGAGATCGCCGACGTCCTGCGCCGCTCGCTGCGCCAGGAGGGCTACGAGGTGAAGACCAGCGCCGACGGAGTCGAGGCGCTTGACGTGGCCACGGGCTTCGTCCCCGACCTCGTCGTCCTCGATCTCGGCCTCCCCCGCCTTGACGGGGTCGAGGTCTGCCGGCGCCTGCGGGCCGAAGGAGACGTGCCGATCCTGATGCTGACCGCCCGGGCCGAGACCGAGGACCGGGTCAGCGGTCTCGACAGCGGCGCCGACGACTACCTGGTCAAGCCCTTCGAGCGTCAGGAGCTGCTGGCGCGGATCCGCGCGCTGCTGCGCCGCCGCCCGCCGCGCGGCGCCGCCTCGTTGGAAGTCGGCGACCTCGCGCTCAACCCTGACACTCGCGAAGTCAGTCGCGGCGAGCGCGAGTTGGAGCTGACAAACCGCGAGTTCGAGCTGCTCGAGTACCTGATGCGCAACGAGCGCCTCGTCGTCTCGCGCGAGCGCCTGCTCGACGACGTCTGGGGCTACGACCCGACCGCGGCGACGAACACGATCGACGTCTTCATCTCCAACCTGCGCCGCAAGCTCGAGGCCGGCGGCGAGCCCCGTCTCCTGCACACCAAACGCGGCGCCGGCTACGTCCTCAAGGAGTAATGAGGCGGTTCGCTCGCAAGCTCGCCGCTCGCTGGCCCAACCGGCTGCGACCGAGCAGCTGGCCGGTCCGCTGGCGCCTCGCCGGGGTCTCCGCCGGGCTGACGCTCATCATCCTGCTCGTTTTCGGCGCCGTGATCGGCCAGGTGGCAACCAGCCGCATCCGCGACGACTTCAACCGTCAGGTCAGCAGCGCCGGCCAGACGCTGGCGGCGGAAAGCCGGGTCTTCCGGACCCTTCTCGGCGTCCAATTTCGCGGCCCGAAGCTCGATGACTTCGTCCGCCCCGACGGCGCCTCGGCGCGTGTATTCGACGCCGAAGGCAACCTGATCGAAGAGAGCACGGGTGCCGAGCCAATGGGGTCCTCGTCCTCTCTCGGCCTCGCCGACTACGGCCAGATGCGGGTCGCGACCACCCGGACCAGCGGTGAATCGGGCGCGACCACAGGGTTCATTCAGTACGGCCGCAACATCGCCCACGTCGACTCGACGGTCGACCGGCTCTGGCTCTTCATCGCCGCGGGAATCTTCGGCGGTACCCTGCTCGCCAGCCTCGGCGGCGTCGCCGTCGCCTCCAGGGCGATGCGGCCTATCTCGGCCCTGACCGTGACCGCCCGCCAGATCGCCGCAACCGGGGACCCGTCGCGTCACATGCCGGATCCGAAGGTCGACGACGAGGTCGGCGAGCTCGCGCGCACGCTGGAGCAGATGCTGCGCTCGCTCGACGCCGCCCGCACCGAGCGCGAGGCGGCGATGAAAAAACAGCGCGAGTTCGTCGCCGACGCTTCGCACGAGCTGCGCACGCCGCTGACCAGCGTGCTCGCCAACCTCGAGCTTCTGCAGGCCTCTCTGCGAGCGCCGAATCACGACGAAGACCGCGCCATGGTCGACTCCGCCCTGCGCTCCTCGAAGCGGATGAGCCGCCTGGTCGGGGACCTGCTGCTGCTGGCCCGCGCCGACGCCGGCCGGGCCGGAAAACACGTCCCCTGCGATCTGGCCGAGATTGCCGGCAACGTCGCCGTCGAGCTGGCGCCCCTGATGGGCGATCGCGAACTTGACATCGACAACCAGCACGCGCTACCGGTGACGGGCAACGCCGACGAGCTGCACCGCATGGTCCTCAACCTGCTCGACAACGCCTCCCGCCACACGCCACTCGGCGCCCGGATCGAACTGCACGTCCGCCGCCTCGGCGAGGAGGCCGTGGTCGAGGTCGCCGACGACGGCCCCGGCATCCCCCCGCGCCTACGCGAGCAGATCTTCGACCGCTTCGTCCGCGGCGAGGGCCCCGCCGACACCGCCGTCGGCCCCGGCAGCGGCCTCGGCCTCTCCATAGTCCGCGCCGTAGCCACCTCCCACAACGGCACCGTCGAAGTAGGCGAATCCGCCTCAGGCGGCGCCCAATTCCGCGTCCGCCTCCCCCTCCAACCCGCCCAGCAACCCGCCAGAACCTTTTAGTTCCGCTTTAGCGGGCCGACTTATTTTTATCCGCGGACGAGACACAAAGGCCCGCCGGAACTCTCCCCAACATCTTCCGGCGGGTCTTTTTTTGCCCGCAAACTCTGACGCGGAGGCGTTGGTCCCTCGCAGCAAGCTCTGCCGGGGGCGCCCCTCCCCGGGGGTGGCGCCGTAGGGGGACCCGCCCCTGAGGACGCTTTAGCGACCGGAAGGGGTGGGGGTTCCTGCGGCGACAGGACCCGCGGGGCCGGGACGCCCGCGTCAGACCTCTACAACGACCGGAACGATCATCGGCCGCCGCCGCAGCTTTTCGTACACCAGACCCGCCACGGCGTCGTGAACGTCTTCCTGGACCAGGTGCAGCTCCCGCGTCCCCGCTTTGGCCGCATCTTCGAGCGAGTCCTCGACCAGGTCGCGCAGGTCCTCGACCAGGGCGTCGGCCTCCTCGAGGAAGGCGACGCCGCGGAAGAGCACCTCTGGGTCGGCGACGATGTGGCCGTCCTCGGAGGAGATCGTGGCGACGACGATGAAGAGGCCGTCGGCCGATATCTCGCGGCGGTCGCGCAGGGCGACGTCGTCGGGCTCGCCGACGTTGACGCCGTCGACGTAGATCACCCCGGCGTGGATCTGCTCGCCAAAGCCGGCGCCGTCCTGGTCGACTTCCAGCGGCAAGCCGTTGCGGCCCTGGAAGATGTTCTCCGGCGCGATCCCGACCGATTCCGCCAGCCCGGCGTGCAGGCGCAGGCGCTGGTAATCGCCGTGGACCGGCAGCACGAAACGCGGTTTGGTCAGGTTGAGCATCAATTTGAGCTCCTCCTGCCAACCGTGTCCGGAGGCGTGGATCGGGGCGTCCTTGGCGGTGACGACCGTGGCGCCGATCTCGTAGATGCGGTCGATCGTCTCGTTGACGGCGCGCTCGTTGCCGGGCACCGGCGTCGCCGAGAAAACCACGGTGTCGCCGGAGTGCAGCTCGACATCGCGGTGGTCGTTGTTGGCCATTCGCCGCAGGGCCGAGAGCGGCTCGCCCTGGCTGCCGGTCGAGATCACGATCACCTTCTCGTCGGGGAAGTTCTCGATCTCCCGCGGCTGGATGAAGAGCCCGGACGGCGCTTTGGCGATGCCGAGGTTGGAGGCGATGTTGAAGTTTTTGCGCATCGAGCGCCCGACCAAGGCGACGCGGCGGTCGAGCTGCACGGCGGCGTCGATCACCTGCTGGACGCGGTGGATGTTGGAGGCGAAGGAGGTGACGATGATGCGGCCCTCGCAGGCGGCGAAGGTCTCCAGCAGCGCCGGACCGACGCTCGACTCCGACGGGGCGACGCCGGAGCGATCGGCATTGGTCGAGTCGCCGCATAGCAGCGTCAGGCCGTCACGCCCGAGTTCCGCCAGCCGCGAGATGTCGGCGGGGCGCCCGTCGACCGGGGTCTGGTCGAACTTGTAGTCGCCGGTCATCAGCACGTTGCCGGCCTCGGTCGTCAGCAGCACTCCACGGGCGTCGGGGATCGAGTGCGAGAGGTGGATCAACTCCAGCTCGAACGGGCCGACCTGGACTTTCTCCCCCGCCGGCAACTCCTGCAGCGGCGCATCTTTGAGCTTGTGCTCGTCGAGCTTGGCCCGCACCATGCCGACCGTCAGCAGGCCGCTGTAGATCACCGGCGGCGAGCCGAGCTCGCGCAGCACGTAGGGCAGGGCGCCGACGTGGTCCTCATGGCCGTGGGTGAGCACTATCGCCTCGATGTCATCGACCCGATCGCGCAGGTAGGAGAAGTCGGGCAGGACGAGGTCGATGCCGAGCATCTCCGCGGTCGGGAACATCAGGCCGGTGTCGACGACAACGATGCGACCGTCGTACTCGATCACGGTCATGTTCTTGCCGATCTCGCCCAGTCCCCCGAGCGGCAGCACGCGCAGCTTGCCGGCGGCCACTAGGGAGTCACCGCGGTGAGGCCGACGCTCTCGAGCGCCGCTCGCACAGTCGCCCTCTGCTCCGCATCGGCGGGAACGAGGGGCAGTCGAAGTCTTCCGGACGGAATCAGGCCGGTCATCTCCAGCGCCGCCTTGACCGGGATCGGGTTGGTGGTCACGCCCATTGCGGCGTAGAGCTGGCGCAGGCCGGCGTCGATCTGACCCGCTCGCTCCATCTCTCCCGCCTGGGCCGCGTCCCAGACTTCCCGCATCTGCGGGCCGACCAGCTGCGAGGCGACGCAGATCCCGCCGGCGCCGCCGATTTCAAGGGTCTTGAGGAAGATGTCGTCGTTGCCGGCGAGGATCTCGAGCCCCTCGATCGGCTGCAGCTCATCGTTGTTGGCCTGCTTGACCGCGACGACGCTGTCGATCTTGGCCAGCTCCGCCAGATCGGCGGGCGGCACGTTGACGACCACCCGCGAGGGGATGTTGTAGGCGATCAGCGGCAAATTCGGGACCGCTGCCGCGATCGCTTCGAAGTGAGCCTGGATGCCGGCGCGGTTGGGCTTGTTGTAATAGGGCGTGACGATCAGCGCCGCGTCGGCCCCGGCCTCGGCTGCGCCGCTGGTCAGCTCGATCGAGTGATCGGTGTAGTTGGTGCCGGTGCCGCAGACCAGCAGCACGTCGTCGCCGACCTCCCGGCGCACCGCCCGCAGCAGGACGAGCGCCTCCTCGTCAGTCAGCGTCGGTGCCTCGCCAGTCGAGCCGGAGATCACCAGGCCGTGCGAGCCGTGCTCGAGCAGGTGGGTCGCCAGCTTCAGCGCGGCGGGCTCGTCGACGGCACCGCTCTCGTCGAACGGCGTCGCCATCGCAGTAAGGATTCCTCGAATCTGCTTCATCGCGCTCAGAGTAGCTTTTCCAGGCCGATGGTGAAGCGGTCGGGAAGACCCGCGACCTTGCGCACGGCGAGCAGCACGCCGGGCATGAAGGAACGGCGGTCGATCGAGTCGTGGCGCAGGCTGAGGGTCTGCCCCTCGCCGCCGAAGATCACTTCCTGATGGGCGACCAGGCCGGGCAGGCGAACCGAGTGGATCGGCGCGTGGACGTTGCCACCGGCGCCGGAGATCAGCTCGGCGGTGAGCTTGGCCGTGCCCGAAGGCGCGTCGAGCTTGCGGTCGTGATGCAACTCGATGATCTCGCACTCGGGCATGTGGCGGGCGATCGTCTGCGCGACCTCCATCAGCAGCACGGCGCCGATCGCGAAGTTGGGAGCGACAAAGCAGTTCGCGGCCGAGGCCTCGGCCGCGGCCCTCAGCGCGTCGAGATCGAAGCCGGTGGTGCCGACGACCACGTGCACGCCGGCCGCCAGACAGGCTTCGGCATTGCCCAGCGCCGTTGCCGGCGTGCTGAAGTCGACGACGACGTCGGCGTCGCCCAGCACCTCGGCCAGCGCGACCCCGAGCGAGGGATCCGCCTTGCCGCTGAGCTCGGTGTCAGCGGCCGCTTCGACGGCTTCGCAGACCGCCTGGCCCATGCGCCCGGCGGCGCCGGAGACCGCGACCCTGATCATGCCGCGACCAGAGTCTCGCTGACCGGGCCGAGCGCCTCGCGGAAGCGGCTCTCGTCGCGGCCGACGCAGGCGGCGGAGAGCCGCTCGGGGCCGTAGAGCTCCTCGGCAAGCGCGGTCAGGTCGCCGACGCTGACCGCGTCGACCTTGGCGATTATCTCGTCGAGGCTGTCGATCGGCAGGTTGAACAGAGTGGCGCGCGAGATCCGCGACATCCGCGCCGCGGTCGACTCCGAGGAGAGCACGAGGCGGCCCTTGACGTTCTCCTTCGCCCGCGAGAGCTCCTCGGCCGAGACCGGCTCGCTGCGCAGTCGGGCCATCTCGGCGCCGATGATCGCGCAGGCCTCCTCGACGTTGTCCTCGCGGGTGCCGACGTAGCTGGCGATCAGTCCGGAGTCGGTGTACTGCTCGTTGTAGGAGCCGACCGCGTAGGCGAGGCCGCGCTTCTCGCGCACCTCGCGAAAGAGTCGTGAGGAGCTCGAGCCGCCGAAGATCGAGTCGAGGACGGCAAGCGCGTAGCGCCGCTCGTCCTCACGGGTGATGCCGGGAGCGCCGAAGCAGATGTGGTACTGCTCGGTGTCCTTCTCGTAGAAGCACAGGCGGGCAGACTCATCCGTCTGCGCCGATGCCGGGTGCCCGTTGGCGGCGGCGCTCGGCGGCCCCACCAGCCGCTGGGAGAGCTCGGCGATGCGGGCGTGATCGACGTTGCCGGCGGCGCCGACGACGATCGTCTCGCCCGTATAGCGAGAGCTGCGGTAGGCCTCGATATCGGGCACCGGGACCGAGCTGATCACCTCGGCCTCGCCGAGCACGCGGCGGCCCAAGGGGTGGCGGCCGAAGACCGCCTCGGCGAGGATGTCGTGGACGCGATCCTGCGGCTCGTCCTCATACATCGCGATCTCCTCGAGCACGACCTCGCGCTCGGAGTCGACTTCCGGGTAGGTCGGCGCCAGCAGCATCTCGGCCAGCAGGTCGAAGACCTCCTCGGTGTGCTCGTCGAGGAAGCGGGCGTGCAGGTGGGTGGTCTCCTTGCCGGTCGCGGCGTTGACCGAGGCGCCGAGGCCGTCGAGCTTCTCGGCAATCTCGATCGCCGAGTAACGCGCCGTGCCCTTGAAGAGCAGGTGCTCGAGGAAGTGCGAGACGCCGGCCTGGGCCGGGGTCTCGTTGCGAGAACCGGTGCGCACCCAGAGCCCGAGCGCCACGGATCGCACCGAGGGAACCTCCTCGGTGACGACCCGGACGCCCGAGTCCTGCGTGCTAAGGACAGCGCTCAATGTCTAGTCGCGCCGCTCGCGATCGCGCCGGGGGCGACGCTCACGCCCACCGCGATCGCCACCGTTACGGCTTCCGCCACCGCCACCGCCGCCGGAACCGACCGCGGCCAGTTCCTCGGCGCTCTTGCCGGCGATCGAGGGATCGTCGGAGAGGCGCAGGCCGATGCGGCCGCGCTCGCGGTCGACCTCGACCACGGTGACGTCGATCTCCTCACCTGAGGTGAGCACGTCGTCGACCGAGTCGACTCGCTCGCCCGGCTTGACGTTGGAGATGTGCAGCAGGCCGTCGGTGCCCTTGACCAGCTCGACGAAGGCGCCGAAGGTGGTCGTCTTGACGACCTTAGCGGCCTCGTAGCGGTCGCCGACTTCGGCCTCCTTGGTCATCGACTGGATCCGGCCCACACAGGCTTCGACCAGCGAGCCGGTCGGGGCGTAGATGCGGATCGTGCCGTCGTCTTCGACGTCGATTTCGGCTTCGAACTCCTCGCAGAGGGCGCGGATGGTTTCGCCACCCTTGCCGATCACGGCGCCGATCTTCTCCTGATCGATCTTGATCGACTCGATCCGCGGCGCGTGCTGAGAGAGCTGCTCGCGCGGGCCGTCGATCGCCTCGGCCATCTTGCCGAGGATGAACTGGCGGCCCTTGTTGGCCTGCTCCAGCGCGTCGGTGAGGATCTCGAAGGTGACGCCGGTGATCTTGATGTCCATCTGCAGGGCGGTGATCCCGTCCGCGGTTCCGGCGACCTTGAAGTCCATGTCGCCGAGGTGGTCCTCGACGCCGGCGATGTCGGTGAGGACGATGTAGTCGTCGCCCTCCTTGATCAGGCCCATCGCCACACCGGCAACCGGTGCGGTGACCGGCACGCCCGCGGCCTGCAGCGCCATCGAGGATGCGCAAACGGAGCCCATCGAGGAGGAACCGTTGGACTCGAGCGTCTCGGAGACGACCCGGATCACGTAGGGGAAGTCCTCTTCGTTGGGGATCGTCGCCACCAGGGCGCGCTCTGCGAGCGCACCGTGGCCGATGTCGCGGCGCTTGGGGCCGCGCATGAAGCCGGCCTCCCCGACCGAGAAGGGCGGGAAGTTGTAGTGGTGCCAGAACTTCTTCGAGGTCTCCAGGCCGAGCGTGTCGATCCGCATGTCCATGCGGGTCGTGCCGAGCGCGGCGTTGGAGAGGATCTGGGTCTCACCGCGGGTGAAGAGCGCCGAGCCGTGCACGCGGGGCGAGATGTCGACCTCGCACTCGATCGGCCGGATCTCGTCCTGGGCGCGACCGTCGGGGCGCTTCTTGTCGACCGCGATCGCCTTGCGGATCGTGTCCTTCTCGATCGCGCCGAAGGCTGCCTTGGCTTCCGACACCTTCGCCTCGTCGGCCTCGCCGTCGGTCTCGGGCGCGTACTTGGCGACGACTTCGTCCTTGACCTTGTCGATTGCCTCGTAGCGCTCGAGCTTGCCCTCGGTGGCGATCGCGTCAACGAGCGCCTGGCCGTGGGAGGAGCGGATGTCGCTGAGCAGGCCCTCGTCGATCGAGGGAGCCTCGACCTCGAGCTTCTCCTTGCCGGCCTTGCGCTGCAGTTCCTCCATCGCCGCGCAGAGCTTCTTGATCTCGCCGTGGGCGATGTCGAGCGCGTCGAGGATCTCCTGCTCGGTGACGCCGTTGGCGCCGGCCTCGACCATCAGGATCGCCTCGTCGGTGCCGGCGACGATCAGGTCGAGCTCGAGCTCGGCGTGGTCCTCCTCGGAGGGGTTGACGACGAAGTCGCCGTCGAGCTTGCCGACCCGCACCGCGCCGACGTGGGCGGCGACGGGAACCGGCGAGATCGCCAGCGCCGCCGAGGCACCGTTCATCGCGAGGATGTCGTAGGGGTTGACCTGGTCAACTGACATCGGGATCGCGACCAGCTGCGTCTCGTAGTGCCAGCCCTTGGGGAAGAGCGGGCGAATCGGCCGGTCGATCATGCGCGCTGTCAGCGTCGCCTTCTCGCCGGAGCGACCCTCGCGACGGAAGAACGAGCCGGGGATCTTGCCCGCGGCGTACATCCGCTCCTCAACGTCGACGGTGAGGGGAAGGAAGTCCACGTCGCGAAGGTTGCCGACGGTTGCGGTGCAGAGCACCATCGTGTCGCCGGCCTGAACCACGACCGCGCCACCCGCCTGCTTCGCGAGTTTTCCGGTCTCGAAGGAAATCTGGCTGTCGCCGATATCCGCCGAAACGCGGGTTACGTCAAACATGCTCATTTAGTTGTCCTACCTCCGGCCGCCCGGATGACGGCCATCTGCTTTCAGAACTCTCGTTCTCTTTCGTTGAGGAGAGTACACGCCGCCCGCCTTGCACGCTGACTGTGGCTTTGACCCCCCTATAGCGCGGTCAAAGCCACAGTCAGCGTGTCGTGGGGGGTGGGAAGAGGGCTGGGGTGCTGGTGACGCCGGCGCGGATGCCGGACTCGAAGTCCCTGCGTACGCGGGTGAGGACGGCCTCGGAGCGGCGGTCGGCCTCGAAGCGATCGAGATCGAGCTCGAGGCGCTCGGCTCGTTGCCAGATGTGCGGATCGTCGACGTGGCCGCGGTCGCCGTAAAGCGAGTCCACCATCTCGAAGAAATGGCCCTGGAGGCCGGCGGCCTCGGCGGCAGCATGCAGGGCCGGCGCGCGCGGGTGCTTGCTGGCGACCGGAAAGTGGCGAAAGACGATCGTCGCCTCGCGCTCGCCGATCTCCAGCCAGGCCGAGGCGCAGTGCGGGCAACCGAGGTCGGCGTAGACGATCAGCTCGGGGCCGGAGCCGCGCCTGTGGTCCGCGGGCCCGACGGGCGGGACCGCGGCGCTGGTCAGCTCGCTCACACCGACAGCCTGACAGGGGCCGCCCGGGCTGGGACCCGCCTCGCTACTTGGAGTGCTTCGGTTTGGAGTGCTTCGGTTTCGGCGCCTTGACCGTGAACGGCCGAGTCTGCGTCGACGCCGTGCCGCCGGTTGGCGTGAAGGTGATCTTGGCTTTCACCTTGACCTTGCCTTTCGCCTTCAGCGTTTTCTTCGCCGCGCCGGTCAGCTTCAGCTTGACCTTGGCCAGACCGGGTCCACCGGTCGCGGTCGAGGGCTTCAGCAGCTTGGGCTTCGCCTTCGCCTTCGAGGCAGAGGCCTTCGCCTTCTTGGGCTTGGCGCTCGCGTCGGTGACCGCCACCGCGCCCGCGGAGGCAAGTTCGAGGGTCACCGTCGTCCCCTTCAGCTTGACGATCTTGAATTTGTTGCTGGGGGCCGGAGTGGGTGCTGGATTCGCTGGCGCACAGGCGATGTCAGCGTTGAAGAGGTAGTAGAACGGGGCAGGAGGATTTGGCGGGAAAGCGGATCCGCCATCGGCCGGGAAGACATAGAAGTAGAAGCCGCTGACTTCCGAACCAAAGACATCGCGCACGCCGAGGTCTTCGGTGGAGTCCTGAAAATCGAGTCCGATCAGTTCGCCCGCTGCGATCGGCAGGCTGGTCGGGTATTCGTTGATACCTTCGGGCCCGATCGCGACCTGAGCGCTGCTCGCGGTGCCGGTATAGCTCCCGTCCGCGTTCTTGCGAACCACCCGGAGCCGGTAGTGGTTGGCTGCTTTCGGGATCCCGTTGATGCGGAAGCGGGTGATCGTGCCGGCGCAAGGAGCGGTCATCATCTGGCCTGGCACGACGTTGTTGACGAATGTGCAGGGACGTTCGGAGAAGGAGCTGTATCCACAGGTGCCCGAAGTCCCCGTGCTCTGGTTGACGTTCGCCCCGATCGTCACATCCGCCGAGCTGGCCGGCGCGAGCACCACGGCCATCGTCAGACAGGCACCCACGGTCAGCGCAGCGAGGCGCGATCCTCTTCCCCAGCCAAAGCTCATCTCGTTACTCGCTCTCTGCGCCCTGGAGCGCGTCGAAGATCAAATTGGCGCCGGGGATCTCCAGCGGCGTCGGCGACTCGTGGACCCACTCCACCGTGCCCTCAGCGTCGATCAGGACGAGTGAGCGGTTGTTGTGGCCCCTCTCCTCGAGGTAGGCGCCGTAGGCGCGGGCGACCTCGCCCTTGGGCTCGAAGTCGGCGAGCAGCGGCGTGTCGATACCGAGCTTTTCCTGGAAGGCCTTGTGGGCGAAGCCGCTGTCGACGCTGATCCCGACCATGGTCGCGCCCTTGGCCTCGATCTCCGGCTTGACCTCCTGGTAAACCGAGAGCTGGTCGCTGCAGACCTGGCTGAAATCGAGCGGGTAGAAGACCAACAGCACCTTCTTGCCGCGGAAGTCAGAGAGCGAGACCTTCTCTCCGTCCTGATCGCGGAGGGTGAACTCAGGCGCCGGTTGCCCGGCGGCGATCATCGCCGCAGACCGAGTTCAGCGACCAGGGCGCGGTAGCGCTCCAGGTCGTGGCGCTCAAGATAGCGCAGCATGCGGCGGCGCTTCCCCACCAGCATCAGCAGGCCGCGGCGCGAGTGATGGTCCTTGGCGTGCCCGCGGAGGTGCTCGGTGAGTTCGTTGATCCGCTCGGTGAGCAGGGCAACCTGAACCTCGGCTGAGCCGGTATCGCCATCGGCGCGACCGTACTTGCCGATCAGCTCGTCTTTTTTCTCCTTGGTCAGGCTCATGGCGCGCCGGTGAAGCTAGCACAGACGCGCTTCGCGTCCTCGACATCGATCCGCATCTGGGCGATCAGCTCCTCGACACTGGCGAAGCGCTTCTCGCCGCGCAGGCGCTCGACGAAGGCGACCCGCAGCTCGGTGCCGTAGAGATCGCCGTCGAAGTCGATCAGGTAGGTCTCGATCAGCACCCCGCGGCCGCTCTCGAAGGTCGGCCGCACGCCGACGTTGACCGCAGCCGGGATGCCGTTGGCAAAGGCCGCGTAGACGCCGTGGCCCGGAATCGCGAGGCGATCATCGGGCACGATGTTGGCGGTTGGGAAGCCAAGCTTGCGGCCGCGCTGGTCGCCGCTGACGACCTCGCCCTCGACCATGAAGGGGGCGCCGAGGCAGTGGCGGGCGCCCTCCATGTCGCCGGCGGCGACGAGGGCGCGAATCCGGGTCGAGGAGATCGTCTCGCCGTCGGTTTCGACCAGCGGCACCACCCGCGTCTCAAACTCCTCGCGGCCGGCCAGCATGGCGGGATCGCCTTTGGCCTTGGCGCCGAAGCGGAAGTTCTCGCCGACCGAGACCTGCTCGGCGCCGAGCTTGGCGATCAGCACGTCCTCGATGAATTCCTCGGCGCTGCGCTGGGCGAACTGCTGGTCAAAGGGGATGACGACGAGCTCGTCGACGCCAAGCCCCTCGATCACGTCGCGCTTGACCCCGAAGGGCATGATCAGCTTCGGCAGCGCCGCCGGGTGGATGATCTCCAGCGGGTGAGGATCGAAGGTGAGCACGGTGTCTGCCCCTTGATCACCGCCTGGTGACCACGGTGGACGCCGTCGAAGGTGCCGATCGCGACATGCCGCGGCCGCGGCTCGGCGTCGGGAAGTGAGGTGACCTGGATGCTCAGAGCAAATCCTTCCGGTGCGCTTTATGCACGTATAGGGAGCAAAAGGACCACCGGAAGCCTCATCGTAGGGCCTCGGCCGCCGTGGGGACCATGTCGGCGACCTCGCTCAGGGTGAACTCATGGCCCGCGTCGTCGACCCGGAAGGGGCCGATCGCGGTGCGGCGCAGCTCGGCGCAGTAGGCGTCATCGAGGGTCTCGACCAGGGTGCGGATGTAGGTGCCGGCGGAGCACTCGACCTCGTAGGAGGCGCCCACGGTGTCGCTGCTCAACAACTCGGCGCGGTAGACCTCGACCTCGCGTTCGGGGGTCTCGACCACTTCGCCCCGGTGCGCCTTGCGGTAGAGCCGCTCTCCCCCGACCCGTACCGCCGAGGTCATCGGCACCCGCTGGCGCACCGTTCCAGTCGGCAGCGCGAGGGCGTCCGGCACGCGCCCGGTCTCGCGCAGCTCGCCGTCGGGATCGCCGGTGCTGGAGCGCCAGCCGAAGCGCGCCCGCGCCACGTAGGTCTTCGGCAGCTCGACCAGGAAGCGCTGCAGGCGGGTCGCCCGACCGGTCAGGACCAGGAGCAGGCCGGTGGCGAACGGGTCGAGGGTGCCGGCGTGGCCGACTTTCTCGCCGCGGCGCTCGCGCCGTACGGCAAGGACGATGTCGTGCGAGGTCTTGCCCGCCGGCTTGTCGCAGAGCAGGACCGCGCCTGCCTCGGCTGCGGCCATGCCCTACGGCCCGAGTTGGGCTTTAACTTCGCCGCAGAGGAAGTTGACGAGGTCATCGAGCTCAAGGTCGGTGGAGAACCCCGCTGCCCGCTTGTGCCCCCCTCCCCCATGCTTGCGCGCCATCGCCGAGACGTCGATCTCGCCGCCGCTGGAGCGCAGGCTGACCTTGCGCGCGGCGCGGCCGCGATCGCCCTTGTCGCGGACCATCGCCGCCACCTTGCAACCCTCGATCGAGCGCAGGTGGTCGATGATTCCCTCGGTCATCTCCTCGCCACCGCCGCTGGCCTCGTAATCGGCAGCGGTGATGTAGGAGACGATCAGCCGCTCCCCGCAGTAGCGCTGAATACCCTCAAGGGCGCGCGAAAGCAGGCGCAGCTTCTCGATCGGCACGTGCTCGTAGAGGCGGCGGTAGGTGTCGTCGACGACAACCCCGGCGTCGATCAGCTCAGCGGCGATCCGGTGCGTCTCGGCGTTGGTGTTCTCGTACATGAACTTGCCCGTGTCGGTGATCAGGCCGACGTAGAGCGCCGCGGCAATCTCAGGCGTGATCTCCGCCCCCAGCGCAACCGCCAGGCGGTAGACGATCTCGGCGGTCGAGGAGGCACCGACTTCGACCAGGTTGACGTCGCCGAAGCGGGTGTTGTCGTGGTGGTGGTCGATGTTGATGCGGAAGTTGTCGCCCTCGCTGAGGAACTCGACCGGCATGCGGTCGATGTTGCCGCAGTCGAGGAAGATCACGGTGCGATCCGCCATGTCGGCGGGCGGCTCGTGGAAGACCTCCTCCAGGGGCAGGAAGCGGTACTCGATCGGCAGCGGGAACTCCTTCGCCGCCATGAACATCACCGAGTCCTTGCCGAGCTGGCCGAGCAGGTGGTGCATGCCCAGCAGCGAGCCGAGCGCGTCGCCGTCGGGGCCCTCGTGGGCGGTCAGCAGGAAGCGCTCGCGCGAGCGCAGCTCGCCGACGACCTCCTCGATGCTCGCCGTGGTGAGCAAGCCGTCACTCATGGCTCGTCCCCCTCGAGCAGTTCGTTGATGCGCATGCCCTGCTCGACCGTCTCGTCGTAGCGGAAGCTCAGGGTCGGGGTGCGCTTCATCCGCGTCTCGGCGGCGATCTTCGCCTGCAGGACGCCGTGCGAGGAGGCGAGACCGACCATCGTCGCCCCTTTCTCCTCCTCGTTGCCGAGCACGCTGACGTGCACCTTGGCGGCACGCAGGTCCGGGCTTGTCTCCACAGAGGTCACGGTCACGAAGCCGATGCGCGGGTCACTCAACTCGGCGATGGCAGCGCCAATCACCTCGCGGAGCACCTCGTTGATGCGGCGCATGCGAGGAGCGGCCATCTTAGTCCAGCGTCTGCTCGACCTGCTTTGTCTCGTAGAACTCGAGCATGTCCCCCTCCTTGACGTCAGCGTAGCCGTCGAGGACGACGCCGCACTCCTGGCCCTGCTCGACTTCCTGCACGTTGTCTTTGAAGCGGCGCAGCGAGCCGAGTTTGCCGTCCCAGATCACCGTGCCCTCGCGGACCAGGCGGACGCTGGCGGTGCGCGTGACCTTGCCCTCGTTGACGATGCAGCCGGCGATGCGGCCGACCTTGGAGGCCTTGAAGGTCTGCTTGACCTCGGCCTCGCCGAGCGTCTCCTCGACCTCGACCGCCTCCAGCATGCCCTCCATCGCGTTGCGCAGGTCTTCGGTGATTTTGTAAATCACCGAGTAGGTACGGACATCGACACCCTCGCGCTCGGCGGCCTTGCGGGCATCGGCGAGCGGGCGCACGTTGAAGCCGATGATGATCGCTTCCGAGGCGGAGGCCAGCATCACGTCGGACTCGTTGATGCCGCCGGTCTGGGAGTGGATGATGTTGATCCCGACCTGCTCCTGCGGCACCTTGGCGATCTCGTCCTGGAGCGCCTCCAGCGAGCCGGCGACATCGGCCTTGAGCACGATGTTGAGCTCCTTGATCTCGCCCTCCTGAACCCGCGAGAAGACCTCCTCGAGGCTGACCTTGCGGGCCTGGCGACGGGCCAGCTGCTCGGTCTTGAGCCGGTTGGCGCGCTCCTGGGCCTCCTGGCGGGCGCGGCGGTCGTTCTCGACCGCGTGGACGAACTCGCCCGCGTCGGCGACACCGTCGAAGCCAAGAACCTCGACCGGCATCCCCGGTCCGGCGCTCTGCACCCGCGTGCCGGTGAAGTCGTGCATCGCCCGTACCCGGCCCCACTGCGGTCCGGCGACCAGCGAGTCGCCGACGCTCAGCGTGCCGCGCTGGACCAGGATCGTGACCACCGGGCCACGGCCGGGATCGAGCTGGGACTCGACCACCGTGCCCGAGGCGGGGGCATCGGGGTTGGCGCCCAGTTCCTCCAGCTCGGTGACGAGCAGGATCATCTCGAGCAGTTTGTCGAGCCCTTCACGGGTCTTGGCCGAGACGTCGACGTAGACCGTCTCGCCGCCCCAGTCCTCGGGGGTGAGCCCGTCGGCGGCGAGCTCGTTGCGGACGCGGTCGGGCTGAGCGCCCTCCTTGTCGATCTTGTTGACCGCGATCAGGATCGGCACGTCGGCGGCGCGAGCGTGGTCGATCGCCTCTTTGGTCTGCGGCATGACGCCGTCGTCGGCGGCGACCACGACGACCGCGATATCGGTGACCTTGGCGCCGCGGGCGCGCATCGCCGTGAAGGCGGCGTGGCCGGGCGTGTCGAGGAAGGTGATCGTCTTCTCGGCGTGGTGGACCTGGTAGGCGCCGATGTGCTGGGTGATGCCGCCGGCCTCACCGGCGGCCACCTCGGTCTCGCGGATCGCGTCGAGTAGCGAGGTCTTGCCGTGGTCGACGTGGCCCATGATCGTGACCACGGGGGGACGGTCGGCGAGCTCCTCATCGGAGTCCTCGAAGGCGGGTTCCTCGGGCTCCTCATCGGCGGCGGTGACGATTTCGATCTTGCGGTCGTACTCGTCGGCGATCGCGGCGATCGACTCGTCGGTGAGGGTCTGGGTCAGCGTCGCCATCTCCCCCATCATCATCAGCTTCTTGATCACCTCAGAGCTGCCCAGACCGAGCAGCTCGGCGACCTCGCGCACGGTGGCGCCGGCCGGAACCTTGGTCGCCTCGGGCTCGGCGGCCTCGACTTTGGGCGGCGGCTCCTCCAACAAGGGGCGACGACGACGGCCACCGCGGCGGCGTGGCGGGCGCTGCGGCGGCGGCCCGCCCATCTGGTCCCGGCGAGCGGCTTGAGAATCGATCACGACGCGGCGCTTTTTGCCGCTGGCGCCGCCTCCTCCGCCTGCGGCCGTTTTGCCGGCCGGGCGAACCGGCCCTTTGGAAGAAGCAGCCGGTTTCGGCGCTGCTTTGGCCGCGGCCGGCCGAGCCGGAGCGGGCTTTGCAGGCGCCTCTTTGGCGTCCGGGGCGGCCGCGGGCTTCTTGGCCTCGGCGGGAGCGGCGGCGGCGCCACCGTTTCCCTTCGCGGCCTGGATCGCCTTCAGCGCATCGGCCTCGTCAACGCTGGAGGCAGCAGCTTTTGCCTCAATCCCGGCGCTCTTCAGCGCCGCCAGGACATCTTTGCTCTCCAGCCCTTGCGCTTTGGCGATCTCATGTACCCGCTTTTTTGCCACTACGCTTGCTCTGCCTCCTCGGCAACTGGTTCAGCCTGCTCAGCGACAGGTTCCTCTGCGGATTCCTCGGGCGCCTCGTCCTGAGGCTCATCAGACGAATCTTCTGCGGGTGGCGTGGCGGTGGGCTCCTCGCCCGCAGCTTGCGAGGACGAGGAGTCCTCTGTCACGACAGGACCCGCAGCCGATTCCTCTGGAGCCTCATCGGGAGTCTCCTCAACAAATTCGGACTCGGCCTTGGCGACGATCTCATCGATCTGACCCTGGTCCGCATCCGGATCGGCGAGGATTTCGACTTCCGCCTCGGGAATCGAGGCGAGAACGGCGATCTGGTTGGTTTCGAAGCGGCTCAGCGCCTGGTGCTGCGGCAGGCCGCAGTAGGTCGAGCCCTCGATCGCCGCGTTGGGGCAGCGCCGGCCGTTGGAGAGCACCGCCATGCAGCGACCGTCGAAGTTCTCTTCGCCCTCGTACTCGACGTCCGGGTCCTCCTGGGAGAACTCGGTCTCGGACTTGATGTCGACCCGCCAGCCGGTCAGCCGGGCGGCCAAACGGGCGTTCTGACCGTCGCGGCCGATCGCCAGCGAGAGCTGGTCGTCAGGCACGATCACAGTCGCCTGGCGCTCGTCGTCGTCGACGATCACCTCGCGCACGCGGGCCGGCGAGAGCGCCTTGGCGACGAAGCGGGCGGGCTCGTCGTTGTGGGGAATGATGTCGATCTTCTCGCCGCGCAGCTCGGAGACGACCATCCGCACCCGCGAGCCGCGTGGGCCGACGCAGGCGCCGACCGGGTCGACCCCGTCAGCGTGGGAGATCACGGCGATCTTCGAGCGGTAGCCGGGCTCGCGGGCGACGCCGACGATCTCGACCAGGTTGTCGGCGATCTCGGGAACCTCGATTTCGAAGAGTTTCTTGATCAGCTCCGAGCTGCGCCGCGAGACCACGATCGCCGGCCCTTTGGTCGAGTCCGAGACGTCGGTGATCACGGCCTTGACCCGCATGCCATGGTCGTAGCGCTCGTTGTACACCTGCTCGGACTTGGGCAGCAATGCCTCGACCCGCTCCTTCAGCTGGACCAGCGTGTAGCGCTTGTCGGACTGCTGGATGATCCCGGTGATCAGCTCGCCGACGCGGTCCTGGTACTCCTCGAACATCATCATCCGTTCGGCCTCGCGGATCCGCTGCAGGATCACCTGCTTGGCGGTCTGAGCGGCGATCCGGCCGAAGTCTTCGGGGGTGACGTCGCGGGTCTCGATCTGGTCCTCGTAGGGCGCGATCATCTCGGGATCGAGCTCGGGGTCCTCGGGCTCCCGCAACTCACCGGTCTCGGGATCGACTTCGCGCTCTTCCTCCTCCTGCGCTTCGGCCGCTTCGGCCAGCAGCTTCTCCTCCAGCTCGGGCGGCAGGATCAGTTCGAAGACGAGGAAGTCACCGGTTTCGTGATCGAGATCGACGCGGGCGTATTTGGCCGCCCCGGGCGTCTTCTTGTAGGCGGAGAGGAGCGCATCGGCAAGCGCGTCCATCAGCTTGTCGGCGGCGATCCCCTTCTCCTGCTCCAGTGCCTTGACTGCTTCGACGATCTCCTTGCTCACTGGATCTCCTTCTGATTGCTGTACTTGGGGCCGGGCGAGGAAACCTCCAACGCGTACTCGGCCCGCAGGTGGTTGAGGTGATTGGTGACCCGTTCGCAAAGCGCGAGGTCGACGCCGGCGGGATGGTCGATGAAGAGGCGCAGCGCTTCTTTGCTCGGCTGCTCGAGCGCGACCAGATCGAGCTCGGCATCGAGCTCGCGGAGCTGGTGTTGGATGTCTTGCTGGAGGTCTGCCATTGGCGTTGAGGCGCAAAAAAAGTGGGCCAGGCCCACTTCGGGTACATCGGGACTCACTAAAAGCTTGGGGGCAGTATAGCTCGGCGGAGGTGGCTGGCCAGCGGGTCCTGTCGCGATGGCCCTCCCCCATGTGCTCGAGAGCCGTAGGGCCAGCGGGTCCTGTCGCCGCAGGAACCCCCACCCCCTTCCGGTAGCTAAAGCTTCCTCAGGGGGCGGGTCCCCCTACGGCGCCACCCGCTGGAGCTACGTCTTCGGTTGAGCTGTCCGGGCTCGAAGCTGGTCGACTCTCGCAAGGATCGCGTCGGCCACGACGTCCTTCGGAGCTTGTGGGACGGGGTCGGCGCTCGTTGAGTCGATCAGGGTTACGGCGTTTTCTTGGCTCTCGAAGCCGATTGCGGGGTTCGAGATGTCGTTTAGGACGATCAGGTCGGCGCCCTTGAGTTGGAGCTTCTCGCGGGCACGGTCGACGTTGTCGCCGGCTTCGGCGGCGAAGGCGACGATGGTTTGGTCGTCGGCGCGGGACGCCTTGAGGCTGGCGAGAATGTCCTCTGTGGGTTCCAGAGGAACTTCGATCCCCTCGGCCGTGCGCTCGATCTTGCCGGGCGAAGACTCAGCTGCACGAAAATCAGCAGGGGCGGCGGCCATCAGCAGAACATGCGTCGTGGCGAACTGGTCACGCGTCGCCCTGGCAAGCTCTGCGGTCGTCTCGACGTCTATGCGGTGAACGCCTGGGGGCTCCGCGAGGTTGACGTTGGCGGCGATCAGGGTGACGTCTGCGCCGCGGCGGACGGCGGCGGCGGCGAGGGCGATGCCCATGCGGCCGCTGGAGCGGTTGCCGAGGAAGCGGACGGAGTCGATTGGCTCGCGGGTACCGCCCGCGGTGACGAGGACGCGGAGGCCGTCCCAGGGGCGCTCGCCCGTGGGCAGCTCCGCTTCGACGCGAGCCAGCAGGCTCGCCGGGTCGGGCAGGCGGCCCTTGCCGTGCTCGCCGCGCGAGGCGAGGGCTCCCTCCTCGGGGTCGATCACGACCACGCCGCGCTCGGCCAGGGTCGCCAGGTTGGCCTGAGTGGCGGCGTCGGCGTACATGCGGTCGTTCATCGCCGGCGCAACCAGCCGCGGCGCCGTGCAGGCGAGAAAGGAGGTGGTCACCATCGAATCGGCGGCGCCACTGGCGAGCTTGGCGACTGTGTTGGCCGAGGCCGGGGAGAGGAGGTAGGCGTCGCAGCCGGCGGCCAACTCGAGGTGGCCGATCGGGTCATGCGAGGGAGCGGGGTCGCCAGGAAAGGCGCCGCGCATCGGGTCGCGCTCGAACTCGGAGAGCAGGACCGGGGCGCCGACGATGCCCTCGAAGGAGGCGGCGCCGACGAATCGCGTCGCCCCCTCGGTCATCAACACGCGAACGCCGTGGCCGGCGGTTGTCGCCAGGCGCGCCAGTTCGAGCGCCTTGTAGGCGGCAATCCCTCCGCTTACGCCGAGCAGGATTCTGGCCATGGCTGTTCCTTAAGTCCGGCCGCGCCGGAGCGCGCTTAGGAGCGGTACTCGTATTTGAGCTTGCCCGCGGCGACCTCTTCGAGCGCAACCGAGAGGTAGTTCCTGTCGCCGGGAATATCGACCATCGGCGGCGGGTACTCGCCGAAGCTGCCCTCGCCGAGGCTGTGGTAGTAGCTGTTGATCTGACGGGCCCGCTTGGCGGCGACAACTACGGCCGCGTAGTGGGAGTCAGTGTGGTCGAGAAGCTTGTCAACGCGTGGTTTGATCATCTGCTCCGGAGTCTAGAGGTATCCCGACCTCGGTGCGCACGATTGCCTCCAGCTCGTCGGCGGCGCGGTCGAGATCGTCGTTGACGAGGGTGTGGGCGAACTCGCCCTGGGCGGCCAGCTCCTGCTCGGCGACCTCGAGCCGGGCATCGATCGCCTCGAGGCTGTCGGTGGCGCGCGACTCGAGCCGGCGCCGCAACGAGGCCGGGTCGGGCGGGGCGATGAAGACCTGCACCGACTCGCGCATCGCCGCGCGAACCTGGCGGGCGCCCTGGACCTCGATCTCGAGCACGACCGAGTGGCCCTGGTCGAGGCGCCGCCGCACCTCGGAGCGCAGGGTGCCGTAGCGGTGGCCGCTGTAGGTGGCGAACTCGATGAAGTCTTCGGCCTTGACCCGCTGGTCGAATTCCTCCGCCGTCAGGAAGTGGTAGTCGCGCCCGTTGACCTCGCCCTTGCGAGGCTCGCGCGTGGTTGCGGAAATCGACAACTCGAGATCAGGCACGCGCTCGAGCAATGTCGAGATCAGCGTCCCCTTTCCGACGCCAGATGGACCTGTGATTACAAAGACCTTGGACATGGATCGGCCGCGAAAACCAAGCAGATCGACCGGACGCAGGGAGCGTGGCGTGCTCTGCACGCGAGCGACCGAGGACGGCGATATGCGCCGGTTTGCAGCGGCCGCGCTAACGGCGCAGCTGACTTACAAGCTCTGCGCGCTGGCGCTCTGAGAGGCCGCCGATTGTCTTTGACGGCGAGATCCGGCACTGGTTGAGGATCCGATTCGTCTTCACCCGGCCGTACTTCGGCACCGCCAAGAGCATGTCGAAGACCTTGGCGGTGAGCACGTACTCCGGCGGGTCGAGCAGCAGCGCGTGGATGTTCGCCTTGCCCGCTTTGAGGTCCTTCTTCAGTTTCGCGCGCGCGGTGCGGATGTCGTTGGCTCGTTTGAGAGCGTCCATCCGTTGGTCCAGCGAGCGCTCGGGGGCGGCGGCGGAAGTCTTGACTGGGACAGGCATGTGGGCGGCGAGTATAGCCGCGGGTTGGGGGCGTGCAAGGCCATGCGGGCCAAAAACGCTGAAATTCACCTGAACCTCCAGTTGAGGTTTAGGCGGTGGGGGTGATTGGAGCCCTGCTTCGACCGGCTTGGAGCGCTCCGGCAATCTCGCCCGCTACTCGGCTGCCCGCCCGCGGGTCGCGGAAGTTCTCAGTCCCGACGGCGACGAGAGTTGCCCCGGCGGAGAGCATTTCGACCGCATCGGCCCCGCTCGAAATTCCGCCCATACCGACGATCGGGATGCTCACCGCGGCGGCAACCGCGCGCACCTGGGCGACGGCCACCGGCCGCACCGCGGGGCCGGAGAGTCCACCGTGCCCGGCCGCGATGCCCGGTTGGCCCGTTGCTGGATCGATTGCGCTCGCCTTGAGCGTGTTGATCAGCGAAACCGCGTCAGCCCCACCCTGCTCAGCCGCAACTGCAACATCAACCGGGTTCGCCACGTTCGGCGTCAGCTTCACGATCAACGGCTTCTCGGTCAACGGCCGCAACGCTTCGAGCAGGGCCTCGGTCTCGCTCGGCTGCTCGCCGACGATCAGTCCTGAGTGCACGTTGGGACAGGAGACATTGAGCTCGATCGCCGTCACCTCGTCCCTCTCCCCCACACCTTTGACCAGTCGCGCGAACTCCTCGTGGGCGGTCGCCATGACGGAGACGATCAGAGGCACTGGTAGCTCCGCCAGCTGTGACAGGTCCTCGGCCAGGAACCCCTCGAGCCCCTTGTTCGGCAGCCCGATCGAGTTGATCATTCCCGCCGGCGTCTCCCAGATCCGCTGCGGCTCGTTACCTGTGCGTGACTCGGGCGTGATCGTCTTGGAGACAAAGGCCGAGAAGGGAAAGTCGGTCAGCAGGGCGTCGCCGTACACGCGCCGGCCCGCTATCGCGTCAAACGTCCCGGACGCGTTGACCACCGGGTGCGCCAACTCAATCCCGCAAAACTCGATCGGAGTCGACGGGCCCGCTGATCCGTGGCTGCCGGGGGGTGGCGCCGTAGGGGGACCCGCCGCCGAGGAAGCTTTAGCTACCGCAGGCGGTGGGGGGTCCCCTGCGGCGACAGGACCCGCCGGCCCCCCACGCAACACGGGCCCATCAACACACAACCGAATGAAGCCGCCCCCGGGCTTGGGGATTGCACAGCCGAAGCAGGCGCCGTAGCCACAGGCCATTGGGGACTCCATGGCGAGCTCACAGGGGACATCGGCCGCGGTGCAGGTGGCGGCGACCACGTCGAGCATCTGCGGCGGGCCACAGGAATAAACGGCGGCGCTGGATGCGTCGTCGCCCGCGAGTATCGCGGCGAGCAGGTCGGTGACGTAGCCGTGGTGACCGGAGTGGCCGTCGTCGCTGGCCAGACGAACCTCGCAACACGAGAAGAGCTCATCGAGGCCGCCAGAGTGAGCTGCGTCGCGAAAGCCCAGCAGGACCCGGGTCGGAATGTTCTTCGCGGCGAAGCGGCGCCTCAGCAGCGCCAACGGCGCGATCCCGATCCCACCCCCCACCAAGACCGCCCCGCTCGGCCGAACTGCATCAACTTCTCCATCTAGCGGGTGGAGAAGTTGATGCAGTTCGCGGGGGGTTGAGAACGAGTTGCCCAGGGGGCCGTTGACCCAGACGTTCTCGCCGGGCTCGAGCTCGCAGAGGCGGTCGGTGCCGGGGCCGATGCCCTCGATCAGGAAGTCGAGGCGGACGCCGCCCGCCGCCGGTCCGGTCTCGGCGACTGAGAGCGCTCGCGGGAGGTAGGGGCGCTGCCCGCTCTGCTCCCAGTGGTTCTCGGTGGCGAGCATGTAGAACTGGCCCGGCCGGGGCTCGGGACCCTCGGTGTCGATCAGGGAAAAGAGCCTGTAGCCGCCCGTCGCACGGCTCTCGGAAACCGCACAGAGCCGCCGCCCGAAGGGGGCGGTCATCGCGCCTGCTTGGCCCCGCCGACGGGCCGCAAACGTGTCGATATGTCACGTTTGCGGCCCGTCGGCCCCGGGAGGCCGTGGATCTCCTGCAGGGAGCGGACCTCGGGGTTGCCTTCGATCTTGGCGGCGATCGCGCGCACGGCGGCGGTCGCGCCGGTCATCGTCGTTACGCAGGGGACGTTGTGACGCACGGCGGCGGAGCGGATCTCATAGCCGTCGGCGCGGGCTCCCGAGCCGGTCGGCGTGTTGATCACGAGGTTGCAGCGGCGCTCGCGGATCAGGTCGACGACGTGCGGCGAGCCCTCGGCGATCTTGTTGATCGGCGTGACCGGCACGCCCATCGTCGAGATCGCCTGCGCGGTGCCGGCGGTTGCGATCAGCTCGAAGCCGAGGTCGTGCAGGCTGGGTGGCGAACTGGGTCGCCGCCGGCTTGTCGGTGTCGGTGACGGTGATGAAGACCGCACCCTCGGTCGGCAGCGAGACGCCGGCCGCCGCCTGGGCCTTGCCGAAGGCGGTCGGGAAGTCGCTCGCGATGCCCATCACCTCGCCGGTGCTCTTCATCTCGGGACCGAGCACCGAGTCGGCCCCCGAGAAGCGGGCGAAGGGCAGCACCGCCTCCTTGACGCTGACCAGGCCGGCCGGCGGATCGCGCAGCTCCTGGTCGGCCAGCTTCTCGCCCAGCATCAGGCGCGCCGCCAGCTTGGCCAGGGGCACGCCGGTGGCCTTGGAGACGAAGGGCACGGTGCGCGAGGCGCGCGGGTTGGCCTCGATCACGTAAAGCTCGCCGCCGGCGACGGCGTACTGGATGTTGATCAGGCCAATCACGCCGAGCTCGAGCGCCATCCGTTTGGTCGTCGCACGGATCTCGTCGAGCATCTCGGCGCCGAGGCTCATCGGCGGGATCACGCAGGCGGAGTCGCCGGAGTGGACGCCGGCCTCCTCGACGTGCTGCATGATCCCGGCGACGTGTACGTCGCTGCCATCGGCGAGCGCGTCGACATCGACCTCGATCGCGTTCTCGAGGAAACGGTCGAGCAGCAGCGGGTGCTCCTGGTCGGCCTTGACGTGGGCTCTGAGGTAAGCGCTGAGGTCATCGGTCGAGTAGCAGATCTCCATCGCCCGGCCGCCGAGCACGTAGGACGGGCGGACCAGCAGCGGGAAGCCGACCTGCTTGGCGATCTCGACCGCCTCATCTGCGGAGAGCGCGGTGCCGTAGGGCGGGTGCTTGACGCCGAGCTTGCGCAGCAGGGCGCCGAAGCGGCCGCGGTCCTCGGCCAGGTCGATCGCGTCGACCGGGGTGCCGAGCAGCGGCACGCCCGCCTCCTCCAGCGCCCGGGCCAGCTTCAGCGGCGTCTGGCCGCCGAACTGGACGATCACTCCCTCGGGGTTCTCCTGCTCGCAGACCGCGAGCACGTCCTCTGCCGTCAGCGGCTCGAAGTAGAGGCGGTCGGAGGTGTCGTAGTCGGTCGAGACCGTCTCCGGGTTGCAGTTGATCATCACCGCGTCGCGGTCGAGCTCGCGGGCGGTCATCGCCGCGTGCACACAGCAGTAGTCGAACTCGATCCCCTGGCCGATCCGGTTGGGGCCGGCGCCGAGGATGACGACCGAGTCGCGCTCGCCGCGACGGACCTCGGAGGCAGCCACGCCGGCCGAGGGCCGCTCGTGGGCCGAGTAGTAGTAGGGCGTCGCCGCCTCGAACTCGGCCGCGCAGGTGTCGACCGACTTGTAGACGCGGGTGAGCCCATCGGTCCCGTCGCCCTCGGTCGCCAGCGCCTGCAGCTCATGCAGGAACCAGGGGTCGACCAGGCAGCGCTCGTGCACGGCCTCGACCGAGAGGCCTCGCTTGAAGGCGGCGTCGATCAGGTCGAACCGCTCGGCGCAGGGCTTCTCCAGCAGGGTGAGCAGCTCCTCGTCGCCCTTGGGCACCTCGGCGACGTCGTCGAGCTCGCGCGAGCGCATCGCCTTGGAAAAGGACTCGCGGAAGGTGCGGCCGATCGCCATCGCCTCGCCAACGCTCTGCATGTAGGTCGAGAGCTTGCCCTCGGTGCCGGGGAACTTCTCGAAGGCAAAGCGCGGGATCTTCGTCACCACGTAGTCGATCGTCGGCTCGAAGCTGGCCGGCGTGGCGCGGGTGATGTCGTTGGGAATCTCCTCCAGGGCGTAGCCGACGGCGAGCTTGGCCGCCATCTTGGCGATCGGGAAGCCGGTCGCCTTCGAGGCGAGGGCCGAGGAGCGTGAAACTCTCGGGTTCATCTCGATCACGGCGATCTCACCGTCTCGCGGGTTGACCGCGAACTGCACGTTGGAGCCGCCGGTCTCGACGCCGACGGCGCGGATCACCTTGATCGCCTGGTCGCGCAGGTCCTGGTAGAGCGCGTCGGTGAGGGTCTGGGCCGGGGCGACGGTGACCGAGTCGCCGGTGTGGACGCCCATCGGGTCGACGTTCTCGATCGAGCAGATGATCACCACGTTGTCGTTGTGGTCGCGCATCACCTCGAGCTCGAACTCGCCCCAGCCGATCACCGACTCCTCGACCAGGACCTGGTTGATCGGGCTGGCGGCGAGGCCCTCGGAGACGACCTGGCGCAGCTCGGTCTCGGTCTCCCCTATGCCGCCGCCCTGACCGCCCATGGTGAAGGCCGGGCGGACGATCGCCGGCAGGCTGATGCGGCCGTCGGCCAGCGCCGCCTCGACCTCGCCGAGCGTCTCCACCGTCATCGACCAGGGGATGCGCACGCCCGCCTCGTTCATCGTCTGGCGGAACTCCTCGCGGTCCTCGGCGCGGCGGATCGCGGCGTGGTCGGCGCCGATCAGCTCGACCCCGTGCTTCTCCAGCGTGCCGTCCTCGTACAGGGTCATCGCCAGGTTGAGCGCGGTCTGCCCGCCGAGGGTCGGCAGCAGCGCGTCGGGCTGCTCCTTTTCGATGATCCGGGTCACCGGGCCCGGCAGCAGCGGCTCGATGTAGGTCGAGGTGGCGAACTCGGGGTCGGTCATGATCGTCGCCGGGTTGGAGTTGACGAGCACGACCTCGTAGCCCTCCTCGAGCAGCACCTTGCAGGCCTGCACGCCGGAGTAGTCGAACTCGGCCGCCTGGCCGATCACGATCGGGCCGGAGCCAATCAAGAGGATCTTCTCGATGTCGGTGCGCTTAGGCATTGGTCAGCTCCAGGAAGGAATCGAATAGGTGACGGGCGTCATGCGGTCCGGGGCCGGCCTCGGGGTGGTACTGGACCGTCGCCGCGCCGACCTCCTTCAGCACCAGCCCCTCGACCGTGCGGTCGTAGAGGTTGAGGTGGGAGAGCTCGGCGGCGCCGAAGTCGGTTTCCCAGCGCACCGGCTCGTCGGCCTCGATCCGCGGCTCGCCGCCGGGGCCCTGGACGGCGAAGCCGTGGTTCTGCGAGGTGATGTCGATCCGCCCCGTGGCCAGCTCCTTGACCGGGTGGTTGGTGCCGCGGTGGCCGAAGGGGAGCTTGAAGGTCTCGAGGCCGACGGCGCGGCAGAGCAGCTGGTGGCCGAGGCAGATGCCGAAGAGGGGCTTCTGGCCGACCAGCTCGCGCACGGTGTCGACTACGTAGCCGAGCGCCGCCGGGTCGCCGGGGCCGTTGGCGAGGAAGACGACGTCGGGCTCTTCGGCGAGAACCTCCTGCGGCGTGGAGGTGCAGGGCAGCAGCGTCAGCCGACAGCCGCGCTCGCGCAGCTGGCGCACGATGTTGAGCTTGATCCCGGTGTCGATGCCGACCACGTGCGGGCCGCCCTCCCCCTCGAAGCGGACCGGCTCGGCGGGAGTGACAGTGCGGGCGAGGTCGGCGCCGTCCATCGAGGGCTCGGCGGCGACGCGCTCACGTGCTTCGGGTTCGGGCGTGCCGGCGGGGAAGATGCCGCCGCGCATCGCGCCGCGGTCGCGGATGTGACGGACGACGGCGCGGGTGTCGACGCCGCCAATCGCCGGCACGCCGCAGTCGGCGAGCCAGTCGAGCCAGCCGCCCTCGGCGGTGGCGACGTCCTCACCGTTCTTTGGATCGCGCATGACCACGCCGCGGGCATGGGCGCGGTCGGACTCCATCGCCGCCGCCGAGACGCCGTAGTTGCCGATCAGCGGGTAGGTGAAGACGATGATCTGCCCGGCATAAGAGGGATCGGTGACCGACTCCTGGTAGCCGGTCATAGCCGTGTTGAAGACGACCTCGCCGGTCACGGGCCCCTCGGCGCCACAGGGAATCCCGTCGAACCGAGCCCCGTCCGCGAGCAGCAGGTATCCCTCGTTCATTGCGGTGCGCCTTTTGAACCTGGGGGGTGCATAAAGCGCACCGGAAGGGTCGTCATGCTGCGACTCCCATTGAGAAGGAGCGGAGGCGGTAGGCGATTTGACCGGCGGCCAGGGTCATTTGGACGCGGCCGGTCAGCTCTTTGCCGGCGCACCAGGAGTTGGAGGAGCGGCTCTCGTAGCCGTCCTCGCCGACCGTCCAGCGGGCCGAGAGGTCGCAGATGGCGATGTTGGCCTCGCTGCCCGGGGCCAGCGAGGGGCGCTCTACCTCGAAGGGTTCGGCACCGCCGGCGAGGCGCTCGATCAGCAGGCCGAGCTCGATCGTGCCCGGCAGGACGAGCTCGGTGTAGAGGGCGGCGAACGCGGTCTCCAGGCCGGTCACGCCCATCGCCGCCTGCTCGAAGGGGACTTCCTTTTCCTCGGCCGCGTGGGGAGCGTGGTCGGTGGCGATGCACTCGATCGTGCCGTCGCGCAGCCCCTCGATCAGGGCCTGGCGGTCGGCCTCGCTGCGCAGCGGCGGGTTCATCTTGAAGCGCTGCGGGTCGAGGCTGCGCACCTCCTCGTCGGTGAGGCAGAGGTGGTGCGGCGAGGCCTCGCAGCTGATCTGGACTCCGGCGGCCTTTGCCGCGCGCACCGCCTCGACCGACTCGGCCGCCGAGAGGTGCTGGACGTGGATGCGGCCGCCCTCGTAGCCGGCCAGGGCGGCGTCGCGTGCGATCATCGTCGACTCCGAGACCGAGGGGATGCCCTCGAGGCCGAGCACGGCGGAGACCGGGCCCTCGTGCATCACGCCCGCTCCGGAGAGCTCCGGGTCCTCCTCGTGAAGGGCGATAGTGCCGCCGCAGAGGCGCTGGTACTGGAGGGCCCGACGCAGCATCCGGGCGCTGCGAATCGGCAGGCCGTCGTCGCTGAAGCCGGCGGCGCCGACATCGCGCAGCGAGGCCATCTCGGTCAGCTCCTCCCCCTCCATACCCCGCGTCACGGTGGCGAGGAAACCGACCTTGACCGCGGCGGCAACGCCGGCGTCGGCGAGCAGCGCCTCGACGTCGGCGGGAGTCGAGACGGGCGGCTCGGTATTGGCCATCGCGAGGATGCCGCTGTAGCCGCCGGCGGCGGCGGAGCGGGCGCCGGTCTCGATGTCCTCCTTGTGCTCCTGGCCGGGCGTGCGCAGGTGGACGTGGGGGTCGAAGAAGGCCGGAAAGGCGTGCAGGGCGCCGGCATCGATCTCCTCGATCCCGTCGGCCGTGGCCTCGCCGGGTGCCGCCAGCTCGGCGATCACGCCGTCGCGGACGACGATGTCGTGCTCCGCGTCGATCCCGGCCACTGGGTCAAGAACGGTGGCGCCGCGCAGGACGATGCTCGCGCGCTCCCCAGCGCGCATCTGCAGCCGCATCTCGCTCACGCCGGTTGTCCGATCGGGGTCGCGTGACCGTTGCCGGCGGCCGGCGCGGGCTCCTGATCGCCCGCGGCAAGCAGCTCGTAGAGGATCGCCATCCGCACGACCAGGCCGGAGGCGACCTGTTCGGCGATCAGCGATTGCGGCGAGTCGATCACCTCGCCGGAGAGCTCGACCCCGCGGTTGACCGGGCCCGGGTGCATCAGCAGCTGCCGCGGGCCGAGGCGGCGGGAGTCGATCTGGAAGTGAGCCGCGTACTCGCGGATCGAGGGCACGAAGCTCTCGTTCATCCGCTCGCGCTGCAGCCGCAGCGCGTAGACCACGTCGGCCTCGCCGAGCCGCTCCAGCGAGTGCTCGACCGCGCAGCCGAGCTGCTCTAGGCCGCGTGGAATCAGGGCGGGCGGGCCGCAGACGGTGAGCTCGGCGCCCATCGCCTTGAAGGCGATCAGGTTGGAGCGGGCAACGCGGCTGTGCAGGACGTCGCCGACGATCCAGATCCGCTTGCCCTCGAGCGAGCCGAGGCGGCGGCGCAGGGTGTAGACGTCGAGCAGTGCCTGGCTCGGGTGCTCGTGCTTGCCGTCGCCGGCGTTGATCACCGCAGCGTCGGCCCAGCCGGCGACCAGTTGGGCGGCGCCGGCGTAGGGATGGCGCAGCACGATCGCCGCCGGGTCATAGGCGGAGAGGGTGGCGACCGTGTCCTTCAGCGACTCGCCCTTGTCGACCGAAGAGCCGGCCGCCTTGACCGAGACGAGGTCGGCGGAGAGGCGCTTGGCGGCCAGCTCGAAGGAGGAGCTGGTGCGGGTGCTGGCCTCGTAGAAGAGGGTGACGACGGTGCGGCCGCGCAGGGTCGGCACCTTCTTGATGTCGCGGCGGCCGACCTCGGCGAAGCTCTCGGCGCGGTCGAGGATCGCCTCGATCTCGGCTTTGGAGAGCTGCTCGATCGAGAGCAGGTGCCTCACGCGCCGACCTCCGCCGGCCGGGCGTCGGCGATCGCTACCTCGTCGCTGCCGTCGAGCTCCTCGAGGTGGACGTTGACCCGCTGCTCGCGCCCGGTCGGCAGGTTCTTGCCAACGTAGTCGGGGCGGATCGGCAGCTCGCGGTGGCCGCGGTCGCAGAGCACGGCGAGCTGGACCCGCTGCGGTCGGCCGTAGTCGAAGAGGGCGTCGATCGCGGCCCGCACCGTGCGACCGGTGAAGAGGACGTCGTCGACCAGGACGACGGTGCGCCCGGCGAGGTCGAAGTCGATGTGGGAGGCGTGGACGACCGGCTGCGTGGCGGGTGACTTGGCGCCGACGTCATCGCGGTAGAAGGAGATGTCGATGTCGCCGATCGGCAGCTCGGCACCGGTCAGCTCGGCGAGCGAGGAGTGCAGGCGGCGGGCGAGCAGGGCGCCGCGAGTGTGAATGCCAACGATCGCTAGGGCCCCGGGATCCGGGTTCTTCTCGGCGATCTCGTGGGCGATCCGCCGCAGCGTCCGCCTCAAATCGTCGCGCTCAAGCACGACCGTCTCGTTCACTTCTGTTGGCTCCTTCTCGGCCTCACAGGGCCTGGTTAAAGGACGGCCGCAGCGTAGCAGCGGGTGGCGACGATTCCTGCCACGCTTGCCGGGTGAGAGCGGACGTTGCGGAAACGCTTGCCAAGCACGAGGCGTCGGGCAGGCGCTTCGGCGCCGCCGGCCTCGACAGCTTCGTCCTCGATCAGGGAGACGGTGAGGCGGTCGTGCTGATGCACGGCGTCCCGACCAGCAGCTTCCTCTACCGCCGGGTCGTGCCGGAGCTCGCCGCGCGGGACCTGAGGGGCGTCGCCTTCGATCTGCCCGGGCTCGGGCTCGCCGAGCGGCCCGCGGGCTTCGACTACAGCTGGGGCGGGCTGGCCGAGTGGACCGGGGCGGCGATCGAGGCGCTCGGGATTGAGCGTTGCCACCTCGTCGTCCATGACATCGGCGGGCCGATCGGCTTCGAGTGGGCGATCCGCAACCCGGACCGTGTGCTCTCGCTGACCGCGCTCAACACGCTCGCCGACGTAGCGAGTTTTCGCCGGCCCTGGCCGATGCATCCGTTCTCAATTCGGGGCGTCGGCGAGGCCTGGCTGGCGGGCATGGTGCGGCCGCTCTTTCGCCGGCTCTACTACCTGATTGGGATCGAGGACCGCGAGGCCGTGCCGGGCGCCGAGGTCGACGCCCACCATGCCCTGCTCAAGCGCGGCGACGGCGGCCGGGCGTTCCTGAAGATCATGCGCGGCTTCGAGTTGAGCGCCGCGAAGGAGCGCTTCTTCTTCGACGGGCTCGGCAAGCGCCAGTACCCGGCCCAGGTCGTCTGGGGCGAGAAGGACACGATGCTCGGTTCCCACCGCCGCGCGGAGGTCCAGCGCGCCCTCGGCCTGGAGCAGGCGACGTTGCTGCCGGCCAAGCACTTCCTGCAGGAGGACCGGACGGCCGAGATCGCCGACGCGGTCGCCGAACTAGCCCTCTGAGGAGGGAGCGGGCTCGGGATCGGGCCGCTCGGCCCGCTCGCGGGCGCCCTTGACGATCAGCTCCGGCTCGCCGCGCTCGGGGAAGGGGATCTCGACCAGGTCGAAGTCTTTCGGGGCGACGCTCGGCTCGAAGACATCGCGGGCCTCCTCGAGCACGCTGCCGACGTGGTAGCGCGAGGAGATGTGGACCAGGGCGAGCATCTTGACGTGGGCCTCGCGGGCGACCGCGGCGGCCTGGCTGACGGTCGAGTGGCCGGTATCGGCGGCGCGCTGGACCTCCTCCTCGGAGAAGCTGGCGTCGTGGATCAGCAGGTCGGCGTCGGCCGCCGCTGCCACGGTCGAGTGGCAGGGGGCCGTGTCGCCGGTGAGGGCGACGATGCGGCCGGGTCGTGCCTCGCCCATCACGTCGGGCGGTCGCACCGCTCCGTTGCTCCCGGCGACCTCCTCCCCCCGCTGCAGCGCCGCGAAGGCCGGTCCTTCGGAAACGCCGAGCCGCTTCGCCTCGTCGGGGTCGAAGCGCCCCGGGCGGTCCTGCTCGATCAGCACGTAACCGTTGGCCCGCACGCTGTGCTCGACCGCGAAGGCCTGCACCTCGGCACCGTCGTGGCGCACCGCTTCGCCGGGGTCGATTTCGATCAGGTCGATGCTGTAGTCGGTGCGGCCGATCAGGCGGCCGAGCGTCTTGAAGAGGTCGCGCAGGCCGCGCGGCCCGTAGATCGTCAGCGGCTCCTCGCGGGCGGTCAGGTCATAGGTCTTGAGCAGGCCCGGCAGGCCGAGGATGTGGTCGGCGTGGAAGTGGGTGAGGAAGATCTCGTCGACCTGGGCCAGGCCCAGCGAGCGCTGCAGCTGGCGTTGGGTTCCTTCACCGCAGTCGAACATCATCCGCTTGCCGCCGCGGATCAGCATCACGCTCGCGGTCGAGCGCCGCGCCGAGGGCACCGAACCGCCGGTGCCGAGGAAGATCGCCGAGAGATCCATGCGAGCCTGCGAGCCTACGCGACGCAGGCGCTCCGCCACCCGGAGCTAGATGAGTAGTTCCACGGCGACTGCCGTGCCGACCCTTCCCAGCTCGGAGTGAGCAGTCCGTGTGGGCGGCGCGGACGCTGACTGGTCGATTTGCCCCCGTATGCGGGGGTCAATCGACCACTCGGCACTGGGAGGTTGGCCCCAGGCGTGCCAAGGGGAGATAGGCAGCGGGGTCGAAGTCGGCGGTGCTCAGTTCTCACCGCCGACCCGAAGGGGGCCACGATGCTCGCCGACCTCGACCTGCTGCTCACCTCTGTGTTCTGCACCGTTGACGATCTCCTGCCCGAAAAGCCAGGAAACGCCCGCCGAAGCCTGACCGACGCGGAGGTCGTGACGCTCTGCGTGGCGCAGGCGATCATGGGCATCAACTCCGATGCCCGCTTTGCTCGGGTCGCACCCAAGCGACTGGGTCACCTGTTCCCTGCCCTGACCAAGCGCTCGGGCTTTCACAAGCGCCGCGACCGACTGGCCGAGACGATCGAGGCGATGATCTCGGCCTTTGCCTCCAGAGCCCCGGCTGGCACGATGACCTGCTGCTCGTCGACTCCACCCCCGTGGAGTGCGCCCGCTCGCGCCAGACGGTGAAGCGGGCCGGAGCCAACAGCCTCGGCGGCGCGACCGCAGACGCCGCCGACTACGGCTACTGCGCCTCGCATTCCCGCTACTTCTGGGGCTTTCGCCTGCACACGCTGATGGCTCCCGACGGAACCCCCCGCGCGATGGCGCTGACCTCACCCAAGGAGGGTGAGCGCGAGGTCTGCCTGCGGCTGCTGGAACGGGTCAACCGCTCGGGCCCGATCACCGTCCTGGGCGACAAGGGCTATGCCGGTGCCGATTTCGAAGTAGATGCCGCCGCCCTCGGCGCGACCGTGGTGCGCCCGCGTCGCAAGGATGAGCCCGAGGGCGGACTCCACCTCGCCCCACTGCGCCAGCGGATCGAGTCGATCTACTGGACCGCCAAGGACATCCTCGGCCTCGAGCGCCACGGCGCCCGCACACTTCGTGGCATTCATGCTCGCCTCGCCAGCCGCTTCTTGGCGCTGGCTGCGGCGATCTCGCTCAACCATCAGCTCGGGCGCCCCTCGAGGGCGCTGGTCGACTACGTGGCCTGAGTCGTGGAACTACTCATCTAGACTGGCCGCTGAGCGCCCGTAGCTCAGCTGGATAGAGCGCTTCCCTCCGGAGGAAGAGGCCACAGGTTCGAATCCTGTCGGGCGCGTCTTGGCCTGCCCGCTGGTCAGGCGACCTTGAAGCGGGCGCGCCACTCGTCGCGATCGAAGACCGCCGGCTCGTTGGCGGCGATGAAGTCCTCGAGCACGGCGATGAAGCGGGCGGGCTGCTCGACCTGGGGCAGGTGGCCCACGCCGTCGAAGATCTCCAGCTTGCTGCCGGGCAGGGCGCGATGGGCGTCCTCGCCGTGACCGACCGGGATGATCGGGTCGCGGGCGCCCCAGACGATCAGCACCGGCACCGCCTCGGCCAGGTAGAAGCGATCGGTGGCGGAGACGCGCTGGCCCTCGGTGCCGACCACCGAACGCAGGGTCGCGAGGAAGGCCTTGCGACGGTCCGGCTCGGCCAGCGAGCCGTAACCGCGGGCGACCTCGGCGACGTCGGCGGCGGGCTTGATCCCGACCTTGGCGAGGCCGCGGCCGATCGCGCCGCCGAGCTTCTGGCCGGTGGTCGCGGTGGCGGCGATGAAGAGGTCGGCACCGGGCAGGGCGGCGGCGCGCAGGACCGGGCTCACCTCGAGCCCGAGGCCGCCGCTGGAGACGAGGACGAGGCGCTCGACCATCTCGGGGAACTGGTAGGAGAACTGCATCGCGATGCCGCCGCCGAGCGAGTGGCCGACGATCGTCGCCCGCTCGTGGCCGAGGACGAGCAGCAGGTCGCGCAGCCCGGAAGCGAGGTTGCCAAGCGAGTAGTCGCCCGGGCCGCCGGCCGAGAGGCCGTGCCCCGGCAGGTCGGGGGCGATCACGGTGTGCCGGCGCGCCAGCGGCTCGATCACGTCGCGCCAGTTCTCACAGGTACCCGCCATGCCGTGGATCAGCAGCAGGACCGGGCCCTCGCCGCCGACGAGGTAGCCGCTCTCGCGACCGTGCAGCGTCACCGTCTCGAAGCTGACCTCGGCCGGAGGGGACGGCGTTGCGCTCTTGGCCACTCCTACACGGTAGCTTGCGGCCCAGCCGTGGCCGACGAGAAGAAGAACCGACCGCCGCGCGGCGCCCTGATCGTGATCGCGATCGGGCTGATCGCCACCGTCGCCGCTGCCCTGCTCGCCACCGACAAGGCCGGCGGCGAAGCGGCCCAGCTCGAATGGGTGGTGAAGTTGCCGATGCCGGACTCACGGCCCGCGCCGCTGCCCGGCGGCGCTTCGATGCAGTTGGTCGGCGGGTCGATTCGGACGACCGGGCTCAACGTCAGCGCCTACTCGCTCTTCCGGGTCTCCTCGCAGCTGCGGATCGACGCCGGCGCCCCGGTCGGCGGCGGCCGCATCCTCTGCTCGGTCAGCGGCACCGGGCGGGCGGAAATCGCCCAGAGCGCCGGCGGCCTGCGCGCCACCTACCCGCGCTCCAGCACCGGGCTCTTCAACCAGGAAGTGCCGGAAGTGATCCTGCTCGACTTCAGCTCGCACGGAACCGAACTGGCTGTGCTCGAACTGGACGGCCTGCCGCCCCACTTCAGCAGCGAGAAAGGGGTCAAGCTGGAATGGCCCGAATACCAGGTCGGGGTCGAGCACATCGAATACTTCCTCCCCGAAGGCAAGCCGAAGGTGGACCTGGTGTTGCCCTTCGAGACGGTCTGGCGGACGACATCGGTCCCCGGCGCCAGGCTCGCCTGCACGCTGAGCACCAGCGCCGGCAAGGCGACGGTGCGCACCGGGCTGATGCTGAAGAAGGTGCCGCCGCCGATCGACGAAGAAGCCGAAGACGAAAACCGCGAACGGGCCGAAGAAGAAGAAACGGAAGGCTGAGGCTCAGGCGTCCCGCGGCGCGACCAACAGCTCGGGACCTTCCTCGCTGCCTTTGCCGACCTTGTTCAGCTTCGGGTTTGCCGGGGCGCTTTCCATCCGCGTGGCGGGCAGCGGCCCGCACATCGCCACCGCCTCCTCAAGCTCGAGGTCGGGACGCAGCCAGGCGGCCTCGGCCTCGGCATTGGGCAAAATCGCCGGCATCCGGTCGTGGACCTTGGCGACCAGCTCATTCGGTGTCGTGGTGACGATCGTGCAGCTGTAGAGCCAGCCGTCGTCGAAGCCGCGGTCCTCGGGGTCCTCCCACTCCTTGCGGGTGCAGAGTCCGGCGAAGGCGAAGGTCTCACCGCCGTCGACGGTGAAGCGCCAGGGCTGGCGCGGCTGCTTGGGGTCCTCCGCCACCATCCACTCGTAGAAGCCGTCGGCGACGATCAGGCAGCGGTGGCGGAACTTGCCGACCAGCGGCGAGTAGGCCCGACTGGAGCTCAGGTTCTCGGCCTTGGCGTTGATCATCCGGTAGCCGACTTTGAGGTCCTTGGCCCAGCGCGGCACCAGGCCCCAGCGCATCAACCGCGCCTCGCGCTCGCCCTGCGCCGCCTCCTCGGGATCCGGAGAGGAGCGCACGGTCAGCACCTCCTGCGTCGGCGCGACGTTGAAGCGGCCCAACGCCCCTTCGACCTTCTTCACCCGCTCGGCGGTCGGCGCCGGCGCGTTGCCCGCGGAGTTCCGCTCCAGCGCCTTCTCGAGCTCGACCTGAAAGTGGTCGGCGATTTTCTTTGTGTCCTTGGCCGTGACCGTGAATCGTCCGCACATGCGGCCCAGAGTAGCCGTGCCGGCAGCGCTACTCCGGCGCGATCAGCTCGACTGTGGGGAAGTAGCTGCGGTATCGGCTCGCGTCGCGGGTGAGCAGGCGTAGGCCGGCGACTGCGGCATGGGCCCCGATGAAGAAGTCTGGCAGGGGCGCGAGCTTGGTCCCTCCACGCTGCTTGTATGCGGCATAGGCCCGACCCGCCAGGAAAGCCGCCGGCCAGGGAATCGGGATGAGCTCCAGCCCCCTCCCGGCAAGCGCCAACTGACAGGACTCGGCCGAGGTGTAGCCAATCGAGATCTCGGCGAAGACGATCTGGTCGACAAAGACCGGTCCCTCGTCGAGAGCGCTGACCAGCGCCTCTTCCGACCAAGGAGCCCAGCGTGGATCCTCGGCCACGATGTCGATCAGGACATTGGAGTCAACTAGAGTCGCCGCCACCCTCCTCCAAGTGCCCGGTGCCCCAATCCTCGCCCCGGGTGAGCCGCATGACCTCCTCGGTCGTCATCGTGAAGTTCTTCCCCGATTCGCGCAGATGCTTGACGACCTCCTCACCCCGTCGCTGCCCACCAGGCGACCGGCGAACGCGAACGCCTGTGTCATCCGAGACGAATTCCACCTCGGTGCCGGGGAGCAACCCGAAGGCGTCTCGGATCTCCTTCGGAATCGTGACCTGCCCCTTGCTCGTGACTCTCGACATGGAGTAAGAGTAACACCGGTAAGACTCTTACTTGGAAGCTATCTCCGGTGCGGGCCGAGCCTCGGGATGCTCGCGGTACCACTCGAGCGTACGCCGCAGACCGTCGGCCAGCTCGACCTGGGGACTCCAGTCGGTCAGCTCGCGCAGCTTGGCCGAGTCGACGTACTGGCGGTCGATCTCGCCGTCGGGAGTGCCGCTGCCGAGGTACTCGGGCTCCACCCCGGTTCCCGCCGCGGCGGCGATCAGGCCGACCACCTCGCGCACCGAGTGGGGGCGCTCGCCGCCGGCGTTGAAGGCCTCGCCCCTGGCCTCGCCTCGCTCGAGCGCTGCCTCGATCGCGAGATAGGCGGCGACGGCGTCGTCGACGTGGAGGAAGTCGCGCTCGGGGCTGCCGTCCGAGCGGATCACCGGCGGGCGGGCGTCGAGCACCGCGATCGTCGTCTCCGGGATCAGGCGCGAGAAGTTGAGGTCGCCGCCGCCGTAGATGTTGGCGAAGCGGGTGACTGCCAGCGGCAGACCGTAGGCGCCGGCGTAGCTGCGGGCGATGATGTCGGCCGCTGCCTTGCTGGCGTCATATGGGTAGGCGGCCCGCAGCGGGAAGTCCTCGCGGTAGGGAAGCTCCGGACTGGCGCCGTATGCCTTGTCGGAAGAGGCGAAGACGACGCGGGAGACCTCGTGCTCGCGACAGGCCTCGAAGACGTTCCAGGCGCCCCGCACGTTGACTTCGAGCGTCTCCAGTGGCGATTCGCGGGCGACGCCGACGATCGTCTGTGCGGCCAGGTGGAAGACCGTGTCGCAGCCGGCGACGGCAGCGGCGACCGCATCGGCGTCGCGCAGGTCCCCCTCCGCTAGCTCAACCTGATCGCGCAGGCCGAGAAGATCGAGCCCCGAGAGCCGCGGTCCCCCGACGTCGGCGATGCGCGGGTCGGGCCGGTCGAGCACCCGCACCTCGTCGCCGCGCTCGAGCAGCGCCCCGACGAGATGCGAGGCGACAAAACCGTGCGCTCCAGTGACAAGGACAGTCATCTTCGCCTCGCCGGCAGCGCCGTTTGATCGATTGACCCACGGATCCGGTGGTCAATCGATCGAACGCTCGGAAGGTCAGACCAAGGGGCATGGCCCGACGCCCAGATGTCGTTGAGTTCGACCGCGTCCTTGTAGGTGTCCATGCAATCCCAGAAGCCCTCGTGGCGGTATGCGCCGAGTTGGCTGTCGGCGGCAAGGCGTTCCAACGGCTCGCGCTCGAGCACGCTGTCCTCGCCGATGTAGTCCAGCGCAGCCGCCTCGAAGCAGAAGAACCCCCCGTTGATCCAGTGCTCGCTGCGCGGCTTCTCGACGAAGCCCGCGACCTTGTGGTCTGCGCCAATCTCCGCCACCCCCCATTGCAGGTGCGGCTGCACGACGGTCACCGTGCCAAGCGTGTCCTGGGCGCGATGGAAATCGAGCAGCGCATCCAGGTCGATATCGGCGACCCCGTCCGCGTAGGTGGCGCAAAACGTCCCGCCATCGAGCTGCTCACCCAGCCTGGCGATTCGCCCCCCCGTAGGTGTATCGAGCCCCGTATCGACGCACTCGACCTCCACCCCACCCGCCCAGCTCTCCCCCGCCACGAACTCCTCCACCATCTCGCCCAAATATCCGGTCGCAAGCAAAAACCGCTCGAACCCCTGCGCCGCATAGATCCCGATCACATGCCAGACGATCGGCTTCGCCCCAATCTCCACGAGCGCCTTGGGCACAGTCTCCGTCCGCTCCCGCAGCCTGGTCCCGCGGCCCCCGCAGAGAATGACGACGGGCGGCTTAGCGGTCATCCCGGTAGGGGTGGAGCGTCTTGCACTTTTTGGGCGTCCACCCCCGAGGCGACAGCAATTCCGTCTCCACCCAAAAAGTTAAGCGAAACCCCTACCGGGATGACCGCTCAACCACCCGCGACGGCCGGGAGAATGGTCACCTCGGCGCCATCGTCAATCTGAGTCTCCAGCCCCTGCTGGAAGCGAATGTCCTCGCCGCTGACATAGACGTTGACGAACCGCCGCAGGTCACCGTCCTCGGTGATCCGCTCGCGCAGGGTGCCGTGGGCCTCGAAGACCGCGTCGAGCACCTCGCCGACGGTGGCGCCGGCGACCTCGAGCTCGGCCTCGCCGTCGGTGGCGGCGCGCAGCTGGGTCGGGATCTTCACGGTGACTGCCATCAGACGCTTACCTCCTGGGCGAACTCGGACTCGAAGCTGTCGAGGTGGGGGTCGATCTCGTGCATGCGGAACCTATCGCGGGTCGCGTCGAGCGTCTTCAGCCCCTCGCCGGTGATGTAGACGACGACGCGCTCGCCGGCCGCCAGCTCACCGCGGTCGGCCAGCTTCTTCAGCACGCCGACGGTGACGCCGCCCGCGGTCTCGGTGAAGATGCCCGTGGTCTCGGCCAGCAGGCTGATCGCGTCGCGGATCTCGGCGTCGCTGACCGAGTCGACCCCGCCGCCGGTGCGGCGGGCCTGCTCGACCGCGTAAGGGCCGTCGGCGGGATCGCCGATCGCCAGGCTCTTGGCGATCGTGTCGGGGCGCTGCGGCTTGCAGACGTCCCAGCCTTCGGCGAAGGCGGTGGCGACCGGGCTGCAGCCCTCCGCCTGGGCGCCGTTGAAGACCGGCTGGGAGCCCTCGACCAAACCGATGTCCAGCCACTCCTGGAAGCCGCGGCCGACCTTGGTGAAGAGCGAGCCCGAGGCGATCGGGCAGACGACGCGGTCCGGCAGTTTCCAGCCGAGCTGCTCGGCCGTCTCGTAGGCGAGCGTCTTCGAGCCCTCGGCGTAGTAGGGGCGCAGGTTGACGTTAACGAAGGCCCAGGGCCGGGTTTCGGCGAGCTGGGTGCAGAGGCGGTTGACGTCGTCGTAGTTGCCGCGCACGCCGACCAGGTTGGTGCCGTAGATGCCGGTCGCGAGCAGCTTCTGCTCCTCGAGGTTGGCGGGCACGAAGACGTAGGACTTGAGCCCGGCGGCGGCGGCGTGGGCGGCGACGGCGTTGGCGAGGTTGCCGGTCGAGGCGCAGGCGACGGTGTCGAAGCCGAGCTCCTGAGCCTTCGCCACGGCGACGGCGACGACCCGGTCCTTGAAGGAGTGGGTCGGGTTGGCGGCGTCGTTCTTGATCCAGATCTCGGCCTCGACGCCAAGGCGTTCAGCGAGGCGGTCGGCGCGCAGCAGCGGCGTCAGCCCGGGCTCGAGCGGGTCGCCGGGGCGGCCCTCGAAGGGCAGGAAGTCGGCGTAGCGCCAGATTCCCTGCGAGCCGGCCTGGATCTTGCGCTTGGTCTCGGCCGGGTCGAGCGCCGAGTAGTCGTAGGCCACTTCCAGCGGCCCGAAGCAGTTTTCACAGGCGAAGTGCGCGCCGAGGTCATACCTCGCCCCGCACTCCTTGCATTTCAGATTCTCGATGGCCATCCGATCTTTCCCTCTCGTTGCGTTACCGCCAACAAAAAAACCTCCGCCTTTTGTGGGGCAGAGGTCCGATCGGACATTCCCCACATCTTCCAGGCCTTCGACTTGACCTGCTGGAGTTGGCACCTCCCCCGAACCTGTTGGTCCGGGGCGGTTGCCGGGGTTTCATCGGGCCAGTCCCTCCACCCCTCTAGATGTGGCGCTTATGTAAGGAGTGACCATACCGGAAAGTCTGACGCGCGTTAGGAGTTAGCGCGAGAGGTCCGGGCCATCCCAATTGCGTGACACCGATCGCCCACGCATCTCCACGCGCACTGGCTAACCTTGTCCGCCCATGCCCGACGAGACGATGAGCCCGAACGATGCCGAACCTTCCGAAGCCGAGGCTGCGACGCGTCGGCCGGCGCGACGAGCTGATCTCCGCCGCAGCTCAGGCTGAGCCGCAGGCACCGCGCGTCGAGCAGATCGAGTCCTCCGGCCTGCGCTGGGTCAACATCGAGCGCCTCGGCGAGCTGGAGCGCACCTGGTTGGAGGAGAACTTCGACTTCCACGCCCTCGACCTCGAGGACGTGCTCTCGCGCAACCAGCGGCCGAAGATCGACGTCTACGACGACTATCTCTTCATCGTCCTGCACTTTCCGATCTTCGATCGGGCCGCCGGCAGGCTGGGCACCGGCGAGCTCGACCTCTTCGTCGGGCCCGGCTATGTGGTGACGATCCCCAACCAGCGGCTGCAGCCGGTCGAGTACCTCTTCGAGCGCTGCCGCGCCAAGGAGGAGATGCGCGAGCAGCTCTTCTCGCGCGGCTCCGGCTACCTGCTCTACCGCCTGGTCGACGACAGCTTCGACTACTGCTTCCCGATGCTGCGCAAGATCGGCAACAAGCTCGACGCGCTCGAGGACGACATCTTCGAGGGGCGCTCGGAGGAGGTCGTGCGCGACATCTCCAACGTCAAGCAGGAGATCATCAACTTCCGCAAGGTGATCCGGCCGCAGCGCCCGGTGCTGCGCGACCTGGAGAAGGTCAAGCAACGCTACCTCGCCACCGACCTCGACCTCGAGATCTACTTCGACGACATCGTCGACGCTCACGAGCGAATCTGGGACATGCTCGAAAATTACAAGGAGGTAATCGAGGCGCTGGCCGAGACCAACGAGTCGGTGATCTCCCACCGGGTCAACGACATCCTCCGCGTGCTCACTTCGATTACCGTCATCGTGCTGCCGCTGACCCTGCTGGCCAGCGTTTGGGGGATGAACTCCTGGGTGCCTTGGGAGCACGATGTGACCGGCTTCCTCGTCGTGCTCGGCGCAATGCTCGCCCTGCTGGTCGGCATGGTCGCCTACTTCCGCAAGCGCGGCTGGCTATAGCCTCCGGGGCGTGGCAAATTTCCGCATCTGGGCGCCCTGGCGCCTCGCCTACGTGAAGGACGCAGCAAAGGACAACGAGGAGGAGTGCATCTTCTGCGCCAAGCCGGCGGCGGATGCCGATGAGGAGAACCTGATCGTCCACCGCGGCGAGCACAGCTTCGTGATCCTCAACCTCTTCCCCTACACGAACGGTCACCTGATGGTTGCTCCCTACGGGCACATCGGCCGCATCCAGGAGCTACCGGCGGAGGCCGTGGCGGAGATGATGGGCTTTGCGCAGCGGGCGATGAGCCGGCTCGAGGACGTCTACAGCCCGCATGGCTACAACGTCGGCTTCAACCAGGGCCGCGTCGCCGGCGCCGGGGTCGAGCACCACATACATATGCACGTCGTCCCGCGCTGGGGCGGCGACACCAACTTCATGCCGGTCATCGCCGACACCAGGGTGATGCCGCAGACACTTGAGCAGAGCTACGAGGCTCTGAAGGGAGCATTTTGAGCGAGAAGCCGACCCTGGCCCCGCCGGGAATCTTCAAGGCCTACGACATCCGCGGCCTCTACGGCTCGGAAATGGACGAGACGACGGCGCACGCGATCGGTCGCGCCTTCGCCCGCGTGCTGGGCAAGCTGCGCGGCAAGCCGACGGGCGAGCTGCGGGTCGGGCTCGGCCGCGACATGCGCCTGACCGCGCCGGCGATGGCGGCGGAGTTGCGCGACGGCCTGATCTTCGAGGGCGCCACCGTGATCGACGCCGGCATGGTCGCGACCGAGATGCTCTACCACCTGGTCGGCTCCCGTGAGCTCGACGGCGGCGCGATGGTCACCGCCTCGCACAACCCCAAGGCCTACACCGGGGTGAAGCTGGTCCGCGAGGGCGCTTTGCCGCTTTCCGGTGACGCCGGGATCGGCGACGTCAAGGCCGAGATCGAGGCCGGGCTCGGGCACGCCCCGGGTGGCGGCTCGCTGGAGGAGGTCGACGTCTGGGAGGAGTTCCGCGCCCACGCCCTGTCGTTCATCGACCCGGGCAAGGTGAAGCCGATGAAGGTGGTTGTCGACGGCGGCAACGGCATGGGCGGACCGATGGTCGGGCCGATCCTGGAGAAGCTGCCGCTCGAGCTGGAGGAGATGTACTTCGAGCCCAACGGCGAGTTCCCCGACCACGAGCCCAACCCGCTGCTGGAGGAGAACCGACGGATGATCATCGACCGGGTGCGAGGCTCCGGCGCGGACCTCGGCATCGCCTGGGACGGCGACGCCGACCGTTGCTTCTTCATCGACGGCAGCGGCGAGTTCTGCGACGGCGACTTCATCTGCGCCCTACTCGCCCGCGCGGCGCTGGCCAAGAACCCCGGCGCGACGATTCTCTACGACCCGCGCTCGAGCCGGGCCGTGCCCGACCTGGTCGCCGCCGAGGGCGGGCGCTCGGACCTCTCGCGGGTCGGGCACGCCTTCTTCAAGGCGCGGATGCGCGAGGAAGGTGCCGCCTTCGGCGGCGAGGTCTCCGGCCACTACTACTTCCGCGACTTCTGGAACGCCGACTCGGGCACGATCCCGGCCCTGCTGATGCTGGAGCTGCTCTCGGTCGACGGCCGCTCACTCGGCGAGCTGATGGCCGAGTTCCGCTCGCGCTATTTCATCTCCGGCGAGATCAACTCCGAGGTCGCCGACCCGGCGGCGAAGATCGCCGAGATCACCGAGCGCTACGGCGACGGCGAGCAGACCACGCTCGACGGGATCTCGGTCGACTACCCCGAGTGGCACTTCAACGTGCGGCGCTCCAACACCGAGCCGCTGCTGCGCCTCAACCTCGAGTCGCTGGTCTCGCGCGAGGACATGGAGGCCAAGCGCGACGAGGTGCTTGGGCTGATCCGCGCGTGACCCTGACGCCCGAGCAGGCGCTCGAGCAGGCGGCGCTGGCCGGGATCCACTGCCTGCGCATCCCCACCCCCTTCGCGGTCGGTCGGGTCAACTGCTACCTGCTCAAGGACGAGCCGCTGACCCTGATCGACACCGGGCCCAACTCGGGCAAGGCGCTCGACGAGCTGCAGTCGCAGCTGGCCGCGCACGGCCACGCGATCGAGGACCTCGAGCTGCTGATCGTCACCCACCAGCACATCGACCACCTCGGCCTGGCCGAGATCGTCGTCCAGCGTTCCGGCGCGAAAGTCGCTGCGCTCGGCGCCGCCCGCGAGCGCCTCGCCAACTTCGACGAGGACGCCGAGGCCGAGGACCGCTTCGCGGTCGACCTGATGCTGCGCAACGGCATCCCCGAGGAGGTGACCGTGGCGCTGCGCAGCGTCTCGCGCAGCTTCCGCGGCTGGGGCTCGCACGTTCAGGTGACCCACCCGCTCGCCGACGGCCAGGTCCTGCCCTTCCGCGACCGCACCCTGCAGGCGATCCACCGCCCCGGCCACAGCCCTTCGGACACCGTCTTCTGGGATGAGGAGCGCAAGATCCTGATCGCCGCCGATCACCTGATCGCCCACATCTCCTCCAACCCGCTGATCAGCCGCCCCCTCGACGGCTCCAGCGAGCGGCTCCAGGCGCTCGTCACCTACATCGAGTCGATGCGAAAGACGCGCGAGATGCCGGCCGAGATCGTCCTCTCCGGCCACGGCGAGCCGATCACCGACCACGTCGCCCTGATCGACGACCGCATCGCCAAGCACGAGCGCCGCAAGGAGAAGATCTACAAGCTGATCGCCGAGCAGCCGAGCAGCGGCTTCGAGATCGCCCAGTCGATCTGGGGCAACGTCGCCGTAACCCAGGCCTTCCTGACGCTGTCAGAGGTGATCGGGCACGCCGATCTTCTCGTCAACGAGGGGCGAGTGCGGGAAGCCGGCGACGGCGAGGTGGTTCGCTATGAGGCCGTTGCTCCTTAAGGCTCGGCTGCTTGCAGCGTCCGGGCACGGCGTTAGCTTTAGGTAGTGGGCGGAGTGGCCGCGCCGGTTCGATAGAGCGGTCCCTGGCAGCGCATCGACGCCGGCCGAGGACCTGAGAGAAGGAGGCCACCCCCCATGACTGGGACCGATCCAACGAGGGACCGGATGCCGGTCCAACTTGATGTCCCCCGGCGAGACCGCAAGTTCCTCGAAGAGGTTCTGACGATGGCGCGGGACGGCGTTCGCGATGAGCTCCGCGAGCACGGTGAGCAAGTGCTGGAACCGCGTCGCCTGCGCCGCGAGGCGGCCGCCTACGAACGCCTGCTCGGGGCGGTCGAAGATCGGCGCGTCATCCCCGACCCCGAGCTCTGCGCGGTGCTCGAGGAACTGGCCGAGATCGTTGACGAGGGCAACGAGTACGGACGCGTGGTGGCAGAGCACAAGGCGATGCGTGGCCTGCTCGCCTCACTCAATCGCCGCGAGAGCATCTGCCCGAGGCGCAGCAGCCCCTGCGCCGCAATACGCTGCGCGGGCACCAACCCCGCCTCGCGTCGCTGACGGCAAGCCGGGGCTCCTGGCGCACCACTTCGCCTTCTCCTGCGGCGCTGGCATCGACGCCACATTCTTCGAGCGGGTCGACGCTCCGGTTCCTGGTAATCCGCAAGCTATGCTCCGCCTATGCGGGGCGCTCCCCGTTACCACGCGCAGGTGATCTGCGCTCAGGTCCAGGTGCCGCTCGGCGGGGGTCCATTCTGGAACTGTGCCGCCGGGCCGTCCCCACAGCCATGCGGTCCGAACGAAGTCCTCGCGGGCCCTAAGGCGTACCGCGGCAAGGTGACCGCGTCCAGCCACTGAGAAAGCTCTGGTTGATTCCACGGAAATTCGTGAACAACGGGCCGGCCGGGCTCGCAATTGCGGGCTCGCCAGACGGAGATGCTTGGGGCTGAGTGGTCAATTGACCCCCGCATACGGGGGCAAACGGTTCAGTCAGCGCCGCGCTACATCGCGGACGGCTCACTTAGAGCTGGAAAGCACCGCCCTGGAGCTTCGCGCCCGTGCGACCGCCATGTAGGGGCGGCTGGGCGAGCCGGATCGGGTCGGATCTTCGGCTCGACCACGGCGCGGCCCTTTAGCGGGGAGAAGCTGAGCGAGCGCGCCGATGCAGCGTGGAAGTCCGCCGGTCTCAATCGCATTACGCTCCACGAGTGTCGACACTCCTGGGTCTGAGGCGGAGGCGGCAGAACTCCTAGACGCCTACCTCGCGGCCCAACGTGAGCGCTCCGAACGTAACCAACAGCGCCGCGCCGCATAGACCACTGGCGCACCAACTGGCGCACGAGACCTGAATGCAAGCGAAAATCCTCTCCAGAAAGCCGCGCAAGTCTGCCAAGAAGCGGATGCTGATCATCGTCAACCCCTACGCGACGACGGTCTCGGATCGGCTCAAGAACCTGGTCGTCTATGCGCTGCAGGGACGCTATGAGGTCGAAACCGTCTCGACCGAGGCGCAGAATCATGCGACTGAGATCGGGCGGGAGGTGCGCGATCACGGCTATGACGTGGTTGTCGCCTTTGGCGGGGACGGGACGCTGAACGAGGTGGTCAACGGGCTGGCGGGGACCGATGTGCCGGTCTCGGTGATTCCGGGCGGCTCGACCAACGTCGTCTGCCGCACGCTCGGCATCCCCAACGACGTCGTCGACGCGACCGAGCACCTGCTGGCGCTGGCCGACGAGTGGCAGCCGCGCAAGATCGACCTCGGCATGGCCGACCGACCGCCACTTCGTCTTCTCCTGCGGTGCCGGGATCGACGCCACCGTGGTCAAGCGGGTCGATGCCCACCCGCGGCTGAAGTCGGCGGCCGGGCCCTACTACTTCACCTGGGCGGCGGTCTCCGGCCTTCTACCGCGCCTACCTGCACAACCCCGTCCGCCTGCGAGTGCAGATCGACGGCGAGAGCGTCGAGGGCGTCACCGCGCTGACCCAGAACTCCGACCCCTTCACCTACTTCGCCAGCAAACCGGTGCGGGTCTGCGAGGGCGTCGAGATCGACGACGGCACGCTGTGCGCTCGGCGTCCTCAAGCGCGCCGCGCAGCGCGACATGCCGACCCTGATCTCGCCGCCTCTTCAGCGAGAAGCGCAGCGCCGCCGGGCACCGCCAGATCGAGCACTTCGCCGACATCGCCGGGGCGACGATCAGCTCGATCTCGGAGACCAAGGACGGCGTCACCCGGCCCTTCCCGGTCCAGGTCGACGGTGACTACATCGGCGAGCGGACCGAGCTCGAGCTCAAGGTCGATCCGGGCGCGCTGACGATCGTGGCCTGAGCCTCAGCCTGCTGCGCAGACGGAGGCGGGTTCGCAGCCGATTTACCGCTTGCCGCGTCGATGAAGACGGCCGGTGGGCAAAGAGCTCCGGGTGAACCAGGGGCAGGACGTTCTCGGTGGGCTCGAATGGGAATGTCGCGGCCCGCTCCGCAGCCATGTAGATGATCAGGTTCTGCCGGTACCAGAACTCGACCTTCGAGTCGAGCCATATCCTCGGTCTGACCAGGTCAAGGGCGAGGTAGTCCCGCTCAGCGAAGAGGTCGCTCCAGTAGGCCGGCCACTGCTCGTTGACGTGTTCGGTGCCGCCCTGGCCAGGGATTGCAGCTGAGAACGCCACGATGTCCCCCAGCTCGGTCAGGTACCTGACGAAGGGCCGGGCCGAGGCGGCGGGCAGGTGCTCGCCCACCTCCAGCGAGGTGACGAGGTCGAAGCGGCGGCCGGCTTTCGGCGGCTGCGACAGGTCGACCGCCTCGAAGCAAGCGGGGTCGATGCTGAGGCGGGTGGGGTCGACCCAAACGCCGTCGCAACCGTGCAGATCGCCGACTCCATTGCGGCCGAACTCCGAGAGCCACTCGCCGGTACCGCAGCCAACGTCGACTACCGAGCCGGGAGCGAGCAGCTCGCGCAGGAGCGGCACGACGACCGCCGCCGAGCTGCCCGACTGCGGGCCCATGTCCTGGAAGAACGTCTCCGTGTAGGCGGCATAGGAGGGCGACCGCTCGCGTTGCTCAGCCAACTGGATCCCCGATCCTTGCCGGGGACGGCTCGTCGGAGACGGGCGCCTCGCCTTCGAGCGCGCTCAGCAGCCTGCGTGCCACCGCCTCCCAGCTGAACAGCCGCGAACGCTCTTTCGCCGCCGCGCCCATCCCCTCGGCGGTTGCCGGGTCGGCCAGGCGCAGCATCGCCGCAAGCAGGGCCTCATCGTCGCCGGGATCGACGATCACGCCGCCGTCGCCGATCAGGTATCCCGAGCCGCCGGCACTGGTGCCGATGCTCGGCAGCCCGGCCGAGGCGGCCTCGACGTAGGCGATCGCCGAGGCCTCGGAGTGGGAGGGCATGACGAAACAGGTGGACTCGGCGTAGAGCCGCTCGAGGCGCTCGTGCTGCTCGGCGACATCGAGCCGGAGAATGCCGTGCCCGGTCACGCCCGCCCGCGAGAGCGGCGGGTGGCCGCCGACCAGGTCGAGGCGAGCGGTGGGCAGCTCCTCGCGCAGGTGGGCGAAGGCGCGCAGCAGACCGGGGCCGTTCTTGCGCTCCCAGTCGAGGCCGACGAAGAGGAAACGCGGTGCCCCCCACACCCGCTCGATCGGCGGCGCAACGTGGTTGCAGCCGATGCCGACCGCGTGGACCTTCTCCGCTTCGATCCCGTAGTCGCGCAGCACCGATCCCGCCGCCCAGGGGCTGGTCAGGCAGCAGGCGCGGGCCGCCTCGTAGGCGCGCCGCTGGCGCGCCATGCGGGAGTCGAACGAGCGCCGGGTGAGCAGGTCCCAGCCCGCGTAGGGATGGGTCCGCGTCTGCGGGATCGTCATGTCCTCGTAGGTCACCACCGGCACCTCGCTGTTCAGCGTGTAGCCGGTGCCGAGCTGGATCACCCCGTCGAGCTTGCCGGCGCGCCGCAGGGCACCCGGCACCGCCCAGCTCGTCACCGTCGCCAGGCTGGACGAGGCCCGGGCGGCCTGGCGGGCGTTCTTGATCGCAGTTTTGAGGCCGGCTCCCGGCCGCACATAGGCGGCGGCCACCGCGTTGGTGCTCGTGGCAAGCAGCGCGCGGGGCGGCTCGATCCCGATCGGCACCGCTTTGACGCCGGCGGATTCGAGACCACCGATCAGGCCGAAGGGGATCCCCGACCAGGTTGATCTCTGGCTCGGATCCCCAGGGAAGGCGACGCCGATTCGCTTCATCTCAACTCAACGCTCCTCACCGGACTCAGCTTCCGAAGGGCGCGTCGCCGTGGATCACCGTGCTGAGCGCGGCGCTGGCGCCGATCCGCTGCGGGCTCTCGCGCCGCCCGCGCAAGGAGTAGAGGCCGACGCGGAGGGCATAGCGCAGGCCCATCGCCCAGCGGTAGTCGGCCGCCGCGTCGGGGAAGTTCTTGCGGGCGAATTGCATGCGGGCGTAGGCAGCCTGAGCCTCAAGCTCGGCGCTGCCGCGGCGGTCGTCCTCGTAATGGCAGATCGTCAGCTGCGGTAGGTGAACAACGTCCCACTCGGCGCGCTTCAGTCGCCAGCAGAGGTCCGTCTCCTCGCAATAGAGGAAGAAGCGCTCGTCAAAGCCACCAACCTCGGCCAGCGCCGCCTGGCGGACGAGCATGAAGGAGCCCGAGGTCCAGTCGCAGGGACGCTGGCGCGCGTACTCGCGCTGGTCGAGCTCGCGCTCGCCGAAGCGGCGTCGCGCTCGGTGGAAGCGCTCGACGCCGAGCGCTTCGGCCAGCATGTTCACGGCCGAGGGAAAGCGCCTGATACTGGGTGCCAGCGAGCCGTTCGGGCGCAGTTGGCGGGCGCCGGCAAGGCCAACTCGCGGCTGGCGGTCGAGCTCGGCCACCAGATCGGCGAGCGTTCCCTCGACGAACCTCCGTGTCGGGATTGATGAAGAGGACGTAGCGAGCGTGAGCGATCTCGAGACCGCGATTGTTGGCGTGGCCGAAGCCGCGGTTTTCGCAGCGCAGCGTGCGCACGCCTCGGGGAAATGCTCCTCGACGTACTCGGCCGAGCCGTCGCTCCCCGTTGTCGACGACGACGACGTCGAGGTCGATCTCGCCGCGGTGGGCGTAGAGGCTGCTCAGCGCGGTATCGAGCCAGCGCTTGCCGTTGTGGGAGACGACGATCGCGCAGACGTCATCCATCGCCGCATCCTCCGTGCTCGTGCATATAGGGAGAACGGTCTGCCCCGGGCCGTGCTTGCGGCGGAATCGATCGCCGCTAGGATGCCGCCGGTCATCGAGCCGACCAGCGACAAGCGAGCCACGGCCTAATGGCCGGCGGTGCCCTGCAGCCCTCCGACCGCGCCCCCGGGCTGCTGCTCGGCGAGGGAGTCGAGATCGGTGAGGACGTGCTGATCGGCGGCAATGTCGTGATCCATGCGGGCGTGCGGATCGGCGACGGCGCCCGGGTCGGCGACCATGCGCAGATCAGGGACGGCGCCCAAATCGGCGCCGGGGCGACGGTCGGCAGCCTCAGCTCGATCGACCCCGGGGTGCGGCTCGGCGACCGCGCCAGCGTGCAGGCGCGCTGCTACCTCTCGGCCGGCACAGTGGTCGAGGAAGACGCCTTCATCGGCCCAGGCGTGACGCTCGCCAACGACAACACGATGGATCGCCACGGTCCCGAGATCGGCCTCGAAGGGCCGCTGCTGCGACGGGCCTGCCGGGTGGGCGCCGGGGTGGTCGTCTGTCCCGGCGATCGAGATTGGCGAGGAGGCCTTTGTCGCCGCCGGCGCCGTAGTCACCGCCGACGTGGCGCCGCGCAGCGTCGTGATGGGCGTTCCCGCCCGCGCCGTGCGCGAGGTGCCCGACGATGACCTGATCGAGCGCTGGCGCTGACCGACACCTTGGCTCGTTTTTAGCTCAGACGCAAGCTTTCACGGTCCCGCGCCGTTTAATTTGCATGGCTGTCCTCAGCGAGCAATCCAACGGTGCCCGCAATGCCGCCGCCGAACTCTGCGTCGCCCTCTGCGCGGATTACGCCGCGATGCGCCGCCGCATCGTCTACGCCATGGCCGAGCATGACCTGCAGGTCTCACTTACCGAGGTTGACGACCCGCAGCGACTTGCCGAGGTCGAGGACATCGACTCCGACTCGATCGTCGTCTTCGCCTGCGACGTCGACCTACCGCGCGAGATGGCGGCGCTGCGCCGCCTGCGGCGCGAACTGCGCGACCCGGCGATCGTCGCCGTCTCGCCGATCGCCACCGGAACCGGCGTGCGCCGGGCGCTCGACGCCGGCGCCGACGGCATCGTCTTCGAGTCCGAGCTCGAGTCCACCCTGGCGGTGGCGGTTCGCGCCGTCGCCAGCGGCCAGTCCGTGGTCCCCCGCAAGCTGCGCGCCAGCGTCGAGCGGCCGGCCTTCTCCCACCGCGAGCGCCAGGTGCTCTCCTTCGTCTCGCGCGGGCTCACCAACGCCCAGATCGCCGACAAGCTCTTCCTCTCCGAGAGCACGATCAAGAGCCACCTCTCCTCAGCCTTCTCCAAGTTCGGCGTGCGCTCCCGCAAGGAGGCCGCCGCGCTCTTCCTGGAGCTTGAACAGACCAGTGGTGCGCTGCCGAGCGGCCCGGAATCGGCCTTCGGCGCGCCCGATGATGAAAGGAGCGGCCACGTGAGCACCGCAACCCAGCCGAGCACCGCACTGCCACTGGCGGCAACCGAGGGACGCCGAGTCCCCTTCATCCGCCTCGATGCCGCCCATCCCGAGCTGATGGCGGAGCTGCTCGAGGTGGTCGAGCGCGTCGCCCACGACGCCGCCTTCACGCTCGGCCCCGAGGTCGAGGACTTCGAGCGCAACTTCGCCGCCTACTGTGAGACCGAAGAGGCAATCGGCCTTTCGTCGGGGACGATGGCCCTGGAGCTCGCCCTGCGGGGGCTCGGGATCGGTCCCGGTGACGAGGTGATCGTGCCGACCTACACCTTCATCGCCACCGCAGAGGCGGTCAGCACCGTCGGCGCGACTCCCGTCTTGGTCGATATCGATCCCGGCTCGGCGACGATCACGGCCGCGATCGTCGAGCAGGCGCTGACGGAGCGGACCCGCTGCGTTATCCCGGTTCACCTCTTTGGCCGCACAGTCGATATCGACCCAATCCTCGAGCTCTGCCGCCCGCGCGGCATCGCCGTGATCGAGGACGCCTGCCAGGCCCACGGCGCCCGCTACCGCGGCCGCCGGGTCGGCTCGCTCGCCGACGCCGGCTGCTTCAGCTTCTACCCGACCAAGAACCTCGGCGGCTGGGGCGACGGCGGTGCCCTGGTCACCAACAACGCCGAGCTGGCCGAGAAGGTCACGCTGCTGCGTTCGCACGGCGAGTCCCCCCGCCACAATCACCAGCTGGTCACCGGCACCCACCGCCTCGACGCGCTGCAGGCAGCGATCCTTGACGTCAAGCTGCGCCGGCTAGACGACTGGAACGCCGGCCGCCAGGCGGCCGCCGCCAAGCTCGCCGAGGCGCTCGCCGGCACCGATGTGGTGCTGCCGCAGCCGCCGGCCGAGGGCGGCGACCACGTCTACCACCTCTTCGTCGTCGCCACCCCCGAGCGCGACGCCCTGCGCGACCATCTCGACGCCTGCGGTGTCTCCAGCGCGATCCACTACCCCACCCCGGTCCACCTCCAGCCCGCCTACGCCGACCTCGGCCTCGGCCTCGGTTCGCTGCCCGTGGCAGAGCGGCTGGCGAGCGAATCGTGCTCGCTGCCGGTCTTCCCGGCGATCGAGGACTGGCACATCGCCGAGACCGCCGCGGCAGTGCAGAGCTTTGGCGCAGCCGGCAACAGCTGAGCGCGAGGCGTCAAGCGGGCGTCGCAGCCTGCGCGTCTGCATGGTCCATTACTCGGACTTTGCCGTCGACTCGCGGATCCAGCGCCAGGCGCGGGCACTGGCCGAACGCGGCGACCACGTCGACTGCGTCTGCCTCGGCGAGGAGACCGAGCTCAACCTCGGCGAGGGCAGCATCGCCACCCACCGTGCCGCCGGCGACAAGCCCCGCGGCGGCGCCCGCGCCTACCTCGAGGGCAACGCCCGCTTCCTCGCCGGAGCGGCGCGCAAGGTCAACGCCCTCGACCGCGGCGGCCGCTTCGACCTGGTTGAGATCCACAACATGCCCGACGCGCTGGTCTTCGCGGCATTGCGGCCGAAGCTGCGCGGCGTGCCGCTGATTCTCAACTTCCACGACACCTTTCCCGAGCTCTTCGCCACCCTCTTCGACCGCTCGCCGAGCCACCCGCTGGTCCGCCTGATCCGCACCGAGGAGCGGATCAGTGCGGCAATGACCGACGGGCACATCTTCGTCACCGAAGAGGCGCGCGAGCTGCTGCGTGAGCGCGGCATCGACGCCAAGCGCTCCCAGGTAGTGATGAACACGCCCGATGAGCGGGTCTTCGGCGAGCGCCGGGAAGTGTGCACGCCGCCGAGCGAGGGCGAGCTGCGGGTCGTCTACCACGGCGGCCTGGCCGACCGTTTCGGGGTCGAGACGCTGGTCCGCGCCGTCGCGCTGTTGCGCGGTCGCGGCGAGCCGATCGCACTTGACGTCTATGGCTCCGATGCCGAGGCCGCCCACCGGCTTGCCGCTTTCGCCTCCGAGCTCGCCCCCGAGGGGGTGCGGATCGCATCGCAGCCGACCCCGGTCGAGGAGATCCCGGCCCGGGTGGCAGAAGCCGACCTCGGCGTCGTGCCAACTCTCGAGGACGACTTCACCGAGCTGCTGCTGCCGGTCAAGCTGCTCGAGTACGTACACATGGGTCTGCCCGTAATCGCCTCGCGCCTGCCGGTGATCGAGCGCTACTTCGGCGACGACCTCTTGCTTGCCGAGCCCGGCGACGCCGCCTCGATCGCCGCCGCGATCGAAGGCGTGCGCGGCGACCCGGTCGCCGCCCGCACCCGGGCCGAACGGGCCTCCAAACGCCTCGCCAAGATCGAGTGGCGCCGGCAGCGAGAGGGTTACCTCCAGCTGGTCGACGGCCTCATCGCCGGGGCGCGGAGCGGCTGAGATGGCCGAGCTGCTGCTGATCACGCCTGCCCGCGACGAGGCGGTTCACCTCGAGCGGACGATCCGCGCCGTGGCGGCGCAGACGCGGCGGCCGGACCTCTGGCTGATCGTCGACGACGGCTCGACCGACGCCACGCCCGAGATCCTCGACCGCGCCGCGGCCGAACTTCCCTTCCTGCGGGTCATGCGGGCGCCCGAGCACGCCGACGGCGGCGCCGATCGCCTTGCCCTGGCGGCCGAGGCTCGAGCCTTCAACTGGGCGCTGGAAACGCTCAAACTCGACGACTACACACACATCGGCAAGCTCGACGCCGACATCGAGTTGCCGGCGGAGTACTTCCAGCTTCTGCTCGATTGTTTTGAGCGCGAACCGGAGCTCGGGATTGCCGGCGGCGGCCTGCTAGAGCGCGGTCGCAATGGCTGGCAACTGACCAAGGTCCCCGACAATCACGTGCGCGGGGCGCTGAAGCTCTACAGCCGTCAGTGCTTTGCCGCAATCGGCGGCATCGAAGAGCGGCTCGGCTGGGACACGATCGACGAGACCTACGCCCGCATGCGCGGCTTCGAGACCCGGGCACTGACAACACCCGGCCTGATCGCCCGCCACCACCGCCCAGTGGCCACCCGCGGCGGCGCCCTGCGTGGCCGCGCCCGGCACGGGCAGTGCGCGTACATCCTCCGCTACGGGGGCTGGTGGGTGACGTTGCGCTCCTTCAAGGTCGCCTGCGCGCCGCCCTACGGCCTCACCGGCGCGGCCTTCCTTTACGGATACCTGCGAGCGGGTGCTCGTCGCGAATCCCGCGTCGAAGATGAGCAATTCAGACGTTTTGTGGCCGCCGAGCTGCGCGATCGGGTCAAACCGTCCCGATTGACCCGAACGAAAACGGTCGAAACAGAAACCGCCGCGAAAGTTCCTGCGTTTTTCACCCGTTCATAGGCCAATGGCTTTCGTAGACACGATCAGACAGCTGTGGCAGCGCAAAGGACTGGTGGCAGTGGTCCTGGGGCTCGCCGTCTTCGCCGCGATCCTCACGGCCTACCAGGTCAGCATCTCGCCGCCCGGACTGCACAAAAGGACCCTGCAGGTCTCCGCGGCCTCGAGCCAGATCCTCGTTGACTCGCCGAAGTCGACCCTGATCAGCGGCGGCTCGTCGGACACCTTCGACGCGCTTGCGACCCGAGCCAAGATCTACGGTCAGTATCTGAGCAGCCTCGAGGCGCGTCGCCAAATCGCCAAGAAGGTCGGAGTCCCGCCGGCGACGATCGCCACGGCCGGCCCATACAGCCCTGAAACCGGCCAGACCGCCTACGAATCGCAGCCTGCCGGCGAACGAGCCAATGAACTGCTCAAGGAAGGCGCGGTCAACCGCCTTGTCTTCACCGCCCAGGAAGGCGTACCGATCCTCTCGGTCAGCTCGCAGGCGCCGACCACCGAGCGCGCGATCGCGCTGGCGAATGCCTCTTTCCAGGTCCTCACCGATTACGTCGCCAGCCTCGAGGCGGAAGACAAGCCAGTCAGTGACGGCGTCACCCTGCGCGAGCTGGGTACGCCGCAGGGCGGCACGCTTGGCAGCTCCAACGGGATGATCCTGATGGCGCTCGCCTTCCTCGCCGTCTTTGGCCTGGGCTGCGCGGCGATCCTGATCGCGCCGGGCTTCGCCCGCCGCTGGCGCGCGCTCGACGACGTCGATCGGGCCCATGCCGTGGAGGCCTACCCGCAGCCAGTCGCCCAGGCTGCCGATACTCAGGCCGCGCACGGCTACGACGCGACCCGGGCCGAGGGCGACCCGATTGAGCCGTTGACCCGGCATCCGGCACAGCACCTGGGCTAATGGAGGCCACGACCGGGGTCGGCCCGTTCGTTGGGCAGCCCTCCAGCGTGCCACTGACGGAAGCCGGCCGCTCACGGCCCACACCCGCGAGCCGGCTCGGCGACTGGCCGGACACGAACCGCCTTTTGCCCTGGGCCCTTTTCGGCTTCATCGCGATGCTATGGGTGATCCCGTTCGACAGCATCATCCTGCCGATCGGGACGCCGGTCGACGCCAGCCTCGATCGCGTCTTCCTGGTCGTGATAGCGGCGATCTGGTTGATCAGCGACGGCGCTCTGCGCCGCGATCGCTCGGTCTTGCGCAGCCCGGTCCACTGGGCGTTCGCGATTTTCACCCTGATCGCTTTGCTCTCGGTCCTGCTGCACGGGGAAACCCTGGTCCGGGTCGGTGGCCTCGATCTGGCGATAAAGCACCTGGCGCTGCTCGCCTCCTACGGGGTCTTCTTCGCCCTCGCCGCCTCGATCATGCGACCGAGCGAGATACCGAAGCTGATCAAGGCCATGCTGGCGCTCTCCTGCTTTACCGCGGTGGCGGTGATCATCGAGTACAGGTTCGGCGTCAACGTCTTCCACGACTACATCGGGCCGCTCTTCCCCGGCTACGTGCGCCCGGAAGGGATTGGCACCTACGACGCAATCGGGCGCAAACTGCTCTACGGCCCCTCGGTCCAGCCGCTGGCCGTCGCGGTGATGTTCTCACTGGCGCTGCCCTTCGCCTTTGCCTGGCTGCTGAAGGCAAAGGAGCGCCGCGATCGGATCATCTACGGCGCTGTCGTCCTGCTGCTGATCGGCGGCGCCGTGGCAACGCAGAAGAAGACCAGCATGGTCGGCCCGCTGGTCTGCATCGCGGTTCTCTGCGCCTATCGGCCGCGGGCGATGGTGCGGCTGGCGCCGTGGCTGATCGTCCTGGTCGGCGTCGTCCACGTCTTCGCCCCGGGCGCCTTCGGCGCGGTGATCGACCAGTTCGCCCCGGGCTCGGTGACCAAAGTCAACACGACCCGGGACCGGCTCAGCGACTACAACGCGGTCAAGCCCGACCTCGCCGACAACCTGTTGATCGGGCGCGGCTACGGCAGCTACAACCAGAAGCAGCACCGGATCCTCGACAACCAGTACCTCACGCTCGGGATCGACGTCGGCCTGATCGGCCTGATCGGATACCTGGCGATCTTCGTCACCTCCTTTTTCAGCGCCCACCGGGTCGCTCGCTGCGGCGATCCCGACCGAGCGCCACCCGGACTTGCCGCCGCCGCCGCGATCGTCGTCGCCCTGGTCGCCGGCGCGATCCTCGACTTCCTCGCCTTCCCCCAGCTGCCCTATCTCTTCTGCTTCATCGCGGCAATCGCCTACGTCGCCGGTCGCGACCAGCTCGCCCGGAAGGCCGCCTCCAACTGATCGCCGAACGCCGGCCTCAGGGAGCCAGGGCGAGATCCAGCACTTCGGCGCTGCGGGTTGCCCAGGAGTTGCGGGCGATGAAGGCTTGGCGCTCGGCCTCGCTCGCCGCTCCGCCGGCCAGGGCCTCGCGCACGCCGGCCACGAAGTCGCCGCCGGGAGCGACGCGGATGACTGGCGCATCGACGCGGCGCACCGGCTCGAGGTCGGTGGCGACCGTCGGGGTGCCGGAGGCGAGGTACTCGTAGAGCTTCAGCGGGCTCATCGCCTCGGTCAGCGCAGTCCGACGGTGCGGCAGCAGACAGGCATCGGCAGCGTGGCAGAGGGCGGCGACCTGGTCGCGGGGCACCGACTCGTGACTGACGACGTTGGGCTCGGCAAGGGCGACGGCGAGGTGGTCGGCTTCGGTGACCGGCCCGACCAGGACGACCGTTCCGTCGGGCCAAGCGCGCGCAACCGCGCACAGGGCCTCGGTATCGATGCGGCTGTCAACGGTGCCGACATAGAAAAGCCGCGGCCCTGGCAGGCGCTCAAACCAGGCCGGCGGCGCGCCTGGTGCGAGCCACATTCCCGCCTCGACCCCATTGGGTACGACAGCGGCCGGGCCCCGGGGCGATACGCGCTCGACGATCGCCTCGCTGACCGCGCAGAGGCGGCGCCCGTCGCGACCTACCCGCCCGTAGGCCTCGAGCAGGCTGGGGCGCCAGCGTTGGTAGTCGGGGTGGGCGGAGAGGTCGTCGTTGGCGAAGAGGGTGACCGGGCCGGCCCACTCGAGCGGGGCGAAGGCGGCGATGAAGGGCTGAACGGTGATCACCGCCGGTCGCTCCATGCCGTGGCGCTTGGCGACCCGTCGCAAGCGGCGGTCGTAAGCGCGGTATACGCGTTCGAGCGCGGCGATCGAAACCGGTTCGCGACGACGCCAGCGCAGCGGTTGCCAGTGTCCATCCCTAAGGCTCGAGTTGAACTTGAGGGGACGCTCGATCAGGTCCTTTGCCAGCTTGATCGGGGCGCTTCGCGGGCGGTCGCAGATCAGCACCCGGTCGAGCTCCGGGTCGGCGAGCAGGGCCAGGGCCAGCTGATCCTGCGGGGAGAACATTTCTCGCCCCTGCGCTGCGGCCCAGGTCAGGTCGTCGAAGCTGAAGATGACCTGCCGAGCCCGGCCCGGTGCCTGGGTTCCTGGCTTGTTCGCTGGCGATTCCATGACTCGGGCCGGCATCAATCTACAAACGGTCTCGGTGTGGACCGGCTTGCGACGCAAGTTGCCAGGCACAGGGGGCGTTTGTCCCCTGGATGAACGACCAGGACTTCGCCCGGGACGAGCTCTCCTCCGAGCAGCTCAAGGATGCCGCAGTCGCCGGCGTGCGCTGGACGACCGCTGCCCGCGTCGGGATCGAAGTGATCACCCTCGCCTCCGCCGTCGTGCTCGCCCGCCTGATCGCCCCGTCGGGCTTCGGCCAGGCGGTGGTGCCGCTGATCTTCGTGCCGCTGGCCGTAATCCTCACCTTCGAGGGCTTCGGCAGCGCCCTGGTCCAGCGCAAGGAGATCGGCCGCGTCCACGTCGAGGCCGCGATGCTGGCCAGCCTGCTCACCGGGGCCCTCCTCACTGCGCTCACCCTGGCCCTGGCCGAGCCGATTGGAAAGCCGCTCTTCGGCGCCGACACCGCTGAGCTGTTGATGATGATCTCGCCCGTCTTCTTTCTCGCCGGCCTCTGCGCGGTCTCGCGCAGCCTGCTCTGGCGCCGGCTCGACTTTCGCCGCGTCAGCCTGATCGAAATGGTCGCCCTGGCACTATCGGCCATGGCCGCCGTCGGGCTCGCCGTCGCCGGGCTCGACGCCGAGGCGATCGTGCTCGCGGCGCTCTTCGGTTCCGCCGTCACCGCCCTGCTGCTGCTTGTCGCGGCACCGCCCCCGATGCCCCGCTGGCACCGCGGCGCGCTGAGCGAAATCATGGGCTTCGGAGTGCCGGCCTCGGCCGCCGGCCTAACCTCGGTTGCGATCACCAACGCCACCCTCGCCGTTGCCGCGGTGCGCCTCTCACCGAGCCAAGTGGGCCTCTTCTGGCGCGCCTTCCAGCTCGGTGTGATCTACCAGGAAAAGATCAGCGGGATCATGATCCGCCTCGCCTTCCCGGTCTACTCGCGCACCACCGACCTGAAGGAGCTGCTCCACTTCCACGAGCGGGCGACCCGGATCCATGCGGCCGTATTGCTGCCGCTGCTCTCCTTGCTGATCATCACCGCCCCGGACCTCGTGCCCTGGCTCTTCGGCGAGCGCTGGGCGCCGGCCGTGGAGCCGGTTCAGATCCTCTGCGTCGCCGGGATGATCGCCGCGATCCTGACCGGCTACGCGCAGATCATGCTCGCCGCCGGCCGGCCCCGGGTGCTGCTGGTCTTCAACGTCTTCCTGCTGGCGCTCTACGTAATCGCCTCCTGGATCGCGGCGCCCTACGGCATCACCGCGCTGGCGATCGCCGTGGTCGGCGTGCACGTGGTGCTGCTGGTCTCGGTCTACGCGGTGCTCTTCCAGCGCGTGCTCGGGATGCCGATCCGGCGCCTCGTCACCGACATCTTCCCCGCCCTCGCCAGCAGCGTCCTGATGCTCGCCGTCGCCAACCCGGTGGCCGAGCTGCTGCGCAGCAACGGCGTCCCCGTCTTTTTGCTGCTGCTCAGCGTCGGCGTCGTCGGCGCCTGTGCCTACCTGGCGGCGCTGTACAGCCTTTTCCCGGCGATCTGGAACGACATCGCGCAGCTGACGCGGCGCGTCCTGCCGGACAGGCCCAGCCCAATAAACGCATTGATCTCACGGCGCGCCGTGGAGGGAGCGAGCTCGTGAACGCTATGTATGACCTTTTTTCGGCCTTTGTCACACCATTTGCCTGGGAGAATCCAGGTGTGCCCAATCCACGGCCATTGAACACTCATGGCCGGTTGGCTCAGTCCCTCCGGGCAGCGGTCGCGCTCTCACTCGGCGCGCTCTTCCTATTGGTTCTGTTCCGTCCGGCCTCCGCCCAGGCGGCAGTCGTCTGTCCGAATCCGGTACCCGTCGTCAACGAGAACCAGTGCAAGACCGGCAGCTCGGGCTGGGAGGTCGACGAATACAGCCACAGCCTCGGCGGCTTCACCTCCAAGACCAGCTTCAACCTCGGTGAAAGCGTCGCGCTGAAGATCGGCCGCGACGGCCCGGTCTCGCCAACCAGGACCGTCAGCGTCTCGGTCTACCGCATGGGCTACTACGAAGGGCTCAACGGTCGCCTGGTCAACAGCGCCGGCAACGTCGCGATCAACAACACCTTTGCCTGTGAAGCGATGGATCCGGCTACGGGCAGGGTCAGCTGCGACAACTGGAGCCCGACCTACACGATCCCGGCCAGCGCCTTCCCAGCCTCGGGCGTCTACCTGGCCAAGCTCAAAGCCTCGACCGGTGACGAAACCCAGGTCGTCTTCACGATGCGCGACGACTCCCGCCAGCCCAGCTCCGAACTTCTCTACGTCCTGCCGATCGACACCTACGCGGCCTACAACATCTTTGGCGGCAAGTCGCTCTACTACGGCACCGAGGGGGAAAACACGGCCTCGGGCACCAGTCGCGCGGTCAAGGTCTCCTTCGACCGGCCCTTCTCGCAGGCCGGCGCCCACCTCAACTGGTTCACCGGCCCCGACCTCGACCTGCTCGCCTGGCTCGAGAAGCAGGGCTATGACGTCTCCTACACCGACGACGTCCAGGTCGCGACCCACCCCGGGGAACTGCTCAACCACAGGGCCGATGTCATCTCCGGGCACTCCGAGTACTGGACCGAACAGGAGTTCAACGCCTTCAAGGCGGCCCGCGAAGCCGGCGTCAACATCGCCTCCTTCTCCGCCAACACGGCCTACTGGAAGGTTCGCTACGAGAACGGCAATCGCACCCTGGTCTGTTACAAGACCGTCGAGGGCGGCGGCTCCACCGGCAGCGGCTCGATCAGCGAAAACGACTGGGGGCCGGACGGGATAAAGGGGACAGCAGACGACGCCCTCGGCCTCGACGGCAAAGCCGGCACCGCCGACGACAACCCGCAGAACTCGACCACGACCTTCCGCGATAACGGCGCCCCTCCCGGCGATCCAGGTGCGCCGCCCGGCGGACGCGTTGGCCCGGACATGCCCGAGAACCAGCTCTTTGGGGTGATGTATGTCGGCGACAACGACTCGCACGACTTCCCGATCACGGTCCCGCCCGGCAACTCCAACGAAGAATTCGCCTCCAACCGAATCTGGCGCAACAGCGGCATCTCGGGCAACACCACCACCAACATCGGCACCTCGCTGGTCGGCTGGGAGTGGGACGCGATCCCGACCCAGGCGCAATACCTCTCGCGCGAGCCAAGCGGGGTTAAGAGCCTCTACGCGACGAACGTACAGACGGTGAGCACCAACTCCTGGCTGCTCGACGAGGGCCGCCTACGCAATACCGAACCGCCCCCGGGCCAGCCGGGCAAAGTCGGCGGAGTCACCTACAGGGCGGCGAGCGGCGCCGAAGTCTTTGCCAGCGGCTCGATGGAATGGTCGCGCGGGCTCAGCAGCGATCCCGATCCACGGATACAGCAGGCGACCTACAACGTCCTCTCCGACATGGGAGTGCAGCCGAACACGGCCGAAGAAGAACTCCACCTCGACCCGGCCGGCTCCAACCGGGCCCCCAACGGCGGTTTCACGATCTCCCAGAACCCGGCCAAAACCAACACCTCGCTCAGCTTCGACGCCTCGGCCTCGCACGATCCCGACGGCACGATCGCCAAATACGAATGGGACCTCGACGGCAACGGCAGCTTCGAGACCAACAGCGGCAGCAAAGCAACCGTCACCCACACCTATGCGGCCGAGGGCGAATACACGGTGGGTCTGCGCGTCACCGACAACGGCGGCGCCACCGGCACGGCGGTGCGCACGCTGACGATTATCAACAACCTGCCACCGACGGCGAGCTTCACCGCGACCCCCTCGGTCGCGGTCAAAGGCGAACCGATCAGCTTCAGCGGCGCCGGGTCGAGCGACCCGGATGGCACGATCGCCAAATACGAATGGGACTTTGACGGCAACGGCAGCTACGAGACGAACGGCGGCAGCAACCCGGTCATCTCCCACAGCTACAGCACGCCGGGCGAATACACAGTGGGCCTGCGGGTCACCGACAACGGCGGTAAGACGGCCACGACCACGCGGCCAGTCAGTGTCAACAGCGGTGAAGTCAGTAAATACAGCAACTCGGTGCTGGCCACCGCCGGCCTCATCCATTACTGGCGCATGGGCGAGACCACGGGCGCCGGCTTCGCCGACAGCGCCGGCTCGAGCCCGGCGACGACCTTCGGTGAACCGACCCTCGGGGTACCCGGCGGGGTCAAAGACGATCCCGATCGCGCCGCCGAATTCGACGGCGTCAACGATGCCGCCAAGGCGGCGGTGAACCTCTCGGGCACGCACGCGGTCACGGTCGAGTTCTGGCTCAAGTGGAACAACTACGCCAACGACGACCGCCTGGCGATGGAGTTCACCAACAACTTCAACGAAGTCCCCGGCGGCTTCCTGGTCGACCCCAACGCGCCGCAGCTGGGTGGCACCTTCGGCGTCGGCATCGGCACCTACGGTTCGCGCAACACCGTCTACTTCGAACGGCCGACGGCCGGCGATTGGCACCATTACGCCTTCGTGATGGACACGAGCGCGCCCGCCGCGCAGGAGATCATTCCGTACGTCGACGGCAAAGCGGTCAGCTATCAGAAGGGCGACAGCGGCAGCGGCGGCGGCAACTTCGCAAACTCGACCCTCAACTTGATGTCGCGTGGCGCGGGCAGCCTCTTTGGCGCCGGCACGCTAGATGAGGTCGCCGTCTACAAACGGACCCTCGGGCCGACCACGATCGCCGATCACTACAACGCGATTGTCGTCACCAATGGCGGCGAAGGCGGCCCCGAAGGCGGCGGTGGCGAAGAAGGCGGCGGTAAAGAAGAAGGCGGCGGAGGCAAAGAAGAAGGTGGCGGTAAAGAAGAAGGTGGCGGAGGCAGTAGCGAAGGCGGCGAAGGACCCGCCGGCTACTCGAAATCGGTGCTCGGCACCCCCACCCTGCTCGACTACTGGCGCATGGGCGAGGCCAGCGGCCCAGCCCTTGCCGACAGCAAGGGCTCGAGCCCGGCGACCGCCACGGGCGGGCCGACCTTCGGCGTGCCCGGCAGCCTCAGCGGCGACACCAACACGGCGGTGCGCTTCGACGGGGAAAACGACGCGGCCTCGGCGCCGCTCAACCTCTCGGCCAAGTCGGCCGTCACGGTCGAGTTCTGGCTCAAGTGGAACAACTACGCCAACGACGACCGTCTGGCGATGGAGTTCACCAACAACTTCAACGAAGTCCCCGGCGGCTTCCTGGTCGACCCCAACGCGCCGCAGCTGGGTGGCACCTTCGGGGTGGGGATCGGTAAGGGTGGGTCGCGCAACAACGTCTTCTTCGCCCGGCCGACCGCGGGCCAGTGGCATCACTACGCCTTCGTGCTGGACGCGAACGCACCGGGGGCCCAGCAGATCATTCCTTACGTTGACGGCAAAGCCATCGCCTACACCAAGCTCGACAGCGGCAGCGGCGCCGGCAACTTCGCCAACTCGACGCTCTACATGATGTCGCGAGCCGGCTCGGCGCTGTTCGGCACGGGCGACCTCGACGAGGTATCGGTCCTGGGTAGCGCCCTCAGCGCAACCACGATTGCCGACAACTTCAAAGGCATCGTGCCCGAAGGCGGCAGCGAAGAACCGCCCAGTGAAGAAGAACCGCCGACAGAAGAAGAAGAGAAGAAGGCGGCGGCGGCACGCCTCCACCTACTCCGAAGCGGTTCTCGGCACTGCGGGCCTGAGCGACTACTGGCGCATGAGCGAGTCCTCGGGCTCGGTCCTCGCCGACAGTGCCGGGCCCAGCCCGGCGACGACCTCCGGCGAACCGGGCCTCGGTGCGCCGGGCGCGATCGCCGGCGACCCGAACAAGGCGGTGCACTTCGATGGGATCAACGACGCCGCCAGCGCAGCCGTCGACCTCTCGAGCGATTCCGCGATCACGGTCGAGTTCTGGCTCAAGTGGGACAGCTACGCCAACGACGACCGTCTGGCGATGGAGCTGACCAACAACTTCAATGAAGCCGCGGGCGGCTTCCTGGTCGATCCCAACAGCGGCTACGGCAGCTTCGCCGTCGCGACCGGCATCAGCGGCTCCCGGAACGTCACCCTCTTTGCCAGGCCCAGCGCGGGGGAATGGCACCACTACGCCTTCGTGCTTGACACAACGGCCCCGGCCGAAGAAGCGGTGCTGCCCTATGTCGACGGCGTGCCAGTCGCCTTCACCAAGGCCGCCGCCGGCAGCGGCGCCCCCAACTTCGCCGCCGCCTCGCTCAACTTCATGTCGCGAGCCGGCTCGGCGCTGTTTGGCAACGGAGACCTCGACGAGGTGGCGCTCTACGGCCGCGCCCTCAGCGCCACGACGATCGCCAATCACCACGCCGGCATCGTCACCAACAAACGGCCGGTCGCGTCCTTCACCGCGCCCCTTACCGCCAAAACCGGTGAAGCGGTCAGCCTCGACGCCTCCGCCTCCAGCGACCCCGACGGCACGATCGCCAAGTACGAGTGGGACCTCGACGGCAACGGCAGTTACGAGACCGATACCGGGACCACGGCCACGGTGAGCCAGACCTTCGCGACCGCGGGCAACGCCGAAGTCGGCCTGCGGGTGACCGACAACAGCGGCGCCACGGCGACCACGACCAAGGCGATCACGGTCAGCGGCGGCGAAGGCGGCGGCGAAGGCGGCGGCGAATCCGACACCTACACGAAAGCGGTGCTCAAAACGCCCGGGCTCTCCGACTACTGGCGAATGGGCGAGACCTCCGGTTCGCTCCTCGCCGACAGCGTCGGTCCCAGCCCGGCGACGACCTCGGGCGAACCGACCCTGGGCATTCCCGGCAGCGTCTTCGGCGACCCCGACACGGCGATCCACTTCGATGGCTCCAACGACGCCGCCAGCGCCCCCGTCGACCTCTCGAGCGATCCCGCGATCACGGTCGAGTTCTGGCTCAAGTGGGACAGCTACGCCAACGACGACGCCCTGGCAATGGAGTTGACCGACAACTTCAACGCAACCCCTGGCGGCTTCCTGATCGACCCCAACAGCGGCTACGGCAGCTTCGCGGTCGGCAGTGGCATCGGCGCCTCGCGCAACGTCACCCTCTTCCCGCGTCCGACCGCCGGTCGCTGGCACCACTACGCCTTCGTGCTCGACTCCACGGCGGCCGCCGGACAGCAGGTCATTCCCTATGTCGACGGCAATGCGGTCGCCTTCACCAAGGCCGAGAACGGAACCGACGCCCCCAACTTCGCCGACGCCTCGCTCAACTTCATGTCGCGAGCCGGCTCGGCCCTGTTCGGCACGGGCGATCTCGACGAGGTGGCACTCTACGACCGCGCGCTCAGCCCGGCAACGGTCGCCGGTCACTACGCCCTGGCCGCCCACAACAGCGCGCCGGAAGCCTCCTTCACGGCCACGCCCAACCCGGCCGCAACCAACTCGACGATCGTCTTCGACGCCTCGGCCTCGATCGACCCGGAAGGTGCGATCGCCAAATACGAATGGGATCTGGACGGCAACGGAACCTATGAGACCAACAGCGGCAGCAGCCCAACCGCCACCCGGTCCTACTCGATCCCCGGCGAGCACACCATCGGGCTGCGCGTAACCGACAACGAAGGCGCCACGGGGACGACGACCCGCACCGTGACGATCCAGAACCAACTGCCCGCTGCCTCCTTCACGGCAACCCCGAACCCCGTTCTCAGCGGCGCCGGCACGACGCTGAGCGCCGCGGCATCCAGCGACCCCGACGGGACGATCGCCAAGTACGAGTGGGACCTCGACGGCAATGGCAGCTATGAGACCGATACCGGGACCACGGCCACGAAGGTTGTCTCCTTTGCCACGCCTGGAGAACGGACGATCGGCCTACGGGTAACCGATGACCAAGGCGGGACAGCGACGACGACGCGCACGCTGACGGTCGAAAACCGCACCCCGTCGGCATCCTTCACGGCCACCCCGAACCCGGTCCTCAGCGGCGCCACGGTCTCGTACAACGCCTCGGCCTCGGCGGACCCCGACGGCACGATCACGAAATACGAGTGGGACCTCGACGGCAACGGCAGCTACGAGACCAACAGCGGCGCCAACGCGACGACGACCACCTCTTACCCGACTCCGGGAGAACGGACGGTTGGCCTGCGGGTCACCGACGACAGTGGCGCCACGGCGACGACGACGCTGGTGCTGACGGTCCAGAATCGCCTCCCAACGGCTTCCTTCACCGTCTCGCCGAGCCCGGTCCAAACCGGCACGACCACGACCCTCGACGCCTCTGCCTCCAGCGACCCCGACGGCACGATTGCCAAATACGAGTGGGACCTCGACGGCAACGGCAGCTATGAGACCAACAGCGGCGCCAATGCGACCACAACGACCTCATACGCGACTCAGGGCAATCGCACGATCGGCCTGCGGGTCACCGACGACAGCGGCGCCACGGCGACGACGACGCGCACGCTGACGGTCCAGAACCACCCGCCGACGGCATCCTTCACCGCCACCCCCAACCCGGTCTCTCCGGGCGTCACCGTCAGCTTCGATGCCTCGGCATCCAAAGACCCCGACGGCACGATCACGAAATACGAGTGGGACCTCGACGGCAACGGCAGCTACGAGACCAACACGGGGACAAAAACGACGACGAGCCGTTCCTACTCGAGCGAAGCGCCGATAACAGTCGGCCTCCGTGTCACAGACAACAACGGTGCGACGACGACCACCACCAACGTCGTCACGGTTCAGAACCAACCGCCGACGGCTTCATTCACGGCAACGCCCAACCCGGTGGCGACCAACGCGACGGTGAGCTTCAATGCCGGCGGCTCCAGCGATCCCGGCGGCTCGATCTCCAAATACGAATGGGACCTCGACGGCAACGGCAGCTATGAGACCAACACGGGGACAAAAACGACGACGAGCCGTTCCTACTCGACGCCGGGCGAAATTGTCGTCGGCCTGCGGGTCACCGACAACAAAGGCCTGACCGGTACGACGACGCGGACGATCACGATCACGAACCAGCCGCCGACGGCATCCTTCACCGCCACGCCCAACCCGGTCACGGCCGGCAGCACCGTCACATTCAACGGTTCGGCCTCAAAAGACCCCGACGGAACGATCGCCAAATACGAATGGGATCTGGATGGCAACGGGACCTATGAGAAAAACACCGGGACAACGGCAACGACAACAACCGTATACGCCGCCGCCGCCGAACCGGTTGTCGGTCTGCGCGTAACGGACAACTTGGGCGCCTCCGCAACCACAACACGTACCGTCACCGTTCGCGGCCCCTACTACACCGCCGTCACCGGAACGTCCGGCCTGATCGACTACTGGCGCCTCGGCGAGACCTCGGGGACCAACCTCAACGACATCGTCGGCAACCACGACGCGACGGCCGCCAACGGCGCCGTGCTGACGACGGCCGGCGCGCTGACCCTCGACCCCGACACGGCGGCGACCTTCGACGGCGCCAACGACTACGCCAAAGCCACGCTCAGCCTCGCCGGCACCCAACGCTTGACGATCGAGTTCTGGCTCAACTGGAGCAGCTTCGCCAACGACGACAAGCAGGCCTTCGAGCTCACCTCCAACTTCAACAACACCAGCGGCGGCTTCCTGGTCAATCCCAACTCGAGCAGCTCGGGTGGCAAATTCGAAGTCGCGCTCGGACGCAGCGGCTCGCGCAACAACGCCTACTTCACCCGGCCTTCCGCGGGTGCATGGCACCACTACGCCTTCGTCTTCAACACGACACTGACGGGCTCCCAGCAGATCGTCCCTTACGTTGACGGCAAAGTGGTCTCCTACACGAAGGGCTCGAGCGGCACGGGCGCCGGTGGCTTCGCCAGCACGACGCTCAACTTCATGTCGCGCAACGGCAGCTCGCTGTTTGGCAAAGGCAACCTCGACGAGGTCGCGATCTACAACCAAGCCCTGACCGCGACCCAAATTGCCCAGCACTTCGCCGCCCGCTAGTGCGATAGGGTCGGCCTCGGAAATCCGGCCGGGGAAGCCGGGTTCGAGATTCGACCCGGGAGGGTAATGAGGTCGTCGGGGATGGGATTCCACCGACCAGTCGGGTTTGGTTTTGTCGCGGCACTCGCCGCCTGCCTAGCCGTTGCCGGAATCGCCTTCGCCGCGGTCCCGTTTCTGCGTCCTTCCCACGTCGCGATCAGCTGCGTTAACGCCAACCTGGGCCAAAATCAGGCGTCGCACCAATTTGCGGCACCGACGCGACGGTCCGGCTGTGCCGGCAAGGGACCCGGGCGCCGGGGCGTGCTTGGGCACCTCGCGGTGGGCGGCAGCTCGAGCGGGCTTGAACCGCGCAACGTCCCCGCCGCAGCGCCGACCGCGCCCGACGCTGCGGCGCCGGTCACCGAAGTCGCCCTCGGTCGTCCAGGACCCGGGCCAGTGATCAAGCCGCCGGTGGAAGTGCCGGTTGAACCGCCCGGCGAAGACCCGGTCGAATGGGTGCCGCCGCCGCAGCCGGGAGCCGTGCCGCCGGAAACCTCCATCGTGCGCGGTCCCGCCGGGAAGACCACCTCGACCAGCGCTACCTTTGTGCTCAACTCGAGCAAAGCCAACTCGACCTTTGACTGCAGCCTCGACGGCTCGGACTGGGAAACCTGCCAGCCCTCGACGCTCTACATCGAACTGGAACCCGGCTCCCACGAATTTGCCGCCCGGGCCACCGATGAAGAAGGCAATGTCGACGCGACCCCGGCCGAACGCGAATGGACGATTGAAACGCCGGCTCCCCCTCCACCACCTCCGCCCAAAGAAGAAGTCCCGCCGCCGCCGACCGAATGCACGACCACGGTCAGCAGCGTCTCCGCTGCCCAGTCGGCGGTCTCATCCGCCGCTGTCGGCTCGGTGGTCTGTATGGCGAACGGCTCATACGGCAAAGTCACCCTGAGCGCCACCAAGGCGGCGCCCGGTGTCACCCTGAGGGCGCAGAACCCCGGCGGGGCAACCCTTGAAAGCGCCACGGTCGCGGGCTCTCACCTCACCCTGGCCCGCTTCGTCATCACCAACGGCGTCTCGATCCCGGGGAACACGGTCGCACCGACGATCGAACACAACCGCATCACCGGCGGCGGTCAGGGAATCGACGCCTGCACCACCACGACCACTTGGTGCACGGAAATGCGGATCATCGGCAACCAGCTGATCGGCCCCTTCGGCGAGGACGCGATCCACGCCAACCGCTACCACGGCCTCTACGTCGAAGGCAACGAGATCACCCAGGTGCGCGAGAACGGCGCCCACTCCGACTGCCTGCAGACGGTCTGGCGTGGCGATCACATCTACTTCAAGAGGAACTACCTGCACGACAACCGCTGCCAGGGGTTCTTCATCAAGGACCAGACCATGAGCACACCGGAAATCCCCGGTGGGCCGATAGAAGGGGTCGTCGTCGAAGACAACCTCTTCCTGCGCAACAAGGAACCGTGCGGGCCGCCGGCTACGAGCTGCGGGCAGCCGATCTACTTCCAGCCGGTCGCCCCGTTCACCGGCTTCGTGATGAAGCGCAACACGATCTGGGGCGACGGCTATGACTCAATCGCCGCCTTCCGCGGTGAAGGCAGCGTCGGCTCAGACACGCTGGTGGAAAACAACGTGATCTACCGGATCTGGACCGACTGGGACATGACTCCGGCGACGCTGCGCAACAACACCGACTGCCTGCGCGAAGCAAGCGGTGCCGGCGCCTTCTCGACGGTCACGGGCGAAACCAAAGCGTGCAGCCTCAGCTTCGCCAACACCGCGGCTGACGACTACCGCATCGCCGGTGAACGCGGGGTCGATTGGGCGCCGACGGAAGTCCGTTTCGGGCCCTAGTAGCAATCCCCCGAAGCGCTCAGTAGCTCTCCTCCCGGTGCTTGCGTAGCTCCCCTGGATTGGTTGGCGTCTCAAGGGACGGGTATCGAACATATGTCGGCAGTTGCAGGGGCCGACGCCCATAAAGGACGGCGAATGCCGACCTACGTGGCGATGCCGCAAAAGGAGACCAGAATGCGTTCCAGTCACCGGGCAACACGTCCCCTCACCGCACTCTTCACCTGGGCCGCCGCGATCTTCTTGATCACCGCCCTCGGCGCCACGGCGGCGTTCGCGTGGAGCGGCGGCACTCTCTTCAGCACGCATCACGCCAAGCCGAAGCACGGCAAGAACGCCAAGTCACAGCGGGGCAAGAAGATCCGCGGCCTCGGCGCGGGCTACCGCGTCAGCCGCCTGCGCTTCAGCCATCACCACGGAATCTCAAGGGACACCACTCCCCCGGACACCACGATCACGAGTGGCCCCGCCGCCGAAACCACCTCGACCAGCGCCGGCTTCAGCTTCAACTCGAGCGAGTCCGGCTCGAGCTTCGAATGCAGGCTCGACGGCGGCGGATACGGATCCTGCGCCGCGCCCAAGTCCTACACCGGCCTCGGCGTCGGCTCCCACCAGTTCTCGGTCCGTGCCAAGGACGCGGCGGGGAACGTCGACGCCACCCCGGCCGCGTACGGCTGGGCGGTGACGTCCCCCCCGCCCCCGCCGCCGCCGCCGGTCGACACCACGCCACCGGAGACGTCGATCACGGCGGGACCCGCGACGACCACCACCGCGACCTCAGCCGGCTTCTCGGTCTCCTCCAGCGAGGCCGGATCTACTCTGCAGTGCAAGCTTGACGGCGCCGGCTGGTCCGCCTGCACGTCGCCCATTTCCTACTCCGGCCTGGCTGGAGGCAGCCACCAGTTCTGGGCACGCGCCACCGACGGAGCCGGAAACGTTGACCCCTCCCCGGCGACGCAGAGTTGGACGATCGAATCGCCGCCACCGCCGGTGGACACGACTCCTCCGCAAACAACCATCACGGCGGGCCCGGCCGCAACCACCACCTCGACCTCGGCGAGCTTCTCGGTCTCCTCAAGCGAGGCCGGCTCGACCCTGGAATGCAAGCTTGACGGCGCCGGCTGGTCCGGCTGCACATCGCCGAAGGCATACTCCGGACTCGCCCTCGGCACCCACCAGTTCTCGGCGCGTGCGACCGACGCCTCCGGCAACGTCGACCCCTCCCCGGCGACGCAGAGCTGGACGATCGAACCCCCCCCGCCACCGCCCGACACCACTCCGCCGGACACCACGATCACCAGCAGTCCCGCCTCGGTAACAACCTCGACCACGGCCAGCCTCAGCTTCAGCGCGACCGAGTCCGGCTCGAGCTTCGAGTGCAAGCTCGACGCGGCAAGCTGGGCGGGCTGCACATCGCCGAAGTCCTACTCCGGCCTGGCGGTCGGCACCCATCAGTTCTCGGTGCGCGCCAGAGACGGGTCCGGCAACGTAGACGCTTCTCCGGCGGCCGTCAGCTGGACGGTCGAATCCGAAACCCCGCCGCCGCCGACCGAATGCACCACCACGGTCAGCAGCACCTCCGCGGCACAGTCGGCGGTCTCATCCGCCGCTGTCGGCTCGGTGGTCTGTATGGCGAACGGCTCATACGGCAAAGTCACCCTGAGCGCCACCAAGGCGGCGCCCGGTGTCACCCTGAGGGCGCAGAACCCCGGCGGGGCAACCCTTGAAAGCGCCACGGTCGCGGGCTCTCACCTCACCCTGGCCCGCTTCGTCATCACCAACGGCGTCTCGATCCCGGGGAACACGGTCGCACCGACGATCGAACACAACCGCATCACCGGCGGCGGTCAGGGAATCGACGCCTGCACCACCACGACCACTTGGTGCACGGAAATGCGGATCATCGGCAACCAGCTGATCGGCCCCTTCGGCGAGGACGCGATCCACGCCAACCGCTACCACGGCCTCTACGTCGAAGGCAACGAGATCACCCAGGTGCGCGAGAACGGCGCCCACTCCGACTGCCTGCAGACGGTCTGGCGTGGCGATCACATCTACTTCAAGAGGAACTACCTGCACGACAACCGCTGCCAGGGGTTCTTCATCAAGGACCAGACCATGAGCACACCGGAAATCCCCGGTGGGCCGATAGAAGGGGTCGTCGTCGAAGACAACCTCTTCCTGCGCAACAAGGAACCGTGCGGGCCGCCGGCTACGAGCTGCGGGCAGCCGATCTACTTCCAGCCGGTCGCCCCGTTCACCGGCTTCGTGATGAAGCGCAACACGATCTGGGGCGACGGCTATGACTCAATCGCCGCCTTCCGCGGTGAAGGCAGCGTCGGCTCAGACACGCTGGTGGAAAACAACGTGATCTACCGGATCTGGACCGACTGGGACATGACTCCGGCGACGCTGCGCAACAACACCGACTGCCTGCGCGAAGCAAGCGGTGCCGGCGCCTTCTCGACGGTCACGGGCGAAACCAAAGCGTGCAGCCTCAGCTTCGCCAACACCGCGGCTGACGACTACCGCATCGCCGGTGAACGCGGGGTCGATTGGGCGCCGGCGGAAAATCACTACGGACCGTAGCGTTGTTGGGGTGTGACCCCATCTAGACCCGCGACCTTTGCGAGCCCGGCCGTCCTGGCCGGGCTCGTCTCGTTCTTGCTGCTGCTCGGCGGCTGCGGCGGTGGCTCGCCCGAACCACAGGCGAGTGCAGTGCCCGCGGCTGAAGGGGGATCCTGCTCGCAGACCGTCACCGGCATCCCCGAAGTCCAAGACGCGCTGTCCTCGGCGGGGGCCGACGCCGTGATATGTCTCCGCGACGGCGACTACGGCAAGCTCAGCCTCAATGCCGGCTCGCGGCCGAGCCGCGTCACCGTGCGCGCCGAAGATCCGGCGGGCGCCACGATCGAAGGTGCCGAACTGGCGGGCAGCAACCTGACGCTCTCCCGTTTCATCTCCACCGACGGCATCCAGGTCATGCCTGGGGCGACGGCGATCGCGGTCGAACACAACAGAGTCACCGGCGGCGGCCAGGGCATCGAAGCCGGGCCTACCGACACCACCACGGTGAACGACACGAGAATCGTCGGCAATCAGTTGGTCGGCCCCTTCGGCGAGGACGCGATCCACCTCAACCGCTACCACGACTCCAACGGCGACGGCATCGGCATCCTGATCGAAGGCAACGAGATCACCCAGGTGCGCGAGAACGGTGCCCACTCCGACTGCCTGCAAACGGTCTGGGTCGGAGACCACATCGTCTTCCGAAAGAACTACCTGCACGACAACCGCTGCCAGGGGTTCTTCGTCAAGGACCAGGCCAGCCTCGGCGGCGTCTCAGGGCCGATCCACGGGCTCCGCGTCGAAGACAACCTCTTCCTGCGCAACCACGAACCCTGCGGCCCGCCGCTCGGTCCGAGCGAATGCGGTCAGCCGCTCTACTTCCAGGTCGTCGGCCCCTACAGCGGCTTCGTGATGAAGCGCAACACGATCTGGGGCGACACGGTCGACTCGATCGCCGCCTTCCGCGAAGGCACCGGCGCCGACACCCGGATCGAAGACAACGTGATCTACCGCCTTTGGACCGACACCGACATGCGGCCAGCCAGACTGCGCGACAACACAATCTGCGAAATCGAAGCCACACCGCCGGGTGGCGCCTGGCCGCAACCGAGCGGTCAGACGGTCGCCTGCGACCCCCAATTCCCCGATACGGCTGCTGATGACTACCGCCTCGGCGACGGGCGCGGGGTCGACTGGGCCCCGGCCGAAGAGCACTTCGGACCTTGAATCCCTGCTCGCTGGTTGTCTACAGCGCCATCGCGCTGCACGCGGCCCTGGCCCCGGCCCCGCCGGGCAAGGTGATCTGCCTCGGCGACGGGCACTACGGCAAGCTCGAGCTCTCGGCTGAGAAGCGCGCGCCCGGAGTGACGATCCGCGCCGCCCACCCGGGCCGGACGACGATCGACGGCGCCGAGCTCAGCGGCTCCAACCTGAAGCTGGCCCGCTTCAAGATCGACGACGAAGTCGTGATCGAGCCCGGCTCGCGCAAGATCTCGGTCCTGCACAACCGCATCAGCGGCGGCTACTTCGGGGTCGAAGCGGGGCCAACCACGAGCACCAACATCTCCGACACGACGATCCGCGGCAACCTCTTCGCCGGGCCCTTCGGCGAGGACGCGATCCGGCTCAACCGCTACCACGACAGCGCCGACCGCGATCCCTACGGGGTCCTGATCGAAGGCAACGAGATCCGCGGCGTGCGCGAGAACGGTAATCACTCCGATTGCCTGCAATCGGTTTGGGGCGGCGACGGCCTCTACTTCCGCCGCAACTACCTGCACGACAACCGCTGCCAGGGGTTCTTCGTCAAGGACCAGCCGGCGCCGGTCGCCCACGTCGTCCTCGAAGACAACCTGATGCTGCGCAACGACGCTCCCTGCGCGCCCGCGGTCCTCGGCTACTGCGGGCCGCCCGAGATAGTCCAGATCGTCGGGCCGACCCGCGGCGTCCGGCTCAGCTCCAACACGATCTGGACCCCTGGCAACGACACTCCTGTCGGGTTTCGCGCAGGTCCCTTTGGCCGGATCGCGGTCAACGGCAACGTGCTCTTCAAGGCCTGGAGCGACTGGCCCGGGCCGTTTTCACCGTTCATCCAGCGTGGCAACCTCGTCTGCCAGTGGGAAGGGACTCTGCCGCCCCTGGGGCGCAGCTCGTCGAGAAGCTGCAAGCCCAGCTTCCTCAATCCCGCAGTCGACGATTACCGGCTTGCCGGCGGCATCGGAGTCGACTGGGCGCCGCGGGCGCAGCACTACGGGCCCTAGGCCACTCGTATTTTCTCAACCGACCTCGGTGAACTAAACAAGTATTGGTGAGGTTCGTCCGTTATTCGTACATGGACGCAACTGCGGCCGCACCGCCCGCTACGCCCCTGCCCGAATTCGGGGATCACCGCGAGGACCTACGCGAGAAGCACGCGCACGCCGGCGTGGCGATGGCGATCGCGACCGTGGCGATGGGCCTCACCTCGGGCATCCAGGCCTTGCTCTACCTCAACTCCTTCGGCATCGGCGGCCGCACCGACGGCTTCTTCGTCGCCTTCGCCCTCTACTCGAGCTTCGGCGTCTTCAGCCAGAGCATCCGCGTCACCTCGGCGCCGCTGCTGGTCGGCAGCCGCCCGCGGCTGACGCCGCGCGAGCTGGCCATCGCCCTGGTGGCGATTGCCGTGCCGGTCGGTATCGCGACGATCGCATTGGCGGGACCGATGGCGAGCCTGCTGGCGCCGGGCCTTGGCTCAGCCGGACGGGGAGTCACCGAATCCGCCCTGCCGATCCTCGGGCTGGCGATGATCCTGCAGCTCTGGGCCGCCGGTGGGGCAACCCTGCTCGCCGTGCGCGACCGCTTCGACCGCATCGCTTTCGCCTACATAGCTGGAGCTGTCGGCGGCCTGGTTGTCTACCTGGCCGTCTCGGGCGCCGCCGGCGAGCTCTCGCTCGGCTGGTCGATGCTGGCGATGGCGGTCGTCACCAGCGCGGCGATGCTCGACGGGGTGCGCTCCAGCCGCGCGCCGGCGGGCGCGACGGACCTGCAGCGGCCGAGCGGCGTCCTGCGCCGCTTCTCCCGCTGCACCCTGCTGGTCCTCGGCAGCACCGCGATCTACCTCGCCTTCAACGCCCTCTACGTCATCACCCTCGCTTTCGCCAGCAATTACGACCACGGCGCCGCGACGGTGCTCTCCTACGCCTACCTCTTCGCCAGCTACCTTGTGGCGGCTACCGGCTTCGCCCTCGGCATGTCGCGCATCGCCGACATGCGCCGGGGCGCCCTCGCCGACTGGCGCGAGGTAATCGCCGACACGGTCCCGGCCGGCTTCCGCTACTCGATGCTGCTGGTCGCGCCGGCCCTGGCCGCGCTCGTCGCCGGCGGCGCCACCCTGATCGGCGAGCTGTTGCCGAAGAGCTTCAGCGCCGCCGACGTCGCGCACGCTGCGCACTTTCTCCGCCCTGCTCGCAGCCTGGACCGTGGCCGCACTGCTGGTCAACCTGCTGCTGCCGGCGCTGTTCGCGCTCGGCCGCTCGAAGCTGGTCAACCTGCTGGCGCCGGTGATCGTCGTCCTCCACATCGCCGTCACCGCGCTCGGCGGCGTGCTCTTCGGCGCCGCGGGCGTCGTCGGCGCCTTCTTCGTCGTCCCGCTCGCCTTCGCCGCGGTGCTGCTGCTCGCCGGGGCCGGCCGCGAGAGCGGGCCGATCGCCCAGGAGCTGGCTAAGGACGGGTTGCGCTTTGCTCTACTCGCCGGCGTCAGCTTCGGCATCGGCGCGGCGATCGGCGACAACTTTGCCGACGGCGTCGCCGCGCTCGCTGCTCACCCTCGCAATCGGCTCGCTGCTCTACGTCGCGCTTGGCCTCCGCCTGGCAGGCAGCCAGATGCGGCTGCTGCTCGGCGCCGTGCGGCCCGCGTCGGCATGAACGTTGCGGTCCGCTCCGAATCGGCGCGGGACGGCTGGGGCGAACGGCTCGGCGCCGCAGGCGCGTCGGATCGCCGCCAACGCCGACGCTCGCGCGATCGGCGGCCTGGCGATCGTCTTCGCCCTGCTGGCGGCGCTCAGCTGGCGTGCCTGGGGCGTGCCCACGGTCGACGCCGGCCACGAGCTCAACGTTGCAAGCTCACTCGCCTCCGGCGGCCAGCCCTACGGCGACATCCGCTACTTCTACGGCCCCGCCGGGCTCTACGCGCTGGGTGGCGCCTTCGCCGTCTTCGGCGCGAGCTTCACCACCGCCTTTGCCTTCGGCCTGCTTCAGGCGGCCGCGATCCTCGCCGCCTTCTACGCGCTCTCGCGCCGACTGCTGCCGGCGCTTCCCTCGTTCATCGCCACCGCCGTGGTGGCGGCGATCGGCTTCTCCGGCACCGCCTTCAACTTCGTCCTCCCCCACACCAACTCCGGCACCTTCGGTCTGCTCTTCCTGCTGTTGATGATGCTGGCGTTGTCGCGCGAGCGGCTCGTCCTGGCCGGGCTGGCGGCCGGCGTCGTCGGCCTGACCAGGCCGGAGTTCGCCGCGGTCGCGGCGCTGGCCGGCGCCGCCTACCTGGTCGGTGTTGCCCGCCGGCATGGGGTGCGATCGGCCCTGCGAGCCCTCCTGCCGCTGGCCCTGCCGGCGCTCGCCCTCGCCGGCGGCGTACTGGCTCTGCTCGCCGCCGAAGTTGGCTCCGGCCGGCTCTTCACCGAGAACCTCTGGCCGGTCGACTTCCTCCGCATAGCCGGCTTCGAATCGCAGAGCAGCTGGGCGCCGCTGGACTTCGAGAGCCTGGTGGCGACGCTCGCGCGGGCGACGATCTACTGCGGCCTGCTCGCCTCGGTGATCGCCGCCGCGGTGCTGGTCTCGCGCCGGCGCAACACCGCTGCCCGCCTGCGCGCGCTCTGGCCGATCCCGGCGGCGATCGCCGCGCTGCTCTTCCTCGACCTCGCCTGGCGAGCGATCGGCCTCTACCCCGACTCGCAATCCGCCGTCCAGCACGAGGCAACCCACCTGCTGATCGGGATGAGCTGGCTGCCGGCGCTCGGCTTCGCCGCCTGCGCGGTTCTCGCCGTGCGCTTCTTCCGCGGCGGCGCGCCCTTGATCTCGAACTCCTGGGGCTTCGACCTCGCGCTCGTCGTCGCGGCCGCCGCGCTTGGCGCGCGTGCCTATGACGCCTTCACCGCTGAGGGTTCCTACGCCCCCTACTACGCGCCGCCCCTGGTTCTGCTGCTGGCGGTCCTCCACGACCGCATCGGCAGGCGCTACCCGCAAGCCCGCACGGCATCCTGGGCGGCGCTGGCGGCCGTCGCAGTCGGCCTCGCCGTCTACGCCCAGGTCGCCCTGTACCGGGACTCGAGTGTGCTGGTCAGCAGCGCCCGTGGCAGCTTCGTCACCACCCCTGCCGCGGCTCCGGCCCTACAGGGAACGGTCGATTTCATCGAAGGCCATACCGCTCCCGGCGAAACGATCCTTGCCCTGCCCACCGATTCCAGCCTCAGCTTCCTCACCGACCGGCCCGCGGCGCTCTATGACGCGATGTTCCTGCCGGGGCTGCTCGACTCGCGCGCCGACGAAGTCGCCGCGATCGCCCGGCTCGAAGCCAAGCGCACGCGCTACGCGATCGTCGAGAAGCGCCGCTTCTACGGCTACCGCTACGAACGCTTCGGGATCGAATACAACCGCATGCTCTCCGCCTGGATCAAGCGCAACGGACCGCCTGTGGCCAGGTTCGGCGACGGCAGGTCGGTGGGCGGCACCAACCCCGCCACCTCGTTCTCGATCTACCGGATCGGGCCTTGAGCGCCACCCGCCCCGTCCTCGTCGGGGTGGTGCCGGCCGAGGCGCTCGCCCAGCGGCCACGCCTGTTCGCCGCCCTCGAAGCCGCCCTGCCGGTGAGCTTCGCCGGCCGCGCGGCGGGCGAGTTGAACGGTCTCGACGCACTGCTCGCGTTCGGCTGGGCCGCCGAGCCTCCCGGCGCGGGGGCCGCCGCCGATCTGCCGACACTGAGGCTGCGCACCCCGGAGCCGGCAAAGGGCGGCGCGCCTGAGTCGCTCTCGCTCTCGACCTCCTCCTATCTCGACCAGCGCCTGCGCGGAGCGATGCTGCCCGACGCCCATCTCGCCGATGCCCTTGCCGGCGAGACAAGGATTTCCGTCAAGCCCGGCGACGAGGTTCTCGCCAGTGCCGGCGGCCGGCCGGTCTGGGCGCGGACCGGATGTATGGAGAGGGCTCTGCTGGCCCCGGCCGAGCTGGGCCCCCGCGACGCATTGCGCGATCGGCTCTGCGACGGGCGCAGCGCCGCCCTGCTGCCGTTGCTGCACTTCCTCCGCGCCCGCACCGAGGCGATCCGCTGGCAGCCGCCGGCGGCGCGGGCGAGCCTACTCTTCGACGACCCCAACCTGCACTGGCCCTCCTATGGCTTCGTCAAGCTCGGCGAACTCGGCGCCCATGCTCGCGAGCATGGCTACCACGTCGCCCTGGCGACGGTGCCGCTCGACGCCTGGTTCGCCCACCCTGCGGCCCTGCGGGCATTGCGCGAGAGCGACGGCTCAATCTCGCTGCTGGTCCACGGCAACGATCACGACGGCGGCGAGTTGGGCAGGGTCGGGAGGGAGACGGACGCGGTCTCACTCGCCGCCCAGGCCCTGCGCCGGATCGAGTCCTTCGGCCGCCGCACCGGCGTCACCGTCGACCGGGTCATGGTCCCGCCCCACGAGGCCTGCTCCCAAGTGACCCTGAGCGGATTGCGCCGCTGCGGCTTCGAGGCGATCACGATGACCCGGCCCTACCCCTGGGTCGAGTTCGAGCCCCACTCCTGGCTGGCCCGACCTGAGGACGTCGGCCCCCTGGTCGGTTGGGGCCCGGCAGAGTTCGTCGAAGGCGTTCCGACCCTCCTGCGCCACCCGATTGCCGACCGCTCACCGGCCGAGCTGACCCTGCGCGCTTTCCTCGACCAGCCCCTGATCCTCTACGGCCACCACGAAGACGCCCTCGGAGGCCCCGAGTCCCTGCTGAACGCGGTCGAAGAGGTCAACCGCCTCGGAACAACCCACTGGTGCTCACTCAAAGAGATCGCGGCGACGAGCTTCGAGACCCGCCAGGTCGGCTCACGCCTGGCAGTCCGCCTCCTGACCCGCAGGGCGCGGATCAAGATCCCCGCCGGGATCGAGCAGCTCGCGGTCGAGCTTCCCGCGGTGGGAATAGATCCCAACCGGCAAACGCTGCGGGTCGGCGGAGAAGACGCCGAGCCAGGCGAGCCGCTGGCGGTAGAGCCCGGCAGCTCACTCGAGATCACCCTCTCGCCAATCGACGCGATCGATCCCGCCGCCGTCCCGCCGCCCCCTCGTCGTCCCCTAGCCGTAGCCCGCCGCCTAGCCAGCGAGGGCCGCGACCGCCTCCGCCCCCTCGCCGCTCGCGTCGGCTAGGTAAACCCGTTCCGGTGCGCCTTTTGCACCCACCGGGTGCATAAAGCGCACGGGAAGGGTTAGAGGCCTGCGGGGAGGCGCACGGGCGAGGTTGCGTCGCGGACCAGGAGGGCCGGTTCGCCGCTGCCGTCGGCGGGGACCGTGTAGACGTTGGGGCCGTCGGAGTAGGCCAGGGTGTTGTTGTCGAGCCACTCGGCCTGATCGTCGATTGAGTCAGGCTCGGCGACGGCATGGTCCTTGAACGTGGCAAGGTCAAGCACGCGCAGGTGCCAGCGGTTGCTGCGGCCGATGCGGCTCTTGTAGGCGATCTGCTTGCCGTCGGGCGAGAGCGAGGGACACTCGACGCCGTCGCGCAGGACCTTCATCTCGCGACCCTTGATGCTGCCTTCGACCAGGTAGTGATGATCGCCGCTGCCCAGGGTCGCGTAGAAGCGGTCCGAGTTGCTGGGATCGAAGGTCATCCCCCAAAAGTTGAAGTCGACCGCGTCGACGGGCTTGCCATCCTTGCTGACGCTGAACTGCTCGAGCTGGTCGATTGCCTTACCTGACTCCATGTCCACCACATAAGTGCGGGTCGAGAAGGCGGTGCTCGATTCGAGGTAGGAGTCGCCGCTGACGAAGACGGTCATCGCGCCGTAGCGCCCGTCCGCGGAGACCCGCGCCCGCGAGGGCAGGCCGCTGAGCGGGATCGTGTTCAGCGTTTCCATCTTCGAGTTGAAGACCTGGGCGGTGTAGTCGACGCCCGAGGGCGCGACCCCCATGCAGATGCCACGGCCGGCGGCGAAGTAGACCCGCTCGCAGCTGAGGTCGCCAGGCAGCTGCTTGACCTTGCCGTGGTCGACGACGAAGACGCGGCCGTTGAGGCGGGGGTTGGAGGGTTCGACCGCGCGCACCATCACGTCGCTGCGGGCCGGCACCGCCCCGGCTTGCGGGCGCGCGTCGGTGGTCGTCTCGCTCGGGCCCAACGCGGCCACGGCAATGTAGGTGCCGCCCCCGATGACGCAGAGGACGACGAGCGCAATCAGGATCTTGGCGTTGCGACTACCCATGCGCCGGCGCCCGCTGCGAGCGCAGCAGCAACGGCACCGCGGCGATGATCGCCAGCGCGAGTCCAGCGCCGAAGACGAGCACCGCCCTGTGCAGCCCGAGCTCGAGCCAGAGGGCGCCGAAGACGAGTGAGGAGAGCAGGTTGCCGATGCTGACCACTGTGGTCAGCATGCCGAGCCCGCTCGCCTGTAGGTTCTCGGGCAGCAATGCCCCGGCGATCGCCGCCAAAACCCCTTCGGTGGCGGCGAAGTAGCCGCCGAGGCCGAGCAGGCAGAGGACCAGCAGGACATAGCCGAGCGAGCTCATCAGGAGCGCTCCGTAGACGACGAAGAGGAGGGCGTAGCCGGTCAGCAGGACCGGCACGCGGCCGACCCGGTCGGCGAGCTGGCCGACCGGGATCGCCAGGCCCATGAAGGCGACCGCGGTGATCACGTAGAGCAGCGGGAAGACGGCCGGGGCGAAGTCGATCTTGCGCTGCAGGCCGACGTAGAGCATCGCGTCGGAGACGCTGGTCAGCGAGAGCACGCCAGCGGCGATCAGCAGCAGCGCGAAGCGCCGGTCCTTGACCAGGCCCGCGGCGGCGCGCAGCGAAGGGGCGGGCCTGTCCTCGCGCGGCGCCCGCTTCGGCTTGCCCTGCACGGTGAGGACCAGCACGGCGAGGCCGAGCACGGCGAACAGCGTGCTGACGACGAAGACGGCGTCGAAGCGGGCCGGCGCGGCGAGCAGGATGCCGAAGGCGATCAGCGGACCGAGCATGGCCCCGGCCGAGTCCATCGCCCGGTGCACGCCGAAGGCGGTGGCGAGGCCGGCTTTGCTGCTCGAGAGTGAGATCAGCGCGTCGCGCGGCGCCGTGCGAATCCCCTTGCCGATGCGGTCGAAGGCGACGATCGCGCCGATGCCGCCAATCGTGTTTCCGGCGGCGACCAGGGCCACCTTGCCCACGGCGGAGATGCCGTAGCCCGCGCCGGCGACCTCCTTGGGCTTGCGCCAGCGGTCTGAGACGAAGCCGCTCGCGACCTGAACAAGTGCGGCGGCGCCCCGATAGGTGCCGTCGATCGCGCCCAGCGCCAGCGGGCTGGCACCGAGGCTGAAGACGAGGTACAGCGGCAGGATCGTCGCCACCATCTCCGAGGAGACGTCGGTCAGCATGCTGACCATGCCCAGCATCACCACGTTGCGCGGCACGTTCAGCCGTGCCGAGCGGCGAGCCCAGAGCTTGGGCTTGAGCAGGGCTTTGGAGGCTTCTACCTGATACATGGCTCGCTAAGACAACGAGCCGACTAGTCCTTTTCTCGCACTATCGGACGATGCGCCCGCGAGGCCGAGGCGATTGCTCACCTGGCCCGCGACCTCTTCGGCAAAGCCCATCACCGAGTCGCCGTTGAGCAGGTAGGGGTAGATCTGGGCGTTGGAGGCGAGCGCCAGGCCCTCGACCCCGGGCCAAAGCGGCGCCACCCGCTCGCCGCCGGCGCTGCACAGCTGGTGCACCGGCTCGACCAGCTTGGCCCGCTGCACGGTCCAGTCGACCACCTCGTCGCGGCTGAAGCCGGGCGAGAGGCGGGCCAGGTAGTCGGTGAAGCGCCGGTATATGGACTCGTCGTCCTCGCTCTGCTCCGGCGCCTCGGGATCGCAGTACTTGGGCATGTAGACGAGGTGGAGCCCGTCGGTGTGCTCGGTCCCCAGCACCTGCGAGGTCTCGATCGCGCTGGTGATCGGCGTCGGCTCGACGATGTTGATCGCGTAGTAGGGCAGAAGCGAGCGCTTCACCTTGATGATCACGCAGACGCAACCGAGCCAGCGCTCGGGGTAGGGCGCCAGCAGGCCCTGGTGGCGCTCGGGCAGCAGGAAGCGCAGGGCCGGCGGCTGCAGGGTCGGGATCGTCAGGTCGAACTCGAGCGTCTCCCCCTCCAGCTCGACGCCGGTGACCGCGCCGTCCTCGGCGTCGGTCGCCAGACCCTTGACCGGCGCCTCGGTGCGCGCCTCGACCCCGAGCTCTTCGGCCCGGGCGACCATCGCGTCGATCAGCCGCTGGTGGCCGCCGACGATGTGGCCCATCTCCTCGCCGCCGCCCCTTGCCGCTGCGGGCGCCGGACATGCGCCGCGTGCGGGCCCAGAGGTAGGTCGCCGGCAGGCCCGAGGGGTCGCCGTCGAAGCGCGAGTCCAGCAGCGGCTTCCAGATCCGCTCGTACGACCTGGCGGCCGCAGTGGCGGCGCAGCCAGGTCTCCAGCGGGATCTGCTCGAGCCGCTCGTAGGAGCTGCGCAGCTGGCACTGGGCGACGAACCAGCCGAGGCGCAGCCGCGCCGGCGGGCTCAGCGGCGAGAAGCGCAGCAGGTCGCCGATGCCGTTGAAGTCGTGCATCTCGCCACCGGCGAAGAAGCCGGCGCCGACCGGGGTGAAGCGCAGCTGATCGCCGAGCCCGACCTCCTCGGCCATCGCGATCATGCGCGAGTCCGCCGGCGTGATCACGTGGTAGAAGCGGTCGACCTCGTGGCCGCCGAAGTCCATCGTCCCGGCCAGGCCGCCGAGGCTGGGGCCACGCTCGATCACGGTCACCTTGGCGCCCGCCTGGGCCAGGCGCAGGGCAAGCGAGGTGCCGAGCACGCCGCCGCCGACGATGCCGACCTGGGCGGCGCCGGGCTCATCCGGTCTGGGCGACCGGCTGCGGCTCGCCGCTTGCGAGCGCCGCCGCGGCGTGCCTCGTCGGCCACGGGCCGCGGCGCCGTCACCTCGGCCAGCGGCGAGACCGGCGGCGGCTGGATGCGGCCGACGATGTGCGCCGCCATCACCCGGAAGTAGGCGAGCACGGTCGGCTTCAGCTGCATCTTCGACTCGCCCTTGCGGGTCGTCCAGTCGTTGGTGGTCGGCACCTCGGCGACCGTGGCGCCGGCGTTGTAGAGCTTCAGCAGCAGCTCGACGTTGGCGGCGAAGCCGGGCTCGCGCACGAGCAGGTAGCCGTAGGTGTCGGCGGCCCGGCGCAGTGTGCCGGCGCGGTAGACGCGGTAGAGCGAGGAGAGCGTGTGCATCTCGCGCAGCCCGCCGAGGACAGCGGAAGGTGTTGGAGACCGACTTGCTCGCCGCCAGGCGCCAGCCGGCGACGCCGACGATCTTGCCGCCGGGCGCGTAGACCGAGGCGAGCACGATGTCGGTGCCCCGGTCGAAGAGCTTCGAGCATCCGCGGCAGGTCGGAGAGGTCGGAGGTCGTGTCGGCCTCCAGGGTGACGATCGCGTCGTCGTCGGAGGACTCCCTCAGCGCCGCGCGGATGCCGGTGTTGATCGCCGTGCCGAGGCCGCGGTTGACCGTGTGGGTGACGATCGCCAGGTGCATGTCGCGCGAGTGCTCGCGGATCACCTCGGCGGTGCCGTCGGTCGAGCCGTCGTCGACGATGATCACGCGGGCGCCGAGCTCGCGCGCCACCGGCGCCAGGTCGGCGAGCAGCCGGGGGATGTTTTCCGCCTCGTTGTAGGCGGGGATGACGAAGCGAATCACGCCAATACCTCCAGCGGCCGCGGGGCGGGAATGTCGAGCAGCTCGACCGGGCGGCGGACCGCAGCGGACTCGCGCATCGCCAGCGCGGCGGCAAGCGCCTTGACGCCGTCGTGGGCGCTGACCGGCTCGGGCGTGTCGTCGAGCACGCAGCGGCAGAAGGCTTCGAGCTCGGCGCGCAGCGGCTCGGCCTTGGCGAGCGAGAACCGCACCGCGGCCCCCTCGCCGTCGCCGCGCAGCATCGAGAGCCCGTCCCAGTGCAGCGGCGCGCTGGGCGACTCGACGAACCAGACGTCCTGGGTGATGTAGCTGGCGCGCAGCAGGCCGTTCTCGCCGATCAGGGCGATCTCGCGTTTCTTCTCCGGGGTCAGCCAGTTGACGTCGAGCAGGCCGAGCGTGTCGCCGGCGTCCGGCGTCCGAAGCGGACCAGGCAGGTCAGCAGGTCCTCCTGGGAGCCGTGCAGGAAGCGGCCGCCGTCGGCGTAGATCTCGCCGATCTGGCGATCGAGCACGTGCTGCATCACGTCGAGGTCGTGGGTGGCGAGGTCGATCGCGACGCCGGTGTCCTGGATCCGCGCCGGCAGCGGCCCGACCCGGGTCGCGTGGGCGCGGTAGATGTTGCCGAGCCGGCCGTCGGCGACCAGCTCGCGCAGCTTCGCGACGGCCGGGTTGAAGCGCTCGACGTGGCCGACCATCAGCTTGCGATCGGCCTCCATCGCCGCCGCCGCGCATGCGCAGGGCATCCGGGCAGGGTGGTCGCGATCGGCTTCTCGACCAGCACGTGCAGGCCTGCGGCGAGCGCCTCGAGCGCGACCTCGGCGTGGCACTCGGAGGGGCAGGCGACCGAGACCGCGTCGAGTTCGTCGGCGCCGAACTCGATCAGCTCGCGCCAGTCGTCGTACTCGACCGCACCGGTTCCCGCGGTGCGCGCCGCCGGCGCGACCTCGCTCGGCTCGGCGACCGCGACAAGCTGCGCGCAATCGATCTGCGAGTAGTTGCGGACGTGGAAGCCGCCCATGCGCCCACAGCCGATGACGCCGATGCGCAGCTGCTCAGACAACGGACCCCTCCACGGCGGGCTCGAGATGGGCCACGGTCAGCTCGGCGATCCGCTCGGCGGCGTTGCCGTCGCCGAAGATCGGCGGCCGCTCCTGCGGCAGCGGCTTGGCCAGGGCGGCGCGCGAAGCTGCTCCGCGTCGACGCCGACCAGGGTGTTCCAGCCGGTCGAGACGGTCTCGATCCACTCGGTCTCCTCGCGCATCGTGATGCAGGGGACGCCCCAGAGGTAGGCCTCGCGCTGGACGCCGCCGGAATCGGTGGCGATCGCGACGGCGTCGCGCTCCAGCGCGAGCATCTCGGTGTAGGTGACCGGGTCGCGCACCTCGACGTTGGCGGGCACGGCGAGGCCCCAGGTCTCGAGGCTCTTGCGGGTGCGCGGGTGCAGCGGCAAGATCACGCGATGCTCGGCCGCCTGCAGGCAGGCGAGCACGGCAGCGAGCCGCTCGGGCGAGTCGGTGTTGTAGTTGCGGTGGACGGTGGCGAGCACGTACTCGCCCTCCTCGCACGCCCTCGCCGAGGCGGTCGCGGGTGGAGAGCAGGATGTCGGCGAGGACGTCGCCGGTCACCTTGACCGTCGCCCTCGATGCCCTCGGCGAGAAGTGTTTGACGGGCGTGCTCGCAGGGCGCGAAGAGCAGGTCGGAGAGCCGGTCGGTCTCGATCCGGTTGGCCTCCTCGGGCATGTCGTCGCGGTAGCTGCGCAGGCCGGCCTCGACGTGAAGCAGCGGCACGCCCGGCCGCAACGGCGGCGCGCGCGCCGGCGATCGTCGCGTTGGTGTCACCGCGGACGAGGACGGCGTCGGGCCGCTCGCACTCGATCACCCGCGCGATCCGCTCCTGCGCGACGGCGACGCTGCTCGCCATTGGGTAGCGAGCCGACGCCGAGGTTGTGTTCGGGCAGCGGCAGGCGCAGGTCGGCGATCTGCAGATCGGAGATCGCCGGGTCGTAGTGCTGGCCGGTGTGGACCAGGATCTCTTCGACGCAGCCGTTGAAGGCGAGCGAGAGCGGCGCCGCCTGCACGATCTCGGGCCGGGAACCGATGATGGAGACGATCCTGGGTGCCATTGCCAATCAACGGGCGAGCGGCCCAGTTTTTGCGTGCCTGAGGAACTCCGCCCAAAAGTTTTCCGACTGGATCTTTTTTCCGACTTCCCTCTCGTGGGTGGCGCAAGTGCTGGCGGCCCGCGGCCGTTTGTCCAATAGCGATATGGAGGCACACGAACTCACCCACGAGCAGCCCCTCGACCGCGCAGCGGGTGAACCTCTGCTGCCGGCCATCGCCAGGCGGCTGCTCGACCTCACGGTCGCCGGCACGATGATCGTCTTGTTCTCGCCGCTGCTGCTCGCCCTCGCGATCGCGATCCGCCTCGACAGCCGTGGGCCCTCCCTCTTTCGCCAGCGTCGCGTTGGCTACGCAGAGCGCGAGTTCACGATCTTCAAGTTCCGCAGCATGCGCACCGACGCCGATCCGGGGGGCCACCGCGATTACGTCACCGCGCTGATCAAAGGCCAGGCGGCAAACGGCGGGCGCAAGAACCTCTACAAGCTCGCTGTCGATGACCGGATCACCCCGGTCGGCCGCTGGATCAGGCGCTGGAGCCTCGACGAGCTGCCGCAGCTCTTCAATGTGCTCAGCGGCGAGATGTCGTTGGTCGGCCCGCGACCGGCGATCCCTTACGAGGTCACGGAGTACCCGAGCTGGTACCTGGACCGCTTCGCCGTCAAGCCCGGGCTGACCGGTCTCTGGCAGGTCAGCGGCCGCAACGAGCGCACTTACGAGGAAATGGTCCGGCTCGACATCGAATACGCCGAGCGCCGTTCCTTGCTTCTTGATCTTTCAATCCTCGCCCGCACGCCCCTCACGGTGCTGGCCAGAAGGGGGGCAGCATGAATCCAGCAGGTGCGATCGGCACGATGGTCGTCGGCTACGGCTACTGGGGACCGAACATCGTTCGCAACGTGGTTGAGCGGCCCGAGTTCCGGCTGATGGGCCTCTGCGAGCTCGACGAGAGCCGCATCGACGACTTCCGCCGCCGCCACCCGGGCGTCTGGATCGAGCGCGAGCTCGACACCGCGCTGGCCGACCCGCGGGTCGAGGCGGTCGCGATCGCGACCCCGCCCCACACCCACTTCCCGCTGGTCAGCCGCGCCCTGGAAGCCGGCAAGCACGTGCTGGTCGAGAAGCCGCTGGCACGGCGCTCCGAGGAGGCGGCCCAGCTGGTCGCGATGGCCGAGGAGCGCAACCTGGTGCTGATGCCCGGCCACACCTTCCTCTACAGCCCGGCGGTCAACAAGGTCCGCGACCTGATCCAGGAAGACGAGCTGGGCGAGATCTACTTCGTCACCTCCTCGCGCATGAACCTCGGGCTCTACCAGCCCGACGGGGTCGTGCTCGACTTGGCGCCGCACGACCTCTCGATCCTGCTGCACTGGCTCGGCAAGCCGCTGGTCGAGGTCTCGGCCAACGGCCGCAGCGTCTTCCGCGAGAGCATCCACGAGACCGCCTTCCTCACCCTGCGCTTCGAGGGCGGCACCCAGGCCAACGTGCAGCTCTCCTGGCTGGCGCCGCGCAAGCTGCGCCAGATGAACGTGGTCGGCAGCAAGCGCATGGTCCAGTACGAGGACACCGCGTCTGACGACTCGGTGCGGATCTACGACCGCGGCCTCGACTTCGACGCCCCGCCCGCCAACTTCGGCGAGTACCGCCTCACCTACCGCACCGGCGACATGATCGCCCCGCGCCTGCAGGCCCTGGAGCCGCTGGGCCAGGAGCTCAGCGACTTCGCCTCCGCCATCCGCGAGGGCACCACGCCGATCTCCAACGGCCGCCTCGGGGTCGAGATCGTGCTCGGCCTGGAAGCACTGGAGCAGTCACTGCACGCCCAGGGGGAACCGGTCCCGGTTGCCTCGGTGGACAGCGTGCTCAGCGCCGCCCGCGGCGAAGTCGCGACCGTCTAATCAAGCCGCCGCGTTGCTGGGCGGCGTCAGCCGGTCCAGTTCAGCCAGGTAGACCAGAACCGAGTGCGCGGCAAGCCGGCTGACGGTCGTGCCTTGCCGGTTGGCCTCGCGGCGTAGGAGCTGCCAGGTGGGCTCATCCACGGGGAGGTCCACCGCCCTCGCCGGTTCGGCTGAGACGGCCTCCAGCGGCGTCCTGGGGAGGTCGACTGAGGCGTGGCCAGATTCGAGGCGCTGGGTGAAGTCGCTCAGCGCCGCGCGCACGCCGACGGCGAGGTCGGCATCGAGATGAGCCTCGATTCCGTTGCAAGCAAATGTTCCGAGAGGGACTTTCACGTGGGGCACCACACATAACAACTATCCGAGCATGCCCAAGATTTTCACCTGGTTTTCCTCAATCCTCCTAACTTCAGCCCCTGATACCTGTGCATTTGCAGCCACTTGAGCCTTGAGGCTGAGATTTAGACGAATATTGGGCATTGACTTTCAGACGAAGGGCCACTATTTCTTCGCTCCGCACATTGATCAAGGGTCTTCGTACTTTTCGGTAGTTGCGAATAAGCAACCGAGGAAGACTCCGCACTTTGGGGAGAAATTCCCATTCGCCCCAAAACAGAGTCGGAGGCCCAGGAAATGCAGACAAAAGGCAAATCAACGCGTCGGGAGGACGCTGTGACCAGTCGCGATACGGAGTTGCGCCCCCATAACCTCATGCGCACCGCCGAGGCATCCTCGGACCCCGGTAACACCCGGCTGGTTCAGCAGGCGATCGAGCACGCCAAGGCAGGAAACACGGAGGGGCTTCACTTCCTCTACGTGCGCTATGCCCCGGACGTGCAGCGCTTTGTCAACAGCCTGGTCAAGGACCATCACGAGGCTGAAGACATCACCCAGAACATCTTCGCCAAGCTGATCAAGGCGATCAACAAGTACGAGCCCCGCGAGGTCCCCTTCGCGGCCTGGATCATGCGGGTAGCCCGCAACGCCGCACTCGACCACCTGCGCGCGAGGCGCGCGGTGCCGACCGAGGAAGTTCGACTCACTGACAGTGGCCAGGCCCAGATGAGTCAGGAGCGCGGGCGCGATCTGCGACTGGCACTCGAGGATCTACCCGAGGATCAGCGCGAGGTGCTCATCCTCCGCCACATCGCCGGTCTCTCACCGGTTGAAATAGCCACCACGCTGAAAAAGTCCGAGAGCTCCGTGCACGGCCTTCACCACCGTGGCCGCCGCACCCTGCAAGAACGACTCAGCGAACTTGGCGCGGCGCCGGTGGTGGCGCCGAGCGTCTAAGCCCCTTATTCCTGGTCGAGCTCGTCGAGGATGCGCTCGGTCAGGCGCCCGGCGTCCAGCTCGGCCGCATAGTAGAGCGCCGCGTGCTCGAGCAGCTGGGTAACAGTCACATCCTGCCTCTCGGCCTCGCTCTCCATCCGACCCCAAAGTGAGTCGTCGATCTCGAGCTCAACCTCCACCTCTTCCTCGGGGCGCCCCTGTCGGAGCAGTTGGGGGTACGCCCAACCGACCTCCTCGCCACCCTTCTCCCGGAGGTAAAAACGAATCACCCGGACGACGTCGTCCGAGTTCGGCTGCACTCCGCTTCCGGAGCCGCCGTCGCGCTGCTGCTTCCAGGCAAGCATTCCCCCCGCGAATGCGCCCAATTTCACTTTCACCTTCGTCACGCCCGTTCTCCTCCCCTGCCGTCGCCCTGTCTGGCCCACCGGCCGGTCCATCCTATCTCTTGGGTACCGGCTCGGACGAGTTTTAGGAAAAAACGTCGATCTAACCAATCCGTCAGGCGCTTGTTTGCCGCTGCGGCTAACTCGGAGCTAGGGCGCCGGGGTGATCCGGTAGGCGTCGAAGACCGACTCGACGTTGCGCAGGCGGGCGATGCACTGTTTCAGCTGCTCGGTATCGCCTACCTCGATCACGAAGGTGTTTTTCACCATCGGGTGGTTGGTCGTGCAGCTGGCGCCGATGATGTTGATCCCGGCCTCGGAGAAGGTGCGCGAGAGGTCCTCGAGCAGGCGGGTGCGATCGTAGGCGTCGATCTGCAGCTCGACCCGGTAGGAGGACTCGTTGTCGCCGTCCCAACTGACCTCGACGAACCTTTCCGGCGCCCGCTTCAGCGCCTTCATGTTCTTGCAGTCGTTGCGGTGGATCGTGATCCCGCGGCCGAGGGATACATAACCCGCTATATCGTCGCCGGGGACCGGGCGGCAGCACTTGGCCAGGCGCACGGCGACGTTTTCCGCGCCCTTGACGCTGATCCCATAGTTGGAGGCGTCCTTGGTCCGCCGCGCCTTGTCCTCGCGGTGGCCGCCGGCGAGGCCGAGCGGGTCGGTGTCCTCGACCGCCTCCCCCGCCTTCAATCGCTGCATCAGCTTGTTGGCGACCGCCTTGGTCGAGACTTTGCCCTGGCCGAGGGCGATGTAGAACTCGGTCGCCTTGCGGAAGCCCATCTCGCGGATCACGTCGACCAGCAGCGGCGAGGCGGCGACCTTCTGCATCGGCAGGCCGCGGGTGCGCAGCGCTTCCTCCAGCCCTTCGCGGCCCTTTTTCTCAGCGTCCTCGCGACTCTCCTCCTTGAAGAAGGCGCGGATCTTGTTGCGGGCGCGGCTCGTCCGCACCAGCTTCAGCCAGTCGCGCGAGGGCCCGCGCTTCTGCTTCGCGGTCAGCACCTCGACGATGTCGCCGGAGCGCAGCTGGTAGTGCAGCGGCACGATCGAGCCGTTGACCTTGGCGCCGACGCAGGCGTGGCCGACGTCGGTGTGGACGGCGTAGGCGAAGTCGAGCGGGGTCGAGCCGGCCGAGAGGTTCTTCACTTCGCCCTTCGGCGTGAAGACGAAGACTTCGTCCTCGAAGAGGTCGACCTTGAGCGACTCGAGGAACTCGGCCGGGTCCTGCTCGCCCTCGGCCTCGACCAGCTGGCGCAGCCAGGTCATCTTCTCCTTGCGCGGGTCGGCGGCGGCGCCCTCCTTATAGGCGACGTGGGCGGCGATCCCGTACTCGGCGAGGTTGTGCATCTCCTCGGTGCGGATCTGGATCTCCAGCGGCTTGCCTTCGGGGCCGATCACGGTCGTGTGCAGCGCCTGGTACATGTTCGCCTTCGGCATCGCGACGAAGTCCTTGAAGCGCCCGGGCAAGGGCTTCCAGAGCGAGTGGATGACGCCGATCGCGCCGTAGCAGTCCTTGACCGAGCCGACGATCACCCGCATCGCGGTCAGGTCGAAGATCTCGTTGAACTCGCGGCCCTTCTTGGTCATCTTCGTGTAGATCGAGTAGAAGTGCTTGGCGCGGCCGGAGATGTCGGCCTCGATGCCGACGTCGAGCAGCTCGCCGGAGAGGAATTTGCCCGCATCGTCGACGTAGACCTCGCGTTCGTTGCGCTGCTGGGAGACGAGCTGCTTGATCTCGGCGTACTTGCGCGGATGCAGGGTGGCGAAGGCGAGATCCTCAAGCTCCCACTTGATCGCGTGGATCCCCAGCCGGTGGGCCAGCGGCGCGTAGATTTCCAGCGTCTCGCGCGACTTCGACATCTGCTTCTGCTTGGGCAGCGCGCCCAGCGTGCGCATGTTGTGCAGACGGTCGGCCAGCTTGATCAGGATCACCCTGACGTCAGTGGCCATCGCCACCATCATCTTGCGGTAGTTCTCAGCCTGGCGCTCGTCGCGGCTCTCGAAGGCGATCCCGGTCAGCTTGGTGACGCCGTCGACGAGCGCCGCGATCTCCTCGCCGAACTCTGCCCGGATCTCCTCCAGGCTGGCGCTGGTGTCCTCGACCGTGTCGTGCAGGAGCGCCGCGCAGAGCGTCTCGGTGTCGAGCCGCATGCCGGCGCAGATCTGGGCGACGCCGACGGGGTGGGTGATGAACTCATCGCCGGAGTGGCGCAGCTGGTCGGCGTGACGATCGCAGGCGAAGTCGAAGGCGTGCTTGATCGCGATCCGATCGATCGCCGCCACCGAGACGGCGACATCGCTGCCGTTTCCGTTGCCGGCATCGCCGGCGCCTGCCGAGGAGTCGAACTCCTCGACGACGGCAAAGAGATCAGCCAGGAGCTCCTGGCCGGCTACGGTTGTCTGTGTGCTTCGAGGTATTGGCGGGCCTCCTCGTGGCGGGCGCTGTAGGCGCGGTATGACGCCGAGCGCTCCAGATCTGTCCCCTCTGAGGATACGACCCCCACCACCCCGCCGCCGCCGGCGGGCTCTCCCTGCACCAGCCCAAGCTCGCCGAGAATGCGGAAACAGCGGGCGGCGGTCTCGGGACTGCGCGCCTGCGGCGCACTGCCGGCCAGGGCCGCCCGCAGCTCCTCCCCACTCGCCTCGCCCGCCTCGCGCAGCTCCCGGAAGAGCGCGATCAGGGTCGGGCGCTGGGCCAGCTGCGCCGCCGCAGCGCTGAGCGCGAAGCGCCACTCGGCCTCGCCCCAGACGCGGTGCAGGTAACCGCCCTCCACCGGGCTGCGCAAAGCGAGCGCCAAGAGGTCCGGGCTCGGCGGCGGGTCGACGAGGACCACGTGGTCGAAGTCAGCGACCAGCTCGGGGTAGCGTTCGAGCTCGGCGTAATCGGCCACGCGTGCCCCCTCGCAAGCCATGCCGGAACGGAGCCCGGCGTCCGCCGTCAGCGCAAGCACCTCACCCCCGCAGGAAGCGAGCTCGCTGATAACCGCCGCGGGCGCGTTGGCGCTGACACAGACCTGGCGCTGAAAATCACCGCCAAGATCGGGATCGAGCATCGGCCGCGCAGCCGGGTCCCGCCCCAACTCCGCGTCGAAGCGCTGCCACCACTGCGCCGCCTCGAGCACCTTCTCCTCAGCCTCACGCGGGTAGACCTCGCCCAACACCACCTGCGGCTCAACCGCCCCGTTCCAGTGATTCACTTCCAACCGCACCGCCACATCGACCGGGTCGTCCTCACCGACGCCAAGCGAGGGTCGCCCAAAGGCCACCCCCAACGCCTTGTGCGACCCACTGTGCAAGCTAAATCGCGCGTGCTTCCCTTCCCCCATGGTCCGCACATCCCGCACCCGCGCCGAAGGCACCAACAACCGCACCCCGGGATTCCCCATCCCAAACGGCGCCAACTGCTTCAACTCTTCAGCCAAATCCAACCCCAGCGAAGCCCCACCCACAACCGCATCAATCCGCTCCGTCCGCTTCAGATCCTCCGGCCCCAACACGCTGTTCGCGTGCGCGGCAAAAGCCTCGCGAAACGGGGTCAGCTGCCCCGCCTTCAACTCCAGCCCCGCGGCCGCCTTGTGTCCACCGAAGCTGCCGAGGAAATCCGAGCAAGCCTCCAGGCCAGCGAGCAGATCAAACCCCGGGATGCTCCGCCCCGACCCGCGTCCTGAGCCGTCGGCCTCGAGCGAAATAACCACGACCGGCCGGTGGTAACGCTCGACCAGTCGCGATGCAACGATCCCGATAACCCCGGGATGCCACCCCTCCCCCGCCACGACCAACCCCGACGCCTCCCGCAGCTCAACCGGCAACTCCCGCAGGGCAGCCTCGGCCTCATTCGCCACCTCCCGCTCCGTAGCCCGCCGCTCCCCATTGGCCCGACTCAGCTCATTGGCAATCTCCGCCGCCCTTGCCTCATCGTCGGTCAGGAACAACTCCACCCCGGCGTCTGCGCGGTAGAGCCTCCCCGCCGCATTGATCCTCGGTGCCAACCGGAAAGCAAGATCACCCTCGTCGAGCCTGGTCGGCTCGCATTTAGCCGCCGCGATCAGCGCTCGAATGCCAGGCCGCTGCGCCCGCCTTACCTCTTCCAACCCACGCTTCACCAGTGTCCGGTTCTCGCCGACCAACGGAACCAAGTCGGCAACCGTAGCCAGCGCGACAAGATCGAGATCGCCGTGAGGGGCCTCCGGGACGGGGTCCTCAAAACACTCAAGCGAGGCTCCCGCCGAGCGTTTTGAGGACCCCGTCCCGGAGGCCCCCCGCATGGCAATCGCGAGTTTCCACGCAACCGCGGTCCCGCACAACTCCGCAAACGGATACCCCTCATCGATCCCGGGATGCAATATCGGACAATCCGGCAACGCCTCCCCCGCATGATGGTGATCAGTAACGACGACCTCCATGCCCAACTCTTTCGCCAGCGCAACCTCATCCACCGCCGTGATCCCGCAATCAGCAGTGAGGATCAGTGAAGTCCCCCGCTCGGCCAACATCTTGACGTTCTCATGGCTGAGCCCGTAGCCATCCGTCATCCGATCGGGAATCAGCCAGTCGCACTCAGCGCCAAGCCCCCGCAGCGTGCTGACCAAGATCGCCGTCGCGCAGACGCCGTCGACGTCAAAGTCGCCATAGACAGTGATCCGCTTGCCTTCGGCTACTGCCGCCAGGACCTGCTCCACGATGGGCCCCATCGCAGCGAACTCATCGGGCTCGTGCCACTCATCCGCCGCGAGGAAAGCCCGCGCCTCCTCCGGCGTCCGGTATCCCCGCCGCACGAGCGCAATAGCCACCGGCTCGCTCAACTCCAGCTCGGCCGCAAGCGCCTGCGCCTCCTCATAGGCATAGGGCTTCGCCTTGTACGCATGCAGAGTCTTCGCCACTCCCCCACGCTAGGCACCGACCCCGACGGAACCGCGTGACTAAAAGCTCCCGATTTGGGCCTACTCAGCGAGTCGTTCCTGCCGGACGCCGATCGCCCAGACGATCGCGAGGCCGAGCACCACGCCGGGGATCGCCTCCAGCGCCGTGGTGATGTCCGTCTCGCCCAGGCCTTTGCCGCTGATGACCTCGATGATGAGGCCGAAGATGACCGCCCCGAGCGTTGCGCCGAGGAAGGCGCCGACGATGCCCTGCCAGAAGCGCTCGGGCAGGAAGACCGTGAAGTGCCAAAGGGCAATCCCCATCATGAAGTAGACGAGCAAGGCCATCAGATCTACCGCTTCCTTCCGTGTTTGCGGCGCTGGGCGCGGCGGGCGCGGCGCTTCTCATCGCGCTCGCGGCGGGCGGCATCGGCGGGATCGACGGCGGGCGGCTCGCCGTTGCTGGACTGCTTGGCGCCGTCGCCTTCGACCGGCGGCTCGGCGGTGGCGACCGCTCCTGCCTTGGGCTGGGCCTGGCGCTGCGCAGCGACGTCCTCCTCGATCTCGACATCGGTCTCGCCATCGTCGGCGAGCATCGCCAGGTCGCCCTCTTCGGCAAACGCCGGCACCGTGCCGTCGATCGCCACGATCCGCTCGCGGCGGCGGATGAAGCCCGGCTCGCGTTCCTTCCAGGCGGTCAGCACCGGCGAGGCGATGAAGATCGACGAGTAGGTACCGGAGACGATCCCGACCATCATCGCGAAGGCGAAGTCCTGCAGCGTGGTGCCGCCGAAGATCAGCAGCGCACCGACCGAGAGCAGGGTGGTGAAGCTGGTCGCCAGCGAGCGGGTCAGCACCTCGCTCATCGAGCGGTTGACGATCTGCGAGAACGCGGCCCGCGGCATGCGCGGCATGTTCTCGCGTATTCGGTCGAAGACGATGATCGTGTCGTAGAGCGAGTAACCAAGGATGGTGAGGAAGGCGGCGACCGTCCCGCTCGTCACTTCCCTTCCGGTCAACGAGTAGATGCCCGCCGTGATCAGGATGTCGTGGAAGATCGCGATCAGCACCGGCACGGCGAATTTCGGGTCGAAGCGGAAGGCGATGTAGGCGCAGATGATCAGCAGCGAGAAGATCAGCGCGTTGCGGGCGCTGTTGGCCACGGTGGTGCCGAAAGTGGGGCCGACGCTGGTGCTGTTGAAGCCGTTGGAGGCGATCCCGTATTCCTTTTCCAACTGCTTCTGAAGCTTGTTGATCTGGCTCGGTTCAAGCGTCTTGGACTGGATCAGGTAGGCGTTGTCGCCGAGGCCGGGGTTGGTCGTCTTCTGCACCTCGCCGCCGGAGATTCCGCTGCTGTCGAGCGTGTCGCGCACCGATTCCTCGTCGGTCGGCTTGACCAGCGCGACTTCGACCCGAGTGCCCGACTTGAAGTCGATGCCGAGGTTGAGCTGCTTCGTCGCCAGGGCGAGCGCGCCGACCAGCAGGATGACCCCCGAGACCGTGAAGAACCAGCGGCTGGCGCCCATGAAGTCGAAGTGCCAGCGAATCCCCTCTTTGGTCGCTCCCAATGCCGCCGGCGAGCGCAGCAATCGCGTCCGGCTCATCGCGCCGAGCAGGGCCTGGGTGAAGACGACGGCGGTCAGCAGCGAGACGATCGTGCCGACGCCGAGGACGAAGGCGAAGCCCTTGACCCCGGCCGTGGCGAGGACGAAGAGGACGAAGGCGGTGAGCAGGGTGACGACGTTGGCGTCGATGATCGTCGCGATTCCGCGCCGGTAGCCGGCTGAGATCGCGTTCGACATCGAGCGCCCGGCCCGCACCTCCTCCTTTATTCGCTCGAAGATGACGATGTTGGCGTCAGCGGTGACGCCGATCGTCAGCACCAGGCCCGCGATCCCCGGCAGGGTGAGGGTGATCGGGATCAGTTTGACCAAGGCGAAGAAGATCACCCCGTAGGCCGCGAGGGCACTGACCGCGACCAGGCCGAGGAAGCGGTAGAAGATCAGCAGGAAGAGCACGGTGAGGATGAGGCCGATCAGGCCCGCCCTGATGCCGTCGTGCAGCGCTTCGGAGCCCAGCGTCGCCGAGACCTGCGACTGGCTGATCAGGTTGAGGTTGATCGGCAGGGCGCCGCGCTGCAGGAAGCTGGCCAAGTCCTGGGCGTCTTCGATACTGCTGAAGCCGCCGGAGATCTGGGCTCCGGTGCGACCGTCGATTCCGTCCGGGTTCACGGCGAAGTTGATCAGCGGCCGCGTCTTGACTTCGTTGTCGAGGACGACAGCGAAGCGGCCGGAGGTCTGTTCAGCCAGTTCTTCGCTGCTCGGCCCGATCGCCGAGGCGGCGCCGCGCTGGGCGATCTGACGGGTTACTTCCTGGAAGTTCTGGCGGCCACTGTCGGTGAATTTGAAGGTGACGTTGGGGGCGCCGCTTTCGTCGGTTTCCTGCTTCGGGCTGGTGATTTCGGTGCCGGAGAGGGCTGGGTTGTCCTTCAGCGCGAACCAGCCCGGCTCGGCGTTTTCGAGCACCTGGCCCTTGCTGTCGTTGGGCTTTTCGGAGACCACGATCGTGCCCTGCGGGACCTTGACCACCTTGCCCGAGCCGACCGCGCGTTTCTTGCCGCTGGGCGAGACGTAGAGGTCTTCTTCGGTGTACTCGGGTCCGGCGATCAGTTTGTGGTCTTTGTCCTTCGCGAACAGGTAGTAGGTGGCCGAGGAGCTGCAATTCGGGCAGTCCGGTTTCGGCTCCTGTTCGGCGGCCAGTTTCACCGCGGCGTACTCGGTCGGGAAGGCACCGGCGACGATCAGCTGCTGGTTTTCTTTCTTGGTTGGCAGGCGACCGGCTTCCTGCCATTCCTTTGTCGCTTCGGCAAGCGGGCCTTTCGGCGGTTCCCTGCCGGGATGGCCGCCGATGATGAACTCGCGCCCGATCAGGTTCTTTTCCCAGTCGAAGAAGAAGAGTCGGGCGGCTTGGTCGCGCATTCGGTCGCCCTGCCGACGCTGGTCGCGCCCGGGATTCCGACCTGGATCTGATCGCTGCCGACCCGCGCCACTTCGATCTCCGAGACGCCCAGCTGATCGCAGCCCGAGCGGATGATGTCGACCGCCTTTTCCATCGAGCCGTTGTCGAGGGTCGGCTGCTGCGGCGTCGGCCGGCCCTGCAGCACCAGCTGCACGCCGCCCTTCAGGTCGAGGCCCAGCTTCGTCGGCTTGTTGGCGATGACGAGGGCCGAGACGAGGATCAGGCCAAAGACAAAGAGCAGGACGAAGAGGTTGCGACGTTTTTTGCCCATGCCGGCCTCAACCCTCCGGGGTGAGGACGATCAGCAGTCCTCCATCGTCGTCATAGGCGGGGAAGACGTCGGCAACCGCCTCCGCCGGAAGATCGCCCTCGGCGTTGACCGAGACGCGTTTGCCGAGCGAGCGCACGCCCCACTCGAGCGAGGTCGCGATCGGGTCGGCGCTGCCGCCGCCGTTGCCTTCGCGCGGTTCCTCGCCACTCGCCTCGGCCCGCCATTCGAGCCCGAGGACCTCCTGCACCGGGCGCCCGATCACGTCCTCGTCGGTCAGCCCGGTCAGCTCGAAGCTGCCGCGGCCGGCGTCGATCACGCGCGCCTGCTGGTCGCAGACGAAGAAGGCGGCGTTCGGCGCCGGGTAGTAGTCGTCGAGCAACTCGAAGACGAAGCCGAAACCGCATTTGGAGCAGCCCTTCGGGCGCGCGCTGAAGCCCGCGGTTCGATCCGCGCTGACCTCCCTGTGGCCGCAGTTGGGGCAGATGAAGAACGGCATCCCAACGGCACGGTTACGTCAGAAGAGGCTGCTCGCGCCTTCGGGGACCGGCAGGCCGAGGTGCTCGTAGGCCCGCGGGGTGATCACCCGACCGCGTGGAGTGCGCTTCAGAAGGCCCTGTTGGAGCAGGTACGGCTCGAGCACGTCCTCGATCGTGTCGGCCTCCTCGCCGATCGCAACGGCGAGGGTCGAGAGCCCGACCGGGCCGCCGGAGAACTTGCTCGCGACGACGTCGAGCAGGGCGCGGTCGCTGCGGTCGAGCCCGCCGGCGTCGACCTCGAGCATCGCCAAGGCGGCGTCGGCGACGGCGCCGTCGATCGTCCCCAGCTCTTTGACCTGGGCGAAGTCGCGCACCCGCTTGAGCAACCGGTTGGCGACGCGCGGCGTGCCGCGGGAGCGCTCGGCGATCGTCTCGGCGCCCTGGGGATCGATCTCGACCCCGAGGATGCCGGCGGAGCGGACGATGATCTGGGCGAGGTGCTCGGGCGCGTAGTGCTCGAGCCGGTGCGAGAGGCCGAAGCGGTCGCGCAGCGGCGTCGTCAGCAGGCCGGAGCGAGTGGTGGCGCCGATCAGGGTGAAGGGCGGCAGCGGCAGGGTGACCGTGCGGGCGCCGGCGCCCTGGCCGAGCACGACCGGCAGCTCGCCATCCTCCATCGCCGGGTAGAGCGTCTCCTCGACCGCCCGCCCGAGCCGGTGGATCTCATCGACGAAGAAGACGCTGCCGGGCTCCAGCGCGGTGAGGAAGGAGGCGACGTCGGCCTTGCGCTCCAGCGCCGGGCCGGCGGTCTGCACCAGCGGCACGCCCATCTCCTCGGCGACGATGTGGGCGAGTGAGGTCTTGCCGAGGCCGGGCGGGCCGGCGAGCAGCACGTGGTCGAGCGGCTCGCCGCGCCCGCGTGCCGCCTCGATGAAGATCGCCAGCTGCTCGGTGACCTGCTCCTGGTTGACGAAGTCGGCCAGGGTCGCGCGGCCGCAGCGAGCGGTCGAGGTCCTCGTCGGGGACGTCGGCGCGGGCGTCGTGCACGCGGACGTCGGCTCGACGGATCGGCTCGTCGCCGGGCGGGACGGGCCGTCGATCCCCGTTGGGTCCGAATCTCGGTCGCTCATCGCCTTGCTCCGCGAGGTGCCGGCTTTGCGCAGGGCGGCGGCGAGCAGTTGCTCGGCGTCCTCGCCGTCGATTCCTTCGAGCAGCTGCTCGGCCTCCAGCGGCGCGTAGCCGAGGTTGACGAGGCCTCGCGAGCGAGGCGCGCGGGCTCGCCGCCGTCCGCGGCCGGCCGGCGACCTCGTCCTCGAGCTCGCCCGCAACCTTCTCGCGCAGCTCGACGATGATCCGCTCCGAGGTCCGCTTGCCGATCCCCGGGACCGCCTGAAAGCGCTTGGCGTCGCCGGCGGCGATCGCCCGCAGCAGCTCGCGCGTCGGCGCCGCCCGAGAGCGCCGCGATCGCCACCTTGGGGCCGATGCCGCTGACCGAGATCAGCTCGCCGAAGAGATCGCGCTCCTCCTCGGAGGCAAAGCCGAAGAGGGCCAGCGAGTCCTCGCGCGAGATCAGCTCGGCGTGGAGGAAGACCTCGCGGCCCGTCGCCGGCACCGCCTTCAAGGTCTCGGAGGAGACGGCGAGCCGGTAGCCGACGCCGCCGGCGTCGACGACGACGTGGTCGGCGCGTCGCACCATCACCTCGCCGCGCACCGCGGCGATCATCCGGTGACCATCCTCTGCGAAGCGGTTTCTTCGGCTGCCAGGGTCGCCGCTTCGCGCCCGGTGGCGCCGCCGTGGCAGATCGCCACCGCGAGCGCGTCGGCGGCGTGGTCGGGCGTCGGCGGCTCGGGCAGGCCGAGCAGGGTGCCGACCATCCGCTGCACCTGCTCCTTGCCGGCGGCGCCGGAGCCGCAAACCGCCTTCTTGATCGCCTGCGGCGTGTAGGTGAAGCAACGCACCCCGCGCTGCGCCGGCGGCCAGCATCGCCGCCGCCGCTGGCCCGACCGACGGCCATCGCCGAGCGCACGTTCTTGCCGAAATAAAGGTCCTCGAGCGCCACCGCCGCCGGCTGGTGCCACTCGATCAGCTCCGCCAGCGCGCCGTGAATCCGCTCCAAGCGCTGCTCCATCGGCGCGTCGGACGAGGTCTCGACCACTCCGCCGTCGAGCGCAACCATGCGGCTGCCCTCGATCCGCACCACGCCGAAGCCCAGATTCGCCACGCCCGGGTCGATTCCCATCACGACTTGCATGGGAAGTGATTCTGGGACTAGCTCCGGATGCCTTCCGGATCGCATGGGCGTCGGGATCGGGGTCTCGGGGAACTCCCGGCGAAGCCGGCCCCGGGACCCCGATCCCGACGCCCGTCGACTCGCTAGGCAGCCGCGAACTTTTCGATGACCTCCGCCGGCACGTCGAAGTTGGCGTGGACCTCGTTGACGTCGTCGTGGTCCTCGAGGGTGTCGACCAGTTTCGAGCAGCCATTCGGCGTCGGTGCCCTTGACCTCGACCGTGTTCTTCGGCTCCATCGTCACGTCGGCGGACTTCGATCTCGACCCCGGCGCCCTCCAGCGCCTCGCGCACTGCGGCGAGGTCGCCGGGCTCACAGATCACGCGCAGCTGATCGCCGTCCTCGCGCACGTCCTCGGCGCCGGCGTCGATCGCGACGATCAGGTCGTCCTCGCCGTAGCGGCCGCCGTCGACGACGATGACGCCGCGTTTCTCGAAGATCCAGGCGACCGAGCCGGGCTCGCCGAGGTTGCCGTGATGCTTGGTGAAGGCGTGGCGGACGTCGGCGCTGGTGCGGTTGCGGTTGTCGGTCAGCGCCTCGACCAGGATCGCCGCCCCGCCCGGGCCGTAGCCCTCGAAGAGGACCTGCTCGATCGCGTCGGCGTCGGTGCCGATCCCCGCTGCCGCGGTCGATCGCGCGCTGGATGTTGTCCTTCGGCATCGAGGCGTCGCGGGCCTTTTGCACGGCAGTCGCCAGGGCTGCGTTTGCCCTCGGGGTCGGCGCCCGCCGTCGCGCGCCGCAACTGTGATCGCGCGGGCCAGCTTGGTGAAGAGCTTGCCGCGCTTGGCGTCGGCGGCGCCCTTCTTGTGCTTAATCGAAGACCACTTCGAGTGTCCAGACATAGCCTGGCATTCTATGAGTGTGGAAATGGCCGGCGACTCCCACAGCGGGGGAGTCGGCCAGGGGACTGGCCGCGAGCCTGATCTTCGTCGCGATGCTGCTCGTCGCGCTCTCGATCTGGACGGCGATCCCGCTGGGCTGGCTCTACATCGGCTCCAAGGTCTCCCACACCCAGTTCCCCAGCCAGGGCCCCTACTTCGTCGTCGCCGCCGGATCGTCATCTCGGTACTGCTGGTCTCCTGGCTGATCGGCCGCCTCAACCGCCTCTACATCCAGCTCACCGGCACCAACCGACTCGCCCCGATGCGCCCCGCCTGGCTAAGAGCATGCGCGACTCCACCCCCCACGCCGGCGGCACCACAGTGGTCGAGGCAGTGCTGATGGGCTCGGTCCTGCTCGCCGCCCTGACAATGACCATCTGGTTCTTCTTGTTGGCCGGCTCGCCGATTCCAAACCAGTAGCGCGAACGGGCGACTGCGCCTCGGCCTCCGCCAGACCTTCCGGTGCGCCTTATGTACCCAGGAGGTGCAAAAGGCGCACCGGCCGAGCAAACCCTCTGGAGCAAGCGGGAGATCGTCTTACCCGGAGCCTCGTTGTCGGAGACCCTGGAATGCCGTGATGGCAATCCAAGTCCCCTCCACCGAAGCTCCTGCCGCACCGATCGCAGCGATAAGCCAACGAAGGCAGGTCGCCTGATCCGCGGGGGGCCAAACAAGCACCGTGAGGCCAACGAGCAGGACAAGAATGCCGGCGTGATAGAGGGAACGCATCCAGGCAGCCCAGCGGTTGGCTTGCTGAACCTCTTCAAACAGATAGCGACGAGGCCAACCTCCGTACCATTGCTCTCCAATCCGCAAAGCTGGCCAGTCAGCCGTGGACCACTCCTCCAGAGCGGCGTCCGGAGGCTGGGCATCGCCCCTAGTGCGGGGGAAATACTCCGGAAACCATTCAAATAGATCCGCTGGTCGGTGATTGTGCAGCCGGAGAAAAATCGCAGCTTGAACGCTGAAGATAAACAGCAATCCAGCAAGAAGGAGGAGGCCCACCGCGACCTCGGGAGCCACTGAGATTCCTTGAGAAGTCGTCTCTACGCGGACCCCCTGAGCGGTGGATATGACCTCTTTCTTCGTCCCTATCGTCGGGAGAAGGAGCACGAAGAGCGTGAACGAAAAGCCCGCCAGCAGCGGCGCGGTGACAGCTCCAGCCCCTTCAATGGCCGACCTGTAACCAAAACTGCCCTCAAACGGCCAGACGTCCGGGAGATTTTGGTCGTCCGCCAAAGCCAGTGCTTATTTTTTGGGGCGAGGGCGAGGGTTTTGGCCTTTATGAGGAAGGCTCGCTATCCGATTGCCATCATCGGGTCGACGAGCTCCTTGGTTTTGGTCTTGTTGCGTTTTGCCACGGCCAGCGTCGCCTGTTCTGCCGCCATCTTTCGCCATTCCAGATTCTCCTTCTTTGGTTGGGCGTCGATCTTAGGTCCGGTACCAGAGGGAAATCCCTGGATTTCCCAGCAGCATCACACAACGAACTTGCCGTCCCGCTGCATCACGACGCCGTCGACTTCGAGCTTGCCGCCCTAGCGCAGGTCGCAGACCAGGTCGGTGTGGACGGCGGAGTCGTTGACGCCGCCGGACTCGGGGTAGGACTTGCCGACCGCCATGTGGACGGTGCCGCCGATCTTCTCGTCGAGCAGGACCTCGAGCGTGCCGCGGTCGATCGCGTAGTTGGTGCCGATGCCGAGCTCGCCGAGTCGGCGGGCGCCCTCGTCGGTGTCGAGCAGCTGGATCAGGAACTCCTCGCCGCGCTCGGCGCTCGGCGTCGACGACCTTGCCGGCCTCAAAACGTAGGCGCACGCCCGAGACCTCGCGGCCGGCGATCACCGCCGGCAGGTGGAAGGTCACCTCGCCCTCGACCGAGTCCTCGACCGGGCCGGTGAAGAACTCGCCGTCGGGCATGTTGTGATCGCCGACGCAGGGGATGAAGGTGCGGCCGGCGATGCCGAGCTTGATGTCGGTGCCGGGAGCGGTGATCCGCACCTCCTCGTGGCCCTCGATCCACTCGGCCAGGCGTTCGCACTCAGACGAGGCGCGCTTCCAAGCGGTCAGCGGGTCCGGGTCGTCGGCGAGGCAGGCGCCGAAGTAGAAGTCCTCGTAGTCGGCGAGGCTCATCTCGGCCTCCGACGCGTAGGCGTTGGTCGGGAAGAGCGTGTAGCACCAGCGGAAATCGCCGGCGGCGCTGCGCTCCATCATCCGGTTCAGCACCGGGCCGGTCGCGGTCTGGCGGCGGGTCTGGCGCTCGGGCGGGATCTTCGGAGAGCTCGCGGGTGTTGGCGCTGGCGCCGACGCCGATCCGCACGTCGGCGTTGTCGACCGTCCACTCCATCAGCGGCGAGACCCAGTCCAGCTGCTCGTCGGTGGCGTGCTCGAAGTAGGTCGCCGCCAGCCCGTCGAGGGCGACGTTGAGGATCGGGTGCGCACCCGCCTTCAGCACCTCCTCGTAGATCGCCCGCAGCAGCGGCTCGGCGCCGATCTCGCCGTCGATCGAGACCACCTCGCCCGCCTTCACCTTGGTCGAGTAGCCGACCAGGATCTTCGCCAGGTTCTCCGCTCTGGGGTCTCTCACGTCTCCGCCTCCTCGGCGCCCGCTCGCGAGCGCTCGTAGTCATGGCCATGAAAAGTGCGTGCATCCGCGAATCGTCGGTCAGCTCGGGATGAAAGGCGCAGGCGAGCACGCCGCCGCTCGCGGATCGCCACCGGGTGCCCCTCATAGGTGGCAAGCACCTCGACGGCCGCGCCGCAGCGCTCGACCCAGGGCGCGCGGATGAAGACGGCGCGCAATGGCTCGTCGCCGATTCCCTCGATCTCGAGGTCCGCCTCGAAGCTCTGCAGCTGCCGACCGAACGCGTTGCGGGCAGCGGTCGCGTCGATCAGGCCGAGGTGCTCGCGTCGCAGACGATCATCCCGGCGCAGGTGCCGAAGACCGTGCCGCCGCCGGCGCGCAGGGCCCGAATCGGCTCTGCCAGTCCGGCCGCCTCGATCCCCATCGAGATCGTCGTGCTCTCGCCGCCCGGAATTACGAGACCGTCGAGGCCGACCAGATCGGCCGGAAGCGCGCACCTCGCGGACCTCGGCGCCGAGCTCGCGCAGCACTTCGCAGTGCGCTTCGAAGCCTCCCTGGATGGCGAGCACGCCGAGGCGCAGCTCAGGCACCGCGGTCCTGGAGCAGCGCGTCGGCGGCAGCGAGCTCGGCGATCTCGAGCCCCGGCATCGCCTCGCCGAGCCCGATCGAGGCTGCAGCCACGCGCTCGGGGTCGTTGAAGTGCGTGGTCGCCTCGACGATCGCCTTGGCCGCCGCTCCGGGTCGCCGCTCTTGAAGATCCCCGAGCCGACGAAGTTGCCCTCGGCGCCGAGCTGCATCATCAGCGCCGCGTCGGCCGGCGTGGCGATACCGCCGGCGCAGAAGAGCGGCACCGGCAGGCGGCCGCGCTCCGCCACCTCGTGCACGACTTCGAGCGGCGCCTGGTGCTCCTTGGCGGCGCCGGCCAGCTCCTCGCGGCCGAGCTGCGCCAGCCGCTTGATCCCAGAGGTGATTTCGCGCATATGGCGGACCGCCTCGACCACGTTGCCGGTGCCGGCCTCGCCCTTGGAGCGGATCATCGCCGCCCCCTCGCCGATCCGACGCAGTGCCTCGCCGAGGTTGGTGGCGCCGCAGACGAAGGGCACCTCGAAGGCGAGCTTGTCGATGTGGTAGCGCTCGTCGGCCGGGGTCAGCACCTCGGACTCGTCGATGTAGTCGACTTCCAGCGACTGCAGAACCTGGGCCTCGGCGAAGTGCCCGATCCGCGCCTTGGCCATCACCGGGATCGTCACCGCCTCCTGAATCCCCTTGATCATCGCCGGATCAGACATACGAGCCACGCCGCCGTCCCTGCGGATATCGGCCGGAACCCGCTCCAGCGCCATCACCGCACAAGCACCCGAATCCTCAGCGATCCGCGCCTGATCCGGCGTGACCACGTCCATGATCACCCCGCCCTTCAACATCTCGGCGAGACCGGTCTTCACTCTGAACGTAGCTCTCTCGGCCATGGGCTCCGCATCTTACGATGCTGGCGTGGCGGCGCTCCTCCTGCGGGTGGCACCGTAGGGGCGACCGCCCCCGAGGACGCTTTAGCGACCGCAGGGGGTGGTGGGTCCCCTGCGGTGACAGGACCCGCAGGCCGGGGCGTTCGTCCCGACTACTTGAGCTTGTAAGCCCTGATGCGGTCTTTGTGGGTGTCTTCGTCGCGGGCGTAGAGGCCGTGCGCGAGGCTTGGACAAGGGCCATCAGCGCGGTGTTGGAGCGGGCGAAGGAGGGGCTATTGGACGAGTAGTAGAGGGTCAGCTCGGCGTGCTCGCCTACCTCGGACATCGAGGCGTCGGAGACGGCCAGGGTGCGGGCGCCGCGGTGGACGGCCAGCTTCATCGCGCGCAGCAAGAGTGGGTGGGCGCGGCCGGAGGAGAGGATGATGACGAGGGTTTCTTCGTCGATCCGGCCCAGGCGCTGCAGCGACTCGCCGCCGGTGCTGGCGACGATTTCGGCGCGGATGTCGAGCAGGCTGAGGGTGTGGCGCAGGTAGCTGGCGAAGAAGGCCATCTGGTCGACGCCGACGATCACCACGCGCTGGGCTTCGGCGAGGGCGGCGACGGCGCCGTCGACCTGCTCGCGGGTCAGTTTGCGCGCGGTTTCCTCGAGGTTGGCGTAGTCGGCACCCAGCGAGCCCTCGAGCTCGGAGTGGTCGAAGGAGAAGAGCGCGCCGGAGCTGGCCGCGGCTGGCCGCCGCGGCGCCTGCCGTGCGGTACTCCTCGATCGCCGCCTGCTGAAGCTCGGGATAGCCCTCGAAGCCGAGGGCCTGGGAGAAGCGCACCACCGTCGATGACGAGGTGCTCGCTCTCCTGGCCAGCTCCTCGGCGGTGAGGAAGGCTGCCTCGTCGAGGTGATCGACGATGTAGCGGGCGACGTCTTTCTGTGAGCGCGAGAACTCTTCGAAGCGCTCCTGGATGTACTCGGAGAGGCTCTTGAGGCTGGGGACAGTGCCGTTGGGGGTCTTGATCGCAGTCTTGGTCACGGCGTCCAATTCGTCGGACCCCGTGCTTTCCCTTCCGACAATCTGGTTGGATGAGTTCTGCGATGACGCTTGAGCAGGCGCTGCGCCTCACCAACCGCAACATGATCGCCTTCGATCTCGTGCTCGGCAGCGGCGCCCTGCTCGCCCCCGCGGCGACGCTGCGAGTGATCGGCCACGAGCACCCCTCGCCCGACGCAGAACACCTCTTTCGCCGCGCCGCGCCGATCTGGCTTACCTTTGCCGCCGCCCACGCGATCGCCGAGTTGCGCGGCGAGCAGCGCGACTGGTGGGCGCTGGCGTGGTTGCGCGGCACCGAGATCGCCACCGACGCGCTTTGGGCCGAGTCCCCCGCTGTCAGCCGGCCAGGCGCCAAGCTCGGTCTTCGTCTCGCCGGGCGTCGCCAATGTGGCGATGGCCGCCGGCTTCGCCTGGCTATCGAGGAAATAGGGCCATGGCCGACCTCTCGGGCTTGCCGGATAAGCGCTGGAGCCTTCGCGGCATCACCGAAGAGGGCGATGAGGCCTGGCTGATCCGCGGCATCTCGCGCAAGCTCTACCGCTGCCCCGCCTGCCACGGTGAGATCGAGATCGGCAGCGAGCACGTCGTCGTCCAGTACGTCTTCCGCCTCGGCGGCACCGAACACCATCACTGGCACCGCCGCTGCGCCGAAGAGCTGCTGATCGGCGAGCTCGGCGACGTGCGGCGGGTACCGACCTCCGAGTCGGCGCAGTCGAAGCTCGAGCGCCGCGGCAAGTACCCGTCGGGCCGCCGGCGCCGGCGCTGACGTGCGCCGCTCTCGCAACCTGCTCTCGATCTACGCGCGGATCGGGCGCACCTACTGGCGCTGGGCTCCCTCACTGCTGCTGCTGGCCGTCGTCGTCTTCATTCCCCTGGGCCTGGTCCACGCCTTGACGGTCAGCGCCAGCATCGGTTCGTTTGACCTCGGCGGCACCCTGCACCTGCTGGCGATCATCGGCGCGGTCTTTGCCCTGGCTGCCACGGGACTGGTGGGCGAGGTCTTCTACACCGGCGCGGTGGCGATCTTGCTGACCCATCCTCGCGACGGTCGACCGGCCTCGCTGCGCGAAATCGCCGGGATGATCAACTACCGGCGCCTGATCGCGATCGACCTGCTCTACGGGGCCGTGGTCGCGATCGGCCTGATCTTCTTCGTCGTCCCCGGAGTCCTCCTCTACGTCTGGTTCGGCCTGGCGGCCCCCGTGGTTGAGATTGAGCACCACGGCATCCGCGACGCCTTCGCCCGCAGCGTGCGCCTCATCCGCGGAAAATTTTGGACGGTCGCCCTCGTCCTGATCCCGATCGAGATCGTCGGCGACTCGCTGACCAACCTCGCCACCGACCTGACCCACCACCTCTTTGGCAGCGAGCTGATCTGCGAGTGGCTCGCCGACGTGCTCTCAAACCTCGCCTTCACCCCGTTCTACGCGGTGGCTGCGGTGCTGCTCACCGTCGACCTGATCCGCGAAAAGGGCGGCGGCGCCAAGCTCCACCCGGCGCCGCCGCCCTGAGGGGCGCCGCGCTCAGTCGGTTGGGTCATGCAGCTTCCTACGTTCGGGGCTCCTCGCCGGCGTCGTAAAAAACAAGGTCATCGATCACCGACCGAATGCGTTCGAAGTCGGTATCGAAACTCCACAGGACATGTCCGGCATGAGCGGCGGCAACGGCGATCGCCAGGTCGGTCAGAGGCACGGTCTTGCCTGTCTTGCGCAGACGTCTCGCTGCAACCCCGGCGTCCCGCCAGGCCGCTGGACTCAAGTCGGCCCACGGCAGCGAGGCGAGCGTTGCCGAGATTCGCTCGGCTACCTCGCCTTCGGCGCCGGCAAGGAGCTCCGCCACAACGGGACCGCAGGTCGACACCTCGCCACCATCGAGGAGGTCGCGCAGATCCGCGGCCCCGCCGGCAGTGCCTCGACGAGCGAAATCGACCCAGACGGAGGTATCCGGAAGGACCACCTCAGACCCGTCGATCCGCTGCCCGCATCTCGGCCGATACATCCTCTATCTCGATCTCGCCGGCATGAGCGAGAAACCAGTCCACAGCGCCACGCCGCACGTAGGTCTCGATCGCCGCCTCGACAGCTTTGGTCTTGGTCTCTCCCGGGTGGCGAATCATCAGTGCCTCCATAAGGCGATCGTCAATATCGAGCGTAGTTCGCATGGCATCAATATGCCATAGCCGATCGCGCAAGTTGCCAGATCGCATTCGACTCGCCAGGTAAGTCGCAGCCAAGCAATGTTCTCCCCCTTCGGGGAAGCCTTGGCGGCCTTGAAGCTTCAGCTGCTGTTGGGGCTGCAGACCTGCAGGCCGATTTGGCGCGCCAGGTCGTAGCGCTCGGCGGCTTCGGCGTCGCGGCGTTCGCGAGCCGCAAGGTAGGCGCCGGCTTCGGCCGCTTCGGCCGCCGTCAGCGCCTGACGGTCGTTGAGCATGACCCGTTCCTGGGCTTTGACGTAGTCCTTGAACGCGGCTTCGAGGTTGGGTGGTGGGACGAGCTTGCGGAAGCGGAGCACCGCGCGCTGCGAGATACCGGCCAGGGTGGTCGCGTAGGCGACGTCCGGGCTTTCTTCGAGTTCCCTCGAGTGGACGCTTTCGTAACTGTTCTGGCTCGCTTCGCAAATCGCGTCGGCCCGATGGATCAGCTCGGACTTGGTCAGCGTCTTCGGCTTGGGCTTTGCCTTCGGACTCTGCTTGGCCGGGTGGGTCGCCTCCGAAGCCGTGGTCCCTGATGTGTCGGAGCCCGATCCCCCGCCTCCGCCAAGCAGGATCACCACCGCGACCAAGGCCGCCGCGAGCGCGGCGACGCCGCCGATCAGGGCCCAGCGGCGATTGGCGCCGCCTGGCTTTGCAGTGGCTGGCGGCGTCTGGTCCCCCAGGCGCCGGGTTGGCTCGGTCGCTGGGGTAGAGACCGACGTCTCCCCCGCTTTGGTGGAGATCGTCTCGGCGGTTCGCGTTGCCGCGGCGCCGGTGGCGACGGTGCGCTCGGGGGCGGCCGGGTGCTCGCCACGCAGGGCCGCCTGGGCGGCTCGGCCCAGATCTCCGGCCGAGGGATAGCGCTCGTCCGGGCTCTTCGAAAGCGCCCGAATGACGATGTCGTCGAGCGCCATCGAGACCTCAGGGACGTAGAGCGACGGAGCCGGCGGCGGGTCGTTGAGGTGAGCAAAGAGGCGCGCCGCATCGCCGTCCTTGGGGAACGGAACCTCGCCGGTGAGCAGCTTGAAGAGCAGACAGCCGAGCGCGTAGACGTCGACCCGGGCGTCGATCTCGCCGCCGGAGATCTGCTCGGGGGCGACGTAGTCGAGGGTGCCGACGAAGCGGCCGGTCTGAGTCAGGCCCGACTCGGTGGCGACGTTGCGGGCGACTCCGAAGTCGGTGATGTAGGCGTGATCGCCGCCGTCGTCGCCGCTGAGCAGGACGTTGGCGGGCTTGACGTCGCGGTGGATCAGGCCGGCGGCGTGGATCGCGTCCAGCCCGTTGCCGATCTGGGCGATCAGGTCGACGGCGACATCCGGCGGGAGGCGACCCTCGCGAATGAGCCGCCGGGCAAGGTCGGCGCCGGCGACGTAGCGCATCGCGATGTAGGGAACGCCGGCCTCTTCGCCCGCGGCGTAGATCGGCACCACGTTCGGGTGCTCAATCGAGGCGGCAATCCTCGACTCCTCCGCAAAGCGGCGGGCGAAGACCTCGTCGCTGGCCGCCTCGGGCGCGATCAGCTTGAGCGCGACCCGCCGCTCCAAGCCCGGCTCGATTGCCAGGTAGAGGATCCCCATGCCGCCGCGACCGAGGCGGCGCTCGACCCGGTAGCCGGCGAACTCGTCGCCGTCGGAGAGCTCGATTTCGCGAGCCGACTCAGCCATTGTCGAACCCTAGCCCGCAACCGTGGCTCGGGCCTTTAACCCGGACGCAACGCCCGCCTTCCTACACTGGAGTTGAGCATGCGTCGCTTCGCCATCGCCGCTGTCCTCCTCGCCTGCCTGCCCGCGGGCGTGGCCGGGGCGCGCCAGTTCGTCCAGCAGGGGACGTTGCGGGTGGCCTTCGAAGCAAAGCTGCTCCCCCACGCCCTGCCGCGCGAACGAAACGCGCCGGTGACCGTGCACCTGGCCGGAGCGATCCGAACCACCGACGGCAGCACGCCGCCGCAGTTGCGTGAGATCTCGATCGCGATGAACCGGGCCGGCATCGTCTCGGTCGCCGGCCTGCCCAGCTGCGAGGCGCCCGTGCTGCAGCAGACGAGCACCGAAGCCGCCCTCGCGGTGTGCCGCGGCGCCCTGGTCGGCCGCGGCCACTTTGCCGCCAACGTCGACTTCAGCGGATCGCCCGTCTTCCCGGCCCGCGGCACGGTGCTCGTCTTCAACAGCTCGACCAAGAATCGGCCCGGCCTGCTGCTGCACCTCTATGGCTCCAGCCCGGTGCGGGCTGCCTTCGTCCTGCCCTTCCGGATCACCCGCCGCAGCGGTGGGAAGTTCGGCACGGTCTTCACGACCCACATCCCCCGCCTCGCTTCGGATAAGGGCTACGTCACCGACATCGACCTCGCCATCGGCCGCAAGTACCGCTACAAGGGCGCTCAGCGCAGCTTCATCAGCGCCAGCTGCGCCGCGCCTGCTGGATTCAACGTCGTCCCCTACGAACTGGCCAGGGCGACCTTCACCTTCGCCGGCAACCAGAAGTTGACCAGCAGGCTGCCGGGCGACTGCAAGGTCCGCTAGCCGCCCGGCCGCTCCGCGGCGATCAGTTGCCGTAGTTCTTTTCGGCTTCCTTGATCGCGCTTTCAGCTTCTTCCTTGCCCTTTTCGATTCCCTCTTCGGCTTCCTTCTTGGCGTTTTCGATCGTCTTGCTGGTCTGGCCCTGACCGTTTTCGACGCCCTTCTTCGCTGCCTCTTCAGCTTCATTGAAGCCCTTCTTCACTTCTTCTTTGGCCTTTTCGATGCCCTTCTGAGCTTCTTCGCCGCCTTTTTCGATCCGCTTCTGGGCTTCGGAGGAAATGCTGTCGCTGCTGCTGCTGCCGCCACAACCGCCGGCGATAGCGGCCGCGATTCCAATGGCGAGCACGACTGGCAGCATGCGCGCAATTCGTGCGCCTCTCGGTTTCAAGCTCTCTCCTGACACATCTGCTCCTCTCGATTGCGATGAATGGCGCGATCTTCGCATCGTTTACGGCGCTAGGGTGCCGCCGGTGAGACGCCGCCTCGTCCGCATCGGACTCTGGCTGGGCGCGGTCGCGCTCCTGCTCGGCCTGCTCGAGCTGCTTGGCGTTCCGGCCTTCGACTGGATCGGTGACCTCTTCGACAAGATCCGCGACGTACCGCCCTGGGCGATCGTCGCCGGGGTGACGCTGGAGAGCGCCCAGACCAGCCTCGCCGCGCTCGCCTGGTACGGAATCCTGCGCGCGGCGCTGCCCAACGCCGCAATGCCATTCCGGCTGATCCTCGCCTGTTACGCGGTGGCCGTCGCGCTCAACGGCTTCCTGCCGGCCAACCTCGGCACTTTCGTGATGCTGGTGATGTTCACCACCCTGCTCGCCGGAGCCACCTTTCCGATTGTCTTCTCCGGCCTGATCGTCGAGAAGATCCCCTTCTCGGTCTTCAACGTCGCGCTCTACCTCTATCTCTTCCTCACCGTAAGCGGCTCGTTTTCGATCAAGCTCGGCTTCCTCGCCGACCACACGGGGTTCGTGGTCCTGCTCGTCGTCGGCGCGATCGTCCTCCTCGTCCTGCTGGCCCGCATCTTCTGGAAGCGCCTCGAGAATCTGCGCAGGCAACTGATCACCGGCGGCGCGATCCTGCGCTCACCGCACCGCACCCTCACCCGTCTATTCCTGCCGGTGCTGGGCAGCTACGCCGCCCGCCTGGCGATCGTCGCCGTCTTCCTCGGCGCCTACTCGATCCCGGTCAGCTTCGAGAACGTCGCCACCGTCACCGCCTCGAACTCGATCTCCAACAGCGTCTCCGCCACCCCCGGCGGGGTCGGCGTCACCCAGGCGATGAACTCGGCCGCGCTCTCTGGAGAGACCTCGGCCAAGACTGCCACCGCCTACTCGATCGGCCAGCAGTTGATCATCTCCGCCTGGGACGTGATCTTTGCCATCGTCCTCGTCTCCTGGGTCTTCGGCTGGTCCGGCGGCAAGCAGCTGGTCGAGTCCTCTTACGGCGAGGCCAAGCTCAAGAGCCGGGAACTGCGTCAGAGTCGCAAGGCTCAGGCGAAGGCGCCATAGCCGGAAAGGCGTGCGCGAGCTCCACGCTCAGGGCCACGACGGCGCCATCGTCAAGGCGGCGGAGCTGACCCAGGACCTCGCATGCGAGGCTGCGCGAACCCTCGTTCTCGTCATCGGATGAGTCGGCGAGAAAACCACAGAGGACAAACTTGGCGTACGTCCTGAATCTGGGCACGCTCATTCCGATCAGCCCAAGCTGGTGGATACCGGCGATCCTCACCGCGAGGGAATCGTCGCCGAGCATCTCGGTGGCCTTCGCGAGTTCGTTGTCGCGCAGCGTGCGAGCCGCGAAGTAAGAGCCGAGGAGGACGACGACCCCGCCCAGCAGGGGCAGCATCTCGACCAGCGGAAAGGGCCAGATGTAGAGGCTGACGAGAGCAGCCGCGACACCGCTGATCCCGAGCGCCCAGAGGGCCAGCGCGACGACAGGGTCGTGCGCCATGCGCGCCTGCAGCGGCATGCGATCCCAGGGAAACCCGAAGCCCGGCTCGGAGGAGCTCACTGCCGCCATTTCCATGGACGCAACCGGAGTCCTGCCGGACCACTCATCGACGCGACGCCCCAGAACCGCCGCTCCGGCTCAGAGTCCGAGGCCACCAACCCCCTCCTCGTTCCAGCCGAGGTGATGGGCGAGCTCGTGGCGCAGCGTCCGCTCAACCTGCCGAGCGAGCAGTACTCGGTCATGCCCGAAGTCGCGTTCCAGGGTGTCCCGGTAGATCACGATCCGGTCCTCGTAGCGTTCCTGCGCCAAGCCGTCGCCGAAGTACTGGCCATATGCGTGGGTCTCGGTTCCCAGATCGGAGACCACGACGGCGACCTTCTCCAGCACCTTCTGGAACTGATCGGGAAGCCCGTCGATCGCGTCGACGACCAGCGACTCGAAATCTCCTGGCTCGGGGGCATCTGGCACCCCCCGAACGCTAAGCCAATGAGCCCGCCAGCTCCCGATCTATCTCCAGCAGGTAGGGAGCGACCTCGCCCTCGTAGTCGGCTTTGCGCTCGGCGGATAGGTCCTTCCAGCCGGTTACCGAGCCGCGGCAGATATCGGCTCCACACAGACATCCGCCGGGAAAATGCTCGACCGAGTAGTTGCGCATCGCGTAGTCGAAGGTGATCTCCTCGCCATCGGCGATCGACTGCCGGGCGACGAAGTCGCAGGCACCCGTCTCGTTCAGCTCGACCCCGCAGTTGGGGCTGCATGAGTGGTTGACCTTGGGCCCGAGCCCGCCGTGGCGCGCCCAGCGAGTGCGACTGACCTGGGTCGCGTGCGAGTCGTTATGGGCAACATCGCCTTCGAGGAATCCGACCATCACCGTTTCACCGACCTCAAAGCCACGCGTCGCGCGAACACCACCGCCCTTGCCGCCTTCGGGAGTACAAAGCTCATAACCGACAGGATCCAAGGGACCGCCTCTCAATTGTTTGGGCACAACGACGCTGCGCCTGCGATGACCTTAGTCCATCGACGAATCGAGGCTTCCGCCTTCTCGGGACGATCTGCTCTAGGTGACGCGAGCAAGCATGAATATCCTGAAGGTGACCGCGAGAATGGCGAACGATCAGAGCCAGATCCGCGCGTAAGCGCCGACCGGCGTGACCTGGTCCTCGGAATGCCCTCGCTCTCGAGCAGACTCTGAACCATCTCGGCCTCAACCCGATCACCGGCGAACATGACCTCGACCAGGTCTGCCTCAGCCGGATCGGCAGAGTTGATTAGGACAAGTCGTTGAGCGAAATACTTCTGTCTCCGTCGGGCCGGGTGAGATCCACTTGGGCACCCTGCGTGCGTGCCACGACGTCGAGCGTTCGGTGCTCGATCTTCGCCAGAGGATCTTCGGCCTCTCCCGGCTCACGGCTCTCCACGGCGGCGGCCGGTGGTGGATCTGGCCGTGGAGCATCGCCCTCCGAATCGGACGCTGATTCTTCTCGAAGCTTTGGGGCTCGAGCCTGCCATGCCTTGAGGTCTTGCACGAGATCGCGATAGAAGGCGAACGTTTGGGTGCGCGTCTCACGGACGAAGGACCCCTCCGCCTTACCGCGCTTCTTGCCCATCGAACGGCTTTGGGCCACGGTGAAGCTGCGCGGCTCGCGTTTCAAGTCTGCTGGGTATCGCAAACAGTCCGCATCCTCCCTCACCTGCCCCAGAAGCGCGCCGGTGGTTTCTCGAGCATTTGGGTAGGTGGCCTCGATGCGAAGGTCATCGGGGGCGTCGCTCAGCTGGCGAAGGAGCCAGTTAATCCGAGCCTTGGTTCGCCCCTCTCCAGGCGCCTTGATCGTGATACTCGTGAGCGTTTGGCGAGACCGTAGATCGCAGCGAACACTCAGGTCGCCCACAGCATCCGGAACTCGTAGCGTCGCTTCAAGCACCCCATTGGTCGCGAGCCTCTTTGCCAGTTCGTCAAGGCGAGCCGCCCTCGTTTGCTTACGGGGACGTGGCAATGACACAGATCGCCCTAGGTCCTGGGACAGACCTAGACAGAGGTACTGCGCGAACTCCTCCCACCGCTCAGCTACGACCTGGGCGTCTGAATCACCCGCACGCAGTGTGCCGTCGTGGGCCGCTTTTCGAACAGGCACCCACCGATCGCCCATGTCTTGAAATCCGCCTGTACCGGACGCCTCACTGTCGAAGTAGGCAATGAGCTCACCAAGTAGCCATGCTTGATCTGGGTCGGAAACGCCGCGATAGCGACTTTGCACGATTGCCTCAGTGATGATCCGCCACCACGAGAAATGCCAAAGGCATGTCCGCTTGAGCTTGCGACCATCGACCGTCACCGGCGAATCGCTTGAGCTCGCGGTGATTTGATTGGAAATGGTCAGAACTCCATCGAAGCCGTTCTCCCGCGCAATGTCGAGGTAGGTTCCGACCTGCTCAGCGTTGACGGGAGCCTTCGCCGTTTTCACCTCGACAAGAATCGTCCAGCGTCTTCCACCCCGTTCGCAAACTATGGCGCCGTCGGGAATCACGGTCTTGCCGGCATCGTCCTTGAATCGCACCTCCGCAAGAGTCTCGATCACGGTCGACTTTGGGGCACCGAGCTCCTTGAGTAGAGCATGTCCAAACTCCGGAACAGCGTGCATGACGGCCAAAAGACAGGACGTAGCCCGCCGCTCCTGCTCCTCCTGACCCCGAATTCCAACCGTGGGGATCAGCCGGGCTGGATGCCAACCGTCAGTCGGACTTTTTGCTTCCGCTATTGGACTCTTTCGTGCCATCTGCGGAACCTACCATTGGATCCGCGATGCATATGAGTACTTCAAAAGCTTGCATTGATCGAGCCATTGGGTCCAGGGCTTACGACCAGGAGGGTTTCTCCAGTCCATCATCGGACAACGACGGGAACTACCTCGGACGCCGAATGGAGCGCTGACTCGGCCTCCCGCGGAACCTCATGCGATCCGGCCACATGAGGAAGAAGAAGTAAGCAAATGGGCCTAGGAAAGCGATGGCGTATACCCCCCGCCGGTCCCCGTGCCTGTTACGGCCGCCAACGCCATGGAACCAAAGGTCCCATAGAGCAGAGCTCCCAAGGTGAAGCGCTGGGCTCGCCTGGGCGTCAGCTTCGGCACGCTACCCTGATCGGAATGAACAGCTTCGTCACCTTGGAAGCCCTCCCCGGCGCCGACCTCGTCAGGCGGGGTGCCGCAGACCTGGATGCCGGGCGCGAGTCGACCGAGGCGCTGCTGGTTTCGATTGGTGCGCCGCGCCTGCGGTCTCTGGGCATTGAGCTCTCTACGCCGATCGCGGCGCCCGAGCACCGGCTCTACGCGCTTCTCGTCGACCAGAAGGGCGATGCGGCCCACTCCGCCTATAACGCTCTGATTCGCCGGCTCGTCAGCTTCGAGCAAGCGGCGGCATGCGCGAGCTAGTCGACGCCGCTCGCGTCGAGCAATTCATGCATGAGCTGGGGCGAGCTGTCTCGGTCGAGGGCCGCGTCTATCTCACCGGCGGTGCGACGGCGGTTCTCCATGGTTGGCGGGAGACGACGATTGACGTCGACATCAAGCTCGTTCCAGACCGCGATGAGATTCTGCGAGAGATCCCTCGACTCAAGGAGGCACTGAACGTCAACGTCGAGCTGGCGGCGCCATCGGACTTCATCCCGCTGCCGCCGGGCTGGGAGGATCGAAGCCCCTTGATCCGCCTGGAGGGCAAGCTCTCATTCCACCACTTCGACCCTGTTGCTCAGGTCCTTTCGAAGGTCGAGCGCGGACACACCCAAGACATTCGCGACGTGCAGGAGATGGTGGCCACCGGTCTTGTAAATCCAGAAGATGTGCGGACCCAGTTCGAGCTGATCGAGCCCGACCTCTACCGCTTCCCTGCGATCGACCCGGCTTCATTCCGCGCCGCGCTGGATGAGCTGTTCCCGAAATAGTGGGGCGGGAAGGACTCGAACCTTCGACCGACGAATTATGAGTCGGGTTGGAAGCCGTCCGTAGAGCCGCCGGCCGCCCCCTAGATGTTTGGAGCTCGCGATCGCTAACTGCCTGACTACTGGCGAAGACCTCGAGTTACCTGGTGGTCGTTTGCTAGCCGAAAGCCGGCGAAAGCATTGGAAGCAACACGAGTCTGACCAGGCGGACAACGGATTCCGGATCGTCGAGAGTGATCTCCCCGTCCCGCGTGAGCAGCAAGGAGATCGCAAGTCGAGCGATCACTTCAGCGACGCCATCTATGTCCGACGTCGCAGCGCGACCCGCATCGACTTCAGCCCGAAGTCGATTTGCGATCAGCGATCGGTAGAGGCCGAGAACGGGTCCGCCATCGATCGTCAGCGGCGGCAGCAGGACCTCGGGTTCGCGCCGCAAGATCCCGTCGAACAGCGGATGGTCGCGCACGTAGCGTCCGGCGAAGGCGAAACCTTCAACGAGCCGATCCTCCAGCGTCTCCGCGCCTTCCCACAGCAGATCGAGCTCTTCCATGCCGCGGCGTACCTCGCGCGCGATGACGACCTCGACCAGGCCCTGCTTGCTCTCGAAGCGGCGAAAGACGGTCATCCGGGAGACGCCCGCGCGGCGTGCCACGTCTTCCATCGACGTGCGCCGAATGCCGTGCTCGGCGAACTCCTCGAGCCCCGCTGCCGCAACCTGGTCGAAGACCGCGTCCTCGCCCACAGGGGGCGTTGCCGTGAGGGCTGCCGCGATTGGACTCATCAGATACGCTGGTACTCCATTCTCACAGAGTAACAATCGCCGAAGACGAGGAAGGCCATGGACACAGCGCTTGCCGATCTGCCCCGACTGCGGCGCCCCGCAGCCGTCAACGCCGCCCAGTACTGGCTTGCCCCGGAGCGCTTCGCGCGCACCTGCCAGCGCCTCGGTGACCGTTTCGTGGTCCCGATGCCGGCGGCGACAGGACCGTGGCTATGCCTGACCGACCCCGAGGACATCAAGCGCGTCTTCACCGCCGACACCGACGTTCTTCGCCTCGGGGCGGCTCTTGCCAAGGCCTCTGCGCACCATCTCGTCCTCGGCCCGAGCGGACTGACCAACCTCGATGGCCCCGAGCACCTGCGCATGCGAAAGATGCAGCTCCCACCCTTCCACGGACGCGCGCTCCCCAGCTACCAGGAGGCCATGGAGCGTAAGGCCGAAGACGCGCTCACGCGCTGGCCCTTCGGTTGCCCCACTCCCGCCCAGCCACATATCGAGGCAATCACTCTCGAGGTGATGATGGCGACAGTGTTCGGGGTCACCGAGCCCGTGCGGGTCGAGCGGCTGCGCTCAGCTACCCACGAGCTGCTTCGAGAGGGCCACTCGCAACGCTTCTTCATTCAGACGATGATCGCGTCGAGCCGTAAGAACGGATGGGACAGGCCCTTTCCGCGAATGGACCGAGCAATCGCCGCGGTCGACGCAGTCGTGATGGAAGAGGTCGCCCAGCGCCGCAGGGAAGACAAACTCGATGGGGAGGACGTGCTCGGAATGTTCCTGCGCACACCCGATTCGCAGGGTCGCCTGATGAGCGACGAAGAGATCTGCGACTCGATGCGCACCCTTCTGCTCGGCGGCCACGACACCACCGCCTCCACGCTGACCTGGATACTCGAGCGCGTCAGTCGCTCGCCCGAGGCTCTCGAGCGCCTCGAAGCCGCCGCGCTGGACGGAGAGGACGAGTACCTCGACGCGGTCATTCAGGAGACGATGCGCCTGCGCCCGGCCTTTCCTCTCACGGCACGGCTCGCCACCCAACCGTTCGAGCTGCCGGGGCTCACCATTCCGAGCGGCACCATGGTCGTTCCGTACATCACGCTCGTGCACCGCCGTGTCGAGCTCTATCCCGATCCGCTGAGCTTCCAGCCGGAGCGTTTCCTCGGCAGCCGCGCCGGAACCTATACCTGGATCCCATTCGGTGGCGGACCGAGGCGATGCATCGGCGCAGCCTTTTCGATGGCCGAGGCTCGGATAGTGCTCAGGACGATCCTTCGACGCGCCCGAATCGAGCCATCACCGCGACGCTCTGAGCGCGTCGCACGTCGCAACGTCTTCATCGTGCCGGCCCGCGGCGGGCGCGTCACGCTCCAACTCCGCACCCCGGACTCCGATCACCGTCCTCGTTCTCTCCCGCGCGACCACGCGGGAGTCGTCTAGTCAGTTCTCGTCGTCCGACGGCAGCACTGAACTCGCGATTAGCGTGCCCACGTCAGGCTTGGCGAGCTCGGCCGCCTGACCAGGCGGCCGAGAGGACCAAGTTTTCGGTGCGGACTTTCGCGGCCAGCGCTACCGACGGGGTCGAGCGGTCACGGCCATGAGCTACCTTGACGCAATGGCCAGCGAGCACTTGATAGCCGAGGCGGGCCGACGCCTTGCAGAGGCCGCCCCCGACGCCAAAGTCATCCTGTTCGGCTCCCATGCTCGCGGCAATGCCCGGCCGGGCTCGGATCTCGACCTTCTCGTGGTGGAGCCGGAGCTCAACGGCCGTGCAGACGAGTTCGTGCGACTCCGGGAAGCTCTCGGGGCAATCGGAGTTCCGATCGACCTGGTGTCGTCAGCGACGAGCACGCACAGCGATGGGGCTCTGTCCAGGGCACATTGATGTACGAAGCGCTGAGGGATGGCCAGGTTCTCGCAGGAACTTGAGCCGGACGAGCCCTTTGACCCGCCGGCCGTGGTTCGGCTTACCGAGTACGCCGTCTCCCTGCGCTACTACGAGCTGTTGGACGCGACCCCACTCGACCGCGACGCTGCCGTGAAACTCGTCGGGGAAGTTGGCGGCTGGGCGACGACGGTGCTCGACGCGTTTAACGAGTAGCGCTCGATGGGGCGGGAAGGACTCGAACCTTCGACCGACGGATTATGAGTCGGGCCGGAAGCCGTCCGTGGAGCCGATTTGTGCCTGACGGGGTGCGCTGAGTCTGAGGAGTTGGGCTGAGTTCGGTGGAGTCCGGGACAAATTTCGGGCCAAGTTTCGAGCGGCCGTCAGGCCAGCTCATCTCACTATGCAGCGATGGGATGACCGGTCGAGTCCCGTGCCTCGATATGCGCCCGAGGGGGGAACTGAACCGCACCGTGATTACGGCGCCGGAGGCGCAGCAAAAGCGCCGTCACAGCGAGAGACCAGCGCGCGGGGCCGTGAACCTCCTCAGGCCGGACGAGCAACTCGTGCCCGTCGGCGTAGACGATCACGACGGGATCGCCATCGAACAAGGCTCGGGTAGCCATCTCGCCCTGGTCGGGATTGTCGGCCGAGATGAAGTGCGTCCGGTTGGGATACCGAGCAGCCAGTTCCTCGTCGTCGATGCTGGCGAGAACCCGCTCAGTCGCAGGATCGGTCTTTGCGTCACGGCTCATGATTCCCTCCATTGTTTCATGATCTCTAGAGCCTCCCGCTTGGCCTTTCTGATCGCCGCCGCCATCGCCAGATTGGGGGAGTCGAAGTCCAGGATTGTGGCTGCCTGCTTCCCGCCCGTCCTCGTGTGCTCGTGCTCGTGATGCTCGTCGACCGCATCTGCGTTGTCCCAAAGGCGCACGGTCGTCCACCCGCCGCCCTCCAGAATCTCCAGCGTGATCGCGTAGGAGACGGGCGGAGGCGGCTCACTGCGTCGAAACCGGATGCGGACGCCCGGCCCCACGTCGATAAAGACTTCGCGCTCTGTCGGAACCACAGACAGAGAGTTTCAAAGGCTCCGGCGGTTCTTCGGCCAAGGGGGCCACAGCAGGGAAGACCGTGACGCAGATCGGCGGCTGCCTCGACAACGAAGAGCAACCAGTGCATGGGGCGGGAAGGACTCGAACCTTCGACCGACGGATTATGAGTCGGGCTGGAGGGTGTCCGTAGAGCCCGAATCGTGCCTGACTGGGTGCGCTCAGCCTGAGGAGTTTGGCCGAGTTCGGTGGAGTCCGGGACAAATTTCGGGACAAAGTTGCAGCGGTCTATTTCGAAGCCTTCCTGCCCCTGGCGCGGACGCGCTCGCGCTGGACGCGACTGCGTCGACGGCGGACGGTGAGCTGCTCCACCATCTGCGGATAGCGCTTTTCGTGGAAACGCTCCGGTAGTCGATCATCGGCAAGCACTGCGTCGAATGGGTCGACGTCGTGGTCGAATACGACTTGGCGAAATGCACGGTCCTTCAAGCACTTGCGGTAGACCCGCTCGTTCAGACGAAGTACGGCCCGGATCCGCTCGGCCTTGGCGACTCTCTCTTCGTCCAGAAGAAAACAAGAGAACTCTTTGGCGCAGATCACCGACCGCCGAAGCTGATCGATCGCGATTCGACCTGCTTGCCGAAGGCCGACCACGTTATAGACACGGCTCTCCATGCAACGCTCTGGATGCATGACCCACACCGGCAGATCCGGGCCACTCGGGTTGGCCACGCTCAATCTCACCGCGGTGTGACGAACGTCGCGACCATCCAGGCCATAGGGCGCAACGAGGAAATCAATCTGGCGGTCCTCCCCATCGGAATCCTTGAACAAGACCAACCCGGTGTTCGGAGTATGGTCATCGATGGTCGGGATTCGAACATCGCCTCCGAGCAGTTCGCCGGCCTTTTTCGCCGATCTGGTCGCCCCCTCGAAATCGATGTCCTTGCTCGTGAAGATCTCCTCCTCGGCGGAGCGTGGCTTCAACTCAAAGAATGCCGCCCAGAAGGCAACCGCCTGTCCTCCGACCAAGACGATCCTCCGGTCCTCCGACAACGGAGCCAGCTCTCGCAGGATGCGCCGCACCTCCTCCGGGCGAAGGGGCGGCTTCTCGCCCATCGATCAGCCGAGAGAACGCGAGGCGGAGAGAATGACGCGAGCGCCTGCCGCGATAGGCGCAAAAAGCTCGTTTTCGCGCTTTACCTCAGCAACCGACTTTCTGCCGCTTGCGATCGCTCGTTCGTCGGCAACCCGAGAACGCCGCTTCTGGGCTGCTCGCGCCCGAGGGCTGTAGCTTGCGTTATGCGGCTGCATCGTGACGCAAATCCTAGCTTGCCTCGACAAGCGCGTGCGGCCATTCTTATGGGGCGGGAAGGACTCGAACCTTCGACCGACGGATTATGAGTCCGCTGCTCTAACCAACTGAGCTACCGCCCCGTTGGCTGGGGAGGGTAACGCTAGGCGCTGAAGAGCTGCGCCAGGGAGCGCCCGACGTCGGGGGGCTCTTCTTCGCCCTTGGCGGCAGCGGCGGCACCCTCGGAGATGGCTTTGGCGGCGTCGGCGATCTGGTGGGTGCGGCCGCCGCGGATCGTGCCGGTCTTCTTCGCTTCGGCGAGGTCGGATTCCATCAGGCCGGCGAGCTCGGCGAGGCGACGCAGGCCGATCACGCCGGCGGCGCCGCGCAGGGCGTGGGCCTCGATTCGCATCGTCTCGAAGTCGGTGGTCTCTGTGGCCAGGCCCGCTGCGATCACGTCGCAGCGGCGTTTGGCCTCCTCGGCGAAGGAGGCCAGCAGCTCGGCATCGGGGCTTGGACTCGTCTTCTCACTCATTCCGCTGTCAGTCCCTTCACCACGCGGGTCAGTTCTTCGACGCCGAAGGCGCCCTCGATCTCGTCCTTGATCCTTCCATCTCGGCCGATCGCGAACAACCACGGCTCGGTCGGCAGGTGGAAAGCCTTCACCTGGGGTCGCACATCCTTGCTTGGGTCGTTGTCGTTGTAGATCTCCATGTGGATGAAGGCGGCCTTGTCTCCGTAGAGCTGCTTGACCTGCTCGGCGACGTCGACGACCGGCCCGCAGACGCGGCTCTGGCAGAACTGCGGCGTCGCGAATAGCAGGACGATCGGTTCCTTGCCGTAGGCGTCCGCGTAGTCGACTTCGTGCTGCGTGTCCGGCGGAATGCGGGTGGTGATCTTGGCGAGATCGTTGCCGGTGTCGGCCGGAGTCGGGGTGTGGATCAGCGGCGCCTTCTGCCCAACCTGTGGGATCTTCGAGTAGGTGCCGACGACGGCGCTCGGCAGCAGTGCCGAGGTCAGTTCACCGTCCTTCTTGATCAGCGCCGCGATGCGCCACTCGCCGTCGCTGGGGAAGTCGACCTTGGTCGAGTAGACGACCGTGGCCGCATTGGGATCGCTGGTCGTGGTCTGGGCGCGGAATGCGGGCTCGGTCTGCAGGGTTTCGATCTTGGCCGGGAAGGGACCGACCGCCGGCTCATCCAGGGCTCTTTCTTCAGCCACTTTGGCACTGGTCGACCCCGCCGCAGAGCCGGAGCCGCGGGCCGCCGCAGCGGCCTTGCCGGACGGCATCTTGGCGAAGTAGAGAGCGACGTCGGCGTCGGAGACCTGCGTGCGGTCGCGCTGGAAGACACCAAACGGGTAGCGATTCTCTCCCTTGTTGAAGGCCTGCGCGGCCGGGGAGACGACCAGGGTCGAGGGCGCATCGGCGGCTTCGAGCACCTGTGAGAGGCTCTTGCCCTTGGCGCTGGGGAAGGAGCTCTTGGGCGGCGCGGGGCGACTTTCCCCCGAGCCCGACGAGGAGCCAGTGGCTCCGTCGGAACCGCTGCCACAGCCCGGCAGCACGACTGCCGCCAGTGAGAGCAGCAAGGTGAGAACGGCGGGGGCTCGGCGAAAGAGCATCGGCGGCATGTTATTCACGCCGCTGGCGCGACCGTAGCGCGATCTCACGCGCGTTCTTGGTGCGAGATAGGGTCCGGGCGAAAGCGGTCGAGCAAAGGAGAGGGTCTTGGCGGAGCGAGCGGCACTGATCACCGGGGCGTCAAGCGGCATTGGGCTGGCGGTCGCCCGCGTGCTCGGCGAAGAGGGTTACGCCTTGACCGTCTCAGCGCGGCGCCCCGACAAGCTCGAGAGCGCCGCCGAGAGCCTCCGCGCGGATGGGCTCGAGGTGCAGAGCGTCGCCGCCAACATGACCGATGAGGACGACGTGGTCGGCGTCTTCGCCAAGCACCGTGAGACCTACGGCCGGCTCGACATGCTGATGAACAACGCAGGCGTTGGCATCGGGGCGCCGATGGAGGAGATCCAGACCAAGCACCTCGACATGCAGCTCGGCGTCAACCTGCGCGCCCTGATCATCGGCACCCGCGAGGGGCTGCCGCTACTGAAACAGGCGGGCGCGGAGCACGGCAAGGCGCTGATCGTCAACACCGCCTCGATCGCAGGCAAGGGCGGCCAAGCCTGGCTCTCGATCTACGCCGCGACCAAGGCCGCAGTGATCAACTTCACCCAGTCGACCCACCGCGAGGTCGGCGCCGGCGGCATCCAGTGCACGGCGCTGGCGCCAGGCTTCGTCGAGACCGCGATGACCGAGTTCGTCCAGGGGCAAATCCCGGGTGAGGAGATGATCCGCCCAGAGGACCTCGGCGAGGCGGTCCGCTTCCTGCTGCGCACCTCGCGCAACTGCCACGTGCCGGAGATAGTTTTCACGCGACCTGGCGAGGGACTTGACACGCCCTGAGGGTTCGTTGCGGTTCCTGGTCGCCGCATTCGGCGACCCCGGGCACGTCTTCCCTGCGATCGCGCTTGGCCGGGCGCTGCGCGGGCGCGGTCACGAGGTCACGATCGAGACCTGGGAGGAGCGGCGCGCGGCGGTCGAGGGCGCCGGGCTCGGCTTTGCCGCGGCCGAGGAATACCGCATGTTCCCGCCGCCCGATCCGGACTCGCCCGAGGGGGAGCACGCGGCGGAGGCGGCGCGGGCGCTGCTGCCGCTGCTCCAGGAGATGCGCCCGCACGTCGTCGTCAGCGACATCCTCACCCTGGCGCCCTCGCTGGCGGCCGAGAAGGCCGGCGTGCCGCTGGCGACCCTGATCCCTCACATCTACCCGGTAGTCGAGCCCGGCCTGCCCTTCTTCGCGATCGGCCTGAAGCCGCCGCGAACACCGCTGGGACGCGCGGTCTGGCGCACCGGGCAGCGCGCTCTAAATATCGGCCTCGAGCACGGCCGTCGCGACCTCAATCGCCAGCGCGAGCGCCTCGATCTGCCGCCGGTCGATCGTTTCCACGGTGGCATCAGCACAGAGCTGGCCCTGGTCGGCACCTTCCCGCAGCTCGAGTACCCGCGCCAGTGGCCGGCCGGGGTCGAGATCACCGGCCCGCTGAGCTTCGAGATTCTGCACCCCGATATCGAGCTGCCCCCCGGCGAGGCGCCGCTAGTCCTCGTCGCCCCGAGCACCGCTCACGATTCCGAAAACCACCTGGTCCGCACCGCGCTGGCCGCGCTCGCGGACGAGCCGGTGCGCGTGGTCGCGACCACCAACCGGGTCGTCCCGCAGCGCCCGATCGAGGTCCCCGCCAACGCAGTCCTGGTCGACTGGCTCAGCTACAGCCAGCTGATGCCGATCGCTTCACTGGTGATCTCCCACGGCGGCCACGGCACCGTCGCGCGGGCGCTCAGCGCCGGCACCCCGCTGTTGATCTGCCCGATCATCGGCGACATGAGCGAGACCGCGATGCGGGTTGACTGGGCCGGCTGCGGCCTCTCGCTGCCCTGGCGCCTCTGCCAGGCTGCCCCGCTGCGCTGGGCCGCCCAGCGCCTGCTGGAGGACCGCTCTTTCGCGGCACGTGCCGGCGAGTTGGCCGCCTGGGCACGCGAGCACGACGGCGCCGAGCGCGGCGCCGAGCTGGTTGAACAACTGGCCCGCACTCGAACGCCCGCCTAGAAAGCTCCGGGGGTGGGACTCGAACCCACAACCCCGCGATTAACAGTCGCGTGCTCTACCGATTGAGCTACCCCGGAATAACGGTGAGGAATGTACCGATTAACCGCCGACGCGCTCAGCGTGCGCTATGCGCTGGACCAGGGCGGCGCGTTCCATGCTCAGCGCGGCGCGGCGTTGGGGGTCTTCGGCTTCGCCGGCGGCGGCGATCTCGGCCTCGATGCGGCGCTGCTCGAGCAGCAGGTAGTTGAGCTCCATCGACTCGGACGAGGCGGGCTCGTCGTGGGCGGTGATGATCAGTTCGGCGACCAGGCCGGAGAGCTCGGCGTCATCGCGGGGCAAGTTGGAGGCGGGGTCCTGGGGGTTCTCGCGCAGCCAGGCGGCGGCGCGGGAGCCCAGTCGAGTCAGGTGCTCGTCGGTCAGCTTGGCCAGGTACTCCTTGCCCTCCTCGGGCAGGGCGATGCACATCGCCAGCAGAGCGCGCTCGCGGCGCTCGCGCGAGGTCAGCTCGGCCGTGCGGTGCGGCTGCGGCGCCGGACCGCCGCGCGGGGCTTCCGGCTCTGCCGGACCGCCACTGAGCGGCTGCGCCGCCACCACCCGCCCCATCACCATCGCCGGCTCCAGATCGAGCCGCTCTGCCACCCGCCGCACCAGGTCGTCGCGGCTGGCGCTCTCCCCCAGCCCGGCCATGATCGGCGCGACCTCGGCCAGCGCACGGTCGCGCTCGGCCGGTGAGGAGACGTCGGTGCGGGCGAGCACGAGGTCGACCTGGAAGGCGGTCAGCTCGACCGCGCCGTCGAGCAGGGCGCGAAAGCGCTCGGCCCCGCCCTCGGCGGCCATCATCTCGGCCGGGTCCTCACCCGCCGGCATCGCCGCCACCCGCAGGCGCATCTTGCGCCCGGCAGCGACCCGCTGCGCCCGCAGCATCGCCTCCTGCCCGGCGGAGTCCGCGTCGAGCGCCAGGATCACTTCGTCAACCATGCCCGAGAGCGACGCCACCTGCTCGTCGGTGATCGCCGTGCCCATCACCCCGACCGCCTCCTCTATCCCCGCCTGGTGCAGGGCGAGCACGTCGGTGTAGCCCTCGACCACCACCGCCCTCCCCTCCTTGGCGATCGCGGCCTTGGCCAGGTCGATCCCGTAGAGCATGTGACTCTTGTGGAAGAAGTCTGTCTCGGCCGTGTTGACGTACTTCGCCCCCTGGTCAGAGCGCATCGCCCGGCCGCCGTAGCCGAGCGTGCGGCCACGGCGATCGCGGATCGGGAACATGATCCGCGAGCGGAAGCGGTCGTACTCGCCGCCGCCCCGCCCCTTCTGCACCAGGCCAACGCCGCGCATCTCCTCGACCTTGAAGCCCGCCCGCTGGCCGCGCAGCAGCACTTTGTCCCAGGCGCTGGGCGCGTAGCCGACGGCGAACGCTTTCAGCACCTCCTCGCCGAGGCCGCGCTCGGCCATGTACTCGCGCGCCTTGCCGGCCTCGTCGGAGTCCCAGAGGTAGGCGGCGTAGAAGCTCGCGGTGCGATCGAGCAGCTCGCCGAGGCGGCGGCGCTGCCGGCGCTTTGCCTCGGCTCGGGGGTCCTCTTTCTCGCGCTCGAGCTCGACCCCGTAGCGCTCGGCGAGCAGCTCGACCGCCTCGGCGAACCCCAGTCCCTCCTTCTCCTCGACGAACTTGATCGTGTCGCCGCCGACCCCACAGCCGAAGCAGTGGTAGAGCTTTTCCCCGGCGTCGACCGAGAACGAGGGCGTGCGCTCCTCGTGGAAGGGGCACAGGCCGACCCAGCGCGCGCCCTGGCGGCGCAGATCGGTGTGGGCGGAGATCACCTCGACGATGTCGACCGCCTGCTTGACCCGCTCCAGGCTCTCGCTCGCGATCAGTGCCACGGCGCTTCCTCGGGGATCGTCAGCTCGGCGTACTTGGCGATGCAGTAGCGGTCGGTCATCCCGGCGAGGTAGTCGGTGGCGCGCTGGCAATCGCTCGCCCCGGGCTCGATCACAGGTACCTCGTCGGGGTGCGCCATGTAGTGGTCGAATAGCGCCCGCATCGCCCGGTGGACGCGCTCGTGCTCGCTGCGCGCCAGCGGACCCAGATAGACGCGGTCGAACATGAACTTGCGCAGGCGCAGCATCGCGCCGCCGATCTCATCGCTCTGGACGATGTCGCCCTCGGCGCGAGAGCGCTCGACGATGTCGCGCACCAGGATGTCGATGCGAGCCGAGCCGGTCTCGCCGAGCAGCTCTATCTCGGCCACCGGCAGGTCCTCGGGGCGCAGCACCCCGGCGCGCAGGGCGTCGTCGATGTCGTGGTTGATGTAGGCGACGCGGTCGACCAGCTTGACGATCCGCCCCTCCAGGGTGGCGGGCTTGCGCGAGCCGGTGTGGTTGAGGATGCCGTCGCGCACCTGCTCGGTCAGGTTGAGGCCGCGGCCGTCGCGCTCCAGCACCTCGACCACCCGCAGCGAGTGCTCGTTGTGCTTGAAGCCGCGGTCGCAGCGCTCGCGCAATGCCCCGTCGAGCGCCTCCTCGCCGGCGTGGCCGAAAGGAGGGTGGCCGAGGTCGTGCCCGAGCCCGATCGCCTCGGTCAGGTCCTCGTTGAGCCCGAGCGCGCGCGCAACCGTACGAGCGATCCCGCAGGCCTCCAGCGTGTGAGTGAGCCGCGTCCTGTAGTGATCGCCCTCGGGTGCGACGAAGACCTGCGTCTTGTGCTTGAGCCGCCTGAACGCCTTGCTGTGCACGATCCGATCCCGGTCGCGCTGGAAGGGCGTGCGAACCGGGCTGTCGGGCTCTTCGACCGCGCGTCGAGCCGGGTAGGAACGCGTGGCCTCCGGGACGAGGAACTCCTCCTCCCACGCAGAGATGCGGTCCTCGAAGCTTGCAGTTGCGGGCACCTGCCGATCTTAGGCGGCTGCGCGCAGCTGCACATGCGCGTGATGCTCGAGCGTCTCCCGCACGGCCCGCTCAACCTGGCGCAGCGCCTGCTCCTCCGACGCGGGCGCCTCGGCGAGCGGGCTGCCGACCGCGCCGACCATGAAGCGATGCGCATCCTCGGAGAGCGGGAACGCGCCCGCTTCGCAGGCGGCACAGACGACGCCGCCGGCAGCGCCGGAGAAGCCGCTCAGGTGCTCGGCCTCGCCGCAGCCGGCGCAGGAGGCGAGCTCGGGGGCGAAGCCGGCCGCCAGAGCCAGCTTGAGGCGGAAGGAAAGGGCAGTCTCCAGGCTCGCCGCTCCCTCCTCGCCAGGGTCGTCGAGCAGAGCCAGGTAGCGGCAGAGCAGGTTGTAGGCGGGGGGGTTGGGCTCGGCCGAGTCCAACAGGCGCAGCACCGCGTCGCAGGCGCGGGCACCGGCGTTGAGCGCCGGCCCGGAGGCGCGCAGGCGCGGGTAGCCGTCGAGCGTCGAGGCGTTGGTCACGGTGAGCAGCTCGCCCCGGCCTTCGTGCAGGATCAGGTCGAGCCGGAAGAAGGGCTCGAGGCGACCACCGAAGCGCGACTTCGGTTTGCGCGCCCCCTTGGCGATCGCGCCGACCCGGCCCCGCGTCTTCGAGTAAAGGTGGAGGATGCGGTCTGCCTCGCCGTAGCGAATGCTGCGCAGCACCACCGCCTCCGTCTTCAGCGTCTTCCCGGCCATAGCTGGTCAACGGTGAATGAGGGACCGGACGGCTTTTCGCCGTTTGATCGATCGTCCCCCTTATCTGTGGGTCAATCGATCAAACGACGCCGTGGCCTCGCGCGTTTGCGCCGCGGCCGCTTGCGCAAGCGCACCTGGCAGCTCGGGCAGAAGTAGGTCGAGCGGCCGGAGACGACGATGCGGAGGATCGTGCCGTCGCAGCGCGGGCAGGCCTCGCCCTCGCGGGTGTGGACGAGGAACTCGTCCTGCATCGTGCCCTTCTCGCCGCGCCCGTCGCGGTAGTCGTCGATCGAGGCGCCGCCGCCGTCGATCCCGGCTTCCAGCGCGGCGATCACGGCGTCGCGCAATGCCTCCAGGTGCTCGGGCTTCATCGAGCCGGCGGGCGAGAGCGGGTGCAGGCGGGCGCGAAAGAGCGCCTCGTCGGCGTAGATGTTGCCGACCCCGGCGACACCCGACTGGTCGAGCAAGAATGACTTGAGCGGCGCCGTGCGGTTCGCTGCCATAGCGGCCAGCGCCTCCGGGGTGAAGTCGGCCGAGAGCGGCTCGACCCCAAGCTTGGCGAAGCGTGCCTCGAGGTCGGCGTTGTCGATCAGGAAGGCCTCGCCGAAGCGGCGCGGGTCGGTGAACCAGAGCTCGCGGCCGTCATCGAGCGTGAAGCGCGCCCGCAGGTGCCGTTCGGAGGTCGAGCGCTCGGCCTCGTACAGCCGCCGTCCCTCAGAGGGGTCGAGCTTGCTCTCGCCCTCGACCAGGACAAGGTTGCCGGTCATCCGCAGGTGCATGACCAGGGTCCGCTCGCCCTCGAGCGCGAGCAGCAGGTACTTGCCGCGCCGTCCCAGCCCCTCGATCATCGCCCCGTCGACCGCGGTTTCAAGCTTCTTCGGCGCCATCGGCCGACACCAGCGCACATCGAGCACCTCCAACCCCTCGACCCGCCGCCCCTCCAACTCCGGCTCCAACTGCCGGCAAACGGTCTCCACCTCGGGCAACTCGGGCATCGCGCGGAGTTCTACACGACGGTGACTTCCTGGTTATTCGCGCTATGCGCGAATAACCAGGAAGTCAGCCGCGGTGGGACGGGGGGGGGGGGGGGGGGGGGGGGGTGGGACTTCAGTCGGCGGTGGCGCGGGGGTGACTCTTGAAGTAGACGTCCTTCAGCTGTTCGCCCGACAGGTGGGTGTACATCTGGGTGGTTGAGATGTCGGCGTGGCCGAGCATCTCCTGGACGGCGCGTAGGTCGCAGCCACCCGCCAGCAGGTGGGTGGCGAAGCTGTGGCGCAGGGTGTGCGGGCTCATCTGGCCGGCGAGGCCGGCGGCGCGGGCGTTGCGCTGGACGATCTTGTAGAGGCCCTGGCGGCTCAGCGTGCCACCGCGGAAGTTGACGAAGAGCCGTGCCTCGTGGCGTTCGCCGATCAGCTTGGGACGGCCGCCGCGCAGGTAGGAGGAGATTGCGGCGATCGCCTGGCGTCCGAGCGGCACCAGTCGTTCCTTGTTGCCCTTGCCGCGGGCGCGCAGGAAGCCCTCGTGCAGGTCGACGTCGGACAGATCTAGCCCGATCGTCTCCGAGGCGCGCAGCCCGCAGGCGTACATCACCTCGAGCAGGGCGCGGTCGCGCAGGGCGGTCGGCTCGTCGCCGCTCGGCGCCGCCAGCAGCTTCTGCACCTCGGCGTAGTTGAGCACCTGCGGCAGCTTCTTGGCCCGGCGCGGCGCGCTCAGGGCCGCGGTCGGGTCGTCGCCAATCAACTCGTCGCGGCGCAGCTGCTTGTAGAAGGAGCGCAGACAGGCGGCCTTGCGGTGCACGGTCGCCGAGGAGCACGCCGGCCGGTTCTCCCCGGTCGCCAGCTCGGCCAGGAACTCGCTGATCTCGGCCGGGCCCGCCGCCAGCGCGTCGATCTGATGGGCGCTGAGGTACTCGCCGTACTGGTGCAGGTCGGTGCGGTAGGCGTCGAGCGTGTTCCGCGAGAGCCCGCGCTCCAGCTCCAGGTATGAAAGGAAGTCGAGGACGAGTCCCTCGAAGCGAGACTCGGTTCGGGCAGGGGGCGCTGCGGCAACTGACATGGCGGGGTTGTTCTCCCCGCCTCCGCTCAACCCTTGCGGCGCAAGGCAGCACCCGCGGCGAGCGCGGCGGCAAAGAAAAGTGGGTCTTCCTCGAGGCTGCGGCCCATCGACCTCGCCGGCAAGCCGGCTGCCGCATAGCCGGCGAGGTCGACTGGGGCTTCGCGCAGGCGGTGGCGCCAGCCCGCCGCGGTAGCCAGGATCGCGATCGGCACCGGCTCGTTGGTCGGCACCGGGATCTCGACGGCGCCGAGGAGAAGTTCGAGCACGGTCAGGGTGTGGTGGCTGACCGGCTGGTGACGCTCACGGGGGTCGGCTGAGGAGAGCCGCGGCGAGATCAGAGTCGGCAGGCCGAGCGCGAGCGAGGCGTGGGCGGTGTCAAGCGCGGCGATGCCGCCATGGCCGAGGCGCGTGTCGGAGCCGATGATTCCGGGGCCAGGGCCGGCAATCACCGCGTCCCAACCCAGTTTGTGGGCGGCGGCGTCGAGCGCTCCGGCAACGGAGATCGCCTCGTGCTCGCCGCCGTAGGCCGGCGCGGCGGTGATGTGGCCGCAGAGCAGCCCGCGCTCGCGCAGCTCGGCGACGTCGCGGCTGAGCGACCCCGGCAATGCCCCTCCCCGGTCTGCACGTAGCCGATCTTGGCGCCCGACCAAGCCTGCGCGGCGGCCCAGGCCACCGGCGCCAAATGCCCGTGCAGCGGCAAAACGAGCACCGGCATCGCCTGCCCAGTCGGTTCCGGTGCGCCTTTTGCACTTCCAGCGTGCATAAGGCGCACCGGGAGCTCGACCGGGTCGATTGGGTGTTGGATCGAGGTGTAGTTGAGCTTGATTACGTGCTCGCCGCCCTCGCCGCTCGCCTCGAGGCCGCGGGTGAGGTTGACGTGGACGATGTCGAAGCCGCCGGAGCCGAGCTCGAGGTCGAGCGCCGCGACGTTGACTACTACCTCGTCGCCCTCGTGCATCTCACCGAGCAGCGTCTCGTCTGCCCAGGCCGGGCGCCGCTCGCCGTCGATCTCAACTGTCAGCGGATCGGCGACGACGACCACGCCGCGGCGCAGCTTCAGCCGAGCGCTCACCGGCCGGTCCTCCGTCGCCTCACGGCCCGGTCGCGGCTGCAGCCTCGGCGACGATCCCCTCGCAGACCTCGAGCATCGCGTCGAGGTTGCGCGCGCTGACTGCCTCGTCGGCCGTGTGGTTCGCCTCGGTGCCGTTGGCGAGCAGAATGCAATCGAAGCCGTCGACGATCAGCGCGTTGGCGTCGCTGCCACCGCCGGTCGCCGTGCGCTCGGGCTCGAACCCGGCCCGCCGCAACCCCGCCTCGGCGAGAGCAAGAGCAGGCGAGGACGGTGGAATCTTGTAGCCACGGAAGAGCTCTTCGACCCTGACGTCGGCGTCGCAGCCGTGCTCGCCGGCGCCCCAGGCGCAGGCATCGCTGAGCGCACCGGCGACCTCGGCCGCGCGGTTGGCGTCGAGGCTGCGCGCCTCGGCGACGATCTCGCAGTGACCGGGGACGACGTTGCCGGAGGTGCCACCGCGGATCACGCCGACGTTGGCGGTGGTCTCGTCGTCGAGCCGCCCCAACTCCATGCGGGCGATCGCTGCCGACGCCGCGGCGATCGCGCTATTGCCGTCCTCGGGCCGGATGCCGGCGTGAGCCTCAACCCCGGTGAAATCCGCTCGCACGCTCTGCTGGGTCGGCGAGGTGACAATTACCTCGCCGACGTCGCTGGCGTGGTCGAGCACGAAGCCGCACTTGGAACGCAGCAGGCTCGCGTCAAAGGCCTTGGCGCCGCGCAGACCCTGCTCCTCGGCGACCGTCAGCAGCAGCTCGATCCCGATCGGCGGCGGCCCGTCGCTCCCCGCGTGGCGAGCAACCAGCTCCATGAAGACCGCCACGGCAGCCTTGTTGTCGGCGCCGAGGATCGTCTCCCCCGCACTGCGAAAGACGCCCTCCGATTCGACCACCTCGATCTGCCCCTTATGCGGCACCGTATCGATGTGAGCACAGAACATCACCCACTCATCGCTCTGACCCGGCAGCCGCGCCAGCAGATTCCCCGCACCGGCTTCCGCCGGCCCAGCCGCATCGTCCTCACTCACCTCAAGCCCAAGCGCCCGCAACTCGGCAGCAAGCGAATCCGCCACCTCCCGCTCCTCGCCGGTGGGGCTGCGAATCTCGCACAAACGGACGAAGGTCTCGTGCAATCTCTCCACGGCGAGACAGGCTAACTGGGCGGACAGGCAACCGCGAACTCAGCGTCAATCCCGGTAGGGGTGGAGCGTCTTGCACTTTTTCGGCGCCCACCTTGCGGCGCCAGCAGATTCCGCTCCACCGAAAAAGTTAAGCGAAACCCCTACCGGGATTGACGCTCAGCCCGACTGCCGCACACTGGCTTCGCTGCCCTGCGCTTCGCCCTCGGACAGCTCAGCATCTTCGGCCGGCTGGTCACCCGCGTGGTGCGACGCGGCACCGACGAACTCGCGGAAGAGCGGCTCGGGCCGGTTGGGTCGCGAGTTGAACTCGGGGTGGAACTGGGAGGCGACGAAGAAGGGGTGATCGGGCAGCTCGACCATCTCAACCAGGCGCTCGTCCGGCGAGGTGCCGCCACAGACCAGGCCCTCGTCCTCGAGCCGGCGGCGCAGCTGGTTGTTGACCTCGTAACGGTGGCGGTGGCGCTTGTAGATGACCTGCTCGCCGTAGATCTCGGCCGCCCGCGTGCCCTCGTGCAGCTTCACCGGGTCGGCGCCGAGCCGCATCGTGCCGCCCATCTCGGAGACCTCCTTCTGCTCGGGCAGCAGGTCGACCACCGGGAAGGGCGTCTCGGGGTCGAACTCGGCCGAGTTGGCGCCGTCCATGCCGGCGACAGTGCGGGCAAACTCGACCACGGCGATCTGCATGCCGAGGCAGATCCCCAGGTAGGGAATCGAGCGTTCGCGGGCGATCCGCGCCGCCGAGACCTTGCCCTCGATCCCGCGCTCGCCGAAGCCGCCGGGGATGAGGATGCCGTCGACGCCCTCGAGCCGCTCGGGGTCGAAGTTCTCGGAATCGACCAGCTCGACCTCGACCTTGACGCCGTGGTGGATGCCGCCGTGCTCGAGCGCCTCGATCACCGACTTGTAAGCGTCGGCGAGCTGCACGTACTTGCCGACCAGGGCGATCCGCACCTTGCCCTCGGCCTCGTCGGCGCGTTTGACCATCGCCTCCCATTCGGAGAGGTCGGAGGAGGGCGCCTCCATCTCGAAGTGGTCGAGCACCAGGTCATCGACGCCCTCGGCGCGGAAGACCAGCGGCACCTTGTAGATGTTGTCGACGTCATTGGCGGAGATCACCGCGTCGACGGGAAGGCTGGCGAAGAGGGCGATCTTCTCGCGGATCTCGCGGTCGAGGCGCCCCTCGGAGCGGCAGACCAGGGCGTGCGGCTGGATCCCGATCCGGCGCAGCTCGTTGACCGAGTGCTGGGTCGGCTTCGTCTTCAGCTCGCCCGCGTGTCCCACATAGGGCACCAGGGTCAGGTGGACGAACATCGAGCGCTTCGGGCCGAGGTCGGTGTAGAGCTGGCGGATCGACTCGAGGAAGGGCAGCGACTCGATGTCGCCGACCGTGCCACCGATCTCGGTGATCACGAAGTCGACTGCCTGCGACTCGGCGACGATCCGGATCCGGTTCTTGATCTCGTTGGTGATGTGGGGGATCACCTGCACCGTGGCGCCGAGGTAGTCGCCGCGGCGCTCGCGGTTGATCACCGAGTTGTAGACGGCACCGGCCGTGACGTTGGAGGCGCGCGAGGTGTTCTCGTCGGTGAACCGCTCGTAATGCCCAAGGTCGAGGTCGGTCTCGGCGCCGTCCTCGGTGACGAAGACCTCACCGTGCTGGAACGGGCTCATCGTCCCCGGGTCGACGTTGATGTAGGGATCGAACTTCTGCAGCTGCACCCGGTAGCCGCGGGAGCGAAGCAGGCGGCCGATCGAGGCCGCAGCGATCCCCTTGCCGAGAGCAGAGACCACGCCACCGGTGACGAAGATGAACCTGGTGTCGCCTTGGGAAGGTCTACTCATGCTCTGCCGAGCGAGTCTAGCCATCGCAATGGCGGAACCGATTCGATCGCCGCCGAGATCGAACGCAACTCTCCGTAAATGGTAAGTCCGGCGACCGCGGCGAGGGCGATCAGACGAGCGTCGGGCCCCAATGTGCTCAGCAACCAGACCCCGCCGATCGCACCGAGCAGGTTGGAGCCGGTGTCGCCCAGCATCGCCCGCTCACGCAATGTGAAGGCGGCGCCGACCAGGGCCGGGCCGGCGAAGATGCCGAGCAGCTCCAGCGGCGCCAGGGTCCAGGCGCCGAGGCAGAGCCCGACGGCGAGCAGCGCCAGCCCCTTCTCCGCCCGCCCCGGCCGCAGGTCGAGCAGGTTGAAGAGGTTGGTGGCGAGGATCAGCAGCGCCACGTCAGCGATGTAGCGCCAGGATTCGAGCCCGCGACCGGAGACGACGTAGGCGGCGAGCGCCAACGCCCCCAGTGCCTTGATCGCGCCGGTCGAGAGGCTGCCGCTCCGCAGCGCCCGCGCGTGCCCGCGCCAGCCCCGCGGCGCGTTCGCGTCCTCGCCGCGCCCCAGCGAGTCGTCGAGGAAACCGAGGAAGACGACGCCCAGCAGGTACGGCATCCAGCGCCGTAGTTCGGGACTGAGCAGGTCGAGGTCGGCGCGGTCGTTGAGGAAGGCCAGCGGCGCCAATGCGACCAACGCCGCCGTCGCCAGCACCGCGCCGAGTGGGAAGGCGAGGCTCGCCCCCCGGTAGTTGGTCCGCACCAGGCCGGCGTCGAGCAGCCCGCGCACCCCCGCGGGCACGACCAGCAGGGCGACGACGATCGCGACCGGGAGGCCGAGCCAGGTCAAGGAGATTCGGCCGGGGGCAGCAGGTCGGGCAGGAGGCGATCGGCCGAGCCCTTGACGCCGAAGCTCCCCTCGGCGCCGAGCAGGGCGAAGACCGTCGCCACTTTGCCCGCCGGGGTCTCGACATCATCGACGCTGGAGAGGTCGTTGCCGGCGAAAAAGGAGATCGAGGTCGGTTCGGTCGCCGACGTCTCCACCCCGACCACCGGCACCCGCGTCCCCGTCATGCCCTCCATCAGCGCCGATTCGAGGGTCGAGGCCTTGGCGCGCTGCACCGGCCCCATCTCTTCCGGCGTCTGGCGCACGACGATGACGCCGTCGAGGCCGCCGAAGTTGCCGCTGGCGCGCGAGAAGATGCGACTGCGCACGCGGTCGAGCAGGTTGCCCCCGCGGACCAGCTGGCGACCGACGCCAGTGCCGAATTCCACCAGCTCTTCTTCATTGCGGCGGATCTTGGCGAAGCGCGTTTTCGCCAGTTCGCCGCCGAGGCCGCTGAGGTCGACCGGCTCGCGCACCACGCCGATGCCGACGATGTGCGCCCCGGTCGGCGCCAGCGCTTGCTCGATCGCGGTCCCGGTGCCGCCCGGCAGGTCGCCAATCGCGACCACGCCGATCCGCTTGCCGGCCAGCCGTTCGCGCACCAGCGCCGGGTAGACCCGGCCGGCAAATTCGTCGGAGCGGGCCAGCTTGCCGTTCAGTTCCCCGGCCCGTTCACGTTCGTCCTGGAGATTGCCGGTGAGGCTCTGCTCGAGGTTCTTGCGGGTGTTGGTCAGCGCGTCGCCGCCGAACTCGGCGCCGATCAGGATGCCGATCGCGAGGGCGAGGAAGACGGCGACCAGTGAGACCGCGTGGTATCGAGCGCTGTAACCCATGGCAGAGCGGAAGGCTAGACGCCGGGCCTACAGACCGAGCTGGATCTTGATCTTCAGCCAGACCAGCTGGACCAGGTCATTGAGCGCCGGCGAGGTGATCACGACGATCGCCAGCAGGACCATGAAGGCGGCGAGGAAGAGGGCGACGGGGCCAAACGGCGAGCTCGGGTTGTAGAGCCGGCTCACCCCCTTGGCGTCGACCAGCTTCTCGCCGATCCGCAGCCGGGTGAGGAAGGTCGAAGACATGCCGCCGCGCTTGCGGTCGAGGAACTCGATCAGGTTGAAGTGGGCGCCGACGCTGACGATCAGCGTCGCCCCCTTCTCATGGGCCATCAGCATCGCCACGTCCTCGCTGGTGCCGGCGGCGGGGAGCAGAGTGTGGTCGAGCCCGAGGTCGAGCAGGCGCTGGCGCCCCGGCGCGCGGCCGTCGGGGTAGGCGTGGACGATCAGCTCGGCGCCGCAGCGCAGTGCCTCGTCGCCGGCCGAGTCCATGTCGCCGAGGATCAGGTCGGGCTTCATCCCGGCCGCGAGCACTCCGTCGGCGCCACCGTCGACGGCGACAATGAGCGGCCGCACGTCACGGATGTAGGCGCGCAGGGCCTTGAGGTCGCGGCGGTGGCGGTCGCCGCGGACGACGATCAGCACGTGGCGGTCGCGGAAGGAGGCCCGAGTCGGTGGGAACTCGACGCTGCCGGTGAGCAGGTCGGTCTCCCCCCGCACGTGGGCGACGGTGTTCTCGGCGAATTCGGCCAGCGCCTCGTCGACTCGCTGGAGCTGCTCGTCGCGCCGGCGTTCGAGCTCCTCGAGGCCGAGCATGCGACCGCGCAGCAGCTCGCGCCCGGCGCCGAGGACGACGCCGTCGGCGACCGTGACCCGATTGCCGTCGGCGAGCAGCTCGAAGGGGTTGGCGTCCTCGACGTCGATCAGCCGCACCCCCGCCTGCACCAGCAACAGCGGCCCGGCGTTGGGATAGCGGCCGTTGGAGGAGGGCGAGGCGTTGATCACGACCCGGACGCCGGTCGAGATCAGCTCCTCGGCGGCGATGCGGTCGATGTTGACGTGGTCGATGACCGCGACGTCGCCGGGAACGAGGCGTTTGACCAGGTGCTTGGTGCGGTGGCCGAGACGCACCCGGCCTTCGATCGCCTCAACCGGCGCTGCCCCTTTGCGGCGCGAGAGCAGGGCGGGAAAGCGACGGCGACTGGCGGTTGCCACCGAAAGAGGTTATCCCGCCGCGCAAGCGGTGAAAAGGCGGCCGATCCCCCTTCCGGTGCGCCTTTTGCTCTCAGGGAGTGCATAAGGCGCACCGGAAGGGGCTCACGCGGCGGCGAGTAGCTCGCGGGCGTGGCGCGTCGCCGCCTCGTCGCTGTCCTCGCCGCCGAGCATGCGGCGGATCTCCTCGACCACGCCGTCGCTGTCGAGCCGGCGCACGCCGGCGCTGGCGCGCTCGCCCGAGACGTCCTTCTCCAAGGTGAAGTGGGTATCGGCCAAGGAGGCGACCTGGGGTAGGTGGGTGATGCAGAGCACCTGGCGCTCCTTGCCGAGGGACCGCAGCTGCTCGCCGACCGCGCGGGCCGTCTTGCCGCCGACCCCGGCATCGATCTCGTCGAAGACCAGCGTCCCCGCCCCGACCGCGCCGGCAAGGCTGCTCAGCGCCAGCATCACCCGCGAGAGCTCGCCCCCCGAGGCGGCGTCGCGCAGCGGCGCGGGCTCAAGGCCCGGGTTCGGCGCCAGGCGGAACTCGACCGTCTCCATGCCGTTGGCGCCGAATCCCTCCGAGTGCGGCTCGAGCACGACATCGAGCCGGGCGCCCGCCATCGCCAGCCGCTCCAACTCCGCGGCGACCTCGCGCTGCAGTGGGCCGACCGCTTTCGCACGGGCCTTGCCGAGCTGCTCGCCGAGCTTGGCGCGGCGCGATTCCGCCTCGGCCAGCGCCGCCTCGGCCTCCTCGCCGCGCTCGCCCGCGTTCTCCAGGCGCGCGATCTCGGCCCGGCAGTGCTCGGCATGAGCGAGTACCGACTCGGTGCTGCCGCCGTGCTTGCGCTGCAGCCGGTCGAGCGCCTCCAACCGTTCCTCGACCGTGAGCAGGCGAGCCGGATCGGCCGCGAGGCCGTCGACGTAATCGCGCAGCTCCCCGGCCACATCCCCGAGCTCGATCGCCAGGGCGCCGAGGCGGTTCGCGAGCGCATCGAGCTTGGAATCGACGCCGGCAACGCCCTGTAGCAGCGCCTCGGCCTGAGCTAGAGCGGCCGCCGCGCCGCCGTCCTCTTCGGCGCCAAGCGCGATCGCATGCGCACCGCCCGCCGCCTCGCGCAGCCCCTCGGCATGGTGCAGGCGCTCGCGCTCGACGCCCAGCTCCCGCTCCTCGTCGGGGTCCGGCGCGACCTCCTCGATCTCGGCGAGCTCGTAGCGGAAGAGGTCGAGATCACGCTCGCGCGAGCCGTCTCGCTCGCGCAGCTCCGCCAGCTCGGCGGCGTGCCGCAAGCACTCCCGGTGCGCCTCGCGGTAACGCTCGCGCAGCCCGAGCTGCGCCGCCCCGGCGAAGCCGTCGAGCACGTCCATCTGCGCCGAGGAGATAGTCAGCTTGCGGTGCTCGTGCTGGCCATAGAAGGCAAGCAGCCGCCCGCCGAGCAGTTTCAAATCCGAAGCCGAAGCGGCCCGCCCGGCCACAAAGGCGCTGGTCCGGCCACCTGCACCGACCCGCCGACCGAGAACCACCTCATCCGCCCCATCAGGCAGGCGCTCGGCGATCTCCGCCATCTCGGGCTCCCCAGCAACCCCTGCGGCAGATCAAAGACCCCCTCGACCCAAGCCTCCTCCGCCCCGGGCCGCACGATCTGCGACCGCGCCTTTCCACCCATAAGCAGATCCAGCGAATGCGCAAGAACAGTCTTCCCAGCTCCCGTCTCACCGGTAATCGCGTTGAGCCCCTCACCGAGCCGCAGTTCCGCCTTCTCGATCAAGAGGAGGTTCTCGATTCTCAGCTCCCGCAACATGGTCTCTGTCTAGCACCCGGCGCGGCGGGTCCTGTGGCTACGCGGCGACGGGCTCGGCCACCGTCTCATCCTCGGCCGGCACGTGTTGGACGAAGTCCCTGGAACGGACCAGGGCGAAGCCCAGCGCGGCGCCGACGAAGGAGAGGATCGCGGCGATCAAGATGATCTCGTTGAAGGCGCCGACGAAGGCGACGTTGGAGGCGTGGACGACCTCGGGGCGGATCCGGGCCGGAGTCACGGCGCCGGCCGCGCGTGAGCCACCCGAGGCGATGATTTCGCCGAGCCCGCTCGGCGCGCGCGGCAGCAGTTCGGAGATCTTCGAGTTGACGTTGGACTGGAAGACCGCCCCAAGTCCCGCCACCCCAGTCGCGATTCCGACCTGGCGGAAGGTGGTGTTGATTCCCGACCCCATGCCGGACTTCTCGACCGGGACGACGGCGATCGCCGCCTGTCCGATCCCGGGGTTGGTGATGCCGATGCCGATGCCGGCGACGAGGAAGCCGGCGAGCAGCGTCGTCCAGCCGGAGCTGGGCGTGACGCCGTGCATCAGCAACAGGCCGACCCCGACCGTGGCAAGCCCAACGCCGAGCAGGACGCGGATCGGGATCCGGTTCGAGAGGGCGCCGGAGATCGGCGCGACGATGAAGCCCAACACGGTCAACGGCAGGAAGCGCAGACCCGCCTCGAGCGGCGAGTAGTCCAACACCCCCTGCATGTAGATGGTCAGGTAGAGGAACATCGCGAACATCCCCGCCGAGAGGCCGAAGGCGACGGCCGAGACTCCGTTGAAGGCGCCCTTGCGGAAGAGCGCGAGATCGAGCATCGGGTATTTGGAGCGCAGCTCGATCGCGATGAAGGCCGCGAGCAGCGCCGCGGCGCCGAACAGGCAAGCGAGGATCAGGGGGCTGCCCCAGCCCTCGGGGTTGCCACGGATCAAGCCGAAGATCAACAGGAACAGGGCCAGCGAGAAGGTGCCGAGCCCGGGTACGTCAATCGGTTCCGGGTCTTTGACGAAGACGTTGACGATCTGACGCTCGGTCAGGACCATCGCCGTGATCCCGATCGGGACGTTGAGGAAGAAGATCCACTCCCAGCCGAAGTTCTCGGTGACGATGCCGCCGATCAGCGGCCCGACCGCGACCGCGCCGCCGACCGTCGCCCCCCAGACGCCGAATGCCATCGCCCGGTCCTTGCCGTGGAACTCCTGGCCGATCAAGGCCAGCGAGGTGGCGAACATCCCCGCCCCGCCGATGCCCTGCAGCCCGCGGGCGAGGTTGAGCAGGGTCGGGTCGTTGGCGATGCCGCAGAGGAACGAGGCGAAAGTGAAGATGCCGAAGCCGATCGTGAAGACCCGCCGGCGCCCGAGTCGGTCGCCGAGCGAACCGGCGGTGAGCAGGAAGGCGGCCAGCATCAGCGAGTAGGCGTCGACGACCCACTGCAGGCTGGAGAGGCTGGCATGCAGTTCCCGCTGGATGTCGGGCAGGGCGACGTTGACGATCGTCACGTCCAGCAGCAGCATGAACGTCGCGATCGAGACGAGCAGAAGGGTCCACCACTTGCGCTCCATCGGCGAAACCCTAAAGAACCGGTCACCTCGACCCGGAAGTCCGTCCCGGTAGGGCTTCCACTTAACTTTTTCGATGGAGAGTTGGAGAGCTGGCGCCGCTAGCTCACGACGAAAAAGTGCAAGACGTTCCAGCCCTACCGGGACGGACTTTCAGACGGCGAGGTGGCCGAACTTCTCTCTGATTCGGTGGTAGAAGCTGGTGCCGGGGAGTTGGGCCAGACAGGCGACGGAATCGGCGAAGCGGACGTCGAGAGCGGCGCCGGGGGCGAGTGTGGTGGTCTGGGCGCCATCGATCGCGACGTCGACCGGCTCGCGGCCGGCGGCGTTGCCGACGGTGAGCACGTCGCCGGGCGCGACGACGAGCGCCCGCGCGGTGAGCGAGTGCGGCGCGATGTAGCTGACCACGTAGCCCTTCACGCCCCAGGCGAGGATTGGGCCCTGGTTGGCGAGGTTGTAGCCGGTCGAGCCGACTGGGGTGGCGGCGACGAGTCCGTCGCAGCGCACGTTGCCCACCTCCTCGCCGGCGATCCGGTAGCTCAGCTCGGCGACCCGGTCGCGGGGGCGGCGGCTGAAGCTGACGTCGTTGAGGGCGAAGCGTTGCTCGCCTTCAATCTCGATCGCCAGCCCCGGCAGGTCGATCGTCTCGGTCTCCCCAGCCAGTGCGCGGCGGATACCCTCGGAGGCGTGGTCGCGCTCGACCGCGGCGAGGAAGCCGACGGTGCCGAAGTTGACGCCGAAGACCGGGACTTTCGTGCCGGCGAAGCTGCGCAGCGCGTAGAGGATCGAGCCGTCGCCGCCGAGCACGAGGCAGAGGTCGGGATCGGCAGGCAGCGCGTCGACCCTCTCGACACCCTCCGCCGCGCGGCTGTGCTTCTCGATCTCGGCCGCGGCGGCGACCAGGCGCCAGCCCGCCTCGCGCGCGGCCGCCGTCGCCACCTCGACCGCGTCGGTCGCGGCGGGCGGGTGCGAGTGGGTGATCAGCGCCGCGGTCTTCATGCGTCCGAATCCACCGCCGCGGAGACTGCGGCCTCGAGGTTTGAGATCTCGTCTCCCTCGCCCCCGCACCAGACGAAGGTCTCGCGATTTCCCTTGGGGCCGGGCAGGCCGGAGGAAGCGACGCCGCGTACGGGCAGATCGAGCTCGCCGGCAGCGCGAGCGACCGCGAGGATCGCCTCGCGCCGGTCGCCGGAATCGCGCACGACCCCCTTGCCGACCCGCTTGCGGCCGAGCTCGAACTGCGGCTTGACCATCGCCAGGACTTCGCCACCCAGGGCGAGGCAGCCGGCGACTGCCGGCAGGATCTTGGTCAGCGAGATGAAGGAGACGTCGATCGTCGCCAGTTCGGGCGCGAAGGGCAGATCGGCCGGCTTGAGCTCGCGAGCGTTGAGGCGCTCGATCACGCACACGCGCGGGTCCTCGCGCAGCCTCAAGTCGAGCTGCCCGTAGGCAACGTCAACGGCCGCGACCCGCGTGGCGCCCCGTTGCAGGAGGCAATCGCTGAAACCACCGGTGGAGGCGCCGACGTCGAGGCAGTCGCGACCGGAGGCGTCGATCCCCAGCGCGTCCAGGGCGTTTTCGAGCTTGATCCCTCCCCGCGAGACGTAGCGCGGACCCTCATCGACGATCAGAGCGGCCTCGGGCTCGACCAGCTGGCTCGGTCGCAGGGCAACCGGGCCGTCGCGGCCCACCCGCACCGAGCCGGCCCGGACCGCGCCCGCAGCGGCCGTGCGCGAGGGGAAGAGCCCCCGCTCAGCCAATACCGCGTCTATGCGCGCCTTCTTCATCGCCGCAACCGTAGCGCCGGGCCGCCCAAGCGGGAGCCAATCGCGCCCGGGCACAGGTTTTTAACCACGCTTTGCCTTGGCCTGAAAATCTGTGATCGCACTCACACACATACCGCACATACGTTCGTATGCTGTTCAAGGATTCGCAGAGGACAACCGATAAGGGGCAGATAGCAAAGAACTTTTTGGCTGGGTCCAGCGTCGCACATATGGCTCTCATCGCTTCCCACGATGATCTGCCCGCGACACATCAAAGGGCCCACCTACCTCCCACGGATCCACATATATAGAGATACATATCTCTCCTCCCTGTAGTAACCCCAGAACTCGCCTCGGCTCCCCGCCGGGGCGTTTTCTGTTGTGGGGCTCTAGTGAGCGGAACGTGAGCCCAGGACGAGTCGTCCCACCGTCTCCCCGATGGCCGCGAGCACAGCCAATGCGCCAGTAAATGCGCCAGTTCCGTGCCAAATCTGCGACGGAGCGGGAACAAGTGCCCGAGATGCCAGGTCGCCGGGAAGCACGGCGGTAGAATGCGGGCATGGCCGCAACGCAGTCAGACACGCTCAAGCTCGATCCGGAGATGCTCAAACGCGTCCGCAAAGCTGCCGACGAGCGCGGCGTCCCCCTGCCGCAGTTCGTCAACGCGGCTCTTGAACATGAGATGGGCGAGCAAGCTCCGCAGCCCCCGTTCTCGCTGATCGGCGCATTCAAAGCCGGGCACAGCGACCTTAGTGCTCGCGCAAGCCGCGACGAGTTCGAGCCGCGGCCATTCCGCTGATCCTCGACACAGGCCCTCTGGTCGCGGCGATGGTCGCCGACGACGCCGACCATGAGCGTTGCGCCGCTCTGTTCCAGTCCCATCAAGAGCGTCGCGTCGTTCCCGCCCCGGTCCTTGTCGAGCTTGACCACATGCTCAGTCGAGAACTCGGAGCCGAGGCCTTCCCCGCCCTGCTCGACACGATCAAGACGGACGAGCTGGATGTTGAGGATTTGATAGCGACTGACTACGACCGCGCCGCCGACTTGATGCGCACCTACGCGGACCTCGAAGTCGGCTTCGTTGACTGCGCCGTCCTGGCCGTCACAGAGCGCCTCGACGAGTCAAAGCTCGCCACGTTGGATCATCGCCACTTCGGCACGATGCGTCCTCGACACGTCGAGGCACTCCAACTCCTCCCGGCTGGTCCTTCAAGGTCAAGCTGAGCAAAGTTACGATTCTTCCCGCTTTGCTCTCCGAATTTTGGATTTAAGCCACTCTCGCCTGGTCGAGGGCTCCCATGTCCAGGGCTTCCAGGGGATTCGCTCGCGATTGTCGGAAAGCTCGACCTTTGACATGCGAAGGACTGATTCGTCGTTTATCTCATCGAGCTTGATGCGCGTCGAGTAGGGCCGGTCATTTAGGTCCGTGTAGTCGATAAGCACTTCTGCCTCCTCCGGGCGCCCGTCGTTGCATTCAAAACACAAGCGCAGATCGGTCGAAGCCGGAACGACTGCGAGGTTCTCGGCCCCCGGTCGCCCAGGAGCAGAATCGAGCGCAGGCCAGTAAATCCCAGCTATCCCAAGTGCCGCGTCGATGTAGTAGGCCGCTCCGCGCCCAACATTCCGGACGGTGATGACCATGACCTCAAGGTCATCGACAAATTCGACATCGACCTTCTCGCCGGGGACGATGACGGGTCTCCACTGGGCACGAACGTCCTCCGCCGATGCCTTTGCGGCTTGGCGGGTACTCAATGCAAGCAGGAACGTTCCAAGTGCGAGCGCAATCGTCCCAATCGCCGCGAATGCGTCCCACCCCCATCGAAGCTGGCGACCTCCACTCTCCGGATTCTATTCCCGAGCTTTGCGCGTTTCGGTTGAGACATCTACCGGGACCAAAGAGCGAAATGGGCATAGGGCGGCTACCCTGGCGATCTATGAACGCGCCCCATATGTACGAGGAGGGTGCCGACCCCGCGATTCGCTCAAACCCCGTCGTGCGAGAGATGTCAATCATTGCCCGGCGCACCGGCACCAGGCGCTCGCAAGAGCGAGCCGACGTTCAAGCGCTCCACGCAGTAGAGATCGGGACCGAATAGGAACAGGTGGCCGACGGATACGAGCTGGAGCGAGACGAGGAGGGCAAAGTTATCGGCCGCATGCTTCCTGCCGGGACGATGATTCGGGACGACCGCAGCTCCACCATTCTCCATCGTCGCGAGCGCCGCGCGACGATCCACGTCGAGCCAGATGTCTGACCTGATTCGCTGCGAATCACTCAGGTAAGCATCCATCCGCTCGCGTACCTCGTCATGACTGCCGGGCAGCAGGTGCCCGTACACGTCGAAAGTCGTCTGGATTTTCGAGTGGCCATAAAGTTCTGAATTGCCTTGGGGTTGGCGCCCGAGTCCATCAGCAAAGAGGCGAAGGTGTGGCGGCACTCGTGCAGCGCGAGCCGCCGAAGCAGATCCGGCTCGCGGCCCTCCGCTTCGGCGGCTTCCTGCTCGTGGTCGTTGACGCAACCCAGGCGCGCTTTGCCCGTCCTTCGACGGTCGAGGCGTAGAAGGCCTGCGAAGCCGTGCGGCCGAAGACAAGCTCCTCTCCCCTGCGCCCGATCCTCTGCATATGCGTATGCCGACGGAGGCGGCGCGACTACCTGGATCTCCCTCAAAAAAATGAAGATTGGATCCAACTAAAAAGGGCTCCGTCAAACCTGGTCCGGCTCAAGGACAGCGGGCGTATCATCACTGCATTCGCCCGGCGAAGGAAGCCATGAGCGTGACGATTGCCGACATCACCTTTGATCGCGTCGAGTATGACGCCGACGCCGATGTGCTCTACCTGCATGTCGGCGATCCCTCGCGCGCCGTCGATTACGACGAGACGCCGGAGGGCCACGCGGTTCGCTTCGACAGCAATGGCGACTTGGTCGGCCTGACGCTCGTCCGACCTAAGCACCTTCTGGAGCGGGAGGGCGAGCTTCGAATCACCGTGCCGGTGCCCAGCGCTGTTCCCGCCGATGAGCTAACGCTCGCCCTGAGCGCGTAGGGCCCTGGCACAGGCCATCAAGCTCACCGGGTCGGTCCTCGATCAGGTCCGGCGCGGCGCTTTCGTAGTCGAGAATCTGACGGCCACCGACTACGAGCGCACGGACGAGTTGCTGCGTGCATACGCTGATCTCAAAGTCGGCTGGAGCTACTGCCGCACACCTCGTAAGCCGACTCGGTGCCACAGTCAGGCACGGATTCAGCCGGTTACAGCCGGAGTCAGTCGGAGGTGATTTGGCTCTAGCCGATGCGCCTTCGTGCCAGAGTCGGTGCCAAGGGAGACCAATACGCTTTGGGTTACATGGGCACAACTCATCTTGAGCAGGCAATCCGCTCACAGCCAGACGAGCTAGAGCGCCTAGGCAAACTCGACGTTGGCCCGGTCGCCACCCGCCTTGGCGACCGGCAGCGAGTCTGGCTCGTCGGCACCGGAACAAGCCAGCATGCCGCCGAGCTTGGCGCACTGCTCCTCTCTGAGGCGGGCGTGGACGCTCGCTGGTCTGGTTCGTTCGAGTTCGCTCGACTCGTTTCTGGACTTGGGCCCCATGACGCAGTGATAGTCATTTCTCAATCTGGGAGCACTGCCTATGCAAAGGCAGCGCGAGAGAGAGCCATGCGATCGGGGGCAGAGGTGGTTTCGATTACTGGAATCGGCAGCGGTTGGCCCGAGGCGATTGAGACCGTAGAGATGGAGCGCTCCGAGACCTACACCGTGAGCTATACGGCGGCGCTCTTGGTTCTATGCCGCCTCGCCCAAGAGCTGGGCGTAAAGAGCATTTCGTCAGACGATCTGATGCGTGTCGCAGGCAGAACCCAGACGATCGCGTCCTCACCCGACCGACTAACCATCGGACCACCGGACCGCGCAATCATCCTTGTCGGCAATGGGGCTGGAGCAATCACGGCACGGGAGGGAGCGCTCAAGATTCGTGAGGCGGCGCAGGTTCTCGCAGAGGGCTATGGAGGCGAGTATCTGCTCCATGGCGGCGCCGTACCCCTTAGCCCCGGTGACACGTTGGTTCTAATCAACCCCGACGCCGATCCCGACGGGCTCCTGAGCGCCCTCGGAGAGGCCGCTCGCACCGAGGGAATCACTGTGGCCTGCATAAGCGAGCCGTCGATCAGCCATCCAGTCCTGGCACAGATTCCGCTGACTGTCGAACTGCAGAAGCTTGCTTTGCAATTCGCAGAGGAGCGATCCACGGACCCGGACCGCGTGATCGTCAGGGACTGGGCAAGCGATGCTCTTTGGGCCATTGGCTGTCCTGGACAGCCGTAGCGGCGCGGCGGTGTTCGCCTGACCAGCAATTCCAAACGGTTTGTCCGGCGAATCGGGCATCCCACCGATCCTACGTCAGGAATATCCTCGGACAATGGCGGAGCAAGTACCGGCGGTCTGCGACGTGCTCGCCACGATCGAGTCTCGCGACTGGTCGCGACTGGAACGCCTGCTCGACCCGGAGGTCCGCTGGACGACCGCCGTAGAGGAGCACCTGCACGGGCCGGCAGCGGTAATCGCGCTCCTGACGGACGATCCTCCCCCGGCCCCGCCGGCGTTTCACGAAGTGCGTGATGGGCTGATCGTTCGCTGGATCGATACCCCTGGTTGAAATCGCGGGCCGCGCGCTAGAGGTTGCGCACGCGCCGACCAATCTCGCGATCTTGGGGATAGCCAGCCGACTCCCAGAATGCCCCAGCTGCTTCGTCCTCGAATGCGACCAAGGCCGTGACCCGGTGCACGCCGCGGCTGTTCAGGTACTCCTCCCCCGCCCTGGTCAAAGCGAGCCCGATGCCCTGGCGTCGATGCTCCTTCGACACCGCGAGCCGGTACATGTTGCCGCGCCACCCATCCCACGCGGCGATCAGCGCACCGACGATCTCGCCGCCGCGCTCGGCAACCAGAAGCGCGGCCGGCGAAGCTTCGATCAGACGCTCGATGTCCTCCCGGCGATCGGCCGTACTCGCGTGCTCGCTCCGCTCCTCGGCCCACAGGTCCAGGACGGCTTGCGCATCCTCGCGCCCACAACGACGGATCGTGACTTCCTCGCCGCGAACGCTCAATCGAGGGAGTCTCCGACGAGAACCAGCTTGTCCCGATCGACGTTTTGAATGAAGAAGGACTCGATCTCGCGGCGGCTCTTCAACCACTCAGGATCGAAGACGAGGACCGAATACCAGACCGGACTCTCTCCGGCGCCAACTGCGGTCGCGTAGGCGAGGTCTTGGACCTTGTCGTCATAGCGCCGTCTGCCGCCGTTGGCGATGACCATCAAGTCAATATCGGAGATCGTCTGCCACCTCTTCTTGGAGCGATCCGATCAGGCTCTCGACAACGTGGCGCTCCGCATCGGAAAGCGCCGCGGCGGCAAGGGCGTCCATCGACCTGGATTGCGCCATGAACCAGAGGATAGGCTCCCCGCGTGACGCGGCGACGGGGACTTATTGCATCGGGGGTCGCCATGGTGGCGCTGTTCTTGGTGATGTCTCCGGCCGAGAGCAGGATGACCGACACGGGTGGGCCGGGGATGGTGCCGTTCGAGCTCTCTGGCGGGCAGCATCGGGCCGACGAGATCCTTGCCGAATGGGGCGAAGACGGTCAGGACGCCGCCCGCGAGCAGCTCTGGATCGACTTTGGCTTCCTGCTCGCCTACGGATCCTTCCTCACCTTTGCGCTGGCGGCGGCCCTCGAGCTCGCCAGGAAGCGAAGCTGGCGCCGTCTTGCCGCGATCGGTGGAGTCGTCGTCTTCTTCGGCGCGCTCGGCGCCTGCTTTGACGCGCTCGAGAACATCTGCCTGCTGCTCACCCTCGGCGGCGCCGGTACCGCCTTCCCCCTGCTGGCGACGATCTTTGCCACCTGCAAGTTCACTCTTCTCACGGTGGCGATCGCATACCTGATCGCCGCCCTGGCGACACGGCTCGTCGCTCGGATTCCCGCGCGGACGTCCTAGGCTCGCTCAACGGAGAACCGCGCACCGCGACGCGGTGCTCTTGGCACCGGCGCGGTTCACGTTGTAGATCCACGAGGCTCCCTACCTGCGGACCCACATACATAGAGATGCCTCTCCTCCCTCAAGTAACCCCAGAAGAGACTCGGGCAGGCTAACCGATTGAGTCTTTTGACGCAAGCCCTAATTTTTGGGGCGGATTCCTCGCCCGGTTGGGTCGAGAATCAGCTCAGGGCGGGTTCGCCGGAGCGCAGGGCGGTGAGGACGCGCTCGGCGACGGCGTCGCCGGTGAGGCCAACCTCCTTGTGCAGGAGGGCCGGCTTGCCGTGGGTCACGTAGCGGTCCGGCAGGCCGATGCGCAGGACGCGGGCGCGCTCGCCCGAGCGCTCGGCGAAGGCGTCCTCGAGGTGCTCGAGCACGGCCGAGCCGAAGCCGCCGGGCAGGACGTTCTCCTCGATCGTCACCACCAGGTCGTGGCTCAGGGCCAGCCGCTCGAGCAGCTCGCTGTCGAGCGGCTTGGCGAATCGAGCGTCGGCGACGGTCGGCTTGAGGTCGTGCTCGGCGAGGATTTTGGCCGCGTCGAGCGCCACCGACACTCCGTAGCCGTAGCCGAGCAGCGCCACCCGCTCGCCACTGGCCAGCAACTCACCGCTGCCGATCGGCAGCTCCGCCGGCTCGGCCGGCAGCTCGACCCCCTCGGCCGCGCCGCGCGGGTAGCGCAGAGCCGCGGGGCCATCGTGGGCAATCGCGGTGCGCAGCATGTGAACCAGCATCGCCTCATTGCGCGGCGCCATGAGCACCACGTTGGGGATCGGGCGGAAGTAGGAGACGTCGAAGGCGCCGTGGTGGGTCGGGCCGTCGTCGCCGACCAGGCCCGCCCGGTCCATCGCGAAGGTGACGTCGAGCTCCTGCAGGCAGACATCGTGGACGATCTGGTCGAAGGCACGCTGGAGGAAGGTCGAGTAGATCGCGCAGACCGGCTTGGCGCCCTGGATCGCCAACCCCGAAGCCATCAGAACCGCGTTCTGCTCGGCGATGCCGACGTCGTAGTACTGCTCGGGCACCTCGTCGGCGAGCTTCTGCAGGCCGGTCCCCCCCGCCATCGCCGCGGTGATCCCGACCACGCGCTTGTCGCGCCGCGCCTCAGCGACGATCGCCTCGCCGAAGACCTGCGTGTACTGCGGCGGCGCCCCGGCCGCCGGCGGCTTCTCCAGCCGCTCCGGCGCAATCGCCGCCGGCGCGTCGGACTCCTGCACCCCAACCGGCCGCCGATGGGCCTCAGATCGGTCTATATCTCCGGTTTGAGTCCCGTCGGCGGGCTTTTCGGCGGGGGCGCCGTTGACTATGGAGTTGGGCTTGGCGGCGTGCCATTTCTCCATCCCCTCGAGGCCGCCCTCCTCGGCCGGGGAGAAGCCCTTGCCCTTGACCGTGTGGATGTGGACGATCACCGGGCGGTCGGCCTCGAAGGCCTCGCGCAGGGCCTCGCGCAGGGCGCCCACGTCGTGGCCGTCGATCACGCCCATGTAGGCGAGGTCAAGCTCCTCGAAGAAGAGGCCCGGCGCCCAGTAGGCCTTGATCGCCGACTTGATCTCCGGCCCCAGCCGTTCGATCCGCTTGCCGAGCCCGAGCGGCAGCTTGGTCAGCCGGTCCTCGACCCCCTCGCGGGCGTGGAAGAGGCGTGGGTTGAGCCGCACCCGGTTGAAGTAACGCGAGAGTGCGCCGACGTTGGGCGAGATCGACATGCCGTTGTCGTTGAGCACAATCACCATCGGCGTCTGCAGCCCGCCCGCCGCGTGCAACGCCTCGTAGGCGACGCCGCCGGTGAGGGCGCCGTCGCCGATCACCGCGGCGACCTTGCCGTCCTCGCCGATCCCGTGGCGCATCGCCTCCTTCAGCCCAACCCCGTAGCCGATCGAGGTCGAGGCGTGGCCGGCGCCCATGATGTCGTGCTCGGACTCGAAGACCGAGCAGAACGGGGCTAGGCCGTCGTACTGGCGAATCGTCGGCAGGCCCTCGCGGCGGCCGGTGAGGATCTTGTGCGGGTAGGCCTGGTGGCCGACGTCCCAGAGGATCTTGTCGCGCGGCGAGTCCATCAGGCTGTGCAGGGCCACGGCCAGCTCGCAGGTGCCGAGGTTGGCGCCGAAGTGGCCGCCGATCTCACCGATCGTGTCGATGATGTAGGTGCGCATCTCCTGCGCCACCTGCTGCAGCTGCTCGTCGTTCAGCCCGTGCAGGTCGGCGGGAGAGTGGACGCCGTCTAGCAGCGGGGTCTCCCGCTCCGGCGTCGCTCCGTTTCCGCTCTCGCTCATTCGTCCCTCGTGAAGATGTAGTCGGCCACGCGCCTCAGGTCTCCCGTCTCGCCGGCCGCGTCCGCGAGCGCCGCGAGTCGCCTTGGCGTGCGACTCGGCCGCGAGCTCGCGCGCCTGCTCCAGGCCAAAGTGGCTGACGTAGGTGAGTTTTCCAAGTCGCTCGTCGCTTCCATGTTCCTTGCCGAGGCGATCGGCACTTCCGGTCACGTCGAGGATGTCGTCGACGATCTGGAAGAGCACGCCCAGCTCGCTGGCGAATCGGCGAAAGGGGATTGTCTCAGGTTCGGTCAGTCCTTCGAGGGTGAGGACGACGCCGACGCTGGCGGCAATCAGGCGGCCGGTCTTCAGCGTGTGCAGCGAGCGCAGCCCCTCGGCATCGCGCTCCTCGACCGCGACGTCGACGTACTGGCCGCCGACCATGCCGTCCACCCCGGTCGCGCCGCTCAGCTCGCGCAGGGCCGCCAGCACCCGCGCCGGCTCGCCCGGCTGCTCGCAGGCGAGGCGCATCGCCTCGGCGAAGAGGCCGTCGCCGGCCAGGATCGCCACGTCCTCGCCGTACTTGACGTGCGAGGTCAGCTGCCCCCGCCGCAACTCGTCGTCGTCCATCGCCGGCAGGTCGTCGTGGATCAGCGAGTAGGTGTGGACCAGCTCGATCGCGCAGGCGACCGGCAGGAAGCGCTCGGGCTCCGCGCCGAGGGCCCGGGCGGTGGCGAGCGCGAGCACGGGGCGCACCCGCTTGCCGCCGGCCAGCAACGAGTAGCGCATCGCCTCCTGCAGCCCGGCAGTCGCCTCGGGCGCCGGAAAGCGCAACCGCTCCAGCGCCGCGTCAACGAGCTCCCGCAGCTCCTCCGGGTAGCCCATGGCTACTGGTGCGCCTTATGCACTGTGTGGGTGCAAAAGGCGCACCGGAACGAAGTCGTCACTGCGAGGCGGCCTCGGATTCACGGATGCGGCGGTTGGACTCCTCGACCGCCTCGGCGGAGAGCTCGGCGGCCTCCTGGGCGAGCGCCGCGGCGCGGGTGTCGTCGGCCTCTTCGCCCTCGAGCTCGCGGGCGATCGCGTTCAGCCGCTCGGAGATCTCGCGCAGCCGGCTCATGCTCGTCCGCTCACGTTCGTGTGCCCTCGCGCTCGCGGGCGATCGCGCCGAGCACGCCGTTGACGAAGCCGGGGGCGTCGGCGCCGCAGTACTCCTTGGCGATCTCGATCGCCTCGTCGATCGCAACCTCGGTCGGCACGTCGGCGCTGTGCTCGATCTCATAGAGGGCGACGCGCATCAGGTTGCGCTCCAACGGCGCGATCCGATCCAGCTCCCAACCCTTGGCGTGAGCGGCGATCGCCGCGTCGAGCTCCTCGCGATGCGCCTCGACCCCGGCGGCCAGCTCACGCGTGAACGGCCGCGACTCGGCGACCAGCTCCTCAAGCGGCCGACCTGTCACATCGCGCTGGTAACAGGCGAAAACGGCGTCACGGCGCTGGTCCGATCTACGCATGCCGCCATTCTCTCGCTTCGAGCGGCTGGACGACTCGAGCGGCGTCAGCCGCGCCCGTAGCTGAGCGCCAGGAGACCCACGTTGCCGGATGCGTCAAGCACTTCTTTGCGCAGAGTGGAGGGGTCAAAGCCCGGCGCAGGTGAGAGTTTCTTCGGCAGCGCGAAGAGCGCGAACATATACGTTTCGGCGCCACTTTCGGGACAGATTTCATAGCCCGCCTTGCCGAAGCTGTTGCGGCCCACGATCGCGCCCTTGGGAAGCCTGCCGGCTTCGATTTCTTCCAGGTCGGGACTCAGTCCAGCCGCTGCCCAGTCGAAGAAGAGCTTCCCCGCCACCGGCTGGATGTTCATCGTCAAGAGGACCAGTTCGGCGGTTCCCGGCGGCACCCCCTGCCAGCGCAGCGCCGGCGAAGTGCCCGGGCCATCGCAGGTGTAGGTGGCCGGTAGCGCCTGCGGACCGCCCCCCGACGACTGGCTGGACGGACTTTGCAAGATCATGCTTGCCACGGTTGCTTCCTGGCGCTGTTGCGGCGTGATCCCCGGCTCCGGCGCGCCCCTGGGCTGAGCGATGCGGGGGCCATGCTTGCCGGCGTTCCCGTCGCTCGCCCCGGCTTCCGCGCCCGAACCGGTCGGCCCACCCGCGCTTCCCGCCGAGGCGCCCCCGGCCCCAGGGCCATTGCCGGCGCCGTTGGCGCTTGGACCGCCGGCCGTGGCGCTCTTCGAGCCGTCAGAGCTCAAGCCGGCCGAAGTGCCCACGGTCGTGGTCTCGGGGCTAGATGAGTCCGAGGAACCTCCGCCGCAGCCGGCGAGCACGAGCGCCGCAACGACGAGCGCCAGGAGGATCCCGGCGCTCGTCGTCTTCGCGGGCCTGACTAGGAAACGCTGATCGGCTGTTCCCGGTGCCATTCAAATGCTTCGGTCGGGAAGACGCCATTCCATTCGACCGATTCGCCGAGCGATTTCAATGTGGTTCCCGTCGCTTTGAAGCTCGACGGACTGAACGTGGCGCTTTCGGTTTCGTTGTTGATCAGACCACCGGCCGTTCCAGTGACGTGGGCCCAGACACCCCACAGCGGACAGAACCAGCCGCCGTAGAGCACCCAAACGTTGACGTTTTTGACCACGAGGTAGTTGCTGCCGCTGACGCTCGTCAGTTCGGCGGGCCAGGGGAACGCTTCGGCTTCGATCGCTTCCACCGTGCAGGTCGAGTTGGTGTAGCAGTTGAACAGGGGCAGGCTGGTGATGTTGCCTTTGCCCGTCCCTTCTTTGTTCCAGATGTCGACTTCGTAGAGGAAGTTGGTGCAGGTGGTCGTGAACCCCCACATCGTGAGGCCGCTTTTTTCGGCCCCACCGAGGATCGTTTCTTCGCCTTCCAGCGCTTTGCCTTCGAACTTCCAGGCCGGTGCGGCTCCGGCGCTGGAGGCGAGTGCGGCGCTCAGCATGATTGCCGCCAGCAGGGCCCCCAGGGCGACGCGTATTGCCTGGGGCCTCATCGCCTCAACCCCTCGCACATCACGCACGCTCGGTGCTTTTGCATGACTGGTATCTCCTGTCTATTTGCTCGATGGACTGGAAAAACAGCTACTACCGATAGAAGCTTTCGCACAGGGGTCAGCGCCGTCGGCGTTCCCACCTCGTTTGGCCTTGTCGTTGTCCCCGCACCAACCCGAAAGTTCCTCGTCAAAGGCTTCAGGCGTACCCGAAAACCGCCCAACAAGTACCACATTTAGGCGGGGTGTGCCACTTTTCGGCAGCCCGGCCGCCGCAGTGGCCTCAGGCGCGCGAGAGGTATTCGCCGCTGCGGGTGTCGACGCGGATCGTCTCGCCCTCCTCAATGAAGAGCGGCACCTGGACGATGACGCCCGACTCGAGCGTCGCCGGCTTGTTGCCGCCGCCGGAGGCGGTGTCGCCCTTCACGCCCGGTTCGGTCTGGGTCACCTTCATCTCGATCGCGTCGGCAACCTGCACGTCGCTGGCCCGTTCGTCGACGAAGAGCACGGCGACCTCGGCGTTGGGCAGCAGCCACTGCATCGCCTCGCCGGCAAGCTCGCGCGGGATCTCGATCTGCTCGTAGTCGCGCGTGTCCATGAAGACCGCCGCCTCGCCGGAGTCGTAGAGGTACTGCATCTTGCGCGACTCGGTGCGCACCGGGCGGAACTTCTCGCCGGCGCGGAATGTCTTGTCCTGCACCGAACCGTCCTCGATCCGGCGCAGCTTGGTCCGCACGAACGCCCCGCCCTTGCCCGGCTTGACGTGCTGGAACTCGATGATGCGGAAGATCTTGCCGTCGATCTCGATGTGCGAGCCGTTGCGGAATTCGTTGGTGCTGATCACGGCGGCGAATCCTAGAGGGCGACCGAGCGCCCCGACTTCTCCGGACCTCAACACAGTGCGGGGTGACCGATCGTCTAACGTGCCCGACAGGGAATGAAGGGGGTCCTCACAGCCGCAATTTCCGTCGTCGCACTGGCGCTGCTGCCTGCCGCGCCCGCCGCCGCTGAAGAAGAACCGACCCGCGCCCAGTACGTCGAACAGGCCGAGCCGATCTGCCAGGCCAACACCAAAGCCAACAAGCGCATCCTCAAGAACGCCAAGACGAAGGCGAAGAGCGGGGTGCCGGCGAAGCTGAAGCAGGCCGGCGGTCAGTTCGTCCACGCCTCGGCCGCATTCGGCAAGACCGTGGAAAAGCTCAGCGCCGTGCCGCGGCCGCCCGCCGATGATGCGCGGCTGCTCAAGTGGTTCACGCAGCTCGGCATCGTCCAGGCCAAGCTGCGCGCCCTCGGCGTGGCGCTGAAGGGGAACGAAGAAATCAAGGCCGCTCACGAACAGATTCGGGTCGAACGTGCCGCCAACGCCGCCAACAACTACGGCTTCGTCTTCAACTTCCACTACTGCCGCCTGGACAGATCGCGCTTCACCTGAGCCGGCCCGCGGAACAGCCGCAGCCGCTACTTGGCTTTTTCGGCCGCGGTGCTCGTCGTCAGGGTGCCCGCAGCGCCGCCGGAGAGGACGCGACGAACCAAGCGCGGGGCGAGAATTCGCGCCACCCCGGCGAGCGCGTAACCGCGCGGCACGTAGCGCTCGGCCTTGCCGCCCGGCCCGGCCTCGAGAATCGCCTCGGCGACCTTCTCGGGCTTGGAGACGACCCAGCGGGTCAGGGCCCGCTCGCGCAGCTCCGTCGCCGGAAAGCCCTCGGTGGCGATGAAGCCGGGCAGGACCATGCCGACGTGGACGCCGTGGGCGCGCTCCTCGGCGTAGAGCGAGTCGGTCCAGCCGATCAGGGCGAACTTGCTCGCCGAGTAGGAGCCGGTGCGGGCGCGGGCGACGCGGCCGGCGGTGCTGGCGACGTTGACGATCGCGCTCGGCGCCGCGGCGCGCAGGCTCGGCAGCAGCGCCTCGGTGAGGCGAACGACGGCATCGAAGTTGAGCTCCATGTGGCGCTGGACGTTGGCGTAGCCGGCCTCGGCGAAGCCGCCGCGCCAGGAGCCGCCCGCGTTGTTGACCAGGAGCGTCAGCCGCCCGCCCCGCTCCTCAACCTGGGCGCGGACCCGCGCCGGGGCGTCCTCGTCGGTGAGATCGGCGGCGACGTAGCTCGCCTCGCAGGGCAGCGACTCGACGAGAGCGCGGAGGCGGTCCTCGCGGCGGGCGACGAGGATCAGCTCGGCGCCGGGCTCGCGAGCAAGTCGGCGGGCGGTTGCCTCGCCGATGCCGCTGGAAGCTCCGCTCACCACAGCCGTTATTTGGCTGGAACTCACGAACGGAACGCTACCTGCCCCAGCGGACTGCGGACGTTTGTTCGAATCGACATACTGGCGCACCTATGACGGCCAAAACGCCCCGACTACTCGACAAGCTCCTCCGTACTCCCGGCCCCTCGGGCTACGAGACCAAGGCGGCCGCTGCCTGGCGCGAGGCCGCCTCCTTCGCCACTCTCTCAACCGACGGGATCGGCTCCTCGGTGGCGCGCATCGGCGAGGACTCCCCGCTGCTCGCCGTCGTCGGCCACATCGACGAGATCGGTCTCGTGATCCGCCATATCGACGAGAAGGGCTTCCTCTGGTTCGCGCCGCTCGGCGGCTGGGACCCGCAGATCCTGGTCGGTCAGCGGGTCGAGGTCCAGGGACCGAGTGGGCCCGTGCCCGGGGTGGTCGGGCGCAAGCCGCTGCACCTGCTCGACGCCGAAGCGCGCAAGAAGGTGGTCGAGATGAAGTCGCTGCACATCGACATCGGCGCCGCCGACCGCGACGAGGCCGAGGCGTTGGTCCGGGTCGGCGACCCGGTCGTCGTCGCCACCGAGCCGCTCGCCCTGAGCGGCGGTCGCCTCGTATCGCGCTCGATGGACAACCGCCTCGGTGCCTACGTCGCGCTTGAGTCCCTGCGCCGCTGCCACGAGAGCGCCTCGCTGAAGGGCAGCTTCGCCGCGATCGCCGCGGTGCAGGAGGAGATCGGCCTCTTCGGCGCCCGCACCTCCGCCTTCGCCGTGCGGCCCGACCTGGCTTTGGTCGTCGACGTTACCCATGCAACCGACGCCCCCGGCATCGACGAGAAGGAACTGGGCAGCCACACGCTCGGCTCCGGGCCGGTGATCTACCGCGGCGCGACCCTCTCGCCGAAGGTATCCGAGCTGCTGATCGAGGTCGCCAAGGAGGCGGGAATCGAGCACACGATCGGCGCCACCGGCAACTCAACCAGCACCGATGCCGACGGCGTCCAGTTCACCCGCTCCGGCATCGCCACCGGCCTCGTCTCGATCCCCCTGCGCTACATGCACTCGCCGGTCGAGATGGTCGACCTCGCCGATGTCGAGGCGACCGTCGCCCTGATCACGGCTTTCGCCGAGCGGCTCGACGACGACGTCGACCTCAGCCGCTGAACGCTAGTTGGCCACGAAAACTGCATCTCGCCCGTTGGCCTTGGCCGAGTAGAGAGCGGCGTCGGCGCGGGCGACGAGGTCATCGGTGTTGACGGTGTCGGGCTTGGTCACGGCGGCGCCGATGCTGATCGTTACCTCGACTCCGGCCGGGCGCCGTTTGCGCACCGCCTGGCGCAGCCGCTCGGCGACCGCGACCGCGTCGGTCTCGCTGGCGCCGGGGAGGACGACGAGGATCTCCTCGCCGCCGATCCGGTAGATCGAGTCCCCCGCCCGCAGCACCGCTCGCATCGTGTAGGCGACGTCCTGCAGGACCGTGTCGCCGGCGGCGTGGCCGAGCTCGTCGTTGACCCGCTTGAAGTGGTCGAGGTCGCAGAGCAGCAGGGCGTGGGAGTGGCCGCCTTTCCTGCGGTCGCAGGGCGAGCCGTCGAGCTCGGCGAGGCGCTGCTCGAGCGCGTTGCGGTTGGAGAGGCCGGTGAGCGGGTCAAGGGTCGAGCGGCGCCGGTGGGCGCGGTCGGACTCGACCAGGGCTCCAGAGAGGATCACCGTGCTGAGGACGAGGGCGGCGGTGGCGACCAGGGCCTGGCTGTGGGCCAAGGCGCTCGCCGGGTCGACCGCGACGGTGCTGGCCAGGAAGACGGTGACGAGGTAAATCGTGCCGACTACCATCCCCCAGGGATCGAAGCGCGCGCCCAGAGTGACGGCAGGCAGGGCGAACCACATCAGCACCGGGCTGGTCGGGCCACCGCTGGCGATCACCGCGCCGGCAAGCAGCAAGGGAAGCGCGCCCCAGGCGGCGGCGACCCAGAGCCAGGGCCGCCGGCTCGCCTGCATGAAGCGGTCAGCAACGGCAAAGCCGGCGAAGCCGGCAGCAAGTGGCGCCAGCCAGAGCCAGCCGATCTCGGGACCGGCCGAAGCCAGCGCCAGGGCGAGAATCCCAAAGCAAGCGGCACGGTAGCGGCGCACGCGCTGCTCCATGTCGAGCAGGCGCTCGCGCCGCGCCTCCTTGCGGGCGGCGGCCAACAGCTCCGGTCTGGGCATCGCCATCGAGTTCACATGGCGCTGATCGGCCGCCGCGGGCGGCGCAATGAGCCTTGCAGGGGACCTGTCGGTACCTAATCGACCAGCTGCAGCTGCTTGGGCAGGCCGCTGAGGTTGCGGTAGCCCCCCTCGGTGACGACCACCAGGTCCTCGATCCGCACGCCCAGCTCGCCCGGCAGGTAGATCCCCGGCTCGATCGTCACCACTTCGCCGCTCGCGAGCAGGTCCTCGGAGCGCTGCGAGACCCGCGGCTCCTCGTGGACCTCGATCCCGACGCCGTGGCCAAGTCCGTGGCCGAAGCGCTCGCCGTGACCGGCGGCGGCGATCAGCTTGCGGGCGACGCTGTCGACGTCCTCAGCCTTGACCCCGGCCGCGACCGCCTCGAGCGCCGCTTCCTGCGCCCCGAGCACGGTCTCATAGACGGCGCGCGCCGCCTCGCCGGGCTCGCCGGTGGCGAAGGTGCGGGTGCCGTCCGAGCAGTAGCCGTCCAGCTTCGCGCCCATGTCGAAAACGACCAGCTCGCCGCGGCCAATCTGGCGCTCGCCAGGCTCGGCGTGCGGCAGGGCGCCGTTGGGGCCGGCGGCGACGATTGTCGGGAACGAGGGCTCGGCGCCCAGCTCGCGCATCCGCGCCTCTGCGGCGCGGGCGACGTCGAGCTCGCTGCGCCCGGCGAGGCCGCGCTCCAGCGAGAAGCGCCAGATCTCATCGGCGAGCTCGGCAGCGGCGGCGATTGCCGCCAGCTCGGTCTCGTCCTTGACCCGGCGCAGCTTCTCGACCGTGCCGGCGGCGCCCTCGAGCGTTACCCCCTCGGGAAGTTTTGCCTCCAGGCGCTTCATCGTGCGCACGGCCATATGGTGGTCTTCGAAGCCCGTCTTGCCGGCGAGCCGGGAGGCGATGCCGCCCAGCCAGTCGTCGCTGACGGTGACCACGTCCCAGTCCTTGACCTCGGCCTCGGCGCGCTCGGTGTAGCGGAAGTCAGTGAGGAAGACGCGCTGCTCGGCGCCGCAGACACAGGCGCCGTTGGTGCCGCCGAAGCCGGTCAGGTAGCCGACGTTGACCAGGTCGGTGACGAGGAAGCCGTCCAGCTCGCGCTCGGCAACGAGCGCCGCGAGGCGGTCGGCGCGGCTCGCCATCAGGCCGGGCCGGCGCCGAGCTCGCCGGCCAGCAGCTCCAGCGCCTCGCGGTAGCCGTCGGGCCCCTTGCCGAAGATCTTGGCCAGGACCAGGCCGTCGAAGACCGAGAGCTTGCGCCACTGATCGCGGGACTCGACGTCGGAGAGGTGGACCTCGACCGAGGGCAGCTGGGCGACATCGAGCGCATCGGCGATCGCCCGGCTGTAGTGCGACCAGGCGCCGGCGTTGATCAGCGAGGCGTCGGCCATCTCCGGCAGCCGGTGCAGGTACTCGACGAACTCAGCCTCGGAGTTGGTCTGGAAGCAGATCGTCTCCAGTCCCAGCTCACGCGCCCAGCGTTCGACCTTGGTCTCGAGGTCGCGCAGCGAGAGCCCGCCGTAGACCTCCGGGTCGCGGCGGTCGAGGATGTCGAAGTTGACCCCGTGCAGGACGGCGACGCGGTTGTGGGACGTGGTCATCTAGGCAGGGCCTCCGGCACGGCTCAACTCTGCCACAGCCTCGCGCACGTCGTCGGCGGCGAGCAATTGCCCGACCCGCGGCGCGCCAGGCTCGGAGAGCAGGACGAAGCCGACCCCGGCCGCGGTCCTCTTCTTGTCCCGCTGCAATGCATCGACGACGTCGTCCACCGCGATCGCGGGGTCGAGCGCGATCGGCAGTTGGTGGCGGAGCAGGATCGCCTCGACCTCGTCGCGCAGCTCATCCGCCCCAGAGAGGCGCAGCGCCGCGAGCAGGCCGAGCCCGACCGCCTCGCCGTGGCGGTAGCGCTCGTAGTTGCCGACCGCCTCGATTGCGTGGCCGACCGTGTGGCCGAGGTTGAGCTCGGCGCGCCGGCCCGCGTCGCGCTCATCGGCGGCGACGACCTCGCACTTGTAGAGGGCGCAGGAGAAGACCAGCTCGGCGAGCTGCGCGGGATCGAGCGCCTCGAGCCCGCGGGTGCGCTCCCAGAGCTCGCCGCCAGCGAGCAGGCCGGTCTTGAGCAGCTCGACGAACCCGGCCGCCAGCTCCTCGGGGGGCAGGCTGGCCAGCGTCTCCGTATCGGCGATCACGGCCGCCGGCAGCTGGTAGGCCCCGGCGTAGTTCTTGCCCTCCGGCAGGTCGACCCCGGTCTTGCCGCCGTAGGCGGAATCGACCTGGGCGACCAGCGTGGTCGGCACCTGGACGACCGGGACGCCGCGCTGGTAGAGGTGGGCGCAGAAGCCGGCCAGGTCGCCGACCACGCCTCCGCCGAGGGCGACGACGTGGTCCTCGCGGGTCATCCCGAGGCGAGCCAGCTCGCGCAGCACCCGCTCGGCCTCGGCCATCGTCTTCGCGCTCTCACCGGGCTGGACCTCGACGGTGCCCGCGAGCGGCTCGAGTCGGCAGGCGTAGAGCGGACCGACGGACTCGTCGCTTACGCAGAAGCGCCGGCCGGGCAGGGGCCAGGAACCGACGCCGAGCAGGCCCGGCCCGACGAAGACCGGGTACTCGCCCGAGTCGCTCGCTGCCCAGAGCATCTTCGTCCCCGACGGCAACTCGGCGTGGGCCAGCAGCGACGGCATCGCGCGGGAGATCAGGCCACGGTCGCCGGGCGGGATGACCGCGTCGGCGAGCGGCCCGTAGAACGGTCGGCGTTCCTCCAGCAGGCGCTCGACGTCCTCGGCGTTTTTGGCCAGCGGACGGTCGCTGCGGGCGATCCGCCGCCAGGCCTCGCGCGCGTCGACCTGCAGCCAGACGACGATGTGACGCTCGAGTGCGTCGCGGACCCGCTCGGAGAGGATGCTGCCGCCGCCGAGCGCGATCGCCCCACCGTCGGCCTTCTCCAGCAGCTCACCGACCAACTCGGCCTCGCGCGCCCGAAAGGCCTCCTCCCCGTCCTCCTCGAAGGCGCGGCTAATCGCCTTGCCGAAGGCCTTTTCCATCAGCGCGTCGATCTCGGTCGTGCGCAACCCGGCGTCGCGGGCCGCCGCCAGCGCCGTCGACTTCCCAGCCCCCATGAAGCCGATGAAGACCAGCGCCGGCCTCACCGGATGCGCCCCCCATTGACTACCTCTGAGGGAGCGAAAGGAGGGCTCATCCGCGGAAGTCGATGCGCTTCTTGTAGGCGTCGACCGCGGTGAGGACGTCGTCGATGTGGTCGCCGCCGAACTTTTCGCGATAGGTGCGGGCGAGGACGAGGCAGACCATCGCCTCGGCGACCACGGCGGCGGCCGGCACTACGGTCGAGTCGGTGCGCTCGCGCAATGCCTGGGCCGGCTCCTTGCTCTCGGTGTCGACCGAGCGCAATGGCTTGGTCAGGGTCGAGATCGGCTTGATCGCCGCCCGCACCGAGAGCGGCAGGCCGTTGGTCATGCCGCCCTCGAGCCCACCGGCGTGGTTGGTCTCGCGGAAGTAGCCGCGCTGCTCGGACCAGAAGATCTCGTCGTGGGCCTCCGAGCCGGGGCGACCGGCGACGTCCCAGGCCTCGCCGATCGAGACTCCCTTGACCGACTGGATCGAGGCGACAGCGCCGGCGAGCCGCCCGTCGAGGCGGTCTTCCCAGGAGATGTGCGAGCCGAGACCTGGGACGAGGCCGAAGGCGCGCACCTCGAAGGTGCCGCCGAGGCTCTCGTTGGCCTTGCGCAGGCGGTTGATCTCGGACACCATCGCCGCGCTGGCCTCGGCGTCGAGGCAGCGGACCGGGTCCTCGTCGACGGCGGCGAAGTCGTCTGGACCGAGATCATCGCGCTCGGGCGCCTTTACAGAAGCGATCTGGGTGACGTGGCTGTGCACGCTGACGCCGAGCGTGCTGAGGAAGCCGCGGGCGATCGAGCCGGCGGCAACGCGCGCCGCGGTCTCACGGGCGCTGGCTCGCTCGAGCACGTTGCGGATGTCTTTGTGGCCGTACTTCTGGGCACCGACCAGGTCGGCGTGGCCGGGGCGCGGCAGGTGGACCTCGTCGACTTCGGCGTCAACCGGCCACGGGTTCATCCGCTCCTCCCAGTTGGCGTAGTCGCGGTTGGCGACGAGGACCGCGATCGGACTGCCGAGCGTGCGGCCGTGGCGCACTCCCGAGCGGATCTCGACCGTATCGGTCTCGATTTTCATCCGGCCGCCGCGGCCGTGGCCGAGCTGGCGCCGCGCCATGTCGGCATCGAGCGCCTCGCGCTCGAGCTCGAGCCCGGCCGGCATCCCCTCGACGATCGCGACCAGGCCGGGTCCGTGTGACTCGCCCGCTGTGGTGAACCTAAATCCGCTCATCGGCCCGCAAGGCTATAGGCGGGCCAACCAACGAGCCCAGCCGCTGACTTCGCCTTTATCGGGTCCTATGCGCCCAAAACCAGGAAGTCAGCGTGTTGGGGGTTGGGTTAGCCGCGGGCGGCGGCGCGCATCGTCTCGAGCGGGGCTGGGCGGCCGGTCCAGGTTTCGAGCGAGAGGGCGCCCTGCTGGACGAGGATCTCGATGCCGTCGACGGTGCCGGCGCCGGCCGTGGCGGCGGCGCGCAGCAGGGCCGTGGGCTCGCCGCCGTAGACCATGTCGATCACGGTTTGGCTCGGCGTAAACGCGTCGGCGTCCAGCGGCAGCTCGGCGAAGGGATCCTCGCCGTCGAGGCCGACCGCGGTCGTGTTGGCGATCAGCTCGTAGGCGGTCTGGTCGGGCGCGGCGACGGCCTCGCCGCCGAGCTCCTCGCAGAGGTTCTGAGAGCGCAGCTCGGTGCGGTTCCACACCTCGACCTCGGCGCCCTCGCGCAGCAGGGCCCAGACGATCGCGCGGGCGGCGCCGCCGGCGCCGAGCACCAGCGCCCGCTTGCCGGCGGGCGAGCCGGGGAGCGAGCGCAGGAAGCCCTCGGCGTCGGTGTTCTCGGCCCGGACCGCACCGTCAACGAAGACCAGCGTGTTGGCGGCGCCGATCTCGCGGGCGGTCTCTGAGAGCTCGTCGGCCAGCGCCAGCGCCGCCCCCTTGTGGGGGACGGTGACGTTGGCGCCCACGAAGTCCTCGCCCGCCATCGCCCGCACGCGCGCCTCGAAGGCGTCGGGAGCGACCTCGATCGCCTCGTAGCTCCACTCTTCCCCCAGCCCAAGCTCGGCCAGCGCGGCGCTTTGCATCGCCGGGGAGCGGGAGTGGCCGACCGGGTAACCGAGGACGGCGAGCCGCGGCACCGCTATTCCCCGCAGCTTGTTGGCGAGTTGCCACCGGCCGCTTCGCGGGCCGAGTTGTAGCGCGCCACGTCCGCTTCGAATTCCGCTTCGGTCTTGGCGAAGGCCAGCTTGTTGCAGGCGCCGGGCTCGACCACGTAGAAGAGGTAGCCACCCTTGGCCGGGTGGGCGGCGGCTTCGATCGAGGCGAGGCCGGGACTGTCAATCGGCCCCGGCGGCAGGCCCGTGTGGCTGCGCGTGTTGTACGGGGAGTCGACCGCCAGCTCGGATTCGGTCAGCGGCTCGGTGTAGTTGCCGGTGGCGAAGCGGGTGGTCGCGTCGATGCCCAGCGGCATCCCTTCGTGCAGGCGGTTGTAGATCACCCGGGCGACCTTCTTGCGGTCGCCTTCGCTGACCGCCTCGTGCTCGATCATCGAGGCGATCGTGACCACGTCGTAGGTGGTCAGGTTCTTCGAACGGGCGTACCTCATGTTGACCCCGGCGATGCGGTTCTTGAAGTCTTCGAGCTGCAGCCGCACGAGTTCGGCGGCGGTCGCGTGCTTCTTCAGTTCGAAGGTGTCGGGAAAGAGAAAGCCCTCGAGATCCTTCGCACCCTTGCCGCCGTACTTGGCCGGGTTGAGGTACTTGGAGTGGACGCTGGCCTTCTCGTAGCTGCCCCGCAGGCCTTCCTGTTTGGCGACCTCGGCGGCTTGGGAGCGGGTGTAGCCCTCGGGGATCGTCAGCGTGATCGTCTTCAGCACCACCGGGGCCGGCGGCGGCGTGCTTTTGTGGAAGTGCTTGTAGGCGAGGGCGGCGATCGCGGCGACGCCGAGCAGGATCGCGGCGAGGCCGACCGCCACTCCGATCCGACGGCCGTTCGAGCGCGGCGGCTTGGGGGGCTTTGGAGGCCTGACCGTGGGCGGCTTGGCGGCCTTCGGGGCCTTGACCTTGGCCGGATTGGGTTCGGGCGCCACCTCGGCCCGGCGGGCTTCCCGTTCGCGGCGGCGCTCTGCCCGTTCCGCCGCCTCGACCTCGTCACTCATCGTCGCTCTCTTCGATCGCGGCGCGGCCGGCGAGGTAGGCCTGCAGGAGGTGGGCCGCCGCGAGTGAGTCCGGGGCGGCGGCGGCGCCTTCGCGCTTGCTGGCCTCGGCCATGCGGGTGGTCAGCCGCTCGTCGTAGGCCTCGACCGGGACGTCGAGGATCGCTTCCAGTTCGGTGCAGAAGGTCCGCGTCAGCGCCGCCTGGCTGCCTTCCTCGCCGCTGAGGTGCAGCGGCAGGCCGACCACCACCCGCTCGACCTCGTACTTGGCGACCAGCTCGGCGACCGAGCGGGCCTCAGAGGGTTCGATCACCGGCAGCGGGGTCGAGAGCGTGCCGCTCGGGTCGGAGATAGCGCAGCCGGTGCGGGCGGTGCCGTAGTCGAGGGCGAGGATTCGCACTTAGGCCAGCGCCCTCTCGATCGCCGCTCGCCCTGCTTCCATCGCCGCGGCGAGCTGGGAGGAGTCCCGGCCCCCGGCCTGCGCGAGCTCGGGGCTCCCGCCGCCACCCCCGCCGATCATCTGCGCGAGGGGCTTGATCAACTCGCCGGCCGCAAGGCCCCGCGCAACCGCAGCCTTGGAAAGCAAGATCGTGATCCCGGGCCGGCCCCCGGCGGTGCCGAGGAGCACGGCAGAACCCCCCGTCCCCAGGGCCGATTGGATGCGCTTGGCGAAGTCACGCGCCTGCTTGCCGTCTAGCGACAGGCCACCCTCGCCGCTCTCCGCAACGACCAGGATGCCCTGCACATCGACGGCTTCCCGCGCCCTGCGCTTCGTTTCCTCCTCCTGCCAACGGGCGTGGAGCCTGTCCTTGTCCTTGCCCGCCTCGCGCAAGCGCTCGGCGGCGCGGCGGGCGCCCGCGATCGGATCCTGCGGCGAGCCGAGCAGCTCGCCGACCTCGTCCAGGCGCAACTCGCGCTCGCGGAACCAGTCGATCGCGGCGGGACCGCTGAGCGCCTCGATGCGGCGTACGTTGGCTGCGCTGGAGCCCTCTGAGGCGATCTTGAAGATGCCGATCTCGGCCGTGTTGGCGACGTGGGTGCCGCCGCAGAGCTCGCGTGAGACGCCGTCGACCTCGACCACCCGCACCCACTCGCCGTACTTCTCGCCGAAGAGCGCCATCGCCCCGAGCCGCTCGGCCTCGGCCCGCTCCATCTCGATCCAGCGCACCGGCCGGCTCGCCTTGATCCACTCGTTGACCCGATCCTCGACCGCGCGCAGGTCCTCGGCGGCGAGCCCCTGGCCGTGGGTGAAGTCGAAGCGCAGCTTGTCGGGGCGCACCGCCGAGCCGGCCTGGCGCACGTGGGTGCCGAGCCGCTCGCGCAGCGCCGCGTGCAGCAGGTGCGTGGCGGTGTGGTTGCGCATCGTCGCGTGGCGGGTCTCGCGATCGACCTCGGCGATGACCGCGGCGCTGGGGTCGATCTGCCCCGTGGGCTCGACCTCCAGGGCCTGGTCTTCACCGACGCGGTAGACGTCGATCACGCGTGCCTCACCGCCCTTCCAGCTGAGCGTTCCCGAGTCGGCGACCTGGCCGCCGCCCTCGGCGTAGAAGGGACTCTGCTCGAGCTTGACCAGGGCCCGCCCGTTGTCGGCCTCGACGGCGGCGATGCCCGTGGTCGAGCTCAGCATCTCGTAGCCGACGAAGTCGGTCGGCGGCGCCGCGCCGGCAAAGGCGAGCACACGCTCGTGACGGTCCTCGGAGCCGTGCGCCGTCGCCGAGCCGCCGCGGGAGCGCTGGCGCTGCTCCTCCATCAGCTCCTCGAAGCCGCCGTCGTCGACCGCGAGACCCTGCTCGGCGAGCAGCTCCTTGGTCAGGTCGTAGGGGAAGCCGTAGGTGTCGTGCAGCTCGAAGGCATCGGCCGCCTCGATCCAGGAGGTCTCCGACTCCTTGGCCTCGGCGATCAACCGTTCAAGCAGCTCGGTGCCGCGCTCCAGGGTGCGGCCAAAGCTCTCCTCCTCGTCGCCGACCCAGCGGGCAATCGTCTCGCGCTCGGCGACCAGCTCCGGGTAGGCCTCCCCCATGATCTCGATCGCGCGCTCGGCGAAACGGCCGAGCCAGGGCGCCTCGAGGCCGAGCGTGCGGCCCTGCTGGATCGCCCGCCGCATGATCCGGCGCAGGATGTAGCCGCGGTCCTCGTTGGAGGGCACGACGCCATCGGCGATCAGGAAGGCGCTGCCGCGTGAGTGGTCGGCGACGATCCGCATCGCCCGGGTCACCGCGCCGCCCTCGTCATAAGAGCGTCCCGAGATCTCTTCGGCGAGGTCGATCAGCGGGCGGATCAGGTCGGTCTCATAGACCGAGGGGACGTCCTGGAGGATCGCCGCCATCCGGTCGAGCCCCATGCCGGTGTCGATGTTGCGCATCGGCAGCGGCGTCAGCGAACCGTCGGCGCCGAGGTCATAGGTCATGAAAACGTGGTTCCAGAACTCGAGGAAGCGGTCGGTGTCGTCGCCGGGGCGGTCGTCCTCACCGCCGAACTCGGGGCCACGGTCGAGATAGAGCTCCGAGCAAGGGCCGCAGGGGCCGGCCGGGCCGGCCTGCCAGAAGTTGTCCGCGCGGCCGAGGCGGACGATCCGCTCGTCGGGCACGCCGACGCCGCGCCAGATCTCGATCGCCTCATCGTCGGGGCCGAGCCCAAGCTCCTCATCGCCGCCGAAGACGGTGACCCAGATCCGCTCCGGATCGATGCCGAAGCCCTCGGTCGAGAGCTCCCAGCCCCAGGGGATCGACTCCTCCTTGAAGTAGTCGCCGAAGCTCCAGTTGCCGAGCATCTCGAAGAAGGTGAGGTGGCGGGCGGTGTTGCCGACCTCCTCGATGTCGGTCGTGCGGAAGCACTTCTGCACGTCGGCGAGACGCGGCGCCGGCGGCTTTTCGCGGCCGAGGAAGTAGGGCTTGAAGGGCTGCATGCCGGCCGTGGTCAACAGCACCGAGGGATCGAGGACCGAAGGCACCAGCGAGGCCGAGGGCACGATCTTGTGCCCCCGCTGCTCGAAGAACGAGAGGTAGGTCTGGCGGATCTCGATGGCCTTCATTCGCTGGGAGCCTAAGGACTATCGCCGGCGCCGGTTGGGCTCAGGAGGCGGCGACGATCGTGCCGTGCCCGACGATTGCCTCGCCGGCGAGCAGGACGGCGGTCTGGCCCGGCGAGGCGCCGGCGAACTCCTCGCCCAGCTCGACCCCCAGCTCGGTGTGAGCGCCGCTCGCCGCCGCGGCCACCTTGGCCGGCACCGGCCGGGAGCGATAGCGCAGGCGAACGGCGTCGACCCGCTCGCCGCCGCGGTGCAGGATCGCCCGCTGCAGTCGCACCGTGCGGGCCATCAGCTCGCGCCGCGGGCCAACCGTGACCGTGTTCGCGGCGGCATCGGTGGCGAGCACGTAAAGCGGCTCCTCCGCCCCGCCGCCGATCCCGCGGCGCTGGCCGACGGTGAAGTTGTGGTGGCCGCGGTGGCCCCCGACCCGGCGGCCGGCGCGGTCGATCAGGTCGCCCTCGCGCTCACCGAGGCCGCCGTGGCGGCGCAGGAAGTCGCCCTTGCCCTGGCCGGAGAGGAAGCAGAGGTCCTGGCTCTCGGGCTTCTTCGCCACCGAGAGTTCGTGGCGGGCGGCAATCTCGCGCACCTCGGGCTTGGTCAGCTCGACCAGCGGAAAGCGAACGCGCTGCAGCAGGCCGGGCGGCAGGGCGGCGAGCATGTAGCTCTGGTCCTTGTTCGAGTCGGTGGCGGCGGCGAGCAGCGGTCCCTCGGCGTCCTCGACGATGCGGGCGTAATGGCCGGTGACGAGGTAGGCGGCGCCAAGCCGCTCGGCCAGGTCAACCATCGCCGCGATCCGCACCTCGCCGTTACAGGCGATGCAGGGGTTGGGCGTGCTCCCCTCGGCATAGCCGGAGACGAACTTGGCAACGACGCGGCGTCGAAATTCCTGCTCGAGGTCGAGCGTCAGGTGGGGAATGCCGAGCGAGTGGGCGAGCGCGCGCGCTCCGAGCACGGCCTCCGGTGAGCAGCAAGCCTTGGCGCCGTCGGTCTGCGGGTCGGCCCAGAGCTTCAGCGTCACGCCGACGACCTCCGCCCCGCGCTCCTGCTTGAGCAGCGCCGCCACCGCGCTGTCGACACCGCCGGACATCGCGACCAGGACGCGTTCAGGGACCGCGTTCGCATTCGTCGACTCGTCGCCCTCTGTCTCTCCATGCTGCCCTTCAGGACTGATGGCCAGCACTTGCGCGGAACCGGCGGCCTGGGCGAGAGCCCGATGAAGGGCATCTGCGGCGAGTTGCGCCGCGTGGCGCTTCGCCGGGGTCAGGCCACCGAGCGCCCCGTCGACCTCATCGATGCCGATCCGAGCAGCCTCGAGCACGGGAGACCCCTCGACCATCTCGGCGACCGCCGCCGTCGCGGCCCGCGTTGCCCCGCAGCCCTCGGCGTCGAAGCTGACCCGAACCACGGAGCCGCCCTCGATAACGAGCGAGACCCGCGAGAGGTCCCCACAGGCCGCTCCCCCGGCCGCGCCGGTGAACGCGCCGTCCTCAGCCGGGCCAAGCCGACTGCGGTCGTGCAGGTAAGCGTCAAGAAGCTCCCGGTCCATCGCTACAGGGTAAGAGCCCGGCCTCATTGCCGCAGCAGCCTGCGCAGATCGGCCATGACGGCTGGTGCGTCGTCGCGCAACTGGCGCCAGGTGACCCGCACCACGCGCCAGCCGTCGACCAGCAGGAGCCGGTCTCTTTCGCGGTCTCGTTCCGAGCTGCGCCATGTCCCATGCACGAAGCCGCCGTCGAGCTCGACGATCAGACGCTGGGCCCGCCAGAGACAATCGACTTCGAAGAATCGACCGGCCACTGCAACATCTGCATTGCGGCGGGGCCGGGGAAGGTCGGTCCTCGCCAGGGTCGCGGCAAACCGGCGCTCCAGCTCGCGCCGGGTCACGCCACGGACTCTTTGCTTGTCACCGAGGATGCTGCGAAGCGTCACCGTGCCCGGCTTTCCGGGGTAGCGAGCCAGAAGCTCCCAGACCGAGACGCGATCGCTGAGCCCGAGCACTTCGGCCTCGTTCAGCGCCGCTTCCAGCCGTTCCCGCGAGAGAATCGAAGCGAGGTCGAGCAACGTCCGCGAGAGTCCCGTCACGGGAATGCCCTCAACAACTTCCACCTCGTCCGGGGAGAGCGGTGAACGGTGCCCGACGATCCCCGGCTGTGACCTCCAGCCCTTGGGTCGCGTCACTTCGGGCAAGCCGTCTCCAAGCGGGATGATCCCCAGCAACTGTCCCGCAGCACGATGGCTCAATGCCGCCCCGTCGCCGCAAGCAAGGACAGCCGCCATCCATCGCCCCTTCTTAGTGAGCGATCGGTGGCCCACGGCGTAGACGCCCCTATGCACCAGATGCAGTCGTCCTCGCTGCAGCCTGCCCTGAATTGAGCGCGCAGTCAGGCCGAGCTCCATGAGCTGCCGCCGCCCAACCACTCCGTGCTGGTCTTCCGCGAGCCGAGCCACCTGCTTGTCAACGGGTTCACCCCAGGCGTCGGCGTCGCTACTCCCATCCGCCCTCCTTTGACTACCTCTGAGGTAGCGAATGGAGGGCGCGTCCGGCATGCGACCGATGGTGAACGGACGCGGCGCGCGGGTGGTGCGCTGGGGGTCAATTCTTTGTGACCGGGGACGCAAAGGAGGCTCCAGCCCGCCGGTACCGCCTCTGGCTTTGATCCCTTGAAGTAAAGGGTGGGGGCCTCCTCGCAGTCCCACAGGACCGAGAGAGATCAGCTCCCGCGCCGTTTGTGTTGGGTCAAACGGTGAGGCGGCTCTCGTACGGGCTCGAGCCTCTTGGCCAACCGTAGCACCGCCCGGCTCGGTCAGGTGACCGAATTTTCGCCGCCACGAGCGAAGCCCGACCGGAAGGCCGTCGCGCCTGGACGAAGCTCAATCGTCGAGGTTGGAGAGCAGCAGCTCGGCCTCGCTCCAATCCTCGGGGCGAACCCGCAGGGCGATGTCGCCGCGGCCGTAGCGATCGAGCGGCCAGTCGACCGTGAGGGCCGCCTCGATATGCGCATCGGCGAGCGCCTGGTGCCAGGCGCGGGCCGTCTTCACGTCGGCGAAGTCGCGCACCACCTCCCAGCTGTCGAAGCCGGGATCGTCGACGTGGACAGGGGTGACTCCGGGCCCGGGCGAGCGACCCCCGAACAGTGCCCGGATCCGCTCGGCGAAGCTCATCCCCCGGCAGGAGGCAGCTTGGCGCGGAGCTGCAGGCCCACCTCGCGGAGCTGCGGCTCATCGACAGGGGCGGGCGCGCCGGTTAGGGCGTCGGCGCCGGAGGCGGTCTTGGGGAAGGCGATCACATCGCGGATCGAGTCCGCACCGGCGAGGCGCTGGACCAGGCGGTCGAGGCCGTAGGCGATGCCGCCGTGCGGCGGCGCGCCGTAGCGCAATGCCTCGAGCAGGAAGCCGAAACGGGCCTCGGCTTCAGCCTCATCGATCCCCAGAGCGGCGAATACCTTGCCCTGCAGGTCGGCGTCGCTGATGCGGATCGAGCCGCCGCCCATCTCCTGGCCGTTCCAGACCAGGTCATAGGCCTGGGCACGGGCGGCGCCGGGGCTATCGGAATCGAAGTCGGCGGCGGGCGCGGTGAAGGGATGGTGCAGCGGGTCCCAGCCGCCCTCCTCGTTGGCCTCCATCAGCGGCCAGTCGACGATCCAGAGCAGGTCGTCGCTGCCCTCGGGGACGAGACCGAACTCGGCGGCGAGGTCGAGGCGGAGCTGGGCGAGCACGGCGTTGGCGACCTTGGGCTTGTCGGCGACGACGAGCAGCAGGTCGCCCTCCTCCGCGCCCAGCCGCTCGTTGAGCGCACTGAGCTCCTCGGTGGAGAGGAACTTCGCCGTCGGCGAGCGCCAGCCGTCGCCCTCGCGGAAGGCCCAGACCAGGCCCTTGGCGCCGAGCTCCTGGGCGCGCGAGATCAGGCCGTCGAGCGCCGAGCGCGGCATCTCACGCTTGCCGGCGTTGATGCCGCGCACCGTGCCGCCGCCGCCGATCACCGAGGCGAAGACCTTGAACTCGGTGCTGGCCAAAATGTCGTCGAGGTCGACCAGCTCGATGCCGAAGCGGGTGTCGGGACGGTCGGTGCCGTAGCGCGAGATCGCCTCGTCGTAAGGGAGGCGCCGCAGCGGCAGCTCCAGCGAGGGACCGCCGACGCGCTCGAAGACGTGGGCCAGCAGCCGTTCGTTGACCTCGATCACGTCGTCGACCTCGACGAAGGACATCTCGATGTCGAGCTGGGTGAAGTCGGGCTGGCGGTCGGCGCGCAGGTCCTCGTCGCGGAAGCAGCGCGCCACCTGGTAGTAGCGCTCGAAGCCGGCGACCATCAGCAGCTGCTTGAAGAGCTGCGGGGACTGCGGCAGCGCGTAGAAGGAGCCCTGCTGCATGCGGCTGGGGACGAGAAAGTCGCGGGCGCCCTCCGGGGTCGAGCGGGTCAGCACCGGGGTCTCGATGTCGAGGAAGCCCTCGGCGTCGAGGAACTCGCGCATCGCCGCGGTGACCCGGTGGCGAAGGACGAGGGCCTCGCGCATCTGCTCGCGGCGCAGGTCGAGGTAGCGATGGCGAAGGCGCGCGTCCTCGCCGACCTCGCCGGCGAAGCCCTCGATCTGGAAGGGCGGAGTCTGGGCGTCGGCGAGCAGCTCGGCGCCGCTCACCTTCAGCTCCACCGCGCCCGTCGGCAGCTCGGGGTTGACCGTCTCCGGCGAGCGCTCGACCACGGCACCGGTAACGCTGAGCACGTCCTCGGCGCGCAGCTTGTGGCCGAGCTCGAAGGCGCCGCCCGCGTCCTCGGGGTGGAAGACGAGCTGGAGGATGCCGGTGCGGTCGCGCAGGTCGATGAAGATCAAGCCGCCGTGGTCGCGGCGGCGGTGCACCCATCCGGCGACCCGCGCCTCGCTGCCGACGCGGTCGCCAAGCACCTGTCCGCACCAGGTGTCGCGAAATCCGTTCGCCTTCAGAACGGGAAACTCGTTCGTGCTCTGTGCAGCGCTCATGCCTCTCCCCCGGTTATCTCGGCGATCAGGTTGCCGGCCTCGACCGACCGCTGCTCGCCGCTCCTCATGTCACGCAGCTGGGCGCCGTCGCCCTCGAGGATGACGACATGGCGGGCGCCGATCCGATCGGCGTGCTTGAGCTGGCCCTTGAGCCCGCGGCCGCCGAGGTCGAGCTCGGCCGAGAGCCCGGCCTTGCGCAGTTCGCCGGCAAGGACGAGGGCGCGGGCGCGGCGCTCGTGCTCATCATCGGCGACGGCGATGAAGACGTCGCGGCCGGGCGCCGGCTCCTCTTCGTCAAGCGCCAGCATGATCCGCTCGATCCCGGCCGCCCAGCCCACTGCCGGCGTCGGGTGACCGCCGAGCTGCTCGACCAGGCCGTCGTAGCGGCCGCCGCCGCCGATCTCCGACTGGGCGCCGAGGCGATCGCAGACGAAGGAGAAGATCGTGCGCGTGTAGTAGTCGAGACCGCGGACCAGGGTCGGGTCGATCGTGTAGGCGACCCCGGCGGCATCGAGCAGCCCCCGTACCGCCTCGAAGTGCTCGGCGTCCTCGCCCTCCAGCCGCTCGACCAGCTTCGGCGCCGCCGCCATCACGGCGCGGGTCCCCTCCTCGTCGGAGTCGAAGGCGCGCAGCGGGTTGGCGTCGATGCGCTCGCGCACCTCTTTGGAGAGCTCGGCCTCGTGGGAGCGCAGGTGCCCCTTCAGCTCCTCCAGGTAGGCCTGGCGCGTGTCGAGCGAGCCGAGGCTGCCGAGCCGCAGCTCGACCCCCGGCACGCCGAGCTCGGCCAGCAGCTCCGCCAGCAGGCCGATCAGCTCGGCGTCGGCGAGCGGCGAGTCGGTGCCGATCGCCTCGGCGCCGAGCTGGTGGAACTGGCGGTAGCGGCCGGCCTGGGGCCGCTCGTGGCGGAAGAACGGGCCGAGGTAGGAGAGCTTGACCGGCTGCGCCAGCGCCTGCATGCCGTGCTCGACGTAGGCGCGGCAGATCGGCGCCGTGCCCTCCGGCCGCAGGGTGAGGCTGCGCCCGCCCTTGTCCTCGAAGGTGAACATCTCCTTGCGGACGATGTCGGTCGAGTGGCCGACGCCGCGCTCGAACAGCTCGGTGTCCTCGAAGCTGGGAGTGGCGATCGGCTCGTAGCCGGCGCGGGCGAAGATCGCCGCGGCGGTGCGCTCGATCCGGCCGCGCAGGCGCGCCGCCTCGGGCAGGACGTCGAAGGTCCCGCGTGGTGCCTGGTACTTGTGCGCCGCCACAGTGCCGCGACCTTACCTGCGCGGCTGCCTGCTCGGCGCCTAGCGCGCGAGCTCGGCGAGGAACGGGTTCGTCGCCCGCTCGGCGCCCAGCGTGGTCGCGCCCATGTGGCCGGGATAGACGGTGGTCTCCGCCGCGTGCGCGTCGAGCAGCGACTGGATCGAGCGCATCAGGGTCGGCCCGTCGCCACCCGGCAGATCGACCCGGCCGACCGAGCCCTGAAAGAGCACGTCGCCGGAGAAGATCGACTCCTCGTCGCGAACCGCGTAGGTGACGTGGCCGGGGCTGTGGCCGGGAGTGAAGAGCACGTCGAGCGTGAGGCCGGCCAGCTCGAGCTCCTCGCCGCCCTTGACGACCTCGTCGGCCTCATAGCTCTCGAAAGGGCCGAAGCCGGGCATGGTGAAGGACATGATGTCGGCCAACAGCGGGGTCTCGATCTCGGGGCACGTAGACGGGAGCCCCAGTGGCGCGCGCAAGCGGCGCGACCGCGCCGATGTGGTCGAAGTGACAGTGGGTGATCAGGATCGCCTCGACCTCGACGCCGGCCTGCTCGATCTCCGCGAGGATCCGCTCGGGCTCCTCACCGGGGTCGACGACCAGGGCCTTCTCGGCCCCCTCCTGGCGGACGATGAAGCAGTTCTCCGCGATCGGGCCAACCGTGAGCTCGGCGTACCTCCAGGCTCACTGGCGATCGCGTCGAGCGCATCTTGGAACGCTCCCGCCGCCGCCACATCATCAGGTCGATGTAATAGCCGGCGGGGATGTAGAAGACGAGCATGAAGGCGCCGAGGGCAAAGGCGGAGGCCGGGCGCGCGCTGGAAGACGAGCAGCAGGGCGGCGGTGAAGATCGCGGCGGCGGCGATGCCGCGGACAGCCGAGCCGCGCCAGGTCGGTGGCTGATCGCCGCGCGGCGGCCGTTTGGCGCCGCTGGCGAGCGCGCGCTTTTGCCTCGGCCCGACTGCGCGGACGCGCGGCGCGCTTGCTGGGGTCGACGCGGCCGCCCTGGGTGCCGCGGTGCTTGCGCCGACGCTTCTTCTTGGTCTGAGCCATCTGGTGAATCTAGCGCCCGGCGTCAGGAAACGGCCGCGAGGCGGGCCTCGATCGTCCGCTCGGCGGGGTCGAAATCGCGGATCGGGACATCGCCGGGGTAGCCGGCGAGCGCCGCCTGCGGAACCAGGCCGACGACCTCCGCCTCGAGCGGTCGCGCGCCGAGCGGCAGAGCCAGCGCCCGCACCTGCTCCACGACCTCGCCAACGGCACGGCAAAGGGATCGTGGACATTGGTCGAGACCTGGCTGCGGCCGTTGGAGAGCGCCAGGCCGATCGCCCGCACGCCCGGCAGGCCACCGCCCGACTCGCGCAGCCCGGCGGCGACCGCGCGGGCGACCTCGACCTCATCGCTGTCGAGCTCGAGGTTGAAGGCGGCGAGCGGCGGGCGGGCGGTGACCAGGGTTACCCCGGCCGTCGGATGGGGCAGCGCCGGGCCGAATCGGGCGCGCAGGCCCCCGCCCTCCATGCGCAGCCAGAGCTCCGCCAGGCCGCCGTTGCGGAAGTAGGCGCGCTCGGTGTGCTCGGGCCTGCTCGCCAGCTCGCCGTAGAGAAAGACCGGCACTCCAAGGCCGCCCATCTGCGTCGCCAGCTCGACCGCCTCGCTGCGAGCGGCCTCACGTCGGCCGGGGTCGATCCAGACCAGCGGGCAGACGTCGAGCGCGCCGATCGCCGGGTGCAGACCGTCGTAGGCGGTCATCTCAATCGTCTCGATCGCCTGCTCGGCGCCGCCGAGAAGAGCGTCGCGCAGCGGCGCGCCCGCCCCGGCGAGGGTGAAGACGGTGCGATCGTGATCGGCGTCGGAGTGCCGATCGAGCAGTGCCGCGCCGCCCGTGAAGGCGCGCTGCAGGGCCGCGATCCGCGAGGCGTCCCGACCCTCGGAGACGTTGGGGACGGCGAGCAGCGGTCGCGGTGCCGTCAAACCAGCAGCTCGCCGCCGCGGACGATCTCCTTGCCGTCGATCTCGATCGTCGGTTCGAGCACCACGCAGTCCAGGTGCACCGGCACCTGGATTTTGCCGCCGATCGCGGCCGAGGCGCCGAAGGCGACGTGAGCCGTACCGAGGATCTTCTCGTCCTCGAGGATGTTGCCGGTCAGGGTTGCCTCTTCGTTGGTGCCGATGCCGAGCTCGGCGATGTTGGTGCCGTCCTCGCCGTGGGCGCTCAGCAGTTCCATCAGGGTCGCGCCCTCAGGCCCGGTTGCGTCGGTGAGGTGGCCGTCGCGCACGGTCAGCTCCACCGGCGTCTCGACCTTGCCGACGCCGGCGATCGAGCCGTCGACGACGAGCGTGCCCTCGCCGCTGCTGGGAGAGACGAAGGCCTCGCCGCAGGGCAGGTTGCCGAAGGCTCCGGGCGCGTCGAGCACGCCCGCATCGGCGATCGGAACCCGGTCGTCGAGCCCGAGCCGCAGGTCGCTGCCGTGCCCGCAGGTGATCCGCGCCTCGCCGCCGGCGCGCAGCGCTGCCGCCAGAGCGGCCCCGCGCCGGCGCAACTCACCCATGTCGGCGTTCATCAACCGCGCCAGCATGTCGTCGGTGACGCCCGGCAGGGTCGCGATCCGGGCGCCGGCCTGATTGGCGGCGCGGCGCGCGTAGGTGTGGGAGAGCGACTGGATCGTCGGCGCCAGCACCACGTTGGAGGCGATCATCGCCGCGGCCACCGGTGTCGGCGGCTCGGCCCCGTTGGATTCGAGCTCGGAGATCACCGCCAGCGTCGCCCAAGCGCCGTCGCCCTCAGCCTCGATCCGCATCAGGGCACCGATGTCCTCGGTCACCGGGTTGCAGATCACCAACACCTCTTCAGCCGGTTCCACCCGCAAGCAGTCCCGGAGAACCGTCCGCACCGCCCTGTCCAGTTCCTGCGTCACCGCCACAAGGCTAAGCCCTTTCGCGCCAAGGCGAGCAGAGCCCCGCCATCGCTACGATCCCCGCTCCCCGCCGGAGTAGCTCAGCTGGTTAGAGCAGCGGAATCATAATCCGCGTGTCGGGGGTTCGAGTCCCTCCTCCGGCATGGCTTCACCAAGCGAATGAGCACCCGGCAGGGGTCCGGCATCGTTAGTCCTACCGACGCAGAACTCCCTCCGCGAACTCGACGAGGTGTTGGGCCTGGCGCAGGGTTCGTATGAGCTGTGGGGCGCTGATGTTGATGAATCCGTAGTGGGCGGTGTCCTTGAGGTCGATCAGCTGGCGCAGCTGGCTGGCCGCCCGCTTGCCGCCGGGCGTGATCTGCTCCGGGGAGGGGTCGCTTATGTCGGCTGAAAGCTCGGCAACTTCGAGGAAGCTCCTCGCGTGCCCAAGAGCTTACGAGTGGCCTCTCCGGCAAGATCGACCGCGTCCTCGCTGACCTCCTCCACTACCGGCGGATGATCCTTGCGCAGGCGTGGAAGCTCGGCCTCGGAAACCTCGGCGATGCCGGCGTTGTTGCCCGTCCAACGGCGCACCAGGTCGGCGAGCCCATCGACCTGTCCGCGCCAGCGCACGTCGTCGGGATCGACATCGGCGGGTCGCACGATGAGAAGGTCGATGTCGCTGCTCGCATCCCCGTCACCGCGAGCAGCGCTGCCGAAGAGAGAGGCGTGAACCGGCGGAACCTCCCAGACGTCGATTGCATCGCGGAGCCGGCGGACCAGCTCGGCGCGGGCACCAGCCATCTGCTCGACGGTCCGGGCGAGCAGATGGTCGCGGTTCAACTCGTAGAGAAAGGTGCGACCCAACCTCCTCCCGGTTGACCAGCCCGTGCTCGACGAGACGGTCGAGGACGTGTCGAACGCCAGTGTTGGAACGCCCTGCGTGACGGGCCAGCTCACGGCCGCTGCGGGGCTTGGTGGAGCCGGCCAGCACCACCAGCACAGTCGGCGTCGACTCCGGGGGATATGGCCGCAAAGGGTTTCGAGACGTCCATCTTCTTAGCTGATCGCATGTCCTAAATATAGGCCAAATGCGCTAAATATAGGTCCTATGGACGAGATTTGAGTCAAGGCTCAATACTCCGCGCCTCCGGTCGGATCGGTGGGGGTTCGAGTCCCTCCTCCGGCATTACTCAAATGCGCGACCCCGGACGTACGGAGTCCGGGGTCGCGCTGATGCCTTAGTGGAGGGTGATCTTGACCTTCGAGCCGGGGACGAGGATCTTGCCTGGCTTCGGGTTTTGCTTGCTCACCTTGCCGGTTTTGGCGGTGGCCCCTTTGAGCTTCTTGACCTTGCCCAGCCCGCAGTCTCCCTTGCGGATCTTCTTCTTGGCCCCCTTCAGCTTCTTGCCCTTCAGCTTGGGGACTTTGCAGCCTTTGTAGACGAAGGCCTGGGCGCCCGTGGCACTGCCAGCCGCGGTGGTGACCGTCACTGGCACCGCGCTCAAGGTGCTGCTTGGCGGGGCAGTCGCGGTGATCTGTCCTTCCGAGTTCACCGCGAAGCTCGCCGGGACCGCGCCGAAGCTGACGCCGGTGACGCTGGCGAAATTAGCGCCCGCGATCACCACTGTGGCTCCGCTGATCGAGCCTTCGGCCGGTGTGATCGAGCTGATCGCCGGCGGGGGAAGGAGGGACGCGGTGATGTTGAGGCGGAGTCCCGGGCCGGAATCTTCGATCGGGAAGGTGCTGCCGACAGCGGAGTTGGCTTCCTGCCAGCTGATCACGTCCCCTGCCAACCCGGTTTCGAAATAGCAGTCCGAGTGGATGTTGGGAGACAGGGTGATGCCGAGGATGTCACCGGCCTGAACGGGGATGTTGACCGGGAACGTGTTCAGGCCCGGGGCCAGCGCGCGGGGGCCGTCCTGGCCGACAACCAAATAGGTCCCGGGTCCGACGGCGCGGTACATCTTCATACCCAACATCTGACCGGGTTCCGCCCCTACCTGCGTGCTCCACGACGTGATCACGCCGACGCTTGGGGCAACGTAGCCGTTTCCTGCTGCGACCGAGGCCTGCAGTTCGTCGTAGGGGTCGATGTAATCGCAGCTTTCCGCCGGCGTGGTCGCCGTGGCCAGCTGACCCAAGGTGACCTGTGCGCTCGCGGCGGAGACCCCCATGGCAAGCAGCATCAAGACACCACCCAGCGCCGCCAAGACGACCCGAGCTGCCCAATTTCGCTTCATTACCCCTCCATTCTCAGTCATTGATTACTGAGCACTCTATTCAGGTGTTCTGGTAGAGCGGGCCGTCGCCGCCCTCGGGGGTGGTGAGGCGGCCGCCCTTGGCGGTGATTGCGCCGCACTGGACGCAGTTGGTGTAGTTGACGATCACGTCGACGTCGCCGGACTCGGGGGCGTCGTCGGGGATCTCGTAGACGCCGGCCGGGCACATCCACTTCCAGGTCTCGGCGATCTCGCGGGGGACGCGCTTTTGGACGCGGATGTGGTTGGGGGCGTCGTCGCGGGTGGCGTTGCCGCTGATGAAGACGCTGGAGAGCTTGTCGAAGGTGAGCTCGCCGTCGGGCTGGGGGTAGCCGTCCTTGCGTGTCGCCGATGAACATCGGCTGGGCGTCGTTGCGCTCGACCTTCCAGCGCCCGCCCGGGAAGCGGCCCTTGGTCGCGATCATCAGGTTGACCAGCGGCCCGCCTTTGATCAGGCCCTTCTGGAAGGGCTGGCGCGTGTTGCGCTGTTCGTAGAGCTCCTTGCCGACGATCGAGTCCTCGATCGCCCCCTCGTAGGCGGAGAAGTCGTTGCTCGCCGGCCTTGAGGCCGGCGTAGATCGCCTCGGCGGCGAGCATCCCCGACTTGATCGCGTAGTGGACGCCCTTCAGCGCCGCCAGGTTCATCATCCCGGCGGCGTCGCCGACGATCACGGCGCCGGGCGTCGAGAGTTTCGGGATCCCCCAGTAGCCGGTCGCCGGGATCGCCTTGGCGCCCCAGCCGACCCGCTCGCCGCCGTCGAGGATCTCGCGCACCATCGGGTGGGTCTTGAACTGCTGCAGCAGGTCGTGGGCGGAGGTGGTCGCGTCGGCGTAGTCGAGGTCGAGCACCCAGCCGATCGAGACCAGGTCCTCGCCGGTCTTCTCGTCCTCCATCGGGTAGATCCAGGAACCGCCGATCTGGTGGTACTTGGCGGAGATCTTCAGCGGCCAGCCGGCAACGGTGTGGATCACCCGGTCGAGCGGCTTGCTTGACCTTCCAGACCTCCTTGACGCCGAGCTCCCAGGTCGGCGGCTCGCGCCCCTCGTCGAGGTCGAACTCGCCGCACGGCGGCGTCGGTCAGGTGGCCCCAGCAGCCCTCGGCGAACACGGTCGCCTTGCGCCGCGATGTCGGTTCCGGGCTCGAAGTTGCCGAGCTCCTCGCCCTCTTTGCCGCGCCCCTTGTCGCCCGAGCGCACGCCGACAACGGCGCCGTCCTCGACGATCAGCTGCGTCGCCGCGGTCTCGGTCAGCAGGTAGGCGCCCGCCTCCTCGGCCTGGGCCTGCATATAGCGGCAGAGGGAGGCGACCGAGATCACCTCGTTGCCGTGGTTGCGCAATGGCGGCGGCGGCGGGATGCGGATCTTGGTCTTGCCGTTGGGTAGGAGGTAGATCGCCTCCTTCTTCACCTCGCCGAAGGCGAAGCCCTGCTGGCGCCACTGCTCGCGGCTCAGGTCGGGAAAGAGCTCCTGCAGCGGGCCGGGCCGCATCACCGCGCCGGAGAGGTTGTGGCCGCCGCAGGTCTTCGCCTTCTCGATCACCGCGACCGGGACCTCGCCGAGCTTCTCCATCGTCTCGGGATCCTCGCCGAGCAGTTGCAGCAGCCGGTTGGCGCAGGCCAGCCCGGCCGTGCCGCCGCCGACGATCGCGACGCCGATCTCGATCCGCTCGTCCTCGCCGTCGAGCCCGCGCTTGACGAACTCCTTGCCCACATCAACCGGCGGCGGAAAATCCGCCGGAACGACCTTGCCGTTAGAGCCAGTCATCGGCGGCACTATAGCCGTTGACTGACCAGTCAATCAGTGCAAGACCGCACACGGGTGCAACGCGCTACGGCCCCGTGAGAGCCGGAAAACGTTGCAGTAACTCGGGCGCTCAGCTGAGCGTGGCGCCGACGCCGCGCTGGCGCAGCTCGTTGAGCACATCGCCCATCGCCTCGACCTCGCAGGCGACACCTTCGGGCCAGGACTTCTCCGGATGCTCGTCGAGCGTCTTGTAGCCGTTGCCGCTGATGATCGCGACGACGGTGTCCTCAGGGCCGAGCTTGCCTTCGTTGGCCAGCTTCGCCGTGCAGGCGACCGTGGTGCCGCCGGCGGGCTCGGTGAGGATGCCCTCGGTGGCCCCCAACAGGTCGATGCCCTCGAAGATCTCCTGGTCCGTCACCGAGGCGGCCGAGCCACCGCGTGATTTCACCGCGTCGACGACCAGCGGGCCGTCGCCGGGGGCGCCGATCGCGATCGAGTGTGCGGCGGTGTTCGGGGTCTGCGGCACGACCTCGTCCGCCCCCTCGAGGATCGCGGTGGCGATCGGGTCGCAGCCCGCTGCCTGGGCGACGTTGATCTTGGTGCCCGAAGTCTCGGCCAGGCCGACCAGCTCGAGCTCGTTAAGGCCCTTGTGCACGCGCGAGGAGAGCGTGCCACCGGCGGCGGGGATGACGAAGTGATCGGGCGAGACCCACTCGAGCTGCTCGACCACCTCGTAGGCCTCGGTCTTCGCCCCCTCGGCGTAAAACGGGCGCAGGGTGATGTTGGTGAACTGCATGCCGCTGGCCAGCGCCAGCTCGCGGCAGGCGCGGTTGGCCTGGTCGTAGTTGCCCTCGAGCTGAATTACGGCGGCGCCAAGGGCACGACAGGCGCGGGCCTTGCCGCGCTCCATGTTCGACGGGTAGAAGACATATGCCGCGACGCCGGCCTTCGCGGCGAGCGAGGAGACGGAGGTGCCGACGTTGCCGGTCGAGACGCAGCCAATCTCATCCTTGCCCAGCTCGAGCAGGCGAGCGACTGCCATCGAAACGACCCGATCCTTGTAGGAGAGGCTGGGACGCTGAGTGCTGTCGTCCTTGAGGTAGAGCTTCTTGAGCCCGAGCTCGGCACCGAGCCGGTCGGCGTGGATCAGCGGCGTGCGGCCGCTGTAGCGGCCAACCCGGGCCTTGGCGCGAGCGTCGAGGATCGGCAGCAGCTCCTCGAAGCGCCAGATGTTGAGGTCGCGCTCGGCCGGCGGGATCTCTCCGAGGCGCTTTTTAGCGAGCTCGTAGTCGTACTCGATGTCGAGCCCGTTGCCGCAGCCGTGACACCTGAATGCCGTGTCGAGCAGCGGGTAGGTGCGGCCGCAGTCGCGGCAGACCATTTCGGTCGCGCAGGAGCGGGTGCGGTCCTGAGTCGTTCAGCATGCGATCTCTCCTCCGGACAAGAGTACTGGCCTTCCCATGAGCAGGACGGTATAGCAGTCCCACCCCCATCGATCAAGAATCCTTTGACCAAAAAGAAGTGGGCCCGCCCCGGCGGTGTCAGCTTCCGCGGGGCGGGCCCAACCTCCGACCAGCGCTTTTGGGCTCTGGCCTGAGCTACGGCTGCGTCGGGGCCTTTGACTGGGCACCCCGGCGCGACTGTCCGGCGTGAACGTTTCCCAACGCCACGCCTACGAGCGCCATGCCCATTTACATGGCCGCCCCCCCTCTCCGGGGGCCAGGCTGCCAGAGGTGGGAGGGCGATGTGGCCGTGATTGCACCGGGCAGCGTCGCGAGCTGGAGGTGGGGCAATGCCCACGACACTGTCGCCTCCCTGATGCTTTTGTTACGGCCAACAACTCGACTCATGACTGGTCACTCCTTTAGCCATCGCAAGGCGAGTCGCCCGATTTGGGTCCCCACCTCTCCACTTGGCGCTTTGGTCGTCAGCAGGACTACGTATAACAGATTCACCATGCACTGGTCAAGTCTTTTTAGTGTAAATGTCCAGAAGCGCTGAAATTTCGCTGTGTCTACGTCGCCACTCGGGCACGGGGCTGCCAGGTGAAGATGCGGACGGCCTCCTCGAAACCGGCCCGAGCCAGGCTCTCGCGATCGGCGACCGCCGGTGCGCAGCCCGCCTCGGCGACCGCGATCGTCGTGCAACCCGCCGCCGCGGCATCGTCGATGCAGCGGTGCAGGACGGCGCTCTGCCCGCGGCCGTCGCCCCCGGGGACCAAGCGCGAGGCGAGGGCAATCACGGCGACGTCACCGTGCACGTACATCGCCACGTAGGCCAGCGGCGCGTCGCCGTCGACGCCGCAATAGCAGCGCCAGCCGGGCGTGCCCGGCAGGTCGAGGAAGAAGGTCGCCGCCCAACTGGCGAAGCCGAGGCTCTCAGCCAGCGGGTCCCCGAAGCCTTCGTCTTCCCAGGCGTCGAACCGCTCGTAGATGTCGATGCCGGGCGGCGGCTCGAAGCTCGGCGGCGAGCCGTCGCGCAGCAGCTTCATCGGTCCCTCGAGCAGGCGATAGTGATGGCGGCGCAACCACTCTTCGGCCGCCTCGTGCTCTGGCAGGCTCGGGGTCAGGGGGACGCGGAAATCGACATCGTGGCGCTCCATCCAGCGCACCGCTGCCGGCAGGTAGCCGTTCTCGACCGCGCCCGGCGCGGCGGCGCCGAGGATGAAGTTGAGCGCCGGCTCGGCCGCTTCTTCGGTAACGACGGCAGCGGCAACCGGACCGAACCGAACCATGTCGATCCCCAGGTCGGCGACGGCGTCCTCGCAGGCCGTGTCCCAGATTCCTCTCCAGAACTGCTTCTCGGTCTCGTCGAGGGCAACCGCGTCGAACGCCGCGCTGCCTTCCGCTGCCACACCCCGACTATAGGGGTCTCACATGGGAACAGTCAAGGTTTTTTAGGATAAAAACGGCGGGCCGGGAAAAGGGCTAGGAACCGGTGGCCGCCCCGGCTGAGATCTCGCTCAGATCGAGGCGCTCGGGCCATGAACCCGGCAGGTCCTCCCCATCCTCCGCGCCGGCCGCCACCAGCAAGCCCTCGGCCGCGTGCGGGGCGAACGGGGCCAGCGTTTGCGCCAGCAGCACCAGAGCCGCGACCTGGGCCTCGGCGTCGGCGCGGCAAAGCTCTCCGCGGCGCCCGATCACGCGCTTCTCGAAGTCCTGGATGCGCTCGAAGAGCCTGGTCACGTTGCGCACCGCCGTGTGCATCTGCAGCTCTCCCAGATCCTCGCTGATGCGGCCGAGGCCGTTGTCACACCACTTGACCAGGCGCTCGCGCATGAACTCGGTGTCGGCCGCGGCCTCGGCGTCCTCGGGCGCCCCCTCGAGGCCGGCGAAGCGCGCCTGCGAGTAGACCCAGACGTTGTTGAGAAAGCGCGAGGCGAAGCGCAGGGCGCCGTCGTTCCAGTTGAGGGTCTTGGCCGGTCCGGCGGCGTAGAGCACGGCGAGGCGGACGGTGTCGGCGCCGTATTGCTCGACCAGCGCGTCAGGATCGACGACGTTGCCGAGGTGCTTGCTCATCTTGCGCCCGTCGGCGATCACCATCTCGTGGAAGAGGCAGCCGCTGAAGGGCTCGCCGTGCTCGATGAACGAGAACGGGCCGATGTCGCGCAGGGCCTTGGTGACGACGCGCTGATCGAAGACGAAGCCGCCGGAGTCGGCGCCGGCGACGAGGCGCTCGGAGGGCAGCCAACGCTGCAGGTCGGGGTGGCTGAACATCTGCTCGGCCCGCGCCGCGGGTGGCACCGCCGAGGGCACCCAGAGCCAGAGCGCGTCGAAGTGACAATCGAGCGTGTCGGTCTCGCGCTTGGCCGGCTCGCCGCAGCGCGGGCAGTCGACGTTGACGAACTCGTCCCGCTCGGCCAGCGGGTTGCCCTCGCCGGTCGGCTCGATGTCACGGGGGAGGACGACCGGCAGGTCCTGCTCGGGGACGGGCACCGGGCCGCAGCTCTCGCAGTTGACGATCGGGATCGGCGTGCCCCAGAAGCGCTGGCGCGAGATCGAGAAGTCGGCGGCGCGGTAGCGCACCGCGGGCCGGGTCTCGGGCGCGGCCACGTCGGGCGGCGCCGGTGCCGCCGCCTCGCCCGGCTCGGCTCCGGCCTCGACGCCCTGCAGGCCCGTCAGGCGCGCCGCCAGCGCCGCGTCGGCCTCGTCGACCGCCGGGATCCCGAGCGCGGCCGTCGGCCCATAGCGAGCGTCGACCAGCGGCGAGACGACCACCGGCAGCTCCGCGCCACTCCAGGGCGCCGTCACCGCGGCGCCGGTGTCGATCAGCGGCACCGACTTGGCGTCGCGGGCGCTGCGCTCCCAACCTCCCGAGCGCAGCTCGCCCGAGCTGCTCGGCGACAGCCGGGTCCCGGGCCCAGGCCTCGACCTCGGGGTGGCGCGGTGAGAGCAGCACGAAGCTGGCCTGGGTGGCGGCGGCGGGGTGCGGCGTGAAAGCGGTCAGCGTGGGAGCGCCGGCGCCGCCGAGGTCGACCTCCACCCCATCGCTGCGGCCGAGGATGTAGCGCTGGGTCGAGAGCGAGATCTCATCCCAGTCGGCCTCCAGCTCGGGCAGGCGGGCGTCGTTCTCCTCCAGGTATGGAGTGATGCGCAGGAACCAGGTCGGGCGGCGGACCAGGCGCACCTCGTTGTGGCAGCGCCAACAGGTGCCGTCCTCGACCTGCAGCGCGGCGAGGGTCGTGCGGCAGTGATCGCACCAGTCGACGGTGGTGTCGTCGCGGTAGATCAGACCCGCCTCGAGCAGGGTGACGAAGAGCCACTGCGACCAGCGGTACTGGGCCTCGTCGGAGCTGTAGAAGACGCGCTCGTAGTCGAAGGAGAAGCCGAGCCGGCGCATCTGCTCGAGCATCCGCTCGCCGCAGCTCTCGACCCAGTCGGCCGGGGCGATCTTGCGCTCGATCGCCGCCATCTCGGCGGGCAGGCCGAAGGCGTCGAAACCGAAGCCGAAAAGCACGTCGTCGCCGCGGGCACGGCGGAAGCGGGCGTAGGCGTCGCCGATCGAGTAATCGCGGACGTGGCCCATGTGCAGTTTGCCCGAGGTGAAGGGGCTCGAGGGCTTGATGTAGATCGAGCGCGAGCCGTCGCTGGGCTCCGGCGTGGCGAACGCGTCGCGCTCCGTCCAGGCGGCCTGGCGCCTGGCCTCAATCTCGGCCGGATCGTATTTCGCTCTGGTCGTGCTCATCTGGCTCGCCTTCTCGTCCCGCCCGCTGACCCTACCCAGGCCGCGCGCGAAAATATTTGACCAATGCAGAGTCGGGGATTATGGTCCTTGCGAACGTCTACACTGAAATCTGTAACGCTTGTTCTCGGGCCATGGATGCGAGGACTGGGGGCAGGCAGACCCGAAGAGGGAGGTCCCAGTGACAGAGGGTAGAGAACTCGCCGCAGTCCTCGACGGCCGTTTGGACGACCGTCTTGTGGGCGAGGTGGTGAACGCCGCCACCTACGCCCCAACCGGCGATGCGGTGCACGACGCCGTTATGCGGGTTATCGAGTTCGCGGAGGAGGATCCGACGGCAACACGGGAAGCACTTTGGGCGCTGCGCGGCGACGCGGGGGCGCTTGAGGGGCTCGAGCAGGGACTGCCGCTGAGCGCGCCGAAGGCGACGCTTGCGCTCGGCAGCGCGATTCAGCTGGCCAGCACTGAGCTGGGCGCGTCGCGGCCAGATCTACGCGGGCGCATGCCTGAGCTGATGCGCTGGTTGGAGGGTGACTGGTAGGGCTCGATCAAGCGGGCTTGCGGCCCGTAAAGAACACCTCAAACTGGCTGTCCTTCGGCGGCCGCGGCTTGCCCGTCCCGCGGAAGGCACCGGCGAACTCCATGCCCACCGAGGCGTAGATCTCGGTCAACTCCTCGACCGAGTAGAGCCGCTGGCGGAACGGGATCGGGGCGACGCCCTCGAAGGTCTCGCCGACCAGGATCGGCATCGTCGATCCTTCTAAGTAGCGCGTGCGCGCGTCCCAGCGGTGGTCAATCAGTTCGACCATGCCCTCGCCGGCGATCCAGGTTTTCTGCGGCAGGTGGGCCTCGGCGTAGAGCACGTTGGGCAGCTGCAGCAGGTTGCCGCCACCGGGACGCAGGGCCGCGGCGATCACCTCGAAGGTGCGGTGGTTCTCCTCCTCGGTCTCGAAGTAGCCGATCGCGCCGTCGTTGAGGTTGAGGACGAGGTCGAACTCCGCCTCGAAGTCGAGCTCGCGCAGGTCCCTATGCATGAACGAGACGCCCTCAACCGACTTGATTTCGGCTTCGCCCACCGCGACTTCGATCAGGTCGTAGGCAATGTCCACTCCGACGACATCAAAGCCGCGCCTCGCGAGCTCGATCGAGTGGCGACCGGTTCCGCAGGCGATGTCGAGAACGCGCGCGCCCTCGGGCGGATGGGTCATAGCCAGCGCCCGGTCTATTTCAGGCCCGGTCTGTTCGGCCCACGGTCGCGAGACCGTGTGGGCCAGGGGAAACGCGTCCCGGTACCAATCCTGCGGAATCTCGGTTGCGCCAGTCTCCCCCATTGCTCAGGAATCTTAGCGAGTGGGAGACTGGCCCGTACCAGTTGGTGAACGGGGCGCCCGGAAGCGTGTTAAGCGAAGGTCCAGAGCTTGTTGCCGAGGAAGTTGAATGGCATCGCCACCGCGACCGCGATCGCCTGGGCGCCGAGCTCGCCCATCGACGTCCCCCCCACCAGCGCCTCGAGCACGGCGAGGTTGATCAGCAGCGCGGCGACGCTGACGGCGAAGAAGCGTGCTGCCTGGAAGCCCGCGTGGCCGTCGGCGGCGGCAAAGGTCCAGTGGCGGTTCCAGAGGAAGTTGTTGGCGAAGGCGACGCAGAAGGCGCCGATCGCGGCGATTATGTGGTGGACGCCGAGGTTGGCGCTGAGCAAGGCGAAGACGCCGAGGTTGATCAGGTAGCCGGAGCCGCCGACCAGGCCGAACTTGATCAGCTGCCACCAGCTCGCCGGGCGGCGGGCGGCGGCGCTGAGGCGAAGGGCGAATTCGCCGGCGCTCACGGCAGATTCCGCTTGTCGCCGTCGACGACGACGGCGTTGAAGCCGAAGCCGGTGTGGATCTGCTTCAGCTCGTGGAAGGGGATGTCGTGGGGGCGGTTTGCCATGTAGCGAGTCAGGGTGAGGCGCTCGAACCTTACCCGTGCGACTGGGTGGAAAACGCTCGGCACGCCGGTCACGGCGCGGCCTTCGAGCGACTTGCTGATCACGTCGATCGTGCGCAGCGGCCAATCACCACTGTAGACCCGCAGCGCGTAGTCGTGGAGGTAGTAGCGCACCGGGTCGGCGGCGAGCTTCCAGGTGACGATCGCCCGCGGACCGCGCGGCGGGCCCAGTTCGTCGACGATGCCGCGGAAGTCGGGGCGCTGCAGGTTCGGGGTTTGGGTGACGTGGACGCCGAAGGCGACCCAGTAGGCGCAGAGGACGACCGCGAGCAGCAGGCCGAGGCGGCGAGCGCGGTCGGCGGCAAAGCCGAGCGAGGCGGCGATCGCCAGCGGCATCAGCGCCGGCAAGAGGTTGCGCTCTACCACGTAGTCCTTGCCGAGGAGGGCGGCGAGGAGGGCGAGCACGGCGACGCCGGAGCCGACGACGACGCCGATCAGGGCTCCGCGGCGCTCGCGGTGGCTGCCGCGGGCGGCGACGAGGATCAGCGCCACGGCGATCAGGATCGCCGGCAACAGGGCGTAGCGCTCGCGCGGCGGCTCGGCGATCACGTGGCCGGTCTCGCCGATCAGGAAGCTGACCCCGGTCTGCAGGAAGCGGGTGGAGAGCAGGCTTTCTTCGATCCAGCCGATGTGGGTCGGGTTGACCTGGGCCGAGATCAGCGGCACCAGGGCGAGACCGGCAAGGCCGACCGCCGCGACTGCCGGGAAGACCAGGCGCCAACGGGAGCGCAGGGCGATCAGCAGCCAGAGCGCCTCGATCGCGACGGGGAAGACGGCGAAGTAGTGGCTGGCGAGCGCGAGCGCCGAGGCGAGCGCCCAGAGGGCGAGGTCGCGGCCGCCGCGGGTGCGCAGGGCGCGGACGAAGAAGAGCAGCGAGGCTGCACAGAAGAAGACCAGGAGGGCGTAGGAGCGGGCCTCCTGCGAGTACCAGATCAGCATCGGGCTGACCGCGACGAGGGCGGCGGCGATCAGGCCGGCGCGGCGGTGGGCCAGCTCGGCGCCGATGCAGTAGGCGAGCGGCACGGTGGCGGTGCCGAAGAGGGCCGAGAGCGAGCGCAGCCCGACCTCGTCGCTGCCGAAGGCTTTCGCCCAGCCCCAGGCGAGGACGTAATAGAGCGGCGGGTTGGACTCGCTGCCCTTGACCGCGTGCAGGACGTCGCCGAGGCTGCCGGGAATCACCCGCATCGCCGTGATCACCTCGTCGTGGTGGTAGCTCTGCAGGTCGAGGCTTGCGAAGCGCATCGCCGCGCCGAGCGCGGTGAGGAGCGCCAGCGCCCAGAGGGCCCCGTTGCGGCTGGGAGTGAGGGTCAAGGTGTGCAGGCGTCTTTCGGCATCGCGCGGCCCGGGCCGAAGGAGGGCGGCGCCGCGGCGGCCGAGCTGCCCCACTTGCGGTTCGGGCGGGGGGCGAGCTGGAAGGCCAGGTTCGCGCCGCGCGAGAGCGCGCACCAGGTGGTCCAGGGCTTGCTCGTGCGGTGAGCGTTGATGCGGAGGCCCTTTATGTAGGGGGCGCCGCTCGGGCTGAGTGCGACGGTGTGCTTTTTCTTTCCCTTGCCCCGCGTTTCTCGCGCAGTGGCGGTGATCGTGAGGCGGCGTCCGTGCGCCAATGCGACTGATGTGTGCCCGAAGAGGGGGCTGCCGATCGCGAGCAGGCCGACGCCCGGCACCTCGGGGTAGAGCCCGAGGGCGCCGAAGACGTACCAGGCCGAGAGCGTGCCGAGGTCGTCGTTGCCGGGGTAACCGGAGGGCGAGGGGCTGTAGAGGCGGAGGCCGCGCCGGACCGCGGCCTGGGTGCCGTAGGGGCGGCGCAGCCAGTCATAGAGCCAGGGGACCTGCAGGGTCGGCTCGTTGCCGAGCAGGGCGTGATCGGCGTGGGTGCCGCCGGGGCCGGCGTTGAGCTTGCGCAGGAAGTGACCGAGACGGTCAGCCGCCGTAGCCCGACCACCCATCAGGCGAAAGAGGCCGGCGGGATCGTGGGGCACCGCCCAGCTGTACTGAGCGGAGTCGCCCTCGACGAACCCACCGCCGCCGAGGTTGTCGTAATTGGCTGGAAAAGCGCCGTTTTCGTAACGTGGCTCGATCATCTTGCTGTGGCGGTCGAAGAGCTTGCGCCAGTTGCCTGAACGCTGCATAAAGCGCTGGTATGTGCCGCTATCGCCGAGCGCCCGAGCGGCGAACTGGGCGACGGCGAAATCGTCGACCGTGTACTCGAGCGAGGTCGCGGCCGAGCCCCAGACGTCGTCGGGGCTGCCGTAGATCGAGTTGGCGTTGCGGACGTTGGTGTCGAGGTCGAAGGGGACGTAGCCGTGGGCGAGGTAGGGCGCCAGGCCCTGGCGCTCGAGGTATTCGCCGTTGGCACTGCGGCACTCGCCGTCGGCGCCGCGCAGCATCGCGGCGAGCGCCGCCCGGCGGTCGAAGGCCTTGGCGCCGAAGGCCGCGGCGGAGGCGATCAGGGGGTCGGCGGAGTCGCCGACCATGGTCATGCTCTGGCCGTTGGCGTAGGACCAGCGCGGCAGGCAGCCACTCTCGGCGGTGTCGGCGAGCAGCGAGCGGACGATCTCGCTCGCTCGCTTGGGGGCGAGGATCGAGAGCAGCTGGATCTGGGTGCGGTAGGTGTCCCAGCCGGAGAAGTCGGCGTACTGGGTGCGGCCCTCGGCCCGGTGCAGGAGGCCGTCCATGCCGATGTAGGCGCCGCCGACGTCGCTGAAGGTGCGCGGCGCCAGACCGACGTGGTAGAGCGCCGTGTAGAAGGTGTCGAGCAGGCGGGGCGGGCCGCCGCGGACGCGGATCCGGCCCAGCCAGCTGTTCCAGCGGCGTTGGGTTTCGTTCGCGATCGTGCCGAAGCCGCGGCCGGGGTTTTCGGCGGCGAGGTTGGCGCGGGCGTCATCGACGCTGACGAAGGAGACGCCGACGCGGGCGGTGACGGTGCGGTTGTGGCGGGTGTCGAAGCTCGCGTAGGCGCCCGCGTAGGCGCTGATCTTCGGGTTGGCCGGGGGCGCCTGGCTGTCGCTGGCCGCCGCCGCGCCCGGGTTCAGCTTGTTTTCTTCCCAGGTCCCGTAGGCGTCGAAGGGCCGGTTGAAGACGGCCGCGATGTAGACGCGGTAGCGCGGGCGTTGGCCGCAGAAGAGGCCGCTGGAGGCGGTGGCGTCGATCTCGCGACTGGCCGGATCGATGTTGACCGCGGCGAAGTCGTCGGGCTGGGCGCTGCCGCCGGCGTTGATCAGGACGCTCGCGTGCGGATTGCGGGGAAAGCTGAAGCGGGCCATCCCGGTGCGGGTGGTCGCGGTCAGCTCGGTCTCGATCGCGCCGCCGCGGACCGGTTTGAGGCGGACCGAGTAGTAGCCCGGCCGGCCGCTCTCCTGGGCGTGCGAGAAGCCGGGCTGGAACTGGCCGTCGAGCGAGGAGCCGGCGGCGGCGGGCGAGGTTTCGATCGGCTCGGTGCTCGGCAGGAAGGGGAAGTCGCCGTAGAGGGAGCAGCCGGCGCCGGAGAGGTGGGTGAGGCTGAAGCCCTTGATGTGGGAGTCGCGGTAGTCATAGCCGGCGCGGCCGTTGCGATCGGCCGGGGTCGTGTCGGGGCTCCACTGGACCATGCCGAAGGGCGCCGCCGCGCCGGGGAAGTTGTGGCCGCCGCCGAAGGTGTCGTGACCGGGGCGGGTTCCGGCGAAGACGTGGACGTGGTCGGCCAGGCCGGCGGCCGCGGCGGTTGGGGCTATGAGCGCGAACGAAGCGAGCGCCGCGGCGATGAGGGTCCCTGCGCGTGCGAGCAAGCCCTCTACGTTACGGCGCTCGCTTAAGGTTCCCGCCAATCGTGAAGACGCGAAGCGCCGCTTTCATAGTCATCGCCGTCGCCGCGGCCGTCGTCGCCGCCGTGCTGGCGCTGGGCGGCGGCAAGGAAGACACGCGCGCCCAGGCGGCGCTGCCAGAGGTGCCGGGCGAGCCGACGGTGAGCGTGATCTCGCCCCGCAGCGGTGCCCGCCAGAGCAGCCACGCGGTCGTGGTCAAGGTCGAGGTCCGAAACTTCCGGCTCTCGCCGCGGCACTTCGGCGGCGAACCCCAGCTCGGCGAAGGCCACATCCGCTTCGCGCTGAACCGCGTCCCGGACTGCGTCGATCCGGTCAAGCTGCAGCGGGCGATCAACAGCCCCTTCGGCAACGGCCGCCTGGTCGGACGCTCCTTCGACTTCCCGGAATACTCCGGGCCCAACGGCATCCTCGCCCAGCGCATCGGCGCGGCCGGAAGCTACTCGCCGGCGACGCGGCCGGAGATCTACTACCACGCCCTCCCCCCCGGCTTCTACCGCCTGGTCATCACCCTCGCCCAGAACGACGGCTCGACCACGCCGTTCCACGCGGTAACGAACTTCCAGATCCTCCCCAAGCCCGGCCACGGCCCGCGGTGCACCAACGGCAAGATCCCCAGCGCCAAGGCCGCCGCCTTCGACTGACCCTTCCGCAGGTACCACCCCTGTTCCGGTGCGCCTTATGCACCCCAGGGGTGCATAAGGCGCACCGGAAGGTGGGTGGGGGGCAATACTTCACTTTGTATAGTGGAGTGGCGTGGCTACTTATCGTCGTTTGATGGGGTTTTTGCGGCCCTACCGCCGCCAGTTGTGGGGGTCGCTGGCGTTTGCCTGGGCGGCGATGGGGATGACGGTGCTGATTCCGTGGCTGATCGGACGGGCCGTCAACGCGATCCAGGACGGCAACAAGCCCGATCTGTTGCCGCTGGCGTTGGCAATTGTCGGCGCCGGGATCCTGCGGCTGGGACTGACCGTGGTGCGGCGCCTGGTCGCGGGCCGGGTCTCGCTGGCGGTCGAATTCGATCTGCGACAGCTCTTCTACGCCCACCTGCAGCGGCTCGAGCTCAGTTTCTTCGACGGCCAGCAGACCGGCCAGCTGATGTCGCGGGCGACGGTCGATCTGCAGGCGATCCGCTTCTTCCTCGGCTACGGGCTGATCTTCATCACCCAGAACCTGCTGACGATCACCCTGGTCACCATCGTGATGGTCGCGATCAACCCGGTGCTGGCGCTGATCGCGCTGATCCCGGCGCCGCTGATCGTCTTCACCGCCTCGCGCTACAACCGGGTCTCGCGGCCGGCCCAGCAGGAGGTGCAGCAGCGGATCGCCGAGCTGACCGCGGAGGCCGAGGAGAACATCTCGGGGATCCGCATCGTCAAGGCCTTCGCCCGCGAGGAATACCAGCTGCACCGCTTCCAGCGCTCGGTCACGCGGGTCTTCGACCAGAGCATCTACTCGACCAAGCTGCAGGCCTTCTTCTCGCCGCTGATTGGGCTGTTGCCGCAGATGGGGATTGCGTTGGTGCTTTTGGTCGGGGGGCGCGAGGTGATCAACGGCACCCTCAGCCTCGGCGAGTTCACCGCCTTCTACACCTACCTGGTGATCCTGGCCGGGCCGATGCGGATGCTCGGCGTGGCGATGGGGATGGCACAGCGCGCGATCGCCTCCGGCAACCGCCTCTTCGAGATCCTCGACCGCGAGCCGGAGATCGAGAGCCCGCCGGGGGCGCCGCCGCTGCCGGTGGGCGGTGGCAGCGTGCGGATGGAGGGCGTAACGCTGCGCTACGAGGGTGCCCCCGGCGGCGCAAAGGAGTTTGACCCCCCTGGAGGTGGGTCAAAGTACGTAGCGGCGCTGAGCGAAGTCGATTTTGAGGTCGCGGCGGGGAGCACGGTGGCGCTGGTTGGGCCTTCGGGGTCGGGGAAGACGAGCCTCGTCGCGCTGATCGCGCGGCTCTATGACCCGACTGACGGCTCGGTGCTGGTCGACGGGGTCGACGTGCGCTCGGTCGAGGTCGAGTCGCTGCGCACGGAGATCGCCTTCGTCGGCGACGAGAGCTTCCTCTTCAGCGCCAGCGTCGCCGAGAACATCGCCTACCCGCGCTCCGACGCGCCGCGCGAGGAGATCGAAGCGGCGGCGCGGCGCGCCCAGGCGGCCAGCTTCATCGAGGATCTGCCCGGCGGCTACGACACGGTCGTCGGCGAGCGCGGCCTGACGCTCTCCGGTGGGCAGCGCCAGCGGGTGGCGATCGCGCGGGCGCTGCTGGCCGACCCGCGCATCCTGATCCTCGACGACGCCACCTCCTCGGTCGACGCGACCACCGAGGGAGCGATCAAGACCGGGCTGCGCGAGGTGATGGAGGGGCGGACGACGTTCATCATCGCCCACCGCCTCTCGACCGTCTCGCTCGCCGACGAGGTGATCGTGATGGACGGCGGGCGGATCGTCGACCGCGGCACCCACGCCGAGTTGCTCGAAGGCTGCAGCTTCTACCGCGAGATCGCCGAGCATGGCCTCGCCGACTCGGTCTTCCTGCAGCGCGACCTCGAGCAGCGCGAGGAGGTGGCGCGCCTGTGAGCTTCCGGTGCGCCTTTTACTCCCCCCAAGTGCATAAGGCGCACCGGAACGGTGGGGGTTTCGGGGTATGAGTCGACTGCGGGATATCTGGCTGCTCTTTCGGGACGTCTTGCGGCTGCTGCGCGGTCGGGACCAGCGGGGGCGCAAGGTGCGCTGGATGCTGGGGCTGTTGCGGCCCTATCGCAGCAAGGTGGTGCTGATGTTCGTCGCACTGCTGGTGGCGACCGGGGCGGGTCTCGCTCCCCCCTACCTCGCCGGCAAGGCGGTCGACAACGGCATCATCACCGGTGACGTCTCTGCCCTCGACTGGATTGTCGCCGCCTTCGTCGTCATCGCCACCCTCTACGCGGCGGCGACCTTCCTGCAGACCTACCTGGTCGGCTGGGTCGGCACGCGGGCCCTGCAGGACCTGCGCGAGCGGGTATTCTCGCACCTGCAGACGATGTCGATCGGCTTCTTCACCCGCCGCAGCCCGGGGGTGCTGATCAGCCGCATGACCAACGACATCGAGGCGCTCAACCAGCTCGTCACCGACGGCGTGGTGACGATGTTCTCCAGCGTGCTGACCCTGGTCGGCGTGGTCGTGATCCTGCTCGTGCTCGACGTCAAGCTGGCCCTGGTCACCTTCATCACCTTCCCGCTGATCGCCGCGGCCAGCATCGTCTTCCGCATCGTCTCCCACGGCGCCTACCGCGAAACGCGCGAGCGGATCGGCGCGATCACCGGCTACCTGCAGGAGACCCTGAGCGGCGTGCGGGTGGTGCGCAGCTTTGGCCAGGAGCCACGCCACGTCGACGCGATGACCGAGCTCAACGAGGCCAACCGGGCGGCCAACATGCGCACGGTCCTGCTCAACGCTTCCTACTTCCCGGGGGTCGAACTGTTGGCCTCGGTCGGCACCGCGGCGATCCTGCTCTACGGCGGCACCCAGACGATCGAGGGCGCGATCCAGATCGGCACGATCATCGCCTTCGTCGGCTACCTGACCATCTTCTTCGAACCGATCCAGCAGCTCTCGCAGCTGTACACGACCTACCAGCAGGGAATGGCGGCGCTGGACAAGATCTTCGACCTGCTCGACACCGCGCCCGACATGATCGACGCCGAGAGCGCAATCGACCCGGGCACCCTGAGGGGTGAGATCGAGATGCAGGACGTCTGGTTCTCCTACGCCGAGGATGCTGACTTCCCGGTTAGTCGCGATATGCGCGAAGAAACAGGAAGTCAGCCTTCGGGGGATGGGGTTGATTGGGCCTTGCGGGACGTTGATTTGCACGTGCCGGCGGGGCAGACGTTGGCGTTGGTGGGGACGACGGGGGCTGGGAAGTCGACGTTTGCCAAGCTGGTGGCGCGCTTTTATGACCCGCAGCGGGGCCGGGTGCTGGTCGATGGACATGACCTGACCGGGGTGCAGCAGCTGGCGTTGCGGCGCCAGCTGGGGATCGTGCCGCAGGAGGGCTTCCTCTTCTCCGGCAGCGTGCGCGAGAACATCGCCTTCGGGCGGCCCGGGGCGACACTGGAGGAGATCGAGGACGCGGCGGCGGCGGTCGGCGCGACCGAGTTCATCGCCGCCTTGCCGGACGGGATCGAGACCGAGGTCGGCGAGCGCGGGGTGCAGCTCTCGGCCGGACAGCGCCAGTTGGTCGCCTTCGCCCGCGCCCTGCTCGCCGAGCCCCGCATCCTGATCCTCGACGAGGCGACCTCCAACGTAGACGTGCGGACCGAGAAAACGATCGAGAAAGGCCTCAGCCGCCTGCTCACCGGCCGCACCGCGATCGTGATCGCCCACCGCCTCTCGACGATCCGCCGCGCCGGCAAGATCGTCGTCCTCGAACACGGCCGCATCGCCGAGGCGGGCACGCACGAGGAGCTGATCGAGGCGGGTGGGCCATATTCTCGGCTGTATGGGGCCTGGGAAGAGTCCTCAGCTGCCTGAGCGGGCCGAGAACCAAGCAGCTCGGCGGACGCAGGGAAGGGTGGTGAGGGGAGCGCACATCGGTGCGTGACCCGAACCATCCGACCGAGGACTCCGAGATGTGCCGGTTGTCGGCCCGCTCAGCCGGGGCCGATGCCGCCGGAGCTGCCGCCCGTGGAACCGCCGCCTTCGGGGGCGCCGCTACCGCCGCCTTCGGCAGTGCCGCCGGCGCCGCCGGTTTCGGGAGCGACTTCAGGGGCCGCTTCGACTTCGACTTCCGGTTCGACTGCTTCGGGTTCGACCGCTTCGGCTTCTTCGCCGGCTTCGGCCCCGCCCGATTCGGCGCTCGGCCCGGACGTGGCCGGCGCGCTTGGGCCTTCGCTGCACGCTTTGAACCCGTATTCGCTTGCAGCGTTCTGGAACGCGCTCAGCGCTTCAGAGGCATTCGATTCGGCGGCTTCGAGGCCGGCCGTGTCACCGCGTTCAGAAGCCAGTTTGACTTCGTCCTGGGCTTTGGCAAGTTCTTCGGCGGCGCTGGAGAATTCGGCGTAGCCGTCGGCTTCCTGCGGCGTGCCGAGATTGTTGACGCTGGCGACCATGCCGCTGTAGAGACCGGCGGCCTGCGAAGCGGGGCTGCTGTTTTCGGTGCTACTCGAGCCGACCGAGCCAACCGCGGCGTTGACCTCGGCGCAGATCGCATCGCCCTGTTCGATCAACTCCGCCTTGCTCAACGCGGCGGGCGCGGCGACGGTCGTCGCGGTGGATTCGCTCGAATCGCTGCCGCCGCCACCGCCGCAGCCGGCAATCAGCAGCGCGGCCGCGGGCAATGCAAAGATCCATGTGCGGCGAGGGCTCATGAGTGGGCCGAAACTAGCAGAGCGATTAGACGGCTCAGCAGGCATTTCGCGGCCGTACCCTCCGGGCCTTTCTTCGCCGCCCTCGCAAAACGATCGCGGCACTCGGCAATCGAGTGCCCTTCATCGTAGTAGGCCTGGACCGCCTTCCAGTCGGTGGCAGAGGGCTTCGGCGTGATATCCGGGTAGCCGAGATGGCGGGCATGGCGCGTGACGGTCGAGGGGTCCATCTCAAGCTCCCGCGCAATCTGCTGTCGCGATTTCCCTTCACGCAGGAGACTGTTGACCCGATCTCGCATCGAACACATGTTCGATGTCGCCTCGGACAGAACATTGCGACCATCGTCGAGCAAAATGAAAGCTGCCCGGGATGGATTCGAACCACCGTTACTCGGTCCAGAGCCGAGTGTCTTGCCACTAGACGACCGGGCACTGTGCGGCGAAAGCGCCTGCTCGCAAGGCTATCCGATCGGCTGCGGGACCGACCGCTGTCCGGTCAGATCGCGGAAAGATCGCAGGCGGGGTCGGCGATCTGGGCCTTGGCGGCGGAGACGTCGATGTTGTCGGCGAGCAGGCGGCGGGCCTCGGCGAGGTCTTCGGAGCGCTCGACGCTGAGGGCGCCGGAGACGCGGCCGTCCTTGAGGTACCAGACGGAGAACTCGCCCTTGTCGCGGTCGCCGCGCCAGATCTCCTCGTCCCAGTCCTTGGCGGGACCCACGTACTCGAGGCTCGCCCAGTCGGCGAGGTCACTGAAGAAGTAGGGGACGACCTCGTAGTCGGCGTCGGCGCCGAGCATGTTGCGGGCGGCGTGCATGCCCTGCTGGATCGCCACGTCCCAGTGCTCGACCCGGATGCGGCGGCTGTGGACGACACTCTCGTAGGAGCAGCAGTCCCCGGCGGCGTAGATGCCCGCGGCGGAGGTCTGCAGCTTGGAGTCGCAGACGATGCCGTCGTCGACCTCGAGGCCGGCGCGCTGGGCCAGCATCGCGTCGGGGCGCACACCGGCGCCGACGACGACCGCGTCGCACTCGATCGCCAGGCCGCTCTTGGTCAGCACCGCCCTGACCCGACCGTCGCCCTCATAGGCCTCGAGCTCCTCGCCGCCGTGGATGGTGACGCCGTTGGACTCGAGCTTCTCGTGGAACCAGCGCCCCGCCTCCTCGCCGAAGGTGCGGGAGAGGGCGACGTCCTCCATGGTCACGATCGTGCACCTGGTGCCCTTGGCGGTGAGCGAGGCCGCGACCTCGGCGCCGATGTAGCTGCCGCCGATCAGGACGACGTGCGCGGCCGCCTTGGCGTCGCTCCGGATCGCGTCGGAGTTGCCGAAGGCGCGCAGGTAGTGGATGCCCTCGTTCTCGGCGCCCTCGACGCGCAGGATGTTGACCATCGCCCCGGTGGCGATCAGCGCCTTGTCGAAGCTGACCTCCTCCCCGCCCTGCAGCTTCGCCGTGCGCGCCGCCGGATCGAGCGACATCACGTTGGTGCCGCTGAGCAGCTCGACGTCGTTCTCCTCGTACCACTCCGGCGGGTTGACGTAGGCGTCGGCGCGCTCGGCCTCGCCGCGCAGGTACTCCTTGGAGAGCGGTGGGCGTTCGTAGGGCGGCTCGGGCTCGCGGCCGGCGAGCAGGATCGAGCCCTCGGCGCCGCGCTTGCGCAGCTCGGCGGCGCAGTTGGCGGCAGCGAGGCCGCCGCCGATCAGGAGGAAGTCGACCTCGCGCTCAGCCACTGCCGTTGCCGGAGGCGGGACCGAACATGTCCTTCAGCTGCTCCTCGTGGCCCGGGTCGAGCACCGCCAGCACCTCGTCGCCGACCTCGAGCACCGTGTCGGCGACGGGAACGAAGCCCTTTCCGTTGCGCAGCACCGAGATCAAGAGGCTGCCTTCGGGCATTTCGAGATCGCCGACACGCTTGCCGGTTACCCCGCAGTCCTTGCCGAGCAACATCTCGATGATCTCCAGCTGCTCCTCCTGCAGGTCGAGCAGGTGGACGAGGCCGTACTCGGGCACCTCGTGCTCGAGCAGGCGCAGGATCAGGTCGGTGGCCGAGACCGAGGGCTTGATCCCGAGCAGGTCGAAGTGGGGCTTGTTGCGGGGGTTGTTGACCCGGGCGATGATCCGCTCGACCTCGTACTTCTCCTTCGCCACCTGGCAGATCAGCATGTTGTCCTCGTCGTCGCCGGTAACCGCGATCACCATGTCGGCGCGTTCGATCCCGGCCCGCTCCAGCACCCAGAGCTCGGAGGCGTCGCCGTAGGAGACGTTGTGCTCGAGCTCCTGCTCGACGGTCAGGTAGCGGCGGCGGTTGTTCTCGATCACCGTCACCTCGTGTTCCTTTTCGAGCAGCTCGCGGGCCAGGTTCCAGCCCACCTTGCCCGCACCGACGACGATGATGTACATCAGGAGGCCTCGCGCACGGCGCCCTCGCGCACGGCGCCCTCGAGCATGTCGATCGCGACCCGGGTCGGGCAGACGGTGTGCATGCCCTGGCGCTCGTACCATTCGGCCCGCAGCGGGTCGAGGATGCGGGCGATCACGGTCGGCACGCTGTAGCGCTGCTGGGCGATCTGGGCGATGATGATGTTGGTGTTGTCGCCGTCGGTGGAGGCGATGAAGGCATCGGCGTTCTCGATCCCGGCGGCGACCAGCGCGTCGGTCTCCAGCCCGGCGCCGACCGTGAACTGGCCGCCGAGGTCCTCCCAGCCCTTGTCGAGCCCGACCTCGAGCCGCGCGTGGGACTCCGGGTCCTCGTCGAGGCAGGAGACTTCGTGCCCCTCGCTCAGCATCGAGCGGGCGACGGAGGAGCCAACGCGGCCACAGCCAACGATCAGGATGAACATGCGATCACGGCTCGGATACTAGTCTCGGTCAGCGATCGCTGTGGGCTCAGCAATCGATGACTCCGGTGCCGGTTCGGGCGTCGCCTCGGGCGGCGCTGTCAGCAACACCCGGCATGGTGCCTTCTTGAGCACGTACTCGGTCGCGGCGCCGATCTCGGCGGGCCTGGGGGCGCCGATGCCGCCGAGCTTGGCGCCACCCTTGATCTTGCTCGGCGGCTCGCCGCCGATCACGATCGCCTCGGAGTTGTAGCGGCGGGCCGCTTCGACGATGCCGGCGCCGACGCCGCGGGCGCGCACCGCCTTGGCGCTGACCTTGACGTCCGCGTACTCCTCGCCGACGTCGCTGGCCCGCTGCAGGGCGCGCTGGGCGGCCTGCTCGATCTCGGCCGGCAGCTCGGCGTCGAGCGGCAGCGTCAGCGGCACCTCGATCACGTAGACGAGGTCGAGACGAGTGGGGTCCTCCCCGCTCTCGGCCTGCTCCTGCTCGGCGGCGGCGAGCCGGCCGGCGGTGGAGACGATGTCGTCGTCGAGCTTTGAGCCGAAGACCGGCACGAGGATGTTGCGGAAGGCGACTTCGGGCACCTGCTTGGTCAGCGCCTTCTCGCTGACGGTGACGCGCTTGGTCAGCGTCGTCCCCTCGAAGCCCTTGCGGTAGATGACGTAGAAGAGCAGGCCGAAGGTCATCCAACCGAGGCCGACCCAGCGGGCGGTGTCGTGGTAGATGAGGACGCTGACGAAGGCGAGGGCGCTGACGATCCCGCCGCCGAGCGCCGGCAGCGGCAGCTGGGCGCCGCGCCAGTTGACGTCGAGCGGGACGCGGAAGGGGCGCCGCCGGTCGGGCTGGGTGACGCGCAGGCGCAGGATCGAGAGCTGAGCGATCGTGATCGCCAGCATCGCGCCGAAGGCGTAGAGGCCGGCGAGCAGCTTGACGTTGGTCGGCAGGACCAGGCCGATCGCGATCACGCCGGAGATCGCGATCGCCACCTGCGGCGTCGCGTGGCGGCTGTTGAGCTTGCCCAGCCAGCTGGGGATCTGGCGGTTGATCGCCAGCGTGTAGATGTGGCGGGAGACGCCGAGCAGCGCCGTCGTCACGGCCCAGAAGAGGACCGGTGTGGCGATCGCGACGACCAGCCAGCGCATCGCGTCGGAGAGCCAGATCGGGTGATAGGCGGAGACGACGCCGAGCACCGGCGCCTCGACGTATTGGTGGCCGAGGGCCGTTTCCGGCCCGTTCGGCCCGGCGACGACCGGCACCGCCATCAGCGCGATCGCCGCCATGCCGGCGTAGACGAGCGGCACCGCGAGGGCGCCGACCGAGACGATGCGCTTGAGGTCGCGGGGGTCGACGTTGATGTCGGGGGCGAGGTCCGAGGCGGCCTCGATGCCCGCGTAGGCGAGCATCGCCACGACCGAGGCGTAGACGATGTCGTGGAAGTCGGGGCTGGTGAAGAGGTTGATCTGGTCGGTGAGGCGGTCGGGGTGGAAGACCGCGAGCACGCCGACGACGATCACCGCCAGCTGCAGGGCGATGTCGGCGAGGGCGAGCACCGCCAGCGGCCGCTCGCGGCTGCGGCCGGTGATGTTGAGCATGTTGAGCACGCAGGCAGCGACGATCACGGCGCCGGCGATGCCGATCTCCCAGCCGGCTCTCGAGAAGTTGGAGGAGATCGGCTCGAGGTAATGCGGAACCGAGATCGCCGCGAGGGCGGCGACGATCAGGTAGTCGATCAGGATCGCCCAGCCGGCGATGAAGGCGATCAGCTCGTTGAAGGCGTTGCGGGCGAAGCTCGAGGAGCCGCCGCGTTCGCGCAGCATCGCGCCGCCCTCGACGTAGCTGAGCGTGGTGACGACGAAGAGCAGGCCGGCGGCGAGGAAGATCAGCGGCGTCAGGCCGAGCCCGCGGTCGGCGACGACGCCGAGCGAGAAGTAGATCGAGAAGCCGACCGCCGAGTAGACGGCGACGAAGAGCCCCGGCACGCCCGTGGCGCGCTGCAGCAGCGGCTCCAGCCGCGGTTTGGAGGGCTGCTCAGTCGGCGGCGGAGGCTGTGCCTCTGACCCGGGCGTGCTCACGTACGGGACGCTATCCAGAGCCGGCCCGCGCCGACGGCGAGAAAGGCAATGCCGAGCAGCGTGCCGACCGAGAGCGGGCCGCCACCGTTGAGGAGGGTGGCGATGAGGATCAGCAGGCCGAGGGCGATGAAGACGACGGAGAAGGCCCGGACGGAGCCCTGATAGATCCGCTCGGGGGAGGCCACTGAAAGGGATTCTAAGTGCGTGGCGGCTCCTACGCGTGGTGCGCAGAATGTCAGGGAAGTGCTACTCGCCTGGCTCGGCGGTGAGGTCGGCGATGTCACGCAGATCGCGTGGGCGACCGGTCGCTCGCTTCATCGCGATCAGATCGTCGAGTGAGGCGATGCGGATACGCGTACCGCGCACTTCAACCTCGATTGCCCGCTTGCGAAGGTCTTCATATGGCGGCGCGCCGGGCGCGCCGTTGATTACGTCGAGATCGCCGGCGGCGGTCGCCAGCTTGAGAACATCCGCTCGCGCCAGATCGAAGCTGTCACGTGGATCAAGGCTGCGAAAACTTGCATCGACCGCGGTCTCCGGGGCGTCGAGCTCATTGAGCGCGGCGGCGAGCAGCTCGTAGTTCGGAGTCTCCGGCTCCGGGATGATGTCGACCTCGAGCGTGAGGCGGCGCGAGCCGTGAGCATTAGCCGCAATTCCGCCTATAGCGACGTAGTCGACGCCGTGGCGCTCAAGCGTCGCGAAGATCTCCCCGGCAGAGAAGGGGTGCTCGCCCATCCCTACCGACCCGCAAGGCCGCGAAGCTCGGCGGAGAATGCGGCGGCGTCAAAGGCGTGTTCAAGCCGCTCGACCATCGATCGCCCACGGTGGACCTGTCGCCAATAGCGATCGTCATCTTCGCTCTGCAGCCGCTCCGACTCGATTACCAGGGCCGGGCATGCCGACTGCCGTCAGATGCGCGAGAAGGTCCGGGGGTCCTCGTGGGGTTTACCCGGGTGGAGGAGCTGGGCGGTGTCGTACTCGGCGGGGGCGAGGAATCTCAGGGATTCGGTCAACGAAGTAGCCGATTGCGAAGCCGATCGATACCGCAAACAAGGCGAAGACCGCGAGTGACACGGCCGTCCCCGCTTCAAGTGCATTCAGCGAGAGAACCAGTACCGCCGTCGCCGCAAGGACTGCGATGTAAATGAGAGCAATGCGAAACATCCTGTCTACATCCTAGCTCACGCCGTGGATTCGATCAGAAGGGCAAGACATCCGACTCCTAGGCCAATAAAGAAGCCCAACGCGGTCATACGATCAATTTCGCTCGGCGTCTTGCCACGAAGGATTGCGCCATAGCGCCCAGCACCACCCATGAGCCCGGTAAGGCCGATCAGCACCGCGACCGCGCCCGAGAGGCCGTTCGTGAAAATCCCGCCGAGGACGAAAGGTGGAGCCATGGAGCCGACGCATTCAGAGGCGGACGCGCACGTGGTGCGCAGAACGTCAGGAATGTGTGACGTTTATGCGACTGCCGGGCTCAGCTCGCCGCGCTGGGCGCCCTGTTCGGAGACGACGATGACGCGGCAGGGGCGCTCGCCGAGGACGGTCTGCAGGGTCTTGTCGTAGAGGGGGCGGCCGTTGCGGTGGCGCAGGCCGACGACGACGGCGGCGGCGTTGATCAGCTTTGCCTCATCGGCGATGTCGTAGCCGGCCTGACCGGGACGGACGCGCTCGACGTGGCCGGTGACGCGCTGGCCGCCGATCAGCCTCGCCTGCTCGATCTTGCTCTGTGCCGCGCCTTCTTGATCGGGCAGCTCGGCGTTAAGCGGCAGGTGCGTGGGCACGGTCAGCATCGAGTGCGACGTGGATGCCGCGGCGACGCTTGGAGGCGAGCTTGATCGCGGTCGCGACGACCTCCTCGGAGAAGGGCTGGTCGTCCTCGAAGGCGACCAGGACGGAGCGGTACTCGATCTCCTCCACCCCCAGCGGCTCCGGGGTCAGCACCTTGACGGTCTCGGTCAGCGGCAGGCCCTGGTTGCGGCGGTAGAGGACGTAGACGAGGATGCCGAGCGCCATCCAGCCGATGCCGACGACGAGCGTGCGCGGGTTGAGCGCCATCACGACGAGCCAGGCGGTGAAGGTGCCGAGGCCGCCGAGGACGGCCGTCAGCGGCACCTCGGTGCCGAAGGCGCGGAAGTTGAGTGGCGGGCGCCAGGGCCGCTCGATGCCGGACTGGCGGCGGCGCAGCTGGATCACCGCGACGTGGGCGATCGTGAAGGAGAGCATCGCGCCGAACGAGTACATCGTCGCCAGGAAGTCGGTCTGGCCCGGGATCAGGGTGAGGATCGCGATCGCGGCGAAGATCAGGATCGCGATGTAGGGGGTGCGGTACTTGGGGTGGACCTGGCGCAGGCCCTCGGGGAGCTGGCGGTGCTGGCCCATCGAGTAGGTGAGGCGGGAGACGCCGATCAGGCCGGCGTTGGTGGCGATCAGCAGGATCACCGCGGCCAGCACGCCGACGTAATAGCGGAGGATTTCGGTCGGGCCCGAGGAGAGGCCGAGGTTCTCGACGATGCCGAGGATCGGGTCGTCGGCGAACTTCGAGCCGAGCGCGGTCGCGTAGTGGCCGGCGGCGTCCTTGACCACCGGCATCGCCGAGAGCGCGACGATCGGGATCAGCAGGTAGAGGCCGAGCACGGCGATCACGACGAGCCCAACGCTTTTGGGGATCGTCCGCGCCGCGTCCTTGGCCTCCTCGGCCATATTGGAGATCGTCTCGATCCCGGTATACGCGATCATCCCGACCGCGACGCCGAGCGCGAAGTCGCTCCAGGTCGGGGCGACCCCGAGGTGGACGTTGTCGACCAGGACCTGCGGACTGAAGACGAGGACGAGGCCGATCCCGACCAGCACGACCTGGGTCGCCAGGTCGGCAACGGCGAGAACGAGGTTGAGCTTGGCCGACTCCTCGGTGCCGCGGATGTTGATCAGGGCGAGGACGAGGATCAGGACCGCGCCGCCGATGATGTCGCCGGGACTCTCGCCGAGCCACGGCCAGAACACCGCCAGGTAGTGAGGCACGAAGAAGGCCGAGATCGCGACCGTGATCGTGTAGTTGAGCATCTGCCCCCAGGCCGCGATGAAGCTGATGAGCTCGTTGAAGGCGTGGCGGGCGAAGCTCGAGGAGCCGCCGGCCTCCGGGAACATCACCGTCGCCTCGGCGTAGGTGGCCGCCGTGGCGGCGAAGATCAGGCCCGAGATGACGAAGGCAACCGGCGTCAGGCCGAGCGCAAAGGCCGCGGTGACGCCGAGCGCGTAGTAGATCGAGGAGCCGACGTTGCCGTAGGCGGCGGCGAACAGCGCCCCGACGCCGTGGACGCGGCTCAGCGATTCATCGCGCGGGATTCGCTGGGCCATCAGGCCTGGAAGGGATGCGGGTGCATGTTGCCGACCCGAATATAGGGCTGCGGTCGGCTTCCCGACCCTGCGGGCTGTTGCTCAGCATTTTCTGTTTAATTGTTTTATTCTGCCTGTCCCAAAACCGCCCAGAAAAGGACGACGAGCCCCATGACCCGACGGAGACTTCATATCGCGATTCTCGGCCTCTGTACGACCATCGCTATCAGCACACTCGGACTCGCGATGTCCAGCGCTGAAGGCACCCCGGAATGGATGATCCCCCCTCCTCCCTCCTTGCCGGTCGAACTCTCGACCGAAGCGGAAGGGACGCTAAGCCTCTTAACCACAATTTCCGGAGTTTCCACCACGGTCTCATGCGAAAGCCTGAGCGGCGAAAAAGCACTGCTCGAAGTCGAAGGCACGAGCTCTGGGACGCTCTCATATGGAGGCTGCCAGGTTCTCCTCAACGGGAAAGCAACTGCGGAATGCGAAGTTCATAGCAATGGCAGCGCAGTGGGCACTGTCGTGACCAACCCCCTCAAAGGACAGCTCGTCCTGCATGAAGGCTTGACCCTGCTTCGACTCCAACCACTGACGGGCGAAACGTTCGTGACTCTGGAAATGGGTAAAGGTTGCCCGATCGGGACCAAAGTACCCGTCCTCGGCGCCTTCTATGCCAAAGACAGCAAAGGGGAACTCGACACCGAAGCAGTCGACCACGTGCTCGAAGCGGGTCCGTTAACTGAAATGTGGGCGATCTCCAAAACCACCGAACACAAAGCGACCTTCGACGGCAGCGCCAAGCTGAGTCTTGCCGGTGAAGGACTTGGCGTCACCTGGAGCGGGTTAGGGGAAACCCCGGAATGGATGATCCCCCCTCCTCCCTCCTTGCCGGTCGAACTCTCGACCGAAGCAGAAGGGACGCTGAGCCTCTTAACCACAATTTCCGGAGTTTCCACCACGGTCTCATGCGAAAGCCTGAGCGGCGAAAAAGCACTGCTCGAAGTCGAAGGCACGAGCTCTGGGACGCTCTCATATGGAGGCTGCCAGGTTCTCCTCAACGGGAAAGCAACTGCGGAATGCGAAGTTCATAGCAATGGCAGCGCAGTGGGCACTGTCGTGACCAACCCCCTCAAAGGACAGCTCGTCCTGCATGAAGGCTTGACCCTGCTTCGACTCCAACCACTGACGGGCGAAACGTTCGTGACTCTGGAAATGGGTAAAGGTTGCCCGATCGGGACCAAAGTACCCGTCCTCGGCGCCTTCTATGCCAAAGACAGCAAAGGGGAACTCGACACCGAAGCAGTCGACCACGTGCTCGAAGCGGGTCCGTTAACTGAAATGTGGGCGATCTCCAAAACCACCGAACACAAAGCGACCTTCGACGGCAGCGCCAAGCTGAGTCTTGCCGGTGAAGGACTTGGCGTCACCTGGAGCGGGTTAGGGGAAACCCCGGAATGGATGATCCCCCCTCCTCCCTCCTTGCCGGTCGAACTCTCGACCGAAGCAGAAGGGACGCTAAGCCTCTTAACCACAATTTCCGGAGTTTCCACCACGGTCTCATGCGAAAGCCTGAGCGGCGAAAAAGCACTGCTCGAAGTCGAAGGCACGAGCTCTGGGACGCTCTCATATGGAGGCTGCCAGGTTCTCCTCAACGGGAAAGCAACTGCGGAATGCGAAGTTCATAGCAATGGCAGCGCAGTGGGCACTGTCGTGACCAACCCCCTCAAAGGACAGCTCGTCCTGCATGAAGGCTTGACCCTGCTTCGACTCCAACCACTGACGGGCGAAACGTTCGTGACTCTGGAAATGGGTAAAGGTTGCCCGATCGGGACCAAAGTACCCGTCCTCGGCGCCTTCTATGCCAAAGACAGCAAAGGGGAACTCGACACCGAAGCAGTCGACCACGTGCTCGAAGCGGGTCCGTTAACTGAAATGTGGGCGATCTCCAAAACCACCGAACACAAAGCGACCTTCGACGGCAGCGCCAAGCTGAGTCTTGCCGGTGAAGGACTTGGCGTCACCTGGAGCGGGTTAGGCGGCTAGCAATCTCTCAAACCCAAAGCGCCGGGGCTCCAGCCCCCGGCGCTTTGGCGATACCGCTTGTCCCGAAGGGGTTGCCCTAGGGGTTTTCGTTGTTGACTTTGTTGACCGTGAAGGCCGAGGCGACGTAGAGCGTGTTTTTGAGGATCGCCGTGTTGTGCCCCGCGGAGGCCGGCAGGCCGGCGGCGGCGTTGATGATCGGGTTGAGGAGCAGTTCGACCAGGAACCCTCCGCAGCCCGTTACTCCCGGTGCCGCCCAGGCGTTGTCGACCAGGACGTTGTTGGAGAGCTTGAGGATTTTGGCTTTTTCAAGCAGCGAGCCTTCGCCGCCCGAGCCGCTGATCGCTTTGTTGGGTTCAGGTGGGCTGGTCGTGCCGGTGGTCAGGTTCCAGATCACCGGTTTGCTCGAGGAGCCGACGTAGCAGCTGCTGCCCAGGAACGGGTTTTCGAGGTGGATCTTGATCGGCATCTGCAGGGCCGTGCCGACTTCACCGGCCAGGTTGTTTTCCGAGATGCGGATGTCGGAGGCCGGTTTGGCCAGTTCCAGGGTCGAGTTGAGGCCGGTGAGGCCGTTTTCAAAGGTCACTTCGCAACTGATCCGCAGGAAGAAATCTTTGATTTCTTTGCAGTTGACCAGGCCGGCCAGGCCACCGGGAACCGGCTGGGCCGCTTTGGAGAGCGTTACGCCGTTGGTGGCGGCGATGAACGGGTAGAATTCCGCTTCTTCTTTTTCTTCTGCCGGTTCGCCGTAGGCGCCCTGCAGGACCACCGGGTTGACGATCGGCACTTTCTTGGAACCGAGCACGACTTCGCCGCCTTCGGTGACCGAGTAGATGCATTTGATCGCCGCTTCGTTTTTGTAGGGGCAGTTGGTGAACTTGGTGAATTCACCGACCAGTTTGGCCTGGGCCGTGGCGCTCACCGCGAGCACCAGGAGCCCCGCGAGGAGAAGCGCGCCAAGCGCCCTTCTCAAGCTGTGGGTCTTCATATCTCCCTCATTCCTGTGTTGGTTTTTGTTTTTGGAAGAAGCCTTGGTTTGGCGTGCTCAGCCGCGGGCATAAACAGCGGGCAAAAGACCGACATCGCCCGAGATGGCGAGGATCTCTTCGCGCAGGACGCGCGGGTCGAAGCCCTTTTGGGGTGAGAGCGCGCGGGGCAGCGCGAAGAGCGCGAATATGTAGGTTTCCCCGCTGCCGGCGGGGGGGCAGATCGAGTAGCCCAGCTTGCCGAAGCTGTTGGTGGCGACCACCGCGCCCTTGGGTAGGCGCCCGGCCTCGATGCCCCCCAGACCCGGATCCAGGCCTGCCAGTGCCCAGTCGATGAAGAGCCGCCCCGCCACCGGCTGGGCGTTCATCGCGTAGAGGATCAGTTCGGCGCTGCCGGCGGGAACCCCACTCCAGCGCAGGGCGGGCCAGATGTCTTTGCCGTCGCAGGTGTAGGTGGAGGGCAGGGAACCGGCGCTGCCCGCGGAGGTGGGGATCGCGGGGCTCTCCAGGGCGATGTCGGCGACCGTCGCGTTGGCGCTCTCAGCCGGGGTGGGAGCCTGCTCACGGCCGCCCTTGGGCGGGGCGGCGATCGGGGGGCCGTGCTTTTGGCCCGAGCCGCCCGCCGGCGATTCCCCACCCGAGGAGCCGCCCTTGCCCCCCGCCTTGGCCTTTGCCGCCCCGGTCTTGCTCGCCTCCCGAGAGCCGGTCGGGCTCGAGGCTCCCGACTGGGCGCCAGCAGCGCCGGCAGTATCCGCCGTGGTGCTGTTCTCGGGATCGGCGGAGCCGCCCCCGCAGCCAGGGAGCAAGAGCACCGCCACCGCGAGCGCCAGAGAACCCCCGGCGCTCGCGGTCTTGGCGGGGGACGCTAGGAAACGCTCAGCGCCTGTTCTCTGTGCCACTGGAACGCTTCGGTCGGGAAGAGCCCGTTCCACTGGACTTTCGTCGCCAGCGCTTTGAGTTCGGTTTTGGTAGCGCTGAACGTGGTCGAGCTGAACGTGGCGGTTTCTGTGGTGTTGTCGAGCAGCCCGCCGGCGGTTCCGGTCACCGAGACCAAGATGCCGCCCAGCGCGCATTCGGCGCCGGCGTATTTGATGCCGACTTTGATGCCTTCGATCACTATGTAGTTGGAGGAGCTGACCGTGGTCAGTTTCGCCGCCCACGGCAGTTTTTCGGCACCAATTGAGCTAACTGTGCAGACTTCCGGAGAATCGGTCGTGCAGTTGTAGAGGGGAAGTTCGGTGACTTCGCCCTTGCCGGTGCCGGATTCGTTTTTAATCGTCACTTTGTAGAGGAAATCTTCACATTTGGTGGTCAGGCCGGGGATCGTCAGCGAGCTGTCGATCGCGGCGCCGAGGATCACTTCGGTTCCTTCCAGGGATTTGCCTTCGAACTTCCAGGCGGGCGCTGCGCCGGCGCTTGAGGCAAACATCGCGCAAAGCATCGCCAGGGCCGCCAGGGCGGCACCGATAGCTGTTGCTTTAGTTCTCATTCCAATCATCTCCTTGCGCGTCGCGGCCTATGGGTTTTCTTTATTGACTTTGTTGACCGTGAAGGCCGAGGCGACGTAGAGCGTTCCTTTCAGCGTCGCCGAGTTGTGACCGGCCGTCGTGGTGCCGAGCTGCGCGTTGATGATCGGGTCGATGAGGAAGGAGAGGATCCCCCCACAGCCCGCGGCTTTAGGCGCCGACCAGGCGTTGTCGACCAGCGTGTTGTTGGAGAGCTTGAGGATTTTGGCTTTTTCAAGCAGCGAGCCTTCGCCGCCTGAGCCGGTGATCGGTTTGTTGGGTTCCGGCGGGCTGGTCGTGCCGGTGGTCAGGTTCCAGGTGATCGGCGAGCTCGATGAGCCGACGAAGCATTTTTTGCCCAGGAAGGGGTTTTCCAGGTGGACCTTGACCGGCATCTGCAGCGCCGTGCCGGTTTCCCCGGCCAGGTTGTTTTCGGAGATGCGGATGTCAGAGGCCGATTTGGCCAGTTCCAGGGTCGAGTTGACACCGGTCAGGCTGTTTTCGAGGAAGAATTTGATCAGCGCTTTGACCAGGAACGGCGAGGAGGCGTCGGGCACGATGCCGAGCAGCCCACCGGGGACGTTCTGGGGCGCTTTGGAGAGCGTTACGCCGTTGGTGGCGGCGATGAAGGGGTAGAATTCCGCTTCTTCTTTTTCTTCCACCGGTTCGCCGTAGGCGCCCTGCAGGATGACCTGTTTTTCAATCGGCACTTTCTTGGAGCCGAGCACCACTTCGCCGGATTCGGTGACCGAGTAGATGCATTTGATCGCTTTTTCGTTGGTGTAGGGGCAGTTGGTGAACTTGGTGAATTCACCGACCAGTTTGGCCTGGGCGCCACCGGCCAGGCCAAGCGCGGCAAGCGCGACGACCAAAAGCGCCGAGCACACCACCCTCGTTCTGTGCTTTTGCATGAGGTGTTTCTCCTGTCTTCATTTGCTCGATGGACTGGGACAACTACTTCCGGGAAGCTTGTGCGGCGAGGGCGGCCTAGCGGCCTTTTTTGCCCCCTCTTTTTGATTTCTTCGCGCAGCGGGCGTGCAGCTTGGGCTTGGTGTCGTGGACCTTGCCGTTTTGGGCGTTGAGCTTGAGCGTGGCGCGCCAGGTGCCCTTGCAGATGTCGGTCGAGTTTTGAAAGAGGCCCTTCTTACCGCCCTGCAGGGTGATTATCGCCTTGGTCACCGGCAGGTCGGGGACGCTCTCAAAGATGGTGCGGATGCCGCCGTGGACGGAGTCCACGCGGCCGTCGAGGTCGACCTCGACCGGCTGGGAGGGCGGGCCGCGCAGCGCCGCCACCACGTCGGGCAGCTTGTGAGAGGAGGAGCGCAGGTAGATCGGGCCTTGGACCGGGTAGTCCACGAGCGGGCTGGTGGCCTTGATGTGGCCGTAGATCGAGCCCGGCGGGCACTGGTTGGCGGCGAACTGCACGCGGGTGCAGATCGTGCGGAAGTGGGCCTGGTCGATGAACTCCGATTTGGGCAAGGCAAAGGAGACGCGGGAGGTATTGGCTTCCCCGGGCTTGGCGGTGAAGACGGCCTTCAGGCGCGGGTGAGCGCCGCGGTGGGTCGGGCCGAAGAGGCGGACGTTCATCTTCGGCTTGTAGGGGAGGGATTTGCAGCCGCCGAGCTGGAAGCGCTCAAACAGCGGTGCGGCCTGACCCAGGGTCGAGAGCACCTGCCCGCCGAAGGACTTCTCATCGCAAGAGGTCGGGTTGAGGCTGAATTCGGGCCGCTCGGCGCGCACCGCGACCGAGCGCACGTCAAGCGGCACTCCGTGCAGGACGGCGGGCAGCGGATCGGAGACGATCCGCGCCTGGGCGCTGACGGGATCGAGGTAGAGCGCGCTTCGCACCACCACCGTGCCGAGGTCAAAGGGACCGGCGACGGCGGGGGCGATCGCCACGATCGAGAGCGGGGCGCCCTTGTAAGGGGGGGCGAGGTAGGCGTGGCCTTGGGTGTAGTAGGGGGTGGGCCCGGCGCCGGCGGCGGCGTTGAGGACGCCGATCTCAGATGAGGCCGGGCAGCTGGGGTCGGCCTGCTCGAGGGCTCCCATCCGGGGTGCTTCGCGCGAGCGGGCCTTGGCGATGTCTTGCTCAGAGCAGGTGCCGACTCCCGCCAGCTTGGCCGAGAGGCCGCCGGGCAAGGTGGCTTCGATCTTGCCCAGGCGCTGGCCGGCGTCTTCGCGGGACACCTTGAAGATCAGCGGGCTGTATTTGCCCGCGGTGGGGTTCTCGGTGCCGGCGCTCAGCTTGGGGGCGTTTGGCAGCTGTGACTCGCCGGTCGGGCAGCTTCCCCCTCTCGGCGTGGCCGTGGTCTGAAAGCTCGAGCCGGGGTGAGCGTGTTTGCCTTCGGGGGCGCTCCAGGGGGTGAGGTCGGTTTCGGTGGCGAACTCACCGCAGGTCGGCGGGGTGAGGAGCGGCCCGCGCGGGCCGTCGAAGAGGTGGACCACGACGTCTTGGAGCGCCAGCTCGGGGTTTTCTCGCACGAAGGTGGTTATCTGGCCCGTGCCGGGGTCAAGCTCGCCTTTGCCGGCCAGCTTGGCGACGATGCCGGTCTTTTTGTCTTCGACCACCAGGTAGACGGCGATCAGCGAGCCGAAGGGGTTGGCGAAGGGCTTGGCGATGTAGAGGGAGCCGTGCAGCGCTTCCAAGACCGGGTCCCCTTCGGGGGTTTCTTCGACTTCGTGATCGGCGTTGCGGGCGACCAGCAGCGGCGAGGAGACCGCGAGGGTGCCGATCTTGGCCGCGTCGGGGCAGCTTTGCGGTTCCTTGGAGAAGGAGAGCGTGCCTTCTTGGTTGGCTTCGAAGCCGATCTCATCCTCTGAGCAGGCGCCGAGGCCCGCCGCCTGGGAGGGGTTTACCGCCAGCCCGGCGGGGAAGCGGATGACCGCGTCGCGCAGCGCCGCGGTGGAGCGCGAGTCCAGGTTGGTGTCTTGGGGCTGGTGCAGGGTGAGGTCAAGGCCCGCGGGGGAGTCGGTGAGGTTGGTACTCGGGCGGGCGGTGATCGTCGGTTCGAATTTCAGCTCGCCGCAGTCTTGGACCGAGACCGGGTCCCCGGCGAGGTCGGCGCTTTCATAGCGCGCTTCGCGTTCTTCGAATTCGGGGAACGGTTCCTCCCAGCTGTCGGCGAGGACCGCGAAGGGCAGCGGCTCGCCGGGGCAATCGCTTGGCATCGTCAGGAAGGCGGTTTCCCGGGCGCCCACCGGGCAGGAGCCTTCGCCGCTCACGCATTCGCCGCGGACGTGGTCGTGGGCCGCGGCGGAGGGATCGCCCCAGATCTGGGCCTGGATGCTGAAGATCGGCTGGGTGCCGAGGGCGAGGATGTCGTGGGTGGCGGCCTCGGCGCCGTAGTCGCCGTCGGAGCGCACCCCGGCGAGGATGTGGACGAAGATGCCGGCGCCGGCGACGTTGGTGGCGAACTCCGCCGCGGCGCCGGGTGGCGGGACCATGTTGAACAGGCCGGTGGTGGAGATGCCGTTGGTGCCCACTTTGCCGACCAGGGTGGTGATGTCGGCGAGGCCGATCTGGGAGGGATCGGGGCAGCCCTCGCTGCCGGTCAGCTCGGCCTCGGTGCAAAGCACCGGTGAGGCAGCGGGGGAGCCGAGCAGGCCCCGCGGCAGCTCGAGGTAGATGTCGCGGGCGTGCCCGGCGTTGGTCAGCCCGTCGCCGGGGTTGACCGTCGGCAGGCCGAAGGCGACGGTCTGCTGGTAGGGGTGAGAGCCCGCCAGGGTGGCCGGGGAGCCTTCCCCGTCGGTGGTGGGGGCACTGAAGCCGGGGAGGAAGCCGAATTCCAGCGGGGCGGCCTGGACCCTGGTGAGCAAGGTGGCGCTGACTTTCGCGGCGCCGCCGCCGCTGATCGAGGCCGTGGTCGTGGTCGGGCCTTCGGGGCCTGAGACCGCGACGTCTACCTGGGCCAGCAGGAGACGGCCGGGGCCGAGCGATTCCGCGGTTTCGCAGGTGACCGTCTGGGCGGCGATCGAGCAGGTGGGCGGATTGGCGGTGTCGGGGTCGTTGTCGAGGGCGCTCGCTTTGCTCGGCGTCAGTCCCGCCGGCAGCAGCGCTTCGAGCACGATCGCTTCGCCCCCCGCGGGGGCTTCGCCGACGTTGGTGGCGCTGATCAGGTACTGCGGCTCGGGGTCGGCGCCGATCGCGAAGTTCGAGGGCATCGGCGTGATCGAAAGCGACCAGGCGGGAGCGGGAGCGGCCGCGGAGGCGGCCGGCATCAACGCCACCGCCGCGCAGCAACTCGCCAGCGCGCCCAGCACAGCCTTGCCCGTCCTCATCGCCCTGCCCTCCCCTTGCTCTTGGTTCTCTTTTGCTTCTTTTTGCCCTTGTGCTTGTGCTTCTTGTGCTTGTGCTTCTTGTGCTTGTGCTTCTTGGCCCTTTTGTGCTTCGCCACCGGGTTGCCGGGACCGACGAAGGTGGCGCTGCCGGGCGTCGGTTCTACGGGCGGGGACTGGACGGGCGCGCGGCAGCTCTCGGGGGTTTCGCAGGGCACGACGGGCTGCGGGTGCTGGCCCGGGAGGCCACCCCCCACTCGCGCGTCATAGACGTCTTGCAGTTCGTCTTTGTCTTGGCCGACCAGCTGCCCGCGGGTGAAGAAGAAGACGTCATCGCCGCTTGCCGAGGCGTCGGCAAAGAACGAGGGGAACTCGCTCTTGCCGGTCGAGAGCAGGTAGACGCAGCCGCCGTTCAGGGGGCTGTAGGCGGGAGAGGATTCTTTGCAGCTGCCGCCTGGGGAATTGGGCGCCTCCCACTCATAGACGTCCATGCAGGCGGGGAAGCCCTGCGTTGCGGAGCCCGCGAAGGGGCAGCCCGCCTGCCCGTTGGTGTCAGCGGGGCTGAGCGCTTCGGGGCTTTCGAAGAAGAAGCGATCGCCGCCGGCGGCGAGGTTTCGCGCCGAGACCCCTATCACCGAGTCCTCTGGCTGCAGGCCGGGGTAGACGATCGAGCCCAGGCGCGGGCCCTCTTCGGCCGCCTCTCCGGTGGGGCGGCAGGTAAGGCAGCGCAGCTCGGGATCGCCGACGCGGAAGCGGTAGAACTCGGGCACCCCTTCGTTGTCGTAGGCGCTGAGCTGGTTTTGGGAGCGAAAGACCAGCGTCTGCCCGTCGGCGCTGATGAAGGCGGTCTTCGGGAAGTAGGAGCCGGTGGCGATCACTTCGCGCGGCGTCCCCACCCAGTTCAGCGAGTCTGCCCCTGAGCCCCCCCCGGCGTCGATCGGCGCGATGAAGCTCACCTCGCCCTCGTCCCAGAGGTAGAGGTTGCACTGCCCTTTGGAGAACTTCACCGATCCCACGCAGTTGCCCTGGCTAGCCGGGCCCGACCCGTCGAGGTCGGCGTTGGCGGCGAAGTAGATCCGGGTGCCATCGCCCGAGACACCGAGCACGCCCTGCACTTCGGCGCCGTTGGCACTGGGCAGCGTCGTCAGGTCGGTGAGTACTTCATCCCCGGGCCCGCTGCCCGCTTGATAGCGGTAGAGGTCGGCACCGGGGTTGGTTGCCGCTTCCCCGTTGACCGTCCAGTAGAGGTGGGCGCCGTCGGCAGCGAGGCCGTTAAGGGTGCCGATGACTTCGATGAATTCGTTCTCTTTGTTTTCCAGGTCCAAATCGGCGCGCCCGATCGCTCCTTCGCCCTGCGTCGCCCAGTAGACGTGGGTGCCGTCGAGGGCCAGGCCGCGGAGGCCCGATTTACCGATGAAGCGGAGTTCCTGGCTGCCTCCGGCCAGCGGGGCGCGCATGAGGTAGCCGTTCTGGTTGCCTTCTTCCTCCATCACGTAGTAGAGGTGGGTGGTGCTCAGCGCCACTC